>NZ_NKHK02000003.1:0-217393 GCF_002224245.2 Moraxella sp. VT-16-12
AATATGCGAAAACCCAAATTTAAAATGGGGTGGGGCGATGTTGGGCGTTTGGCAGTGTTTTGGATGTTCATGAGCATAAGATGACCTTGGGCTATGTTTGGCATATCATACGCTTTTTGTGGCGTTTTTTCAAATAGATGCCGTTATCAAATCAACACAAACAGTAGGCGGTGCGTTAAAATTTTGTTAAAATACGCAATTTTTTAAAAGATACTGCCATGCCGATATTGACATCAGATTTTGACTATGATTTGCCTGATGAGCTGATTGCTCGTTATCCACTAGCCACCCGTTCAGCGTCTCGTTTGTTGCACGTCAAAGGCGATAAACTGAGCGATTTGTGCTTTACTGATTTGCCAAGTCTGTTACATCAAGGGGATTTATTGGTGTTAAATGACACCAAAGTCATGAAAGCACGACTTTTTGGTAAAAAAGACACAGGCGGTGCGGTGGAAGTTTTGGTGGAGCGTATCACAGACCATGAACGCTATATCGCCGCTTGTCATGTGCGGTCTAGCCGTGCCTTAAAGATGGGGCAAACGGTCAGCTTGGCTGATGGTGCGATGAGTGCCACCATGTGTGGGCGTGATGAAAATTTATTTATTTTGCAATTTGTCAATCCGATTTTGGCTGATTTGGATAAGTATGGACAAATGCCGATTCCGCCATATTTTGAACGCACTGCCACAAAGACTGATGATGAGCGTTATCAAACGGTGTTTTGTGATGACGCTAAGCAAGCAAGTGTCGCTGCTCCTACCGCAAGTTTACATTTTGATGACAAAACTTTACAGATTTTAAAAGATAAAGGCGTGGATATTGCTTTTGTTACATTGCACGTTGGAGCAGGAACATTTGCTCCTGTAAAAACAGATGATTTGACCGACCACGTCATGCATGCCGAATACGCTCATTTGCCCCAACAAACTGCTGATAAAATCAATGCCGCAAAAGCAAATGGCAAAAAAATCATCGCTGTGGGAACGACCGTTGCTCGCACGTTGGAGACTGCTCATTTGCACCGCGTGAACGGACTGCTGACCGAGTTTCGTGGCGATACACAGATATTTATTTATCCGCCTTATGAGTTTGGGGTGGTGGACAGACTGATTACCAATTTTCACCTGCCCAAGTCCACACTGTTGATGTTGGTTTCTGCCTTTGCAGGCACAGACAACATCAAACACGCCTATGTTCATGCCATTGGTCAGCAATACCGCTTTTTTAGCTATGGTGATGCGATGTTGTTGGATAAATGCCCATAAGTAATTTTTGGTCAATTAACTGACAAATGACATAAGATTGATGATTTTAACGTATGAACCAAACAAAATACCATGACTGACGATATTAAAAAAGACGAAGTGGCATTTAGCCAAGATGAGCTGGCTGAACTTAAAAAACATGGCATTGATGATGACAAACTTGATGACATTGTTCAAGCGGTGCATGATGAGCTGTCTAGCAATGCCAACCTAAAAAATACCAACACACAATACCATCATTTGAGTTTTGTGCCATTTGATGGTGTACGCTCTTTGGTGTTTGTGTCTCATCAGGCGAACTTTGCCAAAACAGACGATGTGCCCACAACCACTCATCACAAACCAAGCAATACGCCATCTGGTTTGAATGAATTGAGCAGTTCCATCAGCACAAAAGCTGCTGCTAATCAGTCTGATGATACAACGCCTGTTCAGCCATCAGCTCAGTCAATCAGCAAAACTGACCAAGACCAAGACATCAGCGATACAGATGACACAAAAGATAAAGAAAAACATACGGATATTGTCCGTACGCTTATTGCCAAAAAGCACAGTGAAAAAACCATAGACCACAAAAGCGTGCGTATCGGCATAGAAGCTGGGGCGTTGCCAACCAAAATGTTTTTTATTATGAATGGCTTATCTGCTGTGATTGCAGGATATGGATTGCTTGCCAATTCGCCTGCGGTGGTCATTGGGGCGATGTTGGTTGCCATGATGTTAGGTCCAATCACGGGGGCAGCTTTGGCGGTGATTGATGCTCGGCTTTCTTTATTACGCCGTTCTTTGATGACTTTGGTGGGTGGTGTGCTTGTCATTTATGCGGTGGGTATGGTGCTTGGTTTTTTGTATCCTGAAAATGTCAGCACCGCAGAGATTATGTCGCGTACTTCCCCAACCACGATGGATTTGATGGTGGCATTGGCAGGTGGTGCGGCGGGTGCTTATGCCATGGTATCGCCAAATTTATCGGTGGCGGTGGTCGGTGTGGCGGTGGCAACGGCACTTGTACCACCTTTAACAGCAAGTGGCATTTTGTTATCAGCAGGGCATTGGGAACTTGCGATGGGTGCATTGCTTTTGGCGATTACCAATATGCTGGCAATTCAGTTTACCAATGCGTTGGTGTTGTGGTTTGCTGGTTTTCGCCGAGTGCTTGATGATGAGACTGACAACAAATGGGGGCAGGCAGGAACGTTTTTAAAACGTAATAGTGCGGTGTTATTACTGCTTATCATCATTGGTGCTTATTTGTCGGTTAATTTTAAACACACCATGAACCAACAAAATTTTGAGCGTCAAACCACCGAATTAATTGAAAAGCATATTGAACAGCAAGCCAATTATCTGCTATCTACAAGTTTTACCCAAGAAAACAAAACCACCATTGTGCGTGCGGTCATTCAAGGCGTGGACACGCCCAATAGCAGGCAAGCATTGTTGCTTGAAAAAGACATTCAAGCATTGGCTGATGACGCCTTTAAACAGCGTCAGATTAAGCTACAAATTCGCTTTGTGCCTGAGATTGTGATACAGTCCACACCTGTTGATGAAAGTGAGCTAAAATTAAGCCCCAAAGACATAGAAAACCTGCACAGATAGTTTGGCTGTTTGTGTGATGGTGTTTTGTGTGTTTTGTCAAATGTGTTGTTTGGCTGATTTGGTGGTGGGTATAAATTGTGATTTTGCTTAAAAAACTGTGTTACAATACGCCCAAATTTGATTAAGTGGTATGTATGAAATTTACTCTACACAAAAACGACACCAGCACGCGGGCAAGACGTGGCACGGTGCATCTTACTCATGGTGATGTGCAGACCCCTGCATTTATGCCTGTTGGCACTTATGGTACGGTTAAGGGTATGTTGCCACGAGACATTCATGGCATTGGGGCGGACATCATTCTTGGTAATACCTTTCATTTGTGGCTACGCCCAACCACGGCGGTGATTGATAAGTTTGGTGGCTTACATGATTTTATTGGTTGGCACAAGCCCATTTTGACCGACTCTGGCGGTTTTCAAGTATTTAGTCTTGGGGCAATGCGAAAAATCAGCGAAGAAGGCGTGCATTTTCGTTCACCTGTGGACGGCGCAAAGGTGTTTTTATCGCCTGAGATTTCTATGCAAATCCAGCATTCGCTCAACAGTGACATCGTCATGCAGTTTGATGAATGTACGCCTTATCCTGCCACACAGATAGAAGCTCAAAAATCCTTGGAGCTTTCTTTGCGTTGGGGTGAACGGTGCATTAATGAGCACAGCAAACTTGGTAATAAAAATGCCTTATTTGGTATTGTACAAGGCAGTATGTATGAAGAGTTGCGTATGCAGTCTTTAAATGCATTGGTTGATATGAATTTTGATGGTTATGCCATTGGTGGCTTGTCGGTGGGTGAGCCAAAAGACGAGATGATAAAAGTACTCAACTATCTGCCAAATCGTATGCCATCAGACAAGCCACGTTATCTGATGGGGGTAGGCACGCCTAGCGACATCATAGAAGCGGTACGCCGTGGGGTGGATATGTTTGACTGTGTCATGCCCACTCGTAACGCTAGAAATGGACATTTATTTACCAGTACAGGGGCGGTTAAAATTAAAAACGCCGTCCACCGCCATGACACTGCCCCACTTGATGACGAATGCAACTGTTATACTTGTGCGCATTTTAGTCGTGCTTATTTGCATCATCTGCACAAGTGTGGTGAAATGCTATCTGCTCAGTTGGGCACCATTCATAATCTGCACTATTATCAAAATCTCATGCAAGGCATTCGTACGGCGATTGAAGAAGAGCGATTTGATGAGTTTGTGCATGAATTTTATGCCAAGCAAGGCATGGAGACACCAGCATTAACTTTGGCTTAAAGTTAAGACAAGAGTTTGTGAAATGTGTTGATGTCCTTGATGGCAATATGAGTGGTTTTTGAGCCAAGAATGGGGGTATTTAGGCAGGTTTTTGTGTGATGTAATGTTAAAAACTCATGCCTTGGCATTAAATTTGCCCCCAAACTCATCAAGTGGGGATTTTCAAGCTGACAATCCACAAGCTCAATACCAGCTTCTTGGCACAGCACCATCAGACCCCAAAAGGCGACTTTTGATGCGTCCGTTTGTCTGTGAAACATACTCTCTCCACAAAACACCCCACCAATTTGTAAGCCATATAGTCCGCCAATGAGCGGGCTTTGGTGGGGCATATTTTCCCAAATCTCCACGCTTACCGCCACACCCATGTGATGTAGGGTGGTGTAGGCGTGTTTGATGTCATCGTTTATCCAAGTGGACTGACTGTATGAGCGTGCTTGGGTGCAGGCGTGTATGACGTCAGCAAAGGCGTGGTTGGTGGTGAGTGTCCAAGTAGATTTTTTGGTGGTGCGAACCAGTGATTTACTTGGGCGAAACTGTTTTGGATAGATGACACATCTGGGGTTTGGCGACCACCAACAAATCGGCTCATCATCATACCAAGGAAATGCCCCAGCAAGATAAGCACTGACCAAAGTGGCAGGGCGTAGGTCGCCACCTGTCGCCAAAAATCCATCATCATCTGCCATCGCATTTATCATACCAAAAAAATCATAAGGGCAAGTCTGTGCTAGGGTTGTTAGCTGTGTTGGGGTCATGATTTATCCTTAAAAAACCTTTATATTTTAGAATAAATCCCCATCAAACGTCCATCTTTTTATTGTTTAATCTGTTTATGTAAAGGTAACTTATGACTTATTTTGACAATTATCGCCAACGTTTTTTTATTGAAAACTCACCTGTGCGGGGTGATGTGGTGCATTTGACAGACGCTTTTGCTACGGTCATCTCCCAAAAAGATTATCCTAAGGCACTCAAAGCTTTGCTTGGTGAAATGCTTGTTTCGGCAAGTTTGCTGATTAGCACCCTAAAAATACATGGCAAACTGTCCATTCAACTACAAAATTCTGACCCTAATGCTCCTTTTCGTTTTGCCATGGCAGAATGCGACACCACAGGAGCGGTGCGTGCTTTGGCAGGATTTAGTGCCATACATGATGATGAACAGATGATTTGGCAAAACGCTCATACTGCCCAAGATGCTTTTGCTCTGTTGGATAAAGGCGTGCTGTTTATCAGCATTCACCCTGAACACGGCGAGAGCTATCAGGGCATTGTGGAGCGTGTGAGTGATGATTTGGGCGAGTGTTTGGCTCATTATCAAAAGCAATCCGCCCAAATCCCTACCATCATTAAACTTGCCACCAACGAGACCACCGCAAGCGGTTTACTCATTCAACTTTTGCCCCAGTCCGACAAAGACAAAGACAATGACCCTGACCTGTGGGACAGGCTGACCATGCTGACTGCCACCATCAAAAAAGATGAGCTGACTGAGCTGCCTGCCCAAGAGATACTTTATCGTTTGTACCATGAAGAAGATGTGGTGCTGCCTGATGTCAATGCCCTGCATTTTGCCTGCACTTGCTCTTTACAAAAAAGCCAAGGAGCCATCATTCAGCTGGGGCAAGATGAAGCCTTGCAAGTGGCAAATGCTCATGGTGGGGCATTAGTGCTTGATTGTGGTTTTTGTGGGCAAGAATACCGTTTTGGGACAGACGACATTAAGCAATTATTTGCCTAGCTTGTATGACAGACATACCAACAGGCATGGACGGCAAAACCATCAACATTCACCAAGATGGTTTTGCGGTGTTTGATGAATGCGTGGCTACGGCACCTTTGACGCTTCCTGTGGCTTATGATTTTGATGATGGGGCAATCCTTATTCAGCATTTACCGATTGTATTTATTGGTGGTGTATTTGCCTTTTCTATCATGAATGCCATATTTGGACTGTTTGATGGCAAAGGTTCTGTATTTGGCGTGCTGATTGTGTTGGTGGCTTGTGTGCTGATTTTTGGGTTTGGGCTGTTTTTGCTGTTTATCCATGTCATCATGTGGCAACATCACAATAAAATGCTCATCATTCATCAAGACCATTTGGCGTGTATTTTAAAATTTACTGACAAACAAAAAACTTTGCTAAGTTTTGATAATATTTATCATGTAGAGCTGGGTGCATTTAGCAGAACGTGGTATAAAGTGGTGTTGTATCACGTAAGTTTTAGTGATGATGGTCGCTACTATAAAAAACACAAAAGCGTGATTGGCCATGTCAGTGCTTTTGATAAACAAAAAGCACAGCAAATCATCACCAACATCACCCAAGCCATGCAGGCACATCATGCCACACATCAGGTCAATCTGCCCATCATCACTTACATTCGTCAGCGTAGGTGAGTTTGACAAAATGGATTATTTATAAAATTGCCGATTTTCAAGCAAATCAATGTCCGCTTGTTTTAGTTTAAAATCCTTTAATTGCTGTTTTTGGGCATAAGGATACATCAAGGCGGTTGGGTCGTCATTATGGTCAAGATATAAGGCATGACCCAGCTCATGTGCCAAGGTTAATCTAAGCTCGTCTGTGTTTTCAAATTCATAAACATTAATGAGTGTATCGCCCCCATGTCTAAACTCGCCTTTGTGAAATTCTCGTGCAGTCAGGCGTGCGTTGGCTTGGTCTATGCTTTGGTTTAGTTTGTTGGTTTGGGCATTAAACTTATCCACCGCTTGATTAAATTCGTTTTGGGCAGTTTGATAGGCATTGATTTTTTCGTTGATGAGACGCTGTTTGGTGAGCAGTTGTTCATGTTTTTGAGTTAAGGCATGGCGTTCTTGGTCATCGCTGGTGATTCTTAGGCGATTGATGGTCTTTTGATAGTCGCTGTGCCATAAATCAAGTTCGGTTTCTAGGGCGTGAAACTGGGCGTTGAGCTGTTGGTGTCTTTTTTGTAGGCTTTCAGAACTCATCTGGTGATGATTGTGCAAATCGTTAAGATTTTGTTTGATTTGTTGGCGGGCGTTGGTTTCTATTTGACGTTCATCATAAATTAGGTTGATGGTCAATTTGGCATCATCATCATAGATGAACCATTCTTTATTTGTGCCATCATGCCAAATTTGTACCGCTTCGGCGGTCAATCGTTTAACATCATCGTGTGTCAGCCCAAAACGTGCGTCCACATCACCAATGCGATACCTGACCCGTGTGTCAGTAGGGTGGGTCAAGCGGTGGGCCAAACTGTTGTGGCGAACTTGTGGTTCGGTGTGGGTTTGATAACCAAAAAACACCGCAAGCGACACAATGCTCACGGTGATGATGAGTTTTAATGCTTTAAACATTGACAGGTATTAATCTAGTAATTTAAAAAAATGCTCACGATAATGGCGTAACTCACGGATAGAATCACGAATGTCATCTAATGCCAAATGTGTGCCACCTTTTTGGTAGCCATGAGCCACATCAGGTCGCCAGCGATAACACAGCTCTTTAATGCTAGATACATCTAAATTACGATAATGAAAAAAGGCTTCAAGTGCTGGCATTTGCCGTGCCAAAAATCGGCGATCTTGACAGATGGAGTTGCCACACATGGGTGATGTGCCTTTATCCACCCATTTTGATAAAAATTCAATGGTTGCTTGTTCGGCTTGGGCAAGGGTAATGCTACTGCGACGAACACGGTCGGTCAGCCCTGATTCACGGTGCTGGCGAGTGCACCATTCGTCCATGCCATTTAAGATGATATCAGGCACTTTAATGGCAAAGACAGGACCTTCGGCTAAGATATTAAGATGGTCATCAGTAACGATGGTCGCAATCTCAATAATCTCATCTTTTTGGGTGTCAAGCCCTGTCATTTCAAGATCTATCCAGATGAGGGCTTTTTTGGGTCTGTTGCTAGGTTTGGGGTGTTGGATTTGGGTTTTGGTCATGAAGCTGCTTAATTATTTGGTTGTGGCGTAAATTTGGCATTTAGTGATTGTGGTGCTGTATGACGGATTTTGGCAAATTTGTGCGCGTAAAAAGTCATCAGCTAAAATGTGTGGGCGTCTCATCATAGACGTGGGCGTGATATTGGCTCATTTGCTTTTGCATAAAACTTGCGATGGCTGCTTGTATCATGTGATGTCCCATCATTTGTAGCATTTCTTGACCAAGCATTTCTTTGATTTTATCAGAAAAATCAATGCTCACCCAAGGGTTATCATCGCCAACTTCACGCAAAACAAATGCCCCTTTATCTGTTTCTACAAACTCCAAATAGGCTTCCTTGGTCATGATTTTTGGCTTTTGGATTTTGACTTTTTGGGTGGCAGGTTCACCTGTCAAAATCCAAGCAGGGTCAAGTGCCAGTAGCTGACCAAGTTTATTTGCTCCTGCTTGTGAAATGCCTTGTTTTGACCAACGAACCACGGTTGCTACTGACACACCAAGTAGCACGGCGATGTCTTGCATGCTTTGACCTGACGCATCAAGCACACGTTGCAAGCTGTCATGAATGGGTTTTGTCATGCTGATTCCTATCAAATTTTAGATGTCATTTTAATGGGGTTATTTTTTTGGGTTTTCAACGCCAGTAACGAAGCTTTGCCATCATAAAAAGTAGCCCCACAAACATACCTAAATAGTATGCCATACGCACATCAAAGCTGTCATCACGGTATTTTATTGGCATGCTGACAAGGGCGGTAAAACTTGGGATTAAAAACAGATATAGCACCCAGTTTTCCAAAACGTGTAAAATCCCTTGTACGCCATTGCCTTGCCCGTAACGATAAGCCGATAAACTCATGAGCATGATGATGACAATCAAAGCCAAAATTAAACCTTTGGGAATGTCCTTAGGAACAAGGCTATCAGGCAAAATATCTGTCAATTTCATCAGCTATACCGCCCCATGATGGTCAAAATCGCCACACAGGATATTAAAAGTCCAAGTGTTAAGGCATTTCTGGTTTGGATGTTGGTGTGCTTAAATGTGTTCATCAACTTTGCTCCACCAACAAATGCACATGGCACAACAATCACAAAAAACGATACCACCACCAACGCATGACGTAATACCGACCCCACATCATGCCCTGCAAGCAAGCGAAAACCATAGCCTGCACACGCCAAAATCAAAGCAAAAATTGCCAAAGAGATGGTTAGTCCCAAAGGAACAAGACTTGGGGGTGTGGTTGGTTGGTTGGTTGAAGTGGACTGTTGGCTCATGTTCGTGTGTTTGTTGTTAAAGTGAATGGGTTATTATTGGGCAAATTTTGAGCCAGCAAGCTCATCACGCATATTATCAATGACGGTTTTATAATCAGGTTGGTTAAAAATGGCTGAGCCTGCCACAAACATATCCACGCCCGCATCTGCAATGGTGCGGATGTTGTCAGGATTGACACCGCCATCAATCTCCAAGCGAATGTCAAGCCCACGCTCATCTATCATACGACGTACTGCACGCACCTTGTCAAGCGTACCATCAATAAATTTTTGACCGCCAAAGCCAGGATTGACACTCATGATTAAAATTTGGTCAAGTTTATCTAATGTATAATCCAAATAATGCAGTGGCGTGGCAGGGTTAAAAACCAGTCCGCACTTTGCTCCACCGTCTTTAATCAGCTGTAAACTGCGGTCTATGTGTTCTGTTGCTTCGGGGTGAAAGGTGATGATGTCCGCCCCCGCTTTTAAAAAGGCATCTATCATGCCATCTACGGGTTTGACCATTAAATGCACATCAATTGGGGCATGAATGCCATAATCTTTTAAGGCCTTGCAAACCATTGCACCAAAGCTTAGGTTGGGCACATAACGATTGTCCATGACGTCAAAATGCACCACGTCTGCTCCGGCATCAAGCACCGCTTGTGTGTCATCACCAAGGCGAGCAAAATCGGCAGATAAGATGGATGGGGCGATTAAAAATTGTTTTTCAGGCAGTATTTTCATGAACATTCACAAGCAATGGTTTTGGGGTATGATAACAAAAATTTACCCAGAAGTAAAAGGCAGACATGGTTTATTGGTGATTTTATAAAGAAAAAAGTTATAATATTTATAAAAATTATAAATTATTTTTATTTTTAAAATATGATATAATTGCATAAAATGAAAACACCCAGTCCATTGACAGTTAAAAAACAAACGGAGCATAAAATGGCAGGCAAAACGCTTTATGACAAACTTTGGGATGACCATTTGGTCGCAAGTCGTGATGATGGTTCAAGTTTGATTTATATTGACCGTCAGCTATTACATGAAGTAACTTCCCCCCAAGCATTTGAAGGCTTGGAGTTGGCAGGACGCACCCCTTGGCGATTGTCTGCCAACATCGCCACCCCAGACCATAACGTCCCCACATCCATCAAAGAGCGTAGCGAAGGCATTGCTGGCATCAAGGATGATACTTCTCGCATACAGGTGCAGACTTTGGATGAAAACTGCCAAAAATTTAACATCACTGAATTTACCATCAATGATGAGCGTCAAGGTATTGTTCATGTGGTAGGGCCAGAGCAGGGCTTGACTTTGCCGGGCATGACGGTGGTCTGTGGGGACAGTCATACCGCCACGCATGGGGCATTGGGCTGTCTGGCTCATGGCATTGGTACAAGTGAAGTTGAGCACGTTTTAGCAACGCAATGCTTGGTTGCCAAAAAAATGAAAAATATGCTCGTGCGTGTGGACGGTAAACTTGGCAAGGGCGTTACCCCAAAAGATGTGGTGCTTGCCATCATCGGTAAAATCGGCACAGCAGGTGGTACAGGTTATGCCATTGAGTTTGGTGGTCAGGTATTTCGCGATATGTCCATAGAGGGGCGTATGACAGTGTGCAACATGGCGATTGAAGGTGGGGCAAGGGTTGGGCTTGTGGCGGTAGATGACAAAACCATTGACTATGTCAAAGGTCGCCCCTATGCCCCCACAGGCGACAACTGGGAAAAGGCGGTAAGCTACTGGAATACCTTGCATTCAGATGAGGACGCTCATTTTGATACAGTGGTGGTGCTAAATGGCGATGAGATTGAGCCACAAGTGTCATGGGGAACGTCGCCTGAGATGGTAATTAGTGTTTCGCAAAACGTCCCGACGCTAGACATGGCAAAAGATGATGTGCAGCGTAACGACTGGACACGAGCCTATCAGTATATGGGGCTGACCGCAGGACAAAAGCTGTCTGACATCAAACTTGATCGTGTGTTTATTGGCTCATGCACCAACTCACGCATAGAAGACATACGAGCGGCTGCCGAAGTGGTCAAAGGCAAAAAAGTCGCTGATACCATCAAACAAGCGATGGTGGTGGCAGGTTCTGGTTTGGTCAAAAAACAAGCCGAAAGCGAAGGTTTGGACAAGATTTTCACAGACGCAGGCTTTGAATGGCGAGAGCCGGGCTGTTCTATGTGTCTTGCGATGAACGCTGATAAACTGCAAGCAGGCGAGCATTGTGCCAGTACGTCTAACCGCAACTTTGAAGGCCGTCAAGGTAATGGCGGACGCACGCACTTGGTAAGTCCAGCGATGGCAGCAGCGGCGGCGATTGCAGGGCATTTTGTGGATGTCAGAAGTTTTTAGTTAAACACCTTGGGGGAAATGGTATGCAACAGTTCACCATTCAAATTAAAGATGAGTTATTGCCTGTTTTTATGAAAATGATTGCAGGTTTTGGTAATGATATCATCATTGATGATACTGCCATTTCACCCAAGATAAAAAAACGAGATTTATCAAAATTGGTTGCCCACCCAAATACCATCAATGGTGATGATGACGGTATTATGAATGTGGATTGGGAAAAGGCATGGCATCATGACTTACCAAAATAATATTTATTTGGATACACATATTTTAGTATGGTTGTATCAATCAAAAACTAGCCAACTATCAAAAGGCGTGGTTGAAAAACTAGAAAATATCAATAACCAATTTTTGGTATCGCCAATGGTGATTTTGGAATTAGAATTTTTATATGAAATTGGTAGAATTAATGCTAGTGCAGGACAAATATTTCAACATATTAAAGAAGTGTTGGAATTAAAAATTTGTCAAAAATCTTGGTTGGATGTCGTAAATCTTGCCAATCAATTAAAGTTTACCAGAGACCCATTTGACCGTTTAATTGTTGCTAATGCAATGCTCAATGATAATGTGTTAATTAGTAAAGATAATAAAATTAGTGAATTTTATAAGAGATGTTTTTGGTAAATGACTTATTCTGAACTCATCAAAACCCTGATCATTGACCCCATAGCGGTGGCTGATGAATTATGGGTGTTTAAAATAGAGATTTTTAAACACGCACAAAAAGGCTATTTTGCCCAGCTTTGGCGGCTAGATACTTATGATATTAAACCAACTTTTGCCATTCAAAAAGATTGGATGGCCAGTGAGAGCTTTTTTATTGATGATGGTTTTCGTTTTGATGGCTTAGGTCTGTATGGCGATGACCTAAAATATTTTGTGAGTAGTGATGACTGTCAAAACTATGTATTAACTTGCCTTGATAAGTGTTTTGATTCAAATTAAAGTAATTTATGTTTAAAAATGATTGACATGAGCTGACTAAACTACGCATAATGTAGCTATATTTTTAATATAGCGGTATGAGATAAAAATCTTAGATGATATTTACATCATTATTAGGATAAGACAATGACATTTAAACCTTATTTATTGCTTTGTTTGTTGTTATTATCAAATTTAGCTGTGGCAAAGCATGAGCAATATTGTAATGGTCGCTTTGATTATTGTGTGGCCATTCCTGATAGTGTGGTGATTTCGCCAATAGAGCCACAAAATGGCGATGGCAGGCTGTTTGGTGTCAAAGGCACTGATGCAATCATTGTGGCTTATGGCAGTTTATGGCCAAGCGTGATTGGTGCATCTGACGAAGAGCTATTGCAAGAAAAACAGCAAAGTGTGTGTGAACAAGCACAATGTCGCATTACTTATCAAGTTAAAAAAGATAATTATTATATTGCCAGTGGTTATTATTTAGATGACGATAAAATTTTTTATCAGGTTTATCGGCTCAAAAATGGCGAAGAACATCATTTAGATTTTACCTATTCCAAAAAACACAAAGCAAAAATGGATAAAATCATATCGCAAATGGTATCATCTTTTTTAAAAGATGATTGATGATAAACATTAAAGAGACATCAATGAATGGATTGACCGCTTTAAAACAAGCATTAGCAAAAAGTGCCGAAGTACCAAAAGTATTATTGGATAAGATTGTTTATGATGGCGATAATGATGATTTGCTTTATGAAATATTGTTTCCAATATTGGCTTGGGACAGCCAAAATGATTATCAAAGTTTTGATGATGGGCAATTTATGGAATATATGGAATGGAAAGAGCCATATTTAAATTTTGATAACTTTTTTATGATTAAAAAGCGTCAATTAACCATCAATACCGATGACATTTTTGATGATTATGCCCAAGAAGTGGGCGATGAAGATGTGATGGATGAGATGGATTTTTTTAAGGCTTGTGAGTTGCATCGTCAATATTGTTTTAATTATTTTAATAAAAAATTAGCACCCCATCAATTACGCTTGATTGAATTGGGCGAAAATGAAAATGCATATTTTTTATTGGTTAATGATGATGAAAAACAAATCAAAGAATTAACCCATGCTTTTGAACGATTTGGCATTTCTGTGATTTTGGAGCAGTAATATAAACAAGCAGCTATAAAAATCATGGATAAAATTGTTATCAATCAATTAGACAGCAATTCATATATTTTGTGATTAAACGGTAAAAAGGAGTATGACATGAATGAATTAGCCAGCAATCCTTATCTTGATGTCCGCCAGCCCGCTCAGCCCAAAGGCGAGATGACCTTAACCTGTGCTGATATTGCCGAAGGTAGTACCTTATCCAATGACTATGTTGCTAATATTTGGGGCTATACAGGGAGCAACATCAGCCCAGAGCTTGAATGGAGTAACGCCCCAAGCGATACCAAAAGTTTTGTGCTGACCATGTATGACCCTGACGCACCGACAGGCTGTGGCTTTTGGCATTGGAATGTGTTTAATATTCCTGCTGATGCCACGTCTTTAAAGCAGGGCGTGTCTGGGAAATTTGCTGATGGCGAAAAAGAGCTTATCAATGATGCAGGACTTAAAGGCTTTGTTGGGGCGTTCCCACCCAAAGGCGACAAACCACACCGTTATATTTTTACGCTGTATGCTCTAAATGATGTGCTTGATTTGCCAGAGACCATCAGTCCTGCGGTTTTGGGATTTAATCTTAATGGCAAAGTGCTAGCAGCGGCGAGCCTGACGACTTATTATCATTGGTAACAGGCTGTCTTAAATGTCTCTTGAATTAAAAATACCACCTGTAATTTTAGTGGTGATTGTTGCTATCGTGATGACGATTCAGGCACAGTTTTCTATCATGCCTTTTAGGTTGTCATGGTTGATTGCGGGTGGTATAGCGATATTAGGGTGTGGTATTATTGGCATGGCGGTATGGCAATTTAAGCAAGCCAAAACTACCGTCAATCCCTTAAATCCCAATCAGAGTAGCCAAATGGTTAATACAGGCATATTTGCTATAAGTCGTAATCCCATGTATGCGGGTATGGCAGTCATATTGATTAGTGTCGCAGTATTTTTGGGTGAGTTATCTGTTCTTATTTGGGTGGCTGGTTTTATACTCTATATGACCAAATTTCAAATAAAACCCGAAGAGCGGATATTAACCAAAAATTTTGGCGATGACTATGCAAGATATTGTGAAAAAGTAAGACGTTGGATTTGATGGCTGATGATAATTTTATTGATGCAAGTGATAGATTGTTAGTTTTAATTTTGATACAAATTGGAGTAAAACCATGAAACAATACACCACCGAAATTGGCATTGTTGCCCCGCTTGACCGTGCCAATGTGGACACCGATTTGATTATCCCCAAACAGTTTTTAAAATCCATCAAACGCACAGGCTTTGGCGATAATTTGTTTGATGAATTGCGTTATCTTGATGAAGGTTATTTGGGTCAAGACATTTCAAAACGCCCAAAAAATCCTGACTTTGTCCTAAACCAAGACCGCTATCAGGGAGCAACCATTTTACTGGCTCGCAGTAATTTTGGCTGTGGGTCTAGCCGTGAGCATGCCCCTTGGGCGTTAAATGAATTTGGGTTTAGAACGGTGATTGCCCCAAGTTTTGCCGATATTTTTTATAATAACAGCTTTAAAAATGGCATGCTCCCTGTGATACTCACAGAGAGCGAAGTAGACGAGCTGTTTAACGAATGCTTTGAGAATATCGGCTATCAATTAACGGTGGATTTAGAAAATCAACAAGTGGTTACGCCAAGCGGTAAAGCCTATCATTTTGAAGTGGACGCATTTAGAAAGCATTGCTTATTAAATGGTTTAGATGATATTGGTTTGACCTTGCAAGACAGTGATAAAATCCGTGCCTTTGAAGAAAAGGCGAAAGTGGATAGACCGTGGGTGTTTAGGGATTTGACAGTTTAATATTTTAGGGCTTTCCAATGATAGATATTGAAAAAGTTCTTAAAGAGCTTGCTAAAAAACGTCCTGTTTTTCATTCGGAAGCGGATTTTCAACATGCATTAGCATGGGAAATTCGTGATAAATATCAGAATTTTGATATTCGTCTTGAACAAAGGTTGCTCATATCTAATGAAAAATTTGGTTATATTGATTTAATTTTAATTGATAAAAGTCAAGGCAAAAAAATATTTATTGAGCTTAAATATAAAACCAAAAATTCAAGAATTGAATTTAAAAAAACAGATGTTTATGATGATGAGATTTTTGAATTAAAGAATCATACTGCTCACACTGATAATAAAAAACTGTTTTATCATGATATTGATAGATTGGAATACCTTGTAAGGTCAAACCAAAATAGTGAAGCATACGCTATTTTCTTGACTAATTCTCATCTTTATTATAAGAATGGTTCGACAAATTGTCTACACACTTATAAGAAAGATACTATTGTGCCAAAATCAATATCAAGCAATCAGAATTTGGCTTGGCTAGATTATTCTGCTGTTAAAGATGTGTGTGGTGTAGAAGTTTTATTTAAATGTTTAGTAGTAAAAATTTTAAAATGATTTATTTGTAAATTCAAGGAAATATCATGACCAAAAAAATCGCAATCCTAAACGGCGATGGCATTGGACCTGAAATCATCGCCCAAGCCGTCAAAGTCCTAGACAAGCTCATTGAACAAGGGCTTGATGTGTCTTACGAATACGGCAAATTAGGTGGTGAAGCCTACGATGCTTATGGCTCGCCATATCCCACCCAGACCCAAGAACTTTGCCAAAAGGCGGATGCGGTGCTTTTGGGAGCGGTAGGTTCGCCACAGTATGATAATTTGGAGCGTTCACTACGTCCTGAGCGTGGTTTGCTTGCCATTCGTAAGGATTTAAATTTATTTGCTAATTTGCGTCCTGCCATTTTGTACAAAGAGCTTGCCAACGCTTCTACCTTAAAGCCTGAAATTGTCGCAGGTTTGGACATTTTGATTGTGCGTGAGCTGACGGGTGATATTTATTTTGGTGAGCCTAGGGGTATTCGCACACTTGACAGTGGCGAGCGTGAAGGCTTTAACACCATGAAATATGCTGAGAGCGAGATTCGCCGTATCGCCAAAGTGTCGTTTGAAGCGGCTCAAAAGCGAAATAAAAAACTGTGCAGCGTGGATAAAGCCAATGTGCTAGAAACTACTGAGTTGTGGAAAGAGATTTTTACGGAAGTGGGTAAAGAGTATCCAGATGTTGAGCTTAGCCATATGTATGTGGATAATGCCGCCATGCAACTGGTTAAAAACCCCAAGCAGTTTGATGTGATTGCCACAGGCAATATTTTTGGTGATATTTTATCCGACCAAGCGTCCATGCTGACAGGCTCTATTGGTATGCTTCCATCAGCTAGCCTAAATGAGACTGGCAAAGGCTTGTACGAGCCAAGCCACGGCTCAGCCCCTGATATTGCAGGGCAAGATAAAGCTAATCCATTGGCGACCATTTTGTCGCTTGCCATGCTGGTGCGTTATAGTCTAAACGATGAAGCACGAGCCGTTCAGATAGAACAAGCAGTACAAAAAGTGCTAGAACAAGGCTATCGCACGGCAGACATTTATGAAGATGGCACAACGCTGGTTGGCTGTGCGGATATGGGCGATAAGGTGGTAGCGGCCTTGTAATTTTTGCTTTACGGTTTGGTAAAAACAGCGTGTGATGTTTTATGTTGTTTAAAATAGCCACATGACAAAGCATAAAAAATGTTGTTACGATTAATGATAAAACCCAGTCAAATAACTGGGTTTTTAAAATTTGGTATTTCATCCAAATAAATCAAGTGATGATTGTTATAAAATGGTTTTTTAATATAAAAAATGACACATGATGATTTAAAACTATCTAAAACACCCAATTTGCTTATATTATAAAAGGTAAATACCACTTATTAGAACGTTTAAGTTAAAGCATGGTTTGGCGATTGGGAGAAGTGGTATCAGGAACAAAGACCAGAACTATTGGAGCGACTGATACAAGAGTACAAAAACCCAGAAATCCTAATTAATCTAGACCCACAGACCTTAGTGGATTTATCATTAAAGAAGATTTAAATAATGTGCGATGTCATGTTTGGTGGAATGATGTCAATAAATATTTGGTATTAGGCATATTGATTTTGATAAAACAGTTCACAAAACATCAAAGCAGCTTAGTTATTATCAAGTTTGAAAATATTTTAAGTGATTGATTGAGCTGATACTAAGCCATTAGAACGGCACATTCTTAATATTTGACAGGCAATGAAAGAGTGGTAAAATACCACAACCAAACAAATGCGTTTTGATGGATTTTTTAAATACGAATAAAATTAATGGGTTGTATACATCATGATTTTAATGATAGATAACTATTGTAGCTTTACTTATAACATTGTACAGTACTTTGGTGAATTAAAACAAGACATCATCGTCAAGCGTAATGACGAGATAACTCTTGATGAGATAACCAAGCTTGCCCCCAAAGCCATCATCTTAGGTCCTGGTCCCTGCACGCCCACAGAAGCAGGCATTACTTTGCCAATTTTAACGCATTTTGGTGGGCAGATTCCCATTTTGGGCGTGTGTCTTGGACATCAAGCGATTGGGCAAGCCTTTGGGGGTGATGTGGTGTGCGCAGATGAAGTCATGCACGGACGGCTCTCTTGCGTGTATCATCATGATACAGACGTATTTAAAAATCTGCCAAATCCTGTATCAGTAGTGCGTTATCATTCTTTGGTGATAGATAAAAATACCTTGCCTGAGTGCTTAAAAATAACCGCTTGGACACAAAACGCTGATGGTGCTGTGGGTGAGATTATGGGTGTTCGCCATAAAACGCTGGATATTGAAGGGGTGCAATTTCATCCAGAATCCATTCTTAGCGAACATGGCTATCAGCTATTTAATAACTTTTTAAAACGTTGTGGTTTGGCGGTGCTTGATGATGAACATTTGCCCACAGTTGCCTAAGGATTGTTGATGATTGATTGGACTGATGAAAAAACCCACGCCTTTTTGGTACAAATTTTAAACACACTTGTTAGGGGGCGTGATTTGTCTGATGAAGAGACGACCACGCTCATGACCATCATCATGACAGGTCGTTGTCCTGATGTGTTACTTTCTGCCATTTTAACCGCTTGGCGCATCAAGGGTGAAAGCGTAGAAGAGATGACGGCATCTGTGCGCGTAATACGCTCTCTTGCTAAGACGGTTGTGCTTGATGCTGATAAAGCGGTGGATATTGTCGGTACAGGGGGCGATGGGGCAAATCTGCTGAATGTCTCAACTGCTGCTACTTTTGTGGTGGCGGCAAGCGGTGGTGTGGTTGCCAAACACGGCAGTACAGGCGTATCAAGTCGCTCTGGTGCATCTGATTTGTTGATGGTGGCGGGAGTGAGTCTGTTGTCAGAGCCTGCCCAAATCGCACAATGTGTGGATAAAACTGGCATGTGCTTTATGTTTGCTCCAAATCATCATCCCGCAATGAGACACGCCAAAGCGGTGCGTGGTGCATTAAAGATTCGTACCATTTTTAATATTTTAGGACCATTGACCAACCCATCATTTCCTAAACATACTTTGCTTGGGGTGTATGATGTCAGTCTTTGTGAAAAACTTGCTAAGGTCATGGGTGAGCTTGGTTCTCATCATGTGTGGGTGGTGCACAGTGATGATGGCTTAGATGAGATTAGCCTTGCTGTTGCCACGACTGTGTGTGAATATAAAAATGGACAAATCTCCACCTTTAAAATTAGCCCAAATGATGTGGGTATCGCCACGCAATCGCTTGATGGGTTGTATGTGTCATCACCTGATGAGAGTTTTGCCCTTATTAAGTCAGCTTTACAAGGTCAATCAGATAACCCACAAACCCAAAAAGCCCAAGACATCATCGCTTTAAATGCAGGGGCAAGTTTGTATTTGGTAGGTCAGGCAGACAGCTTTAAAGCAGGCGTGGCACTTGCCAAAAGCACAATCAACAGTGGCAAAGCGTGGGAAAAATTACAAGAATTTGCCAAAGTTACCCAAAGTTATGCCAGTGTTTAGCGTTATCAATAAAAAGTGAATGTTGATAAATAAACAACACGGCTTTTAGAACGATTTGGTAATTTATATTGACAAATATGATGAATCTTTAAGGAAAATCATGACCGCCCCAACCATTTTACAAAAAATAGTCGCCACCAAGCATCAAGAGATTGCTACCGCCAAAGCTCAGGTGAGTCTTGATGAGTTAAAACAAAAAATCCATCATGCTTCTGAAACAAGGGGTTTTGCTAAGGCTTTGCAAGCTGTGCCAGTTAAAGATGGCAAAATCGGTGTGATTAGTGAGATTAAAAAAGCCAGTCCATCAAAGGGGATAATTTGCCATCATTTTGACCCTGTGGCGACTGCCCAAAGCTATGAGCGTGCAGGTGCAACGTGTTTATCAGTATTGACAGACGTGCAGTACTTTCAGGGTTGTGATGAATATTTAATCGGTGCTAAAAATGCCTGTGCATTGCCTGTACTACGTAAAGATTTTATGGTGGATGAGTATCATATTTGGCAAAGTCGGGCATTGGGGGCGGACTGTATTTTGCTGATTATGGCGTGTCTTGATGATGGGACCGTCAGTAAATTGCACAGCTTGGCAATAGAGCTGGGCATGGACGTACTGATTGAGATTCATACCCAAGATGAGTTGCGTCGTGCTTTAATGCTTCCTAAATCCCCCCATAACATCTATGGCATTAACAACCGAGATTTAAACACTTTTAAAGTGGATTTATCACACAGCATTCGTTTGTGTCAAGAACTGTTTGCTAAGCTTGGTGATGATACGTTGGTGGTGAGCGAAAGTGGCATTAATCATGCAGATGACATTCATCTGATGCAAAACAACAACATTCATCATTTTTTAATCGGTGAGCAGTTTATGAGAACAGATGATGCTGGACAGGCACTTGCCAAACTGCTTAATGACGTTCAAATGACATAGAATGTAGAAATATGATTTGTTACAATGAGAGTTTGTCAAATACCAAAATTTGGATAAAAACAGAACATCCCATACAATAAAAATTTCCCTTGCCCCCTATATTTTTTCATCAATTTTTAGTAAAATTCGGTTTTACCAGTAAGCGATGATTACTATGACAAAATTTATCTTTGTAACTGGCGGTGTGGTGTCTTCTTTGGGCAAAGGCATTGCTGCTGCTTCTTTGGCTTCTGTATTGGAAGCTCGTGGTCTTAAAGTTACCATGACCAAAATGGACCCGTACATCAATGTTGACCCTGGTACGATGAGCCCTTTTGAGCATGGTGAAGTGTTTGTTACCGAAGATGGGGCAGAGACCGACCTTGATTTGGGCTATTATGAGCGATTTTTGAGACGCTCGAAAATGTCCAAAGCCAACAACTTCACTTCTGGGCGTATCTATCAAACCGTGCTTGCCAAAGAACGCCGTGGTGATTATTTGGGCAAAACGGTACAAGTTGTACCTCACATCACCGATGAAATTCAAAACCGCATTTTAGCCTCAGGTGAAGGTTATGACGTTGCCATGATTGAGATTGGCGGTACGGTAGGTGATATTGAGAGCCTACCTTTTATGGAAGCGGTGCGTCAGCTACTTGTCAAATTGGGGCGTGAAAATGCCATGCTCATGCACTTGACGCTATTGCCTTATATCAATTCTGCCAAAGAACTAAAAACCAAACCCACCCAGCACTCTGTCAAAGAGCTACTTTCTATTGGCATTCAGCCTGACATTTTGGTGTGTCGTACTGAGCATGATGTGGATGAAGACACTCGCCGTAAGATTGCCATGTTTACCAACGTGCCAGAGCGTGCTGTGGCGGTGTGTAAAGACGCACGCAGCATTTATGAAATCCCACGCACGTTTTATGAACAAAACGTTGATGATTTGGTGTGTGAGCGTTTTGGCTTTGAGTTGCCAGAAGCGGACTTGTCAGATTGGGACAAAGTGATTGATGGCTTGTTTAACGCCCAAGGTGAGATTGTGGTGGCGATGGTGGGTAAATATGTGGAGCTGCCAGACGCTTATAAATCAGTCAATGAAGCCTTGCTCCACGCAGGCATTGCCAACAAAGTCAAAGTCAAAATCCATTATATTGATGCCGAAAAGCTAGAAAGCGATGATGGCTTGATGGATGAATTAAAGTTGTGCCATGCTGTACTGGTGCCGGGGGGTTTTGGTGAGCGTGGCACACAGGGCAAAATGATGGCAATTCGCCATGCTCGTGAAAATGGCGTACCGTATTTGGGCATTTGCTTGGGTATGCAGCTTGCGGTGATTGAATTTGCCAAAAATGTGCTAAAACTGGATGCCAATTCTACAGAATTTGACCGCAAAACGCCCAACCCCATTATTGGTTTGATTACTGAATGGTTTGATGAAAAAGGTGATTTGCAAGTACGCACCTTGGAGAGTGATTTGGGCGGCACGATGCGACTAGGTGCCCAAGAAGCCAATCTTGTGGCAGGCAGTAAACTGGCTCACATTTATGGGGCAACCACCATCAGCGAGCGCCATCGCCACCGTTATGAGATGAACGGTCGTTATATTGAAGCCTTAGAAAATGCTGGTATGAAAATCTCAGGCTACTCTGCTAAACAGCATTTGGTGGAAACGATCGAGCTGAATGACCACCCATTTTTTGTGGCGGTACAATATCACCCTGAGTTTACCAGCTCTCCTCGTGGTGGACATCCGCTCTTTAATGCGTTTATTGGGGCGGCGACCTTGCAAAAAGCATAATAGAGCAATACAATGTCAATGGGGCGGTTTCGCCCTATTTGCTATGACCATCAAAAGGAAATGACATGATTGAAATTATGGTAACAGAAATTGCCAATTATGATATGGTGCAAATATTGCAAAAAGTAGAACAAGGTGAGCAAGTGGTATTAAGCCATAATGGTATGCAATTTTATATCACCCCCAATCAAAAACAAAATGACGATAGACAACTGGCATTTGATGAGTTTTTTAAAAAAATGAAAGGTAGATTGTCATCGGATTATCAATTTAATAGAGATGAATTGTATGACCGCCCATAATCTTTATTTTATGGATAGCAATATTTTATTGCATGCTATTGGTGATGATTTGCATAAACAGCCTATTGCGGAGCGGTTATTACGAAGTCCCGATGCAATTATTAGTACGCAAGTATTAAATGAGTTTTGTAATGTGGTTTTTCGAAAAAAATTGATGACAGATGATGAGTTGCTATCATCAATAAAATTTTTTCAAAAGTATTTTGCAATAATTGATTTAGAAAGTCATTTAGTGATTGATGCCTTAACAATCAAAAATCGCCATCAATATTCTTATTGGGACAGTTTAATTATTGCTACTGCCTTAAAATCAAATGTTGATATTTTATATTCCGAAGATATGCACCACACTCATGTGATTGATAACAAACTTACCATCCTCAATCCTTTTTTATAAGGAATAGCCATGACTTTAACTGCCAAACCCACCATTGAACTGCCATCACAATCAGGCAATATCCACATTGGTAATGATTTACCCTTTGTCTTGTTTGGGGGTATGAATGTCTTAGAAAGCCGAGAGCTGGCGTTTGAAATTGCTGAATGTTATATTGAGATTTGCCAACGATTAAATATTGGTTATGTCTTTAAAGCCAGTTTTGATAAAGCCAATCGTTCCAGTCTTTATTCGTTTCGTGGTCCTAGCCTTGAAACAGGATTGACGTGGCTTAACGACATCAAAGAAAAATATGGCGTGCCCATCATTACTGATGTTCATGAGCCTTATCAAGCCGCTCCCGTGGCAAAAGTGGCGGACATTTTGCAGTTGCCTGCGTTTTTAAGTCGTCAGACCGATTTGGTTAGCGCCATTGCTCATACAGGGGCGGTGATTAACATCAAAAAAGCTCAGTTTCTTGCTCCCCATGAGATGCGACATATCATCAACAAATGCCTAGAAGCGGGTAATGATAAGGTGATTTTGTGCGAGCGGGGTAGCGTGTTTGGTTATAATAATTTGGTGGTGGACATGCTAGGGTTTGACACCATGAAAGCCATGAATGTGCCTGTATTTTTTGATGTAACGCATGCCTTACAAGAGCCGGGTGCAAGAGCTGATAGTGCAGGCGGTCGCCGTCATCAGATTAGTACTTTGGCAAAAGCAGGTATGGCGACAGGACTGGCGGGGCTATTTTTGGAAGCTCACCCTGACCCTGATAAAGCCAAATGCGATGGTCCTTGTGCGTTAAGACTGTCCCAATTAGAGCCGTTTTTGGCACAATTAAAAGCATTGGATAATTTGGTGAAGGGATTTGATGTGTTGGATACACATTGATTATGGTTGGTAAAATCATTGGCTTCTCCCCAGTTATTTTCCAATCCTATAATAAAATACACCATTTTTATTATAAATAATACGCCATTTTGCTAAAATTTTTGTTAAAATAATTGCTATTTTAACCTTGACATTTAAAAGGAAAACCTATGTACGCTGAAACCACAAATAACGCCATAGAAATCAAAGACATCGTCGCTCGTGAGATTTTGGACTCCCGTGGCAATCCGACCATTGAAGCTGATGTGATTTTGGCAAATGGTGTCGTTGGTCGTGCTGCTGCACCAAGTGGGGCTTCTACGGGCTCTCGTGAAGCATTGGAGCTTAGAGATGGCGACCAAAGCCGTTATTTGGGTAAGGGTGTTAAAAAGGCGGTTGCCAATGTCAATAGCCAAATCCGTTCAGCCCTATTAGATAAGGACGTAACAGCACAAAGTGAGCTAGACAAGGTGCTGATTGACCTTGATGGCACAGAAAACAAAGCCAATCTAGGAGCAAATGCCACCCTTGCAGTATCACTTGCCATTGCTCGTGCGGCGGCAGTTGCCAAAAATCTGCCCTTGCACCAGTACATTGCCAATTTGCGTGGACAAACCGCTTTGACCATGCCTGTGCCGATGATGAATATCCTAAATGGCGGGGCTCATGCGGACAATACGGTGGATATTCAGGAATTTATGATTGAACCTGTGGGGTTTAATAGTTTTTCTGAAAGCCTAAGAGCGGGCACAGAGATTTTCCATAGCCTAAAATCTGTACTAAAAGCCCAAGGTCTAAATACTGCCGTGGGTGATGAAGGGGGTTTTGCTCCCAACCTACGCTCCAACGAAGAGGCCATCACCGTTATCATGCAAGCCATTGAAAAGGCGGGTTATAAAGCAGGTCAAGACATTTATTTGGCATTAGATTGTGCGTCTAGTGAGTTTTATAAAGATGGTCAATATGTGTTGGCAGGTGAGGGCAACAAAGCCTTTGATAGTCAAGGCTTTGCTGATTATTTGGCTAATTTGGTGCGTCAGTATCCCATTATTTCTATTGAAGATGGATTGGATGAAAGCGACTGGGATGGCTGGGCGTATTTGACCAAGCAGCTTGGTGATAAAGTTCAACTGGTGGGTGATGATTTATTTGTTACCAATCCTAAGATTTTAAAAGAAGGTATTGACAAGCACATTGCCAACGCCATTTTGATTAAATTTAACCAAATTGGTACTTTGACCGAGACCTTAGATGCCATCTATCTTGCCAAAGAAAACGGCTATGCCACGGTCATCAGTCACCGCTCAGGTGAGACCGAAGACAGCACCATTGCGGATTTGGCAGTGGGCACCGCAGCAGGGCAAATCAAGACAGGTTCTTTGTGCCGCTCTGACCGTGTCGCCAAATACAATCAGCTACTGCGTATTGAGCAGCAAGTAACTGCCAGCTATCGTGGGCGTGCAGAGTTTATCGGACTGCGTGGCTAAGATGAAAAAAACACCCAAATCCCCACACAAAACCATGTTTATCAGCCCAAATTTTTTGGGGTATTTGATATTGACATTAGTGGGGATTGTGGGGTTGGTAGCGTTGCAGTATCATTATTGGTATGGCGAGTCGGGTTATTATGAGCTTGCCAAACTTCAAAAAGAAGTCGCTAAGCAACAAAAAATCAATGCCGAACAAGAGCATTTAAATGCTGTGTTAATGGCGGATATTGCTGACCTAAAATCAGGATTTGGTGCGGTAGAAGAGCACGCTCGTTTAAATCTTGGGTTTATCAAACAAGGCGAAACTTTTGTGCAACTATCCACCGCCAATCAAGTGTATGCTGATGAAAAAAGCGTGATTGACACAGATGTCGCACCTGCAACTGAACCGATTGATGTGTTTGGTGAGAGTAAGCCTTAGAGATTTTTATGCCAAAAATTCATGCACTGATGGTGGCGGCAGGCGTTGGTTCTCGCTTTGGGGCAGATGTCCCAAAACAATATCTTTACATCGCTGGCAAAACCATTTTGCAACATGCGGTTTGTTGCCTAAATCACCCATCAATTACGGATTTAACACTTGTCATTGCAAGTGATGATAAGGTGGCGCAGACACTTGTTTTTGATTTTGATAAACCAATCCACTTTGCCATAGGTGGTGCAGAACGTTTTTTGTCAGTTAAATCAGGTGTGGAACACATCAAAGCTTGTGGGGCAAAAGATGATGACTGGGTGCTTATCCATGATGCGGCCAGACCATGTTTGCCGATGGCAGATTTGTCAAGATTGATTGAGATGGCAGGCGATTTGTCTGATGACTTGGATAAAAGTGCCGGTGCGATTTTGGCAATGCCTGTGGCAGATACCTTAAAATTTGCCAAAGATGGTGTGGTTTGCCATACGGTCGGGCGTGAACATCTTTATCAAGCCCAAACCCCACAGATGTTTCGCCTAAAATCACTGTTACAGATGTTACAGTTTGTTTGTCAAAATGATGTATTTATTACCGATGAAGCCAGTGGTTTTGAACATCTGGGTCAAAGTGTGGCGGTGGTGATGGGTTCTCGGATGAACATCAAGCTGACTTATCACGATGATTTGCCACTATTTGAACGACTCTTGGGATAGGCATGAACTGGCTGTTTTTTGGGTTGGTGGTGGCAGCTGTCTTGGGCGTTTTGGATGCTCCTTGGTCATCATTTGATGATACCCAAACATTTTTGGTGGATGGTTTTTGGGCGAATATATTCATAAGTACACTCGTGGTCGGGTGTATTTTTTTATGTCGTCAATGTTGGCAAATGGCGTACGCCAGTCAAAAATTGAGCAGATGGCTTGGTTTTTTGATGGGTGGTATACTCATGATGGTGGTTGGGCTGCTGTTTATGTTAAAGGCGTGGGATGTACGCAACCAACATGAACGTGTTGTACCAAAAGACAGCCACACCATTACTGCCACCGTTCATATTGGCGAGATAAGTGATGGCGTATATCATCAAGCGATGGGAATGCACTATCGCCAAAAGGCGGTTTTGAGTGATTTGCGTCTTGTGGATAATGTTCACAAGTATGCTGATAATGCAAAAACGACCGCAAATCCCTTTGGTGGCGATGATGTTGCACAAAATATTAGCTTGCCCAAAACCATGACAGTACTTTTGACGGCATTTGCCAGCAACAAAAAAGAGTTTGCGGTGCTGTCTGGGGCAAAGCCCAATACCAAAATCACCATGACACTGCTTATCTCTCCTGTTCACCATTCTACGGGTGATGGTTTTGATGGTTATCGTTGGTTGCGTACTCGCCATATTCATGCTAATGCCAAAATACTTGCCATTGATGGGAAGTTTGTGCCTGATGATGCCCAAAAGGGCATTGTGCCCATGCTTGAAAATTGGCGATGGCGATTGCGAGAGCATTTTTATCAAGATTGGCAAAACTTGTCCCCCCAAGACCGCCAAAATAAAGCCATTACCCTAAGTCTTTTAACGGGTGATAGGTCGCTGATTGATAAAGAAACCAAGGAGCTGTATCAGTTTGGCGGTATCAGTCATTTGCTTGCCATATCAGGCACCCATGTGGTATTTTTGGCAATGATATTGGCAAACATGATGGTGTGGCTGACTGATAAATATTCATTTTTATATGCAAAAATCTCTCGCACGTCCATTCGGTTGTTTGTGATGATTGTGGTGGGCGTGCTGTATGCATTATTTACAGGTTTTGATGTGCCTGCGGTGCGTACGGTGTATATGTTGATGACAGTAGCATTAGTGCGATATTTGGCATTGCCAATATCAAATGTCAGCGCACTGTTTTGGGTGGCACTTGTGATGATTTGGCTTGACCCATATGTGGTGTGGCAAGCGGGGTTTTGGTTGTCGTTTGTGGCGGTGTGGCTATTGATGCAGTATGGTGTTGATGAAACATCAGCTGATGGACTAAAACCACAGATGACCAAACTTATTAAACTGCAAGGCTGGCTGTTCATTGCCATGCTTCCTGTGTCTTTATGGCTGTTTGGTAAGGTCTCTTTGTGGGGGCTTGTGATTAATTTGTTTGCAGTGGGATTGTTTGGCATGGTGATTGTGCCAATCAATCTTTTGGCAGGTGTGCTATTTGTGATAACACCTTGGCTGTCGGATGTGTTGTGGACAGTATCGGCTGGTATATTGGGACTGCTTCATGGCTTGCTAGGCTGGATTGATGGCGTGGCTGGTTCAAGCTGGGTGTATCAAAGCATGGGTAAGGTGGGTCTTGTGTTGATGGGCTTATCGCTGTTGCCTTTTGTTGCACCAATGCTTCGCAAGAAATATGCTACCATACCTATGTTGGCATTGGCGTTTGTGCTAATGGATAAGCCAACAAATCAGCATTTATCCATACTGCCAGTCCTTGATGACTCTAATATTAGTGGACTACTCATACGTCAAAGCGGTGCTGATATGGGTAGTGTCAATCATCAGGCAAATTGGCTGGTGTTGGGGGATTTTGGCGGTCATTTATCACCCCAGCAAGCCCAAACCATGACCAATACGCTGATTGATGTCCTAAAAAAGCATCGTGTTCACCATTTAACAGGCGTGGTGGTGCAAACTCCGAGCAATGCGTTAAATGATGTGGTGCAAGGACTTAGCAAAGACATTGTCATTTATCGGTATTGGCAAGCAAGTAAATTGCTCTCACAAATTCCTGCCCAAAATTGCACAGCAGGTGAGTTGTGGCAAGGTAATGGCTTGTCAGTACGGGCTTTGACAGGTTGGCATCAAATCGCTGATGAGACGGTGTGGGGTTGTACCTTGGAGTTTGATAGTACACAAGCGATAAGTTTGCCATCAGTTCAGCATGAAGCACCCATAAGGCTTATCATCAACGGTGCTACCCACAAAAGAGCATGGGAGTTATATGCCATGCTGTGCCATGCTCCAAATATCGCTCCCAAACCTACCCACCTGTGGCTTAGCCACCCCAAATCAGCGATGAGTGATGATGTATTAAGGCAATTTTCACCACAACACATCATAACTGATCCCAAGCAGTTGCGTTAAATGATGTGATAAATAATACCATTTGTTTTGGTAAACAAAGATTGTCCCTTGTGCTTGCTCTACCATCTTTGGCGATTTTGAAGTACAATAAGCATTTTTATTTTAGTGAGACGTCTTATGGCATGGCCACCAAATCCTAATAAAACGCCCAACACCCCCCAAAATAACACACCGCCCACAGGACGTGAATGGCAAATTTTAGAAAAAGCAGTCATGGCGGGTTTAGAAGAGCAAAAAAAGACTCGCCGTTGGGGGATATTTTTTAAGTTATTAACGTTTGCTTATTTGATTGGTGTGATATTACTCATGGGGCGTGGGTGTAGTACTGCCACCAAGACAACTTCTTTGCACGAACCACATTTGGCGGTGGTGGAAGTCAATGGAGTTATCGCCAATGATACCCCCGCCAATGCTCGTGATATTAACGAAGCATTAACCAATGCCTTTGAAAATCCCAAAGCCAAAGCGGTCGCCCTTGCCATCAATTCACCAGGTGGCTCACCTGTGCAGTCAGATGAGATTTGGCAAACTGCCATGGAATTACGCAAAGAGCACCCCAACAAGAAACTTTATGCCGTCATTGGTGATGTTGGTGCATCTGGGGCGTATTATATCGCAAGCTCAGCCGATGAGATTTGGGTCAATCCATCAAGCCTTGTTGGTTCTATCGGTGTCATTTTGTCAAGTTATAACATACAAGAGTTGATGAACAAGACAGGCATTAAGGCAAATACCATGACGGCAGGCGAGTATAAAGACATTTTGAGTATCAACCGTGCCATGACTGACAGTGAACGCCAGCACGTCCAACAAGTACTAGACATCACTCATCAAAACTTTATTGATGCTGTCAAAGAAGGTCGTGGCGATAAGCTAAAAAATCCTGAACAAAATCAGATATTTAGTGGATTATTTTGGTCAGGTAAACAGTCGGTGGAGTTAGGTCTTGCAGATAAAACAGGCAGTATCTTTGCCCTAGAAAAATCATTAGATGTTGAGCATTCTGTCAATTATACCTACACTGACCCTGTGCACAAAGTTTTTGACCGTTTGGGTGTGCAAATTGGCAAAGGGTTGGGGCAGGGCGTTGAGTTAAATCTGCAAGAAAACCAAACAAAAATCCAATAACCATCAAGCTGGCAAGGTCAATCTTGCCAGTCATAGACAAAGTTTTGGTTTGCCATACGGTCTAAATGGTCGGTGATGACATGGCGTAACCTGCCTTCATCGTAGGGGCGTTCTGGGTTATCAGTGGCAGTGTTGCGAGTGTACTCAATGTACAGCTCATCATCTTTTGGGCTTAAAATCACATCCGCCCCTGCCATTTTGACAAGATAGCCTGTATCAGTCTCAGTAACTTCTACTTTATGGCGAAAATGATTGGTCAAGCGTTTGGCAAGTCTTGCTGCTTCGGTGGTGCTGACACTAACGTGTGGCATGATAAACTCCAATAAATAGTCAATGTGTTGTTGTAAATAAGACTTATTTTTATTAAATTCAAGCCCAAGAGAATAAATTATCTCAAAAAAATATCCCATATATTTAATAATAAGAGCATAAAGATGATTTTAAAGGCATTTTTGGTGATTTTTGGTTGTTTGTTTTTGGGGCAGATTTTTATTTATTTGACAAACTTGCCCTTACCACCGAGCGTGATTGGGCTATTGATATTGTTTGGGGCATTACAGTCAGGCGTGGTAAAACTTAAAACTGTACAAACGTTGGCTAAGACGCTGTTGGATTATTTGGTGTTGATGGTTGTGCCTGCGTGTATTTCCATCATGCAGTATTTGGATATTATTCGCCGTGATGCGTGGGTGCTGATTTTTGCCACCCTTATTAGTACATTTTTGGTGCTGGTGGTAACAGGTAAATCTTATGAATGGCTACGGATTTGGCAAAAACGCCATGCCCAACAAAGAGAAAAATCATGATGGCATTTGGTGAATTATTACACAGCCCTTTTTTATTATTGTTTTTGTTAATTGGGTGTTTTGAAAGTTGTGTTTGGTTAAAAACCAAGCTACATTCACCACTTATTAATCCAACTTTGATAACAACGGTGGTGATGATTGGTCTATTAACGTCTTTACAAATTCCTTGGCAATCTTTTGAAAGAGCGAGCGGTTATCTGACCTTTTGGCTACAACCTGCGGTGGTGGCACTTGCTGTGCCTTTATATATGCAGTGGCAAAAAATCCGCTCACAATGGTTGCCGATTCTTGTCTCTCAGGGCTTAGGTTCACTTGTAGGTATTGTATCTGGGGTATGGCTTGTTAAGCTTCTTGGAGGTAGTGCACAGGCAATCATATCCATTTCTGCCAAATCTGTTACCATGCCAATTGCCATTGAAGTTACCGATAAAATAGGTGGCGTTGTGGGGATTGCATCAGCGACAGTACTGATTGCAGGTGTGGTGGGACAGGTCATGGGGATTTGGCTGCTGCATTGGGTGCGTTCGTATCGTCCAATGGCTCACGGCTTGGCAATGGGGACAGCATCTCACGCCTTAGGAACGGTACGAGTTATGCAAATGGGGTCAAGATTTGTGGCATATGCAACGGTGGGGCTGATTTTAAATGGGATTTTAACAGCGTTTTTAGCCCCTGTGATTGTACCGTTTTTGCTTTAAACTTTTGAGTTAATTGCCACGACTGATAAAAATGCGTCCTGAGCCACCATTTGTGGTGTTTTCGGGTGTGTAGCTAACACGCACTGTCTGCACGCCTGATGATGTCGGCACTTGGACATTTGTGGGTGCTGGTATGGCAGTGGGGGTGGCTTGCACAACAGGGGCATTCATGGCAAGATGGGTGTGGTTGTTGCCAATGGTGCCACGATATAGACTGCTATAACGATTGTTTACGGATTTGACGTAGTTTTGGGTTTCACGAAACGGTGGAATGCCCCCATATTTACGCACATTACCAAGACCTGCGTTGTAAGATGCAACCACAAAATCACGGTTTTTAAACTGTCTTTGTAGCCATGCGATGTACTTTGTGCCACCTTCAATATTTTGGGCAGGGTCCCACGGATTGCCAACACCCATATCACGAGCTGTTCCGGGCATAAGCTGCATCAGTCCCATGGCACCGACAGGTGAGCGAGCATTAGGATTAAACGCTGATTCGGTATGGATAATCGCTTTGATGAGTGCAGGGTCCACCCCATGACGCATGGCAGATGCCAAAATCAGATGGTCATAAGCGTTACGATTGGCACTACGGCTAGGCGTGGCAGCGGTGCTGGGGTTGTAGGTGCTGGGTATGTCGCCCTTATGAAGTTTGGTATCGGGATAATAAGTTACACTGATTTCGGTAAATTTTTCGCTGCCACTTTGGTTTTGCTTGATGTTGGTTAAAAATAGTTGCTGATTGTCGCCTGTTTTGTAGGCATAGATGTTTTCAGCAAACGCCACAGAATGTAAACCATAAGCGGTCAATAGTAAACACAAAGCGGATTTAAAAGGTGTATTTAACATCGTCTTCTGGTAATTTAAATGTATTGGTTAAATTATAACACAAATTCACCAGTTGGGGAATGATAAGGGAAAAGGGGGCGATTTTATGGGATAAGTGGTTGGTGTGGGATTGGTGAATTATAAAAAAATAAAGGCACAAACGTGCCTTTATTGTGGTGTTAAGCGATTAGCCGTGAACTTTCATTCTGTCTGCCACAGGAGCAAATTCTTTGTCGCCAGCAGGGCTAACAATGCCACCAAACACAAGCTGAGCTCTTAGTTTCCAAGACTCAGGAATATTCCAAGTTTTGGCAACTTCTGCATCAATGACAGGGTTATAATGCTGTAAGTTTGCCCCCACATTTTCGCTTGCCAAAGTGGTCCAAATGGCGTATTGGGTCATGGCACTGGCGTGGTCAGCCCAAATGGGGAAGTTGTCAGCATAGGCAGGGAAACTGTCTTGTAGACCTTTAACCACATTGGTGTCTTCAAAAAATAATACCGTACCTGCACCAGCTTTAAACATGTCCAGTTTGGCTTCGGTAGCAGCAAAGTTTTCAGCAGGAACGATTTTGGCAAGTTCAGCTTTGGCGATTTCCCACAGTTTGTCATGCTCTTCACCATGTAGCACAACCAAGCGAGTGGATTGAGAGTTGAATGCTGATGGTGTATGTAGTAGGGCATGCTCTACGATTTGGTTGATGTCGTCTTTGCTAACAGGCAAAGTTTTGTTAAGAGCATAGACAGAACGGCGAGTTTGAGCGACTGTTTGTAAGGTAGTTTTTGACATAAGATTTCTCTTGTTGGTGAATTGCACGCCTATTATAAAACAAATGATGAATAAAACAACAGCCGTTTAGTGAATGGATTGTTTCTTAAAAAGAAAAGATGCTATAATGAGATTTTTGTGTACTTATCATCATGGATACTTTAACTAGCATAAAGGTTTTTCATCAGATTGTCGCCCAAGGCAGTTTTACCAAAGCATCTGATGCACTTAGTATCAGCGTGGCGATGGCAAGCAAACATTTGGCTCATCTGGAAAAACAGCTTGGCACAAAACTTTTACACCGAAACAGTCGCAACTTACATTTAACGGACGCAGGGCAGACTTATTATCAGCAGTCATTATACGCTTTGCAAGTACTCAATCATGCCGCCTTACAAGCCGCAGGGGAGACCGAAAGACCACAAGGCGTGCTTAAAATCACCATGCCACGTTGGTTTGCTAACCCAAAAGTTGCTCAGATTTTGGTACAGTTTCAGCAAAAATACCCTGATGTGGTACTAAATTTATCTTTGTCCAATCAAATGGTGGATTTGGTGGCAGATGGTTTTGATTTGGCGTTGCGGCTTGCTCATGACCCCAAGCCTACTTTAATCAGTCGCCCTTTGGCAGTGGTGGATTTTTATCTTTTGGCAAGTCCTGATTATCTTGCACGCTATGGCACACCCACCACGCCTGATGAGCTGATTGACCATCATATTATTTTACCCACATATGTCAAGATGGATAATTTGAGCGTTCGTCATCTGGCAGCCAACACCACGCACACCATACGTCCCCATGCGGTGATGATGAGCAATGACACGCCCATGAATGCTGAGCTGATTAGGCAAGGGGTGGGGATTGGTTATGCTCCTAGCTGGCTGGTGGAGCAAGATTTGGCAAAAGGTGAGCTTGTGCGGTTGCTTGTGGATTATGACATTTTATCTGCACAATTATGTGCGGTATATGTGGATAGGGCGTTTTTAAGGGCAAATGTGCGAGCATTTATTGATTTTTGGGTGCAAAAAATGGGCAGTCATGCCAATGGCTAATCTGGATTTTGGATAAAACTGATGTGTGGCTATGGTATAAAACTCATGATAAAAATCGGCAACCAAACAGCAGTAACCAGCCCATTAATCGCCAAACCAAAGGCGGCATAACGCCCTGCGGTGGGGCTGATGCTCCATGCTTCTACTGTGCCGATGGCGTGAGCGACTAAGCCAAGTGCCAATCCTTTGGCTCTATCATCTGTGATGTTTTTGAACAATATACGACACACCCCTGCCCCCAAAATGCCCGATACAATGATGATGAGATTTGCCATCACCAAAGGAGCGTTGATGATTTGAGCAACAGACAGTCCCACTGGTGTGGTAACAGAGCGGGTGGCAAATGCTAAAATCGTCTCCATATTTAGGGCAAATAGGTACGCCAGCCCCATTGGTAAGAATGCCCCCACAAGACTTGCCATCATGACTATTATGGAGAGTTTTTTGATGGGCAGACCCTTAAAGTCCATGCCTGCCAATGGCACAGCCAATAACACCGTACTATAACCTAACAGGCGGTCAAAGATGGGTTTTGCGTGAGCATAGTAAGTGGCATAAGGCAGTTGTATGATAAATAAGATAATCAAGGTCAGTACAATGGCGATGATAATCATCGGTATGCCACGAAAATAGCGGTTGATGTAACGTAGCACATATTTTGCCCCAATATGAGCGATGAGTGTTACCACAAAAGCCACCAAAACGGTGGTGCTAGACATCTCAGCGTTCATGAATGACTCTCTTGCTTGTTGGTATCATCTGCCAACCATTTGGCGGAAAGTTTGGCAAAAGCCCATAGCGGTATTACAGTGCTCATCACAATGACCGCCGATACCGCCCATAAATCTGCCCCAAGTCCAAACAGTAAAATCCCTGTTCCTGCAGACACGGGCAAAAACGCAAACCCACTATCTACAAGTAGGGTGCTTGCTGATGATGACAGCCAATGTGGCAGACCGCCCCTAAGCAGTCGCACGCCCATAAGCACACCAAATAGCGACACCAAACCGACAATGTTGGTGGCAGTAGGCATTCCCAAAGCGGTGCAGATGACAAGGGCAAGCTCACGCACCCCAATAACAAGGGTAATGGTGGCAAGCATACCAAGCCAAAAGGTGGGCGATTTGGTGAGATAGGGGGATTTCATGATTGTCTTTGTGGTAAATGGGCTTTTATTAAAGCATTGTTCGCTCATCAGGTCAAGCCACAAAAAGCCAAATCAAATAAATGTTCGGTATTTTGTGATAGAATGGGAAAAGATTGTTTGATATTGGGCGTGAAAGGGAATAAGTCTTAACTAATCTATGGCGTGCTAAATTATCTGAAAAGCGATTTGTATGACAGATGTGTATTTTAAAAGGTTGGCGTATTTATGAAATTGTTCATGATGACTTTTATCATCATTATTTTATTAGGTTGTAAGGAAAACAAAACCGACATTAAGCCCCCAATTCGCCATAAAAACATACCAAAAGAAGCGTTTTGGCATGGTCATGTAGATGGTGGACAATGGTATCACTGTCAAAAATCTAATGACATTTATTCTTTTTATTGTACAGTTTATAACGAAAATACAGGGCAAATTGTCATATCTGATAAATTTACAATCTTTGTGGAAAATAATAAAAATCAAATGCCATTAAGTGAATTTTTGGCAAAAGGAGAATTAAAAAACAATAACATCATTGGATTTAATGGCTATGATATGGGGTTAAAGTTAAATTTGGTTTTAGTACCCAGTAATAATTTGGTTGATGATTAAAAATATGAACAATTTGTTATTATTATCAGGCATGGATGGCACGGGGATTTTATTTCGTCCACTTTTGACCAAATTGGAGATATGTGCTTTTGATGTGCATATTGCCATTTATGATTTTAATACCGATGATAATCAAAATTTGAGCCATCAAGCCAATAACATCATAAAATTTATCCATACAAATTTTGGTAATGAACCATTTATTGTTGTTTTTGAGTCTTATTCATCATTGTTGGTGCCATATTTATTAAAACATGAATTAAACATTCACAAGAGTTATATTATCGGTGGATTTTTGACCTGTCCGTCTGTGATGGCAAAATGGGAGAAATTATTTCACCCAATATGGACGGCTTGGATACCCAATAAACTGTTGGGGTGGTTATTATTTCGTCATTGGGCAAATGATGAATTGATTGGATTGTTTCGTGAAGTGTTGGTAATCATTGATAAGCCTGATGTATTGCCACTGTTTAAAAAGCGTCTGTCTAATATCGCCTGTGCCAAAATCCCCCATGAATTACCAAAATCATCCATCCCTTGTGTTTATTTGTCAGCCAGTCATGATAAATTGGTTGGTATCAATGCAGGATTGGCGTTTAAAGCATTGTTTGATGATATGGCGTTTAACATTGTCAGTGGCACGCACTTTTTGTTGCAAACCAACCCTGATTGTTTGATAGATGAGCTAAATAAAAATTTATCAACAAAATGGGTCTAACTTATCATCTTTGTCATCTTGTGGTGCGTCCGCCTTTTCAAATTCTTCCAACTGTGGCAAAAACTTGGTTGCTTGATGGGGTGGCAAAACATCAAAAGGATTTAGGTGATATTTGCCAAGCAACTCTTTTAATTTGTCTTTGGCAAGATGTACCGTTAGGATTTCATGCCCTGTCTCATCAAATTGACTGTTTGTAATCACGCCCAATTCATACAACGCATTTTTAAATTGTCCTGCATTATGGGGTAAGGTAAGTGTAAAATCAGACAGTCTACCCACCAAAAGCTCTTGTACGGCTTGGATGAGTTTGTCCATGCCCAGGTTTTCACGAGCGGACACATAAACACGGTGTGGTACGCCCATCTGTTTGTAGTGAATGGTAGGTAACTCATCGGTTTTGTCAATTTTATTGTGTACCAATAGTACAGGAGCACTTGCACCAATTTCACCAAGTACTGCATTAACCGCATGAATTTGCTCGTGCATGTCAGGACTGCTACTGTCAATGACGTGTAAAAGCAAGTCGGCTTCTAAGGTTTCTTCTAAGGTGGCATGAAAACTCTCCACCAACTCATGGGGCAGATGACGTACAAAACCCACCGTATCAGCCAGTACGACATTGCCCACGCCTGACCATTTGACTTTACGCAAAGTGGGGTCTAATGTGGCAAACAGCTGGTCGGCAGCGTAAATGTTATCATCAGCTAGGCGGTTAAAAAGTGTGGATTTACCAGCATTGGTATAGCCCACCAAAGATATGGTGGGTATGTCTGATTTTTGACGTTTGGCACGCCCTTGTGAGCGGGTTTGTTTTACTTTATCCAGTTTGTTTTTAAGCTGACCGACTCGGATTTGCAAAAGCCGTCTGTCTGTTTCAAGCTGAGTTTCGCCCGGTCCACGCAGACCAATACCACCTTTTTGGCGTTCTAGGTGTGTCCAGCCACGCACAAGACGAGTGGCAAGGTGAGACAGCTGGGCAAGCTCTACTTGCAATTTGCCTTCATAAGTTCTGGCTCGCTGAGCAAAAATGTCCAAAATCAACCCCGTGCGGTCAAGCACTCGGCATTTCATCAAGGCTTCTAAGTTTCGCTCTTGGCTTGGGGTCAAATCATGATTAAAAATCACAATGTCCGCTTCGTATTGCTCTACCGCTTGGGCGATTTCGTCCGCTTTACCTGTGCCCACAAAGTATTTGGCGTGTGGTTTGTTGCGTGTGCCTGTGATGATACCAAGCTCGTTTGCCCCAGCAGAATGCACAAGCAGGCGAAACTCTTCTAAATCATCAGGGTCAATCATCTCACGAATGTCAAGATGTACCAAAATGGCATTTTCACCACCGTCATGACGTTCAAAATATTGCAAAATTTTTCCTTGAAAATTAAAAAAGCAGGGAGTTTAAAGATGTTATGATAACATAGTTTAAGCATTTTGATAAAATAAAGCATTGATGAAAAAAATCCACCCAAAAAATATCGCCCAAATTGATGACATTGATGAGCTTATTGATGTGGCGTATGTGCTGTTTGGCAGTCATCACTTATCTCAGCCTTTGCAAGTGTGTACTTATTGTTGTGTCATGCCACATCATGTGGAACAAATGTATCAATATCCTGTACACGCATTGTCCAAAGAAGTGATTTTTGATTATCTTGATGCTGCCCAATCTGGCACAGATGAGGCACTGTCTGCACAAATCCGCTATTTTATCCCACGCATTTTTGAATTGTTGGTAAAAGGTGAGTATATTCGCCATGATACCGAGCTGACCTTTGATAAATGTCGTTTGGACTTGGGTGTTTGGTCAAAACAAGAAATGGCAGTTTTTGAGCGGTTTTGTGAATTGTATTTTATACAAAAGTTGGTAGCAGCAGACAAAGAGAAATTTTGTTGGCTAGATATTTTTGGTATGATGGTGATGGTAAATTTATCGGGTATAGCTGATGTACAGCGATGGTTTGGATTATTGATAAAGCATTTGTATGTAGATAATGTTTTGATTAATTTATGTGCTCAGTTGTATTATGAGTTTAAAGATGGTTGGTATCAAAATCCCTATGCCAAACCGTTATTAACACAGCAAATTTATGATTGGCTGACCCAAAAAAGCACTTGCCAAATCATCAGTCGGCAACTGATTGCCCTAACTCAAAAGCCCATCTATCATTGCTTAGATGATGAACAAAGATTTTGGGTGGATTATGTGTTTGATTGGATGGCTGATGTGTCAGACTAAATGTTTTGATGAGTTTGCCGATTGCTGTAAAGCCAGTAATGTCTGAATTGCCAACTCTTTTTTGTCAAATGGCACAAAAATGTGGTCATGATGGTTGCCTGCCACCACATTACAACTGATGCCTACGTCGCTTAATGCCTTGGCAAAAGTGGCGGTCAGCCCTATTGCTGATAAATCTGAATGTGCATTTAAGGTAATCCACGCCGACTTAAATTGGGTGGCTAAGTTGTGCTGTTTGGCGGTTTGTTCGCTTATTACTACCGATAGACCTTCTTGTTCATAAATGCTGGCAATGATGTCAGTTGGCGGTATGTTTTTGGTTAAGGTGGCAAAATAATACACGCCGTCATTTAATACAGGGTTCATGGATGAAATTAAGGTGGGTAAGTCGCTGATTGGCATGATAAAAAATTGATAACAGATGATGTTTTTGTATTATAATGGTAATTTTGTCATATTAAAATACCCATGAATCACACCTTACATTTTCGTCAAAAAATCTTAGACCTATCCACACCCAAAATCATGGGCGTGCTTAATGTAACGCCTGATTCGTTTTCGGACGGTGGACGGTTTAATACACCAGATAATGCACTGTATCATGTGCAACAAATGCTTGATTGGGGCGTGGATATTATTGATGTTGGTGGGGAGTCCACCCGCCCAAACGCCCCAAAGGTCAGCACAGATGAAGAGCTAAGCCGAGTGATTCCAGTGGTGCAGGCTATCCGAGCTAATTTTGGTGATGATGTGTGGCTGTCGCTTGATACCAGTTGCCCTGTGGTTATTAAAGAAGGCATATACGCAGGGGCAGATATGGTAAATGATGTGCGTGGCTTGACCAGACAAGGAGCAGCTCAAATGGTGGCAAGTTTGGGCTGTCCTGCGGTCATCATGCACTCACGGGGCAAGCCTGATGAGATGACAAAAATCATGGATGGGCTTACTGATTATACTGATGTGGTTGCCCAAGTGATTGATGAGCTTGAAAGTCGTGTTGATTATGCCATTGATGCTGGTGTCATGCGTGAAAATATTGTGATAGATGTGGGCATGGGTTTCGCCAAAAATCACGCTCACCACATCACACTCATGCGACACTTGGACGTCATCATCAATCATTTTAATTTGCCCATGTTGTTTGGCGTGTCTCGTAAGCGGTTTTTGGGTGAGATTTTAAATGGATTTTCCGCCATGCAGGCACACACGCCCACTGACAGAGACTTGCTTGGTACGGTTGCTCATTTACTTGCCATTCAAAAAGGGGCAAATATCGTGCGTGTGCATGACGTGGCACAAATGGCACAGGCAATTAAAATTTGGCAACTGATACAATAAAACCCACCGATGGGTGGGTTTAGGTTTTATTGTTTAAAGGGTTTGACCGATAGGTTGTTATCAGCGATTTTCCAAATATAATAGCCACCGTTATCAATGATTTTGATTTGTTCGGTGATTTGAGTGTTGCTGGGGTGTTTGGTTTGCAGGGCAACCAAGCGTGAACGGGCAAGCTCTTTTTTGTCGCTTAACAGGTCAGATTGGGCAAGGCTTTGTTCAGCTTCAATATATCCCAAAGAAGCGGCTTTATCTAGGTATTTTTTGCCTTCATTAAAACCCCCTGCTTCACTAATCATCATGCCATACAAAAAGTTAGCTTCATCGTGATTGGGTTTTAGTTTGATGGCTTTTGCCATGTGAGCATTGGCTCTTAGGGAGTAGGCTTCACCAAGGTTTAGGTTTCTTGCCATGCCGTTGATTTTGGCAGCACGTAGCACCACTTCAAAATGGGTGTTAGGAGCGGTGGCAAAAGGCTCTATCCAATCAGATAAATGTTTGATGTTTTCCCCTGTAAAATGCTCTGTGGTGCGATTGGGGAAGTTTGGTGGGTAGTGGCGAGCGTTGGGGGCAACATCTGCCAAAAATTCATCAATCAGCGTAACGTCCATCTGTGTATTGCCTTTATTATCAGCAGGTATAGTGATGGTTTTGATGGTTTGGGGGTTTGAGACGCTGGCACTGATGGCAGGTACACCTGCGACGGCATTGCTTAATAAATTGGTGGCGTTGGGATGTTTGATGGTGGTGGTAATCTCGCCACGCATGGTGGGTGAGATGCTACTTTGAACACTGCTATTGATTTGGGCAAAACTTGCTAAGCTAAGCAGCAATGTGCAGGCGAGTAAGGTTTTTTTCATGTTTAATCCAAAAATTAAAAAAGCTCAAAAATCATATCAAACTTATCTTAAAACTCTACAAAGAAATGCTGATATTTTAAGTGAAATTGTTACACCTTTGTAACCCATCTGTTGGTGGTCAAATGGGGATGTCGCTTTGGGTGGGGGTCATGGTGTCTTTATATTGGTTGAGTTTTTTGTACAAAAAAATCCCAAAAATCAGATTGATTATCCCTGTAATGGCAAATAGTACAGGTAAAGATGTGCCAAGCACGCTTAAAATTACAATGGAAAATATCGCTGAACCAACCATAAAAATGGCATTAAAGATGTTGTTTGCCCCAACAATCCGCGAGCGATGGCTGATGGGGGCGTACGCTTGCATAAAGGCATACAGTGGCACGATATACACCCCACCTGATAAGCCAAGTAAAAACAAATCTACAAATACTCGTGTTGTGCCATCTTTGTCCAATAGCTGACTGATGTTAAGACTGCCATCAGTGGTGCTGATGTGTATGGCATTTAAAGCCAAAAATAAATCTATGGCAAATACTGACAAACCCAAAATACCTATGGGCAAGAGTTTTAGGCTGATTTGGTTTTTGGTCAGTGTTTTGCAAAGTAGCGACCCTAATGCCGTTCCGACCGAAAATAGCGTTAATAAAAAGATGACCACAGACTCATCACTGTGCAAAATCACTTTGCTAAATTCAGGCACTTGGGTTAAAAATGTTGCCCCATAAAACCAAAACCAACTATTGCCTAAGATGATAAAAAACAATAAAGGCAGACCATATAAGTATTTGATGATGTCAAAACTGGTGCTAAAAATGTTGTAATTGATTGCTAAATTGGGGGCGTGCGATGGTGTGATAGGTACAAATTTAGAAGCACCAAAACCCAAAATCGCTACCGTTAGCGTTACACATGACACCCACAAAAGCGAATTGTTCATTTGGGTGAGCACACCTGCACTCATCATGCCTGTTAAAATGGCAAGACTTGTGCCTGTTTGAAACAGACCGTTTGCCCCAACCAGCTCATCTTTTTGCATGGCTTCTGGCAGATAAGAATATTTGACAGGTCCAAAAAATGTGGACTGTGTTCCCATCAAAAATAACGCCACAAATAACAACCAATATATCTCAAACATAAATCCTATCATTGCCATTGCCATGATGATGATTTCTAGCAGTTTGATGGCTTGGGTGAGACGGGATTTTTCATATTTATCAGCGATTTGACCTGCCAATGCTGAAAACAAAAAATAGGGCAAAATAAACAACATGGCAGCAAGATTATTCAGTAGGCTGATTTTCATGCCCATTTTGGCAGCAGCAGAGTAGGTGAGAACCAAGATTAACGCCTGCTTAAAGACATTATCATTAAAAGCCCCCAAAAATTGGGTAAAAAACATCGCACTAAATCGGCGGTGTTTAAATAAAGAAAATTGAGACGCCATGTAATACTTTTTGTTGCCAGAAAAATGCTATAATAACAGAAATTTATCAGATGGTCATCAGCTAAGGAAAAATGTGAGCACGTGTTTTTTTAAAATTGCTCAAAAAACAACCATAACATCTCTGGTTTTGACAGTTGCAACAGGCGTTTATGCACAAAATGTGGCACAACAAGACCAAACGGTGGCGTTACTCACCCCAGATGAGATTGAGCAAAAACTGTCTGCAGTCAGTCTTGTGTCCACCCCAAATCCTGATGACGTTTACTCCCAAGACATACCAATTTCACGCATTAATCAAACACAGACGCCTTTGGGGCTTGATGTCAATGCCATCACTCGCCTGCCAACCTTAGAAAGCGTTGTGGCAATGACAGATGATGGGGCAGATGATACGATTGACCCAAATGATTATATTCCTGCTCTTGAAGCACCGCAAAACGAGCCAACACCTGCCGATGAGCCAGTGGATATTGTTGCAAAACCTAACCTCATTCAAAGGTTGTATCGGCGATTGTTTCATGATGGTGTGGAAAAATTAGACCGTCTAAAACCCCACATTTATCTGTCTCCCCAAAACGCCCAAATGCCCCAAAAAAGTACTGATTTGACACAATTACAGTTATTGGACAAAAAAGCGCGCAAACAAGAGCCCTATGCCAACATCATCGCCACTTTGGAAGAAAATACCGCTCAAAGTGTGGCAGATTTTCGTGTAGCCGCCCCAAAACTTCGCCAAGCTGTCAAAGATGCAGGTCGTGCGGTGGGGTATTATGAGATGGATTTTAGTCTTACAAAAACAACGTCAGGCGAGCTGAATGTCATCATTCATCATCTTGGCGAGCCTGTTAAAGTAGAAACCCAAGCCTTGGACGTGCGTGGTGATGGGGTAGATGACCCTGCTTATCAGGCAGTCGTACAAAACGCCCCCTTAAAACAAGGCGATGTGTTTCATCATGGGCGTTATGAAGCCACCAAAACCGCCCTTGACCAAGTCAGTGCTGAATCAGGCTATTTTGATAGCCGTTGGCTGAGTAATTCGGTGGATGTCATCTTGCCTGACAATATGGCGGACGTAAGTTTGGTGTATGACACAGGCGAGCAGTATGTGTTTGATGAAGTGGTGTTTTTTACTTATGATGAAAATAGCCGCACTTTAACCACCGACCCTAATAAACTGCCCATCAAGCCTGAGCTGTTAAAAAAACTCATGAGCTTTGAGATGGGAGATGCCTATAACCGCACTGCCATTCGTAACCTAAGTAACAGCTTGCTTGCCACAGGGTATTTTAACGGAGTAAATACTGAGATGGTGTTGCCTGAGCGTGTGGCTGGTGGGGATATTGCTTTTGAGCGTACAGACACAAATCAAAACAATCAAGCAGATGGTCAAAACATACAGCTTGATGAGATGAGCGTGGACATTTCGCCCATTGAGTTTGGCACATCACAAGCACTAAGTGAAAAATTGGCTTTGGTAACTCAAAAAGCAGAGCGACTTTATCATGCTCCTGATGACCGTTTGCTCATCACAGACACCACCAAAAAATCCAAAACCATCTTAGGGCGTATTAGTGATGCCGTTAGCACCATTGCCAAAGCCATATTGCCTGACGAATCATCAGACGTGTTGTCTGAACAAATAGAGCCACTGACATTGTCAGGACGTAAAACACCCCAGCAAGTATATCAAGATAAAAAAGTGCCCCTATATGTCTTTGTGGTGGCAGACAAGCCAAAAGACGCCCAAATTGGTGTGGGTTGGGGGTCAGATAGTGGGGCAAGACTTCACACCAAATTTGAACACAGGCTGCTCAATAAAAGTGGCATGCAAGCGGGGATAGATGTCGGTTTGTCTCAAAAAAATCAAAGTGTCAATACCTATATCACCAAACCAATGACGCATCCTTTAAATGACACTTTAAAAGCAAGTTTGTCTTTTGAAAATGAGCTGGTTAATCAAGGCGTGGGTAATTTTGGTCTAACATCAAAAAGCCTAGAAACAGGACTTAGTCGCAACATCATCAAAGATGAAGGCTGGCATCGCACCTACTCCATTCGTTATCACTTAGATGAGCTAGAAACCCGAGCTGAGCGAGCGGTATGGAAAGATTTGCCCATTTGGTTTTTAAATGGTAAACCCACCCAAGAAGCTTTGTTGGTGGGTTATGGCATGAATAAAGTGGTGGCAGATAATACATTGTCTCCCATGCAAGGTTATAGACAGCATTATTCGCTAGAAGCTGGGCTAAATGGTATCTTGACCGATACCAATATGGCGATATTAAGAGCGGGCGTAAGTGGCATATATAGCTTTGGTGATAATGCTTATGGCAAAAATAGGGCTCATCAGCTCATCGGTGGTGTACAAGCAGGCTATTTGTGGGCAGATGATTTTAACGCCGTGCCTTATAAATTAAGATTTTTTGCAGGGGGCGACCAGAGCATTCGTGGCTATGGCTACAAAAGCCTATCTCCTTTGTCTGATAAAGGTTATCTTGTTGGCGGTCAAAGTTTAGCGGTGGTAAGTGGGGAATATAATTATGAAGTGCTAGAAGGCTTGCGACTGGGGGTGTTTGCTGATGTTGGTAATGCCTATGATAAAGATTTTAGCAATGCCACCAAAATTGGTGCAGGCGTGGGCGTGCGTTGGGCATCGCCTGTTGGTCAGGTGCGTATTGATGTCGCCACAGGTGTTAAAGAGCAGGGCAATCCCATTAAAATTCACTTTTTTGTTGGCATGCCTTTTTGATTTGCAAAATTGTTTGGCTTGTGTTTTAATGTTGTATTTTTGTATTTTACCACGTTTATCTTGAATAAAAATTATCCATGACAACGCCTACTTCCCCAACGCCCACCCCAAAAAACCCCATTAAGCGTGGGTTTTTTTGGTTGTTTATGCTGTTTGCGGTGTTATTGACTTTATTGGTTGTGGTTGTTGGTTATGTCATGACCACGCCCCAAGGCACAAAATGGGCACTAAGCACTTTGGTCAAACGCACAGAAGTGGCATTGACTTATGATGGCGGTACACTTTATCAAGGCATAGATGTGTCAGGTGTGTCAGTCAAGGCAGGTGATATGACCATCAGCACCGATAAGGCACATCTAAAACTGGGCTGGCGAGCATTATTATTAAAACAGGTGCATTTGATGGACGCTCAGGTGGGTGAGCTGATTATTCATGACCCCAAGCCCCCAACAGGCGAGCCGTTTGATTATCCAACCATCAGCACACCTGTGCCTATCTATGCTTATAATGTCTCTGCCACGACGGTTCGTTACGAGCAGGCAACCAAAGACCCTGTGCTGCTTTATGACATTCATATCAATCAAGCCCATTGGTCAGGCACAAAAGTTTTTGTCAGTGGCGGGCGATTGGATTATGACCATATGGTCAAAGTCTCTGGTGTAGCGGGGGATATTGACTTAGATGGTGATTACCCGTTGGACGTTGTTGCTGATGTAGAGATTGAGCCCATTAAAAAGGTTCATTTTGACACTTTACACGCCAAGTTTAACGGTTCGCTCAAACGCACGCACGGCACATTAACCAGCCGATATAATGGTCATGCCATACAAGGAGAATTTGTCGCTCAGGGGCTAAGTGATGATGTGCCGTTTTATGCTAGATTATTATTTGACAAAGTGGTACTGCCTTATGCAGATGAACAAAACATCACATTAACTGATGGAGCGATAACAGCAGACGGCACGATTAATAAGATTGAGCTGCGTATCAATGCTGATATGGTGGGCAAGGACATACCAAAAGGACGTTATCAAGGACGTGCCATGCTCAATGTTGGTGATGATGGTATGGATGTGGCGTATTTAAAGGCGACCACCGCACAAGGCGTGCTGACCGCAACAGTTGATATGAGCTGGGCAGATGAGTTTAATATGCGTGCGGTGTTATCTGGTGATGGCGTTAAAGTGCGTGAGATGTTGCCCCTTGAATTTCAAGAGTACCAAGCATATTTGCCAACGACCTTGACAGGTTCTTTGGGGATAGAATATTTTAATTTAGATGACAATAAAGACACCAAATGGACATTTGATTTAAATCAAAAAGATGGTGAGCAAATATCTGCCACATTGATCCAATCACAAGTTCGCCTAAATCAACCTTGGCAAATCCAAGCAGATTGGAAACAGCTCATTCGCCATCATGTGCCAGATATTGACCGCATTGACAGCCCTTATGGCTCAGTATCGGTGGTGGCAGGTGAGACGATAGACATTCATGCCAAAGGGCGTATCCATGCCTTATCTGTCGCCCCAAAAGGGGATTATGATATTACTGCCAAGATTCAAGACAAACACATCGGTCTATCAAAGATGGCTTATGATGGTGATGTGGGGCAATTATCGGGCAAAGGCAAGATAATATTGGCACACAAAAATCAGCCTTTATCATGGCAATTTGATGTGTTGGCTGATGGGCGTGGGCTGTTGCCAAACGCTTATTTGGGAGAGAATGCCAGTCCTGTCAGTCGTCTGCTTGGCAGTATTTCCGCCAAGGGCGTGATGAAGCAAATGGGCAAAACCGCCAAGCACGACATTAGTATCACAGATGGTGATTTGACTGCCACATTGGCACAAGGTGAAGTGCATTTGATGGGAGCAGGTGGCGGCGTTTTGACTTTGTCAGATAATAAGTTGCAAAATTTTCAAGCAAACTTTAAGGGCGATGTTACCCAAAGCATATACGCCCCTTTGCCAAAAAGTGCCTTTGCCTTAGATGTGGCGGGAGATTTGTCTGCTGTTACGATAAATAAACTGTCTCTTAATAACCCTGATATCACCACCCAAATCACAGGAAAGCTTGGACTGACAAAGGGTGTCTCTTGGGATTTGATGGCAAATATTGAACATCTTAATACCCAAAAATTTGTCCAAGACAATACACTCATTGCTAAGATTGGTGGTAAACTTAGCACCAAAGGCACTTATCAGGATGATAAATTACAGCACATTCAAGCAGTATTTCAAGGTCATCTAAAAAATGACACCATCGCCACAGGCAATCTGTCTTTTGATGTGCTGGGTAAACAAAACCAATTTACCATCAATCATTTTACGCACAAAGGAGAAGCAGGCGAGCTGTTTGCTAAGGGTAAGGTGGATATTGATAAGCTGTCATGGGATTTGGTGGCAAATATGCAAGCCTTTAATGTGGGGGCGTTTGTTAAGGGGATGAGTTCGTCGCTGACAGGGGGGTTTGCCACGCATGGCGTGTGGGTCGGTCAAGATAAGACGCTGGCGGTGGATAAACTGAACATTGGTGGTCAGCTAAATGGTCAGGTACTTAGTGCCACGGGCAGTATTTTGGCGAAACTGCGTCTGCCCAAGGATTTAGAAGGGTACTTCAATCGCTTAAAAAAAGCCACGCAACTTCCCAAATCGCCCAATGATTTTTTTGCTTTGCAAGAACAAATCCAAGCCAACTCTCGTCAAGCCCAGCACATTGTTCGGACACTGGTAGCAGATGATTTGACCATAAAAATCGGTGATAATATTGCCAAAATGGACGGCACAGAACAAAAACTCACCACCACGCTGGACATCAAAGAGCTCAGTCAGCTTTGGGCGGATGCACAAGGCGTGATACAAGGCGGTTTGATTATCATGAATGATAAACACGCTTTGCCGACCGTGTATGCAGATTTGACCGCTAAGGGTGTGCGTACGGCGGATATTATTGTGGAGCGTGCCAGCGTGCTTGGTCGGGTTGAGAATTTGGCTCAATCACCAAGCCATATTCATTTAGAAGCGGACAATATCATTGCCTTGGGGCGAGTGATACAAAAGGCACGTTTGGATTTTCAAGGAACGCAGTCCAATCATCGCTTGTCTTTTGCCAGTAAAAATGCCAGCTTAGATGTCAAAGCAAATGTTACAGGGGGCTTTGATGGCAGTCGCTATCAGGGCATACTCTCAGAAGGACAAATGCAGACCCGTTTTGGTCGTTTGACTCAAAGACAGCCCAGCGAGTTTGGTTATGTATTAAGCAATAATCGTTTGCAAGTCGCCCCGCATTGTTGGCAGACCAGTGGCACAAAATCTGACAAAACAGGCTCTTTATGTTTACAAAAGACCTTGACTTATTCGTCTGTGGGTGGAGATGTGGATTTAGTTGTTCAAAATTTAGACACATCTGTGTTATCACCCGTTTTGCCAAGCGACATGATGTGGCAGTCTAATCTTAATGGTAAAGTGCAAGCCAACTGGCAAGGGGGCAAAATCCCATTTGTAAATGCGGTGTTGTATTCTGATAATGGTCAAATCGGTGTTACCCAAGATGATACAGGTTATGTGCAAATGCCTTATGAGCGAATCTCACTGATTGCTCAAACATTGCCAACAGGCTTTAAAATCAGAGCGGACGTGGCAGGTTCGGCAGGTCAAGGTTATGCAGATGTGCTGATAGACCCTTATGCTGCCAACAAACCCATCAAAGGGGCGTTGGCATTAAGCGACATTAATCTTGCAGTCATACGCCCATTTTTCCCTGATTTACAAGCCTTGGCAGGCACGATAAATGTGGCAGGTGGTATTAGTGGTGTGTTAAATAAACCGTTGTTTTATGGCAGTGCTGAGCTAACCGATGGGCGAGTATCCGTATTTGGTGTGCCACTGAGTTTGACGGACATCAATGCAACTGCCACCATTAATGGCGCGCACGCCAAGCTAGATGGGAGATTTATGGCTGGCGAAGGCAAGGGCGTGTTGGATGGGCAGGTAGATTGGCAACATGAATTACAAGCCAAAATCGGCATTGCAGGCGAGCAATTAACCATATCCAGTCCGCCATTATTGACTGCCAGCATCAGCCCAGAGCTTGAAATGGTCATCAAGCCTTTACAAAAGTATGTGGACATCAAAGGTGTTGTGCTGATACCGTCTGCGGTGATTCGTCCACCAGAAGCCAGTGCAGATATTGTGGCACAGTCTGCTGATGTGTTGGTGATTGACCGTCGTTTGACGGGCAATGTGGCACAAGTGTTGGCAAAGGTTAAACCTTGGAGCATCAATGCTGATATTGGGCTTGATTTGGGCGATGATGTGAGTTTTAGGGGTTTTGGGGCAAAATTGCCATTGGCAGGCACCTTGCATTTGACACAAATCGGTCAAGGCAGTATGAAAGCTCGTGGCGTGGTGCAAGTCTCTGAACGCACGACCGTTGATGGCATAGGGCGAAACCTGGCACTAAATTATGCCCAAGTGCGTTTTAATGGTGATATGTTAAATCCACGTTTGTCCATTGAAGGGGAAAAAGAGATTCAAGGGCAGATTGTTGGTGTGCGAGTGAAAGGCACAGCCAGTAGTCCTGACATTACAGTGTTTAACAATGCAGGTTTGACCGAACAGCAAGCCATGAACGCACTTATCACAGGGCGGATTGATGAAGCTAGCGACGCTCAAACGTCCGAACAGGCGTTTCGCTCCCAAGTTACCAACAGTCTGGCAGCAGCAGGGCTAAGTTTGGGGTTGTCAGGCACTCGTGGCATTACCAACCAAATTGGTAACGCCTTGGGCTTGGAGAGTTTGACGGTGGATGCGTCAGGCAATTCCAGCGACACCAACATTAACGTAACAGGCTACATCAGCCCTGATTTGTATGTGCGTTATGGGGTGGGGGTGTTTAATGCCGAGTCAGAGCTTTCCATGCGGTATCAGCTGACTCGCCGTATCTATATAGAAGCGACCCGAGCGGTGGAAAATACCGTGGATGTGATTTACAAATGGAAATTTTAATAAATCGGTTTAAACAGTCAAATAAAAAAGCACCAAAATCGGTGCTTTTTGTCAATCTGGCTTGACTTATTTGGTCAAAATCAAGCGGTTATTGCGAGTTAGGCGTAGGCGGTATTCTTCGCCCTGATGTTCAATACGGACTTCCTTGGTCAAAGCGAACAGATTTTGAGAATGCAAGGTGGGCAGACGAGTGGCTTCACGATTGCTAAAATAGCGGGCGATGGTCATAGTCATGGCGATTTTCCTTATATGGGTGGGTAACGGGTATTTTCCCGAGCCACATTGGCTTAACTTTGAACTGACAGAGTTGGTATGTCCACCAACGTTTATAATGATATTTGTTTATAAATGCTAACAATTATCATTTGTTTGTATAATAACAGATTTTAAAAATAATGCAAGCCCTAAGCACAAAATTTTTTAAATTTTTTAAGTTAATATTAAAGGTATGTTTATGACGATAAACGGTAAAATGATTGATGTGGCGGTCGCAGTATTGCGTTTTGGTGATGAATTTTTGCTTGCCACACGCCACAGCCATCAGCACCAAGGTGGTAAATTGGAATTTGTTGGTGGTAAAATAGAGCAGGGCGAAAGCCCCAAATCCGCCCTAATCCGAGAAGTCAAAGAAGAACTTGGTCTTGATGTGGCGGGCAATACCATCACCAAACTGGGGCGGATTTGCCATGATTATGGCGATAAAATGGTAAGGCTTTATGTGCATCAAGTTTGGCTTGATGATGGTCAATATCTTGATTTTAAAGATAAAAATATTGGTTTGGACGGTCAAGCCATCGCTTTTTATGACAAAAGCTCCATCTTTTCTCAAACGGATAATTTTCCAACAGCCAATAAGATGATTTTGACATGGCTGACTTTACCGCTCACCATCACCATCAGTCATGTGCTAAGTCATTTTGGACACAAAAATGATTGGTTGGATTATTATCAGCACTTGCCAAAAGCAAGCACGCTTTTAATTCGTACGCAGGCGGATGTTAGTACCAATGCCCAACTGATACAAAAACTATCCATACAAAGAGATGATTTATGCTTTATTTTGTCATTACAAGATGTCAAAACCATTGACACATCACGGATATTGGCAATCCGATTGACCCATAATGAGCTGTTGGCGTTGGATTTATCCGCACCTAATTTACCAAATTTACCCATCATTGCCAGTTGTCATGATGAACACAGTATCAATAAAGCCAACGCCCTAGCAAAAATCTACCCTGTCATGGCGGTGTTGTTATCGCCTGTGCAGCTAACAGCCACGCACCCTGATACGCCTTGTTTGGGTTGGGAGCGTTTTGGGGAGCTTGCTGATATGGCAGATGTGCCTGTGATTGGGCTTGGTGGACTGTCGCCTGATGATTTGCCGATGGCTTGGAGATTTGGAGCGGTGGTGGTAGCGGGGATACGAGCCTTTGGCGGATGAACATTTGCTGATTTGGCACATTTATTTTTATAAAAAATATCATCATTTTAAAATAAAATAACCATTGTCAATATTGCCATTTTGCTTTACAATCTAAGAGTTTGTTTATCCATGCCATTTATTTATAAAAGGATAATTCCATGAGCATTTACCAAACCTACCTTACCAAACGCCAAGCAGATGAAAGTCAAGCAGTGGAGCTTGTCGCCCAGCTTGCTCGCCTAGCAAGCCAAAATGTTAATGTGCTGTTTTTTGGTGAGCGTGTGAGCTTGTCGGTGGCCGATGTTCTTGCCAAACACGACAAAGCAGGTCTGTCAGTTGCAGACAGCACGGATTTTGCCAAGGCGTTAAGCGTGTCTAACACTACCCTTGATTTGGGTCAGGCACTCAAAGCAGGTAAACAAGCTGGTGATTTTGCAGATGGTCAAGAAGTGCCCGCAACTGATGTGGTGCTGTATGGTTTTGGGCGGATTGGTCGCATTTTGGCACGCCTTTTGATGAGCCGTCCAGCTTCTGATAAGGGCTTACAATTAAAAGCGATTGTGGTAAGACCAGCAGGGGAAGGCGACCTTGCCAAGCGTGCCAGTCTGTTGGAGAGAGACAGTGTACATGGTTGGTTTGATGGCAGCGTGCAGGTAGATGGCAAAAATAGCGGCATCGTGGTGAATGGTCGCTTTATCAAATTCATCTATGCATCTGACCCATCAGAAGTGGATTATACAGCTTATGGCATTGATAACGCCATTGTTATTGACAATACAGGCAAATGGAAAGATGAAGCAGGACTTGGCAAGCACTTAGCCAGCAAAGGTGTCAAAAAAGTATTGCTCACCGCCCCTGCCAAAGGTGAGATTAAAAACGTGGTTTATGGTGTAAACCATGACACCATCGGTAGCGACACCATCGTATCAGCAGCGTCTTGCACCACCAATGCCATCACGCCAACACTTAAAGTTTTGCATGACACTTACGGCATTGTTAATGGACACATGGAAACCGTTCATGCCTTTACCAACGACCAAAATCTGGTAGATAACCACCACAAATCTGACCGCCGTGGTCGTGCCGCACCTTTAAATATGGTGATGACCAGCACAGGGGCAGCATCTGCGGTATCTAAGGCGATTCCTGGGCTAAAAGGCAAACTGACAGGTAATGCAATTCGTGTACCCACACCAAATGTGTCATTGGCCATCTTAAACCTAAACTTTGAAAAGCCAGTTGGTTCAGCCGATGAGCTAAACGCCTTTATCAAAGATAAATCACAAAGCGACCAATGGCAAGAGCAGATTGCTTATTCAGACAGCTCAGAAGCGGTTTCTACCGACTTTGTTGGTTGTGAAAAAGTGGCGATTTTTGATGCCAAAGCCACCATTGCCACCGACAGCCGTGCCACTTTATATGTGTGGTATGACAACGAAATGGGATATAGCACCCAAGTGATTCGTGTCGCCGAAACGATGGCAAAGAATGACTGATTTGTTTTAAATCAATGACTAAAAGCAGATACTACGAGTGTCTGCTTTTTATTTTATCAAAACAAAGCGATGATAAGACGGTGAGTATTTGTAATGGTTTGTGTGCAATGGTTAAAAATGTATCATTATGATAATTGATATTGACAATAAAAATTGGCGGGCGTATGATAAAGATGTCAATGAATATAGATGAAATATTGATTGATGCACCTAGTGGGTGTGGTAGTAGATTTTGAGTTGTTTAAAAGTGTCTTTCTTGAAATAGGAGTGATTGATGAAACGTCTAAAATCTTTGCTGATGGCGGTGGGGCTAAGTGTTGCAGTTGCTGTGCCAAATGTTGCATTAGCAGCCGAGACTTGCATGGTTACTGACCCCACAGACACACCACTGAATGTTCGTGCCGCACCAGGCAACAAAGGCAAAGTGATATATACCATTGATAACGGCATTATTGTTACCATTGTCAAATACAGCAAAAACAAAAAATGGGCATACGTAAGAGATGCTGATACGAGAGAAGATATTGGTTGGGTGTATCGTGAGTATCTTAGTTGTTCACCTTCTTTAAAAAATAGATAAGCCTTACCATCATCATGCTTTAATGTTTTATCTGTAATGGGCAACATAAAGGCTTGGTGATGGTACAAGAAGATATGACCAATAGGAGCAGTTATGAAAAAATTACTACTGGCATTTTTTGTGCTATTGGCGACAGTTCCTGCCTATGCCAAACAAAATACCACCACCTTAAAATTTGCCAAAGGAAGCTACTGCACAAGTTTTGATGGTTATTATCACAACCGTGTGTTTAACATTTATCTGTTAAAAGGACAGGCACTTGAAATCACCATAGATGATGTTGTAGATGGTGTGGTGGTCAAAGACTCAAAGGGCAAACGATTACAAGAAGTTGGGCTTGAAAATTTTAATTACGACATTAAAAGAACAGGCAATCACACCATTAAAATCAACCGAGCCAGCGTCAATGGTGGCAGCAGTAGCATTAAATTTTGTGCTTACTGATGATTGATAAAATGGCAAAACCCCCAGATTGGGGTTTTGTTTTTGTGTGATTGATGGAATTAACGAATGCGATAATGTCCTGTGATTTTAAATTGGTATAGGATATTTTCTTCTTTGGTGCCTTGTCCGATGTTGTGAATGATGAGCGGTATGCCAGTTAAGGTTTTTTTATCAGAGACAATACCGATATGCACCAAACCCTTACCCAAATCCCAAGTAACAATATCTCCTGCACGAAACTCTTGTGGCTTGTGGGTGCTTTTGACGGCATAGCCTTGGCGTTTAAAGTAGGTGGCGATGTTTGGCACGCGGCGATGGTCAATGTTTTTATCAGGAGATTTCAGCCCCCATTTTTTGGGATAAGCAGAAAAATTGGCTTTCATGTCTTTGTGAATCAGCTCTTGTAAGTCCATGCCTTGATGGCGTAATGCCCTGACGACCACATCAGTACAAACACCTTTGCTGATGGGCACATCGCCCATAGGATAGCTAAGGGCGGTATAAGCAGGGTCATAGCGAATGGTTTTGCCGATTTGGGTGCGTGCATCCACCACAAGCTGACCGCCAGAGATGGCAAGGGCGTGTGTGCTGATAAATAAAGCAAGACAGGCGATAAATTTTTTCATAATGATTACTTGTTTGGGAGTGCTGTTGGTACTATAAGCCGGCTGTTACCACAATTTCAATCAGCCATTTTGGATTGACCAAATCTGCTTTGATGGTCGCACGAGTGGGTGGTGTGTTACCTGCTAGCCAATGTACCCATTCGGCATTAAATTTATCAAAATCTGCCAAATCTTTGATAAATACTTGTGCACTTAGAAGTTTGGATTTATCTGTACCAGCTTTTGCTAGGGCTTTATCAATATTGTCAAGCACTTCACGAGTTTGTCCTGTGATGTCAAGACTGTCATCATTGGGCACTTGCCCTGCCAAATAAACCACGCCATTATAGATGGCGATTTCGGTAATGGCATCGGTACTGTCAATCTTTTGAATGTTCATAAAAGCTCCTAAATTAAAGATATCGCCCCATGTCTAGCCCGTCAAGGCTGATTTGGGGAGTGGTCTGTGTGATGATGTCGGCGATTACTTTACCAGAACCGCAAGCCATTGTCCAGCCAAGCGTGCCATGTCCTGTGTTGATAAATAGATTGTCAAATTTGGTTTTGCCGATGATGGGTGTGCCATCTGGGGTCATGGGGCGAAGTCCTGTCCAAAACTTAGCACCAGACAAATCACCACCATCAAACAGCTCACGAGTTACCATTTCAAGAGTTTCACGGCGAGCAGGTTTTAAGGACAAATCAAAACCTGATAATTCTGCCATGCCCCCCACACGAATGCGGTCGTCAAAACGGGTGATGGCGATTTTGTAGGTTTCATCAAGCACCGTAGAGACAGGCGATTTTTTCTCATCAACAATAGGAATGGTCAAAGAGTAGCCTTTGACAGGATAAACAGGAATGTTTAGTCCCAAAGGCAGTAGCATGGCACGAGAATAACTGCCCATCGCCATCACATAACGGTCTGCCGTGTGGCGTTCACCATCTACCATCACGCCAGTGATGTTGCCATTTTCTAGGGTGAATTGCTCTATGTGCTTGTTCATCAAAAACTTAACACCCAACGTCTTACAATGTTCTGCCAGTCGCTTGGTGAATAAATGACAATCGCCCGTTTCGTCATTGGGTAGCCTTAGTCCCCCCAAAAGCGGTGCAGTGCTGTATGCCAAAGCAGGTTCAGCACGGACAAGTTCATCTTTATTTAAGGTTTCATAAGGCACGCCAAGCTCTGACAATACTTTGGTGTCAAGTGCCATGGCAGCAAGTTGAGCATCGGTACGAAACAGTTGTAACACGCCACCTGTGCGATGTTCGTATTTTATGCCAATGTCATCACGCAAAGCACGAATACAATCTCGGCTGTATTCGGACACTCTCATCATGCGTTCTTTGTTGATTTGGTAACGGCGAGCATTACAGTTTTGAAGCATTTGCCAAATCCATGACAGCTGAAAACCCGAACCGTCAGGGCTGATGGCAAGGGGTGCGTGCTTTTGCATGAGCCATTTGATTGCCTTTTGGGGGATTTTGGGGGCAGCCCACGGCGTAGAATAGCCAGGGGAGATTTGTCCTGCATTGGCAAAACTGGTTTCCATTGCCACATCAGGCTGGCGGTCTATGACGGTAACAGATGCCCCAGCACGAGCAAGATAATAAGCGGTGGTGGTGCCAATCACGCCCCCACCCAAGATGATGATGTTCATATTAATCAGTTCTTTTGTGATGGATAAATGGTTTGGTTGCTTGATAAATACAATAAAAACATCTGTTTATTTTAGTTTATTTTAGATGACATATTTGCCAATAATCTTGTTGCTGTCAGTTCTGGCATCTATGGTGGACAACATGGCGTACGCCCCAATAAATTTACGACTGATAAACATCATCTCTTTTGGGGGTAGGGCAAATTCTTTTGACGTCATGCCATTTTTGGTGCGTATCATCACACGGTTATATAGGTCGGATTTTGACCAGATGTAATGACCACGTTCATCAAGCAGCTGTTGTGTGATGACATCGCTTTTGGCAAAGGGCTCGCACGCCAACAAAAATACGTCTGACACATCATCTTTGGGTTTGCCAGTTAAGTCATCAAAAAATGAATAGCCAGTCATGGCGCTGTTCATCATGGATTTGTCTTGGTGATAGCCAGCAATCAGCAAGTTTTTGGCGATGGTTAATAACTTGTCATCAAACCGTTTAATTGCCCCAAAATCCAATAAAACCAGTTTGTCATGACCATTTTCATCAAGTCTGACCAAATAATTGCCAAAATTGGGGTCGGTCTGCATTTCTCCCCAATCAAAAATCTCGCGTATGACAATCTCAATGGCTGATTGCCCCAAGCGGTCTCGTCTGTCTTGGGATAAGGCGAGTACTTGTGGGTCATTTAAGGCGATGCCACTTTCAAAGCTCATACAGATTAAGCGGTCAGTAGAGTAGTTGTCATAAATGGTTGGCACGACATACCGCTCATCATTCATCAGGTGATTGGCAAAGCGTTTGGTGGTGTCTGCTTCCATGCGATAATCTACTTCACGGTGTAGCAACGCACGAATTTCATCAAACCAATCATCCAGCGATTTGGTTTGCGGGATTGCTCCGGTGATTTTTAACAGTCGTTTAAATACCGCCAAATCAGCATCAATGGCATTTGCCACATTGGGGTATTGCACCTTTAATACCACTTGCCGCCCTGTGTATTTGTGGGTGGCTTTGTGTACCTGAGCCAGACTTGCTGTGCCAATCGGTGTCCGTTCAATTTCAAAATCCGCCACTTTATCCCCAAGCTGTGCTTGTAAGCTTTCATAAATCAAATGCCAAGCAATCGGCGTGGTTTTATCGTCTAGGGTGTGCAGTGCTGACACCACAGGTGGGGGGAGCATATGCTCACCATATAGAGCCAACATTTGACCAACTTTGACGACCGACCCTTTTAGTTTGCCAAGCTCAAAGGCAAGATAGTCTGCTTGTTCTTGCATAAAGGCGTTTTTTTGTTGAGCTTTTTGTTCCTTGGATAAAAACAGTCCAGACAACCCAGTTTTTGCCCAGTTTTTGCCGATGGTTAGGGAAGTTTTGGCAAGGGAAAGCTGACGGTCTAGGGTGGATGTTTTTAGGGTGTTTAAGGGGTGTTGTTGGTCGGTCATGATGGCGCATCTAAAATCTGCAAAAGTATAATGATAATCAAATTTTTGACAAATTAAAATAAAAATAACTGTGATGAATTGTCAGCTCTATTATAACAAAAAGCAACAGTAATTTTGTATTGGTTTTGCTTGTTTGGGTATGTGTCAAACGATGAATGTCCATAAATTTTATGGTCTATAATTTTGACCATCATACAACACAATAGAGTTAGAATTTTGTAGATATTTGTAAATCAGTCATGTTTGTCAATCATTAATAAAAATTTAGGTGGTATTTTGAGCAATCAGGCATGGCATCGCACTTTAATCACGCGACAAAAAAAGCCAAATACGACATTTGGCTTTTTGGTTTTTTGATATTAACGCCCAATCGCCCGCCAGCCAATATCACGGCGGTATTGGATACCATCAAAAGCAATCGTACCGCACGCTTGCAAGGCACGAGCCTGAGCTTCTGCCACGTCTTTGCCAAGGGCGGTAACGCACAAGACCCGTCCACCATTGGTAAGGATTTGTCCGTTATCGCCTTGTTTGGTGCCTGCGTGAAAGACTTTGACTTTCTCTACACTACCCACCTGTGGCAAACCAGTAATCACATCATTGCTTGATGAGCTGTCAGGATAGCCACGACTAGCAAGCACAATGCCCAATGCCACGTCGTCATGCCAATCAGCCGTTTTGGGCAGATGACCATCAAGCCCTGCCAAAATCAAATCCACCAATGATGATTTTAACCGCATCATAATTGGCTGTGTTTCAGGGTCGCCAAAACGGCAATTAAACTCAATCACATAAGGGTCGGCATTGTCATCAATCATCAGCCCTGCATACAAAAAGCCTGTGTAGGGTGTGCCACGGCGTTTCATTTCGTCCACCACAGGGCGGATAACACGCTCTATCACTTTGTCATGCACATCAGCGGTTACCACAGGGGCAGGCGAGTAAGCACCCATGCCGCCAGTATTTGCCCCTTTATCGCCTTCAAAAATGCGTTTGTGGTCTTGACTGGTTGCCATTGGTAGGATATTATCGCCGTCAATCATACAAATAAATGACGCTTCTTCACCTGCCAAAAACTCTTCAATCACCACACGGCTGCCTGCTTCGCCAAATTTATTGCCAGAGAGCATGTCGTCAATGGCAGCAAAGGCTTCTGTTTCAGTCATGGCAACAATCACGCCTTTGCCTGCTGCCAGTCCATCGGCTTTGATGACAATTGGTGTTCCTTTTTCTTTGACAAAGGCTTTGGCACCATCTGTTTGGGTAAAGACTTGATAAAAGGCGGTTGGTACGTTGATGGCCTGCATAAATTCTTTGGCAAAGGCTTTTGAGCCTTCTAGCTGTGAGCAGTATTTTGAGCAGCCCCATACTTTGATGCCTGCTTTGGTTAAATCATCGGTGATGCCTGCCACCAGTGGTGCTTCTGCACCCACCACCACAAAAGCAATCTCTTCTTTTTGGCAAAAGTCAATCACGGCTTTATGGTCGCTGATGTCCAAATCCACATTGCACAGCTTTGGTTCGTGTGCTGTGCCAGCATTACCTTTGGCGACAAATACGGTGGTAACTTTATCATCTTTGGCACACGCCCACGCCAATGCGTGCTCACGCCCACCTGTGCCAGTTACTAAAATTTTCATGATGACCCCTTGATATGTAAATTTTATCATTATAACAAAAAAGGGCTTATTGCCCTAATTTATTTTATCAGCAGTGTATGACACAGACCGTCCACACACGCCACAAGCCTATCACCTACATTCAATTTCCCCACACCTTTTGGTGTGCCTGTCATGATGATGTCGCCTTTTTGTAAGCCATACAAATCATCCAAATACGCCACTAGGTAATCAAAAGTGTACATCATTTTGTCAGTGCTATCATTTTGGCGGATTTCATCATTGATGGTCAAAGACAGATGATAAGACCGATTGGTAAAGGGCTGAAACGCACCAAGCCAGCATGCTCCTTTAAAGCCTTTGGCTTTTGTCCAAGGCAGCCCTTTGGCTTTGCAAGTATCTTGTATGTCTCGGGCGGTCAAATCAAGCCCCACCGCATAGCCTGCGACTCGTTTATCATCGCCAATCAGTAGCACCAGCTCCGTTTCATAATGCACATTGTCAGAAAATTTTGGTAAATGCAGTGTATCGCCAGTACAGACGCTGCTGTTTGGTTTTAAAAATACCAACGGCTCATCAGGTACGGCATTGCCAAGCTCGGCAATATGTTCTACATAACTGCGACCGATACAATAAATGGTGTTGATGGCATAAGAGACACCATCGGTAAATGTAATCTGGGGCATGGCGATACTTTTGCAAAAATCTTATCATAGCACAAATCAGCCCAATAAAAAACGTCTGTCATAAAAGCATTTGCCACAGCCAATAAAATTATTTAGGATAAAATCATCACTTTATTTATCACTAGGAGCGATTTGTGAAACTTCCCCAACATTTTATTGCTAAATCATGCTTAATACTTGCCTTGGTAGGTGTGTCGGTTATCGCACAGGGGTCATCAAAAATCTGTGAAAAGCCACAAGTTGGTGGTTATGATGATGTTTCTTGTCTTTATGGTGGTTTATCAAAAGTTGAACAAAATAACAAATTTGGTTTTATTGATAAAACAGGTCAAGTGGCTGTTTCTTTAAAATACGATGACGCTCGGCATTTTGGTGATGGTTTGGCAGCTGTGAAGCAACATGGCAAATGGGGTTTTGTTGATAAAACTGGTCAAGTGGTCATACCTTTGCAATATGATTTTGCTGATAGCTTTAACGAAGGTTTGGCAGTGGTTAAAAAAGATGGCGAGTGGCTGACAATCAACAAACAAGGACAGCAAGCAAGCGACCTAGCTTTGCAGTAGCTACACACCCAAGCAATGCTCTTTGACCAAACTGACCAAATACGGCTGATAATACACAGGTAAATCATGAGCCAAGCCGTCCACCGCCACAAATTGGCTGTTTTTGATGAGTTTGGCGACGTGTTTGCCGTGGCTTTGGTGAATCAGCCCATCTTTGGTGCCATGAATGATGAGCGTGGGGGCAGTAATTTGGCGAGTATAAGACTCTATTGAGCCAGTGGCAAGTATGGCATTCATCTGCTGAGCCATACCCAGTGGGTGAAAACAGCGTTGATAGCGTCTGTGAGCCACCGCTCGCGTGCCTTTGATGTCAAGATGACCCGGTGAGCCGACCGCCGTCATAAACCACACAGCATGACGCACCATGTCTCGCTCGGAGTGGCTTTGTGGTTTTCTAAAAAAGGTGGAAAACTGCACAGGCTTTGGTAGTCTGGCAAAGGCACTGTTGGCACTGCTAAATATCAATATCAGTCTATCCACCAAATCAGGATATCTGGCGGACAAGATTTGACCTATCATGCCCCCCATGCTTGCTCCGATGATGTTGGCTTTGGGTAGGTTTAACGCTTGTATCAGCCCTGCAACGTCTTGTGCCATGTCGGGTAGGGTGTAGGCGACTTTTTCACGGGCGTTGGACAGACCAATGGTGTTTTTGGCAATCATTTTGACAATATTGGTGCGGGGCAGTTTGCTTAGGTGATTGATTTTGCTAGAAAGTCCTGTGTCTCGGTTGTCAAATCTGATGACAAAAAATCCAGCGTCCATAAACTGCTTTAAAAAGCCATCTGACCAAAACATCATCTGTGAGCCAAAGCCTGCCACAAACAACAAAGGCGGATTGTCAGGGTTACCCCCAGCTTCCACACACAACTTGATGCCATCACCCACATCTATCATGGCTTGATATAAATGGGGCGATAGGTCAGATGGTTGCCAGTTTTGATTAAATTTTAACCAACTGTCAGGCGGTACACTGGGCAAAGTGGTAAATGGGCTAAACTCACTCATGGCTGTTTGTGGTTTGTTTAAATCTCAACCATTTCAAAATCTTCTTTGCCTACGCCACATTCAGGACACGTCCAGTCATCAGGAATGTCTTCCCAGCGAGTGCCAGCAGGCAAGCCTTCTTCGGGGCAACCGACCGCTTCATCATAAATCCAACCACAGACGATACACTGATATTTTTTCATGGCGACAGCTCTTTGATTGATAAAAATTGGCGTAAGTTTACAACCGTTTTCATTTTTTGTAAAGCCCTTTTTGGTCAGCTTGGTTGCTGGCTAGTTGGCAGATTTTGGTGGCGATGTTTTGCCTAAGTTATTGCCTGTGGGGTCAATCAGATACCAAGTGTCATCCATTTTGGTTTTGATGTAGCCATCATTGAGCGGTCGGTACTGCTCATAGACAGGTGGTGTGATGATGTTGCCTTGGCTGTTTGCTCTGCCGTAGCGATGGTTTTGTTTGATGAATAAATGATTGTCATTCCAATTAACAATCTCATCATAGACGACAGGTAGCAGCTCTTTGCCATCTAAATCAACAAATCCCCATTTATCACCCACACGCACTTTGTAGCCATAATAGGTGGTGTGTGCTTTTGATAGGGTGTATCGCTGGCTGTATAGTGGTTTGATGTCATCAAATGTCGGCTCGGTGATTTGATTGCCATCGGTTTTGATAAAGCCGTATTTATTGTCTTTTTGATAAATGCCAATCTCTTCATCAAAAGAGATGATGGCGTCATAAAGGTGTGGGGTAACAGCTTTAAATTCGTGATTTAATATCAGCTGATGGTTATCTTGATTGGCGATGATGATGTTGCTTTTTTCAATGCCAATCAGGTGGTCATAGATAAAATCAATCAAGACACGATTGTCTTTGTCCACCGCCCCAAATTGCCATTTGTTTCCTTGGCGTTTGGCGACGATAAACAGCACCTTATCACCGATTTTGACAGGCGTTTTGGCGTATAGGTATTGTGGGGGTATCACTTCTTTACCAGTTTTATCAATATAGCCATTTAGGTCTCTTGTCAAAGAAACGACAGCAAAGCCATGATGAAAACTGTCCATGTGTGGATATTCTGGCTTGATGATGATGTTGCCTTGGCTGTCCATCACGCCATGATAGCCTGTTTCATCAGCAAAATAAATGAGATTGTCATTGATGCTGACACTTTTATAAATGGGTGGCAAAATCTCTTTGCCTGCTGTATCAATCACGCCCATTCTGTATGTGTCGTCTTTGACATTGCCATCATTGCTGACGATGGCAAGCCCATCTTCAAAGCGATAAGCATTGCCGTATTTTGGGGTGATGACCATGTTGCCTGCGGGGTCAATATAGCCTGATTTGCCACGTAGGGATACTGCCATACGGTTTTGGCTAAACAGATGCATTTTGTCAAAATGAACAGCAGTCAGCTCTTTGCCTGTCTTGGTGCTAATCAGCCCATATTTGTTGTCAATTTGTACCAAAGCGGTGTGGTGCTCATCATCATAAAAACTGATGTCATCATAACGAATGTCGCTGATGAGTTTACCGTCTTTGTTGATTAAGCCAAATTTGTCTTGATGTTTGATTTGGGCGATGTTGCCATCATCATGAAATAAACAGCTCACCGTGGCGTTTTGTAACTTGGGGTCGCTGATGGTGGGTTTGTGGCAGGTGTATTCTGCCAAGCCGTCCTGATAAACAACACTTGATGGGTTGGCATGGGCGAGCATGACAAAAGATGTCATTAAAATACTGATAATACATGGATATTTCATGATGCTAATCACTTAAAAATCGGTCAAAAAAGCCATTTATAAGAACAGTTGTAGCCATTAGGTAAATAGTTGGTTTGCCAATGCTACTCTGGCTTTGACAAACCCATCAATACCTGATAGTAGTAATTGATTGAGTGGGTGGCTGTTTTGAGTGTCCATAAATTCTGTCATGGTCATCACTGGCGTTTTTGGCGTATGGTTGCCGTTATCAATGAGCTGGCGTGATACAGGTGTGTTCATGCTGGCAAGCTCATCAAGCAAAGCAGGCGAGATGGTCAATAAATCACAGCCTGCCAATGCCAAAATTTGCTCAACACAGCGAAAACTTGCCCCCATGATTTCGGTGGTGTAGCCATGCTGTTTATAAAAGTGATAAATGGCTTTGACAGAGTTTACGCCCATGTCATCAGCGATGGCGATGGTGGGCTTTTGCTGCGTTTGTTTTTGCCAGTCGGTGATTCGCCCCACAAAAGGCGAGATGAGCGTAACGCCAGCGTCTGCACAAGCATGAGCTTGGATGTCTGTAAATAGTAGGGTAAGATTGCAGCCAATGCCTTGTTTTTCTAGCTCTTTGGCAGCTTGAATGCCTTGCCAAGTGGCGGCGATTTTGATGAGAATTCGGCTGGTATCCACACCCAGTTTGTCGTACAGTTCTATAAATTCTAGGGCGTTTTTGATGGTTTTGTTGGTATCAAAAGAGTGGCGTGCATCCACTTCGGTGGAAACTCGTCCGTCTATGTGAGTGAGTATTTGTTTGCCAAGCTCGGCAGTTAGGCGGTCTATGGTTTTGTCATCATCAAGCGATAAGTCTTTGATTTGTTTGATAAGTTTTTCGTGTTCACCTGACAGTAGAGCACTTGTTACCAAACTGGGGTTGGTGGTGGCGTCTTTGGGTTTTAGGCGAGCAATGGCAGTCAAATCACCCGTATCAGCCACGATGGTGGTGTATTGACTAAGTTTGGTGAGTGTGTTCATAAGGTTTCCTACAAAGATTTAGGCGTTAAAATAGCATATTTTCAACACTTTGGCAAAATTAGGCGACTGACTGCAATTATGTTACAATACCGCTTTTATGTCAGGAGAATTCATGAGTACGCCCAGCACTTTTCAAGAAGCCTATCAAATCTTACAAACCAACGCCCAAACCATAGAAAATAGCGATGTGTTAGACATTGATGGTTTGGTGCAGACCGTGGAGCAATCCATAGATGCCTACAAGATTTGTTTGGCTCGCATTCAAGCCGTAGAGCAGGCATTAGATAAGGCATTTGATGATGTTAAGGAGTGAGTATGAGTCAGCAAGATAAAATGGCGTTGCCACAACATTTTGCCCCACAGACTTTGACACAGCTTGGGGTGGCAGGTGTTAGCTTGATTGCATCTATTTCTTATATGAGTACATCCTTTAAAAAAACAGGCATGAATGCTTTTTTGGGGAGCGTTGGGCGTAAATTGCCCGCTATCAAAGGTTTTACCCCTGTCAAGCAAACCATGGTGGAGATGGATTTGGATTTGTCTTGTGTGGTGTTAGATGACAACAAAAAAGCAGTCCAAACCATTTGGTATGGTCAGTTACGCAATGATGATGACAGCATTATTCATGTGGGCGATGCGTTGATGGGGGCGGTGGATTTTGAGCAAAGTTTGCACCATCAAGAAGAGATTCATGTGCGTTTGCCTAAGCTGCCAAGTTGTGCTTGTGAGATGTTGTTTTTTGTCAGCAGTTTTCATGAGCATAAGCTTTGTTTGGCAAAAAAAGGCATTTTTCGTCTTAATGACAATGAAAATACCACCATTCATAAATATTCTGTGGCACATTTGCCCAAAGAAGCAACGGCTGTTTTGGCGTGGCATTTGATTAAACAAGGCGATGATTTTTTGGTAAAAGCACCTTTGCTGCCTGTTGTTGTTAAAAACAATACACCAAAAGTATTTAAGCAAAGTTTGGCAGAATTTGCTGAAAATATGCACAAAAACAACGGATAAATATGCAAAATTTTTTTACATTAGTGCTGATTTTGTTGCCGATGTTTGTGGGCTTTTTTTTGCCAAATACGCCCCATCTGACTAAAAAAGCCGAGCAAGGTTTAAATTATTTGGTATTTATCATTTTGGGCGTAATTGGCATTGAGCTGGGTTTTGTGGAAAATATTTCCCAAAAAATCGGCGGTATTTTGATGTATCTGGGGTGTCTACTTGTCCTAACGATAGGATTTGGCAGTATTGGACTGCTTATTTTTGAAAAAATAACCACTTACCCCTACCAAAAAAGCACCAATGCAACTTCATCATCTCACCATGTATTATCCAGTCTGATACAGCCTGCGTGTATTGGTGTGGGTTTTGTGCTGGCAAAAGCATTTCCTGCCATTCATCTGCCACAACATACCATCACCATTTTATTAATGCTACTGCTGCTGTTGGTGGGTATTTGTCTTAGGGGGTCGGGCGTTGGTCTAAAACAGGTGATGTTTAATCGCTATGGCCTAATGATGAGCCTTGTGTTTATGGGGGCGACACTGGCAGGAGGCGTGGTGTTTTCACTGTTGTTTCATGAAGTGTCGCTGTGGCAAGGCTTGGCGTTGGCATCGGGTTTTGGTTGGTATTCATTATCAGGGACGGTGATGACGGACGCTTATGGGGTGATTTGGGGGAGCGTGGCGTTATTTAATGACTTGGGGCGTGAGATGATTGCGTTGTTATTTATTCCTTATGTCATGCGGTATTATCCCACAATCGCCATAGGCTTAGGTGGCGTAACCAGTCTTGATTTTACGTTGCCAACCTTGACACAGGCGGGCGGTATTCAAATCACGCCTTTGGTGGTCAGTTTTGGTTTTATTACCAATGTGGTGTCGCCGATTTTAATGGTGGTATTTAGTGCCATGGGATAATATTACACAATCATAAATATATGTTACAAAATATGACAAAACCCTAAAAATTATTTATTTTACCCTTGTTTTTTCGCAAAAAATCACAGATAATATACATCTGATAATTGTTATCGTTTTTATTTTGAATGTGGTTTTTAAAAGCAAAAGATTACCATCATCTGATGGTATTTTTTTGGTGATGGTAGTGTGTTCAATTTTGGGGCATTTACATGAATCAATTGGGTGAAAATTCTGCAAAATACACTGCTTTGGCGGTTGCTGTGGCGTTGGTGGTGCATGGTTTGTCTGGGGTGGGTTTGGCAACCATGAAAATGCTCACCATTGAACCGCCTAAAAACACCCCACCCATTGAAATACAAATGCTGACCATCACAAATCATGAAGAGTCTCCTGAGCCACCCAAACCTGTGGTCGCACCTGTGGTAACACCAAAACCTGCTCCCACTCCAAAACCACCTGCTCCTGCCCCTGCTCCTAAGACCCAAGCAAGTCCTGCTCCTGCGATTACTCCGCCACCTAAGGCAGAACCAAAAAAAGTAGAGCCACCAAAAAAAGAACCCATCAAGCAAGAGTTACCTAAAACAGAGTCTAAGCCTAAAACAGAGCCTGATATTAAAAAAACTGAACCTAAAACTGAGCCCAAGATAGAGCCAAAACCACAATCAATAAAGCCAGACACAACTAAGGCAAATTTACTGGCTCAACAACAAGCTCAAAAAGATTTTGCCATTCAACAGCAAAAACAGCGAGAAGAACAAGAACGTTTAGAAAAAGCTCGTGCAAAAGCCGAGTCGGATGCAAAAGCCAAAGCTGATGCTGAATTAAAAGCAAAGGCTGACGCTGAGGCGAAAGCTCGTGCAAAAGCCGAGTCGGATGCAAAAGCCAAGGCAGAAGCAGATGCTCGTGCTAAGGCAAAAGCCGAAGCAGATGCTCGTGCTAAGGCAAAAGCCGAGTCGGATGCAAAAGCCAAAGCTGATGCTGAGGCAAAAGCTCGTTCTGAATCAGGTAAAGGTCAAGGTGGTAAAGGCAAAGACGACCAGAGCAAAAATAAAAACGATGGTAATGATAAGGGCAATAAAGGCGATAAGGGCGATAAAGGTAATGGCAAGGACAAAGACTCAGGTGGTGGCGGTGAAATAAAAGGTCAAGACCTAAGCGGGCGAGCAAATGCCAACTGGAAAAGTAAGCCAAAATTAAAAGGCTTAACATCAGATACGGTTAAAAGTGGTACCATCCAAGTAACGGTATCCATCAACGCCAAAGGTAGCATTACCAGTGTATCTTTTGCAAGTACGGGTGATAGAGAGTTGGACAAACAGATTAAAAGTGCCATCAGACGGGCAAGTTTTCATCCCTTTAAAAATGACAAAGGTCAAGTGCTGTCAGGCACAGCAACTTTCCCTGTTGTATTTTGATGATGGTTCATCAATTACTGTTGGGCAAGCGGTTATTTTAATTAACAATGAGGTTTTATCGTGGATTTTGCACATTATTGGCAATATACTGACGCGGTCAGTAAGACATTATTTTTTATTCTGATTATGTTATCTGTGGTGTCGTGGATTGTGGGTGTGGCTCGTTTGCTCAAATCTCGCCAAGCTACTACCGCCATCGCCAGCGACCTAAGCCAAAAAATCGCCAGCGATACCAAAGGTCTGGATGGGCTTAACTTTGCTCAAAAAAAGACCATCACCGAGCAATTTTTGTTAAAGCACATTGCTAATTATCGTTTTGAGCTAGAAAAGGGTTTGCCAATATTGGGCACGACTGCTGCCATCGCTCCTTTTATTGGGCTGTTTGGTACGGTATGGGGGATTTTTCACGCCCTACACTCCATTGCTAAAAGCGGTCAGGCAGGCTTGGCTCAGGTGGCAGGTCCTGTGGGTGAGGCATTGATTATGACGGGCTTAGGTTTGGCGGTAGCGATTCCTGCGGTGGTGTTTTATAATATCATCACTCGCATGAACAGACGAGCCATTCATCAGGCAAATGATACCGCTCATCAACTTCTGGCAAATGTGGTGCGATAGGGGGCGATATGGCGTTTGAGCTTGGTGATAATGACAATGGGGGCATGAATGAGATTAACCTAATCCCACTCATTGACATTATGTTGGTTTTGATGATTATTTTTTTGGTAACTGCTACGGTGCTTAATCCAACCGTGCCACTTGATTTACCAAAAACAAGTGCCGAAGTTAATGAAATGCCACCTGATGTGCTACAAATTAGCATTGATGCTGATGGTCAGATTTTTTGGGATAAAACACCGATGAGTTTAGAAGAGCTAGAAACTCGCTTTGTCCAAGAAGCTGCCAAAGGCAAAGACCCACAAGTGCATTTGCGTGCTGATAAAGAAGGCAAATACGACATGGTTGCCCAAGTGTTAGCCACCGCCAGCGGGGCAGGATTGACCAAGATTGCTTTTGTCAATGAATAGTACGGATAAATCAAAAGCACATCAAACCCTTACAACAAGTAAGGGTTTATTTTTGTAGAAAAATACTTTTGATAAACCAGCGTTTGTGATACACTTAAAAATTTAACCATATAAAAATCATGCGTATCCGAAAACTGTTTAAATTTGAAAATGCCCATATCGTGCGTAACTGCACATCACAGCGTTGTAGTCGCTCTATTCATGGGCATAGCTATCAAGTAGAGCTGATTTTAGAAGCTCATGCTCTTGACAACGGACAAATGGTCTATGATTTTGGACTACTTAAATCACACATTAAAGAGCTGATTGACAGCTTTGACCATGCCATCACCTTTTGGGACAAGGACAACACAGACTACATCAATGCTTGTAAGGCGTTTTCAGCACGTTGGGTGAGTTTGCCAGTGTCGCCATCTGCTGAGCAGTTTAGCCGAGTGATTTTTTATTGGGTGGATTGTGTTTTAAAAAACACCATCACCCAAAACGGTGAGAAAGATGTACAAATCTACTCGGTCATTGTCCATGAAACTGACACAGGTTATGCCCAATGTTTTCGTGAAGATGTAGAAAACGCTCGCATGGGCAGACTGTCGCTAGACATGTTTGAATTTAGTGAACAAGTCAAGGCGGAGTGGAGCGATGATAAACTGTTTGATAAATTAAAACGTGGCGAAAAATTTGTCAATCCATCACCATTAAAACAGGTAAAGACAGATGACCACAGTGATTTTAAATGACGAAAACGATACCATGCGTCTGGCGTCTGCCCTTGCCAGAACCAATCCGGTTGGCAGTCTGTGGCTGTCAGGGGATTTGGGGGCGGGCAAAACGACTTTTACTCGTTATTTTTTACAGGCACTGGGTCATACAGGAGCGGTCAAAAGCCCCACTTATACTTTGGTTGAGCAATATTGCATTTGTGATAGGGCGGTGTATCATGCTGACCTTTATCGGCTGAATGACCCTGATGAGCTTGATTTTATTGGTTTTTTTGAATATTTTGATGAGCTAAATTCGCTGGTCATCATAGAGTGGGCAAGTAAAGCCGAGCAGATTTTGCCAAAACCTGATATTACCATAAATATCACACGTCTTGATGACGACAAAAGACAAGTTGAGATAAGTGGTATCCGTCTTGAATGATATGACACCCACGCCACCCAATAACCGTTTGACGGTTAAACGGTCAAAATATGGTATTTTTGTTTTTTCCATCTTAGGATTGGTAGCATTGATATGGGCAAAAGTACCACAGTTATTTTTAACAACACTGGTGATGGCGTATGTCATCTTCGATGGTGTGGCTGATGATTACCAATACCATCATTTTTTAACATGGCAGACTCATCAGATTGAGCCCAATCAACACTATGTATTAAGGATTCATGAGCGATATGATGGCAACTGTGATGTTGGATTTTGGCTGACTGATGACCTAAATGGTGTGGATTTTAAAACCACACCATCAGTATATTTGCACCAAAGTTTTAAAAAAAATAAACACAACCTGCCTTGTGATAAGCAAGAAAGTTTTATTTTGATAGACCATGTTGCTATGCTAAAAGCAAAAAAACTTGATGGTATGCATTTTGGGGTTTTTACACCGCAAACTCATCATTATCCTGAGTTTTCATCAGAATATTATTACCATTTTGTCTCTGCTAGGGTTGCTGACAAAAATCATCTGTTATATGGAAAAACATTGATAGCAAGTAGTTTGCCAACTAATGAAAGATTGCAAAGTAAGATAAAGTATTTTTCTTTGGTTGCGTTGGTGTTATTGCTTTGTACCTTTTTTGCTTACCAAGTCATGATGGGAATAAAGCACAAGTGTTACAAGCTGATTTTTTGGCTTGTGCCTTTGACGTTTTTGATTTGGTTGTCTGTTACCACCTTGCTGATTTAATTATGAATTTATCTTATAAAAATCTGCCTGATAATACCGTGTTATCCTTGATTGCGCCTACCGCCAGTGGCAAGACTGATTTGGCGTGTCGGCTGTATGATACAGGCAAGTTTGAGCTGATTTCGGTGGATAGTGCCTTGATTTATCAAGACATGAATATTGGCACAGCAAAGCCCACTGACGATGAGCTAGCAAGCTACCCACATCATTTGGTCAATATCATCACGCCAACACAAACTTATAATGTCGCAAGTTTTGTTTTGGACGTTGAAACGCTCATTAAACAAATCCACGAACGTGGCAAAATACCGCTCTTGGTCGGTGGTACAATGATGTATTATATGGCACTGTTTGACGGTTTGTCTGCCGTGCCTGACACCGACCCTGTCATTCGCCAAAAAGTCATGGACTGGTTACAAAGCGATGGCATTGGTGAGTTATATGCGTATCTGCAAACTTATGACCCCAAAATCTGTGAGCGTCTTAAATTGTCTGACACCCAAAGAATTACCAGAGCCGTAGAAGTGCATTTGCAAACTGGCACGGCAATGAGTCAGTGGCAACAAAGCCCAAAACGTGCCATCAGCCAAAATCCCAATCAATATTGGCTTGCATTGTCGGTTGAGCCACAGCGAGCATGGCTGCATGAGCGTATCGCCAAACGCCTTGATATGATGTGGGCGCAAGGCTTGGTTGATGAAGTGATTGGTTTGTTATACAAATACCCAACACTTAAGCCTGATATGCCATCCATGCGGTGTGTGGGTTATCGGCAAGTGTTGGAATTTTTGGCGATAATGGGGCATGATGTGATGCACATATCGCCTAGCTGGGAGCGATTTGCCACAGATGTACGCCAAAATTGGCAAAAAAATACCAAAAACAGCAAAAATCCCCAAAAAATACTTAAAAATTGTATAGATATGGCTTGCCAAGACATGAAAAATAAGGCATTATATGCTACAAGACAGCTCGCCAAACGTCAAGCCACTTGGCAACGTAGCCTTGCTCGTCTTAGGACGCCAACAATAACAGATACCAATCAGGACTTTATGACACATTCACCTGTTAAGGTGTCATTTCATTGCATAAAAGAAGTAGAAAAACATTTATTGCCTTAGCGTGTGTTCGGCTTTTATGGTGCTTGTGTGATTTACCAAAATTTTGGTCATTTGGATGAACTTTTTATATCAAATAAAACATCAATCATGGCACATTTAACATTGTTTGGCTGTTTGTTTTACTGCTGATTTATTTGGAGAATATCATGTCAAAAGGGCAAAGTTTACAAGACCCCTTCTTAAACGCACTTCGCAAAGACCGCATCCCCGTTTCTATTTTTTTGGTAAATGGCATTAAACTACAAGGTCAGATTGAATCTTTTGACCAATATGTTGTATTACTCAAAAACACCGTCAGCCAAATGGTTTATAAGCACGCCATCTCAACGGTTGTTCCTACTCGCAATCCACGCACGGACGGTACTACCCCAAATGCGTCATATACCACAGCAGGAGCGGTGGGTGTGATGAGTGGTGCTGGCTATCAATCAGCCACAAGCTATCCAAGTACTACTAGCCAAGGCTTTGAACGCACAGGGTTTGGTACAGGCAGCACCCGAGCGATTGGTGGGTTTACTCGCACGCCAAACACAGGTTTTGAGCGTCAAGGGGGTTTTGACCGCTACCCACAAGGCGTGTATGATAATCGTCAAGGTTTTGACCGTTCAAGCTATGAAGAGCGTGGTTTTGATGGCAAAGGTTTGGACAAAAGTGATAATCGTACCTTTGATAGAGCGAACTTTGATAGTAAAGATTTTGAAGACAGATTTAATACGGACAGTTAATTTTGTTAGCACGATAAAGCCCACCTTGTGTGGGTTTTTTTGTGATGGGTGGTGGTAAAATTGGGTAAAAACGTTTGATTTATGGTATCATAACGGCAAAAATTTTGTGTGATAATCAAATGATGACGGATGTAGATTTTATTGGGCTTGCCAAAGAAGCCATCAATACCGAGCAACACGCCCTAGAACTTTTAAAAAACGAGCTTGATGAGCGATTTGTGCGGGCGTGTCGTGCGATTTTGGCGTGTCGTGGTCGTGTGGTTGTTACAGGTATGGGTAAATCAGGGCATATTGGACGTAAGATTTCAGCCACATTGGCAAGCACGGGCACGCCGGCGTTTTTTATGCACCCTGGTGAAGCAGGGCATGGTGATTTGGGCATGCTGGTGGCAGGTGATGTGCTGATTGCCATTTCAAACTCTGGGCAGTCTGACGAGATAAAAATGCTCTTGCCTGTCGTCAAACAGCTTGGCATACCGCTGATTAGTATCAGTCGTGATAAACGGGGATTTTTACCACAATCAGCAGACATTGCTTTGACTTTGGGGCAGTTTGAAGAAGCCTGTCCGCTTGGACTTGCTCCCACGTCTAGCACCACAGCAACGCTGGCTTTGGGAGACGCTTTGGCGGTGGCACTGCTTCATGCTCGTGGTTTTACCAGTGATGATTTTGCTTTGTCGCACCCTGCTGGGGCATTGGGGCGTAAATTATTAACGCGTGTGTCAGATGTCATGCATACGGATGATTTACCAACAGTTGGTGTAAACACTCCTTTAAATGAAGCGCTATTTGCCATGACAGGTGGGCGGCTTGGGCTTGCGGTGGTGGTTGATGATGATAAAAAAGTGGTGGGAATTTTTACCGATGGCGATTTACGCAGACAGCTTGCTGGTGCTGTGCCTTTGACGGTTAAGATTGGCGATGTCATGACAAAAAATCCCAAAACCACCACGCCAAATGTGCGAGCATCTGATGCTTTGACCTTTATGAATCAAAAAAGTATCAGTCAGTTACTGGTGTTAGATGATGATGGCAAATTGCAAGGCGTGATAGCATTGCATGACATTTTAGCCAAAGGCGTAAACTAAGGACAAATAATGACGGCACTTACCTTGACCCAAAAACTTCAAAAAATCAAGCTGTTTGCTATGGACGTGGACGGCATTTTGTCAGATGGGCGGATTATTTATAATTCATATGATGTGGAAACCAAAGCTTTTTATGTGCAAGATGGCGTGGGTTTAAAGGGTTTGGCAGATAGTGGTATTATCCTTGCTATCATTACAGGTCGCTCATCACCCATGGTAGAACGCCGTGCCAAAGAGCTTGGCATTCATCATGTCATACAAGGCAAGGACGATAAATTTACTCAACTGGATAAGCTGGCGGTGTCATTAGGGCTTGAAATGAACGAATGTGCTTATATGGGTGATGATTTGCCCGACCTAAAAGCCATCAAGACGGCAGGTGTGGGCATTAGCGTACCAAATGGTTGTGATGAAGTGCGTCAAGTGGCAGATTTTGTTACTACTAAGTGTGGCGGCATGGGAGCGGTGCGTGAAGCGTGTGAGCTGATACTAAAATCACAGGGGCGTTATACGGCATTTGTGGCGGAGTTTGAATAGGCATGAACGCAAAGATTTTGGCGGTGTTGGGTGTGATGGCACTGATGGTGGCAGCATGGTTTTTTTATAAAGAAGATGTGTCAGTCAAGCCTGCCACCCCAGAAGTGCCCACCACTTCTTATGAGATTACTGAGATTAAAGCGGTACAAACCAGCCCTGAAACAGGACAAACCGAATACACGCTAACTGCCGATTCATTGGTAAAAAATGCCCAAGGCTCTGATGAGATGGTGAATGCAAAAATGGACTGGACACCGCCCAATGCTCAAAGTTACAACCTAACCGCCAACAGAGCAAGCCTAGACCAAACCACAGGCGATTTGCGTTTGTCTGATGGCTTTGTGCTAACTCGCAAAGGTGATGATACCAAAGCTGACATGGTCATCAAAGGCAATCTTTTGATGGGCAACACCAAAGAACGTACTGTCAAAAGCGATGAAGCAGTTACGGTAGAACAAGGCGAAGACCGTTTTTTGGCACAGGGTTTTGTGGCGGATTTGGCACAAGGTGAGTATGAATTTTCTCAGATAGAAGTACAATTTAGCCCGCCCAAGCGTGAAGACAAACCATTATTTTAATTATTTTTTTGGATATTAACATGAAGCGTTTTATGATGTTCGCCACGTTGGTGGCAAGTGTACCCATGATGGTACAAGCTTTGCCTTCTGATGCCAATCAGCCCATTCGTCTGCTGGCTGACCGTGCCACGTATAGTGAGCGTACGGGGGTAACCACTTATTCAGGCAATGTTACCATTGAGCAAGGCACGCTAAAAATTGCTGCTGATAACATTACCCTAAATTTAGATGATAAACGTAGCATAAAAACGGCTGTCGCCACAGGTCGTCCCGCCACCATGCAACAAGTGGTTACCAAAGAAAAGGGGCTTGCCAAAGGTCAAGCAAATAAGATTGATTATAATGCTGTAACTGGCATCATTACTTTGACAGGCAACGCCAAGCTGACCCAAGCGGGGGCGAGTTTTTCAGGCAATACCATTCGTTATAGTTTGAAGTTGGGCGATGTGGAAGCCAATGCAGGTAGTGGTCGCCGTGTGGAGTTGGTGTTTCCGCCTAGCAGTGGCGATGGCCATGTGGGTATACGCTGATGCTGACTTTGAGTATGCGTCATTTGGGCAAACGCTATGGACAGCGTTGGGTGGTCAAAGACGTGTCATTTGACATTGAACAAGGTCAAGTGGTAGGGATTTTAGGACCAAATGGGGCTGGCAAAACCACCAGTTTTTATATGGTGATTGGGCTTGTGCCGATGGATAAAGGGCAGGTATTTTTTGGTGAAACAGACATCTCAAAAAAAGCCATGCATGAGCGAGCAAGTTTTGGGATTGGTTATTTGCCCCAAGAAGCTTCTATTTTTCGTAAACTCACCATTGAACAAAACATCTTGGCTATTTTGCAAACTCGTCAGGATTTGGATAAAAAAGCACAGATTGCCGAGCTTGAAAAATTAATGAGTGAATTTCATTTAGAACACGTTCGTACTTCACTTGGTATGAGCGTTTCAGGCGGCGAAAGACGGCGGTGTGAGATTGCCCGTGCATTGGCGAGCAATCCTAAATTTATTTTGCTTGATGAGCCATTTGCAGGCGTTGACCCCATTTCGGTGGGCGACATCAAAGAAGTCATCACCACTTTGCAACAGCGTGGGATTGGTGTACTTATCACCGACCATAATGTGCGAGAGACCTTGTCCATTTGTCAAAAAGCTTATATCGTCTCTGAAGGCAACATCATCGCCCAAGGCTCACCAACAGACATTTTAAATAATGAGTTGGTACAAAAAGTGTACTTGGGCAAGGATTTTAGCGTTTAAAGCATAAAAGACCACCATCAGCCATCAGATGAGCAAATTTTATCAATGATTTTGCGAGCGATGGTGCCTTTTGGGGCGATGGCAGGCAAGTTGTCTATGTCAAAAAAGCGAGCATCAGCAAGCTCATCAGCTTGTAAAACAATATCTCCTGAGTGATAGCGAGCGACAAAACCTACCATCAGATTGCTGGGATAAGGCCACGCCTGACTGCCTGAGTAGTTTGGTGTGTTTATTTTTATACCCACTTCTTCTGCCACTTCACGACATACTGCCATCTCCAAAGTCTCACCCATTTCTACAAAGCCTGCAATCAAGCTATAAATACTGGTATGACGATGATGTTTGGCAAGTAGGATTTGTGTTTTTTGGGTGGTGGGATTTGGGCGTATTACGGCGGTAATGACACAAGGCGAGATGATGGGGTAGCTGTGATGATGGCAGTTTGGGCAAGTGTGCGAAGTGGCGGTTAAAAAAGCCGTCCCACAATAAGAGCAGTATTTGTGCGTATTTTGGTGATGAATCTGTTGTATGGCACACGATAGCTGACAAGCAAGATGAATGTCTAGCGAGCTAACAAGCATACGATAGCTGATGAACTCACCTGCTGACAAATCTATGTTGAGTGCCAAGGCACTTTGATGGTCAATGGCTGTGCTGTCTGTGGGGATAAAATGGCGATGGGGCAAACCATCTTGACAATAGACACTTTGCCCATCAATAACCCATGCCCATGTAGCCATCAAGCGGTCAGCAGTTTATTGAGACTGCGTTCACTCACCAAAAGGGCTTGCTGATTGGTTGGGCGGTTTTCGGTGAAGTTTTCGAGCTCTATGTCTGCCGTTACCAAAACATCTGCCCAGTGGCGAGTCAGCCAAGACAGCTTGTCGTTTGGCATTTCAGTCAGTCTATTTAATAATCCTGTCTCTAATTTATGAGCAAGTTTGCTAAGCTGTTTGGAGACAGATGGCATTTGTAAAAAGGCGGTTGCTCCTGAGACTTGGCGGATGAGCTGTGGCGTGGCTTGTAGATTGTCGTTTTGCTGGTTGTTTAGAAAGTCGCTTAATACTGATGAGATGTTAAGCAGGTTATAGCGAGCTTCTTTGACAAGGGTTTCATATGCCACATCTAATAAGTGCAGTGAGATGTCTTGGTCGTGTCTTTGGAATTTGATCGCTTTTGGTGTGTGTGTTTTTGCCAAAAAGATGGCAGCGTTCTCAGCAATAAGTAGCTTATCTAGTAGAGCATCTAGCTCATCAAGCGTGGGTCTCTCCCAAGTGCTGACCTGCTTGCTAGCTTCCATCAGAGCATCACGAGCATCTGTCAGCTTTAATAAATGTAAAGTTTTAGCAAGTGTCATCAAGTGCAAAGCGATGTCTTTGGGAGTAATGGGTTCGCCATCTGCCACTTGTCCATCAGTGCGAACAAGCGTATCTACTTGGCGTTTGATGCTTTCTATCTCTTCTTGAACCAGTGTATTTATTGTAGAGACAATCTCACGGTTTGGACCAAACAAAAAGCGTTGCATTGCTTTAAACTCATCGCCATTAATCTGATTTAGGGCGTATTTTTGAGTGGCAAGCAGGGCAAATTCCACATCTTTTTGGCACGCCATGCTGACCATTTGAGCAAAACGTGTGTCATTGACATCAGCATGATATGACAGCTGTTGTTCTAGATAAATTAAAATGCGTTTTTTGGTGTTGCTAAGTGGCAAATCTTGGGCGATGTCTTGTGTCAAAGACTTGGCGCTTTGCCAAAACAGCGTGTCTGAATGTGTCGCAATGGTTGCACAAACTTGCGATAACCCTTGGATTTTTTGTAAATCCTTTGCTGATGGCGTGCCTTCTTGGTGAGACAGTAGCACAAATAAACCCTGACGGTACGCCAAAATCAATGCCTTTGTGTCTAACCCAAGACTTGATAAAGGGGCGTATTGTTCTTGGGGGTTGGAGATGACCACGCTATGACTTTTTTGGCGAAGTGTGTCGTTGGTAATGGGGTTGCCACCTAAATGCTTGCGTAGTTTGTTGATGATGTCTAGCAGTAAAGCAGGCTGCAACTGTTCTGTCAATAGCGTAAATTCTACATAGCGGTCAAGCACCATCACCGCCTCAGAGACATCAGTCATAAAGTCTTCTTGGTCATCTTCTGCTGATTGACTGATTTTGGCGTAGGCTCTTGATAGGGTGCAAGCCAAAAAGTCTGCTCCATCAAAACTGATAAGGCTAAATACCTTAGAAAGTTGGCTAAGATTTTTGGCGGAGTCTAGCAATAAAGGAGCTTGACTTGCGTCATCATAAAATTCTCTTAAATTGACCTCAGCGTCTTTTAAAACCACGTCAATTTCATGATTTAGTAGGTGTAATGATGCAAAGTCAAAGTTGGTGGAGCTATTCGTCTGTAATGGTGATGTCATAAGCAACCTTTGTTAAATGTCTGATTAAAAAATAGACGTATGTGTGCATTATAAACAGGTTTTTATCAAAACTGCAAGTGTATTATTAAAAATTTTTAACATAGTGTAAGTATTTTCCTATTCTTGTAAGTTTTTGTAACAATTTAGTAAATGACCTATTGTATCATTTAATGATAATAAAAACGAGAATTTTATCTGTTAAAAATGACCTTTGGTAAGGTTTTGTGTCGGTTTACGCCTTTAATACCGTTTGTCGCCAAGCCAAATCAGCGTTGTCATCGGATTGAGATTGAACCAACATGGACGCATATTTGCTCAAATCACTAAAATGAACCGCTTGGGTTTCTTGGGTTTCTTGGCTGTCATCTTCTATGGCAAGAGCAATCTGACCACTGGTCATCGCCAGATACACTTCTGCCAAAATCTCTGAGTCCAATAATGCCCCGTGAAAGGTGCGGTCTCTTTTGCCTACATCTAAACGACGAACCAAGGCGTCTAAGCTGTTTTTTTGACCAGGATAGAGTTTGCGGGCCAATACGAGTGAATCGGTAACGTCCACCGTCTGCAAAAAATCATCAAAACCTGCTTTTTGAAACTCCATCTGCAAAAAGTTCATATCAAAGGTGGCATTATGAGCGATCAGCTCTGAGCCTTTCATAAACTCATACAAATATTTGGCAACATCAGAAAATCTGGGTTTATCACTCAAAAACTCATTACTGATGCCATGAACTTTGATGACTTCGTCGTCCATAAGTTTGTCAGGATTAAGATACACATGAAGTTGTACCCCTGTAAACTTACGCCCCACCATTTCAATGATACCTACTTCTACAATGCGGTCGCCCTTGTCGGCATGAAGTCCTGTGGTCTCAGTATCCATGATAAGCTGACGTTCTGACTTGTCACGGTTAATGGGGTCAGGAATTACTGCCCAAAAGTTAGGGTTTAGCCGAGACGTATCGCCATCATAATCAGGATTTTGCTGATGGTGTCTGGCAAATTGATGTGGTGTTGATGGCACAGATGGTGGCGGTGGGTCATTAAAATTATCCGCTTTAATAAATTCATCACCTGTGTCTGATACACCCAAATTTGCCAAACGGTCAGCAGTTTCATTGCCCAAATCCCCATCATGACCTTTGACCCATTGCCAAGTAATATCACGATTTTGACAAAGTGTGTCTAATGTTTGCCAAAGGTCTAGATTTTCAGGGGGATTTTTGTCTGCTTTTTTCCAGCCGTTTTTCTTCCAGCCTGCCAGCCACTTGGTCATGGCGTTTTTAACGTAGCCTGAATCGGTAAAAATCGTTAAAGGTTGGTTGGCAGGTGTATTTTTAACTGCAAGTATCGCTCCCAAAATTTCCATGCGATTATTGGTGGTGTCTTTTTCGCCTGACCATAGGTTATGAATGTCGCCATTTGGGTAGCGAATATGAGCCCCATAACCGCCTTGACTGGCACCATCTTTGCCATTACCTTTACAAGCACCATCTGTATATGCCACAATCGTTGTCATGTTAATTATCCTGTGTTGATTGATATAGATGGGTTAAAAACCATTTTAAAGCCATGTCATAGCCAATATCGCCCAGCCCACAGATGACCCCAACCGCCTTATCTGAAAAATAAGAATGATGACGAAATGGCTCACGAGCATGAATGTTGGATAAATGCACTTCTATAAAAGGTTTGTTGCACGCAAGCAGGGCATCTCTTAGTACCACAGACGTATGAGTAAAGCCAGCAGGATTGATAATCACGCCATCAACACACTCATTGCCAGCAAACAGTCCAAACTCACCTAAGGCATCTACAAGCACGCCTTCATGATTGGACTGGATAAAAGTTAGGCGAACTTGGTGGGCGGTGGCGGTTTGATTTAGGCGATGTTCTATGTCAGATAGGGTGGTTGAGCCGTAGATGTGGGGTTCACGTTTGCCAAGTAGGTGCAGATTTGCCCCATTAATAATGAGCAGATGTCGGTTAAGTTGAGTCATGGTGGTGTCCTTAATTGATGGCGTATTGTAACAAATTTAACACGTGTTTTTAAGGGGTTTGTGTGGCGTATTGAGTTTTATTTCGTATTTTGACAATCAAGCAAAGGCGACTTAATTTTGCTAAATTATTTCTTTTTTGTAAAATATCTTATAAAAGGCGGGCATACTTTAAATTGTGGTACAATGCTATTTTTATCCAAAAAAGAGTATGAGATGAAACGATTTTTATGGGCATTGGGGGTGTTGTCTGTACTGCCTACTTATGCAAACGACCCACAAGTACAGGTCAATGAACAAGCAGTTGCCATGTGCATGGTGGTAACAAGTGGTGTTTATAATGTCGCTGTTGAGCATCAAAAAGGCACCAGCAAACAAAAAACCCAAAGACAGCTAGAAAGAGATATTCAGCAACTGTCCAAGCGATTTAGTGATAAAAACTTTGTGGGCTTTGTGGGCGATTCTTGGAAAAAGGGGCTAGATATTATCTATACAATGCCTGTACAAAACACCAAAGAAGACAAAGAAGCCTTTATCAGTCAGGTGGTGGATACGGCTTTGGTGGCGTGTTTGGATGATTTGGGGGCATGATGCAAACGGCAGATAAGTTAGAATTTGAGCGATTTTGTGAATTGCCTTTGTCGCCCACCACGCACCAAGCCTTAGAAGCATTGGGTTTTGATAAATTAACTCCCATTCAAGCCCAAATCTTGCCACACACCCTAGCTGGTCAAGATGCCATCGGTCAAGCCCAAACAGGCACAGGCAAAACCGCCACTTTTTTAATCACGCTCATAGAGGCTTTGCACGCTCGCCCCTTTGCCAAAGATGAAACACGTTATTTGGCAGAACCTAGGGCGGTGATTTTGGCACCTACCCGAGAGCTGGCTCAGCAGATTTTTACTGATTGCCGAGAATTTATCAAATTTAGCAAGTTATATGCTTTGTGCATGACGGGTGGGGCAGATTTTGAAAAACAAGAAGCTCAGTTATATCGCCGACCACTTGACATTTTGATTGCCACACCGGGGCGACTGATAGATTGGGTCGGTCGTGGTAAATTGTTTCTTGACCGCACTGAGGTGTTGGTGCTTGATGAGGCTGACCGTATGCTTGATATGGGGTTTATTCCTGATGTCAAACGCATCATTAGCAAAATGCCCCCAAATACCCATCGCCAAAGTTTGCTATTTTCAGCAACATTTAATACCGATGTCATGAATTTGGCTTATCGTTGGTTGTATCGCCCCACATTTGTGGAGATTATGCCAGAAAGTCGCACCAACAAAAATATTAAGCAACAGTTTTATCTTTTGACCGAAAAACAAAAATTTGTTGCCATTAAACAGTTTTTGGCACAAGCAGATGTAAAAAAGACCATCATCTTTGCCAATCGTAAAGACCAAGTCAAACGTTTGTATGACAATTTACGCCGTCATGTACAAGTTGCCATGTTGTCAGGCGATGTTGCTCAAAGTAAAAGAGAGCGATATTTACAGCAGTTTAAAGATGGCGATGTCAAAGTATTGGTGGCAACCGACGTAGCAGGGCGCGGCATTCATGTGGACGATGTCAGTCATGTGATTAACTACACATTGCCTGATTTGCCTGATGACTATGTACATCGCATTGGGCGGACAGGCAGAGCAGGGCAAACAGGCGTTGCCATCAGCTTGGTGGGTGAAAATGATGCATTTAACTTGCCTGCCTTGGAGCAACATTTGGACACAAAATTTTGCTTAATGCAGTTTGAATCAGATAACCAAGCATAAACACGGAAATAGACATGAGCGAATTTGGCGACCCTAGCGACCACGATTTAACCCTTGACCCTGCCTTTATACCTTTGGCGTTATACATTCATGTGCCGTGGTGTGTCAAAAAATGTCCATATTGTGATTTTAATTCACACGCCATCAAAAGCGATGATGCTTTGGCAGATGGGCAATTTGATGATTATGTCAAAGCATTGTTGGCAGATGCCAGCAGTCAGCTTGAATTTGTGCAACGCCGACCCATCAGCTCAGTATTTATTGGGGGTGGCACGCCATCTTTGTTGCCTGTGCGTCATTATAAACAGCTTTTTGCTGGACTAAGAGAGCTGTTTGATTTTAGTGATGATTGTGAGATTAGTTTGGAGGTGAACCCTGCCACCATAGAACACGCCCCATTTGCCGAATATTTATCCTTGGGCATTAATCGTGTTTCTATTGGCGTGCAAAGTTTTAATGACAAAGCGTTGCAAGTGTTGGGGCGAGTGCATGGGGCAGATGAAGCCAAAAACGCCATCATACAAGCCAAAGAGGCAGGATTTACACGGATAAATGTGGATTTGATGTACGCATTGCCTGAGCAAACCCCTGATTTGGCAGTTACTGACATACAAACAGCTTTAATGTGTGGGGCGACACATCTGTCGTGGTATCAGCTTACCTTGGAGCCAAACACTGCCTTTTATCGCAATCCACCAAGTCTGCCTGATGAGAAGACCTTGGAAGCCATAGAAAATGCAGGGCGGGCAAGTCTGACGCAGGCGGGATTTGTGAATTATGAAGTGTCAGCATGGGTAGGGGAGTACGACACAGTCTGTCGGCACAATGTCAATTATTGGCAATTTGGCGACTATTTAGCCATTGGGGCAGGGGCTCATGGTAAGGTAACTTTGTTGAACAGCCATCGTTTTGCTGATGGGGTGTATCGGTTTTACAAATCACGCACGCCCAAGGATTATCTAAGTTATGAGCTTTACCCAAAGATGGTGAGTTTTGAGCGTATCAAAGAGGAAAATTTGCCTTTTGAGTTTATGATGAATGCTTTACGTTTGGCAGATGGGGTTAGCGTGGATACTTTTGAAAAGCGGACAGGGCTACTGATTAGCACCATTGATAATGAAATGCTGCCTTTGCAACACCAAGGATTTATGGTGTTTCATCCTGATGTCATTGCTCCTACAAAAATGGGCTTTCGTTATGTCAATCATTTGGTTAGCCAGTTTTTGTGAGTTTTATAATGACAATATGCGTGTGATGGCTACGTCATAAAAGGGCGTATGATAACGCCCTTGTTGTGGGATTATACGACAGTTTTGACCGTTTTTGCTTGGTCAAGTGCTGTGTATAAGCGATTTACTTCGTCGGCATTTTGTAGGTGCAAACGCACTCTTAATGAGTGAAAACGCCCTGTTTTAGATGGTTGAACTTGTATGCTGGCGTGGTCAAAATCAGGAAAAATCTCTGCCAAAATCAAAGTAACTTCATGGCGTAGGCTGTCATGTTCGCCTTCATGTCCGATGATACTCATGGGATAGTCCATCGGAAACTGCCAAAGTTCAGGTTTTTGTATGTGAGTGCGTGGTATGTTCATGATAATACTCCAAAATCTGATATCTGACTAAATGGGTATGGTTTGGCGGTTTTCAAGAGTGATATCAGTTTGGGCTGTTAGTAATGGTAAGTGGATAATCAGCTTGCGTTTTGGTATGTAGATGATGATGGGCTTGTCAATGATTGCAGATTTTTCAAAGTTGTTAATGTGGAACGGCAGTTTATTTTAGTTGATGATTTGATGTATAAGGATAAGCCATGATAAGCACCCATTATTATCCACCAAATAACTTACCCATGATAAGCCTGACAATCAAAGCAGGCAAATTGTTGGTTTTGGATTGGTATCATGATAAAACCCAAAAACTGCTTGATGACATTAATCAACAAGCGGTTTTTGTCGCTGCTGACAAGCTTGACCCCCATGATGACAATCATAAAATCGCCTTACAAACCATCAAGGAGCTGGACGAATATTTTAAGGGTGAGCGTCAAGACTTTACCATACCACTTGACATATCACATGGCACGCCATTTCAAATCAAAGTATGGCAAGCGTTGTTAAATATTCCTTATGGCGACACCATCAGTTATAAAGCATTGGCAGAGCAAATCGGCAAACCAACCGCCTTTCGTGCTTGTGCCAATGCTAATGGCAAAAATCTTATCTCGCTCATCGTCCCTTGCCATCGTGTGATAGCGTCTGATGGGACACTTGGTGGCTATACGGGTGGTTTGACCATCAAACAAACCTTACTTGATTTGGAAAAAAGATGGCAGACCTAAGTTAGCCTTAATCAGGCGAATGTCGCTCCTGCCACCATGCTATCAGGCAGTAGCACGACCGTCAATTGCCCGTCTTTTTCAGCCGATAAAATCATGCCTTCTGACACGCCAAATTTCATTTTGCGGGGGGCAAGGTTGCTAACACAAATCACCGTTTTGCCTTGCAATTCTTCTGGCTGATAAAACTTGGCAATGCCACTAAACACATTGCGGGTTTTGGGTGTGCCATTTTCATCAACATCACCAACATCAAGGGTGAACTGCAACAGTTTATCCGCCCCTTCTACTTTATTGCATTCAAGTACTTTGGCAACTTTCATTTGTACTTTGGCAAAGTCATCAATGCCAATAAATTCGTTTTGGTTTTCCATTTTGTCGCACTCTTTTTTATCGTTTTTACCAGATTTGGGATTGGCAGGTTGTAGATTTTCCTTAGAATCATCAATCATCGCCTGCACTTTTTTGGGGTCAATGCGTTGCATGAGTGGTGTAAATTCGTGGATAGCATGTGTCAAAATGTCAAATCTGGCACTAAAATCAAAGTTATCTACATTTAAAAACTGCTGTGATTTTTGTGCCAAAGTTGGTAGCACAGGCGACAGATACACCATGATTTTATGAAATAGGTTTAGCCCAACCGAACATACCGCCTGCACTTGCTTGGCATTGGCAGGGTCTTTGGCGAGAGCCCACGGCTTTTTGTCATCAATGTATTGATTGGCAAGGTCGGCAAGTGCCATAATCTCACGAATGGCACTGCTAAATTCTCGGTTTTCGTAGTGGGTGATAATGCTGTCGCCTGCTTTGATAAACCGCTCTACAAGCTCAGGCTCAGCACACTCGTTAGATAACTGGTTGTCAAACTGGGTGTTGATGAATTTGGCACAGCGACTGGCGATATTGACCACTTTACCCACCAAATCCGAGTTTACTTTGGCGATAAAATCGTCCAAATTTAAATCAGAATCTTCTACCTTGTCAGAAAGCTTGGAGGCAAAATAGTAGCGTAAATATTCAGGATTTAGGTATTTTAGATAGGTTTCGGCTTTGATGAATGTGCCACGAGATTTGCTCATCTTTTCACCATTGATAGTCAAAAAACCATTGACAAACAGTGATGTTGGTGTGCGATAGTTTGCTCCTGACAGCATGGCAGGCCAGAACAAGGCATGAAAATAAACAATGTCTTTGCCAATAAAATGATACACTTCGGCTTGACTGTCTTTTTGCCAATAATCATCAAAACTGACATCAGGACGGCAGGTGTTTAGATAATTTTTAAAACTTGCCATATAGCCAATGGGGGCATCCACCCACACATAAAAATATTTATCATCAGTATTGGGGATTTTAAAGCCAAAATAGGGGGCATCTCGGCTAATGTCCCAATCTGTCAGACCTGCTTCAAACCATTCATCTAATTTGTTGGCGATGGAGGTGGGTAGGCGACCTTTATCTCGTGTCCAGTTTTGCAAAAACTGGCTAAAATTTGGCAGATTAAAAAAATAATGGTCAGAAGATTTTTGCACAGGTGTTGCACCACTTAGGGTGGAGCGGGGATTGATGAGTTCAGTGGCGTTGTAGGTTGTGCCACATACTTCGCAGGAGTCGCCGTATTGGTCACCTGACTGACATTTGGGGCAAGTGCCTTTGATGAAACGGTCGGACAAAAACATTTGTTTTTGGGGGTCAAATAGCTGTGTTACAGGGCGTATGCTGATATTGCCTGCTTGGTGATTTGCCAGATAAATGGACTCTGCAAGCTGGCGGTTGGTGTCTGAATGTGTGCTGTCATAGTGGTCAAAAGAGATGCCAAAATCTGCAAAATCACGCTCATGCTCTACTTGTACATTTTTGATTTGCTCATCAGGGCTAATGCCATTTGCTTCGGCTCGTAACATAATGGCAGTGCCATGAGCATCATCGGCACACACATAAATCACATCATGTTCCATCGCGCGCATGGCTCGCACCCAAACATCAGCTTGAATGTAGCCCAGCAAATGTCCCAGATGAATTGAGCCGTTGGCATACGGTAGGGCGTTGGTTACAAGAATTTGGCGTTTTGTTGTCATGGCGTACCTTTTTGATGGGCTTTTGGGATAAATGGCGGATATTATAGCCTAAAATCACTCTTAACGCCACGATGGCTGTGCTATGATACCCAAAAATTTTTGGAAATACGAATGGCTTTATTTGATGAAATTTTAGACATTATTGATGAGATTAGTCCTGCTCAATTTTTCTGGATTTATCTGGGGACATGGACGATTTTATTGATATTGGGGTATTTTTTGGCAGGGGGATTGTATGTCTTTATGATTGCCCTAATGTTGATTGTTAGCGTGATTATTGTTTATAAATATAAAAATCCCCCAATCGTTAAAAACAACACTGTATTTTTAATGCCCTTGATTGGGCTTTTATATGCAGGAATATTTAATTCAGGGCTATTGTTTCAGCCTGAGCTGATTAGCGATAAATCCCAAGCCCAAGTGCTGACAGGCATTATCCCCAATGAACATGAATATGTGCGTGGCAGTGGTAAAAATTCAAAAAGCTATTATTATTTAACCATCAATGGCACACGGTTGCATTGTGATGATGATAATTATGATGATTGTGAGCTAGCATATGCCCATAAAGGTCAAACCGCCACCGTATATCATTATGAAGGTTTGGCTTATGAAATAGATGTTGGTGGTCAAAAGATTTATGAATTTCATCACCAAGCTGATAAATTTAAAGCCACTCAGCATAAAAAAATGCAACAATTTATCTGGGCAATGATTTTATTTGGCATACCATCTGCGGCATTTTTCTTTATCAATAAAAGAGTGATTCGCGATATGGCATTTATCAGCGATGAACAATTAAAAGCCAACCAGCAAGAACAACAGCTTGCTCAAAAATTAAAATCCAAACAAATCAACTCTCGCCTTGGTGCAGGTGGCTGGGCATGGCGGATTTTATTTGGATTGCTTGCAGTTTTATCTTTAATCATCGCATTTTTAATGTTTACCATCAGCCATTTTATTGGCGTTGGCGTATTTTTGGTGATGATGGTTGTGTTGTGTTATTTGGCAAGAATGCCCTTAAAAAATGCCAAAGCAGAGGTGGCACAATATCATGAGATGATGGGTGATGATGTGGGTGAGTTGTCAGAATATTTGTCAGTGGGTTTTTATAATTATATGGGCGTTTTTTCTTGGTTGATGATGTATATTTTATGCCCATGCGTGTTGCTTGCAGCGATGTTTGCGTTGGTTTATATGTCCAAAGAAGAGTGGTTTGCGTGCTTTGTATTTTTATTACCCATGGTGGTGATGGCAGGTGGCGTGCTGTTTTTGATAAAAAGAGCGATAGAAAATCGGAATGTTGCTTTTGAATAAAAAACTCGCTTTATCAGCGAGTTGATTGGTTTAGACAAATTTTAAATGCCCGCCTTTGGGTTTATCGTTGTTGGGTGGGGTGGGCGGTGTGTGATTGTCGTATTCGCTGGGGTCAAAAAATAAGCTGTGTTCGGTGTCTTCTTTGGCGTATATACCAAGAACTGCTTGCATGGGTATCCACACATCTTTGGAGACACCGCCAAAACGAGCTGCAAAAGAAATGCCATCATTATCTATCAGAAGGTTGTTGGTTGCTTGATATGAGATGGCAAGCACCAACCGTCCATCTTGGGCGTACTCGGTGGGAGCCAGCAGATTTGGGGTATTGATGTCCACCATCAAATAAGGCGTAAAGCCGTTATCGCTTAGCCATTCGTGCATGGCACGGACAAAGTAGGGACGTTTTGGGTTAGAGGTCATCATCATCTTCCTGCAAGGGTGGGTTGATAGAACGCATAAAACTTGGTCTATCAAAGAGTCTTTGTGCATAGTCTAACAAAGGACGACAAAGTTGGCAAGGCAAATCAAGCCCCATGTCAGATAACCGCCACAATAAGGGTGCAAGCAAAATATCGCACCAACCAATCTGTTCGCTCATAAAAAATGGCTGACGAGCAAATAAAGGCGATAGTGTGATGAGTGAATCTGATAAGGATTTTTTGGCGTGTTGAGCTTGTGTTGTATTAAAGCTGTCGGGATGTGTGAGCAAAATTCGTCCAAGTTTAAGCCAATCTTGCTGCAACCGCCATGCCAAAAGTCGGATTTGAGCTTTTTGTTGGGGTGTGTCAGGCAGTAGGGGCGTGGCTTTGTGTCGCTCTTCTAGGTATTCAAAAATGACATTGATTTCATACAGTATCAAATCCCGAGTGGCGAGTATGGGCAGGGTGTTATAGGGGTTTAAATCTGCCAAAAATTCTGGACGTTCTGTAATAAGGCGATAATGATAATCCAAACCCTTTTCTTCTAAAAGCAAGCAGACCACATGGCTGTCATAGCCATCATCGCCATACAGCAGGTATTGAGTAGGAAGTATGGGGCTTGTCATGGTATTGGCTTTTTGGGGTGGGGGTATAGTTTAACAAAAACAGATTTGACCGACTTTATTGTTTTTGTAAATTTTTTGACATCAAAAGATAAAAACCAATAAACAAATTTTGCTTTTACTTTCAAAGTGTGCCAGTGGTAAAATTGGTTGATATTGTTTGTTGAAAATGATAAAAAAGAGATGATATTTAGTGGTATCATTCGGCAGATAATATGCTGACATATTCAACAGCCACCTAAAAAGTAAAAACCATGTTGTCAGCAACATGGTTTTTGAATATTGGCACTCCATAGGGGATTCGAACCCCTGTCGCCGCCGTGAAAGGGCGGTGTCCTAGGCCTCTAGACGAATGGAGCACAAGGTGTAAAACTGATTATTTGACATCGTTTTACTAACTTTTGAACGCTTTCACCGTATCTCTCAAAAGTGGGGCTATTATAGCAGATTATTTTTGCCAGTCAATAAGTTTTTAAAAAAAATTTAAATATTTTTTTAACTCATTGATGTTTAAAATAATTCTGCTTTGCTTTTAGTCTTTAAAGTTGTTAAACTGCAATGGCATGCCAAAAGATTTTTCTTTTAAAAATGCCATACAGGCTTGAAGATTGTCTCTTTTTTTGTCATTAACACGGATTTTATCGCCTTGAATGCTGGCGGATACTTTTAAATCACTCTCTTTGATGGCTTTGCTGATTTTTTTGGCGGTATCGCTGTCTAGCCCATCTTTTAGATTGATGATAAGTTTGGTGGTCTTGCCTGATTGGGCTTTGTCTTGTGGGTCAAGTGATTGCAAATCCACACCGCGTTTGATGAGTTGTTTTTCAAAGATGGCGTAGACATTATCTGCTTGCAGGTCGTTATCGCAGGTGATGGTAACAGTTTTGGCTTTGTCGTTGAGCTCTACGGTGATGTTGCTGCCACGAAAATCAAAGCGAGTGGCAATTTCTTTTTCGGTGTTACCAATGGCGTTACGCACTTCTTGGACGTTTAATTCTGAGACGATGTCAAATGATGGCATGATTTTTCCTTACTTTGATTAAAGTTAATCAGATTTTGTGGTCAGCATGGGCAATTCATTAAAAATCTTACAAAACAATTCAGCAGTTTTTTGGGTGTCATAAAGTGCTGAGTGGGCGTGGCTGTTGTCAAACTCAATCCCAGCTAGTAAGCAGGTTTTGGCCAGTACCGTTTGTCCATAAGCAAGGGCGGACAAACTGGCAGTATCTAGCACACTAAACGCATGAAAAGGCGAATGGTTTTTGGAGTTGGTGCGAGCGATGACGGCATTTAAAAACGCCAAATCAAAATGAGCATTATGCCCCACCAAAATGCACTGGCGACAACCGTGCTGTTTTTTTAGCTCTTTTAGGGCTTTAAAAATTTTGCGAATGGCGACTTTTTCATCTTGGGCGATGGCTTTGCGAAGCGGGCTATCTACTTTGATGCCTGTAAACTCTAAGGCGGACGGCTCTAAATTTGCGCCGACAAACGGCTCAATATGGGCGTTTAGAGCTTCGCCTTGCACCAGTTTGCCATCATCATTCATCAAAATAGGAATGCAGGCAATCTCTAAAAGTGCATCTGTTTTGGCATTAAAACCTGCGGTCTCCACGTCCACCACCACAGGCATAAAACCACGAAAGCGTTTGGCAAGGGGACTTTGCGCGTTTTTTGTTAATTCATTCATGCAATGACCACGCCAATGTTTGTCCTGCAAGTAGCGGAGTTAGGGTTTTGCCATCAAGATAAGGATAATTATTAGCGATAACTTGCTCTTTTTTGACAAGAGTGATTGTGTTGGTATTGATGGGTAGCTCATAAAATTTTGCCCCAAAAATACTGGCAAAATTTTCCAGTTTATCAAGAGCATTGACGCTTTCAAAAGCGGTGGCATATAAGGGTAGGGCATGGGGAGCGGAGTAACAGCCAGCACAGCCACAAGCAGCTTCTTTGGTGTGGGTGGCATGGGGGGCGGAGTCTGTGCCTAAAAAGAATTTGGGGTTGCCTGATGTGGCAACTTCTAGCAGACGCTTTTGGTGGCGTTCACGTTTTAAGATTGGCAAACAATAAAAGTGGGGCTTGACACCACCAACCAGCAGATGATTGCGGTTAAAAAGTAGATGCTGTGGCGTGATGGTTGCTGCGATGTTATCTGCCTGAGCCAAACAAAAATCAGCAGCATCAGCAGTGGTGATGTGCTCCATGACAACTTTCAGCTTGGGGAAATTTTTGATGATGACACTTAAAATTTCATCCAAAAAGCGTTTTTCACGGTCAAAAATATCCACATCAGCATGAGTAACTTCACCATGTACCAGTAGTGGTATGCCATGTTTTTGCATGGCTTCAAAGACAGATGACCGCCCCAAAATGTCCGTTACGCCGTCTGCTGAGTTGGTGGTTGCTCCGGCAGGATAGAGTTTGACGGCAGAGACAATCCCAGATGTTTTGGCAACAGCAATCTCATCAGGCATGGTATGGTCAGTCAAGTACAGTACCATGCGTGGGTCAAAATTTGCTTTGCGGTCATCTGATATGTTTGCTTTGGCAAGAGCGGTTAAGATGCGTTTGCGATAAGCAACTGCTTGCTCGGTGGTTTTGACGGGGGGGGTCAAATTTGGCATGCAAATGACACGGTGAAAGCTGCTTGCTGCATGGGGAACAGTGGTGTCTAAGGCTTGATTATCACGCAAATGGATGTGCCAGTCATCTGGGGCGGTGATGGTTAAAGTTTGTGTGGTCATGGCGGTGAGCTTTGCTGATTAAAAGCTCTATTTTAAGACTTGGGGGGATTTTGTCAAGGTGAAATTTAAATTTACTCAATAAAAAACCGCCCAAATAGGACGGTGATTTTATATGGCGGAAGCTGAGAGATTCGAACTCTCGGTGGGCTACAAACCCACGCCGGTTTTCAAGACCGGTGCATTCAACCGCTCTGCCAAGCTTCCAATGAGTGCGTATTATATACAAATTTGATTAGATTGCAAGTGGTTTTTTGAAAATTTTTCTAAAATTTTAGTATTTATAATAAAATCAATATGTTATTAATGAGAAAACTTTGGCTTTGCGTCTGGGCGTACTGATTTCTTCTAGGGTGATTTGGTCGCTGTTTCGGCAGTTGTTTTGGGGGCGAAAAATATCTCGTGCCAATGCCGCCATCTCATAAGCAGTTCGCCGTGAATGCACCAAATTTTTGCGAAAATCTGTCCAGCTTGGTGCAATATCAAGGTTGGCTGGCTGTGCGATGGTGTCAATGCCTGCTCGTGCAAATTGTCGTCTGGCTCTTGCCATGTGGTAGCGGTCAGTGATTAGGTTTACCGTTGTGCCAATTTCATGGTGAGACAGCAGTTTGGCGGTAAAAATGGCATTTTCACAAGTGTTCATGCTGGCATTGTCGCTGATGATGATGGGGCGGTTGCCACGGCTGACTAAGTGCTGTTTAAGATAGTCTTGTAGCCACGGTGATTCTGCACCACTGGTGATGATGGGTAGGGCGTTTTGTTCATGTAGGGCAATGACGGCGTCTGCACGGCTTCGGCTATAATGATTGAGAAGGATTTTACCGTTTTTTTTGGTTAAACCGCCACCAAGCACAACCGTTGCATTGGCAGGAGTGGCGGTGGATTTTAGGGTGATTTTACTAAATAGATTAAGAGCAATCACGCCCATATCGGCAAAAAGCGGGGTGAGTACCAGCAAGGCTGAGATGATGCTTGCAAGACATAACAGTTTGATGATTCGCCAGATTTTTTTTAAAAACCCCTTCATCAGATGTGCTCATCTAACCACACAGGTTCACGCACCAAGCTTACGCCAAACATGGTTTTGACTGCGTTGATGATAAAGTCTTGGGTAGTCTTGATGTCATGCTGACTGGCATGGCGTGGGTGGTGGTTGGTTAGCACAAGGGCTTGTTTTTCATGGGTTAAAATCGGAAATATGCCTTTGCCTTTTAAACCTGCTTTATCAATCAGCCAGCCTGCGGGAAGTTTGATAAAATCATCATTAACCAGATAGCTTGGCAGGTCGGAAAATTTGGCTTTTAGCTCATGAAACTGTTTGATGGGAATGATGGGGTTTTGAAAAAATGAACCACAATTAGCCAAAACAGCAGGGTCGGGCAGTTTGCTTTGGCGGATTTGTACCACTGCATCAAACACGTCCATTGGCGTGGGTGTGGTGCGTCCATTTTTACTGGCAATCTTACCAGAAACATCTGCCAAATCGCCATAATTGGTAAGAATGTTAGGGGCTTTTTGTAAGCGAAACACCACATGGCTAATCAAGTAGCGATTGGGGTTGTCCTTAAAAAAGCTGTGGCGATAACCAAAATCACAAGCGGTGTTGTCAAAGGTGCAAGCCTGCCCAGTTTGCAAATCATAAGCAATGACTTTATCAATAAAATCAGATACTTGTACGCCATAAGCACCGATATTTTGAACAGGGCAAGCCCCAACCAGACCAGGGATAAGGGCAAGATTTTCAAGCCCATAATAACCTTGGTTTAGGCAAGTTTGGATAAATTGGTGCCAGTTTTCTCCGCAAGCAACTTGTAGCGTTACACTTTGCTCGGTTTGACTGATGAGCTGAGTGCCTGTTGTTTTGGGCAGTAGTACAAGGGCGTTTAATGTGCTTGGTAAGATGACATTACTGCCACCTGACAGTACAAAAATGGGCAAATTGGCATTTTTGGCAAACGCCAAGGCAACAGCCAAATCATCCGCAAGCCGTTGGTCGCTGTCTAATATCATTGCATGACGAGCGACACAAGACAGTGCCATGGTGTTGGCGTGCGATAGGTCATAATGGGTTAAAATTTTTGTAGTATCAGTCATTTTTTTGTACCATTGCCCACTTGTCAAGCCAAGAGTTGCTTGCTTTTTGGATATGCTCAAACATGGCATAAAAATCGTTTAAATCGCCATAATAAGGGTCGGCAACAGCGCTTTCATCAAACATCATAACTTTGGCTGTGGCATCGTTTGGCATAAGCTGATGTAGTGTGGTTAAATTGCTGTTATCCATGGCAAAAATCACATCAAACTCATAAAAATCTTGCTTGTTTACCTGCCTTGCTTTTAGGTCGGATAAGTCATAGCCCAAACTTTTGCCGGCGTGTATGGCTCGTGTGTCAGGACTGTCGCCAATATGATAATTTGCCGTGCCTGCCGAATCAAATCGTATGGTAAGGTTGTTGTTTTTGGCAATGTGTCTCATGACCGCTTCGGCAGATGGGCTGCGACAAATGTTACCAAGGCAAACAAATAACACAGAATTAGGGGGCGAAATTAACATCATGGTTTGACTGAGATTTGGTAAAAAGGAGTTATTTTAGCATTTTTATTGAGTTTTTTAAATTCAAAATTCACCATTGATTTTTAAATTTTTCAATATCACGACGTTGTTTTTTGTCAGGTTTGGTGGTAGGTCTTGCTAGGTTTTGTAGTTTGCGTTGCTCAGCAAAAAAAGCTCGTGTGGCAATGCTCTCTTCGGTCTCAGTATAGAGTGTTTGGGCGATGGTGGCATTGCCACGACTGTCTGACAGTGCGTTAATGATGATGGTTTTTTGTTCAGCAACGCTGGCGTGTCCTTGGCGAATGGTGAGTGTGTCGCCCACTTGTAACTCTTTGCTGGTTTTGATTTTTTGACCATTCATGTGGACTTTGCCGCCTTCTATCGCTTCTTTGGCAAGTGTGCGAGTCCGAAAAAATCTGGCTGCCCACAGCCATTTATCGGCACGGACTTTGGTCAGTGGGGTGGTTTGACAGCTCATGATGTGCTCCTTTTTTGTGTTGGGTGCTAAAATATTTTGGTTGTTTGGGCATGATTGATGGGCGAAATTTATTGTTTGTTAAGCATTTTTGCTTTTTATTTTTTGTGTCAATAAACCAAACTTTGGTGAAAACAAAAACGCCAAAACAAATAATGCTGTCTGTAAAGAAACAATCACCCCACCTGTTGCCCCATCTAAATAATAGCTTAAATACACCCCAAGTCCGCTTGTGATGATGCCTAATGCACCTGCAATCATTATCAAGGGGCGAAATTTATCTGTCAGTTGATAAGCGGTTGCCCCTGGGGTGATTACCATGGCAATGACCAAAATCGCTCCAACGGTTTGTAGTGCTGACACCACGCACGCACTCAGTAGGCTAAAAAAAAGCACTTGATAGACTTTGGGTGATAAGCCTACTGATTTGGCATGAATTTCATCAAAAAACACAAGCAGTAAATCTTTCCAAAAAATTAACAATAGCACCAAAGATACCGCCATGACAATGCTCACTTGTATCATGTCGCCATCTGATATGCCTAAAATATTACCAAAAATAATCTCTTGAACATTGACAGACGTGGGATTGATGGAAATGATAAACAGCCCCAAAGCAAAAAAAGTGGTAAAAATAAAGCCGATGACCGCATCTTCTTTGAGTTTGGTGAGTGATTTTATCCATAAAATCGCAAGACTTGCCAAAATGCCTGAAAAAAATGCCCCAAGTGCATAAGGTAAGCCCAAAGCATAGGCAATCGCCACCCCAGGCACAACAGCGTGTGATAGAGCATCGCCAATCAGCGACCAGCCTTTGAGCATTAAATAAGCAGACAAAAATGCACACACGCCACCCACCAAAGATGATAATACGATGGCTTTGACCATATAATCATAAGTAAATGGCTCAGCAAGCAGGATAAAAAAATCACTCATGAGTCATCCTTTGCTGTGCTTGTTTGAGTTTGGGTTTTGGGGTTAAAAATACCCACGACATTTGTTGTACTGTGTGAGCGATTTGTCAGTTTTTGTTTGGGGCTGTTCATATTGACCTGTCCTGTGCGACTTGCCCACGGCTCTTCATGACAATGCGTACTTTCAGGTTCTCCTTCACGCACCCCATAAAACACCGCAGGCACTTCATCATCTGCCAAGATGGTAACTGCACGCGTGTCATCATCATCATGCAAATCTTTACCAGCTAAATGAATCTGACGCAACACACCACCAAAGACCTTTTCAAGATTGGCTTGGGTAAAGGTTTGTTTGGTGGTGCCAGCAGCCAGCACGGTGCGATTTATCATTACCACTTGGTCGCAAAACTCAGGAATGGTGCCAAGATTATGCGTAGAAATCAAAATCAAATGTCCATCGGCTCTAAGCTCATCAAGCAGTGCCATAATCGCTTTTTCGGTTTTAACGTCCACGCCTGTAAATGGCTCATCAAGCAAGATGATTTTGCTTTCTTGTGCCAAAGCCCGTGCCAAAAATACTCGTTTTTTTTGACCACCTGACAGCTCACTAATTTGTCTGTCAGCCAGATGATTGATGTCCACACGAGCCATGGCGTCTGCCACTTTTTGACGGTCAATGTGTTTAGGGATACGCAAAAAATTCATATGACCATAACGCCCCATCATCACCACATCAAACACCGACACAGGAAACTGCCAGTCCACCTCTTCGCTTTGGGGAACGTAGGCAACAAGATTTTGTTTAAGGGCGTGTTTGGTGGGCAGTCCGCACAGATGGATATGTCCTGTCTGTGGTTTGATTAGCCCCATGATTGCCTTAAATAGTGTGGATTTGCCTGAGCCATTGACACCCACCAAGGCACACGTCGTCCCACCTGTTAGGGTAAAATTGACATCATACAGGGCGGTATGACCATTATTATAACGTACACTGATATTTTGTACGTCTATCTTGGCAACAGATTGCTGAGAAAGTTCCATAAAACCATAGTGATTAATTTAAAAAAGATAAAAATATGAATTATTTGTATGTTTTTTAAATCAAACGCTAGCAAATGCCATCGCCACAAAAAATATCAATCCCACATAGAGCCAATTTATCACCGCCAGTAGCCAAATTTTATATCGCCATTTTTTAATGCTTACAAGTACAGCAACCAATATTAAAGCCAAAGCTAAAAGACTTGTGGGAATTAAATAAAATGGTAAAAATATGCCTGTGATAAGCGATGATAGCAGCTCAAAAAACCCAACATCTGAATTGCTATAAGCATAAATACCATAAGCCACATAAAAAATCCAAGCCGATGATATTGCCAGATATTTTGAATATTTCATTTAACTTGATACCAAAACCAATATCGCACATCAATCAATAAAAAATCTAGCGATAAAACCAGTCATCACTTTTACCATGCTGTCATGTGGTGGTTTTATCGCAGGTGTATCAAAGGGCTTTATTTTTGAGCCTGAGCGTCTTCAAAACCTTTGACGACTGTGCTGACAGTAACATTAAGTAGGTCAAGATAAGTCGGTACAGCTCCGTCTTTTTCACTTAAACTGTCCACATACAGCACGCCACCATAGCTTGCCCCTGTTTCTTTGGCAACTTGTTTGGCAGGTTTGTCAGAGATGGTGCTTTCGCTAAACACCACAGGGATTTTATTGGTACGCACAATGTCAATCAAGGCTTTGACTTGCTTTGGCGAGCCTTGTTGCTCGGCATTGATGTCCCATAAATAGGCTTCTTGTAAGCCATAATCTTTTGCTAAGTAACTAAACGCCCCTTCACTGGTAACCAGCCAGCGTTTGTCTTGGGGAATTTTGTCCAGTTTGGCACGCAAAGGTGCATCTAAGTCTTTAATTTTTTGGCTGTATTCTTGGGCGTTTTTGATGTAGGTGTCTTTGTTGGCAGGGTCATACTGTACCAGAGCATTTTTGATGTTTTCTACATAAACAAGGGCATTACTTGGCGACATCCACGCATGGGGATTTGGCAAATCCTTATAAGCTCCTGCTTTGATGGGCAAGGGGGTAATGCCATCTGTAACAACCACCGCAGGCACGTTTTTGGCATCTTGATAAAATTTTTCAAACCAACGCTCTAAATTCATGCCATTGTATAAAATCAAATCGGCTGTTTGCACTTTGGCAATGTCTTTTGGGGTGGGTTCATAGTCATGAATCTCTGCCCCTGCCTTGGTGATGGACTCCACCACTGCCGCATCGCCAGCGACATTTTGGGCGATGTCAGCAATCACAGTAAAGGTGGTAACGACGGTAAATTTGTCTTGCTGGGGCTGTGTTTGCTGTGTTTGAGTGTCTGTTTTGTTGCAGCCTACCAATGCCAAACACAAAGAAAAACCAAGCATTAGGGTTTTTAAGGGTTTCATAAATGGTCCTTATGGGTTAAGTTTTTCATTTAAATACCTTATCTAGAATAAGGAATTTAAATGATAATGATACTCATTTTTAAATGAAAAATCAAGCCCAAGCCCTAAATATATTAGGGTTTTATCATACAAAAATTTAAGGAGTTTGTAAAGATTGATTTTTTAATAAAAAATTAAATTTATGTTTTATAAAATAAAATACAAATGTTAGCCCAATAGACTTTGACCCACCCAATGACGGCTAAACTGATAGGCAATCCGCCCTGAGCGACCACCACGAGTGCTTGCCCATTTGAGTGCTTCGGCTTTGGCGGTCTCATCAAAGCGGATGTTTGCTTTGTGTAAGTAGTGGCTGACAATATCCAAATAAGAGTCTTGATTCATTGGATAAAACGACAGCCACAGCCCAAAGCGGTCAGACAGCGAAACGGTTTCGTCAATGGTCTCAAAGGGATTGACTTCATCGGTTTGTCCGTTGTAGATATTGACATTATCTTTCATCAGTTGGGGCAATAGATGACGGCGGTTACTGGTAGCATACACCAAAAGACGCTCTTGCTCGCTGTCTAATGCCCCATCAAGCACACTTTTTAGGGTGCGATAGTTTTCATCTTGGCCATTAAACGCCAAATCATCACAATAAACAATGTAGCGACAGTTATTGCCATTTTGTGTGATGGCGTGGCGGATTTTGTCCAAAAACATCAAATCATCACGAGATACTTCAATGATACGGAGACCATCTTGGTGATAAGCGTTTAATAAGGCTCGAATCAGTGATGATTTGCCCGCCCCACGAGTGCCTGTCATCAGCACATGGTTGGCAGGTAAGTTGTTTAAAAACTGGCGAGTGTTTTGGATGAGTTTGTGTTTTTGGGTGTCAATGCCAAGCAGGTCATCAAGACTGACCGATAAATGAACATCAATGGGCACAAGCGTGCCTGTATGTCCACCCACCCAACGATACGCCAAAACAGTTGGGTCAAGCGTGATGGGCTTTTGGGTGCGTTCGGCAAAAAATTGCGTGGCAAGGCGGATAAGTTCGTTGGATAAATTCATGGTGTGTTAGGTCAAATGGATTTTTTCAATAACAGCAAGTTCATTTGCCACAAAAGGGGCAACAAAATCATCAATGTTTTTTAAGGGTTTCATGGCAGACAGCCCATCACCGATAAAATCATACAAGGGTTGATAGCCATTATCATAAGCCATGCCTTTGGCAAGCTTAAAGGCGTTTTGCAAGATAAAAGAGTTAAAATATTTATCTGATTGGCGACATACGTCCTTGATGTCGTGAATTTGAGTGATACGAGCGTCTTTGGCATTGGCTTTTTGATATAGTATTTGCATGAGTGCATCAGTTAGGGGTGCGTGCTGATGTTCTGCTAGGTGGATTTGGGCAAGCATTAAATCAAGTTTGACCGCTTGTACCGCAGATTGCACCCCTAAAACGCCTGCACCTAAGGCATTTTTGGGAATGAGCTTTTCAAGTTTGCCTGAGCCATTTAGGGCATTGTTGCCTGCGGTTAATAGTTGGTCAGCCAACAAATCAAAATCATCATCACCATAAATCCTATCTATCAAATAGTTGGCTAGGGGGGCGGTTTTGTCGTTACTAAACAGGGCGTGATTAGTGTGTTTGATGCGTTGTTTTTGCCAGTGTTGGATTTGGGTGAGTGTGGATTTTAGGGTGGGATTTTGATGGTGGGGCAGTGATTTGTAGGCATTTAGGGTGTCTACTAGGGTCTGGATTTGGCTCATGGTGGTACTTACATCAAATAAATACGCTTAATGGGGGTGTGCAAAGGGATTTCAAGAATCTGTCTGCATTTTTGAGTTTTTTGTTGGCGGTTTTGGTAAAGATGATGGGTGAATGTGTTTATTAGGGCATATCAGATTGCCACAAAATTTCAATTTGCCAAATTAAATCAATATTGGTATGATGACCGCCTTAAATGATGACCATTTGATGACAACTAACAAATGAACACAAATTAAAAGTTGTTATTTGACAAAATTTAACATAAGCCCACTGTTTTTGTGGTTAAAAATTTTATCATCACGCCATGAACTTTTCCAATCGCTCAAAAAAATACCTAAATTACCTATTGCTTGTGATTTTTATCGTGGCTTTGGGGTTTTCATTTTGGCACAGCTTAGCATGGTTAAAACTGTGTTATGGTTTGGCATTGTTTTTGTTTGGTATGCAGTGTATAGAAGAAGGGCTTCGTAGCACCGCAGGCGGGACGCTTGAACGACTGATGACCAAAAGCACTGCCACGCCCGCTCGTGGATTTTTGTTTGGAGTAGGCTCTACTTTTGTGTTGCAATCTAGCACCTTGGTGTCGCTTTTGACCATTGCTTTTATCAGCACAGGCATGATTGGTCTGGCAGGTGGTATCGCCATCATTTTTGGGACAAACTTAGGAGCGACCACAGGCATTTGGCTACTTGCTTTGGCAGGGCAAAGCGTGAGTTTGTCGCCTGTGGCAATCCCCATGTTGGTCTTTGGAATTTTGATGGGTTTTTTTGGGGGGCAGACCCAAGCGGTTGGACGGATTTTGGTGGGGGTGGCTCTGATTTTTATGGGGATTGATGCCATCAAAGAAGGCTTTGGGGCGTTTGGTGGGCAAATGGATTTTGCGTCTTTGCAGTTTAATCCCACCATGGAAGTTTTGATTTTTACAGGCATTGGTTTTTTATTGACCTGCGTGTTGCAGTCATCTCATGCAACCTTAATTTTGACCTTGACAGCGTTGGCGAGTATGCAAATTACACTCCCACAAGCCTTTGCCATTGCTGTGGGTTCAAACCTAGGCTCATCTGCCACGACCGCACTTATGGGGGCGATAGGCAGTGAACGAGCAGGACAGCGGCTTGCGTTGGCTCATCTGTTTTTTAATGCCATTACTGCATTATTAACTTTTGTGTTGTGGATGCCAATGACGACCATTGTGTCTAGCATTTCACAAGCTGCCAACTTTTCGCCACTCATACAGCTTGCGTTATTTCATACGCTTTTTAACGTGTTTGGCGTGGTGGTGTTTTGGCGTTGGCAAGACAAATTGGCTGATGTATTAACCAAAATGCTTCCTGATAAAAAACCAGCCAAAACCTTGCCTGATGGCTCACAAGCGGTCATGCCACGCTATCTTGACCCAAATGCGTTGTTGTCATCAGACATTGCCATGCGTGCGGTGGTAAAAGAAGTTCGTCATTTGATGAGTCTTGCCACCGAAGTCATTTGTCATGCCATTTTTGTCAAAAACGAACAGCTCTACCAAGATGGCTACACCCCAGATAAGCCCATTGCACCGTTTGAGCTTGATGTGCAAGCATTATATGAATGGCAAATTAAACCGCTTTATAGTGAGATTTTGGACTTTACCAGTAAAATGGATATTGATGAAGCAGACAGTCGCCAAGATGAACTAACGGTGGTGCATTTGGTGGCATTTACTTTGCTTGGTATGGTCAAGGATGGTAAACACCTACAAAAAAACATGGCGTATTTTTTGGCAGATTCTGACAACGCTGCTCATTATGAGTACTTAGCTCTTAGAGAACATTTGTTCTTTTTTTTAAAACAGCTCAATCAGTCGCCTGATGCCAGTCAACTGTCGGATTTGGACAAAAGAACAGATGAGCTTGAAGAGATGCGTTACAATATTTTGCAGCGTTTGGGTCAAGGTGAGCTAGAAAACACCCAAGCGTCATCAATTATGAATGACATTAATTATGTGCTACGTATAGAGCAAGGTGTGTTAGAGATATTAAAGGCACATTAAGCCATCACAGCACAATCATTTAAAAATATCCTAATGGAATGGGTCAAATGTTTAATCATAATAAAAAGTAATGAATTTGATGTGAAGCATGAAAATGCTAAACATGATGACGGCAGGTTTGATAACTCCCCTAAATGTTGCTGAATATGTTAAAATTGTCATATAACTGTCATAATTACTTTTTATAATATGACACTAAGTACAATGATGAATGATTGTGCAATTTGGTAGATTTTTATTTTAAAAACAAACCCTTTTTGGCGGATTTTATGGTAAATTCAACAAAACAATCCACGCCCATGATGGCAAATGTCTTTTTTGCTCTTTTGATGGCAGGTATGAGCATTTATTTTGTGATTTGGGGCTTGGATTATACCAATCATCAGCAGGTGGCATTATTTTTGGTCGCCGCTTTTTTTGGTATTTTTATGGCGTTTAATATTGGTGGCAATGATGTCGCCAATTCTTTTGGTACGTCTGTTGGGGCAGGCACGCTGACGGTTACCCAAGCCTTGGCGGTGGCGGCGATTTTTGAAGTGTCTGGAGCGGTGCTGGCTGGGGCAGCGGTTACAGATACTATCCGCAGTGGTATTGTGGACATTTCAGATTTGGGCGTATCGCCTGAACAGTTTATTTATTTAATGTTATCAGCCTTGATTGCCGCAGCGTTTTGGCTGTTATTTGCCACCAAACGGGGCTTGCCTGTTTCTACCACACACGCCATCATTGGGGGGATTGTGGGGTCGTCCATCGTTTTGGGGATAAATTTGGGAGGAACAAATCTTGCTTTTGAGACAGTCAAATGGTCAAAAATTGGTGAGATTGCCATCTCATGGGTGCTATCACCTGTGCTGGGTGGGGCGTTGTCTTATGTCATTTATGGTTTGATCAAGAAAAATATCCTAGCCTATAATGATGAGATGGAAACCAAGGTTAAGCATCTAAAAGCCGAAAAAAAGCGTCTAAAAACCACACAAAAAACGTACTTAGAGTCTTTAAGTCATGAAGGTAAATTGCACTATACAACCGCCATTTTACGAGATGAAGACTTGTATAAAGAAGGGGCTGCAAGTGCTGATGAGTTTGAAACTGAGTACTATAAAGAGCTTTATGACTTAGAAAATCAGCGAGGCAATCTTGACACCTTAAAGGCTTTAAAAACATGGGTGCCACTCATTGCGGCCTTGGGGGCAGTGGTGATGACCGCGATGGTGGTGTTTAAAGGATTAAAAAATACAGGGCTAGATTTATCCACCTTGCATTCTGCGTTGGTGATGGGTATGATTGGGGCGATGGTGTGGCTGACGGCCTTTATTTATACCAAGACCATTCGTGGTAAACACAAAGAAGATTTGGGCAAAGCAACTTTCATCATGTTTAGCTGGATGCAGGTATTTACCGCCTGTGCCTTTGCGTTTAGTCATGGCTCAAACGACATTGCTAATGCAGTAGGGCCCTTTGTGGCAATTATGGACGTCATCAAAGAAAACGCCATCGCTGCCAAAGCGGTTGTGCCAGCGCCTGTCATGGTAACCTTTGGGGTGTCGCTCATTGTGGGCTTGTGGTTTATTGGTAAGGAAGTCATTCAAACCGTTGGTACAAATTTAACCGAGATGCACCCAGCATCAGGTTTTTCGGCTGAACTTGCAGCAGCTGCGGTGGTGATGGGAGCATCAAGCCTTGGCATTCCTGTATCTAGCACACACATTTTGGTGGGGGCAGTATTGGGGATTGGGCTGGTTAATGAAAATACCAACTGGAAACTGATGAAGCCAATTGGCATGGCGTGGGTGATTACTCTGCCAGCAGCAGCCGTCATTAGTGCCATCTCTTTTGTGGTATTAGGGGCAATTTTTCATTGATATGACAATAAAAAGGGCTTTTTGCTCTTTTTTGTTTTTTAATATTGCTGTTTTTTTATAAAAACTGATACAATTTTATCTTTTTTATGTGGGGGAATGTATGGCAAATTTGGCGTTATTTGACCTAGATATGACCATGTTAAATGTGGACAGCGACCACAGTTGGGGGCAGTTTTTGGTAGAAAATGGCTTGGTGGACAGCAAGTTTTATAAAGCTATGAATGATAAGTTTTATCATGATTATTTGGCAGGTACGCTAGATGCGGTAGAGTATAATGAGTTTGTGGCAAGTTTTTTAAAGACTAAGTCCATGAATGAGCTTGTTGCTTATCGTCATGAGTATCTTGATACATGGATAAAACCTGCCATGCGAGATAAAGCCATAGAGCAAATCAATCATCATAAAAATCAAGGCGATACGGTGGTAGTGATTAGTGCCACCAATGATTTTGTGGTCGTGCCAATCGCTGCTTTATTTGGTATTGATAATGAGCATACGTTGGCGACACGATTAGAAGTGGTGGATAATGCCTATACGGGCAAGGTGGCAGACAGACCCAATTTTAAAGAAGGTAAGATTTTTCATTTAGAAAAACTGATTGCCCAAAAAAATGCCCAAGGCACTTATTTTGATAAGCTCATTGCCTATTCGGATTCTAAAAATGACATACCACTTTTAGAGTATGCTGATGTGGCGGTGTGCGTCAATCCTGATGAGATGTTAAAAGCTCATGCGGTGGAAAAAGGGTGGCAAGTGGTGGATTGGTAGCTAGTGTCTGTCATTGGCGATGGAATATGCCAAGCTATAAAGCCTTTGAAAGGCTTGATTGGCATCTGGTAGGGTTTGAATGTCTGATGGAATAATATTCGCATTAAAATTGGAGCGAATATTTCTTTGTAGTGATAACATAATCACTTTTTCTATCAGTAGGGCAATCAATTCATCATTACCAATATAATTATTGGGATGAAAATGATAATGTGGTTGAAAAAACTTAACAGGATTTTGGCTAAGTTGTGTTTGTAAATCGGCAATTACTTGGCGATAGGCAAGCTCATGCTTATAACCAGAATAATACGCCCAAGCAAAAAAAAGCAATAACTGCACCGATTGTCCACAGCAGAATTTCCATAACTAGCCCCTATGCTTATTTATTTTGTTTGATTGGAGAGTTTAAAGTTGTAGTATAGACAAACGTCTGTTGCAATTGTTTCACCAACTGACCCTGGTACTATCCTATTCCAATTACTAGAAGAGTAATTTGAAACGTAATTGGTTTGACTACCAACATATTTACCTGTGCTGGTATGAAAGTGAGCTTCGCTAATTTGCATTTTTTGGTTTAAGCAATCCACGTACCAAAAAGATTTTTCTTCTCGGTAGAGTTTGCCGTTTGTTAATTTTTGAGCGGTTGGATAGTTCTTTTTTACCCAAGCATTGACATAGTAGTTATTTTTGTCATAGCTATTAAAGTAATAGCCTTTAATGCTATCCCAATCTATATGGGTGGTTTCTTTGTGTTCTGTGCTACTAGATTGTGATGGTATCCAGTTTGCTGCCATTGCCATTTGATTGCTTGCCAATAATAAACTTGATAGAATTAACTTTTTCATGAAATTTCCTTAAAATTTAATTTATTAAAATTAATTATAGCCAACCATTCATCTCTTCAATGTACAATAGCACAACTAATCCTTCGGCAAATATTTTTTCTTGCTCAGGACTTCCACCACCAGAGTTGTAATAAACTAAATCACCTCCCTCTGCTAATAAGATGGATTGTTCTTGATTTAGTGTAAAGCCTTTGTTGAGACCATATCCGTCACCAATTTGGGCTTGATATTTGATATTGAATTGACCTTTATAACGATAATCATCAGGAATATCAATCCAGTATTGAGATAATGCCGAAAATGCATTGCAGTATATATTGCTTTGGCAAATATTTATTGGTGGTGCTGACTCTGGATTATTATAAATATTCATCATTGCAGATAGTATAAATTCATCTTTGCTTGGAATATTGTTTAACGGACTGGATATGACAGTATTTATTTGGGTTTTAAGATGTGCTATTCTTTCATTGAGTAATTGTGTGGCACAATGATAGCGATAGGCTTCACGCCCATTATTATCAACATTAAGCGTGAGTGATTGCTCTTTGCAGTGGCTTTCACGTTGTTTGTTAAATTCAACCTGTTCATCTTTTAGATAGTCTTGCACACTTGGGTGTAACTGTTCCCAGACGCGATTAATCTCGGCGACTGCATTTTTATAATCTAACCTTGTTTGATTGAGTAATTGGACGGTATCCAACGTTTGTTGGGGGTTATTAGGTGCACTGGTTTGTATGGTTGATGTTTGTGGTAAATTTTGGATTGGTTTTTGATAACCATCTCGTGCTGTATTGTTTGTATTGTTGCTTTCATTTTGTTGTGAATTAATGTTGGAAATCATTGCTAAATTTATAAAAATACTCACCACAATGACGCCAAAAAAAGAATAATCTTCCTCTGTTTCTGCTTCATCATCAGCGTAGCTATCTCTTGGGTTGGTGCCAAAACGATTTGTTCCTTGTGTTGGTCTTACAAACCATATTACACAAATAACAAATGGAATTAAAATCCACCAGCCCTTATAGTCACAATCATGCAGTCTTTTTATGCCAATAAATACCAAAAAATAAAGGGGTATTAACTCTATCATTGTCATAAAAAACAATGTTGCTATATCATAATCATCCATTGATGATACAGCACCTTCCATACCAATGCGGATTATCATCCATACAAATAATGTAGGAATAGATAATAGGGCATAAGTTGTACGTCTCATACGTCCAAAAGACCAAAATGATGGTTTTTCTTTTGCATAAGTTTCTTGGTAGTTTTGGTATTTGGCATGGTTATTTTGTCTGTTGGCATTATTATTTCGTGTATTGTTGCTTCCTGTATAATCATAACGTTGATTGGTGGTTGATTGCGTTTGGTGATTTTTTGTATAAGAATTATCATAATAATCTTGGTTGTTGGATTGATTTTTATGATTTTCCGAACTATTGTTTTGATTTTGGGTTGATTGATTATAAATTTTAGCTTCTTGCTCATCAATCCAGCGGTCATGTTCAGCACGACGTACAGGGTCAATCAATACCTGATAGGCGGTATTGATGATTTTCATAATGCGTTCAGCATCGGGATTATTGGGGTTTCTATCAGGGTGGTATTTTTGAGCAAGGGCTTTGTAGGCTGCCTTAATCACTTCAGATTGGGTATTACGAGAGACACCTAGATTGTCGTAATGGGTGCGAAATTTTTTACTCATTAACTAGAAAATCCTATACAATAAAAATTGCTAACTGATACGTCTTTGCTGTTTGTAATTATAACAACAAGACAAAAGTAGTGTAATATGATGGCGGATAAACTTTGTTCTTTCGTCTATTTTTATATCTCTATCGCTCCCTTCTCCCTTTCGTCTCAAATCTTGGTAATAATCGTGTTTATTTTGTCCAGCATGTCTTTCTTCATCAGCTATGCTATCATGAATGGCATAAAAATGATTGCTGTCTATTTTATTTCTATGAAAGGTTAAGCAAGATTGCTCATTGGACATAATGTCTTGATAATTTTCTAAGCAAAATTTCATAAAATTTTCATATAACTGATAATTTTCATAAGTAATAATATCTGTATTATTTTTTAATTTATGGTTTGATGATATGTCTTTGAAATATTTTTCAATCAAAGGTAAATAAATATTTTGCTTGGTCATTAATTTTTGTTTAACCATATTGATGTTGGTTGTTGTATTTGGCAAAGTAGACACCCTCAAAATAAAGCCACACCATCGCTCAACGATAATTTTAACCATATCCTGTTTTTGCTGACTACCTTTGCCGTCTATTGTCATGCCATGAATAAAAACTATCAACGTTAAATAAGCACTTTCTACACAAATAATATCTTGCCAAGCAGTTTTAAATTGACTGTATGGAAAGTGGTCTACGATTAGGCTATGACTGTCGCCAATGATGTTAAGTGCTTTTTGTGCATCTCTGCTACTTGCGGTTGCATTTACCCACCAAACAAAACCAATAATCGCAATAACAACAATTAACCAAATCATGTATTATTTTCCTATAAAAATAGATAAAACAGCAATGATTGCCATAGAAATTAGTAGGGCAATAAAAGATTGGGCAATGCCGCCCATAACTCCCCAAGCAACAAACCAAACAATGCCCATGCCAAAACTATTAACATCAATGGCTTGCCATAATAAATATCCCGAACCAAGCCATGTGCCAATAGATGATAGCAACATTACCATTGTCATTATGCCTACTATTTTTCATCGTTTTTCATGAAATCCTCTTGATTTGTTAATAAATGGCACAAAACTTGCTTATTTTTGGGCAGTATTTGAACAGTTTTTGCCATTAGATTAAGTTTTTGTAACACCCATGATACAATGAAACAAATCTTTATCAACCAACCCACAGTAGTTTTATTCACCCACCAGCAGTAGGTCATTATGATTGCATATGATGTTATTAAGGAATTAAGAGAAGAGCGTAACTGGTCGCAAGAACAAATGGCGGAGCGTTTGGGTATGTCAAAAAATGGCTATGCCAAGATTGAACGGGGTGAAAGTTTACCAAGTTTGGAGCGGCTTGATGAGATTGCCAAAGTGTTTGATGTGAGCGTGCTTGAACTGATTCGTGTGAGTGATAAAAACGTGGTGCTACAAACCCAAAATCATCATGCTAATTATCATTATAACCACTATGCCAACAATGAAGCCCTACAAGCTGAAAATGAGCGTTTAAAACTTATCATGCTCACAAAGATGAAATCATCACCCAAAAGAATGAAAGTATCAAAATCTTAAAAAGGCTGGCAAATTTTGACCAAGCGGGTGAGTTGATTGAATTATAATGTTGGATTTTGTCTTGGTGTGAAATTTGTTATAATAGTCATTTTATTTTGTGAGAAAAATCATGGAAATTGCAATTTATACCGAACAAATCAAAGACTTACGCACCCGTGGTGATGAGCTTTGGAGGTATCTTTGACGTTGAAGCCAAGAAAGAACGTCTAGAAGAAGTCAATTTAGAGCTTGAAAATCCTGAGCTTTGGAACAATCCTGAGCTTGCCACAAAAATCAGCAAAGAAAAATCAGTGCTAGATGGTATTGTGGGTGTGGTGGACGGCTTGTCAGCACGTCTTGATGATGCATCAGCCATGCTTGAATTGGCACTAGAAGCTGATGACGAAAGTTTGCTGGTTGATGTGCAAGCTGAGCTAGATGAAGCCCTAAAAAGTGTGGAAGATTTGGAGTTTAAGCGGATGTTTGGTGGTGAGATGGACGCCAACAACTGCTATCTTGACATACAGGCAGGCTCAGGGGGTACCGAAGCTCAAGATTGGTCGCAAATGCTCCTTCGCATGTATTTGCGTTGGTGCGAAAGCCACGGCTTTAAGGCAGAAGTCATGGAAGTGTCCGAAGGGGGTGTGGCAGGCATCAAATCGGCTACCATCGCTGTCAAGGGTGATTATGCTTTTGGTTGGCTGCGTACCGAGATTGGTGTGCATCGCTTGGTACGTAAGTCGCCTTTTGATAGTAATAACGGTCGGCACACGTCTTTTGCAGCCGTGTTTGTCTCACCTGAGATTGATGATAATGTGCAGATTGACATCAACCCAAGCGACTTACGCATTGATACCTATCGGTCAAGTGGGGCGGGTGGTCAGCACGTCAATACCACAGACTCTGCGGTGCGTATCACCCATCAGCCCACAGGGGTTGTGGTGGCGTGTCAAAATGAACGCTCTCAGCACGCCAACAAAGACACCGCCATGAAAATGCTCCGTGCTAAACTTTATGAGCTAGAAATGCAAAAACGCATGGAAAAACAGCAAGCCTTGGAAGACAGTAAATCTGACATTGGTTGGGGCAGTCAAATCCGCTCTTATGTGCTAGATGACTCTCGTATCAAAGACTTACGCACAGGCGTTGAAAACTCCAACACGCAAGCGGTACTTGATGGCGATTTGGATAAGTTTATCGTGGCAAGTTTGAAAGCAGGGTTGTAATTTACCCAGAGCCCAGCAGTTTGATGTCATTAGCCAGTATTTGTGTGCTATTTGACATCAAACACTTGTCTTAGGTAGGCCAAATAAGTGTCGTCATCAATCATTGTCTTGCCAGGGCTGTCTGAAAGCTTGGCGACAGGTTGTCCGTTGCATTCTACCAGTTTTAACACGATATTAAGCTGAGTGAGCCCCATGTCGTTGGTGAGATTGGTACCAATCCCAAAGGCGGTTTTGATACGCTTTTTAAAATATTGGTGCAAATCCCATGCTTTTTCAAGCGTTAGCCCATCGCTAAATGTCAGGCTTTTGGTTTTTGGGTCAATTTTAAGTTTTTCATAATGAGCAATGGCTTTATCACCCCAAGCATAAGGGTCGCCACTATCATGGCGTAAGCCGTCAAACAGCTTGGCAAAATACAAATCAAAATCTCGCAAAAATGCGTCCATGCCTACCACGTCTGTCAGGGCAATCCCCAAATCCCCCCGATATTCACGCACCCAGCACTCCAAGGCTGCTTTTTGGCTTTCACGCAAACGCACATCTAAGGCTTGAAAGGCTTGTAAAAATTCGTGTGCCATCGTGCCAATGGGGGTAATGCCCAGCTCTTTGGCAAGATATACATTGGATGTTCCACGAAAAATCGCTGGGCAAGCGTGGGTGAGCGTCTTTACTACATGATAATGCCAATCTTTTGAGTAGCGTCTGCGTGTCCCAAAATCCGCCACCACAAAAGGGGGATTGTCCACTTCTGACAGCTCCAACATTTCATAATGTTTTAAGATTTGTACTTTTTCATCAAGACGTTTTTGCCCTTCTGTCAGTGCGTTTGAGCTGTTTAAGCGTTCATAATAAAGCTGATTGACAAGCGACAGTACAAAAATCTCAAAAAACATCGCTTGTATCATCGCCCCTTCAATCTCAATGTCTAGCCTACCATCGGTATCAATAGAGACTTTAATAAAACGCCGTTTTAGCTGAAACAGCTCCATATAATCCACAAAATCAGGCTTAATAAACCGCAAAGACCGCAGATAATCAAGCTCATCTTGGGTGAATTTAAGCTGACATAGCAAATCAAGCTGATGCTCTAAATCGTCTTTGATGTCAGCTAGATTAAATGCCAAATCATCATTATTGCGACAGCGAAAACGGTACACACCATGCGTTTGGGGAAACTGATGGAGCATGGCTTGGAGCATGGTAAATTTATATAAATCATTATCCAAAAGCGAAGTGATGATGGGTTGGTTGGTCATGGTGGGATTCTTTTAAAAAGTTTGAACTATGATAACAAATTTATGAGATAATGGGAAACGTTAAATTTTATTGGGAAAAATCATAATTTGGCGTAAAATATCCCAAATTTTTACTGACGTATTATCATGAATGACCTAAACTTGCATACATTAGATTTATCCGCCCTGCAATGGGATGACCTACACACAAGCATTCACCCCAACGCTGAATACAATGCCACACATGATGCCATGCTTGGTCGTGTGTTACACAGCATTGATGACAAAAAAGGGGGCGTACAAACAGCCGATGAGCTGTGGATTGTGGAACATCAAGACGTTTATACTTTGGGGCAAGCTGGCAAAGAAGAGCATATTTTGCACCGAACTGACACTCCGATTATCAAAACCGACCGTGGCGGGCAGGTAACTTGGCACGGCACAGGACAGCTTGTGGTGTACTGGCTGTGGGATTTACATCATCTTGGTATGGGGGTGCGAGATTTGGTCAGTCATGCCGAGCAGGCCATAGAAGATGTGGTGAGTGAGTATCTGCCCTCTGATTTAACCGCCAAAGCACGCCAAGATGCCCCTGGGGTGTATATTTATAATCATCAAGGTGATATGTTGGGCAAAATCGCTTCTTTGGGTTTTAAAATTAAGCAAGGGCACAGTTATCATGGTATTGCAATCAATCTTATCAATGATTTGAGTGCATTTAACGCCATCAACCCATGTGGTTATGCAGGCATGGCAATGGTAAAACTAGCTCAGTTTGGCAAATTTAATGACACACAAGTTCATGAATTTATTTATAAATTTATCATAAATATTCAAAAAAGACACCAAGGAAAAATCTCTTTGAGATGATTGATGATTTTAGGTAGCGATAAAGAGACCCTAGATTTGTTTGTGCTTGTCATGGGGCATAAAATACAAAATTGCGATTGCACTTGGGATAATTTAATATTACAATGACCTATTTGCAATCTACTTGGAGATGTTATGGCAGATTTTAACAAAATCTTAGATGCAGGCGATGTGGACGCAGGCGAGATTAATGTGGTGGTGGAGATTCCCACGGGCTCAAACCACAAAATTGAGTGGAATCGCAAACTGGCGTGCTTTGAGCTTGACCGTGTTGAGCCGATTGCTTTTGCTAAGCCTTGCAATTATGGCTTTATTCCCCAAACCTTAGATGAAGATGGCGATGAGTTGGACGCACTTATCATCACTGAGCAACCTTTAACGACAGGGGTGTTTTTAAAGGCTCGTGTGATTGGTGTGATGAAATTTGTTGATGATGGCGAAGTGGATGATAAGATTATTGTTGTGCCTGCCGATGACCGCAATAACGGCAATGCTTATCAAAGCCTTGATGATTTGCCAAAACAACTCATCAAACAGCTAGAATTTCATTTTAATCACTATAAAGACCTAAAAAAAGCAGGCACAACCGTCGTGCAGGGTTTTTTTGGAATTGATGAAGCCAAAGAAGTCATTAAAGGAAGTCAAAAGCGTTGGACACAAGAAGCTTAACGTTGTATTAAGAAAAAAACACACTTAACTGGTGTGTTTTTTATTTATCATTTATTTTTGGCGGTTTATTACAGCTTGTAGCATTGCCATATTTGACCGACTACTAATATCATGTATGATATGTCCTGAAACATATTCGGCAGGCAGTAGCATAGTTTTTAAATCTAAGATTGACATCTGTCTTGCAATGTCATTCATGACGCAATTACAAGCAAGACCGGCATTTGGTATTTGTTGCTTTTGAAATTCACTAAAACATTGCCCAATATTTTGTTCTATAAAAACTCGCCTTATCTCATCATCATTCATTTTGTTGTAGTAAGCAATCATCTCGTCTCTTGTGGTAACTCGTGTCTCTAAATGAGTTTTGTTCTCATTGCAGGCAAATAAGCACAAAGTGATTGTACAAATAAAAAACGATTTCATCGCATGTTTCCCAAAATTAAAATAAATACATTAAACCACGTATTGTGCCAACAGGTACAAAGAAAATAAAATCAGCAATCACCCATATTGTGTTGCCATACTGTATGTCTTTGATAATGGCATAAATGGGCATAATCGTGCCCAAGAAGATTTTGATTGTTAAGACTGCAAATATTAAAAAACCAGCTTTTAATTCCTGATTGTTATCAGAATTTGACATAAAAAGTCCTTAAAAAAATCTATAAAAGAGTAAATTTTTATAATTTTACACTATTAATGATGTTTAATCAAGCGTAGAAAATAAGGAAAATGGTCAATAGAAGTGTATTTTTTAAATAGGGTTTAAAATGCCACAATTGCCTGTTGTTAAAGTAGATGAATTGATTGGTAAACGCATTCAGTTAAAACGCAAAGAAAAAGGCTATTCTGCGGATAAATTGTCAGAAATGATAGGTATTTCTCAACAGCAGTTATCAAGATATGAGCGTGGCACAAATAAAATCAATGTTGCTCATTTGGTGGAAATTGCTAATTTTTTACAGACACCAATTAGTTACTTTTTTATTGATTGTATGCAAGATGCGACATGGAACAATGATGAACTTGATAGGTATTGGCAGGACTTAACCAGTACTCAAAAGACAGTGTTGGTAAATTTAATCAACGTGTTTAAAAATTAGTTTAATCAGGTAGATGAGTTTTTGGTTGTGATTTTTGATGGCGTCTTTTGCGTTTGGATTTTAAGCGTTGTAATCTAATGAGTCGTTCAGATTTGGTGTACCAGCGTTCCATGCGATGATAGGTGATGGCTGAAAATAAAATCACCATCATGGGCAACAGCATGGATAAATAGCCAATTTTGGCATATAGCCACACCGCCACAAAGCCCCCAATAAAAAATCCCCACCACAGACCGCTATGGAGCATGATTTTACTTTTGCTGACCTTGCGACCGACCAGCCACTGACCGACAGTTGCCCCCAAATCAGACGTAACGCCTGTTAAGTGCGTGGTACGAACCACCACACCATGATAAGTGGTTACCATAGAATTTTGTAAACCACAGGCAGTGGCGATGAGCATTTGACCGTATTCGTTATTATTAAGATACAGCCACAAACTGCCAGACAGTAGGGCAAATTGCAAATACATGGCATAGCCATAATGGCGGTTGATGTGAAGCTCACTACTGCCGATAATCATGCCACTTAATACTGAGCCAAACCAAAATGAACCAATAGAAATGATAAAGAGTTTTAGATTTAGCCAGTCGCCATAAAACCACGTTACGGCTACTTGACTGACATTGCCTGTAACATGAGATGCTGAGATGTGTGTGAAGCCCATCAAAGCGGTGGTGTTTAAAATCCCTGCACAAAACGCCAATACCACCGCCCCAAATAGTACCCATGTGGGGATTTTATCTTGCATTGTGATGTCAAAAAAGTGATTTTAAATTAACACAAAATCAACATTCTAGCAGTTTTTTGGCAAAAATAAAAGCACAAGAAAAATCTGTGCTTTTAATGGGTGTGGGTAGCAGACTAAGCTTCTGTATCATCTGCCATTGCCATGATTTGTTCGCTGATTGCTACGGTGTTAAAGCCAGCATCTACAAATAAAATCTCTCCTGTAATACCACTTGCCCAAGGCGACATCAAAAATAAAGCAGCATTGCCCACTTCTTCTTGGCTGACATTGCGTTGTAGTGGTGCAACTTTTTCGCTGACATCTAGCATACGGCGAAACGATTTGATGCCACTGGCTGCCAAAGTACGGATGGGTCCTGCACTGATGGCATTGACACGAATGCCATCTTTGCCAAGCGACGTGGCAAGATAACGCACACTTGCTTCTAAGCTGGCTTTTGCCATGCCCATGACGTTGTAATTGGGAAGAACGGAAATGCTGCCTTCATAGGTAAGTGTCAATAGTGAGCCTTGACGCATGGCAAGTAGCTTGCGACCTGCTTTGGCAAGTGCCACAAAACTATAACTAGAAATGTCATGAGCGATGGCAGAACCTGCTCGGGTGGTGGCAGTAGTAAAATCACCATCTAGCTGGTCGGCAGGAGCAAATCCAATGGCGTGAACAATGCCGTTAATGCCACCATCATCACTTTGCCCCCAAATTTGGTCAATTTGAGCAAAACAGGCATCAATGGACTCATCAGAACCAACATCACACTCAATCACCGCCACGGCGTTAAAGGCTTCGGCTGCCATTTCCACACGCTTTTTTATTTTGTCATTAGGGTAGGTTAAAATCAGCTCAGCCCCTTCACGGTGCAAGCTCTCAGCAATCGCCCAAGCGATAGACAGTTTGCTGGCAATGCCTGTTACCACAAATCTTTGACCCTGTAATAGCATAAAATCACTCATTGATAAAAATTTGGCAAATTATACCATGTTTTTTTAAAAACGCCAAAAATATCAGAACATTTGTAAACAAATAAAGAAATCTAAACTGTTAAGTTATATGAATGTTATTTCAGGATAAATTGCTAAATTTTCATGAAAAAAGTTGGATTTTTGCTTGCCAAACACAGATTTTGGGTTAAGATATAGCATTTTTAATGACAGATAGCAGACATGGCACATTCCCCTATTTTTACCCCTTTTGTTCCTGATGACCAAAAAATTGCCGAACATTATGCCCAAATCATACAAGGTTGTGGCGAAGATTTAAGCAGAGATGGATTGCTTGATACACCCATGCGTGCATCCAAGGCATTTAGTTATCTGACCCGTGGTTATCACCAAAGCCTTGATGTGGTGGCTAATGGGGCGGTGTTTGAATCGGATAACCCTGAATTGGTATTGGTGCAAAACATTGAATTTTATTCGTTGTGTGAGCATCATATTTTGCCATTTTATGGCGTGGCTCATGTTGGCTATTTGCCAAATGGCAAAGTGTTGGGGTTGTCCAAAGTGGCTCGTATTGTGGACATGTACGCTCGCAGATTACAAATTCAAGAAAATCTGACCAAGCAAGTTGCCACCGCCATACAACAATTAACCGACTGTCATGGCGTGGCGGTGGTTATGGACGCAAGTCATATGTGCATGATGATGCGTGGTGTCAATAAACAGCAGTCCACCACTCGCACCGTAAGTACGCTTGGGGCGTTAAGCACGGATAAACAAGCTCGCAATGAATTTTTTGGGGCAATTCCTAAAAGAGCCCCTGCGTTTTAGATGATGAATATAAAAAAGGAATCTTATGGCGATATTAGATGAGAATTGGCAGTCCGATGCCCTAGACCCTGCACTGGGTTTTTTAGCTCAAACCTTGGCGGTGCGTGGTGGCTATCATCGCACAGATGAAGGCGAGCATGGTGAAGCCATTTTTACCACCAGCAGTTATGTATATGCTTGTGCCAAAGACGCTGCCGACCATTTTAATGGCACAAAAAAAGGCAATGTATATAGTCGCCATACCAACCCCACCGTACGAGCTTTTGAAAGGCGATTGGCATTGATGGAAGGGGGTGAGCGTTGTGTGGCGACAGCAAGTGGCATGGGGGCGATTTTAACCATGTGTCTGGCCTATCTAAGTGCAGGCGACCATTTGTTGTGTGCCAAGCAGTTATTTGGCTCATCGGTGGCATTGTTTGATACTTATTTTAAAGCCTTTGGGGTACAAATCAGCTATGTGGATTGTTTTGATAATGACGCATGGACAAATGCCATTCAGCCAAACACCAAAATACTCTACTGTGAAAGCCCATCAAATCCTTTGGCTCAAATCGCTGACTTATCATTTTTGGCAAAGCTGGCTCATAAGAATGGGGCGTTATTGATTGTGGATAACTGTTTTGCCACACCTGCCATGCAAAAGCCCTTAGAGCTTGGGGCAGATGTGGTCATTCATTCAGCTTCTAAATACATAGATGGTCAGGGGCGTGTGTTGGGCGGGGCGTTGGTTGGTTCTGATGTGCTGATGGAAAAAGCCTTTACGGTTGTGCGTACAGGTGGGATTAGTTTATCGCCTTTTAATGCGTGGTTGCTACTAAAAGGGCTTGAAACCTTAACGCTACGTATGAAAGCTCATTGCGAAAACGCCAATCAGGTGGCACAGTTTTTATCTGACCACCCCAAGGTGCAACGAGTGCATTTTTCAGGATTATCCACTCACCCTAGCCATGAGCTTGCCAAACGCCAACACACGTATTTAGATGTGGCAGGCGGGGCATTTGGAGCGATTATCGGCTTTGAAGTGGCGGATAAAGACAGTGCATGGCAAGTGATTGATAGCACACGCATGATTAGTATCACAAACAATTTAGGTGATGCCAAATCAACAATTACTCACCCTGCGTCCACCACGCATTTTCGTATGACACCTGAGCAAAGAGCAGATGCAGGCGTGAATGATGGGCTAATTCGCCTGTCTGTGGGACTTGAAAATGCCAAGGATATTATTGATGATTTAAAGCGTGGTCTTGATGGGTTGTGATGATAAGATGTGGCAAATCACCACTATTTTAATGTACCCATCAAAAATGCCAAGTGGTGTTATCGGCTTTGTTTTGCCCCAAATGCCCCTTGTATGCCTTGTTGGTCGTTGGTAAATATGCCTGAGATTTCTCTGGCATTGATGCCGTGAAAACCGCCTTGAAGTTTTGTGCCATTGTGGGTGCCTGTAAAACCTTTTTTATCAATAATGTAGTGCCTTTAATTAAATTGTCTATCATGAATTGGTGATAAAATATCACTTGTAATATGTGTCAAGTTTTATTTGCCAAAAAGCATAATACACGTTACAATTTGCCAAATTCTGATTGGATTATCTCATGCAAAAAATCAATATTGCCATCATTGGTGGTACAGGTTATACGGGTGTTGAGCTGATTCGTTTGTTGTCAAGACACCCACGCGCACGCATTTGTTATTTGACATCCAGAAGTGAAAAAGGTCGTAAAGTCAGCGACATTTTCCCCAGTTTGCTTGGGGCGTGTGATGTGCCATACAGCGACATGACTGATGAGATGATGGTACAGATTGGCAAAAACTGTGATGTGGTGTTTTTTGCCACCCCCCACGGTGTTGCGATGACACATACGCCAAATTTGGTTGCACAAGGGGTCAAAGTCATTGATTTGGGGGCAGATTTTCGTTTGCAAAACTTGGATGAATTTAGCAAATGGTATGGTTTGGAGCATACTTGTGGCGATGTGTTGGCAAAGTCTGTTTATGGCATGGCAGAGCTTGGCAACACTCAAAGAGATGACATCAAATCCGCCCAAGTGGTTGCTAATCCCGGCTGTTATCCCACAACTGCCATTTTGGGCTTAAAACCTGTGATTGATGAGCAAAATCAGCAAAACGAGCCGTTGATTTTACCAAATATCATCATTGATGCCAAATCAGGCATATCAGGGGCGGGACGTAATGCCAAAATGAATCTGCTATTTAGTGAGCTGTCTGATAATTTTAGTGCTTATGCGGTGGCAGGACATCGTCATCATCCAGAGATTAGCCAAGGCGTGCATGAACTGCTTGGCTCAAAATTTCCCCAAAAAATCCGCTTTGTGCCACACCTTGTGCCGATGATACGGGGCATGTTTAGCACCATTCATTTGACTTTGACAGACAAAGGCAGGGCAGTAGATTGGCAGGCGGTATTTGAAAAAACCTATCAGCATGAGTTTTTTGTTGATGTGTTGCCCAAAGGCTCTCTGCCTGATACCCGTTCGGTGCGTGCGTCTAACCGCCTAAAAATTGCCATTCATCAAGACGACGATGTATTGACTTTGTTGGTGGTGCAAGACAATCTTGTCAAAGGAGCAAGCGGTCAAGCCGTACAAAACATGAATTTAATGTTTGATTTGCCTGAAACGTGTGGGCTAGATATGGCTTGGGGTGGCGTAGCGGTTGTGCCATGAGACTAAGCTTAGATAAATGCCTTGAAATGTCAGATTTTAATCTTATAAAAGTATAAACCTATTAATAATAAAGGTAATTTTATGGCTATTCAAACTCTAACTTTAAATGTCCTTGGTATGACCTGTGGTGGCTGTGCGACCAGTGTGCAAAACGCCCTAAATGACATCACAGGGGTAAACGCCGTGAATGTGGACTTTGCTTCCAAACAAGCGGTGATTGAGTATGATGATGAACAAGTACAAAAACCCCAACTGATTGAAGCGGTGGAAGATGCAGGATTTAGTACCACTTAAACTCATCAGACCGAACTTGTTGTTCGGTTTTTGATTTTAGGTATCTGACTTTTGTTTGTTCACAGCCATTTTAACAAGACCATTTAGATAAGACCATGTCAATGCTTACTAAAACTCTAAAAATACAAGGCATGACCTGTCAAGCTTGTGCCACTCGCTTAGAAAAGGTGCTGAGTAAAAAAGATGGCGTTCATCTTGCTCAGGTTAATTTTGCCACAGAGACGGCGGTCATTGAGCTAAATCAAGCGGTGGCTGATGATGAGCTTTTGACGTGGGTAAAAAAAACAGGCTTTACAGGGCAATTTATCCAAGATAATGCCCAAGATGGTGATACTGATGATGGCGTGCCTTATCGTGTGATTGGGCTGTTTGTGTTGTCCGTGCCGTTTTGGGTGGGTATGCTTGGCATGATGGTAGGTTCGCACGCTTTAATGCCCCCTGTGTGGGTGCAGTTTGTGCTTGCCAGCATTGCTCAGCTACTGGGAGTGGGTTTTTATCGGGGGGCTTGGGCGAGCATTAAGGGCGGACTTCTTGGCATGGACGTATTGGTGTCGCTTGGTACGACAGCGATTTGGGTGTATTCTACTTATATTTGGCTGACACACACTCATGCTTTACATCATGTCTATTTTGAAGCCAGCGTCATGATTTTGTCCTTTGTCAGTCTTGGTAAATATTTAGAGCACCGCACCAAAACAGGCAGTTTAAATGCCCAAGCTCATCTTTTGGGGCTATTGCCTGATATGGTAAAAAAACAATCTGAAAGTGGCTGGAACAATGTGCCTTTATCATCTATTGCGGTTGGCGACATATTGATGGCTCATCATGGCGACAAAGTGGCGGTAGATGGCGTGCTGACCGATGGTCAAGGCGACATCACCGAAGCTCATTTAACTGGTGAGAGCCATTATGTTGCCAAAGGCGTGGGCGATATGGTGTTGGCAGGAAGTGTGGTGGTGGACGGCAGTTTTGTTTATCAAGCGACAGCCACAGGCAAAAAAACAGCTTTGGGGCAGATGACCCAAGCACTTGCTCATGCTCAGGGAACCAAAGCCCCCATTGCCAGACTTGCTGATAAAGTGGCAGGCGTGTTTGTGCCTGTGGTGGTCATCATTGCTTTGCTGACTTTTTTGGGTAATTTTTATGTGCTTGGGCAATTTGACACCGCACTCATGCGAGCGGTGGCGGTGCTTGTGATTGCTTGTCCTTGTGCGTTGGGGCTTGCAACCCCCACAGCGATTATGGCAGGTATGGGTGTGGCAAGCCGTCATGGCGTGCAGTTTTTGGATGCACCTGCTTTGGAGATGACAGGGCAAATCACTGCCATGGCATTTGATAAAACAGGCACGCTAACCAATGGACAGCTGTCAGTATTAGACACGCTTTTTTTGACTGATAAAAAAGATGTGCTTGGCATGACCAAAAGCATAGAAAGCCACAGCAAACACCCCTTAGCACTTGCCATTTGTGCTTATGCTGATGGTTATCACGCCCCCAACTTTACCGCTCAAAATATCAAAAGTCAAGCAGGGCAAGGCGTGCAAGGCGTGATTGATGGTGCGGTGGTGAAGGTTGGCACAAAAGCATTTGCTGGTATATCTTGTCAGCAAATAGACGCATTTGGTCAAAAACACCCCACAGCAAGCCTTGTTTTTGTGGGTGTAAATGATGTGATTGTGGGGGTGTATGCCCTTGCTGATACCATCAAATCAGATGCTTATTCTATGATAGAGCTGCTAAAAAAAGATGGCGTGCATGCCATGATTTTAAGTGGCGACCGTCAAAGCGTGGTGGACAGCGTTGCAAGCAAGCTTGGTATTGATGGTGTGGGTGGGCTATCTCCTGATGAAAAATCCATAAAAATCAATGAGATAAAACAAAAACACAAAACTGCCATGATTGGCGATGGCGTAAATGACGCACTTGCCATGACGACTGCGGATATTGGTATGGCGGTTGGTGGGGCGACCGATGTTGCCACAGGTTCAGCGTCTGTGCGTCTTATCAATACCGATACAGGTGGGGCGATGAGCATTTATCACGCTCACAAAATCGCCAGATTAACACTAAATAACATCAAACAAAATCTGTTCTTTGCCTTTATCTACAACAGTTTGGGCATACCACTGGCGATGATGGGGGTATTAAATCCCATGCTGGCAAGTTTGGCGATGGCACTAAGCTCATTATCTGTGTTGGCTAATGCCCTAAGGCTGACCAAAGTGGATTTGCACAAAAATACATCAATTTAATTTAAAATTTAACAAATCATCATTTCTCTAATGGAATTAATTTTTGTATTTAAGTGATTGATTTTATCTTGTTATTTTAAAATTTTCACAAAAAATCTGTTGATGGGGTTTAGGCGGTTTGATTTTGCCATCGCCAATGGTAAGCTGACAATTTATCATCAGTCAATACACCAATCATGGCGGATACTTGACCAAAATTATCTTGCCAATCTCCCAACACAAAACGGATTTTGTCATCAAGTTTATGAACATTTGGGCGGTGAGTGTGTCCATGTACCAGCATGTCGCAGGTGTTGAAAGCATCCGCCACCGCTTGGGGATTGGTGTCCATAATGCGACTGGATTTTTGAGATTTGTCTTGGTGGGCTTTGTGTTTGATACGCAAAGCAAGCTGACGGCGTTTGTGTAGGGGTTGTTTAAGCAGTAACCACAAAATAAGACGATGACGGATAATTTTGCGATAGCGTTGGTATTTTTTGTCATCTGTACATAAAGCGTCCCCATGTTCTAGGCGATAATTGATGTGTTGATGATTAAGATAAAATGGCTCTTTGATGAGCCGACCACCAAAGGTATTGCAAAGTGTTTGTCTGATGGTAAAATCACGGTTGCCGTGCATGATATAAATGTTTGATTTTTTTGATAAAGTTTTTAATTTTTCTATGATGGGGGTCAGCCAATGCCGCACTTTTTCATCATCAGATAAGCTAAGATAGTCATCATCACCAATCCAGCCATCAAGCCAATCACCCAAGACATATAAAGCAGACAAACACGGCAGTTGTATCAGCTCTGTGATAAAATGACAAAAAGCGACATTAAGATGGCAGGTGTCAGCAGATAAATGCAAATCCGCCACAAAAACAATCTGGGTATTTGGGGGTATCATGTTGGCAGTCTTTGTTGGATGATTGATTTTGTCATAAAATTGTCATTAAATTTTTCGTGTACATTTTGCTTGGTTTGCGTTATTATAACAAAGTTTGATTGTTGTGAGAATATCATGAAAAAAGTGGCATTAATCCTAATGTTGATGATGGGCATGCAAGCTCATGCACTCAACAAATCGCAGTTTATTGGTGATTGGAAATGCACAGACGACTTTCGCTATAATGATGGTTCAAAAGAGCGTTCGGTAACTTTTGATACCATCAATGCCGATGGCACCATGTCGCAACTGTGGGAGATATTAACTTATGAAAACACAGGGCAGTTGGTGAGTATTGAGCATTTTACCATCAAAAATCGCTGGCACGTTAAAGGCGATAGGTTTTATATTTCTGATTTTAATTTTGTGGATTATGTGGCTTATGATAGCCAAAAAATCCCCTATGATACTGATTATCAAGAGTATTTTAAGGATTATTGGGTAAATCTTTATAAAGACCCTTATGATGCAAAAGTAAAATTTATCAACAAAGACCATTTTGTTTTTCCAGAGTCAGGTCAAAATACAACATGTGTACGTTTGTATAAGGAAGCTGTATGAGCTATCTGCCCCCACAAGTATGGATAGCCCCACAGATGGGCGGGCGTTTTGGCGGTTTAAACCGTCCCACCGCAGGAGCAAGGCACACCCAGACCTTACCCAAAGGCGATAAGCCCTATCAACTATATAGCTTGAATACCCCAAACGGCATCAAAGTCAATATCATGCTAGAAGAATTAAAAGCTTTGGGTTTGCTAGATTATGATGCTTTTAAAATAGACATCATGCAAGGCGAGCAGTTTGCTTCGGGTTTTGTTGAGATTAATCCAAACAGCAAAATCCCTGCTTTGGTGGATAATACAGGCGATGAACCTGTGGCAGTCTTTGAAAGTGGGGCAATCTTATGGTATCTTGCTCAAAAATACGAACAATTTTTGCCAACAAATCCCAAAGACCATGCCCAAGCCTTATCTTGGCTGATGTGGCAAATGGGTTCAGCACCATTTGTGGGTGGGGGATTTGGACATTTTTATGCTTATGCCCCCAAACCGATAGAATACGCCATCAACCGCTATGCAATGGAGACAAAACGCCAGCTTGATGTATTAAATCAACATTTGGCACAACACGACTATATGGCAGGTGAGTATGGCGTGGCGGATATGGCGATTTATCCGTGGTATGGGGCGTTGGTGCTTGGCAAGCTGTATGTGGGTGAAAATGACAATCATGCGTATGATGCCAAAACCTTTTTGGGTACAAATGAGTATTCATATGTGTTGTCGTGGGCAAAACGCATTGCTGACAGACAAGTGGTGCAGCAAGCACAAAACTTGGTATTAACACCCATCACAAGGGGAGATGAGTGAGTTTTTTGGGATACTTGGTGTTGGGAGCGGCCGTTTATGTCATTGGTACATTCATTCACCTAAAAAAGCTCAAACCCAAACGTCAAGCAGGGGTGGTTTATACGCTGACACATCCTGTCATCATCGGACTACTTTTGGGATGCTTTGTGGTGATGTTTGGCGTGTCTTTGTTGATGGGGCGGTTTTTACTGGGTCATGATGGGGTAGATTGGGCGTTTGTGGTGGTAAATAGCTTGGTGGCGACTTTTATTTTTTATTTTGGAGTTAATCCTGATGAACAAATGAAACCACCCCATTGATAGATAGGGTTTTGCCATGATGATGTATGTCTTAAAACGGTTGGGTCTGATGATACCAACCTTATTTTTGATTTTGGGGCTAAATTTTACCTTGGTGCATCTTGCTCCCACAAGCCCCATTCATACCGAGCTTGTAAACATACATCATCAAACACTTGCTTTGTCCCAAAGCACCAAAATGCCTATGTATCAAGGAGCTGATGGTTTGTCGGATGAGATGGCTGTCGAGCTAAATCAGCGATTTGGGTTTGATAGACCTGCACATGAACGTTTTGGGTTGATGATTAAAAATTATCTTGTGTTTGATTTGGGTGTGTCTTTTTTTAAAGGTCAGCCTGTGGCAACGCTCATCAAAGACAAACTGCCCATGACACTGATATTTGGTGGTTTGTGCCTATTTGTGATGTATGGCGTGGGCGTGGGTGTGGGCGTAACTAAAGCGGTGTACGATGGGCAGATGGTGGATAAGGTCAGCACGGTGGTGTTGGCGTTTTTTTATGCTGTGCCAAGTTTTGTGTTGGGCGTAAGTCTGTTGGTGTTGTTTGCAGGGGGGAGATTTTGGCAGTGGTTTCCGATGCAGGTGGTGTTTGATGTGGCAAATTTGCCTTTTTTACAAAAGATAACCACCGCTTTATATGAGCTGTTTTTGCCAGTCATTGCAGGCTCATTATCAGGCGTGGCAGGCGTGGCATATTTGACTAAGTTTAGCCTGTTGCACGAAAAAAATCAGCCTTATGTCAAGTTGGCAAAATCACAAGGATTTAGTGATGGACAGATTTTAAAAAATGAGTTATTTAAAAACGCCATGCTCCCTGTGGTTAGCGATATGCATATGGTGGTGATGGGCATGCTGTTTTTTGGTAACTTTATCATGGAGGTGATTTTTGGAATAGATGGCTTGGGGCGATTGGGTTATGAGGCGATGGTCAGTCGTGATTATCCTGTGATGTTTGGGCTACTTTATGTGTTTACATTGCTTGGCATGATGGTGCAGCTTATTTTTGATGTCAAATATCAGTATTTGGATGCTCGGGTGATATATACATGATGGGCGAATTTTTTGGACGCATTAAACAACAAAAAAGGGCGTATGTTGCTTTAATGGTGGCTGTATTGATGGCATTGGTGGCATTATTTGCACCGTTTATCGCTAATGATAAACCGCTCATTTTGGTATATCAAAAATCCATCTATTTACCTATGTTGGTTGATTATCCAGAAACCACTTTTGGCGGTGTGTTTGAGACACCTGCTGATTATAAAGACTCTGCCATACAAACGCTTATCAATAAAAATGGCATGATGGTCATGCCACCGATTGTTTATGGTGAAAATACGTTGGTGCTCAATCCGCCCACGCCCCATCCATCAGCCCCTACTTGGGATAATGTGTGGGGAACAGATGCTTTGGGGCGTGATGTTTTTGCACGGACATTGTATGGTCTGCGTCTTTCTTTGGGTTTTGGGTTGGCTTTGACCTTGATTGCTTCATTGGTTGGGCTGGCGGTGGGGTCGGTGCTGGGCTATTTTGGTGGTTGGGTGGATTTATTGGGTCAAAGGGTGATTGAGATTTGGCTTGGCTTGCCACAGCTTTTTATTTTAATGATATTGATGAGCGTGTTTCGTCCATCTGTGTTGGTGGTATTTGTGGGTATGTTACTGTTTGGCTGGCTACCGTTGGTGAGTGTGGCTCGTGTGCATGTGTACAGATTGCGTCAAGCCCCCTTTGTGCTGACTGCTAAAAATCTGGGCGTGTCTCCCCATAGGATTATCTTACGGCATTTTTTACCAAGTTTAATCAGATTAAGTTTGGCTCAGTTTCCGTTTATTTTGGCAGGAAATATTGTCATTTTGACCGCTTTGGATTTTTTGGGTTTTGGGCTACCAATGGAATCGGCAAGTTTGGGTGAACTTTTGTATCAAGGCAGTCGCCATTTGGATGCACCACATTTGGCAATGGCAGGGGTGAGCGTGTTAATGGCGATACTCATGGCACTCATCATCATTGGTGAGAGCTTTCGCCAAGCATTAGATGTGGGCAAGTGATGGACGTTTTGTCAGTACAAAATTTAACCATAACTCATGCCCAAATCCCCATCATTGACTCGTTGTCTTTTTCACTGACACAGGGTAAGGTGCTGGGCGTGATGGGGTCATCAGGGGCAGGAAAAACACTTGCAATGACAGCACTGATTGCCCTTGCGGATAAGCGGTTGGACGTTTCTGGCGATGTGCTATTTTGCGGTCAAAACTTGCCCATTAACAACCCAAATGACAAACAATGGCAGATGATACGTGGTAAAAAAATTGCCTATATTTTTCAAGACCCTAAACACACCCTAAATCCCACACACACCATCAAACGCATATTTGGCAATGTCTTGCGTCAGCTTAACTTGCCAAAATCTCATCATAAAGCCATGATGTTAAAACTGTTGGCAAAGACGGGTTTGGCTGACCCAAATCGTTTTTTGTCTCGCTATCCCCATCAACTTTCAGGTGGTGAAGCTCAACGTGTGGCGATTGCGTTGGCGTTTGCTTTTAATCCTGTACTTATCATTGCTGACGAGCCGACCAGCAGTTTGGGCGATGAGCATAAAAAAGACGTTCTGGGGCTGTTACGTGCCTTTGCCAGCTCATCAAATGATGAGTGCATTCATGCGGTGATACTCATCAGCCATGATGAAAACATAAAGATGGTGTGTGATGACATTTTGTATCTGCAAAATCATGATGAGATAAATTATGGCACACCCACACCCAATGACATGACTGCCGATGTAGTGTTGTCTGTTAAAAATTTGTGCGTGTCATATCGGCAGACTTGGTTTGGTAAAGTGCCGGTTTTACAAAATATTAACCTGCAAATCCGCCACGCTCAAATCATTGGGCTGACAGGCGTGTCAGGCGTGGGTAAAACCAGTCTTGCCAAAGCCATCACTCGCTTAGATGACAGTTTGACTGCCACAGGCGAAGTGTGGGTGTCTGATGGGGTGCATATTTGGGATATGTTGGCTTTGACAGGCAGGCAACTTCGCCATCATCGCAAAAAAATCATGCTCATGAACCAAGATGTGTCAGGCAGTCTAAATCCTGATTTGACCATAAAACAAAGTTTGCTTGAAGCAACACATAAACATTCACCGCCCATTGATGAGATGCTTGGTGTGCTTGGCTTGGATAAGATGGTGTTGGGGCGATATCCTGATGAGCTGTCAGGCGGTCAAAAAGCACGCATTTGTTTGGCAAGAGTGCTATTAGCAACACCATCAGTCATCATATTAGATGAACCAACTGCCATGCTAGACACGCTAAATACCATGAAAATTTTGAGCTTGCTTCGCGATATTAGCACTCAGTTTGGCGTTGCCATGCTTATCATCAGCCATGATAAAGCAGTGCTGCGTGCGGTGTGTCATGATGTTATTTACCTAAAATAAAAAACCCATCAGATGATGGGTTTTGGTTGGAAGTGTTTAAAATTCATAGGTTAAAGAGACGGCATAGTTGCGACCAGGGGCGGTATAGCGGTTAAAACCATGACCTTCTTTATCAACCATATTATTGACACTGGTTGTGGCAAATTGACGCAGGGTCTCCCAAGGAATATATTTGACGTTGGTGATGTTGTAAACACCAGCATTCAAAATTAGATTTTTGCCAAATTTATAGCTACCATAAACGTCATACAGCATGACAGATTTGCTACGATGAACCTGATTGTAACTGCTAATGTATTCAGAAGTTGTCCATTCGGTGCAATCGTTATATATTGGATAATATGTTCTTGTGCAATTTGGTATGGTCGTTCTTTTGACAACCGATTCAATATTCTTAACATCATCTGCTTTTTTACGCTGAATGTAGTTTATGCGAGTATTAAGTTGCCACTTATCATTTGGTGAGTTATATGTACCCCCTAATAATAATGATGTTGGTACAGCAGATAAAGTATTGATTTTGACTTTGCCACTGTTATTTGTTTCCACAATGGCACTATCTTTGGCGGTATGGAAGTTAGCAAAGACGTTAAATTTACCCTTGCTGTTTAGATAATCAGACAGGTCAGCATGTACACCCAGTTTTAGTCCATAAACCTTAGCTTCATCTAGATTTAGTGATTGTAAACAAGTATTCCCTGCCCGACAGCCTTTTGGGTCTCTTGATGTGCCTTGCCAATATCTTGTGTGAATAAAATCATCATACTTAGTGTAATAACCACCCAAGGTTAAATTGATATTATCTTGTACTTTCCAGTCAAATTCTAGCTCTTGATTAATTGATGTTTCAGGTTTGAGATGGTTATTGGGGACTTGTTGTACGCCATTCATGCCAAAATTACTGTATAGTTGAGTAACAGTTGGTGCAAGAAAGCCTGTGCCAATATTATAACGAGCAGTTAATTTATTGGGAATAATGGCATAATTAATCTTACCACCCCAAGTTACACGGTTAAATTTTGTTTTGTTTAAACCAATAACTTTATCAGCATTTTCAGCTATCCATTGCTGTGCAAGTGCAGGGTTTGCAAGAAATTTGTCTCTATCTACATTAGTCAAGCCAGCGATTGCACGATAGTTATTGCAAAACACACCTTTGCTTCTCCAATCTTTATCATATGAGATAAGACCAAGGCAGTTTTGTGCATTTAGATGGGCTTCATCTTGATTGAAATAGGGGGAATATTTATAATCATCATAACGTACACCAAATGTGGCTTGTAGGTTGTCATTGATATAAATGTCATCAATCAGACTTAAATTGTAGTTGTTTTTCTTGGCGTCAGAAAAAGAAAATGCACTATTATCAACACTTATTTCGCCTGTTGTTGTATTGTAGTTAAACCGCCGAGCATCATTTTTGTAGTCTTGTTTTATGTAACTACTATGTAGACCAAAACTGTGTTCACCAAATTTACCAAGGTTTAGTGGCATGGTTTTTATACTAAGATTGGTTTGATCGGTGGTGGTTTTGATGGGGCGATACTCTCTTGTGCTTAAAACAGAAGACAATACAGCAGTATCATTATCATTAAGTTTGCGGTCGTAAATCCACGTATCTGCCAAACCTAAAACTTCATTATGTGTGTAGCTTAGCTCAGTATTATCTAGCCATGTACTACCTTGTGGCATGTAGCGATAGCTTGCACCATAACTTTCTATCTTTTCTGTATCGTGAGCACGTCTAACGCCACCCCCTGTACGAGAACCGTTAGTGATGTTTTTACTGTCAATATTGATGAGATTTTCTCGTTTTTGGTACATGCCATGTACGCCAATACGATGACTGTCATTAACATGATAATAAAATTTACCTAGCACACTGTCTTGCTCATATTTTAGGGCATCAGGATAGATGGAACTGGCAGTATCTCCATTAGGAGCACGATGTGGCATTTCTTCACTTGGGAATAGGTAGGTGGGATCAAGCCTTGCCTTATCTGAGCGTCTCATGTCATGGTTTTTGGTTTCACGACCATCACGGTGAGCATAGTTGATGATGGCTTCCACCTTGTTATTGGCTAGTGCCAAACCTGCTGCTGTCAGCCATTCTTCGTTTTTTTGAGTGTAGCCAACTTTGGCATAGCCACCCCAGTTTTTATCACCTTTAATTAGGTCGGTTGGGCGTTTGGTGTTATAGGTAACAGAGCCACCCACCGCGCCCGAACCTGATATAAGACTGTCCGCCCCAGCATGGATACGCACGCTATTCATGATTTCTACATCAGGGTTGAAACGCCCTTCATACATATAGCCATAAGGTGAGAAAATCTCATTAGCCTCAGATTCAGGCAATGCCACGCCATCAATATTCATATTAATGCGGTTGCCATCCACGCCGCGAATGGCAAAACCTTTGTTGCCATAACGCCCAATCTCTGCCACGTCCACCTCGGTGTTATAACGCACTAAGTCATGGCTATTTTGTACCATCTGCTCATCTAGCGTACGACGAGTTAAGATTTGTTCACCTACCTGTTCTTGGGGCTGGCTACTGATGGTTCCTTCCAAGGCTTCTAGGGCGACCGTAGGCTCTTGGTCTTCGGTGGTTTGGGCGAGACTTTGTTGCATCATAAGTGCAGGCACAAGCAAAGCAAGCAGAGCTTTTTTGGTATGCACGGTGGCTTTCATGTTTTATCCTTAATACAGATGGTAAAAATGAGTTACATTTTGTTGGATTGCGTGATAAAAGATATGTTTTGGTAACATATTAGCGAATTATAAAATAATTTTTCTCATTTGTAAATTATAGTGATTATTGTTTTTCATTTTTATAAGAAATAGGATATATTTATTTAAATATATATTCCTTGAAGTAATAAAGATATTATGTTAGCATAAATAAAGAATTATCCTAATTATTGTTGGGGGAATTATGATTAGTGAGTCTTTGGTGGAATTATCCCGTTTGCAATTTGCAGTAACGGCATTATTCCACTTTTTATTTGTGCCTTTGACGCTTGGCATGACGTGGCTTTTGGTGATTATGGAGTCCGTTTATGTCATCACAGGCAAAGAGATTTGGAAGGACATGACCCGTTTTTGGGGTAAGTTGTTTGGCATCAATTTTGTGTTGGGGGTAACATCAGGGATTACCATGGAGTTTCAATTTGGTATGAACTGGGCGTATTATTCACATTATGTGGGCGATATTTTTGGTGCTCCCTTAGCCATTGAAGGTTTGATGGCATTTTTTTTAGAATCCACGATGGTCGGTTTGTTTTTCTTTGGCTGGGATAAGATGAGCCGAGTTCAGCATTTGATGGCAACCATCATGATGGCACTTGGTACAAACTTATCGGCTTTGTGGATTTTGGTGGCAAACGGCTGGATGCAAAATCCCATCGGTGCAGAGTTTAATTATCATACCATGCGTATGGAGATGACAAATTTTGCCCAAATTCTTTTAAATCCTGATGCTCAAAATAAATTTGTTCATACAGTATCGGCAGGCTATGTCATGGCAGCCATGTTTGTGTTGGCGGTGTCGGCATGGTATCTGTTAAAAGGGCGTGATATTGAATTTGCCAAACGCAGTTTTCATGTGGCGGCAGCATTTGGTTTTGCGTCTATTTGTAGTACCATTGTGTTGGGTGATGAGTCAGGCTATTCTATCGGCATTGCTCAGCAAACCAAACTTGCTACAATGGAAGCCATGTGGGAAACTGAGCCTGCTCCTGCAAGTTTTAACCTGATTGCTGATATTAATGAAGCGGAACAAAAAAATGATTGGGCGGTGCATATCCCTTATGCAATGGGGATTATTGGTACACGCTCTTTTGATGAGCAAATCCTTGGCATTCATGACATCAAAAAAATCAACCATGAGCGTATTACTAATGGCGTGGTGGCAGTGGCTTTGCTTGACCAAATGCGAGCGGACAAAGCAAATGGCGTGATGACATCGCCTGATGTTATTGCCAAGTTTGATAAGCATAAGGACGACTTAGGCTTTGGGCTGTTGCTTAAAAAATACACTAATGACATGGCAAATGTTACTGACGAGATGATTTTGCAAGCGACCAATGACAGTGTGCCGCAAGTTGCCCCAATGTTTTGGACATTTCGGATAATGGTGGCAATGGGCTTTTTGATGCTATTTTTATTTGCACTGAGTCTATTTTTTACACTTAAAGGTAACTTTATGGATAAAAAATGGCTGCTTAAACTTGCCATCATCATGACTCCTGCACCTTGGATTGCTGTGGAGATGGGTTGGATTGTTGCTGAATATGGTCGTCAGCCTTGGACGGTGTATGGGATTTTGCCCACACATTTATCAGTGTCGCACTTGACTGTACAAACGGTCATCTGGTCGCTAGTGGGTTTTGTGGTGTTTTATGCGGTGTTATTTGCCATTGAAGTTTATTTGATGAAAAAATACATCTTACTTGGACCTGCAAGCCTTGGCACGGGGCGTTATTATGGTGAAAGCATCTATCAACATGACGCAAATTTGGTAGATAATAAACCTGTCAATAATAACCAAGGAGCATAAGATGTTATTTGATTATGAAACCTTAAAACTCATTTGGTGGCTACTTGTGGGCATATTACTGATTGGTTTTTCAATCATGGACGGACATGATATGGGGGTGGGTAGCCTACTTCCTTTTGTCGCCAAAACTGATACCGAAAGACGTGTGGTGCTAAATACGGTTGGTGCTCACTGGGAAGGCAATCAAGTGTGGTTCATCACCGCAGGTGGGGCGATGTTTGCGGCTTTGCCACTTGTCTATGCTACGGCATTTAGTGGTTTTTATTGGGCGTTAATGGCGGTATTGTGGGCGTTATTTTTACGTCCTGTGGGTTTTAAATATCGCAGTATGGTCAAAAATAAAACGTGGCGAAGTGCATGGGACTGGGGGTTGTTTGTGGGCTCATTTGTGCCTGCACTCATCTTTGGGGTAGCATTTGGCAATCTGTTTTTGGGCGTGCCATTTGGTTTTGATGAGTATTTATCATCACGCTATACAGGGTCATTTTTTGCTTTATTAACACCTTTTGCAATTTTGTGTGGGCTTGTAAGTGTGTGTATGTTGATTATGCAAGGTGGGGTGTATCTGGCACACCGCACGACAGATGAGATACAATGTCGCACCAAAAAATTAACTACGATTTTTGCGATGATGACGGTGGTGTTATTTGTCATTGCAGGGTTTTGGGTGGCAAATCTGGACGGCTATGTCATCACCAGTCAAGTGGATAAAGGGGCGTTTATTGACCCGATTACTAAGACGGTAGAGCGACAACAAGGAGCATGGCTGGCTAATTTTAATGCTTATGGCACATTGTGGGTCTTTCCTGCGTTGGGTGTGGTCATGCCCATTTTGGCAGTTGTTACTATGAAGATGGGAAGAACTTTGCTTGCGTTTGTGCTGTCTAGTCTTGGGGTGCTTGGGATTATCATGACCGCAGGTGTGGCATTGTTTCCGTTTTATATGCCATCATCTAGCATGCCCAATCATAGCTTGACAGTATGGGACAGTGCATCTAGTCAGCTAACATTGATGATTATGGTGTATGTGGTGGTCTTGTTTTTGCCTATTGTTGTCAGTTATACAAGTTGGGCATATGCCATCATGCGTGGCAAAGTTACTAAGGCTTATATCAAAGAAAATGAGCATACGCTCTATTAATCTAAGGGGGATTTATGTGGTATTTTGCATGGATACTGGGCTTGGGCTTTGCTGTACTGCTGGCGGTGGTGAGTGCGGTGTGGGTGGAGTTTGAAGAAGCTCGTAGTAAGGCATTTTATGACAAAAAACAGTAGAGAAAAACCCACTAAGGTGGGTTTTTAAAATTGCTTTTTTAAATGTTCGTAATATGAGTTTGGTGGAATTTCTTGAACGTAGGACATTTTATGGATATTAATTTTGGATATGATGTCATTGTATTCTAGCTGATTAAAAGTTTTATTAAGCTTGGTTTGTAATAAATGTGGCAAGGTGTCATCAATAATCGGGCAGTTGTGTTCGGGTATAAACTCTTTGATGAGTACATCAAACATGATTTGAAAGAAAAAATAATGTGTGATGTGGTTTTGTGTGTACCAATAATTTAATAATAAATTTAAACAGTGATATATAACCACATTTTCTTTTTTAGCTACGATAAAACTATTTAATACATTAACGTGATGAATCTTTTGCCAACTAAAATAATCACCATTAAATGCCTGCCAGAATTCCTTATCTGCTGCAGTATCACTTCTTTGAAACATAAAAAAATCTTGTAATTTAATGTTATCATCGATTGGTGCGGTTAGCAAGATGGTTGCATCAGCCCATATACCGCCATAGGCATTGAGTAATGCCAGTCTTAATAAGTCTGCAAAAAAAGCATGTTTAAATTCTGGGTTTTTTCTCTTCTCCCAAATAAAATCAGGAAACTCTAAATAGTCATGTAAGCTATTATCATCCAAGCGTATGACCTGATAATCACCTTTATATTTATCTATGGAGGCAAAGCTTAATTTAACAATTTCTGGTAAATCACCACTGGTACCTTGCCCCCAATATTGCCAAATGATTTTTTGATGATTGAATACTTGTTTGGGTTTGATATGAAATTGTGGTAATTGACCTTGATGATAAAAAGCAATCAATGCACGAAAATTTTGTGCTAACATATTTTGTTGTTGAATGTTAGCATGAAATTTTAGTCTGCTTCTTACTATTTTAGGTAGAAGTCCACGATAAAAAATCTTAAATGGTTTTTGTTCAAATGTATCAATGATGGATTTAAGATTGGATTTTTTATCTAAATTTTTAATGATTTGTTGTAGAGCTAAAGACATAAATTACCACCCAAAATAATCTTTAATTTTTCTAATCATACCTATTTTTGATGTATTATCATATTTTTTAAATAAATCAAACCATTTATTTTTTCCTAGATAATGAATTTGAAATAAATCAGGGTTTTTCCATAAACACATGATATAAAGTCCTTGGTCATCATCAATCATGTTTTGTTTTAAAAGTTCCTTTTGGCAAGCAAATAATGTTTGAATAAACTCACCCCATTTTTCTTTACTTGCCGCAATACAACCCCCAATTAAAAATACTTGGTTGTTAAATATAAAGCTATTCACTTGTTGAAAATTATCAACAGTTTTAATATTTTTATTAATACTAAAAAGATGTACTTTATCTTTGTTGAATTGATATTGCCAGTTTTGAACATGATTTAATGTTACTATATCTCTGACATAGCCAAAATCTATCCAAGCAATTTGTGTATGACTGACCAAGTTTTCTTTGATGGCTTTATTTACAAAATAGGTTTTTAAGTTATTAAGCAGCACATAATCGGCTGACCAATATTCAATATTTTTGATTTGATTGGGATTAACTTTGACAATAAAATCAGGGTTGTTTTGGATGTTGGTGATTTGTTTTTTAATATAGCTAAGTTTGTGATGAAAATTAAATTCAACCACAGTGGTTTTTTTACCTTGACGTAATGATAAAATTTTTTCTTTAAATTCTCTACTGGTAAAAATAACCATCTCATTTTCAAGTGTGGCAAGTTTGGAAAAATAGTCAAAATAAGTATTGGTGGTACGTTTTAGATAGCTTGGATAGTCATCTGAAATCTCGCCACGTCCAATATCAAAAAAAGCGGTTACGATACTAATATCATTCATGTATTATTCCCTAGAATTTTTTTGGCAAATTCTGAAAATCTGGCGTAATAACATTCATCTGTTAATTCATGGTTGTATAGTGAAATATTTTCTAAATTTTGATAATTCCGTTTTTGCAAATGACCAGATAGAATTTCTGTCAAAGAATTAGGTTGGTCAATATCATAAGTTTGAATTAGTGATGATTTATTTTGATAATATAAGTGTCCGAAATTATGGCTCATAATGATAGGAACACCAGTTGAGATTGCTTCAATGATGGAAAGGTCAAAATAGCTTTGACGATTGGCATTAATAAGATAATCTACTGAACGATACCAGTTTAACGGTTCTTTGGAAAAGCCAATATCTATAATGCCATCTTCTATAATTTTTTCTCCACTACCTATAATAAATAGGTTTAGATTGGGATTTTTTTTGTAAGCCTTTCTAAAACTATCTAAAACAATATCAAAACCTTTGGTGTAATTTCTTCTGCCAATATACATAAGATTTATTTTATTTTTAGGAAGAGTTTTTGGTTCCAAATTTTGATCTGGATATGTTCTTTTTGCTCCACTAAGAATATAGTAGAATTGATTACTTTCATTTATTAAGCTTTTGTAAATTGGTTTGCATTCAAGATTAGGTAACACAATAATGTTCGCACGATTAAATGCCGCTTGTTCAGCATTTTGAATGAGGTGATACATTGCGATATCATTTGGATTGTAGGTTTTATACTCTTCTGAATGTAACTCAGGACAATGTGGTTGAAAAATTACAATTTGTTTTTCCGATATCAAGTCAGCAACACGATAGTAATCCATGTCTTCATGAAAGAAGATAAACTTATAAGAATTGGCTTGAATCTTTTTAAAGATATATCTTGTTTTAAAAGTCTCTTTATCTATATTTTTTGAGATTAAATTATGATAGAAGCGATTAAGACGATATTTGTTTTTTTCAAAGGGGTTATTGAGTTCAAATAAATCTGTTGAAAGATTAAAATATTCTCTAGGTTTATCTACCAAATTGTGAGCAAGAAAACCTGATGGACCGCCTGCATTAATATTGGTTTGTCGTGGGAAAAAAATAAGTATTTTATTTTTCATCTTTTGTTTCCATCAGTTCTTTTTTAGCGACATTGAGAGCATTTTCAATAACATGGTGCATGTCATAATATTTATATTCAGCCAAACGCCCGCCAAAAATAACATGTTGTTGTTGACTGGCAAGTTGTTTGTATTTTTCATATATTTCTTGGTTTTTAGCATCATTAATGGGATAGTATGCTTCATTTTCATCAGATTTTTCTTGCGGATATTCTTTTGTAATGATGGTTTTTGGCTGTGTGCCAAATTCAAAGTGTTTATGTTCTATGATTCTTGTAAAAGTAGTAGCTGCATCGGTATAATTGACAACAGCATTACCTTGATAATTATCTAAATTTAAGATTTCATGCTCAAATCTAAGACTACGATAATCTAAATTCCCAAAATGACAATTAAAAAAGTCATCTATTTTACCTGTATAGATAATTTTATTTGCCAAACTGTCCCAATGCTCTTTATTTTTTAAATAATCCGTTGATGTAATGACTGGTATATCATTTAGCATTAATTCAATTAATTTTGTATAGCCACCAATTGGAATACCTTGATATTTATCATTAAAATAATTGTTGTCAAAAGTGAATCTGAATGGAAGGCGACGAATGATAAAAGCTGGAATTTGTGTTGCTGGACGTCCCCATTGTTTTTCAGTATAGCCTTTAATTAGTTTTTCATAAATGTCTTTGCCTGCAAGTGCAAGTGCTTGCTCTTCTAAGTTTCTAGGATGAGTAATGTGTGCGTAAGCTTTCCTTTGCTCATTTATTTTTGCTAAGGCTTTTGTTGGCGTATCAGCTTCATTCCCCCATAATTGATAAAAGGTATTCATGTTAAATGGCAGATTAAATAATTTACCTTTATAATTAGCAATTGGAGAGTTTTTATAGTGATTAAATTCTACAAATGAATTGACATAATTCCACACCTTTTTATTGTTGGTATGAAATATATGGGCACCATATTTGTGTACTTGAATACCTTCTATTTCTTCAGTGTAGATATTACCACCTATATGTTCTCGTTTTTCTAACACAAGGCATTTTTTGCCTGCTTTGGTTGCTTCATGAGCAAATACTGAACCAAATAGACCGCTACCTACAATAATGTAATCATATGGCTTCATAATTTTTCCCATTATCTGAATTCAACCGATATCCTAACCATTTTACCCAAAGTTTTACGATAAGTATTGGGTAACTCCCAATTAATTTTAGCAGATAAACTGCGTTTGGGTATGTTTTTGCATTCATTGCGATCATTTTTGATTTACTAGGGTATAAAATAAATTCTTGTACAACAATGGCAAGTAGCATTTGATTAGTAGGTAGTGTGGTTATCATTTGTTTATAATCATTAAGCATTAAGTGATCAATTGATTTTAACTGATTTGATATAGGTTTGTTATGAGGTCAAGAAGCGACTTGGTGGCTTTTGGCTAATGATATAACTTACCGTACTCAAATGGCTCTTATGTAAGACTTTGGAATATCTATTGTCTGATAGATGAATAAGATTATCAGACTGTTTTATTTTTTGCAAAAAAGTTTTGGTTTTTGGATAATCAGCACCTGTATTTTTTAAATGTTCGCTATCATTCAAAAAAATATTAGCATTTTCCCCCAAATAAATGTCATCTTCAAAAATGGTAATATAATCTAAATTGTCATCAATCGCTTTTTGCCAAAGACAAACATGACTAAATAGACAAGCAAGCTCACCTTGGGTGAGTGGGCTGTTTTCAATGTTGATATGAAATGTTTTGGCAAGAGATGGTACTTGCTCTGGTGTGATGGCATCAAAAAACTCAAAATCCACACCTTGTTTGCCAAACTCTTTGATGATATGAGCTCGTCTTTCTTTGGCAGTGATTAAGCTAATGACATAATTTTTCATAAGATAAAGCTTGTGTTTAATTTGGTGATTTGATTGTTTTTTGGAAAATTTCTGCTAATATATGATGAAAGTTACCATTTGTCAATCAAAAGCCATTGCATTAACCACTTATGAAAATATTGCACGTTTTGCTGACTCGCATGCCTGTTCCACCGAGTAAATATGGTGGCACCGAACGTGTGCTTTGGGCGTTATATCAAGGGCAAACGGCACTGGGTCATCAAGTGAAGTTTTTGACCAAATATGATAACCGTCATCCTGATGCATTGCTTTACAATCCCAACAAACCCTTAGAAGCACAGGTAGAAGGTTGGGCGGATATTGTTCATTTTCATTTTTTGTATCGTGGGGAGCTAAACACGCCTTTTGTGTGTACGACTCATAACCAACAAATCACGCCAGCAACATTTCCTAAAAACACCATTTTTTTGGGCAGGCTACATGCAGAGCGTAGCGGTGGTCATGCCTATGTGCATAATGGTTTATATTGGCAGGATTATGGCAAGCCCAATTTAGACAAACCCAAAAATTATGTTCATTTTTTGGCAAATGCCAAATACAAAGATAAAAATCTTAAAGACAGCGTGGAGATAGCTCGCCGTACCAATAAACATTTGCACGTGATAGGCAGTAAGCGTTATTGTTTAAAATGGGCAAGTCATGGCAGATATCAGCCATATTTTTATATTGGCAATGATTTAACGTTTTATGGTATGCTGGGCGGTCAAAAAAAGAATGAAGTAATTGCTAACTCCCAAGCCCTGATTTTTCCTGTATTAAATTATGAGGCTTTTGGGCTGGCGATGATTGAAAGTCTATATTTAGGTTGTCCTGTGATTGGCAGTCATTGTGGCTCTTTGCCAGAGCTGATTGTGTCAGAGGTTGGTGTCAGTACCCAAAGCAAATCCGTCATGATAGATGCCTTGCAACATATTGAGCAGTTTAAGCGTAAAATCTGTCATGAATACGCCCAAGATAATTTTAATCATTTGGTGATGAGCAAAAATTATTTAAGATACTATGAAATGGTGTTAAATGGTCATGATTTGCACGAGCAAGAACCCAAAGTTAGTGAGTTTTTACCCACCCAATTTCACTTATTGCCTTGATGAACGATTATGAAAATATTGCACGTATTATTAACACCATTGCCCATACCGCCCAATGATTATGGCGGCACTGAACGTGTGCTTTGGGCGTTATATCAAGGGCAAAAGGCACTGGGCCATCAAGTGAAGTTTTTGACCAAATATGATAACCGTCATCCTGATGGACTGTTGTATGATGAGCATCAGCCATTGGAAAGCCAAATACAAGGTTGGGCGGATATTATCCATTTTCATTTTCCTTATGATGGTGATATTGACACGCCTTTTGTATGCACAGAGCATAGCAACAGCGATGTTGAACAAACTTTTCACATTAACACCATCTATTTATCCAAAAAACACGCTCAAAATTACCACGCCACTTGCTATGTTCATAATGGACTGTATTGGGCAGATTATGGTGAGCCAAATTTAAGTTCTCCCCAAAATTATGTGCATTTTTTAGCCAAAGCATCTTGGCGTGTCAAAAATCTACAAGGTGCGGTGCATATTGCTCAAAAAGCAAATATACCAATGCATATTTTGGGTGGTAAGCGTTTTAATATTCGCCGCAATCCTTACTGTTATTTGTCATCACGCCTAACTTTTCATGGTATGGTTGGTGGCACAAGCAAAAATGAGCTGGTTAAAAATTCCAAGGGGCTGATTTTCCCTGTTTTGTGGCATGAGCCATTTGGATTGGCGGTGATTGAAAGTTTATATTTGGGCTGCCCTGTATTTGCTACGCCGTTTGGGGCATTGCCTGATATCATCAGCCAAGAAAATCTGGGGGTCTTATCAGAGCATTATCATGTGCTGGTTGACGCGGTACAGCGTATTGATGGCTTTGACCGCAGAGCCTGTCATGAACATGCCAAAAACCATTTTAGCCATTTATCCATGTCCAAAGCTTATTTGCAGTGCTATGAAAAGGTGTTGGCAGGCGAGAGCCTTAATCCAAGTCAGCCACGCTCCAACCCTAACAGCAAAGCACGCTTGATGATATTGGATTAGTTGTTATTGAAATTTTACCGTCTGATAAAAGGTGCGTTTACCAATACTGCGATATAAACGTCTAAAAAATTTATGAATTAAGGTAAATAAACCATCGTTGGCTTTATAAACAAAGGTATTGGCTTTACGGTCGTTTTCTAGTTGGCTGATGAGTGTGTGATGGGTATTTGGGTTTTGTGGTTGCTGGCAAAGTGCTGGTGTCATCTGTAACACCACCCCTTGCGATAAAAACGCACCAAACATAATGTGGTCAATGGCAAAACATTCATCGCTACTTAGTTGGCGAATATAACCAAGGAGCTTTTTGATGCCTGATTGGGTGATGATATAACCAGCTGTTCCGACATGTATGCTTTTAAGAGTATGTAGGTGTCTGTGATGGTGCGTGCTTTGCTGAGCACCTAGATTAACCAGCTCATGCCAAGTTTCTAATTTGATAAGGTCAAAATCAATGGCATTAAGCCAATGCTCATGGTTTAAAAACTCTGTTGCATGCTCACCCAAATAAATGTCATCTTCAAACACTGCCATATATGGCACATCATCATCTAGCATCTTCTGCCAAAGACAAACATGACTTAAAAAACATGCTTTTTCACCCAGTGATAAACGCTGATTGCCTATCAGTGGTAGATTAAGACGTTTTGCATGATGTTCTATTTCTTTTGGTGTGATGGCATCAAAAAACTCAAAATCCACACCTTGTTTGCCAAATTCTTTGATGATATGAGCTCGTCTTTCTTTGGCAGTGGTTAAGCTGATGACATAATTTTTCATGGTTGTTTGTCCTGATTCATCTGCCAAAGCATGACGTATTTATCTAGTGTGTAGCCAAGAGAGGCAACCGCTAGGATGTAGCCATAAGCCCCACTGCTAAAATCGGCTCGCAAAACATACTCACGAATAAATGAAAAGCAAGAACGCAGCACCATGCCAATCACACCGATACGTTTGCCTTTGATGTGTTTTTCGCTTGCCCAATCATGGCTATAACGGATGTTTTTAACCAAAAAATGGTGGAGATTATCATTGGTGATGTGGGGCAAAAAGCCTTTGAGTACCACACTAGGCACACCTTTTTGGTCAAGCGATTCATGCACTTGCAAATCATTGTAGCAAAATGCTTGATTGGCATATAAACGAGCCAACTTATCAGTGTACCAAAAACGTGGCTGTACTTCCACCCCACAAAAGGTGTTTACTCTTGCGACACTAAACACCTTGTCTGTCTGCAAGGGACTGCGTAAGACATCACAAATGGCTTGACGCAGGGGTTGTTCTAAGCGTTCATCGGCATCAAGCACCAGCACATAATCGCCTGTGGCGTAGCTTTGAGCGATTTGTCTTTGTTTGCCAAAGCCTTGCCAATCGGCATTAACAAACCACTTTGCCCCAAAACTTTCAGCGATTTGGCGAGTGTTATCGGTGCTACCACTATCTAAGACAATGATTTCATCAACAATATCATGCACGGTATCTAGGCACGCTTTGAGATGTTTGCTTTCGTTTTTACAAATCATCACCAATGAGAGCGTAGATTTTTTTTGTGATAAATCAATGGGCTGTAAGTTTTTTGTCATTGCCACAGATTGCAAAAACGCCTGTTCGGCTTGATTGTGGCTTAAATCATAAAGACAGGCGTATTTATTAAATGTGTACTGGCTAAATAATAAAGAATAAATCAGCCCATAACGCCCTTGCAAGAAACGACCATCAATCACATATTGTTTAATAAATGCCCATAAAGGATTAAGTACCACTTTATAGAATTTACCTTTTTTGCCTTGATTGTGGCGGTCATCTGCCCACGCTTTGGCATAGTCTAGTCGTTTTTCTAGCCAAAATTTTGGTGTGGGTGCAGTGTGGTGTTCTAAAAACCCGTCCAGTTTTGCGGTGTTTGCCCCAGTCAAAACAACAGATTCGTGTACTAAATTATTATCATAACCAAAGTGTTTGGGATAAAGTCGCCAATGGGCTTTGACACCCCACAAAGCATTGTCAATTTGATGTCCAAACACAAAATCAAGCCGTTTGATGCCATAGACTGTATTGGCAGGAGGATTTTTGATGGTTTGCAAAATGCTGTTTTTAAGTGCCATTGTTACCACTTCATCAGCATCAAGGGCTAAAATCCACTCACCCGTGGCGTAGCTTTGAGCGATTTGTCTTTGCTTACCAAAACCTTGCCAATCGGTATTAACAAACCACTTTGCCCCAAAACTTTCGGCGATTTGCCGACTATTATCGGTGCTACCACTGTCTAGTATGATGATTTCATCAGCAAACTCTGCCACGCTTGGTAAGGATAGTGCCAAATTATGAGCCTCATTTTTGACTATCATCACCACTGATAGGGGGTATTTATTTTGACTCATTGCCACGCATCCTTAATCCACGCACTTGGCAACACATAGCGATACCATTTACCGCCACCGCCTTGGATGGCATCAGGTGGATTGATTTCACCATGAAAAATGATGATTTTTGCCCCAATGGGCTTTTTGGGGGGGATAAAATAGGCAAAAGGGATTTTTTGTAGGCAATGATATTTGAAACTGACGCACCATGAGCTGTCCCAATATTCTAAGTGGTGATGTTCACGCAGATAGTTGGATAAAAACGCCTGCTCATGGCGAACTTCTCCACGGATTTTTTCAAAGTTTTGTTCAAAATAACTTAATAGGTGAGGATAGGTATTTTGTCCAACTTTAAAGCGATACACCGAGCTGTTACCCACCATTCGCCACGGTTTTTTCCAATCACGGATAATCATCACGCTGTCATCATGTTCTGCTTTATGCGTAAAAAAGCAGTCTATATTATCCACAATGACAATATCAATGTCCAAAAACAGTGCCGTGCCTGTTAAATCATACAGCTCTGGCTTAAAAGTGGTGAGTTTTTTCCAGCCACGTTCAGGCAAATCTGATGGCAGGTTTAGCTCAGGAATGGGGTAGCATTTGATGGCATCATCAATGTCTGTGTCATCATCAGTCAAGCACACCATTTGAAAGTCAAGCGTTAGGTGGCGTTTGACCATATTGTATAGACGATTGACATACTCGGCACCATATTTTGTGCCCCATTTCATACAAATGACATAGCGGTTGTCGTTATTGCTATCAGTTGCCATGCGATTTTCCGTGTGGTTGAGTATTTTTAAGATGTTTGACTTTGTCGTGCAGTTCGTCAAAGTCTAAAAGATAAGGATTTTCGCCAAAGGGCGTGGTTTTAAATCGCCGATAGCCCCACATATAATGACTAAAATGCTCATGTATCATCGTTTGCATGCTGTCATTAAGTGCGGTGGTGGCGGTGATGATGTCATCATCATATAAACGTGTATCATCAAACTCATAACAAAAAATATCAAAGCCGTCATCGCGACGCTTGATGCACGATAAGCCCACGACCGCACAGTTGGTTTTTTGAATAAGTTTGGGGGCAAGCGTGCCTGTCATGGTGGGAATGCCGAAAAATGGCACAACTTCTCCGCCGTTTTTGTCAGGCACATGGTCAGGCAACAGTACGCTAAATCCACCTTGTTTGAGCGTTTTAAAAATCGCCTTAACACCTTGGGCGTTGGTGGGTACCAGCGTTGCCCCAAGTTTTTGGCGACCTTCTAGGATAAGTTGGTCAATTTTTGGGTGATTTGATGGTTTGTACATGATGGTGAGTTTGCCAAACTGGCTTACCCAAGCATTCATCATCTCCCATGTGCCAAGATGGGGAGCAATAATCAACAGTCCTTTGGGACACAGTAACCCTTTTTGTAAAATCTCAATGTTGTGTACAGTTTTGATTTGTGTCAATGCCCAATCGGGGGGCATGACCCAGCTTTTGGCACTATATAGAGTGCTGCTTAGCTGATGGGTGAGCGTTTTTTTGGCTAAGGTTTGACGCTCTTTTGCAGACAAAAAGGGGTGAACAAGCATGATGTTGGTACAAATACTGCGATAAATGCTTGTGTTAAGCCATCTGGCAAACAGTGCTAAAAGTTGTGCCAATACTGATAACACAGACATTGGCACAATCTTTAATAACATAAATGCAAAAGACAATTATTCTGCCTTTTCTTTTTCACGCACACGAATGCCTAGCTCGCGTAGCTGTTTGTTATCCACAGCAGCAGGGGCTTCGGTGAGTGGGCATTCGGCTGTTTTGGTTTTTGGAAAGGCAATGACATCACGGATGGAGCTAGCCCCAGTCATTAGCATGACCAAGCGGTCAAGTCCAAACGCCAAACCGCCATGCGGTGGTGCACCGTATTTTAGAGCGTTGAGTAAAAATGAGAATTTCTCTTCGGCTTCTGCTTCTGAGATGCCCAGTGCTTCAAATACTGCCTTTTGCATCTCCAGGGTATTGATACGAAGGCTGCCCCCGCCAATCTCTGTGCCATTTAACACCATGTCATAAGCGATAGAAAGAGCGGTCTCTGGGCTGTTTTTCATCTCTTCTACTGTGCCTTTGGGGCGAGTAAATGGGTGATGTACGCTTGTCCATTTGCCGTCATCGGTTTCTTCAAACATGGGAAAATCCACCACCCATAGCGGTGCCCATTCACAAGTCAAAAGATTTAAATCATGACCAATTTTGACACGCAACGCTCCCATCGCATCATTGACCACTTTGGCTTTGTCGGCACCAAAGAAAATGATGTCGCTATTTTCGGCACCTGTACGCTTGATAAGCTCTACCAGCACTTCATCGGTCATGTTTTTAATGATGGGGGATTGTAGCCCACTTTCTTTGTCCACGCCGTTGTTGATGTTGCTTGTGTCATTGACTTTAATATAAGCTAAGCCTTTTGCGCCATAAATGCCCACAAACTTGGTGTAGTCATCAATTTGTTTGCGGGTGATTTGTCCGCCATTGGGGATACGCAAGGCAGCAACACGACCTTTGGGGTCTGTCGCAGGGACAGAAAACACCTTAAACTCCACGTTTTGCATGATGTCAGCCACATCCACCAGTTCAAGTGGAATACGCAAATCTGGTTTGTCTGAGCCATATTTTTGCATGGCGACCGAGTATGGCATACGTTCAAATTTATCAAATTTGACATTTAACAGCTCATCAAAGAGTTTGACTGTCATACCTTCCATCAAATCCATGATGTCATTGTCATCTAAAAATGACGTTTCAACGTCAATTTGGGTAAATTCTGGCTGTCTGTCAGCACGCAAATCTTCATCACGAAAGCATTTGGCAATCTGATAATAGCGGTCAATGCCACCCACCATCAGTAGCTGCTTAAATAACTGCGGTGATTGGGGTAGGGCATAAAATTCGCCATTAGACACACGGCTTGGCACCAAATAATCCCTAGCACCTTCGGGTGTGGCACGGGTCAAAATGGGGGTTTCTACATCCAAAAAGCCATGCTCGTCCAAATAGTTGCGAATTAGGCTTGTTACTTTTGAGCGAAAACGCAAACGTTCTAGCATTTCAGGGCGACGAATGTCTAAAAAGCGGTATTTAAGACGCAATTCTTCTGAAACGTTGGTAAACTCGTCATTGAGCTGAAATGGTGGCGTCTCACTGGTAGCAAGAGTGTCAATTTCTTTTGCCAAAAGCTCAATTTGACCGCTTTTCATGTTTTTGTTTTCGGTGCCTTCATAACGGCGACGTACTCGTCCTGTGATTTTTAGGACGTATTCAGAACGGGCTTTGTCAGCAGTAGCAAAGGCTTCGGGTGTGTCTGGGTCAATAACCACTTGCAACAGTCCGTCTCGGTCTCTCATGTCCAAAAAAATCACACCACCGTGGTCTCGGCGACGGTGTACCCAACCGACAACAGTAATGGTTTGGTCAATGTAACTTTCGGTAACACTACCGCAATATTCTGTACGAATCGCCATAAATTTGCCTTATTAAAAATTAAAATAAGAATTTTAGAATAAATTTGTAAACGCTACATTATGCCTGTAAATTGGTTGTCGTGCAAGATATTTGGCAAAATTTTTTATATTTGGGGCGTGTTTTGTAGATTGACTTTTTGCATGGGGCTTGCTAATCTTTATCAGAATAATAAAGGGGGTAAGCATTTGGATACATTAAATATTATTTATCTGGTGGGGTCATTGTTGATTTTTGCCAGTATCATGACCAGCACCATCTCAGCAAGGCTTGGTGTGCCACTACTTTTGTTTTTTTTGGGTGTGGGAATGCTGGCTGGCAATGAAGGGATTTTGGGGATAAATTTTGAAAATTATGAGCTTGCAAATTTTTTGGGGCAAGCGGCACTTGCTTGTATCTTGCTTGATGGGGGACTAAGAACCGCTTTGCAATCTTTTCGTGTGGGCTTAAAACCTGCCATCGTCTTGGCAAGTTGGGGGGTGGTGGCAACGGTGATGACCTTGGGGCTGTTTGCGTCTTGGCTGATTGGGGTGGATTGGCGACTGGGCGTGCTGATGGCAGCAATTGTTGGCTCTACTGATGCGGCGGCGGTATTTAGTTTGCTCAGAAATGGCGGTGTCAAACTCAACGACCGTGTACAGGCAACCCTTGAAATAGAATCAGGCGCAAACGACCCAATGGCGATTTTGCTGGTTACGGTGATGATTGCCCTAAACTTAAACCCTGACAGTCATAACATGACGAGCATTTTAAGCACGCTCATGCAACAAATAGGGGTTGGTTTAGTGATAGGGCTTTTGGCAGGATTTGCTTTATCACGACTGCTACCAAAGGTGCATTTGGCAGAAGGGATGTACGCCATTTTGATTTTATCGGCAGGGCTTGCGGTTTTTGGGGCGACAAACCTGCTTGGTGGCAGTGGCTTTTTGGCGATTTATTTGGCAGGCGTGGTGATTGGTAATACCAAAGTGCGTGCCACTGAACATGTTTTGCGAGTGATGGACAGCTTTGCATGGCTATCACAAGCGGTGCTGTTTGTGGTGCTTGGTTTGTTGGTTACGCCATCGCATTTGTGGGAAGTGTGGCATTATTCACTCATTATTTTCTTGTTTTTGCTGTTTGTGTCTCGTCCTTTGGCGGTGGCAAGCAGTTTGTCCTTGTTTGGTTTTCGTGCAAAAGAAGTGGGGTTTATTTCATGGGTTGGTCTTAGGGGAGCTGTACCCATCACGCTTGCGATTTTACCCATCATGAGTGGTGTGGCAGGGGCGGATTTGGCGTTTAATATTGTTTTTGGTGTGGTGATTTTATCACTACTGTTACAAGGGGCGACCATTCCGTTTATGTCAAGAGCCTTTAAAGTTTGGGTACCAACTGATACCGAGCCTAAGGCAGAGCATGAGATTTGGGTGGGCGACCGTGCCAATATTACCTTGTATGAATTTGAAGTAAAAGCAGGGGCGTTTGCCATTGGGCGACATCCCATGAACATCTCAAATCAAGTCAATGTAGAAAAGCTGATGGTATTTGCTTTGGTGAGAAATAAACGTTTGGTTCAGGTGCAAACAGATACAACGTTGCAGGTGGGGGATTTGGTATGGTATGCCTTGCCTGATGATTTTGCTCAGGAATATGCAGGTAAAATTGCCAATGTCTTTAATAACACCGCCACCAAATACCAAAAAGACAGTGAATTTTATGGTGAGCTGTTGCTGTCGCCCCACGTTCGTATTGGGGATTTGCCATTTCAAGGGCTGTCCAATCCATTTGCCTTGCCCACCCAATTTATGTCAAAGCAAATCCCCACAGTCGCCAGTGCCTTGGATACCTTAAAGGTTTTTCAGCCGAACAAACAAATGGCAATAGATAAAGACTTGCTTGCCACTTTGATTGACATTAAACATCAAACCATTGCTGAATTTATGAATGAACATTTTACGGCTGAGCCTGTTCGGGGCGATAGGGTGCATTTAAATGAAAATTGGTCGTTGGTGGTGAGAGACATTGACTCTCAGGGGCGACTTCGTGGCGTGGGTCTAAAATACGATGCCAAAAAGAAAAGCGATACCAAATGATGTATGCCTGTTTTGGGCTTGAAAACAACACAGATTGCCCCATATTTTCATTTTAATCACACAATAAGGTACTACACATGCTGTTTTATTCATCGAAAAAACCCATTGAACTTAAAATCATTCATCTTAATAAAACCAAAAAAGAACGCCAAGAACAGCTCAGTGATGTGCTTGATGAAGTCAAAAAAGATGACAAAAAATGTGGCTTGCTTGGTAAATTTTGCAAAAAAGCCAAAGAAAAAACCAAAAAAATAGACAACAAAAAATCGCAAGACCCAAGTGATAACAGTGTGTTTTTGCTAGATTTTGATGGTGATATTAAAGCCAGTGCGGTGGCACATTTGCGTGAAGAGATTAGTACGATTATTTCAACTGCCAAAGCAGGCGATGAAGTGGTGGTACGTTTAGAAAGTGGCGGCGGTCAGGTAAATGCCTATGGTTTGGCAGCAGCACAGCTTGCTCGTATCAAGTCGGCAGGGCTATCACTGACCGTTTGTGTGGATAAAATTGCCGCCAGTGGTGGCTATATGATGGCGTGTGTGGCAGATAAAATCATCGCCAGTGATTTTGCGGTGATTGGCTCGGTGGGTGTGGTTTCTCAGTTACCTAATTTTCATGAACTGCTCAAAAAACACAATATTGGTTATGAAATGTTTACCGCAGGCGAGTATAAACGCACAGTTACTATGTTTGGTGAAAATGATGACGATGACCGTGCCAAACATCAAGCAGACATTAACCGCATTCATGAGTTATTTAAGGACTTTGTCAAATTGCATCGTCCAAAACTTGATGTGGATAAAATCGCCACAGGTGAAATTTGGTTTGGTAAAGATGCTTTGGCACAAGATTTGATTGATGACATTGGCACATCAGATGCGTATTTACTGAGTTTGATGGACACGCATGATGTCTTTGCACTGCATTCACGCACCAAGCCAACTTTGGCAGAAAAATTAGGTTTTGCTGACCAAATGGGTGTTAAAGTGGGGGAATTTGTCGGACAGATGGTGTCTTCCTTGAGTGAACAGCTTGCCAAACATCAACGTCCCTAAGCAGATGGCCGTTGTCAAAATTCTTGATTGTTTTATTTGTGATTTGTTTTTATATGAAAAAATTAGAAGAGATGTTTGCCAAAGCCGATAAATTTGGACGAGTGATTGCTAATAAGTTTAATAAAATTAAAGACCTAAATGACATTCGCGGCATAGGTCAAGGCAAAACTGTACTGATTACAGGAGCAAGCTCTGGGCTTGGGGCGATGATGGCTCGCAAATTTGCTTTTTTGGGTTATGATTTGGCAATTTGTGCCAGACGACTTGACCGTTTGGAGAGCTTAAAGGCGCAGCTTGAAGCAGAATTTGGCATTAAAGTTTATGTGCAAGTGCTTGATGTTATGGTATATGATGATATTTTTAGGGTGTTTGATGCCTTTTGTGCAGACATACAAGCAGATGGCGGTGCGTTGGATAAAATCATCGTCAATGCTGGGGTGGGTGATAGTCGTGTGATTGGGCATGGGCGTTTTAACATCAATCGTGCCACCGCCGAGACCAATTTTATCGCTGCTTTGGCTCAATGTGAAGCAGCCATGCAGATTTTTCGTCGTCAAAATAGTGGTCATTTGGTGGTCATATCCAGTATGTCGGCAGTGCGTGGTTTGCCCAGACACCTGACCACTTACGCCGCCGCCAAAGCAGGTCTTGCCGCACTTGCCGAAGGGATACGAGCCGATACCATCACCGAAAAATTGCCAATTACGGTTTCTACCATTTACCCAGGTTATGTGCGTACTGATTTAAATATCGGTGCTAAATATTTGCCTTTTGAAGTGGAAGAAGACGAAGGGGCGGACGTGATTGTTAAGGCGATTGAAGCCAAAGTTGATGAAGCTTATGTGCCAGCGTGGCCGTGGTTACCAATCGGACTGGGCATGAAGTATCTGCCACTAAGGTTGATTACGAAGTTTTTGTAAATCAAGCATGACAAGAGCGACCATTCGCTCTTTTTTGTGCGTGGCAATATTTATTTTGATGGACAAAACATATCATCTGGCGAGCACAAACCGCCCACGCTCATCAAAAAACCGCCGAATAATCAGCATTGCCGATAATGTGCATGATAACGTGCTTCCTGCACAAATAAAAAACATGGTAATAATCTGATAACGCACAGCTTGTGTGGGGTTGGCTCCTGCCAATATTTGCCCTGTCATCATGCCGGGCAGGCTTACCAACCCAACCACAAGCATGGAGTTGATGGTGGGCGTCAGTCCATTTAAAATTGCTAATTTAACAAGGTCATGCGTGGCTTCAAAAGGTGTTGCTGATAAAGATAGGCGAGATTTAATAAGGGCTTGTTTGTCATGCAAGGCGTTAATCAGCTCGTTACTGGTGAGCGAGATGGCGGTCAAAGAATTGCCCAAAATCAGTCCTAAAATTGGTATGATGTACTGGGGGCGATACCAAGGCGACACCTTTAAAATCACCATCATGGCAATAAGTATCACCACGCTTGTGGCAAGTGTTAGCGACAGCATACTGTCTAAAAGTAAGCCTGCATAGGGTTTTTTGACACGATTTTTGGCAGAAACAGACGCAATCAAGGTCATGATGGTTAAAATTGTTAGCACCTGCCATGCACTTTCACGAGCAAACACCCATGCCAAAATCAGCCCAATCATAGACAGTTGTACAATTGTTCTTATGCCCGCCATGATGAGTGTGCCAACCAAACCAAGTCGCAAATATGCTGACACACCAATGGTAATCAGTAGCAGCAAACTTGCTGTCAGTACGTCCCAAAGTGTGAGCGTGATTGTCATATTTTCCTTTAAAATCAAAATGTTAAAACGCCATGCTCTATGTGCCAAGATTCTGCTTTTAACAAATGTTGCTCATCAGGATTGTGTGTTACCCAAATCAGTGCTTTATTTTTATTGTGCCAATCTAACACAAGCTGTATCAGGTTATGGGCAGTGTCTTGGTCTAGGGCAGATGTGGTTTCATCAAACAGGGCAATGGTGGGATTAAATTGCAATGTCCGTAAAAAATTAACGATTTGACGTTCACCCCCTGACAGCTCATGAATAGGTTGTGCTAAAAATTTATCCGTTTTGCCAAGCTTATCAAGTTTTTCCAAATGCCACGCTTTATCAAAGCTGTGATGACGATGATGTTTAAACGCAAAAGGAGCGTGCAAATTTTCCAAAACCGTGCCGTCTGATAAGTTTGGCGATTGGTGAAATAATGCCACAACCGAGCGGTAATCAGTCGCAGAGATTTGGGAGATGGGTATTAATTTGCCATTTTTATTTAACATAATCTTATTAGCATTATCCAAAGGCAGTAAATCAGCTAATGCCTGTAATAACAAGGATTTACCAGACCCTGAGCGACCCATTAAGCTGATTTTTTGTCCAAAGTGTAGGGTGAGTGTGATATTATCTAGCAACAATCGCTCTTGGGTGTGATAAGACAGGTTGTGGGTGGTGAGCAAAGGTAACATTGCCAGTCTTAACGAAAAGCAGGTGGCAGACGGTGTGGGCGAATGCCGTTTTTGTCATTAATCACGCAGGCAAGGGTGATGATGCCTGTGCTTGCCATTTTGCCATTTTGAAAATCGTCTTTATTACGATAAATGTGTTGCGTTAAAATTAAACTTGCTGACTTTTTAATCATGTCTGTTACTGTAACCACCAGCACATCATCAACAAATAGGGGTAACTTATAACTCAAATCAGCACGACTGACCACAAAATGCACTTTGCCATGCTGTCCGTTGGTGCTTGTTGCCATGCCATCTGTGTCAAAAAAATAGCCATCAAAACCCAAGGAAGTCAGCCAGTCTCGGCGACAATTTTCAAAAAAGGTCAAATGATTGGCATGATAAACGATGCCACCTGCATCTGTGTGATTGATATAGACTTTGTAATTGGCATAAAAAATGGAACAAGTCATGAGCTGTCCGTGTAGATAGGTTTTGTTAAGTATAACATACTTTGTTTGTGGGTGTGCTAATGGATGTTTGTTGGTAAGAAAATCGCCAGTTAATTATTGGTGGGGGATTTTTATGATAAATAAAAAGATGGTAAAATTATGCCCAAGCTCATAATTTTTGGTAAACTCTTTATGATAAATTTTTAAAAAAGCTTTTTGTGGTGATGTTGGTATATTTTATAAAATATCTGAGCAGTAATATTGATAAAAATGATAAAATCATGCCTAAAAATATATGCCCAATATCATGTTTTCTAAAAGAAATGGGAATGACTTGATGGTTATTGATTTGATATTCTGAAAATGTCATGATGAGTGGGCTGTCATTGATGTACTGGTAATTGCCATTATCTAAGATTTTAAGGCAATTATCCATACAATGATTATCAGGCGTATCTAATAAAGGTTTGGGATGATTAATGTGCTCCTGCCAAGTTTGGGGGTATGTGGTGGTGGCTATTTTAAATCTTGGGTGGGGCGTGTCAGCTTGTGTGTAATATTCTTTATCCAAATGACTAAGTTCCCAAGAAATCATACCTGTTAATATTAGCCATAGTATAAAAATAACTGTGGATTTACATAAAGAGAGAATAAAAGCGATAAAAATTTTCATGATTATAATAGATATTTTATTAAATTGCTTAATTCCTGTTGGTTTTGAGTTTCTTTATCTATAAATTGTCTTGTACCACGACAATATGGAAAACGACTACACCCAAGAAATTTTTTACCTGTATTTTTAACGATACGTTTCACCATGGTGCTTTGGCATTTTGGGCAGAGATTTTGTAGATGTTTGACGTATTCTTGATGTTTATTTTGGTTTTCTGTGGTATTTTTAATGCGATGATTGGATATTGTTTGCAATATTTTTTTAAAAAGCTCTTGATTAATCATGAATTCTTTTTTGCTATCAATATATTCAAAAAATTTATCTGTGTTAAGACAGCAATCTATCACATAATTAGGCAATGTCGTTTTTATTTCACATTCTCCTATAAATAAAATCATAGAATGAAAATATCTTAGCTCCAATGATAATAAATTTGCCAGTGTTCTGATGTGATGATTGTTTTGCTTAATGGGGTTATAAAATTGATAAGTACCCCTATAAGTTTTTTGTGTCCATTGGTTGGCATGTTCGCCACCAAAAATAAATCCTTGATAATTTTTGGTTTCTATCACAAAAATGCCATAGGGAGATAATATGACATGGTCAATTTGTGTTGTTCCACCATTTTTTAAGGGCAGTAATAAATTATTGATACAAAAATAACAATCTTTATTAAGATAAGACAGCAGATGATGAACAGTTATTTCGCCAATATCACCTTTGATATTATTTAATAGAAATCCATCATCTAAACTTAATAATAAATCTGGCATAAAAACCCTTGAAAAATCCGCCATGATAGACGGATTTTATTTTAAAATCAATTATCTTTCTAGTTGTCCCACATCACGCACCGCCCCAGTATCAGCAGATGTTGCCATAGCCGCATAAGCCCTTAGGGCTTGGCTGATATGACGCTTGCGATTGATGGGTTTCCATGCTTGTTTACCACGAGCATTCATGGCTTCGCGACGGCGAATAAGCTCATCATCAGACACATCCAGATGAATGGTGCGATTGGGAATGTCAATCTTGATGGTATCAAACTCTTCTACCAAGCCAATCGCTCCACCTTCTGCTGCTTCGGGACTGGCATGCCCAATAGACAGACCAGACGTACCACCACTAAAACGACCATCAGTCAGCAAGGCACACGCTTTGCCAAGCCCTTTGGATTTTAGGTAGCTGGTGGGGTAGAGCATCTCTTGCATACCAGGACCGCCTTTTGGACCTTCGTAGCGAATGATGACAATATCGCCTGCGACAATTTGGTCAGCCAAAATGGCTTCTACGGCAGACTCTTGGCTTTCAAAAACTCTGGCTCGTCCTGTAAAGGTTAAAATACTTTCGTCCACGCCTGCGGTTTTGACAACACAGCCACGCTCAGCGATGTTACCAAATAAGACCGCCAAACCACCGTCTTGACTATAAGCAAATTCTTTGGCACGAATACAGCCAGATTCACGGTTTAAATCCAAATTGCTCCATTCGTTGGCTTGGCTAAACGCTTGGGTGGTACGCACCCCACCAGGGGCGGCGATATATAAGCTGCGAGCGTCCACATTGTTGGCATTCATCACGTCCCATTTGTCTAAGGCGTCTTGTAGGGTAGGGGCGTGAACGGTTGGCACATCTATGTTTAGTAGTCCTGCTCGGTTAAGCTCTGCCAAAATGCCCATCACACCACCTGCTCGGTGCACATCTTCCATGTGGTATTTTTGGGTGGCAGGGGCAACTTTGGACAGACAGGGCACCTTGCGAGACAAACGGTCAATGTCCGCCATCTTAAAGTCCACGCCTGCTTCATTGGCAGCTGCCAATAAATGCAAAATGGTGTTGGTGCTTCCTCCCATGGCAATATCTAAGCTCATGGCGTTTAAAAAGGCGGGCTTTGTGGCTATGGAACGCGGTAAAACGCTATCATCGTCTTCTTCATAATAACGTTTGGCAAGCTCCACAATCATTCTGCCTGCCGTTAAAAATAACTCTTTACGTTTGGCGTGCGTGGCTAAAAGTGAGCCATTACCCGGTAGAGACAAACCTAAGGCTTCGGTAAGACAGTTCATGGAGTTGGCGGTAAACATCCCTGAGCATGAGCCACAGGTTGGACACGCCGAACGCTCCACATTAGCAACGTCTGTATCTGAAATCAAATCGTCCGCCGCATCAATCATGGCATCCACAAGGTCAAGCTTTCTTATTTTTTGCCCTTGTTCGTTGATGATGGTTTCGTGGGTCATATGACCTTCAGCGATGTTGCTTGCCAAGACTTTGCCCGCTTCCATCGGGCCGCCAGAGACAAAGATGGTGGGAATGTTAAGACGCATGGCAGCCATCAGCATACCGGGGGTGATTTTATCGCAGTTAGAGATACACACCAAAGCATCAGCACAGTGAGCATTGACCATATACTCCACGCTATCAGCAATCAAATCACGGCTAGGCAAGCTATACAGCATGCCACCATGACCCATGGCAATGCCATCATCCACGGCAATGGTGTTAAATTCTTTGGCAACACCGCCATGCTTTTCAATCTCACGAGCGACCAGTTGCCCCATGTCTTTTAGATGGACATGACCCGGCACAAACTGGGTAAATGAGTTGGCAATGGCAATAATAGGTTTGTTAAAATCATCATCGGTCATGCCGGTGGCACGCCAAAGGGCTCTTGCCCCTGCCATATTGCGACCGGATGTGGAAGTTTTGGAGCGATAAGTTGGCATAGTATTTCCTAGGGTTGGCGGTTGGCTAGAATAAGGTGGGGTGTTTATCGTTAGATAGCAATAAAAAACGTCCCAAAAGGAATTATTCTACCATTTTATCAAACAAATGGGAATTTATCAGACAAAAAAATCCGTCAATCATGACGGACTTTTTGGACATTGAGTTTAGTAGGTAAAATTGACACCCACACGAAAATCACGACCTGCTCCTACAAGTGTGGTTTCGCCAGCACGTTGTGCGTGTGGTCGATAGTTTTCATTAAAGGCGTTATTTATGGCAAAATTTACATTCGATTTGTCATTATTGTAAGGTTTCCAAAAAAGTTGAGATGAGTAAGATATTCTTATTTGTAAATACAAATTATTATATTTTAAAATAGATTTTATTCTTGATTTAAAGTTGATATTTTGGCAAGTCATGGCAAGCCAAGATGACAGATGATAAATATAGGATTAACGGCATTTTTTTTAGTATGGGTGTATTTTTCAAGCAGAAGAATTATTGATATAATTATGAATTTTAAATATTGCTCAGCCTTATGTTGGAGCTGGCATACATCAAAACTTTATCAGGTATTTATAAGTGAGTGATTTGTGGTTAAAACCATAAATGCCCATTTAAACACAAAGAATAAACTTCTTTTTCTATGTCAAACTTGCTTTGGTGAGTGGATTTGAAAAAGTTGTGTTTTTTTATGTTTAAACAAAAATATTTTGGTAAATGCTCTCTTATTTTTTTTGTAAAAACCATCATGCCTATCACACCCATCAAACCTAATACTCAAAACCACGTCATCATCATCGGTGGCGGTCATGTCGGATTGTCTTTTGCGTTGTTGTTGGCTTATCGGGGGATTTATAGCACGTTGATTGAGACGGTTAGCTATCCTGCCATCGCCCCAGACCAAGACACCAAACGTCAGCATTATTTGGACAGTCGCAACACTGCCTTGTCTCGGCGTAGTGTGCAGATTTATCAAGAGATTAAATTGTGGCAACACCTTGAAAATCACGCTTGCCGTATTGATGGTGTGCTGATTAGTGAGTTGGGCAGCTTTGGACGAGCCACCTTAGATAAAAACGCAGAAGGCGTGGAGAGTTTTGGTTTTGTGATGGAAAATGCTTGGCTTGGCAGGCAATTATTGCAGTCGGTGAGAGCCAGTGAATTTATTACGCTTCTTGATGGCACACAAGTAACAGACATTGCCCAAGATAACACATCTGTAACGGTGCGTGCTTGCAAAGTTGGTCAGCAAACCACAGATAATTGCAACGTATCGTTGATAGAAGCACCGTTGGCGGTGGCGTGCGATGGTCAAAATTCACCCATTCGTCAGTTACTTGGTGTCAAAACCAAAGTTCATGATTATTGTCAGGTGGGTATTGTGGGCGTGGTACAAACTGACAAACCCCATCAACATCTTGCCATTGAAAAATTTAGCAGTGCAGGACCTTTGGCATTATTGCCTTTGCTTGATGAGATGGTAGATGACCATCAAAGCCATCGCCGTTCAGTGGTGTTTATCTGCCCAAAAGGCGAAGAGCAGCGTTATCTGCAAGATGATGAGCATTTTTTAGCCACTTTGCAAAGCGTGTTTGGTGATGATGCAGGCACCTTTATCAAAGCGGGCAGGCGTGGTGCTTACCCATTGTCAAAAGTGCTGGCAACACGCCAAGTCGTTGGGCGTTGCGTGCTGATGGGCAATGCGGCTCATACTTTGCACCCTGTGGCAGGGCAAGGGTTTAATCTGTGTCTAAGAGATGCTCATGCATTGGCAAATATGCTTGGTGATGTATTAAAAACTCATAGTGAGCAAGGTCGGATGGGTCGTTTTGATTTTGGCGACCAAAGTCGTTTGTTGGCGTATGAAGTGGCACGCCAAAAGGACCAAAAACGCGTGGTGCATTTTTGTGATACCGTGGTGGGAAGTTTTACAAACCCCAATCCTGTGATGAAGTTTGCTCGCAATGTTGGGCTGATAGCCTTTGACAAGATTCCCGGCATCAAACCTTTGGTGGCAAGCTACGCCATGGGGCTAAAATCTTGATATGATTGATAAAAACCGCCTTTGTGAGGCGGTTTTTGGATTATTGTTTGATGATTTTGGCAGAGTTAATCACAATCGGCTCGTTAGGTACGTCCGAATGATAACCATAACGACCTGTTGCCACGCCTTTAATTTGATTGACCACATCCATGCCGTCGGTAACTTTACCAAAAACGGCATAGCCCCAGCCTTGTGGTGTTGGGCTTGAATAATTTAAAAAGTCGTTGTTTTTTACATTGATAAAAAACTGTGCGGTGGCAGAATGCGGATCAGAAGTACGAGCCATGGCAATGGTGCCAACGTCATTTTTTAGACCATTGTCAGCTTCATTTTTGATGGGGGTACCAGTGCGTTTTTCGTTCATGTTGGCATCCATACCGCCACCTTGAATCATAAAACCATCAATCACACGGTGAAAAATCGTGCCATCATAATGACCGCTTTGCACATAATCCAAAAAGTTTGCCACGGTAACAGGGGCTTTTTCGGCATTTAGCTCAATGGTGATTTGACCGTATGTGGTGTCAAATTGTACAACAGGCAAGTCCATAGGGATTCCTTAATATAAAAATTTGGTGAATGTTTCATCAGTTGATGGGTGAATTTGCGTGCCTATTATAACAAAGTTTTTGGACAGTTGGACATAAAGACCAAATAAAATTAACAAATTACCAAAATCATACCAGTAAAATTTTTGTTGAAAAGTTTCCTTAAAATACGGTGAAATCAGCATAATTTATTATAAAAATATGATAAAATAACAAGTTTACAATAATTTTGAGAAACTTATGACTGACACCATGAATAATCCACCTGAGAAAAACGACTTTATCCGCCAAATCATTCGTGATGACTTAGCTTCTGGTAAGCATAATGGTATTGTTACACGTTTTCCGCCTGAGCCAAATGGTTATTTGCATATTGGGCACGTCAAATCCATTTGCTTAAACTTTGGTGTGGCAGATGAATTTGGGGGTGTGTGCAATTTACGTTTTGATGACACCAACCCCACTGCTGAAAAACAAGATTTTGTGGATAATATCAAGGCAGACGTGGCGTGGCTTGGCTTTGAATGGGCAGGAGAGGTGCGTTACGCATCGCATTATTTTGATAAATTGTATGAATGGGCGGTGCAACTTATCAAGCAAGGAGATGCTTATGTGGATTTTCAAACACCTGATGAGATTCGTGAACATCGGGGTGGTTTTGGCAAGCCATCTGTGCCATCTCCCCAACGTAACGCCACGATAGATGAGAACTTGATACGTTTTGAAGCCATGAAAAATGGCAAATACAAAGAGGGTGAGGCGGTATTGCGTGCCAAAATTGACATGAATCATGCCAACATGAACATGAGAGACCCTGTGATTTATCGTGTCATGCACGCTCATCACCATCAAACGGGCGATAAGTGGTGTATTTATCCGATGTATGACTATGCACACCCATTGTCAGATGCCATTGAAAACATCACACATTCTTTGTGTACGTTGGAGTTTGAAGACCATCGCCCATTTTATGATTGGGTGGTGCAAAAAATTGGTTTTGATGTGCCGCCACACCAATATGAATTCAGTCGTTTAAATCTTGACCATACTTTGACGTCTAAGCGTAAACTTAAACGTCTTGTGGAGATGGGCGTGGTCTCAGGTTGGGACGACCCACGTATGCCAACCGTGGCAGGCATGAGACGGCGTGGTTATCCTGCCGAAGGCTTAAGAGACTTCTGTCAGCGCATTGGCGTGTCCAAGGCAGATGGCGTGGTGGATTTTCGCCAGCTTGAATTTAGCATTCGTTATGTGCTAGAAAATACCACAAACCGTGGCATGGCGGTCTTACGTCCTTTAAAAGTTACCATTAGTAATTTTGATGAAGCAGTGGCAAATTTTGAAACGCTTAAAAAAGACAGTGTCAAAGCTCGTTTGGATGATGGTGTGCTATGGATTACTCAGCCAAAAAATACTAATATGGACAATGGTGAGCGTGAAATCCCCTTTACCAAAGAGATTTATATTGATAAAACAGATTTTGAGCTTAATCCCCCAGACGGCTATAAACGCCTAAGTCCAAATAACTTAGAAATTCGCTTGCGTAACAGCTATGTTCTAAAAGTGGAAAGCTGGCAAGTGGATGATAATGGGCAAGTGAGCGAGCTTATTGCCAGTATTGACCCCAAAACTTTGGGCAACAACCCAGAAGGGCGAAAAGTCAAAGGGGTAATTCATTGGGTGTCAGCAAGCCTTGGTGTTCCTGCAACCATCAGATTGTACGAACATTTGTTGTTTGAAGATGATGAGCTGACAGAAGAGCATATCGCCAATGTCAAAGCACAAAATCCAACTGCTGATGATGACACGCTTTGGGTTTTAACACACATCAATCCAAATTCGTTACAAGTGGTGAATGCTGTGATTGAACCATCTTTGGCAAATGCCCAACCTGATGAAAAATTCCAATTTGAGCGTGAAAGCTACTTTGTGGCAGATGGCGTGGAGCATACGGCTGATAATCCTGTGTTTAATCAGATTGTTGGATTAAAAGACGGATTTAAATGATTACTGCGATTTTGATAAATAACAGGCAGTTAAAGAATTTTTTGCATAAAGCATAAAATCTGCTTGAAATTTGCTACTTTTGGCTTTATATTAGAAATGCAAATCATTGATTTGTCATTAGTTTACCCACAATTTTATTAAGGAATTACCATGCCATTTACCTTGCCTGAGCTAGGTTATAGCTATGATGCTCTTGAACCACATTTTGATAAAGAAACGATGGAAATTCACCACTCACGCCATCATCAAGCATATGTCAATAACGCCAATGTTGCCTTAGAAGGCACAGAATGGGCGGATAAGTCAGCCGAAGAAGTGATTGCCAATCTTGACAAGTTGCCTGCTGACAAGCAAACCGCCGTACGCAATAACGCAGGTGGACACGCCAACCACAGCCTATTTTGGACAATTTTAAAAACAGGCACAGAGCTAAAAGGTTCTCTAAAAGAAGCCATTGTGCGTGATTTTGGGTCAGTGGAAGCATTCCAAGAACAATTTGAAAAGGCTGCCACCACTCGTTTTGGTTCTGGTTGGGCGTGGCTTGTTAAGCAGGGTGATAAGTTGGCGGTGGTCTCTACGGCCAACCAAGACAGCCCATTGATGGGTAAAGATGTGGCAGGCTGTGAAGGCACACCCATTATTGGTCTTGATGTGTGGGAACATGCCTACTATCTAAAATACCAAAACAAACGCCCAGATTATATCAAAGCGTTTTGGCATGTGGTCAATTGGGATAAAGCCCAAGAAAACTTTGATAATGCCTAATTGATGCATCAGATAAAAAGCACCTATTTTGGGTGCTTTTTTATGTAAATTAAATAAATGTAAATAAAAAACCGCAAGGAAACTTGCGGTATATTCAGCGAACTGGCGATGTATCAGGGAGCATCTACTCGCTCAATGCTGACATTGCCTGTGCCTTTTTGGGTCATGCCAATGGCTTTGGCAGCTCCATAAGATAGGTCAAGTATGCGATTATCCTTAAAAGAAGCACGGTCATTTACTTTAACCACAACGGATTTGCCATTGTCTTTATTGGTAACTTTAATATAGCAGTTCATTGGTAGGGTGCTATGAGCGGCGGTAAAGCCATTCATGTCAAAAGATTCGCCACTGGTGGTTTTGCGTCCGTGAAACTGACGACCATACCATGATGCTGTGCCAGTTTGTTTAAATTTGCTTACTGTGCTAGATGCGACAGCAGTTAGCTGACCTAGGACGTTATTGCCACCAGTTTTATTTGCCTTGGGTGGGTTTACCAAGGTGCTACTAAGTGCCAATGATGCAGGTTGGCGAGTGTTTTTGACAAGGTTGGATGAGCTATTGTGTTGGCGAGTTAGCTCACCAAGCACTTTATCAATATCGCCGTTAGAGCCTGCGGCATGGGCTGATGTTGATACATTTAGTCCAATCACAATGCTGGCTATGGCGAACAATTGTGCGTTATATTTTTGTTTCATGGTGATTACCTCTTGGTTTTGTTTCACACCGCCCAAGTCTAAACCAATAAAAACTCGGGTTATCATCAGTGATGATGGGTGTACTTCGCTCAATACCTAAGCTGACTTTAAAAAAGTTGTTCCATTTGGTCAAATCTATCATTATAGTAGGGCTTTTTTGATAAAAATCAAGTTTATCATTCCCTAAATAAATAAGATGTATTTATACCAAAAAATGTCAAAAAATACAATCAAGTATTTTTAATGACTTACAATCAAGTTAAAGATAAATAAGAACGTAAACTCATCTTTTTCTTTTTTGATAGAAAATATATGCAAAAATAATACCAAGATGAGATTTATCTTAGTATTATTCTAACTGATTTGTGGATTTTAAGGTAGGTATTTAGTAATTAGTGGTTGTTTGGTGGGTATGAATGCACATTAATAAGCCAAATCCTGCCATCAGCGTGATAATCGCAGTACCGCCATAGCTGATGAGTGGCAAAGGAACACCAACAACAGGTAAAATGCCACCGACCATGCCCATATTAACAAAAATATATACAAAAAATGACATGGTCAATGCTCCTGCCAATAATCGACAATAGATGTCAGGATTGACAAAAGCGATATAAAATGACCGCATGAGCAAGCAAGCATAAAAGAACAAGAGTAATAATACACCTGCCAAACCAAACTCTTCACTAAATGCAGCAATGATGAAGTCAGTATGACCTTCTGGCAAAAAGTGTAAATGTGATTGTGTGCCTTCCAAGTAACCCTTGCCTGTCAAGCCACCTGAACCGATGGCGGTTTGGGATTGGATAATATTCCAGCCCTTGCCCAAAGCATCCGATTCTGGGTCAAACAAGGTGATCACCCGAGTTTTTTGGTAATCGTGCATTAAAAAATTCCACATCACCCACAATAATGGGACGGAAACGGCAACTGCACTGCCAATGAGCCACCAAGGTAGCCCTGCCAAAAATAATACGAACAGTCCGCTTGCCATGACCAAAATAGACGTTCCTAAATCAGGCTCTTTGGCGATAAGCACCACAGGCACAATAATGATGGCTAATGTTGTAAAAATGGTGCTTAGAGTGGGGGGTAAATCTTTTTTGGATAAGTACCATGCACACATCATCGGCATACCAAGTTTCATAAACTCAGATGGTTGGACACTACCAAAGCCGGGAATGCGAATCCACCTTTGAGCCCCCATACGCACTTCACCTATCAGCTCCACCAAGACCAATAATACCAAACCTAACACATAAAATATTGGTGTTAATGTGCGATAAAAGTTTGGGGGGAGCTGTGCCATCACCAACATGATAACAAAGGCAATGCCATAACTGACCGCTTGACGCATGACCATGTCAGTATCTTGGGTGGACGCACTGTATAATACGGTCAAACCAATAAAACAGATGCTGATTAGGAGCATGCCAAGCCAAGGGTCAATATGCAAACGTTGCCAAATGGTGGGTTCTAGGTCTCTGCCAACAAAATGATGACTGTGCCGAGAAAAGCGGTATTGTTGAGTGTTCATGGATTTTATGAAAGTTGGCGAAAGTTTGAGTATTTTGTGTTATAATATAGCCATCTTAATGGGTAGCTAAATGGTCTATTGTAATTCATCTTTGGGCATTTTGGTAGTCTATTTGCACCATAAAAATATAAAAAAGGGGTTGTCATGATAAAAAACTCATCTGTAATCATTAGGGTGTCTTTGTTGTCTGTACTATTGTTTGGCGGTCAAGCTCAGGCGGGCATATTTTCTTGGCTGTTTGATAAAGACAAAGAAAACCAACCAAGCCAAACCACAGATGACCGCCGTGTTATCGTGCGTACAGTTGGCAACGTAGGAGAAGACCACAGCGACCACAGTCATGACATAGAGCGAAATGTTGGCACACGAGTAGATTATGAAATGTGGTTAAACCAAAGCAACTATTATCGTCAATCCGCCGAAGCGTATGAAGATTTTTTGATAAAACAGTTGGGCAAAGAAAATGTGCCGCCCATGCATGAACTTTTGACCACTGCCCGCTCTTGGAAAAAATGTGGGGCAGAGCCATATCAAGTGCCACCAAGCGAACTTTGGCATCAAATGGTGCCTACCATTCGGTTGTATAATGACCTAAAAAAATCAGGGATTTTGCCAGCTCATACCCAAATTCGCTCTGTGTATCGCAGTCCTGAGTTAAATCGTTGTGCAGGGGGTGCTCCTGCCAGCAAGCACATTACCAATGGGGCGATGGACATTTGGGTGCCTAATTATCAGGTAGGTTCGTGGCAGTTGAGTGCTGTTCAGGACAAATTATGTCAGTATTGGATAGATAATGGCGAAAATCGTCAGTTTGGTTTGGGGATTTATGCCACAGGTGCAATACATTTAGATACCCAAGGCTATCGTAAGTGGGGCGGTCAGTTTACCCAATCAAATTCGCCTTGTCGCTATGTGCTACCAAAAAAGGAAGTTTTGTATATCGATGGTCAAGGTTGGGCAGAATGATAAAAAAGGGTCTATACCCTTTTTTGTGTCCATGAGTTAAAATTAAGACAGCTCTCCCAAAAACCCACCTGATTGCCTTGCCCACAGATTGGCATAAACGCCCCCTTTGGCAACCAGTTCGTCATGACTGCCCATTTCAATGATTTGACCCTTATCCATCACCACCAGTTTGTCAAGGCTGGCGATGGTGGACAGGCGGTGAGCAATAGCAATCACGGTTTTACCCGCCATCATCATATCAAGACTTTGGGTGATGGCGTGTTCTATTTCGCTATCTAGGGCGGATGTGGCTTCATCTAACAAGAGAATGGGGGCATTTTTTAGGATAACCCGAGCGATGGCAATACGCTGACGCTGACCGCCTGAAAGCTTTACGCCACGCTCGCCCACTTGGGTATCTAGTCCTGTATTGCCATGTTTGTCTTGCAAAGATTGGATAAATTCCCACGCATGGGCTTTTTTGGCTGCCGTGATAATCTCATCATCGGTTGCATCAGGTTTGCCATAGGCGATGTTTTCACGCACTGTGCGATGTAATAGAGCGGTATCTTGGGTAACCATGCCGATTTGTTCACGCAAGGAATTTTGAGTGATGGTGCTGATGTCTTGGTCATCAATGCTGATTTTGCCGTGATTCACATCATAAAATCTTAGCAGTAGATTGACAAGGCTAGATTTGCCCGAGCCACTTCTCCCAACTAAGCCAATTTTTTCACCTGCTTTGATGTGTAGGTTAAAATCATTAAAAAGCTGTATTGTTTTATCATCTTTGCCATAATTAAAAGCCACACCATAAAAATCAATCTTTCCTTGACTGACCACAAGTGGTCGTGCGTCTTTTTTGTCGGTAATGGCGTGGGGCGTGGTGAGTGTTTTCATGCCGTCTTGAACGGTGCCAATTTGCTCAAATAAGCTTGCCATCTCCCACATAATCCACTGTACCATGCCTTTTAAACGCAAGGCAATCCCCCCTGCAACAGCAATCGCCCCAACACTGACCTGACCGATGAGCCACAGATACATACCAATGGCGGTACTGCCAACTATCATGACAAGCGAGAGTGTTTCAGTGGTGGTACCCAAAATAGAAACCCACCGCATTTGGGCATGCACGGTGCTCATAAAATCCTGCATGGCGGATTTGGCGTATTTAAGTTCACGATTTGAATGGCTAAACAGCTTTACTGCACCGATGTTGGCATAAGCATCGGTGATACGCCCTGTCATTAAAGCTCGGGCATCTGCTTGGTTACTGGCGGTTTGTCGCAGGCGTGGCAAAAAAAACTTCATGATAATGACCACGCAAATCAGCCACCCCAAAAACGGCAGAAACAGCCAAAAATCCAATCTGAACAAAATCACGCCACTGGTCATCAGATAGGCCAGCACAAACGACACCATCTCTGCCATTGTCATGATGGTATCACGCACCGATAGGGCGGTTTGCATGACTTTGGCAGAAACACGTCCTGAGAATTCATCATGATAAAACTGCATGGACTGACCCAGCATGTGTTTGTGAAACCACCAGCGAAGTCGCATGGGCAGCACGCCTTGTAGAACCTGAAAGCGGATAAGATTGCCAAAAAATTCCACAAAAACGGCAAGCAAACACAATCCCAAAATAAACGTGATTTCTTGGGATTTGGCAGGCAAAAGTGTTTGGGGGGTATAAATGGTCAGCCAATCCACGACATCGCCAACCCATGCAAATAACAACGAACCAAATATGCCCAAAAAAATAGAGATGATGATACGCAAAAAAATCCAACCCCTAGCCCCATCGGTGCACGCCCAAAAAAAAGCCATTAAGCCGTTTTTATTGGCAGGCATGGGGCTGGCAGGATAGGGATTAAGACGTTTCTCAAAATACGAAAATAAAGACATGATGATTATAAATTATCAAAAACCCTTTATTTTAGCAGATTTACCCAAAAAAAGGGCAAAATAGTGGTTGCTCATCAAATGGCTTTTTTCATAAGCAGTATCACAATCAATAAGGCAAAAATTTGTACCAAAGCAATGGTCATCAGCGTGTAATGCCATTGTCCCTGTGCATAAGCGATGCCACAAAGCCACGCCCCCACGCTGCCCCCACCATAGTATCCCATATAATACAACCCTGAGGCTAATGAGCGACCTTGTTTGACGTGGCTGGCGATATAGCTGATGGTGGCAGATTGGGTAATAAATACCCCTGATGACATGATGGTCAAGCCCAAGATGATGAGCCATAAAGGAGTGGTGGCGGTCAAAAATAGCCCCATCATAGAGCATAATACCGCCCCAATGATGGTGTTGGTCATGCCAAAGCGTGTGATGAGCCGAGATGATAAAGGTGTAATGACCATGCCGACCAAATATAAGGCAAAAATATTGGCAAGTTGGGACGCTGATAGTTGGTATGGTGTTTGAGCCAAATGCAGATTAATAAAAGTAAAACACCCCACCAAGCTAAATAAAACACAACCACCAAGCAAGCAAGCACTGAGTACGTGGCGGTTTTTTGTGTGGGATAATAAGGTGGCAAAGGCAACATGAAAGTTTTTGCTTTTGGTGAAGTTTTTGGAGTTTGGCAGTCCTTTCATGACCCACAACATACCAACAATGGTCAAAATCGCCATCACGCCATACGCCCATCGCCAACCGATTAAGTCATGTAAATGACCGCCCAAAAACCGCCCCAAAAATCCCCCAAGCACCGTTCCCATCACATATAGGCTCATCATGACTGCCAGATTGTCGCTGTATTCTTCACCAATATAGGCAATCAGCACCACTGTAATCCCTGGCACTGCCAACCCCTGCAAAAACCGCCATAGGATTAAGCTGTCTATGGAGCTACTTAGGGCAATCAGTGCGGTAGGTATGGCTAAAAGCAGTAGCGACCCGACAATAAAGCGTTTTCTACCAAAAGCGTCCGAAAGCATGCCTGTAAAAGGCGACATCAGTGCAATTGCCATGACCGTTGCCCCAACAGATAGACCTGCTTTGACTTCACTGGCATTTAAGTCGCTCATCAATACAGGCAAAATGGCTTGTACTGAATAAACTTGTAAAAATGCAAAAACACCAATTAAAGCAACCGTCAGTTTTTCAATCACGGATGGCGTGGGCGAAGAAGTGGGAAAATGTGCAGGATTTTGGCGATGTTGTGTTGGCATTGTAGCAATTTTTTTCAGAAAAAGTGTTAAATAATAACAAAAAATTTGCTAAAATTGAACAAATAATGAGTTTTGATGATGAACGATGTATGAATACGATTAATTTGGCTACTTTTATGACCGTCATGCAGACCAAGAGCATCTCGGCTGCTGCTGAAAAACTCTGTGTAACTCAGCCTGCCGTCTCAAAACGCATTAAAAGTTTAGAAGATGAGTTTGGTAGCAAGCTTTTTGATGGGGTGGGGCGAGGGATTACGCCAACCAGTTCGGCTTATGAGCTGTTGCCTTATGCCAAAAAATGGCTAGAAGAATACGAAACGTGTAAGGCAAATCTGCTGTATTCTAAGGAAGTCGCCACAGGCAAGCTCATTATTGGTACCAGCCATCATATCGGATTACATCATCTGCCCATTGTCTTAAAACAGTTCATACAGACATATCCTGCGGTACAGTTGGAAGTGCAGTTTATGGACAGCGAGACGGCTCATAAGGCGGTGATAGAAGGTTTGGTATCACTTGCCTTTTTGACTTTGCCACCAACTTTTGATAGGCGATTGTCTTATCATACTTTGTGGTCTGACCCACTATATTTTGTAACAGGTGTGGTTAGCCCTTTGGCAAAAGAGTCAGATGTTAGTTTATTAAAACTGGCTCGTTGTCCTGCCATTTTGCCTTCTGCTGATACCTTTACCAGTCAAATTACTTTGGCAGAATTTGCCAAACATAGCCTGCACCCATACGCAACGATGAATACCAATCCTTTGGAGTCTATTCGCATGTTGGTTTCGGTGGGGCTGGGCTGGTCGGTACTGCCAGAGACACTCATCAACCAAGATTTGGTAAAAATTGACATGAAAGATGATGTGGAGCTGTCTCGTCATTTGGGCATTGTGATTAATCCTGCCTTGACCTTGTCATCTAGTACGCAGGCACTGCTTGATGTGCTTGGCATTAAAAAGGCATAAATTTAAACACGCTGATAAAACACGGTCATGACACCGTGTTTTATTTGGTTAAACTTACTGTTTATAAGCCTTATGGCATGAGCCACAATTTTCTGCCATTGCACCGAATGCTTGTTCTACATCGGCGGCGGTCTTGGCGGTGTCTGCTTGTACGGCTAAGTTGGCACTGGCGGTCATAAAGGCATCTTTTTTGTCAGCAAAACCTTGGGCATCTGTCCATACAGCATCTTGGGATTTGCCTTTGGCGTTGGCATCTGCAAAATGCGACCACATGGCTTGGTTGCTGTCGTTGATGAAGTTGGCTTGCTCTTTAAAGGTGGCAGCATCAAAAGTGGCGGGGTTTTCCATCATACCTTTCATGATGTCGTTCGCTCCACGCCAATCTTGCATGAGATTTTGGCGAGCTTTTACGCTGTCAGATTGGCTGTCTGTCCCTTTGTCTCCCCCGCAGGCAGTAAGTGTCATGGCAATAAAAGTAATAGCCATCAAGTGTTTGATGTTCATATGGCTCCCTATTTGGTGGCTAAAAATCGCTAAACTATAACACAGCCACCAAAGCCACTCAATCAATTTTTCACAAATACTGTTAAACGTTACATTTAATCACAAATTATCAAATAAATGTCAGATTTTTGGTATTTGTTCAATTTTCCTTATCAAGACTGAGCCAATCTTTGGGTTTAAGATAAAAATCGGTCAGCTCAAACTCACGACTGCCTATCACAGGCTCATAACGATAAGCCCAGCTTGCCAAAGGGGGCATGCTCACCAAGATGGATTCGGTGCGTCCATTGGATTGTAAGCCAAACAGGGTACCACGGTCATACACCAAATTATACTCCACATAGCGACCACGCCGATAAAGCTGAAAGGCACGTTCATGGGGAGTGTAAGGGGTGTTTCGTCTTTTGTCAAAAATGGGCAATATGGCTTTTAGGTAGCCGTGTCCGACCGCTTTGATGAATGCAAAGCACTTATCAAAATCCCACCCCATGCTGTCAGTATTGACATCATCAAAAAACAAACCACCCACACCACGGCATTCGCCCCGATGTTTAAGATAAAAATACTCATCGCACCATGTTTTAAATTTGGGATAAACATCATCATCAAAAGCTTGGCACAGTTCATGAGCGACTTTATGCCAATGCACACAATCATCAACAACAGGATAAAAAGGTGTCAAATCAAAACCACCCCCAAACCACCAAATCGGCTCACTGCCATCAGTAGGTTTGGTAACAAATAGCCTAACATTGGCATGGCTGGTAGGGACGTGGGGGTTTTTGGGGTGCACAACCAAAGACACGCCAAGGGCTTCGGCTTTTTGACCTGCCAAAGCGGGGTGGCGAGCGGTGGCAGATGCTGGCATTTGGTCCATATGGATATGACTGAACATCACACCTGCTTTTTCTATGACTTGACCGCCTGACAAAACGCATGAGCGACCCCCACCACCTTCAGCACGTTCCCAAACATCATCAATGAATTTTTCATGACTGGCACCATCTATGCCACCTAGGCTTTCTTGAACTTCTAGGCTATGACAAATGGTGTCTTGCAAGAGTAATAAAAACTTTCGCACTTGGGCGATTTGAACATCATCAACCATAATATACACTTGTTCTCTAAAATGAGCGGTATTGTACCACCAAAAATACACTAACACAAACGCCAAAACCGCCTTTATGTCAGAGCAGCTGTATAAAATCGGTGTGTTTTATATGGTGTGAAAAGGCGTTTGTTGATGGCGATTATAGCATAAAAATATTTGATGGCTAGTGTATCAAATGGCTATTTTTATGAGCATTTGGCATTATCAGGTAATATTTTGTAACATTTTCAGTGCCTTTGTGAGCACGACTTGACAAAAATATCAGATGAATGGTTGTAAGGTGTTGTTTGGTGCAATTGGTTTGAAGTAAATTTTAAGAAAAAAAGCAACTTATGTCTGCTAATTATACCTGCCAATATTCTGCCAAATGTCAAATCAAATGTGTGCTTTGCCAGTTATTTTGGCGACTAAATGATGAGATGTTAAAAAAGGGCGAATTTGCCCTTTTTGGTTTAGCGTCCTTGCAGATGACGAAGTAGCTCGTTGAGACGTTCAGACTCTTGGGGGGTGAGCTGTCTTTGGGTGGGGGCTTGGACGGTTTGCTGAGTGGGGCGTTCACCCACAGTAATGGACAGGGTTTGTTCTACACCGTCTCTTAAAATCATGGTGTTTAAGGTGCTGTTGGGGGATTTTTTGGATACAATGCCAACTAAAGTATTTGGGTCGGTGGTCTGAACACCATCAATAGAGATGATGACATCACCTGCTTTAATGCCAGCATTATCAGCAGGACCATTTGGCATGACGTTGGCAATGGTAACGCCGTTATGTTTGGTTAAATCGGTTGGGTTAATCGGTGTGGGAGCAAGACCGACACCTAGCCAACCACGACTGACTTTACCATGTGTAATTAAGCTGTTCATGACCTGCTCAACAATGCTGGTGGGAATGGCAAAACCAATGCCCATAGAGCCACCAGAACGTGAATAAATGACTGTGTTAATGCCTACCAAAGCTCCGTTGGCATCTACCAAGGCACCGCCAGAGTTGCCGGGGTTGATGGCGGCATCAGTTTGGATAAAATCTTCAAACGTGCTAATGCCAAGCCCAGCACGTCCTGTGGCAGAGATGATGCCTTGGGTAACGGTTTGACCCACGCCAAAGGGGTTGCCAATGGCAAGTGCCACATCGCCCACATTAATGGCATCTTTACGAAAGGCAAGGGGCGTCAGATTATCCAAAGCGATTTTTATCACTGCCAAATCACTGTCGGTATCACTGCCAACCACAGTTGCCTTGCTTTTTCTGCCATCTGCCAATGCCACGACAATCTCGTGAGCTCGCTCTATGACGTGGGCGTTGGTTACGATATAGCCATCTTCGGAAACAATCACCCCAGAGCCAAGACTGCTTGTTCCTTCACTGTGTTCTTGACCTTGCCCATAGTATTCAAAAAACTGCTGTAACACAGGGTCATGGGCGTAAATACTTGATGCTTTTTGGGTGGTGTAAATGTTTACCACCGACACAGATGCACGGCTCACCGCATCGTGATAGGAGTTGATGGGAGCAGGCGTGTCAGGGTTGATTTTTGGTTGGGTGTCTATGATGGGTTGCCATGTGTCAGTTTTGTCTATTTGTTGTGCAGGTTCTTGGGTGTTTTCGTTGGGTGGTGTGCGGACATGTAATTCTTGGGGTAGATAACTTTGTAATTCATCACCATTTTTTTTAGGGTCTTGGGCAACCCACGCCAACAGTCCTGCTAGGGCAAACACCATAATCCACGGCAGGATTTTTAACATACTGATACCATGTTCTGATTGTTTCATTGAGATTTCCTAAAAGTTAATGGCGTATTATAGCAGGCTTTGGTGGTAACAAATTTACTAAATCAGTGAGTTTTTTTAGCAAAATTTTAACTAAATTTACCCAATTATTACAGTAGAAATTTGTGAATGTTTTATTTGCCATGAACTAATAAAGTGGTCATCATGCTCATGATAACACGCCTTATTTTTACAAGTTGATTTAAATTAAAATCAGCCAATGTTCATTTAGCCAAGTGGCAGCACTCATCAACAAGTCATCAGTCAAATCATCAAACAAAATTGCATCATTATTGGTAAAGCGTGTGATGAGTAAACGCTCATCATCAGTAAAGTACACGTTTTCACCATTGATGTACCAGTTGTCATCTTGCAAAACAAAACGACTGGCAGGATTTATCATCAAGCATTCACCATTTTGTAGGCGTTCGCTTAGCTCATCAGAACTAAGCTCATCTTCAAAAGCAATCATCTCATATTGGCGTTTGCTGACCAGCTCGCTGATGGCTTGGGTGATGATGGTGTTGCCTTTATCAGAGTTGAGTAAGTCAATCAGCTTATTTTTGATTGCCAAAATGCTCTCATGGCTAAGCTCATAGGCATTGGTTTGTAGGGCTTGGGGCAGAGTCAATGGCGAAAATAGCGACTGCTCACCTGTGGCAACGTCCGCCACTTCATCTAAAATCTGCACCATATTGGGACGACGAAAACCAAAAGAAAAGGTCAAACAGTCATTTTGAGCAATACCATGATGACTAAGGCGTGGTGGCACATAAAGCACGTCGCCTGCTTCTAGCACTTCATCAAAAATCAGCTCGCCCATATCATCAAGCAAGCGAATGGGCTGACCTTCCACAAATGGCGTGTTTTCATCGCACATTTTGCCCAGTTGCCAGCGTCTTTGCCCATAACCTTGTGCCAAAAACACGTCATATTCATCATAATGAGCCCCCACCGAGCCACCCACAGGAGCAACCGACACCATGATGTCATCTTGTTGCCATTTAGGGATAAAATCAAAGGCTTGCCATAATTCCCCCAGCTCTGGCGACCATGCTTCTAGGTTTTGTACCAAAATCGTCCAAAGTTTTGGCGTGTTTTGCAGGTCATGTTCACTAAGCGGTGAGTTTTTAAGTGTCCACTCATTAGGATTACCATCTTTTTGGGTGATGAGCCGAGCTGATACCCCTTCTTGTACTGCCAAATCTAGCACGTCTGTTGGCTCAAACATACCCACCAATGCAGGCAAACCTTGTTTAATTAAAAGTGGTTTTTTTTGCCAATATTCTGCCAAAAAAATCTGCGGCGTGATGTCATTGGGCAAACAAAAAGGGAGTTTATCGTTCATAATATGCTCTTATTTGGGTTCAAACTGCACTATTATAGCAATATTCTGTCTTAAAAACATTTTTGCTGATGAAATTAACTGATGGGGTTTAAAAATTGGTTTAAAAATTGGATATTTTTCTTTATAATGGGAGTTTTATTTTGTGTCATTTAGAGAATATCATGTCAGATACGCACCAGTTTAGCGATGAGTTTCAAGACGAGTGTTTAGAAGATGGTAAATTAAGTCAATCGCAGATGAATGAGCTGTACGCTGAGCTTGACGAAGCAGGACAAAATTTACGCACCATTCGTGATTTTATCCGTTTTTGTGTCAGCAAACTGCGTCAATATGATGTGGTGGTTGCCCAAGGTACCACGGACGAGTTTGCCGAAGCGGCAGCGATTGTGCTACATACCTTATCCTTAGATTGGTCAGCAGATGAGCAAATTTTGGATTGTCGTTTGACTGATGGTGAAAAACAGGCAGTTTTGACCTTGTTATCAGAACGTATCATTCAGCGTAAGCCTTTGAGTTATTTGATAAATTTGGCATATTTTTGCAACATGCCTTTTTACGTGGATGAGCGAGTACTCATTCCACGTTCACCGATAGCTGAGCTGATTAACCAAAAATTTTATCCTTATTTTGATGTGGACGACAGCAAAAAGAGCGAATTTTTTGTTCATGGTTTGCCAGAGATGCAACTGTCGCCCCCTGAGCGGATTTTGGATTTGTGTACTGGCTCAGGCTGTATCGCCATTGCGTTGGCGGCACAGTTTTTAGATGCCAATGTTGATGCCATTGATATTGATAAAGATGCCCTAGAAGTGGCATGGACCAATGTGGAACATCATGAGCTTGCCCATCAGGTCAATTTATTACAAAGTGATTTGTTTGAAAAATTACCTGCTGAAAATCAGTACGAGCTGATTGTTACCAATCCGCCTTATGTGGATGCAGCGATTATGGCGGAGTTGCCCCCTGAGTTTTTGCATGAGCCAGAGCATGCCTTGGCCGCAGGACAAGATGGGCTGGATTTGGTACATCAGATTTTGTATCACGCTCCTGATTATCTGACCCGTGATGGACTTTTGGTATGTGAAGTGGGCGAGAGCGAATGGGCGCTTCGTCAAGCCTATCCACAGATACAGTTTGACTGGCTGAATTTTGAAAAGGGCGGCAGTGGTGTGTTTGCCATGACTTGTGATGAGCTTTTGGAGTATCGAGATGAGTTTAAAAAACAAGTGGTGCGGGTAAAAGGTGAGTTATGATAGAAATGGCTTCTATCAAAATTGGCACCATTTTTACCAATGCTGAGTTGATGGAAAAGTTTGGTGTCTCTAATTCTGGCGGTATGCGGCGTAGCCTTAAAAACAATCTGCTGATTTTAATTCATAAAAAAGACAGTGTTTATCAAGACCGTTGGCAAGATGATAAGCTACTTTATACGGGTATGGGCTTGAAGGGCGACCAAGACATTGATTTTGGCCAAAACAAAACTTTGGCACAATCAAGGACCAATGGTGTTACCGTACTCTTATTTAACAATCCTAAATCAAACGTTTATGAATATGAAGGTGAAGTGGTGCTTGCAGGCACGCCTTTTTATGAAAAACAGCACGATGAAGGCAGTCAAGTACGTCAAGTGGTGATGTTTCCATTGGCATTTAAATCATAAAGGACAATCATGGCAGGCAATACAATAGGACAACTGTTTAAAGTAACCACCTGTGGCGAATCGCATGGTGTGGGGTTGATGGCGATTGTGGATGGTGTGCCACCCAATCTGCCACTTTGTGAAGCGGATTTGCAAATTGAACTTGACAGACGCAAACCCGGCACGTCTAAATTTGCTACCCAACGCCGTGAAGATGATGTGGTGGAGATTATCTCTGGGGTGTTTGAAGGGCGAACCACAGGCACACCCATCGGGCTACTCATTCGCAATACCGACCAAAAATCCAAAGATTACGGCAACATCGCCAGCACCTTTCGCCCCAATCACGCCGATTATACTTATACCATGAAATATGGCTTTCGCGATTATCGGGGCGGTGGGCGTTCTTCTGCTCGTGAAACTGCCATGCGTGTGGCGGCAGGGGCGATTGCCAAAAAGTATTTAAAAGAGCGGCTCGGTATCGTCATTCGTGGTCATGTAACGCAAATCGGCAATGAAAAGGCGGAAAAATTAGATTGGGAGCTGGTCAATCAAAATCCGTTTTTTTGTGGTGATGAAAACGCCATACTCCGTTTTGAAAAACTCATCACCTCTTTACGAGAGCAAGGCACCAGTTGTGGGGCGAAGCTCGAGATTTTTGCTGAAAATGTGCCAGTGGGTTTGGGCGAGCCAGTATTTGATAGGCTAGATGCTGATATTGCTCATGCAATGATGAGTATCAATGCCGTCAAGGCGGTGGAGATTGGGGATGGTTTTGCCGTGGCGGAGCAGTTTGGTCATGAAGCACAGGACGAGCTGACCCCTGATGGTTTTTTGGCAAATCATGCAGGCGGGATTTTGGGTGGGATTAGTAGCGGTCAAACCATTCGTGTGGCAATCGCCCTAAAACCAACCGCCAGTATCACCACCAAAGGCAAGACCATTAACCTACAAGGTGAGCCTGTGGAGGTCATCACCAAAGGTCGCCATGACCCTTGTGTGGGTGTGCGAGCCACGCCGATTGCTGAGGCCATGCTAGCAATTGTCCTACTTGACCATTATTTGCGTCATCGTGCCCAAAACGCTGATGTGGTGCAGCCTTTGATGCCAATTAAATAGGTGAGCTGATGAAAATTAAGTCATTCTTTGTTGTGTCTTTACTGATTTTAACTGCTTGCAACGACCCAAACATTCAGCAAACCGCCAAAAATCTTGGTGTAGAAAACATCACTGACATTGGTGTCAATATGTTTGCTAATGCAGTACAAACCGAGTGTGAAAATCAATTACAAAACAATGAAGCCTTTGCCAATTTGGTACTGACAGAAGGGCAAAAAGTAAATTTGTGTGGCTGTACGGCTGATGAATTAAAGGCAAATTTAAGCCAAGATAAATTATCAAGCTTTCTTAAAGAAGGCAGCATAGACACCAAAGCCATTAGTGGTGTGGTAACAGGTGCGATGGCAACGTGCACCACAAGACAACCAAACATTGCCACAATGTCAAGCGAAAACCAAGACAAGAGCAAACCATGACCCCTGCCATTCGCCTGCTAAAACAGCAAAACATTGCCCATAGTGTTCATGAGTATGAACATGACCCCAATAACACCAATTTTGGGTTGGAAGCGTGTGAGAAGCTAGGCTTATCTGCTGATGAAGTGTTTAAAACTTTACTGACTACTGATGGTAAACAGTGCTTTGTAGCGATTTTGCCAGTACAAAACACACTTAATCTAAAAAAGATGGCAACTGCCGTGAATGTGAAAAAATTGGTGATGGCAAATCCTGCCGATGCTGAGCGTATCACAGGCTATATTGTGGGTGGCATTAGCCCCATTGCTCAAAAAAAGCGTTTAAAGACGGTCATTGATGAACGTGCCAAACAACTTGATACCATGTATGTCAGTGGCGGTCGGCGTGGGCTAGATATCGCAATCGCTCCTGATGATTTGGCTAAGGTCTTGTCAGCGGAGTTTGTCGGTATTGTAGATGAGTAGTATTTAATCAAAATCTGGGATATTTTATGCAAAAATTAGCAACAATGGCATTGATGACGTCTTTGTTTTTAACGGGTTGTGCCAGTACAGATGGTAATTTTTTGGGCGATGTCAGCACACAGTTATTTACCGAAGCGGTGGATAAAAAATGTCGCAGTGAACTTAATGACAACAAAACTTATCAAATGGTGGCGTTGTTGATGAGTGATGTTCAAAAAAATAAACTGGAAGATAAAGTGTGTGGCTGTGTGGCAGATGAAGCGATAAAAAGTGTCAGCATGAATGAAATTGGTCAGGCGGTCATTGACAGTTCAGCACGTCCACGGATTGTTACTAAGGCGGTTACGCAAACACTAAGTGCTTGTGTGCAAAAGCTTATTTAATTGGCTTAGGATAATATTAATTCCATTACAGTTTTTGAGCCTAAAAACCCCATCGCAAGCAGGATAAAACCATAAATGGTAAAGTTGGCGGCACGATTCCCCCGCCAGCCTTGTTTATAATGCCCAATGATAAACACGCCGAATACCAACCAAGATAATGCACTAAAAAACAGCTTGTGAGCGATGTGTTGTTCTAGGACATTATAAGTTGCCATCAGTCCCAAACCAAGTGCCAGACTAAGTAGCACAAAACCCATCAAAATCATATCAAACAATAAACTTTCCATGCTTTGTAAGTTTGGTAATTTACTCACCCAAAAACGCTGACGAGTTTTGCGTTTAAGCTCTCGGATTTGCAGTTTCAATAAAACCGCTTGTACAAACGCCATCAGCAACACGCAATACGCCCCAAAAGACAGTAAAATATGGCTTTGTAAGCCCAAATTCATGTTGGTGAGTGGTTGGTAGGGGGCTTGTCCAAATTGTCCAAAACTCATGCCAATGATGGCGGTTGGCACAGCAAGTACGCCCAAGCTTAAAATCGGACGATACAAACTAAACAGCACAAAAAATATCGCACAAAATATCCCTGTCAAACTTAGGGCGTTAAAAATATTAAAATTTAACCCATAAAGCGTGATGATTTGGGGTGTTAAGACCATACCATGCAAGATGATGGCGAGTGTCAGCATGGTAAGTGTGGGGGCTTTTTTGATGGATTTTTCTTTGAGCAAAGCATGATACAGATGTAAACCTACCCCTGCATAAATCAGTATGCTACATAAATATAAGACAAACACAAAAGCCCCTTTGTTGGTCAAATTGGTACAAAAAATGCAACCATAAGGTAAATAAAGCAGACAATAATATGCGATAATAATAGCATAATTTTTAAAATTAGCATAAAATAACCCAAATTTTTATCAATGATTTTGGAAGACTCATGTTTGATACCTTAACTGAACGCCTATCAGGTACGTTGCACAAACTGTCAGGTCAAGCAACATTGACCGAAGATAACATCAAAGATACTTTGCGTGAAGTGCGTATGGCACTTTTGGAAGCTGACGTGGCATTGGGTGTGGCTCGTGATTTTGTGGCTCGTGTCAAAGAGCAGGCACTTGGTCAAGAAGTGCTAAAAGAGCTTGCCCCTGGTCAGGCTTTTGTTAAAATTGTTTATGATGAACTCACGGAGATGATGGGTTCGGCAAACCAAGCCTTAGAAATGACAGGTAAGCCACCCGTGGTCTATTTGCTGGCAGGTTTGCAAGGGGCGGGTAAAACCACCACTGCTGGTAAGCTTGCCAAATTTTTACAAGAAAAACAAAAGAAAAAAGTCATGCTTGTCTCAGCAGACGTGTACCGACCTGCTGCCATCAATCAACTTGAATTTGTGGCAAATCAAGTCGGAGCGATGTTTGTGCCATCTAGCATCAGTGAAAACCCCATTGACATTGCCAAACGTGCCATTGAAGAAGCTAAAATCAAATTTGCCGACATTCTTATCATTGATACCGCAGGTCGCCTTGCCATTGATGAAGAGATGATGACAGAGATTAAGCAGCTCACAGAAGCGGTTGCTCCTACTGAGACTTTGTTTGTGGTGGACAGCATGACAGGTCAGGACGCTGCCAATACTGCCAAAGCGTTTAATGATGCTTTACCTTTGACGGGTGTGATTTTGACCAAAACTGATGGCGATGCTCGGGGTGGGGCGGCATTATCGGTGCGAGCCATTACAGGTAAACCGATTAAGTTTTTGGGGCGTGGTGAAAAGCTAGAAGCTCTTGAGATGTTCCACCCTGAACGTATTGCTCAGCGAATTTTGGGCATGGGTGATGTGCTAAGTTTGGTGGAAGAGGTTGAAAATAAAATTGACCGTGAACAAGCCGAACGCATGGCAAAAAAAATCCAAAAGGGCGGTGAGTTTGATTTAGATGATTTATTAAATCAATTTCAACAAATGAAAAACATGGGGGGCATGGCAGGATTTTTGGATAAAATGCCGGGCATGAGTGGAGCCAATATCCAAGACGCCTTAGCACAAGCCAAACCAGAGGAGCGTGTCAAAGAGATGGAGGCACTGATTCACTCCATGACACCTTTTGAACGTCAAAACCCTGATAAAATCACACCTAGCCGTAAACGCCGTATCGCAGCTGGTTCAGGCAAGCAAATTCAAGATGTCAATGCTTTGTTAAAACAACACAAACAGATGGCAAAAATGATGAAAATGATAAGCCGTCCTGACGGTATTGCCAAGATGATGAAAGCAGTACAAGGTTTGACTAAGGGCATGTCAGGCGGTGGTGGACCGTTGTTTGGCGGCAACAATCAGCATGGCAAGCAGGATTTTGCAAAAATGGCAAATGACATACATGCCATGGGGCTGGACCCAAGTAGCATTAATCTGAACATGAGCGAAGATGAAATTCGCAAAAAGATGAATGAGCTGCAAAACGCCAATCATGCGATGGGCGGTAAGTTTAAAAAGCGTTTTTAATGACATTTTGGTAGATGACACCGCTTTTGGGCGGTGTTTTTATTGGTGTTTTTGCTGATAAATTATGCTTTATCTGATTTTGGCTTTATGTTATGATAGCCATTTTGATATTTAACCGCTATGACAAACTCCCCCATTTTGATTGCCTTTGATACGGTTTTTGACCAATGTTCCATCGCCATTTTGCAGGGCGATGATGTGATTTATACCAAGACGGTGGCAGGCGGACGTGGACAGACAGAGATTATCTTATCCATGCTAGATAATGCTTTGAAAGAGACAAATATTAATTTATCTGATGTGGGTGTTTGGGCGTTTAACCGTGGACCGGGGGCATTTAGTGGCATTCGTATCAATACTGCGGTTGTACAGGCATTGTCAATTGCCAACAACTCACCTTGTGTTGGTGTATCTAGCTTGATGACACTGGCATATATGGCGTATGAGCAGAGCGCTCAAAAAGAACAAAATATGACCATCACGGCGGTAATGGACGCACGTCAAAATCAAGTTTATGCAGGCGATTTTATCATTGATAATGGCACGCTGATTAGCAAAGATGAGTATCTGTTAGATTATGACGGCGTAGTACAAGCGGACATGGTTGTGGGTGATGGGGTGGATTTGGTGCAAACAAATGCTCAAAAAATGGTTGTACAACCAACCGCCCAGCACATCGCACGCCTTGCTTATCCTTTGTTTATCAAAGGTGAAGCGGTAACAGCCGAACACGCTTTGCCTGTATATTTGCGTCATAATGCTTGGAAAACACTTGCAGAGCAAGGCAAAAATAATCCCACCCATCAGACCAACCAATAAAAATCACACCAAATTCAAAGCTGACCTTATGGATATTTTATTATTGATTAAAGCCATCATCATGGGCATTGTTGAAGGCATTGCTGAATTTTTACCCATTTCTAGCACGGGTTATCTCATTTTATCAGCAGACATGATGGATTTTTGGAACAAAGATAAACGTGATTTATTCATTGTCTTTATCCAGTTGGGGGCGATTTTGGCGGTTATTTATGATTATTGGGGGCGACTGTGGACAGCATTTATGGGGTTAATCACAGGCAAGGCTGACGGCATGGCAAATCCACGCGGGCTTGGCGTGGCACTCATCATTGCCACCGTGCCTGTCATGTTGGTGGGTTTTACCATGAAAGATTATATCACAGGGGTGTTGTTTCACCCTTTGGTGGTGGCGACCATGCTTATCATTGGGGCGATACTGATTATGTATGTGGAAAAACACCCACGCCCCATCAAAGCCCAAGAAGCCGAACACATTGACTTTAAAATGGCACTGAAAATCGGACTGGCTCAATGCCTTGCTCTAATCCCCGGCACAAGCCGTTCTGGTTCAACCATCATCGGAGCGTTGTGGTTTGGAGCGTCTCGTAAGGCAGCGACTGAGTTTTCATTTTTTTTGGGCATTCCTGTGATTGTGGGGGCAGCATTATTAGATTTGCTTGATAAAAAAGACGCTTTGCAAACTTCCCAAGATTGGGCGATTTTGGGCGTGGGAACGGTGGTGTCGTTTATTGTGGCGCTATTGTGTATCCGCTTTATGGTGGCGTGGGTTTCCAAAAAAGACTTTATGATTTTTGCCTATTTGCGGATTGTTACAGGGGTGATTGTACTGCTGGCGTATTTTGTGTTTGGCTATCAAATTTCAGGTTGATGGTGTGTATGCTACATCAGCAAAATATGACGGTGTTTGTTATCGGTACTGATAACGACCAAGCCATTTTTGATAAATTACAAGTGATTAATGATGAGCAAGGGCTAAACTTGGCTTTATCATTTTATATGCTCAATAAGCTGAGTGATAAATTTGTCAGTGTTTTTGTGCGTAATCATCCAACCACACCCATCATCGCCATCATCAAAAATATCCCCATGTTAATTAAGGTGGATAATGGCGGCATTGTTAAATCTTATTTAAATTGGCAAAGTTTGACTAAACGTATCGTAACTGCGGGGCGAAAGTCTGAGCTGATTTTGCAGGCGTGCAAACCAGATGCTCAGATGCGTGTGATAGATGGCACGGCAGGTTTTGGTCATGATGGTTTGATAATTGCAAGTTCTGGGGCAAACGTTGTGATGATTGAGCAAAATCCCATGATTGCTTTGCTGTTATTTTGTGAATATCAGATGATGAATGATAATCCTAATTGGCAAAAATTATTAAGCCGAATTGATATTCATCACAATGATTTTTTAAATGTATCATTTATGGCAACTTTGCCAAAAGTGGCGTTGGTTTATCTTGACCCCATGTTTCCAAGCGACAGTTATGCTGCCAAGGTCAATAAAAATATGCAAATATTACATACACTTGCCAGTCCACCCAGCATGGATGATGAATGTTTGTTTTTAAAAATCGCCCAAAACCAACTGATGCCAAATGGCAAAATTATCATAAAACGCCCTTTATCCGCCCCTTATTTGGCAAATCAGCCACCTGTACAAAGTTTTGCCAATGATGCGATACGCTTTGATAGGTATTGATTTAAATTTAAACACCACAAGGAAAGATGATGAAATATGAACATATCATGCTAAGTTTGATGTTATTTTTAATCATTCAAAACTTTTTATTAAGAAGAAAATATCAAAAACTGTGGCGAGCGGTGGATAAAGGTGGCTATATCGCAAGCTACCAAGCCATCATCAAAACCACGCCTAAACAAATACAAGCGGTCAAAGCATTACGTAAGCAGCACCCTGAACTGGGCTTGTTACAAGCGGTGGAAGTTAGCGAGCTTGCCAAAAACCACAAAAGCTAAAAAAATATTTCCCATTTTGGTCAATTTAGGCTATCATTAAGATTAGTTAAGTTTTGTTAAAAAGAGCAAATCATGCGAAAGGTCAATCAAACAATCATCAAAAAATCCGATTTAATCAACAACATCTCCACCAAATGCCAACATTTAGATGAGCGATTGGTTGATGAGTCGGTGCGTGAGATTTTGGGTTTGATGGGTAATGTATTGTGCCATGATGGCCGCATAGAAGTGCGGGGTTTTGGTAGCTTTTGTTTGCATCACAGACAAGCTCGTAAAGCTCGCAACCCAAAGACGGGCGATATTGTGGAAGTGGGGGCAAAAGCTGTGCCTTATTTTAAACCAGGTAAAGCGTTGCGTGAATTGGTGAATAATCAGTAAGGTATTTATATGTCTTTGTTTTTAATGATTTTATTACTCATATTTTTTGGGTATTCGTTGGCGTTGGTGTTGGCAAATAATAGTGAAGTGGCAGTAAATTTGCTGTTTTCCCAAGCACCAACCACCAATTTGGGTTTGGTGTTGATTTTGACAACCGCACTTGGCATTTTGATTGGGGTGCTGTTGGCATTGCTTTTGTTTAAGGTACTACAAAACAAGCTGGAATTACGCAAATTACGCAAAGAAATCAGCACCTTGGAGAGCCGACTGCTAGAAAGCAAAACCAATTTGGAAGTCTTGGGGCAAGAGCTAGAACAGGCAAAGCAAAAAGAGCAGGTTGTTATACCTACCGATGCAACAATTGATGTTGTTAAGCACTAAGGGGAAATGATGTCAAAGGTACAATCTCCTATCATCGTAGCGGTGGATAAGCCTGATTTGTCATTAGCTTTGGCACTGGCAGATGGTTTGGACCCCAGACTTTGTCGCTTAAAGGTGGGTAAGGAGCTGTTTACTGCCTGTGGTGTGGATGTGGTAACATCATTGCAAGGGCGTGGCTTTGAGATTTTTTTGGATTTAAAGTTTCATGACATACCCAACACCACCGCCCAAGCGGTACTAAGTGCGGCGGATTTGGGGGTGTGGATGGTCAATGTGCATGCAATGAGTGGCAGTCAAACCATGAAACTGTGCAAAGAGCGTTTGATGTCAGGTGGCTATGATACTTTGCTGATTGGTGTTACGGTGCTGACGTCCATGACTCAACAAATGCTCACAGAACTTGGCATTCATGACAGCTTAGAAAATCAAGTGTTAAGACTGGCAAATCTTGCTAAAACATCAGGGCTTGATGGCGTGGTGTGCTCTGCCCAAGAAGCCAAACTATTAAAAGAGAAGTTTGGTGCAGATTTTAAGTTGGTTACTCCGGGCATTCGCTTGCCTGATGACAGTGCTGATGATCAACAGCGTATTTGTACACCCAAAGACGCTTTGGCAAATGGTTCAGATTTCTTGGTGATAGGGCGTTCCATCACCAACGCAAAAGACCCCACCGCAAAACTGCAACAGATTTTGGCAAGTTTATGATTAAAAAAATACCCCAAAATAGGGGTATTTTTTATTTGGCGGTTTATAGTTTGCACGCACCGCTAGCACAACCATCAAGCTCGCCTTGGCTGTCGTCCGCACCATCTCTGGTGTTGTGGTAATATAGGGTTTTTACGCCGTATTTATAAGCGGTGAGCAAGTCCTGAATAAGCACTTTCATTGGCACTCTACCACCTTCAAACTTGGCAGGGTCATAATTGGTGTTGGCAGAGATGGATTGGTCAATAAATTTTTGCATAATGCCAACAAGTTTTAGATAGTGGCTATTATCAGGGATTTGCCATAACAATTCATATTGGGTTGCCAAATTCTCAATGTCAGGCACGACCTGTTTTAAAATGCCATCTTTGGATTGTTTGACTGAAACCAAACCCCTTGGTGGCTCAATGCCGTTGGTGGCATTGGCAATTTGGCTTGATGTTTCAGAAGGCATGAGTGCTGACAAGGTGGAATTTCTAAGCCCATAAGTTTTGATGTCGCTACGCAATTTTTCCCAATCCAGATGTAATGGCTCGGCACAAATGTCATCCAAATCAGTCTTGTAGGTATCAATGGGTAGCACGCCTTGTGCGTAAGTGGTCTCTTTAAAAGCAGGACAAGCCCCTTTTTCTTTGGCAAGTTTGTTTGATGCTTGCAATAGATAGTATTGGAAGGCTTCAAAGGTGCGATGTGTCAGCCCAAGTGCGTCCTGACCTGAATAATGAGTGCCATTTTTGGCAAGATAATAGGCATAATTAATTACGCCCACACCAAGCGTACGGCGGTTCATACTGCCTTTTTTGGCGGCGATGACAGGGTAATCCTGATAGTCTAATAATGTGTCTAACGCACGCACAATCAGCTCGGCAGGCTCTTTCATGTCTTCAATTTTATCAATTTTGCCTAAGTTAATGGCAGATAAAGTACAAAGGGCAATCTCGCCATGCTCATCATTGATGTTATCAAGTGGTTTGGTGGGCAGGGCAATCTCCATGCACAAATTAGATTGGCGAATGGGGGCAACACTTGGGTCAAAAGGACTGTGTGTATTACAATGGTCCACATTTTGTACATAAATTCGCCCTGTGCTGGCACGCTCTTGAAGCATTAAACTAAACAGTTCACGAGCAGGTACTTTACGTTTGCGAATGGTGTCATCATTTTCATACAAAGTGTATAGGCGTTCAAATTCTGCTTGGTCAGCAAAAAACGCTTCATAAAGCCCTGCCACGTCAGATGGGCTAAATAAAGTAATGTCTTTGTTTTGGATTAGGCGAGTGTAGAGGGTTTTGTTGATTTGCACACCATAATCCATGTGGCGAACACGGTTGTCTTCTACGCCACGGTTGTTTTTTAGCACCAACAAGTTTTCCACTTCCAAATGCCAAAGTGGGTAAAATAAAGTTGCTGCCCCGCCACGCACACCACCTTGTGAGCAAGATTTAACCGCCGCTTGGAACATTTTAAAAAATGGAATGCACCCTGTATGCTGGGCTTCGCCACCACGAATGGGTGAGCCTAAGGCACGGATTGCTCCTGCATTAATGCCGATGCCAGCCCGTTGTGAGACATAGCGGACGATGGCGGAAGTGGTGGCATTGATGCTGTCTAGGTTATCGCCACACTCTATCAGCACACATGAGCTAAATTGGCGTGTGGGCGTACGCACCCCTGACATGATGGGTGTTGGTAAGGAGATGTAAAAATTGGACGTTGCATCATAAAAACGCTTGACATAGTCCAATCGTACTGACTTGTCATAATTGGCAAATAGACACATGCCCACCAGCACATACAAAAACTGTGGGCTTTCAAACACACGTTTGGTTACACGGTCTTGTACCAAATATTTGCCCATCATTTGCTCTACCGCAGCATAGGCAAGGTTCATGTCTCGTTCATGGTTAATATAAGCATTTAGCTCATCAAATTCATCACGACCATAATCAGCCAAAATATGTTTGTCATATCTGCCTGCTTTGGTCAGTTTTGAGACATGGTCATATAGGTGGGGCGGTTCAAACTCACCATAGGCAATCTTGCGTAGATGAAAAATGGCAAGACGAGCGGATAAATATTGATAATCAGGTGTATCAACTGAGATTAAATCGGCTGCCGCTTTGATGATGGTTTCGTGAATGTCTTGGGTTTTGATGCCATCATAAAACTGAATGTGTGATTTGAGCTCAACTTGTGATACAGAGACGTTATTTAGCCCTTCGGCTGCCCAAGTGATGACTTTGTGGATTTTTTCTAGGTTAATCGGTTCAAAAGTGCCATCTCGTTTTTGTACCTTGATGAGGTCAATGTGTGTCATGGTGCTACCTTCTTTTTTAAAAAATCGCTGATAACTCAAACAGTTATATTTATAAACGGCATAAAAATAAACACTATATGTAGTGTTACTGTTTTTAAGTGCCACAATATAGCCTAAAAATTTTTAAATTACCAGCTTGTATTTTTTGGGGATTTATGCTTGATGGTGAGCGTGCCTTGACCAAAGTCAATCAGCAAAAGGCAGGCAGGATTTGTCAAGAGATGAAAGAAATTTTTTGTAAAGCTGGCAATAAGAGGGTGCGTGCCTAAATTTGAGTGAAGCTGTCATTGGTGGTTTGGATTAGGGGTACTTTTGTTGGATTTTGACAAACATTGATGTGCTATTGTACCAGTTTTAAGGGGTCAATCGGTGTTTGATGTTAAAATCATTCATATCGCCCCACGATTAAACACTTCTCTTAATTCAAAACTGGTATGTAGCTGACTGACGCCATTGATTTTGCTTAGCCCATTTAACAAAAACTTTTCATAATGTGCCATATCGCGCACCACAACTTTAAGCAGATAATCTTCTGACCGCCCTGTAATCAAGCTGCAACTGACCACTTCATCAAAGGCACAAATGGCACGTTCAAATTCATCAAAGCACTCGCAGGTGTGTCTGTCCATGCTCACTGCCACAAAAACCGACAGAGAATAACCCAAAACATGAGCGTCTGTGCTGGCGTGATAACCTGTGATAACCCCCAGCTCTTCTAAGCGTTTAATGCGACGAATCACAGGCGTGGCGGACAAATTGACCTGTTCGCTGATGTCTGCCACAGTAAGGCGTGCGTTTTGGGTGAGCAGTTTTAGGATTTTGTGGTCTATAAAATCTAAGCTAGGGATTGTCATGATGAAAATTTATTAATAATTTAGTGAATTTTACTATAATTTTAGAAATTTTTGGTAAATTTTAATAAATTCTTAGCAAAATTTTTGTAAAATTGGTAAAAATTTATCTAAAATTTTGATATGATATGACTGTAAAAAGTTAAACATTAAGTAATGAGTGAGCCAACCATGCCAACACCCAAAATTACCCCAAAAAACCCTGCCTTTGATTTTACCAAATATCGTCCCTTTGAGTTTGCACCACATTTGCCTGACCGCACTTGGTGTGATAAACGCATTACCAAAGCACCGATTTGGGCGAGTGTGGATTTGCGAGATGGCAATCAAGCCTTGATTGACCCAATGACCATTGAGCAAAAATTAAAATTTTTTAAATTGCTTGTGGCGGTTGGTTTTAAAGAGATTGAGATTGGTTTTCCATCAGCAGCACAGGTGGAGTTTGATTTTACACGCTTGCTCATTGAAGGTGGTCATGTGCCTGATGATGTTACTTTGCAGGTGCTTGTGCAGGCTCGTGAGCATTTGATTGAGCGTACTTTTGAAAGCTTAAAAGGTGCTAAACGTGCCATTGTTCATGTGTATAACAGTACTTCAAAAGTACAACGCGATAAGGTGTATCAGCTTGATAAAGAAGGCATTAAAGCCATTGCGGTTAATGGGGCGACATTATTACGCGACATTGCCAAACGCTATCCTGAAACTGAATGGATTTTTCAGTATAGCCCTGAAAGTTTTAGCCAGACAGAAACCGATTTTGCCGTAGAAGTGTGCCAAGCGGTGTGCGACGTGTGGCAACCTGAACAAGGTCAAAAGGTGATTTTAAACCTGCCTGCCACCGTAGAAGCCAGTACACCCAACCTGTATGCTGACCAAATTGAGTATTTTTGCCGTCATTTGCCAAGCCGTAAAGACGTTATCATCAGTCTGCACACCCATAACGACCGTGGCTGTGGCGTGGCAGCCAGCGAGCTTGGTGTGATGGCAGGAGCTGACCGTGTGGAAGGCACACTGCTTGGCAATGGTGAGCGAACAGGCAACATGGACATTTTGACCATGGCGATGAATTTGTACAGTCAAGGCATTGACCCAGAGCTTGATTTGTCTGATGTGAGTGAGATTATCCAAGTTGTTACAGAGTGCAACAATCTGCCTGTGCACCCACGTCATGCCTATGTGGGCGAGCTGGTGTTTACGGCATTTAGTGGCTCTCACCAAGATGCGATTAAAAAATCGCTGGATTATAACGAAAAACATGATGAAACCAAACATCATTGGGACGTGGCGTATCTGCCCATTGACCCTGTGCATATTGGGCGTAGTTATCAAGACGTGGTGCGGATTAATAGCCAGTCTGGTAAGGGTGGGGCGGCATACATTCTACAACGTCATTATGGATTTGATTTGCCACGTTGGACCCAAATTGATTTTGCCAAAGTGGTGCAAAATCGTGCTGAAAGTTTGGCAAGAGAGCTAAAAACCCAAGAGCTTTTGGACATTTTTACCGAAACATTTTTAATTCAAGAAACCTTTAAGTTAAGCGATTATCAGATTAAAAACACAGGTGGGGAAGTGTCGTTTGTAGGGCAAGTTGCCACACCAACAGATGTGCTGACTCTTGATGGGCAGGGTAATGGTGCGTTATCAGCGTTTATAGATGGGCTTGTCAAAGCGACAGGGCGAGACATTCATGTAACCAATTATAGTGAACACGCCATTAACACCAAGGCAACCGAAAGTCTGCTTGATGACGAGTTGGGCGATAACCAAACTCATGCGGCGGCGGTGGCATACATTCAGCTCAATATTGGTAACAAAGTGTATTCGGGCATTGGTGTATGTAACAGCACAGTATCAGCGATGTTAAAAGGGGTGTTGTCCGCACTATCACAAGCATGGTAATCATTTAAACAAAAGGGCGGAAGATTGTTTCTGCCCTTTTATTTTGACTCATAATTTATTTAACATAATCTAAAAAACAGACATAACATACAAGAAATGCCTGTTGTTTATACGTCATTAAATTAATTATAACAATCTACCTGTGGTTAATTCTTTAAAGTCATTATGATGCTTTCCTGTGATTTTTGAAGTGGTAATTTGACGATAATATTTTAAAAAATCAAATAGGGTGCCAAATTCTCTAACAGTATCTTCATTGGTATCCCATTCATAAACGGTATCGTTATCATCTGCTGTTAGCATAAAATATTGAATAATATGCTCATTAATGCCTGCAAAGATAACAAATCTTTTTTCCACTAAATCTACATTACCAAGAAATTGCATGAGATATTCATAATCACTATCTTCTTGAATAACTTCTCTTATATAATCATCTAAGTAATGATTTGCATAGCTATCACTATATATGTATATCTCATCACTAAATAACAACCCACCAGAACATTTACCCATCGTCATCAGTAGCTCTTTAAATTGACCGTGGATTGGGATATTGTATTTTTGTTCAATTTGTTTGATTTCTTCTTCGGTATAGCCCTGAATCAGTTCAGGGCGTTCGATGAAATTATTGCGTGGGTTTTTAATGCTTAATAGGGTTTGGATTAGATTATTCATAATAATCTACCTGTGGTTAATTCTTTAAAATAGTTATGTTCCTTTCCAGTAATTCGTGAGAATATGATTTGACGATAATATTTTAAAAAATCAAATAGGGTGCCGAATTCCCTAACAGTATCTTCATTGGTATCCCATTCATAGATAATGTCGTCTTGATTTGCAAGAAGCATAAAATATTTAATCATATGCTCATTTATGCCTGCAAACTCAAAATATTTTTTTTCTACAAAATTGATATTGCCCATATTTTTAATAAATTCTTGGCAATCTAGGTCTTCGTGTATCTCTTGTCTCATGGCATCAGAAAAGTCATACTCATCTCTTGTCTCTCTATATATGTATATATCATCTCCACGCAATATCCCACCCGAACACTTACCCATCGTCATTAATAGTTCTTTAAATTGACCGTGGATTGGGATATTGTATTTTTGTTCTATTTGTTTGATTTCATCTTCGGTATAGCCTTCTATCAACTCAGGTCTATCAATAAAACTGTCATAAGGGCTTTTGATGGATAATAGGGTTTGGATTAAATTGCTCATAATAATCTACCTGTGGTTAGTCTTTTAAATACTTCATTATTTTGACCAGTAATATCCGAACCTATAATTTGGCGATAATATTTTAAAAAATCAAATAGGGTGCCGAATTCTTTAACAGTATCTTCATTGGTATCCCATTCATAGATAGTGTCGTCTTGATTTGCAAGAAGCATAAAATACTGAAGCATGTGTTCATTAATTCCTGCAAAAGCAAAGTATTTTTTTTCTACCAAATCAATATCACCCATGTTTTTAATAAATTCTTGACAATCTGGGTCATTTTGAATTTCTATATTTAATTCATTGTGAAAATCATCGTAATTTAATGTCGCTCTATATATATATATCTCATCTCCACGCAATATCCCACCCGAACATCTACCCATTGTCATTAATAGTTCTTTAAATTGACCATGGATTGGGATATTGTATTTTTGTTCTATTTGTTTGATTTCATCTTCTGTATAACCTTGAATAAGTTCAGGGCGTTCAATGAAATTATTATAAGGACTTTTGATAGATAATAGGGTTTGAATTAAATTGCTCATAAATTACTCCTAAGGGGGATGTTTGTTGGTTTTAAAATTGGTATGACACCATCAGTCCCTAAAATTTTATCAGTATAACACAGCTTGTTGTTTAAAAATGGTTTTTGCCCAAAATGCTTAACATCTCTCATCAAAAATCGCCCATGTATCAAGATGTAACACACCTTATGGGATTGCCGTTTATTTTTTGCGATAAACGGTATTTTTTAGCGAAAAGATGGTAAAATTAGTGAATTTTATGTAAAAACGCTCCAAGGAAAATTATGCTTAGCCTGACTTGTGATGATGTGCGTATGAATGCTCATGCGTCATCAAAAGATGAAGCCTTGACATTATTGGCTCAGATTTTTGTGAATGATGGATTGACCCAAGATGGCTATCTTGATGGGTTGTTGGCACGTGAAAATCAGGCGAATACTTATCTAGGACAAGGAGTTGCCATACCACACGGCACGCCCCAAGTGCGTCATCTGATTAACAAAACAGGTGTGCGTTTGGTGCATTTTGCTGATGGGGTGGTGTGGAGTGATGATGGCGATAAAGTGTACCTGATGGTGGGTATTTGTGCAAAATCTGATGAGCATTTGAGCATTTTAAAACAACTGACAGGAGCATTGACGGATAATATTGCCGATAAAATTCATCAGGCAAAAACCGCCGATGATGTCATCTCTTTGTTGAAAAATAAAGAGCAAACCGCCCAAAAACAACTGCTGTTACATGAATCCTTGATTGAAACAGGCGTGCCTGCTACTGATGTTGATGAGCTGTATCATGTTGCTTTGCAAAGTTTAAAACAAAAGCAAGTTTTGCAAAGTGCTTTGGGCATAAAAGCTGAATTTGTGCCATTGTCGGTGGGGCGTTATCCGATTTATGGGGCAGTCATAGAAAGCCCATTGATAAACAAATCAGCCTTAGCATTGATGGTGGCTCATGATGTCATTAAATATCAAGGGTCAGATTTAAGTGCTTTGGCGGTCATTGCAAGCAATGATAATGTAGATACACAGTCATTATCAAAGATATATGATGTGCTGATGGCTCATGATTTGGCTGATGAGATTGGCACACTTGATGTCTCCCAAATCGCTCATCGTTTGGGGGTGGCTTGCGAACCATCTTGGCAGTCGGTCAGCGTGATAATCCCCATGCCCCAAGGCTTGCACGCTCGTCCTGCCACCGCTTTATCTGAGCTGGTCAAAACTGCCACAGGCGAGATTAGGGTGTGCGTAGATAAGGGGGAGTTTGTTTCAGCAAAGAGCTTGGCACGTCTTTTGTCGCTTGGGGCAGGATTTGGACAAACATTGACTTTTATGGCAGAGCCTGATACAGATGCGGTGGCGTTGTTACCCAAATTAGTGCAGGCGGTGGAGCAAGGGTTGGGCGATGATATTGCGATTGTGCCATCAGCACCATCGGTACTGCCTGCCCCCATTCAAACACCAGCAACAGCTCAGCACATCATTAATGGTCAAAAAACACACGCAATTTCAGCATCTCGTGGCGTGGCGGTGGGGCAAGCTTATGTGCTTGAAGACACCAATTTTGATTATCCGATGACATCAAATAATCCAAAAGAAGAGATTGCTCGTTTAAATTTGGCGATTGATGATGTCAAAGAAGATTTAAAAGCGATGATAAAAAACACCCAAAAATCATCCATCACCAAGATTTTTACTGCTCATTTGGCATTGCTTGATGACGATGAGATTGTGCTTGGGGCAAAAGATGGCATTCATCAAGGGTCGTCCGCCGCCGCCGCTTGGCACAGCCACATTAAAAACATGGCAGATGCCCAAGCTTCTTTGGGTAATCAAGTGTTGGCAGAGCGTGCGGCTGATTTAAGAGATATTGGTCAAAAAGTACTGTGCTATTTGACAGGTCAAAAGCCCAAAAACGCCCCAAATGAGCCTTATGTGCTGATAAAAGATGATTTGTTGCCATCTGATGTTGCCAAACTTGACCCAACACAAGTGGCAGGGGTCATTACAGCGTTTGGTGGTGCAAGCTCTCATAGTGCCATCGTGGCTCGTGCTTTGGGTATTGCTTGCGTGGTGGGAGCGGGCGTGGGCGTGCTTGACATTAAAGATGGCGATACAGTACTGTTAGATGGGGGTGAAGGGTGGTTTGTGGTCAATCCTGACGACGTGCTTGTTGATGAGTATTTAAGCAAACAAAAAGAGATTGCCCAACGCCAACAGCTTGCCCTAGCAGCAGCTCATCAGCCTGCCATCACCACAGATGGTCATCAAATAGAAATTGCGGTAAACATTGGTAATGTTAATGACACGCCAGATGCTGTGGCACAAGGAGCAGAAGCGGTGGGTCTGTTGCGTACTGAGCTTGTGTTTATGGCTCACACCCAAGTGCCTGACATTAGCGTGCAAGTGGCAGATTATACCAAAGTGTTTGATGCCTTAGATGGTCGCCCATTGGTGGTGCGTACGCTTGATGTGGGTGGCGATAAACCTTTGCCTTATTTGCCCATGCCAGCAGAAGATAACCCATTTTTGGGCGTGCGGGGTATCCGCTTATCACTTGAACGTCCTGAGCTATTAAAAAATCAGCTAATTGCTTTGATACAAGCATCCAAAGGCAGAGATTTGAGAATCATGTTCCCAATGGTGGGCAGGCTAGAAGAATGGCGACAAGCCAAAAAAATACTCAATGATGTATTAAGCGATTATCCACATGATAAGCTACAAGTGGGCATTATGATAGAAGTGCCAAGCGTGGCGATTATGGCAGAGCATTTTGCCAAAGAAGTGGATTTTTTTAGTATTGGCACAAATGATTTGACTCAGTACACCCTAGCGATAGACCGTGGACACCCCACCTTATCCAAGGACGCTGATGGCTTGCACCCAAGTATTTTACAGTTGATTTATCATACTGTGGCATCTGCTCACGCTCATGGCAAATGGGTGGGTGTGTGCGGAGAGCTGGCAGGTGATGAGATGGCAGTGCCAATTCTTGTGGGGTTGGGCGTGGACGAGCTTTCTATGTCCACCAAATCCATCGCCTTGACCAAAGCACTTATCAGACAGCTCAACCAAGCAGCTTGCCAACAGCTTGCTAAACGAGCCTTAATGTGTCAAACTGCCAAACAAGTAAGAGCCTTAGTTGGTAGTTTAACCACGGAGCAACCATCATGAATGACATGACAAATCACATCACATCAGATAAAACCGTACTTTGTATCACGCTAAACCCTGCCATTGACATGACCATCACTTTGGAAACATTGACGCTTGGGGTAGTCAATCGCGCCACAGATACCCAAACCACGCCAGCAGGTAAAGGCTTAAATGTGGCTCATGTTTTGTCTGAGCTTGGCATAAATGGGGTGGCATCAGGATTTTTGGGGCGTGCTAATGATGAGCTGTTTCGTGCATTATTTGCCAGCCATGCCGACATCAAAAGCATAGAAGGCATTGGCAAGATGACAGATGGTTTTATTAAAGTGGCAGGCAGCACTCGCATTAACGTCAAATTGGTGGATAATGGACGCACCACAGACATTAACGGTCAAGGCTTTGTTGTGGCACAAGATGACAAAACCGCCTTGATAGAGCGGATTGATGCACTAATAGATGGCGTGGATGCTGTGCTTGTGGCAGGCAGTTTGCCAAATGGTTTTAATGCCGATGATTTTGATGAACTTCTAAGCCATTTGACTCACAGGCACGATAAAGTGGCGGTAGATGTCAGTGGAGAAGCCCTGAGCGTTACTATAAAGCACAAACTTTGGCTGATTAAGCCTAACAATGATGAGTTGTCCGCAGTCTTTGGCGGTGATATGACAGACTTGGACACTCAAAAACAAGCCATCAGTCAAATTCCAAGCATTAAAAATATCTTGGTCTCCATGGGGGGCAAAGGCGTACATTGGTTTGTTGATGGTGGAATTTATCGTGGCATACCACCAGTGATGACGGTCAAAAGCACTGTTGGGGCAGGTGATACGATGGTGGCGGGCATGATATTTGGGTTATTGACCAATAAAGCACCTACGGACGTACTGCGTTTTGCAACAGCACTATCGGCTCATGCGGTGGCGATTGTGGGTGTGGGCGTGCCTGAGCCTTTGCATATGAATAAACTTCTTAGCCAAACCCAAGTGGAAAAATTATCATAGGTGAATCATGCAATTTTCACAACATATCATCATTCGTGCGCAATCGGCATTTGCTTTATTGGTCGCAAAACAGCTTGCCAAAGGGTTATCAGCACAAGGAGCAATCGTTAGTATTGATACAGATGGCACAGCAGACACAAAAGATGCCATTTTAATCGCACTTGGCGAGCAAAGTGGTGAAATCTCTCCCAAAACCATTGATGTATCACAGTTATCTGATAAGAATTATCTGATGACATTGCTAGATAAATATATTAACACCACCAACGCTACTCAAAGCCAGACAGCCACGGATAAACCGTTTTCTGTGGTGGCAATAACGGCGTGTCCGACAGGTGTGGCACACACATTTATGTCAGCAGAAGCCATTGAAAGCTATGCCAAATCCCAAGGCTGGCACATCAAGGTAGAAACTCGTGGGCAAGTAGGTGCAGGCAATGTCATTACAGCAGACGAAGTGGCAAGTGCAGATTTGGTCTTTGTGGCGGCGGATATTGATGTGGATTTGTCCAAATTTCAAGGCAAAAAAATGTATCGCACATCTACTGCTTTGGCACTTAAAAAGACCCCCCAAGAATTTGATAAAGCCTTGCAATCTGCCAACGTCTATCAAGCCAAAGCTGACACTCAAACAGATGGCAAAACCGACGAAAAAAAGGGCGTGTATCAACACCTGATGACGGGTGTGTCGCATATGTTGCCGTTGGTTGTGGCAGGGGGGCTGCTGATTGCCATATCTTTTATGTTTGGCGTGGAAGCTTTTAAAGACCAAGCGATTGCTTTTGGTTTGCCAAAAGCACTTATGGACATTGGCGGTGGCGGTGCTTTTGCCTTGATGATTGCGGTATTTTCAGGTTATGTGGCATATTCCATCGCTGACCGCCCCGGTTTGGCGGTGGGTTTGATTGGTGGCATGCTTGCCAATACCGCAGGAGCGGGGATTTTAGGTGGTATCATTGCAGGATTTTTGGCAGGTTATACGGTTAGATTTTTAAATGGTGCAATCAAACTGCCGCCAAGTTTGACATCATTAAAACCGATTTTGATTTTGCCACTGCTTGGCTCGCTCATTGTGGGGCTGCTCATGGTGTATGCCATTAATCCGCCAGTGGCAAGCTTGATGAATGCATTGACCGAATGGCTCAAATCCATGAATGATGCAAACGCAGTTATTTTGGGCTTAGTATTGGGTGCGATGATGTGTACTGACATGGGCGGACCTGTCAATAAAGCCGCTTACACTTTTTCGGTGGGCATGATTGCCTCAGGGGTTTATACGCCGATTGCCGCAGCGATGGCAGCTGGTATGGTACCGCCGATTGGTATGGCGATAGCAACTTGGATTGCTAAGCGTAAATTTAATGAAAATCAACACAATGCAGGCAAGGCATCATTTGTGTTGGGGCTGTGTTTTATCTCTGAAGGGGCATTGCCTTTTGTGGCATCTGACCCTGCTCGTGTCATTGTGGCGTCTATCATCGGTGGGGCAACGGCTGGGGCGATTTCTATGGGGTTGGGTATTGAGCTAAAAGCACCACATGGCGGTCTGTTTGTGATTCCTTTTGTTTCACAGCCTGTGTTATACCTTGGGGCGATTGCGATTGGGTCTGTTTTAACAGGGGTAATTTATGCCATTGCTCGCCCAAAGCCAAACTTGATTACCACAGGATAAATTTGCCCATATAGCAATATTTGCGTAACATTAATCCAAGATAAAACGCCTAAATTACAGCATATTTGGCTAAGATTACTCAAAACTGCTTTTACAAAAAGACATTCATATTTGGGTAATATTTGTTATAATGGCGTAATTTTATCCTTACTTTTAATAGCACGAGTCATGAAAAACTATCAGTTAAATGTTAAGCACGAACGTGGTTCTATTCAGCAGATTTTACTGTTATTTGTGGTCGCTTTGATTTTGGTGGCGATGGTGATGGCGGTGTTTGGCTATAAAATCGGTCATAAACAAGGTTCAAGCAAGGCGGGTACGGTGGTGGTTCAAAGCGAAGAACAAAGCAATACCCAAGAGCTAGACAAACTTAAAAAACAACTTGAAACCGTTACCCAAGAGCGGGACATTGGTCTATCAAATATTGAAAACTTAGAAACTCAAAACGAAGTACTAACCACCCAAAACCTACAAATCACCCAATTTAATGCTTTATTATTAGACAGTGTTGCCAAAGCAGGGGGTGTGCCTTTGCGGGTGTTGGCAAGCGAAATTGCATCTTTGCCAGACCGTACTTTTGAATATCGTTTCGATGTGGCGATGGTGGACAGATCAGGTAAAGCGGTGATGATGACCCCCAAACTGACCTTGCTCAACGCCACAAATATGGTAGAGATTCCTTTAAAGCCTGCCACTTATGAGATTAATGGCATTGCTAGGATTCGTGGGCGGTTTGTCATGCCTGATGAGTTTGAGCCAAAGCAAATGAAGATTTCTATGCAAGCAGGCAATCAAAACACCGAAGAGCTTTATAATTGGCAAGTGGGCAAAGTGATTGGTATGACCGAAGGTGAACCGCTTGGCGGTTTAGATGAGCGACCTGTCGGAAGCGAGACTCAAAAACCCTAACATCAACTTATAATAGACTTGAATTTCATGGCACAAACACAATATACCCACGATACTGATGTTGTTCTACAAACACAAACGGTAAGCCAAGAACCGCCTTTATATGATATCATCATGCACAATGATGATTTTACCACGATGGATTTTGTGGTGATGGTTTTGGTGGGCGTGTTTGATTATGAGCCACATCAGGCGGTAGATATAATGATGCAGGTGCATTATGAAGGGTGGGCAGCCATTGCAACCTTTCCCAAAGAGATTGCAGAGATGAAGATTGCCACCGTAGAAGAGATGGCAGAACAAGCAGAGTTTCCGCTACTTTTGACCCTGCAACCAGCATGATAAGTGGGCTTTATGTTTAGTGAAGAATTTGAAAAAACACGTCTAGAAATTGAAAATTTTGCCATTGCCGAAAAGCATGAATATGTTACGGTGGAGCATCTGTTGTTGGGTTTGTTAAATGATGCAGATGCCAAAAGCGTGTTTGATGATGGTGATGTTGATGTTGAGTTTTTGGAAGATGAGCTTAAAAAATACCTAACCAACTACATTCCAAAATCCAAACAGGGCAAACCACCAACCACCACCAAAGCCTTTATGCGTGTTTTGCAACGGGCGATTTGGCGAGTGCAGACCAGCCAAGACAACCGTCTTCTGACGGGGCTTGATGTGCTGTCATCTATTTTTAAGGAACATGACAGTCATGCGGTGGCACTTTTAAATCAGTTGGGCTTGTCAGGCTTAAAAGTCATGCGACGCATTGCTCATGGCGACCTACAAAATGATACTGATACCCAAGCAGAGACACCCCCAAAAAAAGCACCCCCCAAAAAAGACCCCCTAAAAGAATTTGCTCAAAATCTCAATGAGCGAGCCATGCAAGGCTTGACCGACCCACTGATTGGACGGGCTGATGAGATAGAACGTACCGCTCAGGTGCTGTGTCGCCGCCGTAAAAATAACCCTTTGTTGGTGGGAGATGCAGGCGTGGGCAAAACTGCCATTGCCGAAGGGCTTGCGTGGCTGATTGTCAGTGGTAAAGCCCCAAAGCCACTGAGTGAAACGGTGATTTACAGTTTGGATATTGGTTCTTTGGTGGCAGGGACGAAATTTCGTGGCGATTTTGAAAACCGCATGAAAGATTTGTTAAATGCCATCAAAAAACAGCCCAATGCTGTATTGTTTATAGATGAGATTCATACCATCATCGGAGCTGGGTCATCTATGAATGGCAGTATGGATGTCTCCAATCTGATAAAACCAGCTTTGGCAAATGGTGAGTTGCGTTGTATCGGTTCAACCACCTTTGTAGAATATCGCCAAGTTTTTGAAAAAGACCACGCGTTGTCCAGACGTTTTCAAAAGATTGATATCAAAGAACCAAGTATTGAAGACAGCATTGATATTTTGCAAGGTCTTAAATCTCATTATGAGAAATTTCATCAGGTCAGCTACACCAATGATGCCATTCGTGTGGCGGTGGAGCTGTCTGCACGCCATATTCATGACCGATTTTTGCCAGATAAAGCCATTGATGTTATTGATGAAGCAGGAGCAAGAGTAAAACTTGGCACGCATGATGGCAATCTGGTGATAGATGTGGCTCAGATAGAAACCACCATTGCCAAAATCGCACGCATTCCCCCTGCATCTGTCTCGGTGGATGACACCAAAGCCTTAAAAAATTTAGAACGTGATTTGTGCCAAGTGGTTTTTGGGCAAGACGAAGCCATCAAACAGGTTTCAGATGCCATTAAGTTGGCTCGTGCTGGATTAAAACCTGCCAATAAGCCAATAGGCTCATTCATGTTTGCAGGTCCCACAGGCGTAGGCAAGACGGAGATTGCTCGTCAGTTGGCGTTTACATTGGGTGTGGAGCTTATTCGTTTTGACATGAGTGAGTATATGGAAGCTCACACCGCATCACGACTGATAGGAGCTCCCCCAGGCTATGTGGGCTACGATAAAGGCGGGCTTTTGACCGAAAAAATCAGCCAACATCCCCATTGTGTGTTACTCTTAGATGAGATAGAAAAAGCCCACCCTGATGTCTTTAATCTGCTTTTGCAAGTGATGGATAATGGCATGCTGACCGATAACAACGGACGAACTGTATCTTTTAAACAGGTCATACTTATCATGACCACCAATGTCGGTGCTCAAAACATGAGCCGTGCGTCTATGGGCTTTACCGAGCAAGACCACAGCACAGATGGTGTTGAAGCGATGAAACGCACCTTCACACCTGAGTTTCGTAATCGTTTAGATGCCACAGTGCAGTTTGCTCCCTTATCATCTGATGTTATTGGTTCGGTGGTGGATAAATTTGTGATAGAACTGCAAAGCACCTTGGAAGCCAAGCAGGTCATTTTGGAAGTCAATGACGATGTCAAGGCATATTTGGCGGATAAAGGTTATGACAAACTCATGGGGGCAAGACCGATGACACGACTTATCACCGATGAGCTTAAAAAACCACTTGCCCAGATGATACTTTTTGGAGAGCTGACCGATGGTGGTGTGGTCAGGGTGTCATTGCAAGATGGCAAACTGCATTTTGATACAACACCCATGCCATCAGTAGAATTGGCGTAGTGTGTTTTTGATAATTTTTTACCAAATGAGATATTTTTTATAAAAGGTGGATTTATGGCTACTGTATTAAATGGCAAAGCGGTCGCAACTCAAATTGAAAATGAACTTAAAGAGCGTGTGCAAGCACTAAAAGACAAAACAGGACGCACGCCTATTTTGGCAACCATTTTGGTGGGCGATGACCCAGCGTCAGCAACCTATGTACGCATGAAAGGCAATGCTTGTCGCCGTGTTGGTATGGAGTCCATTCGTGTGGAGATGCCAAAAGAAACCACCACAGATGAGTTGCTTGCCAAAATTCGTGAGCTAAACAACAATCCTGATGTGCATGGTATTTTGTTGCAACACCCTGTTCCAAATCACATAGATGAACGAGCGTGTTTTGATGAGATTGCTTTGAATAAAGATGTGGATGGTGTAACTTGTTTGGGATTTGGGCGTATGGCAATGGGTGAGCGTGCTTATGGCTCTGCCACACCACAAGGTATCATGCATTTATTAAATCATTATGACGTGCCACTTGCAGGCAAGCACGCCGTGGTGGTAGGGCGTAGTGCGATTTTGGGTAAACCTATGGCGATGATGTTATTAAACGCCAACTGCACCGTAACCATTTGCCATTCTAAAACCCAAAATCTTGCTGAACATGTACGTCAAGCAGACATCGTGGTAGGAGCGGTGGGCGTGCCTGAACTGATTAAAAAAGATTGGATAAAACAAGGGGCAGTCGTTGTAGATGCAGGTTTTCACCCAACCGATGATGGTGGCGTGGGAGATATTGAGCTAGGTGGCATTGATGAGATTGCGTCATTTTATACACCTGTACCAGGTGGGGTCGGTCCGATGACCATCAATACGCTAATTCGTCAAACCTTAGAAGCTGGTGAGATGGAAGCTGGCAAAACATCATAATTAATCAATGAGATAATCATGCTGACTGAGCAAAAAAACCACCAGATTGCCATTGTGTTTCATTCAAATTATGGGCACACTCGCCGTGTTGCCCAAGCGATACAATTGGGGGCGAATGTCATTGTAGAAACTGCTTTGATTGACGTGGCAACCATCGGCGAATCTGATTGGCAGTATTTGGATGCTGCTGACATGATTGTTTTTGGCACGGCGGTGTATTTAGGTGGCGTAACGGCAGAATTTAAAGCTTTTATGGATAGCACGTCTCGGCGGTGGGTCAATCGCTCTTGGCAAGGTAAGCTTTCCGCAGGATTTGCCAATTCAGGCGGTTTATCTGGGGATAAGTTGGCAGTTTTGCAACATCTGTGTCTATTTTCCATGCAGCACGGCATGAATTGGGTGGGGCTTCCCCTTGTGCCAACTGGCAGTAGCGAGACGGATTTAAATCGTCTGTCGTCCTTTTTGGGGTTGATGACTCAATCTATGGATGCATCGCCTCAACTTACACCATGTCAAGGCGACATACAAACGGCAGTATGGTTTGGTGAGCATTTGGCAAAGACGGTGTTAAAATACCACCATGTAGCGACACTGCCTTAGTTTGGCTAAAACCACCTTTCTAGCAAAAAAAACGGCTCATCATTTGATGGGTCATTTTGTTTGGGTGTGGGCTTTTGGGGGGTGGGTGTCTTAGGGTTTGAATGCACGCCAAAAGGTAGGGGATGTTTAGTGGTTTGAAGTGTTTGACAGCCTGTTAAAGCCGTCAAGACACTTATGACAACCACCATAATCAATTTAGCGAACATTGTTACCAGACCAAGCAGGTTCACGCACCGTCCCTTGTGTGCTTAGGGTGAAAGATTGTCCTGTTTTAAGCGAGCGAATGGTCATTTGTCCACGACCGCCTGCGTAGGATGAATAAATGATGCGGTTGGAGTTGGGTGAAAAAGTGGCGGACTCATCAAGACCTGTTGTACCAATATTGGTAGAGCCACCTGCGGTATTGGCAATGACGAGACTGCGACCCGATACAAAGGCGATTTTTTGACCATCAGGACTCATGCGTGGGTTGGCGGCGTTGCCACCGATGGATTGGATTTGCCCTGTATATAGGTTGTAGCGATACAGCTTGGGAGTGCGAGAGCCATTGTCAGCAGTAAAGACAAATGAGCGACCATCAGGTGTGTAACTAGGAGAGTTTTCCGCCCCTGTCATGTGAGTGAGTTTTTTAAGCTGACCTGATGCCAAATGAAGTTGATAAATGGCAGGGTCGTTATTTTCGTGGCTACCTGAAAATAGCAAAGTTGAGCCATCGGGTGAAAATGAAGGTCCTAAGTTATTACCTTTAAAGGGGGTAACGACACGACTGCCACCACCTGCAACGCTTTGTACATGAATGACAGGAAAGCCATTGGGTTTTTGAACAGCATAAGCAAGGCGTGTGCCATCAGGCGACCAAGTTGGACTAAAAATAGAGCCTTGTTCACTAAATAACACTCTCATATTTTGACCATCAGCATCCATCACTTTTAAGGTGGAGACTTTATTTTTTGGGTTGCCCGTTTCTTCTACATAGGCGATTTTACCAGAAAAATCCCCCATCTCACCTGTGATAATTTCATAGATTTTATCGCTCACCACATGACTGGCGTGGCGTATGGCACTTTGGTGATTGTCTGCCATTTGTGTTTGCCTGCCTTGCATAACTCGCCCTGTGGCAACTTCTATCACTTCAAAATTAATGGAGACTTTACCGCCCATTGGTGCAACATGACCGACCACAACATATTGATAACCTGACGCTTGCCAAATGCCAAGGTTTTGGCTGATGTGAGCAGATGATGAACCTTGGGCAGGTAGGTTTTGACTGGTGGTTTTGATTTCGGTGTGTTGTAAGTCGTTTAATACAATGCGACTTACGGTGGCATCTCCTGCAAAAGGAATAAAGGCGACTTGGTAGGGGTTTTGTACACCTTGTACATTAATCTCAAAATTTAAATCTGTATTGGCACATACGCTTGTGCTCGCCATCAATAAAGCAAGTGCTAGGGCATTTGGTAGTGATTTTATGTGGCGGATATGTGTCATAAAAACTCCTAAAACTAATTGATAGTAAATTTAAAATTTAAGTTGCGGTAGCTTGTGCCTTCAATGGGTGTTAGGGGGCTGGCTCGCCTGATGGTGTCTTCCAAGGCGTTTTGTAGGGCATCTGTGCCACCAGTAACTTGCACGCTTTGCACATTACCTTGTGCGTCCACTTTTAAGCGGACATTCATCTGGGCGTTTGTCCCTAAGGGTTGCCAATGGCGTTTGATGTGTGTTTGCAGTGCTGCAATGACATCGGCTTGACTTGTGCCACTACCTGTACTGTGTGCACCACCTGATGTATCACCGCCAATTTGTCCGCCTTGCCCAAGCGTTGGTGTGTTGGGCGTGCCATCTGATGAGCTGTCTGTATTGGCAGTTTTGGCTTGTTGGGTTGGGGGTTTTTGTTCACGAGCTTTGTTGAGTTCTTTGGCGTTTTCACGAGCAATCTCATCGTTGCTGCGTTCACGTTGTTCAAGCTCTTTTACTTGTCTTTGGCGTTCGGTTTCTTCGGCAGATAGGGCTTCACGATAAGCATTTAATTCAGAGGCAATCTCTTGGTCTAAGGCTTCGGCATAGGCCTGCATTTGGGCTTGATAGGCTTGTTCACGTTTAGCAAAATCATCTTGGTAATCATGACGGGGTGTTGGCGTGGTGGTAGGCGTGGGCGTGCTGTCTGTGTTGATTTGATTTTTTGCTTGATATTTGGCATGAGCTTGGGCGATTTGACCTTGAATGTCCGCCAAACCATCGCCACCCACAAGGCTAGCTTGCATGGTCTCCACATGGGGCAGTGGTTTGGGTTTTGCCAAAAATAGCACGCCCAAAATCACCAAGCCATGAACAAGCACGCTTGCCAAAAAGGACTTGATAAAACTTGGCTCTTGGACATTGGTGCTTATCATGTCATTTACCTGCTTTTGGGGGTGTGCTAAGTAGTCCTACCTTGGTAATGCCTGCACCTTGTACGATTGCCATCAGGTGCATGACTTTGCTGTATTTGTTGTCTTTGTCAGCATTGATGAATACTTGTAAATTTTGTGCATTGTTGCCTTTGGTTCGTACAATCTCCGTCAAGGTAACACGAAGTTCTTGCTCACTGACCGCTTTGTCTATGGCTTGCTCGGAGCTGATAAAAAGTGAACCATCTTTTTGTAAAGAGACAATGATGGGCGTCAGTTCACTTTGGGCGATATTGGCGGTTTTTTCACTGGGTAGATTGACATCCACACCCGTGGTGAGCATGGGAGAGACCGCCATAAAGATGATAAGCAGTACCAACATGACATCAATATATGGCACAACATTCATCTGACTGTTTAGGGGCTTTTTATGGCGAGCGTAGGGGGCTTTCATGACTGACCGCCTTGTTGTTTTTGGGCGAACACACCTGTCAATTCTTCACAAAATAAAGCACGAGACTCATATAAAGCATTGGCTTTGGCGGTAAAGTGGTTAAAGGCAAGTGTGGCGGGAATGGCAGCAAATAAGCCAATGGCGGTGGCTATCAGAGCTTCGGCAATGCCGGGGGCAACCGTTGCCAGCGTTACGCTGTCAGCATCAGCAAGACCGATAAAAGCATTCATAATCCCCCAAACCGTACCAAATAAGCCAATATAAGGCGAGACCGAACCAATGCTGGCAAGCGTGGCAAGTCCGCTTTCTAAAATGGCTTGCTGTCTGCCAAGTGCCACACGAAATTTACGCTCCACGTTTTGTAAGGTGCGTTCGTGGCTTTGGGTGGGCGATGACTTTAAAAAATCATCATAGCCCACATAAAAGACTTGTTCAAGTCCGGTGCGTTCAGGCTCATTTGCGACCGCTTGAAATTGTTTGTTTAGGCTATTGCCACTCCAAAACCACGCCATAAACTCATCATCAAATTTTTTGGCACTGCCTAATTTTGCCATCAGTCGAAAAATTAGCCCCCAACCCAGAAGTGATAAAAAAACAAGTATCGCCATGACTGCCTTGACCACAAGGCTTGCGTCCATGACTAAGTCTAAAATATTGAGTTCGTTCATGATTTTTTTAAAATGACAAAAATACTTTATTATACCGTCTTTTAAATAAAATTGCCATGTTTGGGGCTTAGCGGGCGATTTTTGGGTATTAAAACATGAATTTGCCCAACAGATTGTATTTAAATGGTAAAAAAGGCTACAATACGCCGTTTTAATCAAAACCAGTTTAACAAATGACAACATCCATACTTGCCAAAGACCGCCATTATATCGCCAAACTTTCAAAAGACATCAAGCACGCCCATGGCGATGACAAAGCCAAAAAACAAGCACATCTACAAAGCGTGCTCGAACGCTCACAACGAGCGGTGCAAGATAGAATAAACAGCGTGCCTGCCAATTTAGAAAAGCTACTCAATGCTGATTTGCCAGTTACCAAAGAGGCTGATACCATCATCAACGCCATACAAAATCACCAAGTCATCATCGTGGCAGGCGAGACAGGCTCAGGCAAAACCACCCAACTGCCCAAACTTGCCATGCTCGCTGGGCGTGGCATAACAGGGCAAATCGGACACACGCAGCCACGTAGGCTTGCGGCACGGTCGGTGGCGACACGGATAGCCGAAGAGCTGGGCGAGCATTTGGGACAGACGGTCAGTTTTAAGGTACGATTTAGCGAAGAAGGCAGCAAAGACAGTTTGGTCAAACTTATGACGGATGGGATTTTGCTGGCTGAACTTGGCACAGATAAGTTTTTGACGCGTTATGACACCATCATCATTGATGAAGCTCATGAGCGTAGCTTAAACATTGATTTTATTTTGGGCTATTTAAAGCGGCTGCTACCCAAACGCCCTGATTTAAAAGTGATTATCACATCTGCTACGCTAGATACCGAGCGTTTTGCCCAGTATTTTCAATCGGTTGTCAAAACAAACGTACCTATTATCAATGTAGAAGGGCGAAGCTATCCTGTGGAAGTACGTTATCGCCCACTTGTTGATGAGATTATCAAAAGCCATGACGATGATGTGTTTGATGATGTTGAGGACAAATTGCCACGAGCATTGACGGCGGCGGTCAATGAGTGCTTTTTTGACGCCAAGCAAAAAGGACACCCCAATCAAGCGGACATTTTGATATTTGCTAGCACTGAGGCAGAGATTCGTGAACTGCAAGAGATTTTGACCGCTTACGCACCGCCCCACACGCAAATTTTACCCCTGTTTGCTCGCCAAAGTTTTGCTGAGCAACAGCGTATTTTTAATCCCACAGGTGGTCGGCGGATTATCATTGCCACCAACGTTGCCGAAACCGCTTTGACCGTCCCCAACATCCGCTATGTGATTGATTTGGGTTTTGCTCGTATCAGCCGTTATAATTACCGCTCACGCATTCAGCGGCTGCCCATAGAAGCCATCAGCCAAGCGGCCGCCAATCAGCGTAAGGGGCGGTGTGGGCGGATTGGTGATGGTGTGTGCATACGTCTGTATAACGAAGAAGATTTTCATGCCCGTCCTGAGTTTACCGAGCCTGAGATTTTGCGTACCAATTTGGCAAGCGTGATTTTACAGATGGAAAGTTTGGGACTGGGTGATGTGGCAAGTTTTGATTTTATCACGCCACCTGATTTTCGTCTGGTCAATGACGGCAAAAAGTTACTCCATGAGCTAGGAGCCATCAGCGATAAACCCACCAAAACCGCCACCAAAAAACGCCAAAGTCGCCCATCGTCTTTGACCGCCATTGGCAAACAAATGGCAAAAATGCCCATTGACCCACGTTTAGCTCGCATGCTCATTGCTGGCGATGCTTTTGCCTGCTTGCCTGCCATGCTTAAAATCGTCTCGGCATTGGCGGTGCAAGACGTTAAAGAGCGACCCATGGACAAACAAGCTCAGGCTGACCAAAAGCATGCTTTGTTTAAAAAAGACAATTCAGACTTTTTGTTTTTTGTGGAGCTGTTTGACGTGCTATTTGGTAGCCATGCCATGCATGGGGGCGAGAAACTCACTGGCAATGGGCGTAAAAGTTTTGCCAAAAAACATTATCTAAGTTTTGCTCGTATCAAAGAATGGCAAAAAACGCATGAACAGCTGTCGCAAATGATGGCAGAATTGGGCTTTGTCATCAAAGACGACAAACACACACAAGCAGACAAAGCAGATACCCAAAAAGGCGTGCGTTTGTCTTTAAAGACCAAGATTGCCAACCCCAAACTTGCCAAAGCTGACCTATTAAAAAGCCTAAAAAACGTACAAGGGACGGTGGATAAATCAGCGATAGATTATGCCAACATTCACCGAGCCTTATTAACTGCCCTTTTGTCTTTTGTGGCACACAAAACAGACACGGCAGGCGAGTATCTGATGGCAAGAAACCAAAAAGCACGCATTTTCCCTGCCAGTACCTTGCACAAAAAAGGCATAGACTGGGTGATTGCCTTTGAAGTGGTGGAGACCAGTCAAGTGTATATGCGTTGTCTTGCCAAAATTGACCCTGCGTGGATTTTAGCCAGTGCAGGCGAGCTGCTTAAATATCATTATTTTGAACCGCATTGGTCAAAAAAAGAAGGGCGAGTGCGAGCTTATGCCCAAATTAGTTTGTTTGGGCTGATTGTGGTGCAAAAACAGCTTGTTTCTTATGAAAGCATTGATTTGGTGGCGAGTCGTGAGATTTTTATTCGTGATGGTTTGGTGGCGGATAATTATCCAAAAGCATTGCCATTTTTGACCCACAACCGCCAAAAAATAGAACACGCCCAAAAAATAGAAGACAAACTTAGACGGCGTGATTTGTTGGTGGACGAAGAAGCGTTGTACCAGTTTTATGAAGAAAAAATCCCAAGTCATGTTGCCTCTGCCAAAGCGTTTGAAGATTGGCTGGGTGAGCTTGGCGATGACAAACGGCTGTATTTTAGCGATGAAGATGTCTTTAAAGAAACCGCCAAAGCAGGCAAAGAGTTTCCAGAATATTGGCAGGTGGGAGCAGTCAAACTGCCATTGTCTTATGTGTTTGACCCCAGCTCTCTTGATGATGGCGTGAGTGTGCGTGTGGGGGTGGGGGCATTGTCTCAGCTTGATGGCGTGGATTTGCTCTGGGGGGTGGCAGGTTGGCGGTATGAGCTGGTGTCAGCATTGCTCAAAACTTTGCCAAAAGACATTCGCCGAAAAATCGTCCCCATTCCAGATACGGCGTGTGCTTTGATGGACAAACTGGTACAAGGCAATGGCACAGGACTGCTTGACCAGCTTTGCCATCACTTGTTGCGATTGGGTGTGGTGGTCAAAGCCGATGATTTTGATGTGCATGGCATTGATAAGTATTTGCAGCCATTGATTTGTGTGATTGATGACAAAGGGCGAGTGATAGACAAAAGTAGGGATTTGGAAAAACTACAAGCCAAATATCGCAAACACACCGTCTGCGCTTTGCCAAGTAAAGGCATTCATGATGAGTTTCCAGAGTTTTTTGATTTTATCAAAACCAAACACCAAAAGGGCATGGTAACCCAAGTGATGTATGCTCTAAGCCCTGATGAGACGGGTAAGGTGTCGCTGGCAGAGTTTGGCGACTTGACGCAGGCGTTACACACTCACAAAACAGGGGTGCTATCGCTGATTAAACTTAGCCTTGGAGCAAAACAAAAACAGCTCACCAGTCAGATTGACAAAGCCTTTAAACTGGCATTTGCGCCGCTTGGCGATTTGGAAAAATTAAAACGTTTGCTCATTGATGCCACCTTGCAGGCGACTTTTGATAAATATGCCACGCCATTTCAAACAGACGTGCGTGAAAAGGTGGGCGGATTGGTACGTGATGAGCAAATGGGCGAGCTTTTGGACAAATTACCGCTCAATGCAGGCGAGTTTGAGACGGTCAAAGGGGTCATTAGCAGTCAGTTTTTGTTGGTGGGACAAGAGATACTCAAAGTTTTAAAAGACATCTACATCACATGGCAGACGGTGCGTGGACAGCTACTGATGCTTGACCGTGAGATTTTTGGTGAAAGCATGGATGATATCGAAGACCAGCTTGATGATTTGGCGTTGGCGGATTTTATTTATCGTGTGCCTTATGGGGTTTGGCAAAATTACCCTCGCTATTTGTCGGCACTAAAAGTGCGTCTTGATAGATTGCCAAATAATTTGGACAATGATTTGGACGGCGTGTATTTGCTTGATGAACACATGGAGCGACTGGCTCATCGTGTGCATGATGTGAAGATAGGTGAGTATCGCTGGCTTGTTGAAGAGTATCGCATACAGCTATTTGCTCAGCCAATGAAAACCGCTGTACCTGTGTCTGCCAAACGGCTAGAAAAGGTGTGGGCGGTGTTAACGACTCGGTGATGGCTGATGTGTTTAAAACTTGGACATTTTAAGAGATACATACTTGCAATATCTGTACAGATTTGTTAGTATTTCTTACACAAAGCGTGTTTATTGTGTATTTTTGGTTAGTACCATTGCTTAGCGATTATTTTATCTTAATGTAAGGAATATCAAATGATAACAATTTCAGCTCCCAATCCAATCCGTAAACTGTACCTAGCCATCGCTACTATTGGCGTATTATCTGTCAGTCAAGGAGTATGGGCGTGTGAAAAGCCACAGGTAAGTGGGTATGACATTGTGGATTGTTTGAGCGAAGGCTTAGCAGTAGTTAAAAAGAACGATAAATGGGGCTTTATTGATAAAACAGGTCAAGTGGTCATTGCCCTGCAATATGATTATGTTGGTGATTTTAGCGAAGGCTTAGCACTAGTTGGGGCAGATGATAGCAAAACACCTTATGCTTTTTATATTGACAAAACAGGTAAGGTATTGACCAAACGCTCATCACTGGCAGAGTTTCGTAAAAAACTTGCCCAAGGTGATGATGTTTTTTATGAGACCAGTAATGATGCTGGCAAGGGCATGATTTTTGAAATCAAAGGCAATCTTGTGCAGGTGCAGACCACCGAATTGCAATGCACTCAAAGAGATTATCGAGGCGACTGCCAAAACTATGTCAAAAATCCTGTGGCTAAATGGGTGAAACGTAGCGAGATTTATCCAAGCAATCATTTTGATTGATGATTTATCTGTATCAAGCGACAAACCACCACGGTTTGTCGTTTTTATTTGGTGTAGGGCGGCTAAAAATTTTTGTGAACATTTGTTTTTTATAACTTGTTATTGTATTTTATGCTACAATAGCACAAATTGATATTAACAAGGATAATACAATGACCATTTGTATCACCGCCACAGGACTACACGTTCCCAAAGACAAAATCACCAATGAAGAGTTGGTCGTGGCATTTAATGCCTATGTGGATAATTATAATACAACCCATGCCCAAGCGATACAAGCAGGCGAAAAGGTTGCCTTACAACACTCATCAGCAGAATTTATCCAAAAAGCATCGGGCATAAAATCACGTTATGTCATTGATAAAAAAGGCATTTTAGACCCAGAAATTATGGCACCGATTTTCCCTGCTCGCAAAATTGGTGAAGAGCTGTCAGTGATGGCACAGATGGGCGTGCAAGCATTACAGCAGGCGTTGGATAATGCAGGGCTAAAAGCCGATGAGCTAGATGGGATTATTTGTGCAGGGTCTAATTTTCAGCGAGCGTATCCAGCGATTGCCATTGAAATTCAGCACGCCATTGGCATGGTGGGTGGTTTTGCTTTTGATATGAATGTGGCGTGTAGTGCGGCAACGTTTGGGATTGCTCAGGCGGTGGGCAATATCAAAATGGGGCTTGCCAAAAAAATCGCCATTGTCAATGTTGAGATTATGTCGGCACAGCTCAACTGGCGTAACCGAGACAGTCATTTTATTTTTGGCGATATTGCAGCGGCGACCATCATAGAAGAGCTTGACACGCCCAAGGGTTATGAGATTGTGGATTGTCAATTATTCACCCAATTTTCTACCAATATCACTCAGCAATATGGCTTTATGGACAGAAGCGAGAGTTTGTCCGCAGGCGAGCAGGTGATGCACGAAGGCATGGTTGAGCCTGTTTATGATAAGCTATTTTTGCAAGAAGGGCGTAAGGTGTTTCGTGAAGTTTGTCCCAAGGTTTCAGAAATCATCACCACGCATTTGGCAAAAAATCACATCCCCACCGATAAGGTCAAGCGTTTGTGGTTACACCAAGCCAATATCAACATGATTGATTTGATATTGCGTACGGTCATGGGTAAAGATGCAGATAAGAGCATTGCCCCCATTTCCATCTATGAATATGGCAATACCAGCTCAGCCAGTCCAATGGTTGCTTTTCACGAGCACCAAGATGGTGTACAAAGCGGTGATTTGGGCGTGATTTGCTCTTTTGGGGCAGGATATTCTATTGGTTCGGTGATTGTCAAAAAAGTTTAAAAAATACTTGACATGATGATTAGAAAATGATACTCTTATAATGAAGATTTTTCATTGATAAAATGATAAAATTATTTGATAAGCTATGAGTGCAAATAATTTTTTAATCTATTTAACTTGGTGAACATAGTATTTCATGGTTACTAAGTTTTAAAACCATAGCAGTACATAACGATTCCTCTTGTTGGGTATGTACCAAGACCACTGTGAAAGTGTGGTAATAAAAAGTGCTAATAGAATTATTGGCACTTTTTTTGTGGGTGCTATTGATGTGGGATTTGATTTTTTGGTGGCTTTTTTATACAATGCCGTTTTATCTTGCTTTACAATGCGCGCCATGACTGACATCAATCACACTTACCAAACCCAACTTGACGAAAAAATCACCCGCATTAACCATCAATTTTCTCCATTTAATCCACCTGCCTTAGAAATCTATCCATCGCCTGCCAGTCATTTTCGTATGCGTGCTGAATTTCGGATTTGGCATACCGTGCGTGATGGCGTGGACGACATGTTTTATGCCATGTTTGAAAAGGACGGCAAATCCAAAAAAGTCATAGAAATCAATGAGTTTGCCATTGCCAGTCGTGATATTAACGATTTGATGCCAGTGTTATTAAATGCCCTAAAAAAATCAGCCATTTTAAAAGAGAAATTATTTCAAATTGATTTTTTAAATACTTTATATGGGCAAATGTTGGTTACCTTAATTTATCATAAAAAATTAGATGACCATTGGCAAAGTTTGGCGACTGATTTGGCAAATCAGTTGGGCATTAAACTGATTGGTCGCAGTCGTGGTCAAAAGCTGGTGTTGTCTGATGATTTTGTGATTGAAAAAATGGCGGTAAATATCAAAGGTGATGAAAAACAGTTTTTTTATCAGCAAATAGAAGGTGGATTTAGTCAGCCGAATGCTGATGTTTGCCGTGATATGCTCAACTTTGCTTGTGATGTGGCAGATGGTATCACCAGTCATCATAAAAAAGATTTGTTGGAGCTGTATTGTGGTAATGGTAATTTTACGTTGCCTTTATCGCAGTATTATCATAAAGTATTGGCCACCGAAATGGCAAAATCATCTGTTCATGCACTCAAATGGGCGATTGAAAAAAATCAGACAGATAATGTTGCCATCGCCCGATTGTCTGCCGAAGAGTTTAGCCAAGCTCATCAGGGCGAGCGAGCATTTCGGCGTTTGAATGAAGCAAATATTAACATTGCAGATTATGACTTTAACACGGTATTTGTGGACCCACCACGAGCAGGGATAAATGATAAAACCTTAAATATCTTGCAAAATTTTGATAACATCATTTATATTTCTTGTAATCCTGATACCTTGTTTAATAATCTGCAAGTGTTAAATGCCACGCACCAAATAAAACGCTTTGCCTTATTTGACCAATTTCCTTATACGCACCATGTAGAAAGCGGAGTTTGGCTGACAAAAAGATAAAAAATTGGTAAATTTCCCTAAAATATGGCAAAATACCACGTTTATTTATCTTTATAAGCCATAAACATCATGAAAGAAAGTTTACGCCAGCGTCTTGACCAGATGGTTGATAGATTTGAAGAAGTTACCGCCCTTTTGTCTGACCCTGACACCATCAGCGATAATAAAAAATTTCGTGCTTTGTCGGTAGAGCATAGTGATTTGTCCGAAGTGGTGGACGCATGGCAAGCCTTTGTACAAGCCGAAAACGATTTGGCAACTGCCAATGAAATGCTTGCTGACCCTGATATGAAAGAGTTGGCGGTTGATGAGATAGACCATGCCAAAAAGCAAATAGAAACTTTGGGCGACAAACTAAACATTCTTATGCTTCCCAAAGACCCTAACGACAAAGTGCCAGCCTTTTTGGAAATTCGAGCAGGCACAGGCGGTGATGAAGCGGCGATTTTTAGTGGCGATTTGTTTCGTATGTACCAAAAATACGCCCAAAGCCAAGGTTGGCAAGTGGAAGTGTTGTCTGCCAACGAAGGCGAGCACGGAGGCTACAAAGAAATCATCACTCGCATATCAGGCAGCGATGTCTATGGTCGCTTAAAGTTTGAAAGTGGGGCTCACCGTGTGCAGCGAGTACCTGCCACCGAAAGTCAAGGGCGAGTGCATACGTCTGCTTGTACGGTGGCGGTGATGCCTGAGATTGAGATTGATGATACGGTAGAGCTTAATCCTGCTGATTTACGCATTGATACTTATCGGTCAAGCGGAGCAGGCGGTCAGCACGTCAATACTACCGACTCTGCGGTGCGTATCACCCACATTCCCACAGGTGTGGTGGCAGAATGTCAGCAGGAGCGTTCACAGCACGCCAACAAAGACAAAGCCATGAAAATGCTCGTTGCCAAAATCCAACAAGCCAAAGTCCAAGCCCAAGTGGACGCATCTAGCGAGATGAGACGCAATTTGGTTGGCTCTGGCGACCGTTCCGAACGCATTCGCACTTACAACTATCCGCAAGGGCGTATGACCGACCATCGTATCAATTTAACTTTGTACAAACTGGATGCGATTATGGAAGGGGATTTGACGGAAATTTTGGACAGCCTGCTAAGAGAACATCAAGCGGATTTGATGGCAAGTGTGGGAGCAGAATGATTATGAAAGGTTTTATCCCTGCAAAATTTACCCCTGTGGTCTTTGCTTTTTATATGTCAGCTTTGATGGCATTTTTAATGTCAGGTGTCTTGGTGGCAGTCAATACGGGTTTTGGTGGTAATTATGTCATGCGGGTATTGGGTGCGTATTTAATCGCCTTTCCGATTGCTTTTGTGTGCGTGGCGATACTAAGACCTGTGGTGTTAAAATTAGTGGATTTGACCATTCAAAAAGATGGCTAAACTCATCATGTATTTTTTAAACTTTAAATCATCTTAATCACTCTTAGCTTTGGAAAAAAACATGACCAATCATTACCCAATTTCTGAACAACAGACCGATGTCAATCAGCTCATTGCCCAGCGTCTTGAAAAATTAGATGTATTAAAGCAAAAGGCAAGCGAGCAGGGCAAAACTGCTTATCCCAACACTTTTAAGCCTGATGCCTTTTGTGCTGATTTACAAGCTAAATTTGATGGCATAGACAAAGTCACCATTGAAAATGATGTGGCACAAGGCAACAAAACGTCTGTCAAAGTGGCAGGGCGTGTCATGTTTAATCGTGGCTCGTTTATCGTGCTACAAGACATGACTGGACGCATTCAGCTGTATGTGGACAGAAAAGGTTTACCTGCCGACACCTTGGAGCTGATTAAATCGGTGGATTTGGGTGATATTGTGGGAGCAAGTGGCTTTATTGGACGCTCTGGCAAGGGGGATTTGTATGTGCATTTGGAAGAGTTTGAGCTTTTGACCAAATCTTTGCGTCCTTTGCCAGATAAATTTCATGGACTGACCGATACCGAAGTCAAATATCGCCAGCGTTATTTGGATTTAATGGTCAATGAAGACACCCGCAAAACCTTTGAAATTCGCTCCAAAGTGGTCTCAGGCATTCGTGAGTATTTGATTGGCGAACGCTTTATGGAAGTAGAAACACCGATGATGCATGTGATTCCCGGTGGGGCGGCTGCCAAACCTTTTGTTACGCACCATAACGCTTTGGATATGGAGCTGTTTTTGCGTATCGCCCCAGAGTTGTATCTAAAACGTCTTGTGGTGGGCGGTTTTGACCGAGTGTTTGAGATTAACCGCAACTTTCGCAATGAGGGTGTTTCTACTCGCCACAACCCAGAATTTACCATGATTGAGTTTTATCAAGCCTATGCTGATTATACCGATTTGATGGCATTGACCGAGCGTATGCTTGAAAAATTGGCGGTGGACATTTTGGGTAGCACCGATGTGCCTTATGGCGATGAAGTGTTTAGTTTTAAAGCCCCATTTGCCAAGATTAGTATGTTTGATGCGATTTTAGAGCACAATCCCAATTTGACAGCGGATAATCTAAATGACCGTGAGTTTTTGGCAGCCTTTGTCAAAAATGAACTCAAAGAAGAAGTCAAGCCATCTTTTGGACTGGGCAAACTACAAACCATCATCTTTGAAGAAACGGTAGAAACCAAGCTGCGTCAGCCCACCTTTGTTACTCAATATCCTGCCGAAACATCACCTCTGGCACGCCGTAATGATGACAATCCACACGTTACTGACCGTTTTGAGATGTTTATTGGTGGGCGTGAACTTGCTAACGGGTTTAGTGAGCTTAATGACCCCATTGACCAAGCCGAACGCTTTAAACAGCAAGTGGCAGAAAAAGACGCTGGCGATGATGAGGCCATGCACTATGATGCCGATTTTGTAGAAGCGCTAGAATACGGCTTGCCACCAACTGCAGGCGAGGGCATTGGTATTGACCGCCTTGTCATGCTCTTTGCCAACGCTCCGAGCATTCGTGATGTGATTTTATTTCCGCACATGCGTAAAAAGGATTAAATGCGATTTGGGATAAATGATGATGTTGGATTTTTTATGCAATATCATCAAGTTTTTGTTTGAAGAATGGGTTTTTGCCAAACATTTTCGCCATTTTCTTTTGGTGGTTGTGTTGGTATTGATTGTATTTTTTATGTTTTTGTGATGGGCGGCTATGTCTGAATACCAAGTCCTTGCTCGTAAATACCGCCCCAAAGATTTTAGTGAGCTTTTGGGGCAAGACCATGTTTGGCAAGCTCTATCCCATGCCATCAATACAGGGCGTATTCATCATGCGTATTTGTTTACTGGCACACGGGGCGTGGGCAAGACCACCATTGCTCGTATTTTGGCAAAATGTCTCAACTGTGAAACAGGTGTTACCAGTACGCCATGCGGTGTGTGCGACACTTGCGTAAGTGTGGATAGTGGGCGGTTTATTGATTTGATTGAGATTGATGCTGCCAGTCGCACCAAAGTAGAAGACACAAGGGATTTGTTAGAAAACGTTCCCTATGCTCCCACCCAAGGGCGTTATAAGGTGTATTTGATTGATGAAGTGCATATGCTTTCCACGCATTCATTTAATGCCCTGCTTAAAACCTTGGAAGAACCCCCTGAACACGTCAAATTTATCCTAGCGACCACTGACCCCCAAAAATTGCCGATTACCATTGTTTCTCGCTGTTTGCAATTTGTGCTGCGTCCTTTGTCTCAAGAGCTGTTGCATGGACATTTAAGCGGTATTTTGCAAAAAGAGCAAATCGCTTTTGATGAGACAGCCCTATGGCAACTTGCCCAGTCTGCCAAAGGTTCGGTGCGTGATGCCTTGTCTTTGACCGACCAAGCGATTGCTTTTGGGGGTGGTCAGGTGCAAACAGACACAGTAACCCAAATGCTTGGTCTGGTGGACAGTCTTGATGTGTTGGCATTGGTTGGTGATATTTTTGTGGATAATCGACAAGCAGTGGCAACACACATTCAACGTATGCGTATGCAAATGGTGGATGCCACAAGTATGCTAGATAAGATGGTAGATACGTTTCATCAGCTGGCATTGGTGCAAATTTTGCCTGATGTGCCACTGGATATGAATGATGCACAAAAACAAGCATTTTTGGCGTTGGCACAAACCATCCCAAGTGATGTGCTACAGTTATATTATGAAATTGCCAGCAAATCCAGAGAAAGTGTACGTCTTGCCAGTACGCCCATACAGGCATTAGAGATGGGAATTTTAAGGCTGTTGGCATTTCGCCCACTTGCCATCAATCAAATGACTGTGCCAGTTGATAATTTAACTGATGATAATTTAACTGATGATAATTTAACTGATGATAATTTAACTGATGATAATTTAACTGATG
>NZ_NKHK02000003.1:217493-242812 GCF_002224245.2 Moraxella sp. VT-16-12
ATTTAACTGATGATAATTTAACTGATGATAATTTAACTGATGATAATTTAACTGATGATAATTTAACTGATGATAATGGGGTTTCACAAGATACAGAAATTTTAGAAGCCGACCACCAAGTAGCCCAAACATCGCCCCCCAATCTGCATGCTAATGAGATGAATTTAAATGGCGATTTAACCAACAAACAGCGATTGCAACAACAACTGATTGCCCCACAAGTGGACATGGTTGGGGACTGGACGCCTGAAAAATGGGATTGTTGGGTAACGCAAGCTCGCCAACATGGGTGGCTGTCTGTGGATGAGCTTGCATTGGTCAGTCATGGGCTGATGATGGGTCAAATAGCAGGGCAGTGTCAGCTTTATATGTCAGATGAAAACAAGCAAACGGTGGTGAGTTTTGAAGGGTTTTTATCAAAATATGCCACACTCATGCCTGATGCTCAGCTTTTGGGTTATCAGATTTTGACGGATGACATGCGGTGTCAAGTGCCTGTCGTCAAGCAACAGCAACGTAAAACAGTCGTGGACACACAAATAGAACAGCAACTGCTTCAAAGCCCTGTTTTAACTCAGCTTTGGCAGATGGGTTATATTGAACAGACCGGTGCATCTATCATGGTGGTGAAGTCATTTTTGGAATGATGTGCCAACCATACAAAAGCTACATGGTGTATGTGGCTCGCTCTGATGAGTCTGCCCCTGCCAGTAAACGCTCTATTTCGTTTTTTAGTTTTAGGCTGTTTGGGTCGGTGCCAAATTGCATGCCAAAGCCAGCAGGTTTGGCGGTAGTGCCTTTTTCGTTTAACCAAACGATTTTGCCATTTAAGGGGTAACGCTCACTAGAATTTGGTAAGCTAAACACAACGAACACTTCTTCGCCCAGGGTGTGTTTTCTTGTACTGGGCACAAAAATCCCACCATCTTTGACAAAAGACATGTGGCTATTATATAGGGTTTGGGTGTCAGATATGTTGTAGGTGATGATACCGCCACGTATGGGCATGACCATAGAATGCTCCTAAAATAAAACCCATTTTATCATGTTATAAAAATGATGGGTGGGTTTTATACTTAAACTTAGATGTTTTGGCGATAAAGTGCAAATTAAAGCCACCCTGCCTTTCTAAATTTATAATACAGATATACGCACGCAGTCAGTACAATGCTGATGACCATAAAATAACCATATCGCCAGTGTAATTCAGGCATAAAATCAAAATTCATGCCATAAATACCCGCCACTGCTGTTGGTACAGCCAAAATACCTGCCCACGCTGCCAAACGGCGAACCACATCGTTTTGCCCCATGGTTACCATTGCCATGTAGGTGTCCATTGCCACAGAGAGCATTTCATTTAAGCCATTGACAGCATCAATGGAGCGTAACAAATGGTCATTGACGTCTCTAAAATAAGGCTTAGCAGCAGCAGGAAAGGCAGAAACCAGCTCATTTTTTTTATGGTTAATAAAAAAGTTACACACATCCTGTACGGGTAAAATTACCGCTCGCATATGTACCAGTTGTGATTTTAATTCGTACAAATTACGCAAGGTAGATTTATTAAATTCATAAGAAAAAATATTACGTTCTTGTTCGCGCAGATAATTACCCAAACGGTCGGTGATTGGCAAATAATTATCCACGATAAAGTCCAAAATGGCGTGCAAGACAAAAATAGGACCTAGGCGAAGTTTTTCAGGTCGTCTGTGGCAATGCTCACGTACGGGCGTATAAGAGTTGGATGCCCCACGTCTGATGGAGATGATGAAGTTTTTGCCCATAAACACGGCAGTTGTGCCGTAGCGGATTTGGTTGTCTTCAAGTTTGGCGGTACGCACCACCACAAAGATGGTGTCATTACCATAGCTTTCTACCTTGGGGCGTTGATGGTCGGCAAAGGCATCTTCTAGGGCAAGCTCATGCAAATCAAAAGCGTCTTGGACTTCTTTGACGGTTTCAAAGCTGGGGTCATACAGCCCAAGCCATACAAATTGACCGTTATTTGTCAGTTGGCGACTGACTTCATCAATATTGAGCGTGCTGACAGGTTCGCCTGTTTTGCGAGAATATGAATAACAAATAATCGTTTCGTTATGCCCTGAGTTTTCTTCTAGCTCTTCAAAACGGTCAGCGTCAGGGTCATATACCGTCATGGTTTCTATGGTGTCTTCATCGGTTGCATCAGCATCACCATAGATGTAGCTGTCATCTTCATCGTGTAGATTAAGCTCATCGTCATCATCGTTTAATGTGTCAGTAGGCTCAATCATGGGTTCATCGTGTGGGGGTGTGGTGTGTGGTTTTGTGGTTGGAGTTTTATCTGGCATACCGTCCCCTTGTCAATGTGAAACAAAAACTAACTGATGTGATTTGGTTTTTGGCGATAATTGGGTGTCAGTGATTGATTTGGCACTTCAAAACGCCAATGAGTTTTTAACATTTATGTGCAGATTTGGCTTGCAAAAATCATTTGCTTTAAAAAAGCACCAAAAAACGACAAGTTGGCTATTATAACAAATTTTTAATTTACAAAAATAAAATTTTCAAACCAATAAAATTTTTAAAAATTGCACCTAGCCCATGTTGGTATTCTGTGATACACTAGGGGCGAAAAATTTTAATGCTGATAGATATGACCGCAAAAAACCATTGGCTATTGCCAGACGGTGTGGCAGACGTACTGTTTACTCATGCCCAAAAACAAGAAAGCCTGCGTGATGCTTTACTCTTTGTTTTGACGGCACACGGTTATCGCCTTGTTGCTCCGCCTTTAATAGAGTACACCGACACGCTATATCGCCATGCTGATGACAAACTAAAACGCCAAACCTTTAAGCTGATTGACCAGCTAAATGGTCGCACCATGGGGCTACGTGCTGACATCACACCACAGATTATCCGCATTGATGCTCAGCTTGGGGTGGGAATTAGCCGTTATTGCTACATTGGACAAGTGGTCAAAACGCTACCGACAGGGCTATTTGGATTGCGTACGCCCATGCAACTTGGGGCGGAGATTTTTGGGATTGATGCACTTGATGATAAAGTGGTCGCTGAGCTTTCCTTGGTAGAGCTGTTGGCGGATTTGTTTGATGAGATTGGCATGAAACGAACGCAGTTTCATGTTGATGTGGGTCATGTGGCGATTTTTCAGCGACTATGTGCTTTGCATGGTATCAGCAAAGATGATGTAGATACATTGATGTCATTATATGACAAAAAAGCCTTGCCAGAGTTAAACGCTTTTTGTCAAAATTTGGCAGGTGGTATGGACTTTTTGGTGCTTGCCAAACATACATTAGATATGACCAAAGCACCATCAGCAGATAATTTATTAAATAAATTATCACCCATTGCTAAGACTGATGGGGCGATTATTGATGCTTGTCAAGAGATTGCCACGCTTGTTCGTCATGTCAAAAATGTCGGTATGACGGTCAGTATTGATGTTACGGAGCTGTCGGGCTATCATTACCATACTGGGCTTGTGTTTAATGTATATCTCAATCCCACAGACACTGTACAGACACAGGCGTTGGTGCGTGGCGGTCGTTTTCGGGCGATAGATGACAGACAAGCAACAGGGTTTAGTATGGACATTAACCGCTTGCTTGATTTTGTGGAGCTAGAAGCTGATACGGTGATTTGGGTGGCGTTTGATGATTTGCAAAATGCCAGCCAAGCTCAAAAAGATGACCTAATAACACAAATCAAAACCTTGCAAGATGAAGGCTGTGTGGTGATTAAACCGTTATCTGCCACCGACAAACCTACCCAGATAGATGGGGTTTTGCACCTTGATGATGGGGTGTGGTCTGTTAGGCTTGTGGGCGATGAATGATAAGCTAAAACTGTATATCGCTGTTTTAGATAGCGTGCCATCTTATATGGTGCCTACTTTGGTGGCTCATGCGGTACTGTCAGCACATCTAAGGTTTGATAAAGAGCAAGATAATACAGAGTATCACACATGGCTACAACATTCCTTTGCCAAAGTGGTGGTCAAGGTCAATCAAAAAGCGTTTGATAAAATTTGTGCATTGCGTTGCCATTTGGCTTATGAAAGCACCATACTGGATGCTAAGATGTGCTGTGCGGTGGTGTATCCGATGGCAAAACAGGACGCGCCCAATGTCCTAAAATTTGCTAAGTTATGGCAAGCGTGATAAACACTAAATGTGTGAAAATATAAGTTTAAAATTACCAAATTTGATTTACTGGAGAGCGTTATGGGTAAAAATGTTGTCGTGCTAGGCAGTCAGTGGGGCGATGAAGGCAAAGGCAAGATTGTGGATTTGCTGACCGAAAAAGCAACGGCTGTGGCTCGTTATCAAGGTGGGCATAATGCAGGTCATACTTTGGTGGTGGGCGGCGAAAAAACCGTGTTGCACCTAATCCCATCGGGGATTTTGCGTGATGGCGTTACCTGCTTTATTGGTAATGGCGTGGTGCTTGCCCCTGATGCACTGCTCAAAGAGATGAACACGCTGGCTGAAAAAGGCGTGCCAGTGCGTGAGCGACTGCGTATTTCGCCTGCTTGTCCATTGATTATGCCTTATCATACCGCTCTTGACCAAGCCCGTGAAATCAAGCGTGGCAGTGGTAAAATCGGCACAACAGGGCGTGGCATTGGTCCTGCTTATGAAGACAAAGTGGCTCGCCGTGGCTTAAAAGTGGCGGATTTGTTCCGTGCAGATTTGCCAGAAAAACTCACCAGTTTGTTAGAATATCATAACTTTGCTTTGACACAATATTATGGGGTAGAAGCGATTGATTTTGACGAAACGCTTACTTTGTGTCGTACATGGGCAGATGAACTTAAAGCGTTGGTGGTTGATGTTACCGAAGAGCTCAACACTCGCCGTTTGGCAGGTGAAAACTTGATGTTTGAAGGGGCACAAGGCACACTACTTGACATTGACCATGGCACGTATCCTTTTGTAACCAGCTCCAACACTACTGCAGGGGGCGTGGCAACAGGCACAGGGCTTGGTCCTTTGTACTTTGATTATGTGCTTGGTATCACCAAGGCTTATACCACACGTGTCGGCTCTGGACCTTTTCCAACCGAGCTGTTTGATGATGTTGGGGAGCATCTAGGGACGGTAGGGCATGAGTTTGGGGCGACCACGGGACGTGCCAGACGTTGTGGTTGGTTTGATGCTGTCGCCTTGCGTCGTGCGGTGGTGCTTAACTCCATGAGTGGCATTTGCTTAACTAAACTTGACGTGTTAGATGGATTGGCTGAGATTAAAATTGCCACCGAATATCAAATCCCACAAGGTGAGATTGCAGGGGCGTATGATGCCGAGTATTATAGCAAAGTTACCCCTGTTTATGAGACATTGGCAGGGTGGAGCGAGTCCACCATTGGTATCACCAAGTTTGATGACTTGCCAGAAAATGCCAAAATCTACATCAAACGCATTGAAGAGCTGGTCGGCTGTCCTGTGGATATCATCTCCACAGGTCCTGACAGAGATGAGACGATTGTGTTAAGAGACCCTTATGACATCTGACACACTGTAAGTCAAAACCCTGTGTTATGCAGGGTTTTTTAAGGGCTAAAAGAATTTGAGCTTTCTTATGTTAAAAATAATTAACATAATCTATATTCTACCTAAAAAAATTTACTTAAAATACTTCATTGACAACATAGTCAAAGCCAAAAAAGCCATTTTTAAAAATCACTCAGCAGGGGGGGGTAGTCATGGATTTAATGCGTATATTTAATCTGATTGATGACGTCTTAATGGCATGGGATTTAAGTGGGCTGGCAATATTGATGTATGGCATCTTGGTCATCGGCTGTGTGGTGCGAGTGCTGTATCGCCAAAAAAGCACAGGCGTAACTTTTGCATGGCTGATTATTTTGTTTGTGTTTCCTTTGGTTGGGGTGGTTTTGTATTTTATGTTTGGTGAGTCTCGTTTGGGTTTTGACCGCCAAAAACGAAGCCAACAGGTGCAGATATTGTATCAAGAATTTGGCAAAACACATCTTGCCAAATACATGGTTCATCTGCAACCAAAAAATCAAACTCATCAAGACATAGAACAGCTTGCCATGAGTGAGTCGTCCTTTGGGGCGACCGCAGGCAATGACATGACACTACTGGCCACCACAGATGACATCATTCATCATATGATGGCGGACATTGATGATGCTCAGCATTCGTGCTTGTTGTCGTTTTATATCATTGAGCCTGATGGTAAGATTGCCAGACTGTTAGAAGCTTTAATGCGTGCCAGTGCTCGGGGTGTGGATTGTCTTATTTTGGCAGATGCGGTGGGAAGCAGACGATTTTTTAAAAGCGTTTGGGTGGCTCGGCTTAAAAATGCAGGCGTGGTGGTACATCAAAGTTTGCCTGTGGGATTTATTCGTACCTTTTTTACTCGCATGGATTTGCGTAACCATCGCAAATTACTCATCATTGACAAGCAAATCGGCTATACAGGCAGTTTTAATCTGATTGACCCAAAATATTTTAAGGCGGATTCTGGTGTGGGCGAGTGGGTAGACGTGATGATGCGTTGTATAGGTTCTGTGGTACTAGAAATGGTGGCGGTACTTTATGCTGATGTGGCGGTAGAAAATGATGATAATTTGCACATTGTGAAGGAGCGTTTATCGTCGTTAATGCAAGATGATGTTCACTTGCCTGATGTCATCATGACTGTCAAGCGTGCTGGCGACATCACCGCTCAGGTTGTGCCATCAGGCCCTGACCAATCAGAAAATGCCATTTATCGTACCATCATTCATGCCCTGCACATTGCCAAAGAACGCATTACCATCACCACGCCTTATTTTGTGCCCGATGAGCCGTTATTGCTTGCCATGACCAGTGCTGCCAAACGTGGCGTCAATGTTACGCTGATTGTGCCAAAAGACGTGGATTCCTGCTTGGTTAAATATACATCACGAGCGTATTTTCCCATGCTTATGAAAAATGGCGTGCATATCGCTCAGTTTTATGGGGGGTTATTACACGCCAAAACTTTGGTGATAGATGATTGCCTGTGTTTGTTTGGAACGGTAAACATGGACATGAGAAGTTTCTTTTTAAATCTTGAAATCACCCTTGTCATTTATGATAAAGACATGACCACCCAAATCATCGCCCAACAAAACGCCTATTTAAAACAATCTGAAACGGTATGTATCACAAGTTAGCAAGAGCGTTCGCCTTGGTGGGGTTTGGTGGAAAATACAGCTCGGTTATTTAGTCCGCTTTTATAATTAGCTTTTTATCAGGATTTTATGATAAATTATTGGTATTAAATATATTTAGGATTTTGGAGTATTATGTTTAACCTAACTTTTTTGGGAACATCAAGCGGTATTCCCACCAAAGACCGCAATGTGTCTGCCATTGCTGTGGAGTTGATGGTAACAAGCCACGCCAAAAGACACCCTTGGCTATTGGTAGATTGTGGTGAAGGCACTCAGCACCAGCTATTAAAAAGTCATTTATCACCCAATGACTTATTTGCCATTTTAATCACACATACTCATGGCGACCATTGTTACGGTTTGGCAGGTTTGTTGGCAAGTCTAGGCATGCACGGACGCAAAAAACCTTTAACCTTAATTGCTCCTAAGGCAATCAGCAGATTATTGGATACTTTGATGGCGGTTAGTGAACTGCATTTAAACTATCCCATAGAATTTATGGACATAGAAAGTGTGATAAGTAATCCCATCTGTACTCCCATCAAACTTAGGCTAAGTGATGAACATCATCTTGATATTGACATTCATCAACTATCACACCGCTGTGCGTCTTATGGTTTTGGGATTAGCCAAATATTGCATAAGGACAAATTATTGACCGATAAATTAACTTTGGATAACATTCCCAATATTTATTGGGGCAAATTATTAAAATCAGACACACCAATTATCATCAATGATACATCTATCAATCCCCATGATTATAAAATTCATCAACAAAGTGAATTAAAAATCGTCATTGCAGGCGACAATGACACTCCGTCTTTATTGGTAAATGCGGTCAAACACGCCAAAGCACTTGTTCATGAAGCAACTTATACTGATGACATCAGGCAAAAAATCATTAATAAGCCTGCCAGTCAAGGTGGATTTGACCCCAAGCACAGCAGCAGTAAGATGGTGGCACAATTTGCACAAACGCACCACATTCCACAGCTCATACTCACGCATTTTAGTGCCAGATATGCCCCTTTTGATGATGAAGACTCCGACAAGCCCAATATGGGACACATTCGTGCCGAAGCACAGCAGTATTATGATGGTCAATTGGTGCTTGCTCGGGATTTTTTGCAAGTATTGATACAATAAGACATTCAACAGGGATTTGTCTTTAAATTTTTATCAAAATCAATGTGTTGGATAAAATTATTTTAAAAGTGATAAAATTTCTTAAAATTGTGCTAAAATAGCCAACGTTATCACATGATATAGTGATTTAATTTTTTAATATACACAATATATTGATTTTATTGATAAGAGAATGCCATGCACTATTCCATCTTTCCCCAGACCAAAAATGACCCCCTAAAAGAACCAATGTTTTTTGGGCAAGCGGTGAATGTCTCTCGTTATGACCAACAAAGACACCCAGTGTTTGAGCAGCTGATTGAAAAACAACTGTCGTTTTTTTGGCGACCTGAGGAAATTGATGTTTCAAAAGACCGCATTGATTTTTCTGAGCTGTCCGCCCCAGCTCAGCACATCTTTTTATCCAACCTAAAATATCAGACATTGCTTGATAGCATTCAAGGTCGCTCGCCTAATGCGGTGTTGTTGCCAATTGTCTCCTTGCCTGAGCTTGAAACGTGGATTGAGACATGGTCATTTAGTGAGACCATTCATAGTCGCAGTTATACACACATCATTCGTAATATCGTCAATGACCCGAGTGTGATTTTTGAAGATATTATGGACAATGAACACATTTTGGCTCGTGCCAAAGACATTGCGGTGTATTATGATGACCTATATGAAGCCAGTCAGCGTTATAATTTGACAGGTGAGGGCGATTTAAAGGCACTAAAGAAAAAACTGTATTTGTGCATTGTGGCGGTGAATGTACTAGAAGCCATTCGTTTTTATGTGTCCTTTGCTTGTTCGTTTGCCTTTGCCGAAAACAAAGTGATGGAAGGCAATGCCAAAATCATCAAAATGATTGCTCGTGATGAAGCTCTGCATTTAAATGGCACCCAGCACATCATTAATCTGATGCGAAATGGTAAAGATGACCCTGAGATGGTACAAATTGCCCAAGAATGCGAAGAGGAAGCGATTGATATTTTTAGAGTGGCTGCTGAGCAAGAAAAAGATTGGGCGGATTATTTGTTTAAAGATGGTTCAATCATTGGTTTAAACCGTGATATTTTGTGCCAATACATTGAATACATCACCAATGCACGCATGAATGCCATTGGATTGCCAGCCATTTTTGACAGTAAATCTAACCCTATTCCGTGGATAAATGCGTGGTTGTCATCTGATAACGTGCAAGTTGCCCCCCAAGAAACCGAGATTACCACCTATTTGGTCGGTCAGATTGATAGTGATTTGGACGATGTCAATTTGGATGATTTTAAATTATAAACCACGAATGTGATAAAATGAGCTGGGTATTTACCGCAGAAAAGCGGTTTTATCTGCATGATGGTGAAACCTTGCTTGATGGCATGATACGCACCGAGCATAAAGACGTGCGGTTTATGTGTCGGCAAGGTTATTGTGGGGCGTGCAAAATGCAGGTCAAGACCTATACAGGAAGATTAACTTGCAAAAAAACGCCACTTGCCGAGCTTGATGATGATGAAGTGTTGGCGTGTTGTTGTCTGCCTGAAGGGGTGCTGACGGTGGCATATCGGCATGGCTAAGGGGTGTAAAATCAAGGCGTTGCTTCAAATCCTGATATGATATTTAAGCGATATTGATACAGCAGTGGCAAAACTGTCTGTATTACCCAATCATGCCGATAGCCCATCAGTCCATCAGATAGGTGAACAGGTGGCATGTCTTGATAAACAAGATATAAAAGCTCGTTTATCCAACGTCCTTTCATCAGCAAGTTTTGGGGAATGCCAAGCTGTTTGCTGTGTGTCAAAATCGCTTGGTCTAAGGCATTTTTAAAAGGCTTTTGTTTGCTGGTATAAGTTGGTTCAGCAAGTGGCAAGGTGTCTTGGGGTAGGGGTTTGGTATCTTTGATGAGTTTGATAATCTCTTGACCATATAGGCGTAAAGATTTGCGATTGATGGTGGTTTGGGCAAGTTCTTTGATGGTGGTGGGTAGGGTAAGTATGATTTCACGCAGGGCTTGTTTGTTGATGATAAAAGTGCGTGGCTCGTTTTTGGCTCGTGCCAATGCTTCTCGCCACATGATGAGTGCTTGCAAAACCAAAATTTGTTGTTTGTTGTAATTTGGGGCTAAAAATTCAAGATAGCGTTTGTCATCACTGATATGCTCATTGGCATGCAACTCTTTGGTGTATAACAGACTGTCTTCATTGACGTATGCCAAAATGCCTTTTTTGTCCAAAGCGTCTTTGACGACTTCATACAGTGCCAACAGGTAGCGAACGTCGTGGTCGGCATAGCGCTTTTGGTTGTCGCTTAGGGGGCGAGCCAGCCAGTCTGATTGACTTTCACCTTTATCTAATTCAATGCCTAAAATTTCATTAACTGCTTGGCTGTACCCCATTTGTAGCCGACCTGACAGATAAGCGACACCAATTTGTACATCAAACACATTGGTCAGGGGTGGGCAGTCGGTCAATAAATAAAAAATCCCCAAATCTTCACCACAAGCATACCAAACCATTTTGGGTACTTCTGTCAAAGCCTGCCAAAACTCACTCAAATCAAGACGTGGGGCATCTATCAAATATACCGCTTTGCCAGTATTGACTTGTATGAGTGCCAAAATGGGATAGTAGGTGGTGCGTTTGATAAATTCGGTGTCTAGGGCAATGATGTCGGCTTGATCAATCTCATCAACCAATGTCGCCAAAGCATTTGCGGTATCTACCCAGTATCTAGGTAGCGCATTTAGGGTGTGCAAATCGGCAGGCTGATGGGGCAGGGTAAAGGTCGTCATGATGTTTAGATAAATGAGCGGTTATTTAGGGCTTGATGTAGTGTTAAACTGTCTAGGTAGCCAAGTTCGCCACCGATGGGAATCCCTTGGGCAAGTTTGGTGATTTTTGGAACGTAGGCGTTGACAGCTTGATGGATAAAAAACGCAGTCGTTTGACCTTCACTGGTCGCTCCTGTGGCCAGTATCAGCTCATCAATGGGGTGTGATTTTACCCACATGACCAACTCATCAATGTGTAAATCTTCCGCCCCAATACCATCTATCGGCGATAAATGACCGCCCAATACAAAATACCGACCACGATACGCCCCACTAGATTCTATTGCCATGATGTCAGATGCGGTTTCTACCACACAAAGTAGCTTATCATCACGACGCAAGTCTTGGCAAATGGGGCAAATCTCATCATCGCTAAACGCATGACATTGGCGACATTCTTGGATTTCACGCATGGCAATATCAAGCGTTTGGGCAAGGCGAATGCCTTCATTGCGTTTTTTTGATAGTAATTGCAATGCCATGCGTTGAGCGGATTTTTGACCAACACTGGGCAATATTTGTAAGTCTTTGACCAGTTGGTCAAATTTTGGTGTGAGCATTAACCAAACAGCCCTTGCATGCCTTTGGGCAGTCCGATGCCTGTGGTTGCCCCTGCCATCACTTCTTCATACAACGCATCTGCTTGGCGAACGGCATCATTGACAGCGGCAGCCACCAAATCTTCAATCATATCAGGCTCATCACCCATCAAGCTTGGGTCAATAGACAAGCGTTTGATGACGTGGCGACCTGTCATGGTAACTTTAACCAAACCGTTACCTGCTTCGCCATACACTTCTTTGTTTGCCAAGGATTTTTTGGCAGATTCTATGTTTTGTTCTACTTGTTTTTGCATGGCTTGGGCTTGTTGCATGAGTGCTTGAATGTTCATAACATCTCCAATAAACTGGGTAAAACGCCCATTATACCTTGCTATGGGCGTGATTTTCAAGCAAAAACACACTTCACCGACAAACGTATGATGATGGGGGTTTGGGTGGATATGCCCTAAAAAAATGCTTCATCCGTTTCGCCATAGCTGACCGTATCTTGATTGTCAAAACTGGGTGTGTCAGCATTCATTCGCTCAATCTCTTGGGGCAAGATGGGTGGCTCGTCCGTCATTTCTGGCTTGGGCGATGTATCAGGGTCTTCAAAATCAGGTGTGCGATTTGGCGTGCTGATACAATCGCTTTTTTGTGTGGGCAAAAATTCGGTCAGCACAGGTACATACACAGCATTTGAGCAATGTTCATCGGACAGTTTGCCTGTACCATTTTCTAGCCATAGCCATTGAACATTATCAGGCTGGGTAAACTGCACAGGCGTGAGTGTCAGCCCTTTCATATAGGCTATCCAAATTGGTAAAGCCCCTGACCCACCTGTCAGCCCAATGGGCTTGTTGTCATCACGACCAACCCACACCACCGACACATAATTGCCACTAAACCCTGCAAACCATGCATCTCGTGCGTCATTGGTTGTGCCTGTTTTGCCTGCCAAATTTAGGTGCTCTCCCAAAGATAGGGCGGATTTGGCAGTACCATCGCTGATGACTTTTTGCATGGCAAAGTCAATCAAATACATATGTTCAGGTTTAAAGCGGGCGGTGGTTTTTTGGGTGTCATCATAGCGTTGGAGTAATTTACCTTTTTCACTGATGACTTGACGAATGGCATGAATGGGCGTGTGATAACCACCTGATGCAAATACTTGATACACGCCCAGCATTTGCATGGCGGACATATCTACCGCTCCAAGCAGTGTGGCAGGATAGCTAGAAAAGTTGCCTTCTGCCCCAAATTGGTGCATTTGACGTTGAAAGATATTTAGTCCAAATTCCATGCCAACATTAACCGCAGATTGGTTGTAGGAGTTGGCAAGAGCGGTCATCAGTGGTACATTGCCATAGCTTTTGTGGCTATAATTTTCGGGTATCCACGGTTTGCCTCCTGACGATGAGTAGCTTTTTGGTTCGTCTTTGACAAAGCTGGCTAGGTTGTATTGACCTGATTGTAAAGCGGTCAGATAAATGACAGGTTTTAATAAAGAGCCGACTTGGCGTTTTGCGTCTGTGGCACGATTAAAGCCAGTAAAATCTCCTGCACCACCAACGATGGCAATCAGCTCCCCTGTTTTTGGATCGGCACTGACCAATGCTCCTTGTAGGTTTTTATTTGAGCCAAGTCGTTTTAGCCCACTGGTTAAGGTGTTTTCCGCATGACGCTGAGCAATGGGGTCTAAGGTGGAGATGATTTTTAAACCTGCCCCACGCAAATCTTTTTCTTTGTAATAGTTTTTAAGTTCTCGCTGAACCACATCCAAAAAGTCAGGAAAACGGCTTTTGGCGATGGTGGGTTTTTCTACCACACTTAGGGGCTGGCTGACCGCTTCATCATGTTCTTTTTGGGTGATGACATTCATCACCAGCATATTGTGCAACACAGTATCTCGGCGGTTTTTGGCTCGTTCTGGGTGTTTTCTTGGATTGTAATAACTTGACCCTTTGGCAATACCAACCAACAATGCATACTGGTCAAGACGTAATTCAGACAGAGGTTTGTCAAAATAAAACTCTGATGCAACACCAAAACCATTGACCGAACGATTGCCATTTTGACCAAGATTTATCTCATTCATATAAGCCACCAAAATGTCTTCTTTGGTGTAGTGGCGTTCTAGTAATAATGCCATGATGGCTTCATTGGCTTTACGTTTTAGGGTGCGTTCGCTAGATAGATAAAAGTTCTTGATAAGCTGTTGGGTGATGGTAGAGCCACCTTGTCTGGTGCCACCTGTCAGATTGGAGACCAATGCCCGAGATATGCCACGCACAGACACGCCATAATGATGATAAAAATCACGGTCTTCGGTGGCAATGAGTGCATCTATCAAAGGCTTTGGAATCGTGTCTTTGGTAAGTAAAATGCGGTCTTCATTGTTTTCAGGATAAATGCCACCAATATTGACAGGTTCAAGGCGTGCTTGACCAGCTTGGGTGGGCTTGGTGCTTTGTATTTGGATAAGCTGATTGCCACGAAAGCGAATTTTTAAAAGTTGAGCAGGGTCGCCATCGCCATCGCCATAATCAAAACCCCTTGTGTGTATGATGTAAGTGCCATCATCTAAGGTATAGCTTCCTGTCTTGGCGGTAGAGCCCTTGTCATAATTTAATAAACGTAACCACGCTTCTAGGTCTTTTGGGGTGGTGGGGCTGTTTTGCGATAAGACAAGTGGACGAGAATAGACGGTGGCAGGTATGTCCCATCGGCGGTTTTCAAATTTGCTAACAATCTCATCATTAAGCTGATAGCTGTACATTGCCACAAACACAACCAAGGCGATAAGCAGCACCAAAATGATGAAGCCGACAAACATAAACCCTTGTTGATGGCGTTTGGATGTTGAAGTGGAAACTGACACGATTTGACCTTTGTTTTTAAATATCTGTGATTTTCGCCCAAACATCAGATTTTTGCAAGTGGAAAAATCATGAAAAAAGGGTGGATTGTTGCATGCTTATAATGTTTGGGCAAATTTTTGTTATAATAGCCATTTTTGCGTGCCATCTGCCATGACTTATTCGCCCCAAAACAACGACCAAATGAACCAGTCTTTGCTCTTGCCTCCTGATGGGGCGTGTTTTCATTGTGGAGAGATGTTGCCAAAAGAGCCGTTTTATACACCCATTTTTGGGCATGAGCGAGCCATGTGCTGTCTGGGCTGTCAGCTTGCCAGTCAAAGCATTGTGCAGATGGGGCTTGAACAGTATTATCTTGACCGTCGTGAAATTAGCCCAACTGCCAGTTTGCCTGATGGTATGAATTTTGAGGCTTATGACCATGATGATATTAAAGGGCAGTTTGTTTATGATGAAGATGGGGGCAGTACGGCTGAGTTGTCAGTAGCAAACTTACGCTGTACGGCGTGTACTTGGCTGATAGAAAAACGCCTGTTTTCCATAGAAGGGGTACGTGCCTGTCAGGTCAATTTGACTCAGCAACGTATGCGGGTGAATTGGGATGATGATAAATGCCACATCAGCGATATTTTAAAGGCGGTGCATTCGGTTGGTTATGATGCTCGTCCTTATCGCCAAGACACGCACGAGGCACTGCTTGCTCGCCAAAATAAAAAAATGCTTATCCGTCTAGGGATTGCAGCATTAGGGGCGATGCAGGCAATGATGTTTTCTATCGGTATGTACTTTGGGGCATATTCGGGCATGGCACAAGAACATCGAGATTTTTTAAGGTATGTGGCATTATTTGTTACCATACCAGTGATTTTTTATGCAGGCGTGCCATTTTTTGTCTCAGCGTATCGTGCCATTAAAGTTCGTCAGGTCAATATGGACGTGCCTGTCGCCATTGCACTTATCACCACTTTTGGGGCAAGCTGTTATGCCACATTTACCCAGTCAGGTGAGACGTATTTTGATTCGGTGGCGATGTTTATTTTCTTTTTGTTGGCAGGGCGATATATTGAGCAAAATGCTCGTTTAAAAGCGTCAAATTTGGCGACAGATTTGGTGGTGATTGAGCCTGTGTTGGTGCAAAAACTTGCTCATGCGTCTTGGCTTGTGGGGGCAGATGGGGCGATAAATGTTGATGAAGTGCGTGCTTGGCAAAGTCAAAATGCCAACCTGCTAATCCCAAACGACCAAGCAAAAATCCTAGCTCAATCGGTCAATGTGGGGGACGTGGTTTTTGTGGAAGCAGGTCAGCAAATCATCTGTGATGGCGTGTTATTATCAGACACAGCGACCATATCACAAAGCCTTTTGACAGGGGAGAGTGATTTGATTGTCAAGTCGTGGGGAGATAGATTGGCAGGTGGCTCACAAAATGATGCTCAGCCTTTTGTTATGCTCATCACGCATGAAATGAATGACAGTCAAATGGCACTGATTGACCGTTTGATGAATCGTGCCATGAGCGAAAAACCCCAAATCGCCCAAGATGCCGATAAGATGGCTCGTTATTTTGTGGCTCGGGTGTTGGTGCTGTCGGTGTTGGTATTTGGCGTGTGGCTGTTTTTTGACAAATCACAAGCCTTGTGGGCAACGGTGGCGGTGTTGGTGGCGACTTGTCCTTGTGCTTTATCACTTGCCACGCCCATTGCTTTGACGATGGCGACCAATCGTTTGGCACAATTTGGCTTTTTGGCAACACGTGGACACACCATACAAAGCCTGTCGGACGTGGATTATGTGGCGTTTGACAAAACGGGCACGCTCACAGTGGGGCAGGCAAATTTACTAGGCATAGACAGCCTCCATGACTGCCAAAGTGTGCTAAAAATCGCAGGGGCGTTAGAGATTGGAGCAAAACACCCTGTGGCACGAGCGATTTTAACATCCGCTCACGGCTTGCATTTGCCTTGTGCTACTGACATTACCCATCATACCGCAGGTGGTGTGGAAGGCACGATAGCAGGGCGTGTGTATCGCATTGGTCATGACAGTTTTGTGATGGGTGGTGGCGATGTGGCAGAATTTGGTGAAAATTTGGACAAACACCATGCCAATATGTCGGTGCTGTTGTCTGTGCATACCGATGGCGTTTGGCAAGCGATGGCAAGGCTGTATTTTAATGATGTGATAAGAAAAGAAGCCAAACAGCTCATTGATGAGCTAAAACAGATGAACATCACGCCCATCATGCTCACAGGCGACCCTAGCCCCAATGCTTTGAGTGTTGCTTGCACGCTTGGCATAGATAAGGCACATCATGGGCTTAGTCCAAATGGTAAGGTTCGCCATATTGCCGATTTACAAGATAAAGGACACGTCGTTTTGATGGCAGGAGACGGCATTAATGATGCCCCTGTTTTAGCCAAAGCAAATGTCTCGGTGGCAATGGCAGGTGCTGCTGATTTGGCACAAGTGTCAGCAGATGGTGTGCTGCTTGGTGGTGGATTGTTAGCAATACAAAAGGCGATTTATGTCTCCCAAAAAACTCGCCAGATTATTCGTCAAAATCTAAAATGGGCATTGGCTTATAATACACTTATTTTAATTCCTGCGGCACTAGGTTATGTGCCACCTTGGCTGGCTGCCATTGGCATGAGCGTGTCTAGTTTGGTGGTGGTGGTAAATGCCTTGCGGATTAAGCGTATGGGGTGAAATTGTGATGAACGTCTTGGCATATTTGACCATCTTTGATAAAATCAATACATGAATTTTAGCTTACAATTAGCACAATCTCGGCATATTTTGGCACTCATGGGCATCAACTACTGGGTAGATAGGTCATGTCAGCCACATTTTGTACCAAAACTTGATGATGGGTTTGGCAATCCTAGAATACAGCATTTAATCCCTAAAAATTTGGCTTCCCATCACTCTGCCACGCCATCTGTTTTGCCCACAGACCATCAAAAACCGCTTGTCTCTGACGTACCTACACCAACCGTCAAGGTAACTGCTCTTCCAAACGCCCCCAGCATAGCACCCAAAACACCACCTAAGACGCCAAATGCTCCAAAATCATCATTAGATTTAGCACCAAGTGTCATGCCCAAGCCTGCCATTAATACCAAAAAAGCGGACGTGCCTTTTTATTTGCAAGGTGTACGTTATGGCGGTTGGGTATTGGTGGTGGATTTGCTTGGACTTGATGATGAGCTGGTGATGATTTGGCAATCTTTAAAACAAGCATTGATAAATCATGCCAAACAACACGCCATCTCTCACCATAGTCATGAAGCTCATTATCCGATGATAAATGTTGATAATGACTATGTGGAACATAAGCATTTGATGCCTGCTGATGGAGTGTTTTGGGGGTTTTTATTTGGACTGGGCATGGATAAGGGCAGTCAGGTGGCATATTTGACGATATTACCTGATACTTTGCCAAATGCAACTGATGGTCAAAGCAAATTACCACTGCTTGATGAGCTTGCCAAAGAGCCTACTTTAAAAAAACAGCTTTGGGCAACCATTACCCAAAACCCATAAAAATTTGAATGTATTGCCAAAAAATCTGTTAAAATAAGTGTTCTTTTGATGTTTTTATTTAGGATAAATCATGAATCGTCTTGCTAATTTTTGTGCAGGCCCTGCCACCATGCCGACCGAAGTTCTCTTAAAAGCCCAAGCACAGCTCTTAGATTGGCAAGGGCGTGGCGTGTCTGTCATGGAAGTGAGTCATCGTAGTGCTGAGTATATTGAGATTGCCCAAAAAGCTGAAACCGATTTGCGAAAGCTCATGGGGATTTCAGAAGATTATGCGGTGCTGTTTTTGCAGGGTGGTGCGTCCTTACAGTTTTCTGCTGTTGTCTTAAACTTATTAAATGGCGGCGTGGCAGATTATCTGACCACTGGCACATGGTCGCAAAAAGCCTACAAAGAAGCCAAGCGTTATGAAGCACTCGGTTTAGGTCAAATTAATCTGGTGGCACAAGGCGATGGCGATGTGCCCACCTTTGATGAGTGGCAATTATCCAAAAATGCGACTTATTTTCATTATTGCCCAAATGAGACCATTCATGGCGTGCAAATTTTTGATGTGCCAAAAGTAAATGCCCCCATTGTGGCAGATATGTCATCTTGCATATTGTCTGAGCCAATCAACGTCAATGATTTTGGGCTGATATATGCTGGTGCTCAAAAAAATATCGGACCTGCTGGATTGACTTTGGTGATTGTTCGCCGTGATTTGATGGAGCAGGCGAGTGCTTATTGCCCAAGCATTTTAACTTATAAAAACCAAGCCCAAAACGATAGTATGCTTAACACGCCTGCCACCTTTGCATGGTATCTGTCGGGGCTTGTGTTTGAGTGGCTATTAGATAATGGCGGTGTGGAACAAATGGCAAAAACCAATCACGCCAAAGCCAAACTGCTTTATCAAGCCATTGATGAGTCTGATTTTTATCACAATCACGTCAATCCAAAACATCGCTCCATCATGAACGTGCCTTTTGTTTTGGCGGATAGCTCACTAGATAAGCTGTTTTTGGAAAAATCCCAAGAAGCAGGGCTATTAAATCTAAAAGGACATCGTGCGGTGGGCGGTATGCGAGCGAGCATTTATAATGCCGTAACGTTAGAACAAGTAAAACAACTGACCGATTTTATGAAAGATTTTGAAAAAAATCATGGTTAATAATTGATAAAGATAAAAGACCCAGCATTGATTTTGTTGGGTTTTTTTAAATTTGCTCAATATTTTGACATTAAGATTGAGCGGTAACGGTTTATGATGTATCACTTATCAACAAAAATATTGCAATCGCCCAAATGTTTGCTTGGTTGGTTATTTGCCTGTCTGACATTTGGGGTGTTGAGTATGGCAGGTTGTCAAGGCAATCAGCAAACAAGCCAAAACTCACAAGATGACACCGATGTGCAGATAAACCAACATCAAGCCAAAGATGACAAAGCTCCCAAAACATTACCTGATTTAACCAAACAAAGCATCATCACAACTGACATTATCGCCATCAAAGATAAGGCATTATATGCCAATTTGTCTCATTTGCCTTACGCCAATCCAAATGCCCCAAAAGGTGGCGTACTTGCCATGTCAGAGATTGGGTCATTTAACAGTTTGAATGCTTTTATTGATAAGGGCGTACCTGCCACAGGCACATTTTATCTGTATGACACATTAATGACAGGCTCGCTTGATGAAAGCCATGTGCTATATCCACAGCTTGCTCGTGCCATCACATATGATACTACCAATACCAGTTGGGTGATTTATCATCTGCACCCTAAGGCACGCTTTTGGAATGGCACGCCAGTTACCGCCCATGATGTCAAAGCGACTTTTGATGCCATACTGTCGCAAGGCTTGATGAGCTGGCGGGGTTTTTTGGCGGGCGTTGATGAGATACAGGCGTTGGATGATGAACGGGTGATTTTTTATTTTGCCCAAGGTGCAAATCCTGAGCTGTATTTGATGGTGGGGCTGATGCCCATATTTGCCAAATCAGACATAGATGTACGTTTTAATGACATTTCACTGACGCCTTTGATGGGAAGTGGAGCATATCGGCTTGGCTTGGCAGAGCCATCACGACAGGTGGTTTATGTCAGAGACCCGAATTATTGGGGGGCTGACATCATGGCAAATCGGGGACGGTTTAATTTTGATGAAATACGTTTTATGTATTATCAAGATGAAAAAGTGGCTTTTGAAGGATTTTTGGCAGGGCAATTTAATTTTCGTTTTGAAAATGACATTCAATCTTGGGCAAATTTTAAACAAAATACCGCCTTTCCCATCAAAAAACACGCCATACCCCATCAAAATCCCGTCATCATGCGTGGACTTGTAATGAATTTACGCCGTCCGTTTTTCAAGGACAAACGAGTGCGTGAAGCCATGTTGCTTGCTTTTGATTGGGCGTGGGCGAATGATAAGCTGTATTATGGCGAATATGAGCGTTTGACGAGCTTTTTTTATGGTTCACGTTTGATGGCACAAGGTGTACCTAGCGGTAAAGAATATCAAATACTGGCAAGTTTGCCCTTAAATGATGATGAAAAATCCGCTTTAACTGGCATATCACCCTTACCTGATACAGATGGCACAGGATATAATCGCACCAACCTTATTAAAGCACGAGAGTTGTTATTGTCAGCAGGCTATACTTATCGGCAGGGCAAACTGGTTAAAGATGGTCAAAATGTCGCCTTTGAAATCGTGCTTGATGATGAAAAAGACAAAGCCATGTTGCTACTTTTTGTTAAAAATTTACAAAAATTGGGGGTTGATGTTATCATTACCGTACCAGATAATGCACGCTTTTTGACCAAAAAACGAAACTTTGACTTTGATATGCTGACAGATGGCTTTATGCAAGGCACGAGCGTGGGGGCAGAGCAGGCGTATCTTTGGGGGTCAAAATCTGCCAATGAACTTGGTAATGCTAACACCATTGGCATTCAAAGTGTTGCTGTGGATAGGGTGATTGATAAACTCATTCATGCGGACACTGATGAGATGATTTTATATGCTCGGGTGCTTGACCGTCTGCTGCTGGCAGGGGTGTATATGATACCTTTTGGTGGTCAAAGAACGACCAATGTCATGTATCACCATACCATCACGCCACCGCCAAAACTGCCAACATCAGCAATAGGGCTGGATTATTGGTATGCAGACAGTACAGAAAAATAGGAGATTTAAATGAAAAAACTCACCATCACGCCCATACCTGCTTTGCAGGATAATTATATTTGGCTCATACATGATGATACGCACGCTGTGATTATTGATGCAGGCGAGAGTCAGCCTGTTATTGATTATCTGAACGCTCATGCCTTATCACCTGTGGCATTTGTCATCACACACCATAATGCTCATGCTACCTATGATGACCATACTGGGGGGCTGTCCAAATTAAAAAGTACTTACCCTGCCATGATGGTGTATGGACACGCCAGTCATGACGCTTTGGTTGATGTGAAGGTTGATGAAGGTAATAATTTCACTCTGCTTGGAGTAGATTTTCAAGTATGGCGAACCGCAGGGCATACCGACACACATTTGTCTTATTTGGTGAATTTTGATGGTAAGACACACGTTTTTTGTGGAGATACGCTATTTAGTGGGGGTTGTGGGCGAGTATTTAGCGGAACGGTTGATGAGTTGTTTGATAGCTTACAAAGATTTAACACGCTGACAGATGATGTTATTTTTTACCCTGCACATGAATACACGTTGTCAAACTTGACATTTGGTTCATATATTGCCCCACAAAACACCGCCATCGTATCCGCCATCGCTCATGCCAAAAATTGCCGCAATCAAGGCGTGCCAACATTGCCTGTCAGTTTGGTACATGAAAGGGCGGTTAATGTATTTTTACAGGTTGGGGATGACCATATCAAAGACAGGCTTATTGCTTTGGGTAAAATCACAGACAAAAAAGCAGACACACGCACGGTGTTTAAAGCATTGCGTGAACTAAAAAATAATTTTTAGGTTTAAATAAAAAATCCGCCATGATGACGGATTTTTTTGGGTGGTGATTAGTAGGTAAAGTTGACACCGACACGGTATTCACGACCAGCACCAGGTAAACCATTAATAGCAGAGTGTGAATAGTAGAACTCATCACCTACGTTGTTAACGGCAAAGTTTACATTTAATTTGTCGTTATTAAATGGTTTCCAGTTGGCATAAATGTCAGTTACGTCATAACCATACTTGATTAGATTTAAGTTGTTACCACGAGAGCCTGAGATTGGGGTCATGTAGGCACTTTGACCTTTTACATCATCAACTTTGCGATGATTGACACCAATTTCTACATTTGGATTGGCAAAGCGATAAGCAAGACCTGCTGTCCAAGTGCGACCAATGGTGCTACCAAATTCACGGTTATCAAAGCGGATTGGTTTGCCCTCTGCATTGTTGCCACTGTAATATTCAGGATTGCTCTCAGCCACACCCAAGCGAGCGGTAAAGCCATTCCATCTGTAACGAGTATTGATTTCATACCCTTTATTTTTGGCAAATCCTACATTAAAGATTGTATTATGTTTATCACCTGGGCGATGACGTGCACCACTGGTTAGCAGATTATCAATCTCTTGCCAAAAATAGGTACCATCAACTGATAGATTGCCGTTGTTGTAGTTAAAACCAATCTCAGTGTTTTTAGCTTGTTCTGCTTTTGTACCATCAGCAATATCAGCAGCACGACTTCCTGATGATAGCAGAGCATCTACAAGGCGTGGGCTGCGAGTGGCGTAGTTGTGCACAGCATTGAAGCTAAGATCGGGCGTGGCTTGCCAAATAATGCCTACGCTTGGATTAAATGTGCCATCAGAAACTTTCTTATTGCTCACAGAAGTGTAATCAAAGTGATCATAACGCATGCCTCCCGTTAAGGTAAAATTGCCAATGTCAGCAATGATTTCCCCGTATACGCCAATATCATCTTTTTCTGTGGTTTGTAATTTGCCGTCTTGAGCACGGTTAGGGGTGGTTTCTTGATGGCGATAGTTTGCACCATATTTAAACAATGTATCATCATTGATGTATTTATCAAAACCTAAATTTGCTCCTGTGGTTTTAACCGAAGTGTCGTTTGGAGCATCTACATTGCCTGCATAACCACTGAATTTATCATTGCCAGATTTGCGTTCATTTTTCATAAAATAAACATTGGCTTCTGCCTCACCCAACAATCCTGCTTTGCCTTTGTATTCAAGGTTGGTGTTTTGCATGGATAATTTACGATGTCCACCATAGTTGATGGTGCCAGCCTTTGGATTACCTTCTTTGTCAAGTTTAACCTTGGTTGAAGTATCTAGCTCTCCTGGAATAACAACCCACTCAAATTCTTCACGTACGTTACGCACACCTTTATTGGTTGTGTTAAAATGGCTAAGCACAAAACGATGTTCACCCAGATTGTAACCTGCTTTAATTAAGTAGCTTTCTTTATCCATTGCTTGGAATGCCACTTCATCACTGGGGTGATTTGGGTCTTTACAAAACGTATCTGTAATAGTGCCATCTTTTTTAGTACGATAGGCACATTCTGAGGCAGGAGCTGGGTTTGTGCTGGCGGTGTAGGGGCTACGATATTTGCCAGGTGCTGTTGCACTGTCTTTTTGACCTGTTTTTTTACCAGGTTTGTAGTTATCTTGGTTTGTTTCATTGTAACTTACCAAGAAATCAAAATTATCTGCTTTACCAAAGCCTGTAACACCATAGCTGTGTTCGTCATTTGAGCTGTAACCTGCGTTTACTTTAATGCCCCAATCTTTATCACTGTCTTTTAATAAATCATGAGCATCTAACGTTTTGGCAACAATCGCACCATTGGTGGCACCAATACCTGCACTGGCTGACCCCGCCCCTTTTTGTACGCTGACGATTTTCACCAAACTTGGGTCTAACATATGACGACCTTGGTGATATAGGATTTGACTGTCAGAATAGGCGTTATCCACTTTAACATCAATGGAGTTTTGACCCATACCACGCATGGTTAGATAAGATGATGTGCCATTGCCACCTGAAAAATCAATAGACGGCTCAGATTGGAGTAATCCACGCAAATCAGTGGCAGTGCTTTCATCTTTTTCTTGGAGTGTAACAACATTGGTTTTGACTTTTGTACCTTGACGGTCAATCTCTGCATTAAGAGCTTCAAGACTCACGTGGGGCTGTGCCATGTCGTCAGCTTGGGCAACCTGTAAGCTTAACACACCGATGATGGCGGTGGCTAAGGGGAGTTTTTTAGAGGACACTTTCATCACTTATTCCTTACTAAAATTGTGAGTGAACGAAATTTACCGTTACAAAGTATGTATAAAAACGTAAGTTTTGGTAAACGTTGGTTATTCTATCAAAAGAAAATTATTATGTAAATGAAAATAGTTATTTTTATTGATTTTTTTTAGATAATGGAAAGGTGGGGAGAGTTAGAGGCAGCCAATCCAATAGCCCACCTAAGTATCAGTTGATGGATATATAAACCATTGGGTATTGTAGACGTGATTTTTGGTTAAAAAACATACATTTTTGGTGTAATGTCAAGATTTATAAGGTAAAACACAACATTATTCCAAAGACAGCTAAAAAGCCACCTTGTTGCTTGGTAGTATTTTTAGTGTAAAAATAAATTTCTAAAAAATAAAAACCACCCCACCAAAAATTTTAGATAAAACAAAATAAATATCAGCCCAATATGTTGCCAAAACAAACCTAGCCAGTTAAACTTGCCATAAATATAAGGAACAACTAATTCCACACCAGAGATAAATGCCAACATTGCACCAAAAAACAGTAAAAACATACCAATGCTTAAAAATAAACGATAAATGAATGATAAAACATTATGGATATATCTAGGGTCAACTCGCCAAAACCCTAGCCAATCCATGCTTTGCCACAAAATAATGGTCAAGGCAATCATAACAGGTATAAAAAATAAAGTTTTTATGACGCGATACAACATGACAGCATGACCAAATGCCGAGTTCATAAATTCATGTCTATCAGCATAACCAAGCTCTCTCATGCCTTCATCGTAAATATCCAAAACAAAAATATCCCTATCCACATTAAGTGGCGGTGTATTGGTATGACTGATTGCCCACTCAATCAACCACGTCGCCCACTCAGGCTCCCACACCAACGCCAACTCCTTCACCCAAGCTGAGATAAAGAACACTTCAAACAAGAAGTAGCTGCCCAAAAA
>NZ_NKHK02000040.1 GCF_002224245.2 Moraxella sp. VT-16-12
GGCTCCCACACCAACGCCAACTCCTTCACCCAAGCTGAGATAAAGAACACTTCAAACAAGAAGTAGCTGCCCAAAAATACCAATGCCCATCTTTGCACAGACTGCATAGGTAGTCCACCTGTATAAGAGAGTTCTTGTCTTAGTTGCCAATAATCTTCATCATCTAAATCATCTAATATGCTGTATAGTTCTAACTCTCTTTGAGCAGTATTGGTATTTTTAAAAACCAACCAAAACCACACAGGACATAGTACCATACACGCACAAATCACCAAATAAAAGACAAAGTTTAAAAGCAGATTGACTTTCTGGCTAAATCCTACTATCTCAAAACCCATAAAGATAAAGCCAATAAAAAACCAAAAAAGCACAATCAATGTATAAAAGAACAAACTGTTCTCATATAAGCGGTCAGAAAATAGCCAATCGGGGAGTTGTTCGGTGTGGT
>NZ_NKHK02000041.1 GCF_002224245.2 Moraxella sp. VT-16-12
GAAGAAGCGTATCGCTATATTCGCAGCGGCGTGTTGAAACACTATCCATCGGTTCTGCATTCGGAAGATGCCATTGAAGGGCCGCTGGCGTTTGCCGAGAAGCGCGATCCAGTGTGGAAAGGACGTTAACAACCGTGAGCTATTACGCCTTTGAGGGGTTAATTCCGGTTGTTCACCCGACGGCGTTTGTCCATCCCAGTGCAGTATTGATTGGCGATGTGATTGTGGGAGCCGGTGTCTACATCGGCCCACTCGCCTCACTGCGTGGTGACTACGGGCGGTTGATCGTGCTAGCGGGAGCCAATATTCAGGATGGCTGCATTATGCATGGCTACTGCGACACTGACACCATCGTTGGGGAAAACGGTCATATCGGGCACGGAGCGATCCTGCATGGTTGTGTGATTGGTCGCGATGCACT
>NZ_NKHK02000042.1 GCF_002224245.2 Moraxella sp. VT-16-12
ATCATGAAATAGAAAACAACGAATTTGCTACATATTTTGTTATAGAATTTAGTGACAAAATAATTGGATATGTTGGTTTATGGTTAGTCGTTGATCAAGCACAAATTACAACGATAGCTATATCAAAGGCATTTAGAGGCTATGGTCTTGGTCAACTTTTACTTAAATATGCAATGAACTATGCACGTTTTTCTTGTGATGTGATGAGTTTAGAGGTAAGAATAGATAATGATGTTGCACAACATGTTTATAGGAATTTGGGATTCCAAAATGGTGGCAAAAGAAAGAATTATTATGGAGAAGGCGAGGACGCATTAGTCATGTGGGTGAATTTGAAATGACAAATAATAAATTAATCTTAGCAATAGAAACAAGTTGTGATGAAACGAGTGTAAGTGTAATAAAGAATGGCACTGAACT
>NZ_NKHK02000043.1 GCF_002224245.2 Moraxella sp. VT-16-12
CCCAATTCACGAATGCTAGACGTATGACCGCTCACGGTTTGGGTTAAATTGGCGATTTCTTGTGTCTTTGCATTGTTGGCAGACTGTAAAGCACTAATATCACGGATAGCACTGCTAATGCGGTTTCGTTCAGTGGCGATATTGGTAACTGCCGTTTGTAGTGTGTTTTGAGCAGTCTGCAAATGATGCTCAGCGGTAGCAATCTTGTTATTTAGCGTGGGCAGTTGTCCGTTGATAGTACTGATGGCACTTTGTAGGGTTGGAATTTGCCCTTTAATGCCGTTTAGTCCGCTTTCAAGCCCACCGATTTTTGCAATTGGCGTGCGTAAAGATTGGTCAAGATGACTTTGGCTGATTTGTCCTTGAATTAAATCCAGCACCTTGTCTGCTTGTGCTTCGCTGGTCCCACGCACCCA
>NZ_NKHK02000044.1 GCF_002224245.2 Moraxella sp. VT-16-12
GCGGTGGTGACCAGGCTGTGGGTCAGGCCACTCTTGGCATCGACACCAATGTGGGCCTTCATGCCAAAGTGCCACTGATTGCCTTTCTTGGTCTGATGCATCTCCGGATCGCGTTGCTGCTCTTTGTTCTTGGTCAAGCTGGGTGCCTCAATGATGGTGGCATCGACCAAGGTGCCTTGAGTCATCATGACGCCTGCTTCGGCCAGCCAGCGACTGATGGTCTTGAACAATTGGCGGGCCAGTTGATGCTGCTCCAGCAGGTGGCGGAAATTCATGATGGTGGTGCGGTCCGGCAAGGCGCTATCCAGGGATAACCGGGCAAACAGACGCATGGAGGCGATTTCGTACAGAGCATCTTCCATCGCGCCATCGCTCAGGTTGTACCAATGCTGCATGCAGTGAATGCGTAG
>NZ_NKHK02000045.1 GCF_002224245.2 Moraxella sp. VT-16-12
GCATTTCGTGAGTATCTGAAAAAACTTCCCCCTGATAACACAATACCGCCAGCTCTTACTGATGAGCACGTACCGTTATATATACGAAGGCTGGAATACTATCGTCTGCTTTATCGACCAAAGCAGACAGAATCATATTGAAAAAAACGGTGAACGGTTCGCGAAATTCTTTCGCGGGTCGTGAGGCGTTGGACAAGCGAAGCGCGTCAGTTTTTCCGGCTCTTCCCCGTGACAGGTTTCTCCACCAGTTTATCTTCCAGTGTCACAACTTTCTGATACACCGCCGCTGTGGCGTTGTAGTTCCTGTCGAGTATTGTTTTCATTCCCCATCCGAGCACACAGAACATAACCAGAAAAGCCACTGACACCCCACCCAGCCATTTCCAGCTATACCCTTTAAGGGTGTTG
>NZ_NKHK02000046.1 GCF_002224245.2 Moraxella sp. VT-16-12
CATATGTTGCCATACAAACGGATTTTTGTGTCACAAACGCAATCTCGGTTAACTTAGAACTCCGACGCCCTTGCGTTCATTAGGATAATAAGGTTTTTTGCTGAAAAAGTCAAGAAAAACGCATTCAAACACCCATAACCATCTTAAAAAATATTCGGTACATCATGTTCTTGTGGGCGGTTTGCTCGTCAAAACCAACCTTAAAGGGAACTTGTTTTTTGACTTCGTCCAAAATCCGCTCCTGCTCATCTTGGGGTAAACTCTCAAAATAAGCGATGAATTCAGCGTTTTCAGCTTCTTGGCGTTGTTTCTCGGCTTGCTCTGCTAGTTTGGCTTGTCTTTCACGCTCCGCTTGCTCCTTGCGTTCTAGGCGTTCATTTTCGGCTTTTTGTAATTGCTCATAG
>NZ_NKHK02000047.1 GCF_002224245.2 Moraxella sp. VT-16-12
GCGGCAATTCCCATCACGCCAGGAACGACCGCCAGAATACCGCCACCTACACCGCTTTTGCCCGGTAAACCAACGCGATACGCCCAGTCACCGGAGCGACCATGCAGCCCTTCCATCATCATTTCGGCCAGAATGTACGGCACATTGTCGGCCTGAAGAACGCGTTTATGCGTCAGCGGATTCACACCACCCGCCGCCAGCGTCGCGCCAAGCGTTGCCAGTTCAATAGTATTGATGAGCGTGGAGCACTGACGGGTGTACACGTCACAGGCTTCCATTGCATCACAATAGAGATATCCGGCTGAGTACAGCAGCCAGGCAATGGCCCGGTTATGGAAGTTGGTTGTTTGTTCCGACTGGTTGACTTCATCAGAGAGCGCTACCTGCTCACCAGCCAGTTGT
>NZ_NKHK02000048.1 GCF_002224245.2 Moraxella sp. VT-16-12
TACTGCAACAGGATCGCTAAGATCGATTTGTTGCAGGGCTTTCAGCGTGGCAAATTCATCATAGTTTTGCAGGATGTTCTCGGTACGCAGGTATTCACCAAACAGTTTTACGAAGTCTTTCTTCTCTTTTTCACTTTCAATACTGGCAGGGTCAGGGAACCGTTGTTCCAGTTCTGCAACTACTGCCATAAAGCCGCGCTTAGCTTCACCAGTAGCAGCATCAGTAAAGCCTTCCATATACTCTGCATAACTCTTTTCTAACACTACATTTTTGGTGTTTTTGTCACCAAACAGCGTTATGGCATCAATAGTTGAGCGTTCCAGATCCCGGAAAGTGACGATATTACCGAAGGTTTTAGTGGCGTCATAAATGCGGTTGGTGCGGGAAAATGCCT
>NZ_NKHK02000004.1 GCF_002224245.2 Moraxella sp. VT-16-12
AGTGTGGTTTGCCCATGTGAGAGTAGGTCATCGTCAGCATCCTTATTTACCCCCGCCAAGAGATTGGTGGGGGTTTTGGTTGGGGTTATATCCATTCCCTATCTGTCAAATCATTATTTAGCTTTGTAACTAGCACTTGGTCAATCTTATAATTATCAATATCCACCACTTCAAATTTATAGCCTTCATGCTCTACAAAATCTGCCAATCTGGGGATTTTGCGTAGGCGGTACATGATAAACCCTGCTAATGTCTCATAATGTTCCCAGTCAGAAAATTCATTGATTTCTAAGGCGTGTTTGACATCATCAATCGGTGTTAGACCGTCAATAAACCACGAATTTTCATCTCGTTTGATGATTTGCTGGTCCTCAGCTTCTGGAACAACCCAATCCCCCATCACGGTAGTCATGATGTCAGACAGTGTGATAAGACCCACGACCAGAGCATATTCATTGATCACCACGGCGATTTTGTCGTTACTGGCACGAAATTTATCCAAAAGTTCTGATAAGGTGAGTGTGTCAGGAATGATGAGTAGGTTACGAATGACACTTTCATTGAGCTGTACAAGTGATTGGTTATTGAGCAGTCTCACCAAAATGTCTTTTGTGTCCACATAACCAATGACTTGGTCAATATGCTCATTACACACCAAAAATTTAGAATAAGGATAGTCAGCAATTTTTTGGCGAATAGACTCTTCGGATTCATCAAGTGTAAAAAATACCACATCATCACGGGCGGTCATTGATGATGGCACAGTACGTTCTTCTAATTCAAAAACATTTTCAATAAAATGATGTTCTTGTTGCTGTAATACACCCGCTTCTGCTCCTGCATCCATGATGGCGGAAATGTCATCAAAAGTGATATTATCTTCACGAACGGTATTGATTTTAAAAATACGGAAAGTTAAATTAGCAATGGCATTAATCGCCCATGCCAATGGCTTGACCGCCTTGATGATTACCAATATGGGGTTGATGACAAATAAGGCGGCTCTTTCCGGATTTATCATGGCAATACGCTTGGGAATTAGGTCAGCGTACAAAATAAACAAAAGTGTTACTACCACAAAACTGGCAAAAAATGCAATGTTGTCTATCCATTGACCTTGATAAAACTGTCCAATAAATGTCGCAAAATAAGGACGTAATGCCCCTTCACCGACCGAACCACCCAAAATTGCCACAGCGTTTAAACCAATTTGTGATGTGGCAAAGAAATCAGCAGAGTGATTTTGCAAGTGTAGGATTTTATCAGCACGTTCATCACCTGCTTCGGAGAGTAATTGTAGCTTGATTTTCCTAGCCCCTGCCAATGCAATCTCTGAAATAGAAAAAAAGCTAGAAATTAAAATTAAAATTAAAATTAAAAATAGATTTTGTAGTAAGTCCATGTGGTTTCCCAATGATGGTAATAATGATAAGTTTACCAAGTTATCCTAAAATTTCAAGACATCTTGATGAGCCAGTAAAAACAAAAGACGGAAGGTGGCTTTCCGTCTTTATAGCAAGTTTGATACCAATTGGTCTATAATAGTTAGTGCGTTTATTTGGGTTGACAATTGATGACTTGTCCTTTGATGCCAATGGCATGGTCTGTCATGAGATAGACATAAGCAGGCATGATGTCAGCAGGGGTTTTTAAGGTCAAGGGATTTTCGCCGGGAAAAGCGTGGGCTCTCATGTTGGTGCGTGTCGCTCCGGGATTGATGACATTAAAACGTAAAGTGGTATGGCGATTTGTTTCTTGGGTAAACAAGTCGCTAACACTTTCTAGGGATTGCTTGGATAAGGCATACGCCCCCCAAAATGCCCTTGGCCTTGCACCAACGCCACTGCTGGTAAAGATGACTGAGCCTGCTACCGACGCTCTTAATAGTTCAAATAAAGCTTGGGTTAGCATAAAAGGAGCGGTCAGATTGATTTTTAGAACTTTTTCAAAGGTGATGGGGTCGTACATTTCAAGTGGGGTTAAAGCACCTAAAATGGCGGCATTATGCACCAAACCATCCAATCTGCCAAATTCTTTTTGGATAAGGTGAGCCAGTTCATTCATTTGAGCAAACGTTGCCTGACCCAAATCCATCGGTAAAATGGCAGGTGTGGGAAGGTGTTCATTTTCTATTTGGTCATAGACCGCTTCTAGTTTGCTTGGGGTTTTGCCAAGCAGTAGCACGGTCGCCCCACATCTGGCATAAGTTAAAGCAAGCTCTTTGCCAATGCCGTCGCCTGCTCCTGTAACTAGGATGATTTTATCAGTCAGACTGTCCTTTTGTGGGATAAATGTCAAAATGTCTTTGTGGCGGTCTTTGGGTTTGGGGTCATCTAGCCAATTTAGGGTGTGAAAAATAAGCTCTGATACGCTGTCTGCGATGACATCTGCCCCCCAATCGTTGGGGTTTTCGTTTGGGGTGATGTAGCCGAATTTGGCGACCATCGTCATCATGCCTGCTGTTTTGCCTGCTTGAATGTCTCTGATGTGGTCGCCAATATAGATGGCTTGGGTAGGGTCAATGTTAAGTTTTTGACAAGCCAACAACATGGGTTCAGGGTCAGGTTTGGTATTTGCCACATCATCAGGGCAAACCAATACCGAGCAACGTGTGTCTAGGTGTAGTTTGGCAAGTAATTGTTCTGCTAAATAGCGGGGTTTGTTGGTAACAATGCCCCAATGCACTCCCCGTTTTTCCAAAGTCTTTAAAAAGTCATCAAGTCCATCAAACAGTTTGCTGTCTATGCAAATGTCTTGTTCATATAAATCCAAAAATTCTTGTCTATAAGCCAGCAGTTTGGGGTTGCTGTCTGCCACATCGCCAAGTTCATCGCCAAACATCAGTTTGACCATTGCCCTTGCTCCTGCGGATACTTGTTCACGAATGGCGGTATCTGTTGGGGCAGGGTGATTGTATTTGGCACACATTTGTTTGATGATGCGAATAAAATCAGGAGCAGTATCTATTAAGGTGCCATCTAAGTCAAATAAAACTGTGTTGCGAGTATTCATGTGTTATCTGCCTTTTTAAAAGCCATCATATAATTGACATCTACATTGGCATTAGATAACCAATAGTGCTTTGTGATGGGGTTGTAGTGCAAGCCTGTCATGTCAAAACGCTCAAATCCTGATTCTATCGCCATGCGGTCAAGCTCGGCAGGGGTGATAAATTTATGAAAATCATGTGTGCCTTTATCCACAAGACCAAGTACATACTCTGCCCCAACAATGGCAAATAAATACGATTTTGGGTTGCGGTTAATGGTGGACAGCACACAGATGCCATTTGGTTTTAATAGTTCAAAACATGCTCGTACGATGGCTTGTGGGTCTGGGACGTGTTCTAACATTTCCATGCAAGTAACCACATCAAAACTGCCTGCTTGTTCTTTGGCAAGCTCTTCTACCGCCACACAAGCAAATGAGACATTATCAATACCTACTCTTTGGGCATGAATCTCCCCTGCTTTTAGATTTTCTTCGCCCAAATCAACTCCTAACACGTCAGCCCCACGCACCGCCATCGCACAAGAGAGTATGCCACCGCCACAACCAATATCAGCGACTTTTTTGTGGGCTAATGATGAGCCAAAATGAGATTTGAGCGTATCATCAATCCAGTTTAAGCGTAAAGGATTGATGTCGTGTAGGGATTTAAATGCCCCATTTTTGTTCCACCATTCATCAGCAAGGCGAGTGAATTTACCAATTTCGTCAAAATCGGCATTGGCTTTGGTTGAAATTGTCATCTTTTGTCCAAAAATGTGATTTGGTGGCTATCTTATCATGTTCGCTTGTCTTTGACTACTTTAAATCAGCAAAGTTTGACAATCTGGTTAAAATGGTATCCGATTTTTGTTTTTAAAAAATTTACATAATACAACGCTTTATTAAGAATTCTATTACCATAAAACATAAAAAATACGGTAAACTATACAATACTCAAATATTGGCTTAAAAAATGCATACTTTTATTATAATGGTATGTTTTTTAATCATAAAAATCATACGATGATGACCATTGGGGTTCGTCATTTTTTCATGGGTGCATTTATCACCATAAATTTAACTAGGATTTTATCATGAAATATGCTCTAAAATTAGCCACCATGGCGGTTACTGTCGGTTTGGCAGGTGTCAGTTATGCAAATGACTTTGTGGAAGGGGTGGATTATAAAGTTGTGCCGAACCCTGAAAAAATCGCAGGTGATGTGGTTGTTGTGCGTGAGTTTTTCTGGTATGGCTGTCCGCATTGTTACACCTTAGAGCCACACATGCAAAAATGGGCAAAAACTCGTGGCAAAGATGTGGCCTTTTTTCGCACACCTGCGGTGATGAATGCGGTATGGGAAGTGCCTGCCCGTGGCTTTTATGCAGCTCAGCTGATGGGCTATGAAGAAAAAACGCATCAGGCGTTATTTGACGCCATTCATAAAGACAAAAAACGAGTGGATAAAAATCAGCAAACCTTAGCGGATTGGTATGCCACACAAGGCTTGGACAAAGGAAAGTTTAACAGTTTGTACAACTCCTTTGCAGTAACTACCAAGATTGAGCGTGCCAAAGCAGGTGCGATGCGTTATGGTTTGTCAGGCGTGCCTGCGGTGGTGGTGCATGGCAAATATGTGGTGTCAGGCGATGGTGCCAAAGTTACCCAAGTGGTTGATTTTTTGGTAAAAAAAGTCAAAGAAGAAAATAAATAACATCAAAATTGGGCGTAAAAATACGCCCTTTTTATTGGTTTGATAAATGGCTTTTTAAAAAGCCATTTTTAATTAACGATTGGCTTGGGGAATGACCACCATCACACGGCGGTTGGTGTAGCGACCTTCTTCGGTGGCATTGGTGGCGATGGGACGAGATTCACCATAGCCGATTGCTGTTAGGCGACTTGGGTTGATGCCATATTGAGAGATAAGTGCCTGACGAACGGTATTGGCACGGCGTTGTGATAGCCCAACATTGTACGCATCAGTGCCATTGGAGTCAGTATGACCTTCAATGATGGCATCCATGCCAGAGTATTGAGCGAGAAACTCAGCAGCTTTATCCACTTCACCTTTAAACTCAGGTTTGATGTTGCTCTTATCATGGTCAAACTGAATGTTAAGACGTAAAGTAGGCACTTGTGCCACAGGTGGGGGTGGGGGAGTAAAAACAGGTGGCTGTGGGATGGTGGGCTGTAAAGAGATGGGTTCAGGACAGTTATTGACATCAACACGGCTGATTTGGTGTCCTTGACGATAAGTGTTTTGTAATAACTCACCTGCGGTAGTGGAGTTTACTTGTTCTAAATGCGGTTGAAAGTTGTCGCCGATATGAACAACAAAATACTGCACTTCACGGGGGCGAACGCTGACTAATAGTGGGTTTGCTGCAAGGTCGTTGATGTGTACACCTGTGGGAACAGAGCTAAGTTGAACTGTGCCTGCACAGACAGCACTGGACGTATAATGCCCATCTTGAACACTGACTAAAAAACGACCATCTATACCAATATTGGTGCTAGATTCTTTGGCTTTTTGATTGTTGCTTGCAGGACGGATAAAGACCATGCCCCCTGCTCGGTCGCTGTATGTTAAGCTACGAAATTCATCTATGGTGCCTGTGGTGGATTTATGCCACATGACATTACCCACATTGCGAGTGTTAGCGTGGGCAGACAATCCTGTAACCAAAACAAGACAAGCAACTGCAAGTGTCTTTAATTTCATAAAATCACCTTGTTCTCAGTAAAAAAGGGCGTATTATCCGCTATTATTACACAAACTTTGCTTTATGTGGAATGCAAATATACTAAATGGATACAAAATGATGACAACCAGCATAAACAATGCTTGTTGTGATAAAAAATTGTATGTTTTTTTTCAATAAAAAACCCCTGATTTTATCAGGGATTTTTGAAGGTCGCCTTGTTTGTTTAGAACTTATGGCTAACACCAACGCTATAAACCACAGGGTTTACTTCTAGTTCGCCGATTTTTCTGCCATCTAGTTCAAGGTCGGTTTTTAGGTCGGCATAACGCACATCAGCAAACACGCCCCAAGGAGAGTTGGTGGGTGAGTAAGTAACGCCGATTTGAGCGGCAGGAGCAACCACGGTATCTGCTTCTAGTTTTTTGCCCTTAATAGATGTGCCATTAATTTTTTCAACTAGTAGTTTTTCTTCATAAGGAACAAGCACAGTTGCACCAATACCAACATTTGCCCCAAAGCCATGATAAGTTGGTGTGTTGTATTTAAAGGTCAAAGTTGGTGGCAAATGCTTAAAGCGAGCGATGTTTTTTTTGGCTCCATCAGTGGTTGCAGAAACTGTGTGTTCAAATGGCGTGGCCAAAAGCAATTCTGCGGAAAAAGGCGTGTTACCAAAACGATAATCAAAAGAAGGTAACAAAGCAGCTTCCCCACTCACTTCTGCTTTTAAAAGGTCCGAATTGATGTTTTTGTCGGCAGTTGGGTCAAGATAGCCCAAACCTGCTTTAAAGGTAAGGTTTGCTGATGCAACGCCAGCGATGGCAATAAGGCTGGTCGCTAGGACGAGTTGTTTTAACATGGTATCACCTTGTTTAGTTATGTTGCACCCAATGGGTGATGAAAGTGAACTTTCATGACTTTATTATACACAGCTTGGTAGTGGCGTTCAACCATTTTGGGCGAGATGGTATCAAATGGCAGATAAAATGACCAAAAAACCGCCATCACTCATCTGTATGGAACAACAAAAACAGTTCAGTGATGTTGTCTTCTAGGGCATTTGCCATCTGTACCATGGTGTCATCATTTCTCATTTCGTCCATGTCTTCATCAATACCTGACAGTACTATCATGGGCAAGGTGAGCATGGCAACGTCTTCTTCGGTATCAGGGTCATCAAACCAATCTGCCGTTTCATCAGCATACATGGCATCCACAAAACCAATCGCCCATGCCACAAGGTCGCCATCATCACTAAAATCAAGCTCACCATCATCAAAAGGCAACTCTATCGGCTCTTCGTTTTTTAGGGTGTCGGTCAGCTCTTGTTGCCATGCTTTTAGGGCGGCTTTGACGTTGCTAGGGACAGTTGCATCTTGACCTTCAAAAAAAGCTGACAGCCAATTGGGTGATGGTTTGCCAACCACAGTGGCGGTCAAAAACCCATGAGCGGCGATGGGGTCAAGCCCTGTTTGATTGGCGGGTGAATCTAGATAGTCAAATAACTCGTCTTTGGATAGGGTGTCAGTCATGCTGGTTGGTTCTCTGGGTTAGTCGTCAGGATACTCGTCATCAAAATCATCAAAGTCATCATCAAATTCAGCAAAATCATCATCAGATTCTAAGGCAAGTTTTAGTTTATTAAGACGCTGTTCTTCTAAAAGAGCGTCTATTTTAAGTCGCTTTTCTAAGGGTTTTGTTTTGGTGTCTTCGGCAAGCTGTGCATCAGCATCTTCATCAAAGTTGTCGTCATCAAAATCATCATCAAGGCTACTCATGACCACTCCTGAATCATCAAATGGTGAAAATTTTAACCCTTATAGAATGCTTTTTGTGTTTTGTCAAGTACTTTTTTAATCGGACAATAAAACAATGTCCCTAACTGTTGCTATGCGATTGGCGGTGGATTCGCTGACGGCTTTTAACCAGCGACTTTGGCGTTCGCTGACGGTATGGGGGTTGATAAGTTTGTCAAGCTCGCTGTATGTGCTAAGCTCACGCAAATCCGAATCTTCTACCAAAATCAGTACCCGTTCTTTGTATTTTTGGGCAACTTGCATGACATTGTCTTTGTGTTTGATGCTGCTGACGGTGGCTCGCACAGGCAATCCAAAGCGTTTAAGCTCTCGGTGTTTGTCATAGACGATTTGGTTGAGCATGGTCATCAGTTTGGCAAGCATCATGGCAGCAACAGCGACTTTGGCGTGGCGGTTTTCTGCTTTTAGGGTAACGGTTGCCCCTTGTTCGCTATAATCATCTATGCCAAAAAGACTGACCCCAGAGACAACAGGCAGTTTTAATAACTCATGTACAGCTTTGGTCAGTAGCTGAGTGCATAAAGAAAAATAGGCGACTTTGGTGTGATGGCTGACGGTTGCCATTAGGTTATTGACATCATCAAAAGAGATTTGCACCACCATGTAGTTATCTTTGTTGTGTTTGTTGCGTTGTTGGTCGCTTGGGCTGGTTTGGTCATCGTGGGTTTTATCTTGTTCCAAAGATGAGATGTCAAACGTGGTTTTTGCTGGCTGACGGGTATTGTTTGTTTGTTGTGTTGATGAGATTGGTGTGATGACATCATCAGTTTGCGGGGTCAATGTGGATGAGATGGTGGGGTAAATGTCAGGGCTTAATAGACGTAAACGCACATCGTCAGCTATCTTTTTAAGCATATTTTTGCTGGGGCGAGCGATATAACCATAAATAAGCACAATGATGATGTGCAAAACAAACATCGCCAATAAAAACGCCCAATTTTGTGAGATAATCTCTGCTCGGTTGATGGCGTGAGTGTGTACTGCTACTGAGCCTAAGACTTGATTGTGTAGGGTGATGGTTTCTGTGGCAACAAAGCTTTGTGGCGATTCTTTGCCCACAGGTACAATCAAGTTATCTTTGCTGTCATACACACCAACAAAATCCACTTGATTGTCCTTGATGTGGCGGTTGGCGATGACGCTCACACTCACACGGTCTTGGGCATTTAGGGGTGTGGCAATCTCTTCGGCGATGAGCGTGGCTTTATGTTGGGCGATGGCTTGTTGTTGTTTGCTTTGTGTGTAGTCTTGGCTGACCACAAAAAATAGCAAATGCAAACTCATGCTGACCAAAATGATGACAGCAAATAGCCCTTGGCGTGGTGCAAAATAAGTCATAATCGTCTTTATTGGGTTTTGTAACGCACGCCCATTGGGCGACATTGATTGGGTAAAAGTTGTTTAACATTTTATTATACCTTGCTCATGCTTGGCGTTTCAACCATCAAGCATGATTTTTGGGGTGAAAATGATGCTTTGTTTGTTGCTGTCAAAAATAGGCAATGGCGTGAAGTTGTGGTATTATATGACTGATGATAGGTATTTTTCAGGATAATCATGCAAACCTTAACATACGCACTCCCCAAAGACAGTCAAGCATGGCATAACGCCCTAGATAAAGTAGCACATTTACTGCCTGTGTCGCTACTTGATGTGAGCGGTTTGTCAAATCTGCCTGTTTTTGCGGTGGTGATGGTGGTAGATAGGGCGGTTGTGCCGTCTATTGCTCGCTTAGATGAGCTGATGGTGTCTTTCATGCAGACACTGCCAAAGTGGCGTATGCAGATGGTGTATGATGATGAGACCGCCAAGACACACGCTCATAAAATCGTGGCAGGCAAACAGTTGGCCGATGTGGTGATGTCTCGCTATTTGGTCATGCCTGCTCAATTAAATGACACGCACATCAAACCAGATGTGGCAAGACGCATGATGGATGACCAGCTTACTGCTTATCTAAGGCAAGAGCTGTCCGCTGATGGTTTTGACCGTGTGGACGTGCATATTTTGAATGTTGCACAAATTTTAACCAAACCCAAACTTGTTTGCTTTGACATGGATTCTACGCTCATTGAGCAAGAAGTCATCGTGGAGCTGGCTCGTATGTGTGGCATTTCTGATAAAGTTGGCGAAATTACCGAGCGTGCCATGCGTGGTGAGATTGATTTTGCCACCAGTTTTGCCGAAAGAGTGGCATTATTAGAAGACACGCCAGAAACGGTGGTAGATGACATCATCAAGCATCACATCAGTTTTTCATCAGGGGCTCATGCACTCATGCGAGCCTTAAAAGCAGAAGGCTGTTGGACGATTTTGGTGTCAGGGGGATTTGAGCCATTTGCCAAATATGTCGCTCAAACATTGGGTATGGATGAATATTACGCCAATCCGTTATTGACCGCCGAAGGCAAAATCACTGGCTATATTGACCCTGTTGTCATTGATGGCAAAAGAAAAGCCCAAATCGTTGCTCGCAGTGCAGAGCGTTTAGGGCTAAACATGGCAGAAGTGGTGTGCGTGGGTGATGGGGCAAATGATTTACCAATGATGGAAATCAGTGGCATGGGCATTGCCTACAAAGCCAAACCGATTGTACAGGCTCGTGCTGATGTTGCTTTAAATGTTACGGGACTTGAAGGTGTGTTGTTTGCACTTGGTCAAAGGTTTGATAAGGTTTAAACTTTGATTTGTTTGAAGTTTAAGTTAAAAGTAAATTTACCTTAAAAAGGGTTTAGATGATGTTTACCGTTCCTGTTTTAAATGTAAAAACTGACCCGCTTGATGCGGTGTTATATGGTTTGGGTCTGCGTCTGTCGTCATTGGCAGGGGGCGATAATGCCGAGTTTAATAAACTGTTGGCAGATAAGCAGATAGCCATTCAGTTTGTGTCAGGTGATGTCGCTCGCTATTATCGTTTTGTTGATGGTCATTTTGGGCAAGCTGGCGGTATTGCCAAACACAGCGATTTGACCATTGAGTTTTGTGATTCATTAACTGGTGTTAAACTACTTAGCAAAGGCGACATTTCAGCACTCATGACCGCCATTCAAGATGGCGATGTCAAAATCACAGGCGATTATAAATTGGTCTTGTGGTTTGCTGGTGTGGTAAAACAAGCCACCACGGTACCTGATGCTTATAAAGGCTATGTGGAGCAAGCCAAGCCTTATATCAATAAAGCCAAACCTTATGCCGAGCAAGCTGTTAATCTCATCAAAAGCAAGCTAAACAAAGATAAAGTGGTCAAATAAGCAAGTTTGCTATTTGTGGATGATTTGGGTAAAATAGAACATCTGTTTTGCCCAATTTTTTCGTGGCTTATTAGGTTTTGAGCGTGGAGTGGGCATACTTTCATCGGCTTGGCATGATGATTGATATTTAAGTAAAATTTAAGGACATAATAATGCGTGATTTCATGCCAAACGGCAACACCCACACCAAGGAATACATCACCAAACTGTTTGAGCTACCCTTGATGGATTTGCTCATGCAAGCCCAAAGCGTTCACCGCCAGCATTTTAATGCTAACGAAGTGCAAATCAGCACGCTATTATCCATCAAAACCGGCAACTGCCCCGAAGATTGTGGCTACTGCTCACAGTCAGGTCATCATCGTGATAAAACAGGTCTAGAAGCCGAAAAACGCCTAGAAATCCAAAAAGTACTCACCGCCGCACGCCGTGCCAAAGCGTCAGGCTCATCACGGTTTTGTATGGGAGCAGCGTGGAAACACCCATCTGCCAAGGACATGCCCTATTTGGTGGAGCTGATTGGCGAGGTCAAAGCCTTGGGGCTTGAAACCTGTATGACACTTGGCATGCTAAAACCTGAGCAAGCCCAAACGCTGGCAGACGCTGGACTGGATTATTATAATCACAATCTTGACACATCACGCAACTATTATAGCCAAGTTACCAGTACTCGCTCTTATGATGACCGTTTGGAGACTTTGGCACATGTGCGTAATGCTGGCATCAATGTCTGTTCAGGCTCTATTGTGGGTATGGGCGAAAGCAGAGACGACCGCATTGACTGGATTTATGAGCTGACCCAAATGCCTGTGCCACCCCAGTCCATTCCTGTCAATTTATTAGTTCCCATCAAAGGCACGCCCCTAGGCGATAAAGTGCTTGCCGAAGGCAGACTGTCGGTGATTGAATGGATTCGCACCATCGCTGTTACACGCATTTGTTGTCCGACCAGTTATGTGCGACTGTCGGCAGGTCGTGAGAGTCTGACCGATGGCGAGCAGGCATTGGCATTTATGGCGGGAGCAAATTCGTTTTTTTATGGCGACAAGCTACTCACCACAGGCAACCAATCCCAAGCCAACGATGACCGCCTGATGGCAGAACTGGGATTAACCGCCGAAAAAGCCGCCCCCAAACCCAAAATCATCAACGCCATGACAGGCAAAGCTGAGTTTGATGAGCTGCCCCACGAATTGCCAGAGGGCTGTCCGCTTTCTGCTTAATTTGCAAAACTTTGTATTTTGTATAAAGCTGGCATGGCATTGTGCCATTGATGCCACATAAATGGGGCGTTGGTAGTGAAGTGAGCTTGTATTTCATGTAATAAATTGTTACAATCAGCTCACTTTTTTAGTCTCTTATCCAGCTTACCCAATCTCAATAAGGAAGTTATGATGACAAAACGTTCTGTTGTTACCAAGCCTTTTACTGCCAAAAATGTGATTGCCAAATATCGCCCTTTATCGCTGGCGGTTGCTTTGCTTAGCATGAGTAGTGTCGCTACTGCACAAGAATTTAGCCAAACCATATTTTTTGGTGACAGTTTGACCGACACAGGACGTTTGGCACAGATTGGCAAAAATAGTTTGGCAGCACCGATTTTTTCCAATGCTCAGCAGTCTTTTACCACCAATCCTGACACCACTTGGGCAGGTGTGCTGGCAAATGCTTATGGGCATACAGCCACAGCTAATGATGGCAAAACGCTGACAGGCACAAACTACGCTGTTGGTGGTGCCAGAACCAAAGAAGATGTGGCAAGGGTTGCTCCTATATTGGGGTTTACCTTATTTACCATACCATCCACCCAAACACAGGTGGACAGCTACCTAAAACTCACCAACAATCAAGCTGACCCCAAGGCACTTTATACAGTTTGGACAGGGGCAAATGATTTGTTTGAAGCCGCCAACGCAAAAAGTCCAGAGCAAGCACTTGGCATCATCACAACTGCTGCCAGCCATCAAGCCACTTTGGTCAAACAGCTTGGTCAAGCAGGGGCAAACTACATCTTGGTGCCAAACATTCCTGATGTTGGGGTAACACCAAGCTATGTCAATGACCCTGCCAAATCCGCCACTGCCACCACTGCCGCCAAGCTATATAACCAAACCTTGTACAAATCACTTGGCAATCAAGGGGTTAATGTCATTCCTGCCAACACTTTTGCGTTATTGCAAGAAGCCGTTGGTAATAAAGCAGGTTTTGGTTTTACCAATGTGAACGAGCCTGCTTGCCAAAATTTAGATACCGACCTGACATCTTTGGCGTGTAAACAAAGCGACTGGCAAGCCACGTCCGCCAATGCTAATGAAACCTACGCCTTTGCTGATGGCATTCATCCGTCAGGTCGCACTCATCGCATTTTGGCGCAGTATTATCGCTCCATCATAGAAACGCCTGCTTATATCGGTCAAATTCCCCAACGTTTAATCTATGATGGCACAGCCACCGCCAAACAGTTGCACCGCCGTTTAGAAAATTTGGACAGACACCAACATTCTGTTTGGTTTGATGCTGATGTTGGTGGTGATAAATTTATCACCAATGCAGATAACAAACCAAGTTTTATGCTGGGCTTTGATATACCACAGACGCATGGTCATGTTGGGGCTTATCTGAAATATCGCAACCAAGAACACCAACTTGGCAAAAATATCCATGCTGACATCAGCCAAGTTGGTTTGGGTTTATATCGTCATTATGACAAAAATCAATTTCGCTTAAAAGTCAGTGCTGGCATAGACCGCCTGCATATTGATACCAAACGACAGCTTGACTGGGACGGTCCTGCCAGAGTACACCAAGCCAAAGGCTCAGGCAGACGACTGCACGCCAATTTACAAGGCAGCCACAGCATAAATACAGGCAAAGCCACCTATCGCCCTTATTTGGGTGTTGGCATACAAAGTGTCAAGGTGGCTGAACTGATAGAAAATCAGCCCCAGTTATCCACTGCTTTGCATTTTCACCAACAAGCACAAAAATCAGTACAAGGCGAGATTGGGATAAATTGGCAATACGACATCAATCCTACCATACAGCTCATCGCTGATGTTGGACATCGCTACGAATTTAAGGATAAGACTGACCCCATCAGTACGTCTTTGCCATCAATGTTAGAGTATCGTCAAGGATTTAGCACGCCTGTTGCATCTATCAAGCGACACAGCACCCATGCTTATGTCGGTACGAAATTTAATTTTGGTCGTGCCAGTGTCAGTGCAGGTCTTAATGCCACTCATCATAACAGCACGCATGATGTGGGTGGTTTTGTGGGAATGCAAACAAGTTTTTAACCCAAACAAGCCCGACCGAATACGCCCACAAAAAACAAAGATGGTATAATATGCCATCTTTATTGTGGAGATGATGATGTTTTTATATCTCAAAGCCTTTCATATCATGGCGATGGTGTGTTGGTTTGCAGGGATTTTTTATTTGCCTCGTCTTTTTGTTTATCATGCCATGAGTGATGACAAGACCAGTCAAGACCGCTTTGCCATCATGGAGCGCAAGCTGTATCGTGGCATTATGAATCCCTCTATGATAGCAACATGGCTGCTTGGGCTGTCTATGGTGGTCATCAACTGGGAAGTTTATAAAACCCAAGGCTGGCTACACGCCAAAATCACCTTAGTGGTTTTGCTGACGCTTTATCATATGATGTGTGGGCGGTTTCGTGTGCGTCTTGTGGATAATCCCAAACTGAAAACACATGTTTATTGGCGATGGTTTAATGAAATTCCTGTGTTGATTTTGATAGCGGTGGTGATATTGGTGGTGGTTAAGCCTTTTTAGGTTTAATCGTGTGCCAAAATCTGCTCTTAAATTGACAAGCGTACACCCAAACTTTACAATAGAGCGGTCAGTTTTAAAAACAGATGATAAATCCATCAAACACCAATGAGAATATCATGACAAACACACTTACGCCCTTTCAAAAATTTATCTGCCGTGCCTGCGGTCATGTCTATGATGAAACGCTTGGCGACCCTGATGGTAATTTGCCTGCTGGCACACGTTTTGAGCACATTTCACCAGATTGGCAATGCCCCTTATGTGGCGTAAAAAAGAGCGATTTTGAGCCGTATGATGATGCCCAAGCTGCCCCTACTGCGGTGTCTGAGCGTGAGCATGGTGTGGTCATTATTGGGGCGGGGCTGGCTGGCTGGGCGGTGGTAGATGCCTTGCGTGCCTTGGATAAACAAATCCCCATCACGCTCATCACCGCCGATACTGGCGACCGTTATCACAAACCCATGTTGTCAGTTGCCATGTCTCAAAACAAAACACGCAAAGACCTTGTGCGTGCAACAGGCGAGCAATCTGCCAGCGACAATGCCATCACGCTATTGGCTCATACCCATGTTAGGAGTATTGACCCAAATGCCAAAGTGCTTTTAACCACCTGCGGTCAGCTGAGTTATGATAAATTGGTGCTGGCGATTGGAGCAAACCCCATTTATCCACCAAGTATCCCCAAAGAGATGGCATGGCACGTCAATCATTTGGACAAGTTTGGCGATTTACAACACCGTTTGGCGACACCCAAACACGTTGCTATTGTTGGAGCGGGCATGGTGGGTGTGGAGCTTGCCGAAGATTTGATAAATGCAGGGCATACGGTAAGTTTGATTGATATGAACCCTTATCCTTTGTCAGCGTTATTGCCATTGGTGGCAGGCGAGCGGATTTTATCTGCCATCAAAGATAAGGGTGTAAACTGGCTTGGGCATTGTATTGTCAAGAGCGTATCCAAGACGGATATTGGCTATCAGATGACTGTACTTGACCAAAAAAACACCATGACAACACATGATGTTGATGAGATTGTTGTTGCCACAGGACTTAGTGTGGATGAGCAACTGCTCACACAGGCAGGATTGGTGTTTCACAAAAACACAGGCATTGTGGTTGATGAAAAAACATTACAAACCAATGTGCCTGACATTCATGCTTTGGGGGATTGTATTAGTATTGATGGTATGCCATGTCGTTATGTCGCACCGCACCGCCCACAAGCGACCGCCATCGCTCATCAGATACTGGGGCTTGATGGAGTATATACGCACAAACCCCCCATGATTCGCCTAAAAAATAAATGTATCAACGTTACCGCCAACGGTAGCCCTGTGGGCGTGGGTGAATGGCGTGTGATAAAAGATGATGATGGCGAGATGTCGCTTGAAATGCTCAAAGGCGGTGAAGTGGTTGCCAAAGCACTGATAAAAAGATAGTGTTTCTTGGTAAATTTAGACTTTAAATAAAAAAGGGCAATCATCATGCCCTTTTTGTTTATCTTGTGGCTTTTGCAGATTAGGATTTTGGCTTATCCTTGGGGCGTTCAAAACCTTTGGCTTTCATGCACGCATCAAAGGCAACACGGTCTTTTTTTTCATCAACCACTGCTTGACACTCTTTAAAGGCTTGCTCTATGGTGGGTTTGCTTTGAGTTTCACCATAAGCTGATACGGTCAGTGTGATGGCACAGATAAAAAGTAGGTATTTCATAAAAACACTCCTTTGACTATACTACCATTGTAGGGCGTGATTATTAAAGTTTTATTGCCAAATTGTGTGTAAATGTAATATTTACCATGGTTTGAATTAACGAACTTTTTGGCTCATTTGTTCAAACTTATCACAAATCGCTTGGCTAGGCGAAGTGGTCATCAAGCTAACAACCACAGTGGTGATGGCACTTGCCAAAAAGCCGGGCATGATAGAATAAATGGCATCATTAGCAGGCTTGCCACCAATCTCAAAGCCGCCATATACCCACACAATCACCGTCAATGCACCAACAATCATGCCAGCCAATGCCCCATTTCGGTTCATGCGTTTCCACATCAAGCTAAGTAGCACCAAAGGACCAAACGCTGCCCCAAAGCCCGCCCAAGCGTGTGAGACCAATGCCAACACTGAACTATTTTTATCGCTGGCAAACAAAATCGCCACCAATGCCACAGCGATGACCGACACACGTCCCACCATCACTTGACGAGATTCGCTGGCTTCTTTGTCCAAAAACAGCTTATAAATATCACGCGTTAAAGAGCTAGATGCCACCAAAAGCTGACTTGAAATGGTGCTCATGATGGCTGCTAAAATCGCCGCTAACAAAAACCCTGAAATGAGTGGGTGAAATAGTAGCTGTGAAAATACCAAAAAAATCGTTTCTGGGTCAGATAATTCCATATTATGATTATGGATATAAGCAATGCCTGACAAACCAACCATCAATGCACCCACCAAGCTTAAAATCATCCAGCTCATACCAATACCGCACGCCACAGGCACATCTTTGTGTGAACGCAGTGCCATAAAACGCACAATGATGTGTGGCTGACCAAAATAGCCAAGACCCCATGCCGCCAGTGAGATTGCTCCCATGATGCTCACGCCACTCATGATGTTAAACAGTTCAGGATTGACCGAGCGAGCCGTCTCAATGCCTGCTGACAGACCGCCAACATCACCAAATGCCACAATTGGCACCAGTATCATGGCAACAAGCATGATGACCCCTTGGACAAAGTCGGTTAGGCTGACTGCCAAAAATCCACCAAACAGCGTATAGGCGACAACCACACCTGCGGTTACCCAAAGTCCCATGTCATAAGACAAACCCAGCGAGCTTTCAAACAGCTTACCACCACCAACCAAACTTGCTGCTGTATAAACCGTAAAAAACACAATAATCACCACCGCCGACATGATGCGTAGCAGGTGTGAAGTGTCATTAAAGCGATTTGAAAAATAATCAGGCAAGGTTACAGCATTGTCAGCAAGTTCTGTATAAACACGCAGGCGAGGTGCAACCAAAAGATAATTGATAAACGCCCCAACCGTCAAACCCCCAGCAATCCAAAAACTGACTATGCCAGAGGCGTACATATATCCGGGCAGACCAAGCAGTAACCACCCTGACATATCAGACGCCCCTGCTGACAGGGCTGCCACCGCAGGCGATAGGGTGCGACCACCAAGCATATAGCCTTCTACGTCATTTTTTTGTTTAAAATAGGCATATACCCCAATGGCAATCATGCCCATAAAATATAAAGCCAGTGATATCCATACGCCAAAATCCACCTGTCCCATGCGGTCTCCTTGTTTGATTTGATGTGTAAAAAAGCGTTATTATAGCCGTGTCAGACTTTATCTTGCAACAAAAACGTAAAAAAGCATGAAATGCCCAACAAAAACAATCTTGATTTTTTTATATTTTTAAAATAGAATAGCAAGTTTAGCCCCAACTGGTCGCAAGTTGGGTTTATTGACCTTAATTTAAGGAAATGTTATGAGCTTTACTCTTAATGCGGTAGTGCGTTCTACCGATTTGCAGGGCAAAGGTGCGAGCCGCCGCCTGCGTAAAGAAAACCTTATTCCTGCCATTGTTTATGGCAAGGGTGAGCCTGTGGCTATCGCTGTTAAAAATAACGAGTTGGTGCGTGCCTTGGAAGAAGATACTTTCTTTACTAGCAACATCACCCTAGCCCTAGAAGGCGGTAACGAAACTGTTGTCATCAAAGCACTACAACGCCACCCTTCAAAAGGTGTGCCATTACACGTGGATTTTGTGCGTGTTTAATTGATGAGCTTCACCAAAAAGCCAATGGGTTGCCTGTTGGCTTTTTTGTTTTGGGCTGTTTGGTTTTAGCGATTGAAAGATGTTTATGATGAGTGAGTGCTATGATAAAATTGATTGTTGGCTTGGGTAATGTGGGAGCATCTTATGTAGACACTCGCCACAATGCTGGGTTTTGGTTTGTGGAGCAGTTGGCAGATAAGTTTGGTATTAGCCTAAGTCATGACAAAAAATTTCATGGCATGGTAGGGCGTGGCATGGTGTGCGGCTGCGATGTGCGTTTGTTGATGCCTGATACGCTGATGAACCGCTCAGGTCAAGCAGTTGCTCCAATGGCAAAGTTTTATAACATCACGCCAGATGAGATTTTGATAGCTCATGATGAGCTAGATATCAAGGCGGGGTCTATTCGCCTAAAAAAAGGGGGTGGACACGGTGGGCATAATGGATTAAGAGATATTGTGCCACACATTGGAGCGGAATTTTATCGCTTGCGTATTGGTATTGGACATCCTGGGCGGGCATCGCAAGTGAGTGCTTGGGTGCTATCTAAGCCAAGTGCAGATGACCGCACAAGCATAGATAGGGCGTTGGACTGTGGTATGGACGCTTTGGGGCTGTTGATGGCAAACCAAGAACAAAAAGCGATTAGCTTGGCAAATGGCTTTAAGTTGCCCCAATCATAACAGCTCACTGACCACCGCACTTTGATACAAACGTTTGGCACGACTGCCTGTACCACAAAACACCATGACTGGCTTTGGGGCGTTGGCGATGATATTGGCAAATTTTTGAACAGTATCAAGGTGCAAACAGTCGTTATCAATCGGCAAATGGTGATAGCTTAACCCAACCAATGTGGCACTTTGGCAAATGTCATCTGCTTTGGGCTGACCGTCTATTTCATTATCAAAACGCAAGTTGATAAGGCTTTTAAAGCCAAGGTTAAAGAGTGCTTGACATTGGCAAGGATGGATTTGTTTGTATAAAGTGATGGTTTGCATGGATGTGTCCTGATGGTTTTGTGTTATCTTACCCAAATTTTAGTGCAGCTTCAATGTTGATTTGGCATAAGTATATGCTCAAATGTTTGTATGCATATTGTGTGTTTGGAGGTTTGACATGTCAGACTGTCAAATTTTACAAGCTACCAACAAATGACGTAAAATACACCAAAGCGACTTTTATTTTGATGTTATGGCACTAAAAATCACCAGCGACTGTATCAACTGCGACATCTGCGAGCCAGAATGTCCCAACGAAGCCATCAGCTATGACAACAAATACCAAAAAACCTACGTCATCAACCCTGATTTATGCACCGAATGTATTGGCTTTTATGATGAGCCAACCTGTGACAAAGTATGCCCCATAGACTGTATTATCAAAGATGATGACAATCCAGAAAGTTTTGATAAACTGATGGCAAAATATAAGCGTATTTGGAATAAATAACTGATTTTAAAAGGAAATATCATGACCGCACCAATCACCCGAACCGAACTACAATCTCGTGCCAAACTGTGGCGAGATGACATTAAATTTACCCAAGATGTGCTTGGTAAACCCTTTGAATTTTGTACCACTTGGGGAATTTTTAGCCCTGAAAAATTGGACGATGGCAGTTTGATGCTCTTAGATTATGTGGATTTTAGGGCAGACGATGACAGCATAGATTTGGGCTGTGGCTATGGCGTGCTTGGCATGACAGCGGCTCGTGAATGCCCACAAGGCAAGCATTGGCTGATTGATAAGGATTTTGTGGCGGTGGAGTACGCTCGTTTAAATTGCCAAAAAAACGGATTGACCAATACCCATGTTCAGCTATCCAACGGCTTTAATCAGGTGGACAAAACCCAACAATTTAGCCTAGTGATGAGTAATCTGCCTGCCAAAGCCAGTAAAGAGCAGCATTATTTGTATCTGCTAGATGCCTATGAGCGTATGACGGTGGGCGGGCGATTTTATGTGGTTACCATCAATGGGCTTCGGGATTTTATGAAACGCTCGTTTACCGAAGTGTTTGGTAATAGCGATAAAATCAAACAAGGCAAAACCTATACCGTGACGCTGGCGGTAAAAGAATAGGTGTACCTGTTTATTGACAAAGGACGTGAGATGAAACTTTTAACCTTATTTTTTATGGTCTTATTGATGGGGTGTCAATCGGCTGCGGTAAACGCCAATCAAACCGGCTCATCTAAGCATCAAGACACTCATCAATCACAGCCATCGCTAATCACATTGACAGAAGCCACCAACTTAGCAACAGAAGGTTATGTGTGGACGCTGAGTCATTCTTTTTTGGATTTACAAGAAGTTAAATTACTCAATCCACACCCCACCTTAGACGTGCTCAATCAAAGAGCGATACAAATCGCAAAAGAACATATAAAAGCGCAGTCTGACACCAAATCAGATGAGACATTAAAGAATGTGGGTAAGAATACACAAATACACATTCGTTTTGTGACATTCAATGACCTTACCGATAAAAACCATCGCCTTATCAGAGATACCATAGGGGATAGTGGTTGTTCTAGCAATATCCCCATTGCAGGTACATTTATATTGATCATATCTGTCAATGAACAGGGCAGGGATATTGCTAACCACTTTAGGGATATGGACAATTCGCCAGCAAAAAGCTGTTTATTGCGAAAAATTAGGAGGAAAAATTATATGATTTATAATGTTGATGGCGTGCCGGAAAGATACACTATGTTTTTGCCAGTGACCATTCATGGTTTTTGATACAAAATTCATCATGAACTGGCAAGACTTACTATCTACTGACCGTCTGATGATTAAAGATGGCAAAATCATCACCAAATCAAGCCATGCGCCCAATGATGGGGTGCGTAGCGATTTTCATACCGATTATGACCGAGTGGTGTTTTCTACCAGTTTTCGCAAACTTGGGCGAAAAACCCAAGTTCATCCTTTTGCCAAATCCGACCACACGCATAACCGCCTAACTCATAGCGTAGAAGTGGCAAGCGTGGGACGCAGTCTTGGCAATAGTGTGGGGCAGGGGCTGGCACAAAAAGGCTTATTACCCAAACATATCAGCTCGTACGATATTGGTACGTTGGTACAGGTGGCGTGTTTGGCTCATGATTTGGGCAATCCACCTTTTGGACATACGGGCGAAGATGCGTTGCGTGAATGGTTTTGCCAAAATCACCACTATTTACAGACGCTTAGCAAAAAAGAACAAGCGGACATCACCACTTATGAAGGCAATGCCCACAGCTTGCGTATCGTTACCACCACCGAGATGTACGCCCACACAGGCGGCATGCGTCTGACCTGTGCCAGTCTTGGTGTGCTGATGAAATATCCGTGGGGGAGTGTGGGGCAGACCAAATTTAACATTTATCAAAGTGAAATGGACATCATACAAAAAGTAGCCGACAGACTTGGGCTTGTCAAATTAGGCGTGGACAGATGGGCAAGACATCCCTTGTCATATTTGATGGAATCGGCGGATGATATTTGTTATGCCTTGCTTGACCTAGAAGATGCGGTAGAGCTTGATTTGATTGGTTTTGATGATTTTGCCAAAGTGGTCAAACCGCTATTAGGAGCGGATTTTGATGAATACCAAAAAATCAGCGACAAAAAGCAACGCATTGGGGCGATGCGTGGGCGAGCCATTGGTAGGGCGATTGATGAAGTGGCAAAACGGTTTTTTGAGCATCATGATGGGCTGTTGCACGGAGCATTTATTTACAAAGATTTGTTGGACTCTTGCGATAATTCGGTCAAAGAAACTTTGCAAAATGCCAAAAATCTTGCTAAATATCAAATATTTAACCACCATAGCAAACTGATTACTGAAATTGCCAGCTTTGGCTGTTTGGGGCAAATATTAGACTTAATCGTGCCTGCGGTCTATGCCAAATTGACACAGCAAAACCTAACAACCAAACACCGTTTAGCCTTAGAGCTTTTAAAAGACAGTCCAATCACAGATGATGATACGCTTTATGATGGCTACATGAAAGTGTTGGATTTTGTGGGAGGATTGACCGACAACTCAGCAGGGCGACTGGCAAGAGAGCTGTCAGGTGTGGGGTTGATTTGAAATGATAAAATTACGTACCCCTTATGCCATCGCCAAACGCAAGCAAGGCAAGGTTCATGCTCGTTCTTTGACGGCTGATGAGATTGCCCTTGCCAAAAGGGTGTTTGGGGGGCTGATTGATTATGGGTGTGTACGCATTGTAAATTATCCATACGTTCCTTGGCAGTCAGATGAAGTATTTATCGCCCCTAATGGTTTTATTTTTGTGAGCGATAAGCATTATAAAGATGATTATACAAAATACGGCAAATCTTATGAGCAAGTTTTTGTTCATGAGATGACCCACGTCATGCAATATCAGCAAGGCATTAATGTGCTGTTGCAAGGGGCGATATTGCAAAGTTTGTATTATTTAAGTTTTAAAAGATACAACCCTTATCACTATCATTTTGATAAACATAAAAGTTTTTGGGATTATAATATTGAGCAACAAGGGCGAATTGCTGAGCATATTTATCTTGGTGTGCATGAAAATATGATTTGTAAAAGATAAAAAGCAAGTTTGAAAACTTGCTTTTTGTTGTATCACTCAAAAATATTGCCTGTTAAGAGTTTTTGTCTGTGATTTACTTTACCATAAATGGGTGATAGAATATTTAAAAATTGATACCACCATTTATTATAAACATGACATCACCCATCACAAACGCCACAGCCATCAAACACAAAGCTATCTGGCATGGGCTACAAGTTGCACTTATTTTGGCACTTGTGATGGGATTTGGGCGGTTTGCTTATACGGCATTATATCCATATATGGTGGCAGATGGCGTGCTGACGGTGGCACAAGGTAGCATTGTGGCTTCGGCAAATTATTTGGGCTATTTGGTGGGCGCATTGTTTGCAGTATCCATCAAGGCGGACAAATCACCCCTATTTGCAGTGGTCGCCTTGCTAGGGACGTGTGCCTGTCTTGGACTGATGTCAGTATTGTCAGGTGAAATGGGTGTTTTTTGGCTGATGGCGGTGCGGTTTTTGGCGGGGGCATTTAGTGCCATTGGCATTGTTTCTGCGTCCATGTGGCTGCTTGCCAAACAAAAACACACCACAGCCACACCACTCATGTATGCAGGGGTGGGGTTTGGCATTGCCTTATCATCTGAGTTGGTGGTTTGGGGTGTCGGAGCGGGTTTTGGTTCGTCTTTTTTGTGGGGCGTGCTGGCGATATTGGCATTGGTGTTGTCGCTGATGGTGGTGCGTGGGCTGTTTTTTGAGCATCATCATGACAAACCCCAAACAGTCAGCTCGCCTGCCATAAAACCAAAATTAACCGCCAATGCACTCATTATTTTGTATGGCTTGGCAGGATTTGGCTATATCATCACCGCAACTTATTTGCCATTATTAGTAAATCTTGCATTGCCTGATGTCAATGTTGGGCATATTTGGGCGGTGTTTGGGTTGTCAGCAGTGCCATCTTGCTTTGTTTGGCATGACATTCACGTTCGTTTTGGCACACGCTGGGCATTGACTGCCAACCTATTGACTCAGGTTGTCGGCGTGATGTTATCCATCATCATGCCAAATATGGTGGGGTACTTGATGAGTGCGTTATTGGTTGGCGGTGCTTTTATGGGGACGGTTACCATTGTGATGCCTGTTGCCCAAGCCATCAAATCTGGCGTCAATCATGGCAAAAACCTAATTGCTTTGGCAACGCTGGCATACAGCATAGGACAAATCATTGCCCCGCTCATCGCAGGTGGGCTGTATCAGCTAAGTCAAAGTTTTATCCCTGCTCTTGGCATTGCCACATTTGCTTTATTGATGGGGGCAATCATTGCTTATCAAAAAGCGTAATCATATCTTAGTCCGTCATTTTAACCAACAATAGGAGCATATCATGCCTTATGTCAATATCAAAGTTACTGGTGGTACAGAAGCTCCCACCACCGAGCAAAAAAAAGAGCTGATTGCTGGTGTTACCGAACTGCTGGGGCGTGTTTTAAACAAAAATCCTGCCACAACAGTGGTGGTGATTGATGAGATTGATATGGATAATTATGGGCTGGGCGGTCGCAGCATCACCGAAGTACGCAACGCCACCAAGGCTGATGATTAAGACATCTTCAACACCATAAAACGCCCAATGGTGGCGTTTTTTGTTTTATTGACTTTTTGGTAAAATTACTTTAAATTTTAAACCTTTGATGATTTTAGATGCTCAAAAGGAGTTTGTATGAGTGCTTATTACATTCCCATCAGCCGCCACACCACAGATGACACCACCACCGCTCGTTATCAGCCCACCAACCACGCCCAAGGGGTCTGGAATGACTTTGAGCAACACATGGCAGTCGCCACAGGGCTGATGGCACACGAATTGGAGCGGTTTTTCCCCAGAGATGATTTGATGATAGCACGGCTCAGCATGGATATTTTGGGGGTGATTTATTTGGGCGAAACGCTGGTGCGAACACGTTTTATTCGTACAGGACGGACGATTGAGCTGATAGAAAGTACTTTATCCACCTTTGATAGACATGGCACAGAAAAAATCAGCGTCATCATGCGAGCGTGGCGACTGATTAAAAGCGACACTCACGCCATCGCAGGGCTGGAATGCTCACCATTTGACAAGACGGTGGCGGATTTGCCTGATTGGGACGGCATGGCAGTGTGGTCAGGTGGCTATATCAAAAGCCTGTTTGCTAAGATTGCTCACCACCGAGCAGGCAAAAGTTTTGTTTGGTTAAATACAGATATCGAGATGGTGGCAGGCGAGCATACGTCAGATTTTGTGCATTTGATTGGTATGGTGGACACATCAAATGGTACGGCGATGAGAGCCACAGATGGGATGTGGATTTTCCCAAGTATTGACTTACAAATCCATTTGCACCGCACGCCTGTGGGGCGTTGGCTTGGGCTAGATACTGTGCAGGAGATTGGTGAGCAGGGCGTGGGACTGACCACCAGTGTGCTCCATGATGAGCAGGGTGTGTTTGGGCGTGCTGAGCAAATTTTGACCGTGCGACATTTGGGCAAATAAATTAGGAGAGCTGATGGCTGACATCAACCAAGTTCAATTTTGGCAAGACCGTTATGATAACGCCCAAACAGGTTGGGATTTGGGTGTGGTATCACCACCAATGCGTGCGTATTTTCATCATATTTTATCGCATGTCAATAAAGACATTCGCATACTGATTGCAGGAGCAGGCAATGCTCATGAAGCGATTTTTTTGCACGAGCTTGGTTTTAGTCAGGTGTATGTGGTGGATTTTGTGTCATCGGTGTTGGATAATTTTGCCAAAGCCAATCCCACATTTAATCCCCAACATTTGCTTTGTCATGACTTTTTTGAGATGCACAAATTTGATGTTGGACAGTTTGACCTTGTGGTGGAGCAGGCTTTTTTTTGTGCCATTGACCCAACAAGGCGAGATGAATACGCCAGACAAATGCACCGCTTATTAAAAGATAAGGGTCAGTTGGTGGGCGTGCTGTTTGATTGTGAATTTGTTAATTCTCCGCCGTTTGGGGGCAGTTTGGCGGAATATCGTGCGTTATTTGAGCCGTATTTTGACACAGACATCATGGCAGGTTGTTATAATTCGGTGAAACCACGAGCAGGGCGAGAGTTATTTATTAGGTTGATAAAGGTTTGATTTTCACATATTTATCAATATAATGAGCTTTTAAACTTAAATCAAATCAATGCAGTGTTACCTGATTTATTGGGTGTGTAAATTTGCTGACTTGATGGATATTTTGTGATAAACAGATGACACCAAACACTCCGCTTGCCGAACGAATGCGACCAAAATCCATTGATGAGATTGTCGGACAACGTCATTTGCTTGGCAAAAACGCCCCCATCACTCGTATGCTTGCCACAGGGTATCTGCCCAGTTTGATTTTGCATGGTGAAGCAGGCATTGGCAAAACCACGCTTGCTCGTCTGTTGGCAAGTACTTTGGATAGGCAGTTTCATCTATTGTCAGCACTTGATTTGACCGTCAAGGAGCTAAGAGAGCTTATCAGTTCCAAAGATGGCTTAAATTTTGGTTCGCCTGTGGTGTTTATTGATGAGATTCACCGCTTTAATAAAGCTCAGCAGGACGCTTTGCTTGGGGCGGTAGAAGCAGGCGACATCACGCTCATCGGAGCGACCACCGAAAACCCTTCATTTAGTATCAATACCGCTTTGTTGTCTCGCTGTCAGGTTTATAAATTGGAGCCTTTGACGGTGGACGAGCTTACGGGGGTATTATCAAGGGCGTTGGCGACCGACCCATTTTTAAAAAACATCAAGGTACAAGGCGACCTTACCAAGATTGCCACACTTGCAGGTGGAGATGCTCGCAAGGCATTAAATCTTTTGCAAATCGCCTGTCAAAACACTCATCACAACACGCTCATCATCAATGATGATTTGATACAAACCATTGCCCAAACCGTATTGCCACGCTATGACAAGGCGGGTGATATGCACTATGATATTATCTCTGCTTTTATCAAATCGGTGCGTGGTTCGGACGCTGATGCGGCTATTTATTGGTTGGCTCGTATGTTAGATGGCGGTGAAGACCCTGCGTTTATCGGACGGCGATTGGTGATTTTGGCAAGTGAAGACATTGGGCTTGCCAATCCAAATGCTCTGCTTTTGGCGGATACGGCGTTGCGTTCGGTGCAGTCTGTGGGTATGCCAGAAGCTCGCATTATCTTAGCCCAAGTGGTGATTTATTTGGCAACTTCCCCCAAATCCAACACCGCTTATACCGCCATCAATGACGCACTTGCCTTTGTCAAACATGACCATTCGCCTGTGCCATTACACCTAAGAAATGGGGTAACTTCGTTGATGAAGTCGGCAGGCTATGGCGTGGATTATGTTTATCCGCATGATTATCCCAATCATTATTATCCACAGCAGTATTTGCCTGACAATCTGGTGGGCAAACGCTTTTATGAATTTGGCGACAACCAAAAAGAGCAAGGGGCGTTTAGTTTTATCAACTGGTTAAAGGCAACCAATGACACTCAATAAAGACATCAAACAAAGCTTGTTGATATGGGCGGTATTGTTGCCGATATTGATTTGGCTAAAACATGATACTTATCAAGGGTGGATGTCATTGATTGGGCTGTTGTTATTGGCGGTGGTGTTTTATTGTGTGTTTAAAATCAAATGCCACCATCAAACCAAATTTTCCAATAAAGCGGTCGTGGTGGTGATGGCGGCGGCTGTGGTGCTGTTTGTGATGATGCCTAGCCATCTTGTGTTATGGCGGTTATCAAACAATCAAACCCAAACATGTGGTGTCGTCAGTCAAATCCAATACAACAACTGGCAAGCTGATGCGTTTTATTTATCGGGCAATCCCACCAAATTTGGGCTAGGTGGTCATAAATTGGCGGTGGGTGATGTGGTTTATTTGACCTACAATCCTGATGAAAAATGGTACGGACATGCCCATGTGTTTTATATCAAAAAAGACAACCAATCATGCTAAAATCCACTCATGCTGATGTTTTGAACAAACCTTATTCTCAAATCAAAGACCTAAAATTATATTGCCCTGATAAGTTAGATGACATCAAGGCAAATCATCAACAAAGCTGGCAAAGGTTCAAAGTCTTTATTTTTGCCATTTATGCCAATTTGCCCCCAACATTTGCCAAACCCCATATTGAAAGTTGGTGCAATGGTTGGGAGATTCGCCGTCATTTATTTGCTTATTATAAATATGAGCAATATTTGGCTCATGCGCCGATAATCAGCGTGATTTTAAATAAATATCGCCTTGTGATAAGTTTGGATTGGCACAGTTATAAAGCCAAATATTCATCAAGCAGTTTATCTGATTTTAATGAATGGCTCACCATGATTGACACAAAAGCGTTTGATGGCTACTATTATTGGCATAAAGACACCAAAATTAACACGCTCCAGCCAGATAACATCATGCCCATTAGCAGGCTAGATGATGATATGCCCCATCTGGATAAAGATGATTATTATCGGCTTGGGCTGATGATGATCAAAGATGAGCTGGATGATTTTGGTGATGATGAGCTTGTGGCGTGGGCGACACACCACATCAAGACACTTGCTGGGGTGTATGAGTGGTGTCATGGTTGTGGTGTATCTGCCTTGATATAATTAAAATCATCATAAAACGGCATATGAATTTTCACTGACAAATCATATCTGATAAATCCCCCATCTTTTGACTGTGTTGGCATGATATAATAATGCATTTTTAGAATAAAAGGTGGCGGCGTGGACTGGTCAAAACAGCTCATAGAATCAGCAATTTGGATAGCAAAAAGTCTGGGTATCACGGCGGTGGTATTTAGCATGGCGGTGTTTTTGTTGATACGTTTTACGCATTGGGGTAGGCAGTTTTGGTCTATGGCTCATGGTTATCTGACCCCAAAACGCAGTATCAAGCCCATATTGTTTTTCACCTTTATTGTCAGTCTCACCCTGCTAGAAGTACGAATTAGTTTGATTCATAGTGAATGGTATAACACCATGTATTCATCACTACAAGACATGAATCAGCAGGTATTTTGGACGCAGATGGTGGTGTTTTGTTTCATTGCAGCCGCCGCCGTAGCAAACGCACTTTTGACCTATTATGCCGAACAGCGTTTTGTGATTAACTGGATAGAGTGGCTCAACAAGCACCTGTTAGAAAAATGGCTTGCCAATCAAGCGTATTATAAAACCCAGCAAACCTTTGGCGAGCTAGACAACCCCGACCAACGCATTCAATACGATGTCCAAGAGTACGTCAAACGCTCTTTGTCCTTTGCCACAGGGGTCATCTCTGCAGTTACGTCCATCATCTCTTTTACCATACTGCTGTGGGGGCTGGCAGGGGCGATGAATGTGATGGGTGTTGAGATTCCCAAAATGATGGTGTTTTTGGTGTTTATCTATGTCATCATCGCCACGGTGATTGCGGTGTGGCTGGGCAAACCGCTCATCAGATTAAATTTTGATAACGAAAAATTTAACGCCAACTACCGTTATTCTTTAATCCGTGTCAAAGAATACGCCGAGTCCATTGCTTTTTATGCTGGTGAAAAAGTAGAAAAAAACCGCCTATACCAAGAATTTAACAAAGTCATTAGTAATATGTGGGCGATTGTTTATCGCACCTTAAAGTTTTCAGGCTTTAACTTGGTGGTTACCCAAATCTCTGTGGTGTTTCCGCTGTTGATACAAGTGGGGCGGTATTTTTCTGAGCAGATTAAACTTGGTGATTTGATGCAGACCATGCAAGTGTTTGGGCGACTGCATGGCAACTTATCCTATTTTCGTAATGTGTATGATGATTTTGCCAGCTATAAAGCCACCCTTGACCGTTTGACAAGTTTTGAAAAGGCAGTCAGTGCCGCCAGTACGCCACATAAGGCGACCATCAGTCATCATGATACAGATGTGGTGTTTGATGAGCTGACTGTGAAAACACCGATTGGCACAACGCTGATTGAGCGTTTATCACTCACCTTACCCCAAGGCTCACGCCTGCTCATCCAAGGCAAATCAGGGTCGGGCAAAACCACTTTGCTACGAACGGTGGCGGGGCTGTGGTTTTATGCTGATGGTGCGATTGCTCGCCCAACCAATGCATTGTTTTTATCCCAAAAACCTTACCTGCCCCAAGGACGGCTACCAGATGCCCTATATTATCCCCACCCTGTGCCAAACGTGCCAAATGATGAGCAGATGACAGATTTGTTGTGTGCGGTACAACTAGGACACCTGACCGACAAACTCCATCAAGAACACGACTGGACGCACGTTTTATCACTGGGGGAGCAACAACGCCTTGCCATGGCACGAATACTGCTACATCGCCCTGCGGTGGTGTTTTTAGATGAAGCGACAGCGAGCATGGATGAAGGCTTAGAAGATGCTTTGTATCGTTTGCTCATCACCAAACTGCCAACCACAACCATCATCAGCGTGGGTCATCGCTCTACCTTATTAAAGTATCATCAGCAAATTTTGCAGATTTTACCTAAACAAAAATGGCAACTGCACCATCATTAATCAAAAGGACGAATATTCGTCCTTTTTTATTGGGTGGGATAATTGTCAGTTTACCATCACTTTTTTGTCAATATTTTGCTTAATGACTATTTTGGTCATTATTTAAACATAAAAAGTGTCATATTATGGCCATAATAAGTTTTTTATTGGTTATCTATCATAATGATAAGTATTTTTTATCAAAAATAATATCACACCACTCATCAGTTTATTACTGCCGTTTGATTATTTTATAAACAAATTGTTACCGTTCGTCTGAGAAAAAATGCAAATAAACCATCATCCAAAAAGCAGGGCAAGCAAGCACAACGGGCGATTTGTGGTATTGGCATAAAAATTGCTTCCGCCAAAACAGCAAGAAAATTCCAACAAAAGAACTTTGTTCTGGTTGGGTGTCATCTGTCTTTTTGGAAATGATTTTATGAACAAAATTTATCGTGTTGTTTGGAACAAAGAAACCAACACTTGGACGGCGGTTTGCGAATACGCCAAATCTAAGGGCAAATCATCATCGTCATCAGGTGTGGTTGGTACACTAAGTAATGGCGTGTTTACGGCGGTGCGTTTTACTTATACGGCATTGGTGTCAGCGTTGATATTGGTGAGTGGGCAGGCAATGGCTGCTAATGGTACTGAATTTCAAAATGGTACCGACCAAGCATGCTACTACGATACTACTAGTGAAAGTGTCATCTGCGGTGATGTTAGTACGAAAACAGAAGATACGCCTGGCACTAAGACTGCCAAATCTGTTGTGCTTGGTAAGGGTGCCACCAATACCGGCGAAAGCAACGTGGCCGTCGGCATATCAGCAAGCAGCGCAGGCACTTCTTCCGTTGCAGTAGGTGATCGGGCTAAGGCAGGTTCTGACCAAACTATTGCGGTGGGACAAAATGCACAGGCGAATGCTCGGTGGGATGTTTCTATCGGTCGTCAAGCGGGTTGGAATGCTACTGCACCTGCGGGTGATAAGCCAGAAGGTCGTAATGTTGCCATTGGTGATGCTGCCTTAAAAAATGGCTTGGACGTAAATAATAATAATGTGATGGGTACCAGTGCTGGTGAGAACTTGAAAGGCTCTCACAATGTTATCATCGGTACGTATGCCAATGCAGCCGAAGCAATTGAGTCTGCAGAAAATAATGGTTCTACTAAGTTGCAGATTAATTCCAAAACTAGAAGCGTTAGCATTATTGATTCTGTTAATGCTACTAAAGAAGTAAATTATGTTGAAACTTCTAACAGTGTTGCTATTGGTCATCGTGCCTTAACCACCAAAGCTGCGGGCGTGGCAATTGGTCAGCAGGCTAAAGCATTCGGCAATACCTCCACTGCTGTTGGTAACGGTACCCGTGCGCTGGGCGACAACTCTGTTGCCATGGGCAATACAGCTAATGCAGGTTCAGGAAGTGCAATCGCTATCGGTTTGCATGCCAACTATGATTCCACCGCTAACACGGCTGAGGCAAAATACAGAGCAACCGGTGCAAGCTCTGTTGCTATTGGTGCACGGACTCATGCTGGTGCTACCCATGCTGTAACTATTGGTACAGAGGCCACCACTTCTACTACTGGCCAGGGTTCTGTGGCTGTAGGCTCTTTCAGTAAGGCGGTAGGTATTAACGCTGCTGCAGTGGGTCAAGCCTCTCAAGCTTCAGGCCAAAACTCTTTTGCTGGTGGCAATGACAGCCATGCGGTAGGCACTTCCGCTGTGTCGCTGGGTGACGGTGCTGGTAAGGGAACGGCAACTTTTGCTAATGGCGTGAAAACTGGTGGTGACTATGCTTCCGGTAATAGTTCAACCGCAGTCGGTACCTATACCAAAGCCGCTGGTGTCGGCGCTACTGCTCTTGGTGTTGCTGCAGATGCTCAAGCATATCGTAGTGTGTCAGTGGGTGCCTATAGTGCCGCCTCTGCCAACAGTACGGTTGCGGTTGGCGATACTTCTGTTGCTTCTGCAACAGGTGCTACCGCAGTTGGTGAAGGCTCACTAGCTTCTGAGCTTGATGCTACTGCACTTGGTAACGATACTGTTGCTTCTGGAAAGCAGTCTTTGGCAGTGGGTAATTTATCTAAAGCCACTGGTCTAGGAGCAACGGCGATTGGCAACAATAGTAAAGCGGAAGCAGAAGGAGCCCAAGCCTTTGGTCAAAGCTCTGTGGCAAGTGCACTCAATGCTGCTGCGGTGGGTCGCCTCGCAACCGCAAGTGGTGAGCGTGCTTCTGCTTTTGGTGTGGGTAATACTGCTTCTGGTGCATCGTCATTTGCAGGTGGTGATATGAGTGTGGCAGCCGGTGCTGATACAATAGCCATTGGTAAAAACGCCCACTCTGCGGATTTGGGTGTCATTTCCATCGGTCGACAATCTGGCTCAGCAGGTGTGGACTTAGCTAATAAAGGCACCTCTGACCAAGTTGCAGACCGCACCAAAGCAGGCAAAACCAATGCCAGCGGTTTGGTTAATGTAACCAGTATTGGCAATGAAGCAGGTAAAGACACCATCAATAATAACTACGGTGTTAATATTGGTTATCAGGCAGGTAGCGGTGGCTATAACAGCACTTATGGTGAAGGTGTCGCCATTGGTAATAAAACAGGTGGTGTAGATAAAACAAATACTACCGTTAAAACTGCTATGGAGACATTTTCTGCTGGGCAGGGAGCGACTGATAATGCCATTATTACAGGTAACACCAATACGGCGATTTCTTCACGTGCAGGGGTTAATGCGTTAGGACATGATAACGTTGCTATCGGTAAAGATGCAGGTGGTTATAGCTCGGGTAGCTCAAATATTGCGATTGGTCGCCATGCTGGGCGAGCCAGTAAATTAAATACACCCAATAACGAAGCTACCAGAGTGATTGATGGTGATGTGTTTTCTAATGCACGTAACACCATCTCTATGGGTGAATGGGCAAATGCTTCTGGCAATGACGCGGTAGCGATTGGACGTTTGGCACAAGCACCTGTTGAAGACTCTATTGCAATCGGTCGTGGTGTTAAAACAGAATTGTTAGCAGGCGATGGTGTTGGCGACCGTGAAGGTATGATTGCTATCGGTTCGGAGACGACCAAAGCATCAGGTAAGGCTGCCATCTCTATTGGCCGTAATGCTCAGGGTATTGGTCGTGGTACTGTGGCACTTGGGGATGCTTCTAAATCCCTAGCTGGACAAGGTGTCGCTATCGGTGCACAGGCAAATGTTGCTAATACTGCTGCTGGTGGCGTGGCTATCGGTTCTGTTGCAAAATCGCAGGGTTTGCTAGCAGTTGCTTTGGGCTCTCAATCCGAATCTTCTGCCAACCATTCAGTGGCGTTAGGTACACTCTCTCAGGCCAACCGTGCTGCTTTAACGCCTAATAATGTAGCTACTTCTGATACTGCTACCGTTAATGCCAATCAAGTTTATGCATTAAGTCATGCTAGTAATACAGATAAACAAGCGGTAGGTGCGACTGTTAAGGGTAATTTGGGAGCAGTTTCTGTAGGTACAGAAGCTAGAACTTTGGGTAACACCCAAATAGCCGCTGCTACTCGCCAAATCATCAATGTGGCTGCTGGTTCTGAAGATAGCGATGCCGTCAACGTAGCTCAGTTAAAAGCAGTTGCTAATCAAATTGCACCTGCTGATAACACCACCATCGTAAAAAATCAGACTGGTGCATTGAAGGTCAATACGGCACCGATTACAGTTGTGGCTGCGGGAGAGCCCAATGCCGGTAGCGTGAGTGTGGCTAGCGGAGATGAAGGCAAGCTGGCGACTGCCGGAGACATTGCCAACGCCATCAACAACAGCGGCTTTACGCTGACAGCTTCTGGTCGTAACGGATCGCTAGTGAAGTCAGGTGCAACTGTGGATTTGAAGAATACCGATGGTAACATCGTGATCAGTAAAGCAGATGATAGCAATGATGTGAACTTTGATTTGAATGAGGTTGTGGCAATTGGTACATCGGGTGGTAGCAGTCGGATTATCATTGATGGTCGCGGAAATATTGGAAACATCAGGGGCTTGAGTAGAAATCTGCCAAAAACTCAAAGCGAGAACACGGCTGGACCTGGTAATCCTAGCAATGTCACCACTAAGCAAACCCTACCTGATAATGTGAGTCTCATAACAAGCAACGCCGCAACTGTTGGTGATGTGCTAAATGTTGGTTGGAATGTACAGACCAATGGAGATGCTACCGATTTTGTTAGAACTTATGATACAGTAAATTTTGCTGATGGGGTGGGTACAACCATTACTAGCGAAACTGATGGTGATAAGACAACTTTTAAGGTCAATGTCAACGCCCAAGGTTTGGCTGAATCTGCGCAATTGCCTGTGGTTTATACTGATGGCTTTGGTAACAAGGTCTATAAACATACTGATGGTAAGTTTTATGATGAGCCAAACGGTCAAGGCGATCAAATTGCCCCGGGTGATATTGTAGCTACCATGCAGGCTGCCGATGGTTCTGTTGTTAAACCAACATCATTAACTAATGTTGCAGCAGGTGCTAATGATACGGATGCTGTTAATGTCAGTCAGCTTAAAGGTGCAGTTACTGCCTTAGGTGGTGGTGCCCAAGTGAATTTGGATGGCAGTTTTAAAGCACCAACTTATACCTTAACTGATGGTAACCCTTCACTGGGTGATACAACAACATATCACAATGTTGGTGATGCTTTGGCTGGTTTGAACACGGCTGTCAATCAATCATTGAGTTTTAGTGGTGATGCTGGGGATGCATTTGACCGTAAATTGGGTTCAGCCATCAAGCTAACAGGGGGTGTAACTGAGTCTACCAAGCTTACTGACAACAATATTGGTGTGGTTGCCAAAGACGGCATATTAGATATTAAACTTGCTAAAGATATTGATCTTGGCAATGATGGTAGCGTTACTACAGGTGGTGTTCAAGTCAACAATGAAGGCCTAACAATCATTGACGGTCCTAGTATAACCAAATCTAATGGTATCAATGCAGGCAATAAAGTGATTGCTGATGTAGCAAGCAACCTACCAACCACACAAAACAATACTGCCATCCAAGGTAGCCCAAGCAACGCCACCAAGGCTCAAGAAGCCCCCACCAATGCAGATACTATCAAAAACAACGCCGCAACTGTTGGTGATGTGCTAAATGCTGGTTGGAATGTACAGACCAATGGAGATGCTACCGATTTTGTTAGAACTTATGATACAGTAAATTTTGCTGATGGGGTGGGTACAACCATTACTAGCGAAACTGATGGTGATAAGACAACTTTTAAGGTCAATGTCAACGCCCAAGGTTTGGCTGAATCTGCGCAATTGCCTGTGGTTTATACCAAAGCAGATGGCACCAAGGTTTATAAAGTAGGTGATAAATTCTTTGATAACAAAGCAGGTACAGGTACAGAAGTTCCAGCTACAGACATCATTGCTTCTATGCAAAATGCTGATGGTACAATCACACCTACAACATTGGCGAATATTAAAGCAGGTACAAAAGATACTGACGCTGTTAATGTAAGCCAATTGAAAGGTGTAGCAGATACATTGGGTGGCGGTGCAAGCATAAATGCTGATGGCACAATCAACGCACCAACTTATAATATTACCAATCCAGCTGATGGTGCTGTTATTAAAGCACAGAATGTAGGTGATGCACTAAATGCTTTAAATACAGCGGTTAATAATCCATTAGCATTTGCAGGTGATACAGGTTTATTTAATCGTAAATTAGGTCAAACAACTACCATTAAAGGTGGTATAACTGATGAAAATAAACTATCAAATAGTAATATTGGTGTGGTTGCCAAAGACGGCGCATTAGATATTAAACTTGCTAAAGATATTACGATTGATAGTGTTACTACAGGCAATACTACAGTCAATAATGAAGGTATTATCATCAAAGCCCCTGCTGGTAATAATACTGTTACTGATGTGAAACTAACAGCCAATGGTTTAAATAATGGTGGTAACAAAATCACCAATGTTGCCGAAGGCACTGTTGATACAGACGCAGTAAATTTCGCCCAGTTAAAAGAAGTGCAAAAAACTGCCAAAGCTGCTAAAACTGAAGTACAGGCTGGTAATAACATGGCGGTAACCTATAGTACAGGTGCTGATGGTCAAACCATTTATAACGTTGCTACTAAGCCAGATGTTCTTTTTGATAGCGTAACAGTGGGTACAGGCACTAACCAAGTTATCCTAGATGACACAGGTGTTAAAGTTGGTGGTAAAACCTATATTTCTGGCACTGGTTTAAATGCCAACAACAAGAAAGTTACCAATGTTGCCAAGGGCGATGTCTCCGCCAATTCCAAAGACGCTATTAACGGCAGTCAGTTGTATGCTCATGGTGAAGGGGTGAAAAATATCATTGGTGGTAATACCACTTATGACCCAGCCACAGGTGCTTATACCAACGCAGACATCGGTGGCACAGGCAAGGGTAATATCCATGACGCCATTGCTTCTATTAACACTACCGCCAACGCAGGTTGGAATGTGCAAACCAACGCTGGTAATAAAACCAACGTTAAGCCAAGCGATACGGTGAACTTTATTGATGGCAGTAACATCAAAATCACCAACGATGGTACAAATATTACGGTGGCAACGGCTGATGACCTTACCGTTAATAGTGTAACTGCGGGCAATACTGTGGTTAATAATGCAGGCGTTAAAGTGGGCGATGTACAGATAACCGCTGGCGGTATCAACGCAGGTAACCAGCAAATCACCAACCTAAAAAGCGGTCTAAATGGCAAGACGCTTGACGACATCAAAGCTGACGCTAGTGCACCTGAGCGTAGCAATGCAGCGACCATTGGTGATTTGGCAACTGTACAAAACAATGTAACCAACATCACTCATAACTATAACACGGTCATTGGTGGCAGCAGTGCAGATGGCAAAGTACTTGACAGTCAAGGCAATGTTGTAACAGACAATCAAGGCAACAGAATTGATGTGGCAGACGCTCTAAAAACTTACAATGTCCAAGACAACAAAGCTAAAACTGACAACACCATCATCACCGCCATTAAAAACATGAATGAAGGCGGCATTAAGTTCTTCCACGTTAATGATGGTACGGGTGAACAAAATATTGCAGGTACAGATACTCATAAAGAAGACTCTACTGCATCAGGCAAGTTTGCCGCAGCTGTTGGTTATGAAGCCCAATCCACAGGCGAAAATGCGCTTGCCTTTGGTAAGGGTTCGCAGGCTTTGGCAAAAAATGCCATTGCTATCGGTACGGGCAATATTGTCAGAGGTGAGAATTCTGGTGCCATCGGCGACCCAAGTATCATCAATGGTGCTAACAGTTATAGTGTAGGTAATAATAACACTGTTACGACTGATAAGACCTTTGTGTTGGGTAATGAAGTGAAGCAAACAGTTGCTAATTCTGTATTCTTGGGTGATAAGTCATCGTCAGCAGGTATACACACAAAAGCCAAAGGTGAACATTATACCTATGCAGGTGCTAATGATGACAATGTGGTGGGCGTGTCTGGTAGAACTGCTCCTGTTGGTGTGGTCAGTGTTGGTACCGAAGGCGGTCAAACTCGCCAAATTCAAAACGTGGCGGCAGGTGTTGTCTCAGCCAATAGTACCGATGCCATTAACGGTTCACAGCTTTATTATACCAATGAAGCGATTACCAATGTTGCTAATAACACCATCAATATGGGCAATCAGCTAAACAACCGCATCAACGATGTGGCAGACGATGCAAATGCAGGTGTGTCATCAGCGATGGCAATGGCATCTTTGCCACAGGCTTATCTGCCAGGTAAATCCATGATTACAGGTGGTGTTGCCAGCTACAATGGTGAAGGTGCGGTGGCAGTAGGTCTGTCTAAACTGTCTGATAATGGTCGCTGGGTGCTAAAAATCAGTGGTTCTGCTGATACCCAAGGCAATGCAGGCGGCTCAATCGGTGCAGGCTTCCACTTCTAATATTGGTTTTGATTGGTTTAATGATGATAAAATACCACTTTTGGGTGGTATTTTAAAAAAAGGATAAAATATGAATATGATAAAACTTACCACCTTGGCACTTGTGGCAGGTATTGGCTTGACAGGCTGTATGGGCACAAAACATCTTAGCCAAAACATCAGCGATGACGGTCGTATCAGCTCACAAGATGACATTGTGTTTCCACAGTTGGATAAAGCATGGCAAAAAGATGGTCAATTTCCCAATAGTGAAAACTTATCTAAAATCCGTGCAGGTGTTTCAAAAGATGAGCTGTATCAGCTGATTGGTCGCCCCCATTTTAGCGAAGCCCAAAAAGCCCGTGAATGGGATTATATCTTAAAGTTTTACCAAGCGGACAATTCTGTAAAAATTTGCCAATATAAAGTCATCTTTGACAAAGATTACAAAGGTCAAGAATTTTATTGGTTGCCAGCAGATTGTGCTAATTATGCCAAACCTTCATCAGCTCACACAGCCATGACACCTGTTGTTGCTAATTCTGTGGTGGGTGTGCAGCTTCATCATGATAATTTTGGGCTAGGTGCGGATGCTTTGTTTGATTTTGATAAATGGCAACTGTCGCACATGAAAGCCGAAGGACGTGGTAAATTAAACGAAATTGCCACGCAAATTTTGGCTCATGGCGATAAGATTGGTCAAATCGTCATCACAGGCTATACCGACCGTTTGGGTGATGAGATGTACAACATGAATCTGTCCATGCTAAGAGCTCAAACCGTGCGTGAATATTTGATTTCAAAGGGGGTTAATCCTGCTCAAATCATCGCCACAGGTGGCGGTAAGTCCATGCCTGTCAAAGAGTGTAGCAACAAGCAGTCTCATCAATCGCTCATCAACTGCTTAGAGCCAAACCGCCGTGTTGAAGTGTCTGTCAGCTACTATAAATAAGCAAACAACACATAAATAAAAAGAACAGGTTTTTTTCCTGTTCTTTTTTGTTGTGAAGAGCCATCAAGCAAATACCACATCACAAACTTGTTTAAAGCGAGCAACCGTGCCATCTATGTCGGTCAGTTTGTCCAGTCCAAACAGCCCAATTCTAAAACTTTTATAATCAGCAGGTTCGCCAACTTGCAAAGGCACGCCACCTGCGATTTGTACGCCGTGCTGACCAAAGGCAACGCCCTTGTGAATTTCATCACTAGGAGCATGACAGACAATCACGCCAACAGCTTGATGGGTGGAATCTGCCACGCTGTGTACGCCTTTATCTGTTAAAACGGTGAGTATTTCTTGACCTAGGCGGATTTGAGCGGATTTGAGCGTGTCAAAACCGATGTTTTGACATTCAAGTAGGGTGTCTCTAAGCTGTTTTAAGCCATCAGTTGGCATGGTGGCATAGTAGGCGTGCCCACCATTTTCATAAGCGGTCATGATGTTTGCCCATGCCTTTAAATCTAGGGCAAAACTTGTACTGGGGCTGTCAGCCAATAAGGTTTTAGCACGTTCAGAGAGCATGACCAGTCCACAGCAAGGCGTGCTAGACAGTCCTTTTTGGGGGGCAGAAATCAGCACATCTATGCCAAGCTCTTTCATGTCTAGCCACAAGCAGCCTGACGCAATGCAGTCAATCACCAAAATCCCACCGACATCATGCACCGCTTGGGCTAAGGTTTTGATATATTCATCAGATAACATCATGCCAGATGCTGTCTCAACGTGTGGAGCAAATACCACATTTGGGCGGTGGGCGTGAATATGAGCGATGACATCATCTATGTTGGCAGGGGCAAAGGTGGGTCTGTCATCTGTCATGCGTGCCTTAAACACGGTGCTACTTTTGGCAATACGTCCTGTATCTAGGATTTGTGTCCAGCGATAGCTAAACCAACCATTTCTGATGATAAGTACGTCCTTGTCGGTGGCAAAGGCACGAGCGACTGATTCCATGCCAAATGTTCCAGAGCCTGGTACGATGGCAACGCCGTCTGCTTGGTAGAGTGTTTTTAAAATGGCGGACAGGTCAGTCATTACAGTTTGAAAGGCTTTTGACATATGGTTTAAGGCACGGTCAGTATAGACAACTGAATACTCCAACAAGCCATCAGGGTCAATATCTTGGCGTAAAGCAGGCATAAAATTTCCTTTTAAAAAACAATCAAACCGCTAATTTACCCAAATTTTTTATAAAAAGCAATGATAATCTGATGTTTTCATCGCTTCACATAAAGCTTGACAAATATCGCCTAGCCATTCATCATCTTTTTTGTTACAATCAAATAAACTATTTGGATAGCAACGATGACCCAAAAAACCCTACCTGCCAACATTGGCTTGGATAAATATGCAAAATTAGGCTTTCATTGGCAAGGCACAGTACTGGCAAGTGAATTTTCTCGCCTGATTGGTGAAATTTTACAAGATACCCCCTTATCATTGACGGTGGATTTTATTCGTCAAGATGGTATTTTGTGGCTGACTTATGATGTCAAAGGGACATTGCCCGTGTCGTGCCAACGCTGTCTTACGTCGGCACAAATGGACGTGTCGGGACATTATCAAATGGCGATTATAGAGCATGAAGACCAAGTAGCCCAAATCCAAGACCAAGACTATGTGTTTTTGTCTGAGCTTGGCAATCCTACGCATTTGCCCATCAAAGATTTAATAGAAGATGAGCTGTTATTACTCAATCCTTTTTCTTTTCGTCATGAGGATTGTGAGCTTTTGACCGATAGTGTGGGCGAGATTGAGCAGGCGGATGATGACAACCCTTTTGCGGTGTTGGCAAGCTTAAAAAGTAAACCTTCATAAAAAATGATAAATTTTTATGTTTTTCTTTGAAAATCCTAGATTTTTTGGGTATAATATGCCGTTTAATGCGTCTTGTGATATTAGGGTCAAAATGATGCTGATGACTATAAAGACACAAAACCGATTTTAGGCGAAGCCTTACACCAGTTTTAGGAGTTTATCATGGCAGTTCAACAAAACCGTAAAAGCCGTTCACGCCGAGACATGCGTCGTTCACATGACCGTATCAGCGTTGCTACTTTGAGCATTGACAGCACCACAGGCGAAAAACACATTCGCCACCACGCCACCAAAGATGGCTTTTATCGTGGTCGCCAGCTATTTAAAGTAAAAGCCGTAGAAGAAGCCTAATTCTATATTAGTCTATGGTGTATCAAAGCCAAGTTGTGTGAATTCATGGACTTGGCTTTTTTATTTGATTAAAAAACATACATTACAAATGTTCTTTAAACTGTGGTACAATGAGCCACCTAAGCAAATAATACAGATGGGTAATCTATGACTGAGCATAATAAACGTATCGCTGTGGTGTTCCCCGGTCAAGGGTCGCAGACGGTAGGCATGATGAATGAGCTTGCTGAGCATTTTGAAGTCATCAAAGCAACTTTTGATGAAGCAAGTTTGGCGTTGGGCTTTGATTTGTGGGAGATTACCCATGATGAGACACGTTTGCACCAAACCAAATTTACTCAACCTGCATTATTGGCAGCAAGTGTGGCGATTTGGCGAATTGTCAAAGATAAGCTAGATAAGCAAGGGATTAGCCCTTTGTATTTGGCGGGACATTCTTTGGGTGAGTATTCGGCACTGGTGGCAAGCGGTGTGGTCAGTCTTAGTGATGCGGTCAAGCTGGTGCATGAGCGTGGCAAACTGATGACAAATGCGGTGGCAGGCATGGATACACAGATGGCGGCTGTGCTTGGCTTAGATGATGAGCAGGTGGTCAGTTTGTGTGATGATGCCAAAGACCAAGCAGGCAGTGTGAATGCTGCCAATTTTAACAGCCCAGGACAAGTGGTCATTGCAGGCACGCAGGTGGGTGTATCTCATGTGTTATCAGCAGTTGAAAATCTTGGCAAAAAGGCTGTGCCGCTTAAAGTCTCTGTACCATCGCATTGCGAACTGATGAATCCTGCCAGTCAAAAATTGGCTGAACTTTTGGCGGATACTTCCTTTCATCAAGCCCAAATCCCTGTCATTCAAAACCGCCATGCAGAAGTTCACAGAGCGGTCAGCGACATCAAAACCGCTTTAACCGAACAGTTGTCCATGCCGGTTCAATGGTCAAAAACCATGCAAAAAATGGCAGAACAACACATAGACCTTATCATAGAATGTGGGCCAGGCAACGTATTATCCAATCTTGCCAAACGCCAACAAACACCCATCACCGCTTTACCAACAGACAAACTTGCTCGTTTAGAAAAATTGGAGAAATTACATGAGTCGTAAAATCATTTTAGTAACAGGGGCAAGTCGTGGCATTGGGCGTGCCATCGCTGAACGGTTTGCCGAAGATGGTCATTTTGTCATTGGTACTGCCACCAGTGAAAAAGGGGCAGAAGCCATCGCTGAGTATTTGGGTGAGTCAGGTGGCATTGGGCGTGTGCTTGATGTGTGCGATGAAGTTGCCATTAATAAACTGTTTGAAGAGATAGACAGTGTTTATGGTGGCATCAATGTCTTGGTAAATAACGCAGGCATTACCAAAGATGGATTGCTCATGCGTATGAAAGATGATGATTGGGCAAGTGTGATTGACACCAATTTAACCAGCATTTATCGCATGAGTAAACGTGCGGTGCGTGGCATGATGAAAGCTCGTTTTGGACGTATCATCAACATCACGTCTGTGGTTGGTCAAATGGGCAATGCAGGGCAAGCCAACTATGCAGCATCCAAGGCAGGTGCCGAAGGTTTCACCCGTTCGCTTGCTCGTGAGATTGGTTCTCGTGGTGTAACAGTAAACTGTGTCGCCCCAGGTTTTGTTGAGACGGACATGACCGAAGAGCTAGATGAACGCCTTATCAGCTCCATGTTAGACGCCGTGCCTGTGGGTCGCATGGGTCAGCCCCATGAGATTGCTGCGGCGGTAGCGTTTTTGGCAAGTGATGACGCCAGTTATATCACAGGCGAAGTCTTGGCAGTCAATGGCGGTATGTATATGTGATGTTTGATTGGTGATGGTAAACGAACCAATCTTAAAGGTGGGCGTGGCTTGGTACTGTGTCAATGAAGATGATAAAATCAACACACCAAATCATCAGCCAATTTAAATGTGAACAAACGTACCTAAGCACTTGCACAAATTGCAAAAATGTTTTATCATACGCCAACCTTGTCATAAATCATCTTTGATGTGATGGCATTTCATTAACCCCAAAAAAGGATACTCCCATGAGCGACATTGAAGCCAAAGTAAAAGCCGCCGTTGCCGAACAGCTACAACTTAACGCTGATGATATTAACAATTCTGCGTCTTTTATGGACGACCTAGGAGCTGACTCACTTGACCTAGTTGAGCTTGTGATGGCATTTGAAAATGAGTTTGGCATTACCATTCCTGACGAAGATTCTGCTGAACTGACCACGGTTCAAAAAGCGATTGACTATGTAACTGCTAAGCTATAATCAGCCCGGTTAAGTCCGACGGAAGCCACTTGCGACAGTGGCTTTTTTGTTGGTAGGGTTTTTGCAAGATATGACTACATAAGCATAACAATTTTATGCCAAATATTACTGCAAGATGGGTGGATTTATAATAAGATAGTATGAATTCACTCACCAACCCTTAGGAGACATCATGGGTATTTTTAGTTTTGCCAGAGATATTGGCGATAAGATTTTTAACCGCAATAAAAAAGAAGACACGCCTGCCCCAGCACCAGTTGCCACACCATCTGCCCCTGCCGAGCCAACCGCCCAAGAGATTGCCAATCTGTTGCTTGCTCGTGTGCAAGCCAATGCTCAAATTGACAAGTTGTCAGTAAACTACAACGGCGATACTGATACTGTGGTATTATCTGGCGTTGCCCCATCACAAGCTGAGCGCGAAAAAGCCATTTTGGCGGCAGGCAATGTGCAGTATGTTGCTCAGGTAGAAGACAACATCACCGTAGAAGCTCCTGAGCCTGAGTCTCGTTTTTATACTGTCAAATCAGGTGATACACTTTCTAAAATCGCCAAAGAAATGTACGGCAATGCCAATGAGTACAACAAAATCTTTGAAGCGAACCGACCATTATTATCGCACCCTGATAAAATCTATGTCGGTCAAGTGTTGCGTATCCCTGCTTAATCAGCATTAACAACAAAAGACAAATCTTAGGGTTTGTCTTTTTATTTGTGCTGTTGATATGACGACTAAAAAAACAAAGCCACAAACCTGGGGGAGCTTGTGGCTTTATGGGGAGTGTTGCTACTTGCGTATGTCCTTACTGGCATTCCATAACATCAGCGATTCGTCCTTGCGGCATTCCTACCTAAAACTACTAGGTTTTTTTTGCCTGTTCCTGTGCTGATGGGTGTATTATCTCAAAATCCCAGCACGATGAAAAGTCGCCAAAATCGTCAATGCATGTAAGCATTTGCTGACAAACTTAAAATTTGGGTGTTATGATGGCTGATTGACCACATTGCGACTTAATCTATCCACTTGCGAGACAATGTTGGGCAAGCGATGAGAGCCACAGAGTGTTTTGACAAAGTTTTGGGCGTTATCTATGCCAATGCTGGTAACATACAAAGGGTGTTTGCTTGTGCCACGATGTACCGCAAAACTTTCATCAATCTCATAAAAGCGATTTTTGGCGATACCAATGATGGGCGTTGGGGTGGGTAGATGGTCATATAGGTGCTTGCCCAGCCCTGCTTTTTGCCAACCATCAAGATAAACATAGCCATCAATGATGATGACATCAAAAGGGTCGTGAATTTGAGCCAGTAGTGCCAGCAAGCAAGGCATTTCTCGCTGATAAAACTGCCCTGATTGATAGGGAGCGACATTGGAGATGGTCAGCCGATATTCATTTAAGATGGTGTGTGCCTGCACCCCACAAAAGCGAATGCCAGCAACATGGGCATCAGTACCATCAGCACAAGGCTGATAATACACATCTAAAATCAGATAAATCATGTTTGACTGCTTAATGTCAAATAATATTGATGTAGTTTAGCTAGCTGTTGGTATAGTGTCGCCAAATCACCTGAATTATCCACCACGTCATCTGCCAAATGAAGGCGAGTGGGGCGGTCAATCTGTTTGGCAATGATGGCTTGTATTTGCTGTATGCTTTGCCCATCTCGCCTGCTTGCTCGCTGTATTTGCAAGTCCACAGGCACATCCACCACTAAAATTCGGTCGCATAAGGCAGTTAGTCCTTTGTCATCACCTTTGATGCTTTCTAGCAGCAGTGGGGCAGATAAAATGACATAGGGACTGGTTGCTTGATTGAGCTTGGTTAAAATACGCTCACGAATGGCGGGGTGAGTGATGGCGTTGAGTGTAGCAAGTTTGGCAGGGTCATCAAATACCAGACTGCGTAGGCGTGAGCGGTCAAGTGTGCCGTTTTTGACAATGTCTACACCAAAAGCGTCTTGCAGTTGCCCTAAAATCGGTGAGTTGTGAGCGGTGATGGCGTGGCTGATAACATCAGCATCAACAATGTCTATACCAAGCGTGGCAAAATGGTCGCTGACGGCGGTTTTTCCGCTACCGATACCGCCTGTCAGTCCGATGGTCAGTTGTTTTGGCATGGTGGCTTACTGGTTAATGAGTGTGTTGGGTTTGGTGATGATAAAATAGCAATGACAAAAAGCCCAAGTCAAAGCACTTTGGTGTCAAATTTTAAAATTACCACAAAACCTAAGTCTTGGCAAGCTGTGTTATAATGTGTCAAACGTATATTGAGATGATGATGAAAGTATTAGGCTTAGAGACATCCTGTGATGAGACAGGACTTGCCATTTATGACAGCACTTTAAATGACGGCAAAGGCGGTGTGTTAGCTCAGGTGCTATACAGTCAAATAGATTTGCACGCCACTTATGGCGGGGTAGTGCCAGAGCTTGCCAGTCGCGACCACATTCGTAAACTTGTGCCATTATTCCATGAATTGCTTGCTCAGGCAAACATCACCAAATCTGACATAGACGCTGTGGCTTATACCAAAGGCCCGGGGCTGATTGGGGCGTTGATGACGGGGGCGTTGTTTGGGCGAACGCTTGCCTTTGGGTTGGGTGTGCCTGCCATTGGTGTACATCACATGGAAGGGCATTTGTTAGCACCGATGATACAAACGCACGAGCAACAGCTGGATTTTCCTTTTGTGTGCTTGCTCGTCTCAGGGGGTCATACCATGCTGGTGCGAGCCGATGGCGTGGGTCAATATGAGATTTTGGGGCAGTCCATTGATGATGCGGTGGGCGAGTGTTTTGATAAAACAGCCAAAATGCTTGGGCTTGCTTATCCCGGTGGACCGAATGTGGAGCGACTTGCCAAAGGGGGCAATCGCCATGCTTATGAGTTGCCACGTCCGATGATGGGCAGGGGGCTAGATTTTAGTTTTAGTGGCATGAAAACAGCCGTACACAATCTGATTAAAGATACACCGCACTCAGACAGCGACCCTGTGGTTAGGGCGGACATTGCAGCAAGTTTTCAATACGCAGTCATAGACACGCTGGTCAAAAAATGCACCAAAGCACTCAAACAAGCAGGGCTAAAAAAACTGGTCATCGCAGGAGGCGTGTCTGCCAATCTGACACTGCGAGATGAGCTTGAAAAATCGCTTGCCAAGATAGGTGCAAGCGTGCATTACGCCCCGTTGCATCTATGTACTGACAATGGTGCGATGATAGCTTATGCAGGTTTTTGTCGTTTGGCATTGGGTCAGGCGGACGATTTGTCGGTGGCGTGTGTGCCCAGATGGGACATGGAGACACTTGGTGTACACGCTCAAAGTGCCAACGTGTGATGATCTGACGGCTTTATATGAATGGCACAAAGGACGCATGGCGTTTGGTCTTTGGTATGTGCCTGTGCCTGATGAGCCAGCTTACTACTGCCAAAAGTTGCGTGAGCAGTTTTGCAACATACTTGCCCCCAATTATGAACGTGTGTTTCATATCACGGTGTTTGTGGTGGGTTTTTGTGGGGCAGATGATTTTGGTCAAGTAGATTTGGCAGAGCAAATCAAAGCATTGGCACGGTTAAATTTACCGCCTTTTGAGCTGTCTTTTTCATCACTTGGGACCTTTGATAACAGTTTGCACATTAAAATCAATCCCCACTTTGTGTTTGATGACATTCGCCAAACTCTAAGTGCCACCCATCAAGAAATCTCTCCTGCTGTTTATGTGCCACATATTACGCTTGGCTTTTATCAGGATAATTATCCCATGGCAGACATTTTGGACATCATACAGACAAATCAGGTAGCACCCAAAACATTTTTGGTGGATAAACTGATTTTTGGTACTTATGTGCCAACACAGCCCCAAGGCAAGCTGTCTTGTGAGTATCAGCTTTTGTTATCGGGGGTGTGATGATATATTTGGTACTAGGTGGAGCAAGGTCAGGCAAATCAGCCCACGGTGAACGGCTTGCCAAACAGATGGAGCAAGCTGGAAAAAGTGTCATTTATATCGCCACCGCCGACCCTAAGCACAACGATGATGAGATGAACGAGCGAATCTGTCATCACAAATGCCATCGCCCAGAGCATTGGCAAACCTTAGAAATCCCCAAATATCTTGCAAACGTCCTAAACGAGCTTATCCATCAACAAAACATCGTCATCATCATTGACTGCTTGACAATATGGCTATCTAACGTGCTATCGTCTGATGAGCTGACTGCCCAAAAACGAGCCTTGCTGTTGGCGTTGGAGAATTATCCCCATGACGTTATCATGATTAGCAATGAAACAGGCTTAGGCGTGGTACCAATGGGGCAACTGTCTCGGCGATTTGTAGACGAAAGTGGTTTTTTGCATCAACAGCTTGCTCAAATTGCTCATCAGGTGGTGTTTTGTGTGGCAGGATTGCCCATGACATTAAAGGGTTGAGTTTAACATTTCGTCATGGCGATTTACAAATTTGCCACCAAGCCCATTATCGCATCATCTTATTAAGGAGTAGCACATGACGTGGTATGACAATCCTGTTTTTATCATCAATCAAACCGCCCAAACCCAAGCCCAAGCTCATCAAAATAATCTAACCAAGCCCACAGGTTCGCTTGGGCAAATGGAACAAATTGTCATAAGTTTGGCAGGCATGCAAGGAGTGGTGTATCCGTCCATATCTCGCCCTTATGTGGCGATTTTTGCAGGCGACCACGGTGTGATGGCAGAGCAAATCTCCGCTTATCCACAAGCAGTAACCAAACAAATGCTTGCTAATTTTGCCACAGGCGGGGCGTGCGTGAATGTGATGGCTCGTCATGTTGGGGCGAGTATTGATGTGGTGAATTGTGGGGTGGTAAATGCAGGACAGATGATGGGTGTTAGGCATGAGATGATTGCTGATGGCACGCACAACTTTATCACACAGCCTGCCATGAGTATGGATGAGTGCCTAAGGGCATTGCAGATTGGTCGCACAAGTGTGGAGCGAGCCGTGGCAGATGGGGCGGACATTTATGTGGCAGGCGAGATGGGGATTGGAAATACTTGCTCAGCTTCTGCATTGGCGTGTTTGCTACTGGGTCAATCTGCTAAGAGCATGACAGGGCGTGGCACAGGGGTGAATGATGAGACGCTTAGCAAAAAAACAGCCGTTGTGGAAAAAGCCGTGGCGTTATATGGACACTTAACCAAGCCTTTGGAGCAACTGGCGAGTGTGGGTGGATTTGAAATGGCAGCAATGGTGGGGGCGTATATCAGGGCAGGACAGCTTGGTTTGCCGGTGGTGGTGGACGGCTTTATCAGTACTGTATCGGCACTGGTAGCAATACGCATCAATGCTGGTGTGGCAGATTGGCTGATTTTTGGTCATCGCTCGCAGGAGCAGGCTCATGGTGCGGTGTTGTCTGCTTTGCAGGCTAAGCCGATATTGGATTTGGGTTTGCGATTGGGCGAAGGCAGTGGGGCACTGGCAAGTCTGACGCTGATTAAACTGGCGTGCGATGTTCATGCCAACATGGCAACCTTTGACAGTGCAGGCGTGGCAAACAAATCAGATACCGCCTAAGGCACATCAATGCTGGCATTATCTTTTATCAGACATGGGCAAACGCTGTTATTAAAGCAGGGCAATGTACTGCGTGGACGCACGGATGACCCTTTGACACCACAGGGCTATCAACAGATGGCGGACACCTTTGGGACAAATGCCCTAAATTGGCAGGCGATATTTAGCTCGCCTTTGTCTCGTTGTTTGCTTTTTGCACAGGATAAAGCGGCACAGTATCGTTTACCTTTGTTTGTGATGGATGATTTGCAGGAGATAGATTTTGGTGATTGGGAAAATGTTCGCACTGATGAGCTGTGTGCTCAATTTCCCAACGAGCTAAGTCAATATTGGCAAACACCACATTTGTACACGCCCCCAAATGCTGAGCGTGTGGTGGATTTTTGCAAACGGATAAACTGTGCCATCAGCGACATCAATGCCATTTGTGAACGTCATCACATACAACGAGCGTGTGTGATTTGTCATGGGGGCGTGATAAAAATGCTTTATGTGCTTGCTAAAGCTTTGCCCATGAGTGAGCTGTTAAATGTGCCTGTGGCGCTGGGTGAGATTCATCATTTTTATTATGATGGGGCATTAAAGTTGGATGATTAGTTTTATGGAGTGCTTTGACATAACGACAAAATGTGCCATTTTTAAAGTTACTGATTGATTTTGAAAATTTTTAATTGAAACATAAAACCATGACCACCAAATCACGCCCCATCAAAGACAACATCATCACACCATTTTTTATCGCCATGCAGTTTATGACAATCGTGCCAATTTATTTGTCTGCCATGCCCACCCCAAAACAAAATGCGTTATCTGTGCTTTACTATCCCATGATTGGACTTTTGATGGGTGGGGTGTTGGTGTTGATGACGTATGCGTTGTCGTTTTTGCCAATTGTGGCATCATCAGCCATTTTGTTGGCGTTGTGGGCGTATCTGACAGGGGGTTTGCATTTAGATGGTTTGGCGGATATGTCTGATGGTGTGGTGGGGGGATTTGGCGACCGCCAACGTATGCTTGACATCATGAAAGAGTCTAGTACAGGAGCAATGGGCGTGATTGTGCTGGTGGCGGTGATGTTGCTTAAATTTGGATTTATTTATTCGCTCATACAAATAAAAGCGTGGGCGTGGCTGTTGGTGGTGCCCATACTGGGGCGTATGATGGCATTGGTGCTGTTTTTGGGTGTGCCGTATGTGCGAGAAGATGGCATTGGCAAAAGCATGAGTGATGGTTTGCCAAAAACCGCCACATCGCTAGTTTTGGCATTGTGGGCGGTGGGTGTGATGATGTTTGTGGGGCTGTTTCATGCTTATTTGGCGGTGGGGTTGGCAGTGGGATTTTTGTTGTTTGCGGTGGGTTATTGTCGCTATTGGCAACGGCGTATCGGTGGTATGACGGGCGATGTCATCGGCGGTGCGATAGAGCTCAGTGAGATGGTGATGATGGGGATTTTGGTGGGGGTGTTAAGTTTTTTGGAGAATGCGGATGATGTGTGGTTGTTTTAAGGATGATACAATAAGATAACCATTGGCGTGGTTTTAAATTTAAACTTTGATTGAATATTTGCCAAAACCACAAAAATAAGGGCGTATTGTCATGCCCTTATTTTATTCATTCATCAAATCACACACGCTCAATAATCGTGGCAATGCCTTGACCAAGCCCAATGCACATGGTGGCAAGTCCGATTTGGGTGTCTTGTTGCTCCATGACGTTAAGTAGCGTGGTGGTGATTCTGGCTCCTGAACAGCCCAAAGGGTGTCCTAGGGCGATGGCTCCGCCATTGTGATTGACAATGTCTTGCTTATCATAAAGCCCTAAGCCTTTTAAGACTGATAAGCCTTGGGCGGCAAAAGCTTCGTTAAGCTCCACCGTTTGTATGTCGTCTATGGTCAGCCCCGCTCGCTTTAATGCTTTGTTTGTGGCGGGCACAGGTCCATAGCCCATAATCGCCGCATCACAGCCAGCAACCGCCATAGAGCGGATTTTGGCTCGTGGGGTCAGCCCCAAATCTTTGGCTTTTTGGGCGGACATGACCAACATGGCGGACGCACCATCTGATAGGGCGGACGAGCTGCCTGCGGTTACTGTGCCACCTGCTGGGTCAAAAACAGGTTTGAGTTTTTGCAGACTTTCTAAATTGGCATCAAAGCGAATCACTTCATCTGTGGTGCAAAGTTGTAAATTGCCTTGTTCGTCATGTCCTTCTATGCCCACGATTTCGTTGTCAAACTGTCCTTCGGCAGTGGCTTTGGCGGCTTTTAGGTGTGAATTTAGGGCAAATTCATCTTGCTCATCTCGTGTGATGCCATTCATACGCCCAAGCATTTCGGCGGTCAGCCCCATCATGTTAGAAGCCTTGGCAATGTGTTTTGAGCTGCCAGGATTAATATCAACGCCATGCATCATCGCCACGTGTCCCATATGCTCTACGCCACCGATGATAAACAGGTCGCCTTGATGGGTCATGATTTGGGCGGCGGCAGTATGTAGGGCTTGCATGGATGAGCCACACAAGCGATTGACGGTTTGCCCTGCCACGTGTTTGGGGATACCCGCCAGTAAACTGGCGTGGCGAGCGATGTTCCAGCCTTGTTCTAGTGTTTGATTGACACAGCCCCAAATAATATCTTCTAGCTCATTGGGGTCAAAGTCGTTTCTTTTAATCAGGGCTTTCATCAGCTCTGCCGATAGGATTTCGGCACGCACATGGCGAAACATACCATTTTTGGATTTGCCCATGGCGGTGCGGATACCGTCCACAATCACGACATCGGTTGGGGATAAAGTTGTCATCATTTTTTCCTTAAAATTTTAATTATTGATAAAAAGTCTTACCATCTTTTGCCATATCACGCAAAAGCTGTGGTGCTTCGTACGCTTTGCCAAGATGAGCATATTTGTCGCATAACGCCACAAATCCACCTACGCCTATTTGGTCAATATATCGGCACGGACCGCCACGAAACGGCGGAAAACCTAGCCCCATCAGCATTGCCATGTCAGCTTCACCGGTACTTGCCACGATGTTGTCTTCTAGGCAGCGTACCGTTTCATTACAAAATGCCACCATCAAGCGGTCAATAATCTCTTGGTCATCAAGCTCTTTTTGACCATCTTGCACGGGTGATAACAGCTCATAAGCACTCATGTCCACGCTTTTTTTGGGCTTGCCTTTTTTGTCGGTTTCATATTTATAAAAGCCTGTGCCGTTTTTTTGTCCTAAGCGATTGTTTTCAAACATCACGGTGGTGGCGGTTTTATAATCAGGCTTCATGCGTTCAGGGAAGGCGTTTGCCATGACAGCACTTGCGTGTACACCTGTATCAATCCCCACCACATCAAGCAAATACGCAGGACCCATTGGCCAGCCAAATTTTTCCATGACTTTATCAATTTTGACAAAATCCACGCCTTCTTTGACCAATAAATCAAACGCCCCAAAATAAGGGAACAGCACACGATTGACCAAAAAGCCTGCACAGTCATTGACAACAATCGGAGTTTTACCCATTTTTTGAGCAAGGGCGACTGTGGTGGCTATCGCTTCATCACTGCTTTGTTCGCCACGAATAATCTCCACAAGGGGCATACGATGTACAGGATTAAAAAAGTGCATACCCACAAAATTTTGCGGTCTTTTTAGGGATTTGGCAAGCTCGCTAATGCTGATGGTGGACGTATTGGACGCCAAAATGGCATCATCTTTTATCAAACTTTCGGTCTCGGACAGCACCGCCTTTTTGATGGCTTCGTTTTCTACCACCGCTTCAATGACGATGTCAGGTGTGCCAAAATCGCCATAGTTTAGGCTTGGGCGGATTTTAGAGAGTGTTTGTCCCATTTTGGCGGGGGTGATTTTGCCACGCTCCACTTCTTTGGCAAGCAGTTTGCTCGCTTCATTCATGCCAAGTTCTAATTGCTCGTCCTTGATGTCTTTCATGATGATGGGCAAGCCTTTGACTGCCGATTGATACGCAATGCCACCACCCATGATGCCTGCCCCAAGCACCGCCATTTGATTGATGTCATGAGCGTTTTTGGATTGGTCTTTGGCGCGTTTTTTGACCAGTTGGTCGTTTAAAAACACGCCCACCAAGGCGGCAGCTTGTGGTGTTTTGGCGGATTTGGCAAAATTATGAGCTTCAATCTTAATCGCATCATCACGACCTAAATTAGCATGCTTTTCAATCGCTTCTAGTGCCAGCACCACCGCAGGATAATGTTTGGGATTGGCTTTGGCAAAAATCACCCCTTTGGCGGAGTTGAATGCCATGGCTTGCTCGGTTTGGTTGAGTTTGATGGCTTTTAATTTTTCATCTCGTTTGGCTTGCCAGTCTAGCTCGCCTTTGATACATTTGTTTACCAAACCAACTGCCGATTGTTCTAGCAGTTCATCTGCCACCACGGCATCCACCAAGCCTACTTTTAACGCATCAGCAGGTTTTAGGGGGTTGCCTGTGGCAATCAGTTCTAGGGCGTTGTCCACACCGATGATGCGTGGTGTACGCACCGAGCCACCAAAACCGGGGAAAATGCCAAGTTTAGTCTCAGGCAAACCAATTTGTGCTGATTGTCCCATGATGCGATATTCGCATACCAATGTCATCTCACAGCCACCGCCAAGAGCTGCTCCATTGATGGCACACACTTTGGGAAATGGCAAATCTTCAAAGCGGTTAAAAACGCCATTGATGTCAAGTAGCCATGCTTCAAGCTCGTCTTGGGGGCGTTTAAAATAACTGACAAATTCAGTAATGTCCGCCCCTGCAATAAAGACTTTTTTGCCTGATGTAACGATTAATCCTTTGATGTCTTTGCTGTTTTCTAGGACGGTTACGGCTTGGGCAAATTCGCTGTTGGTGGCTTGGTCAAATTTATTGACACTGCCATCTTGGGCATTAAAATGCAAGTTGGCAACACCATCATCCATCATGGTAACGCTTAAATTTTGTCCTTGGTAAATCATAATCTCTCCTATGTGGGTAGTGAAAGCGGTCATTGTGCTTGTTTACTATAACATAATTTTTGGGCAAGATTAAGCTAAATTATCTAAACTGGCTTTGATGTACAAAGCCTGTGCCTATCAAATTTTTATCATAATTAAAATATAGCACTTCTTTCCAGTTGCTGTTTGTGTGGTTATGCTTGGAGTATTCGGCTAAGACGATTTTGGTGCCGTTGGGGATTTGGCGGATAATGGCGTGCTTATTTGAAGCACCACGGCGAACATTGGTATGCCCTTCGGGTGAGTAGATGATGTGTACATCATCAGCACTTAGGCGAGCTGACCCTGTTACACGACAGCCTTTGTCATCAACAAGTACAATTTCTTTTATTTGAGCATCGTAACCTTGATATAAGCCATCTGTTCGCTTCAAAAAAGTGCCATTTTTCAAGGTTTTTATGGGGATTTTGCTGTAATCGCCTTCATCAAAATGGTACTGCACTAAAACCCAAGATTTGCCATCAAGGCGGATTTCAAATATGCCCGTTTCTTCTTGCTCAAATACCCAAATTCCTTGTAGTTGTTTAAAGTTTTGTGTTTTAGGTGGCACAAACTCACCCCAACCAACACATTTGCCAAAGACTGGGCTTTGAAACATCAAAAAAAGTGCCATAAAACTTGTTATCAAGAAGGGTTTTTTCATTGTTGTTTTCCCAAAAAGTGTTTATGATGACAATTTTTGCTCAGTCTATCTAAGTATATCACATAAAAAACAGACATGGCACACACCATGTCTGTCTTGTAAAAACACATACTTACCGAGTTTTTGGGGCTTTACCGTCATTAATCACATCAGCGTCCACAATGACTTCTTTGACATCATTCATGCTAGGTAGCTCATACATGGTGTCAAGTAGGGCGTTTTCAATGATGGAGCGTAAACCCCTTGCCCCTGTTTTGCGTTTCATGGCTTTTTTGGCGATGGCGGTCAAGGCGTCTTTTTCAAAAGTTAAATTTGCCCCTTCCATGTCAAATAGGTATTGATATTGTTTGGTTAGGGCGTTTTTAGGCTCGGTGAGAATTTGGATTAGAGCATCTTCATCTAGCTCATCTAAGGTGGCAATGACGGGCAAACGACCGATAAATTCAGGAATAATCCCAAATTTTACCAAATCTTCTGGTTCGACTTCCTTAAACAACTCGCTGATTTTGCTTTCTTTTTTGGCTTTGACAGATGCACTAAAACCAATGCCTGTCTCTTCGGTGCGTTGCTCAATGATTTTATCAAGCCCTGCAAATGCCCCACCAACAATCATCAAAATATTACTGGTGTCCACTTGTATCATCTCTTGATTGGGGTGCTTGCGTCCACCTTGGGGGGGGATATTGGCAACTGTGCCTTCAATGATTTTAAGCAGTGCTTGCTGAACACCTTCACCTGACACATCACGCGTGATGGAGACGTTTTCGCCTTTTTTGCTGATTTTGTCAATCTCATCAATATAAATGATGCCACGCTGGGTGCGTTCCACATCATATTCAGCAGATTGTAAAAGTTTTTGGACGATGTTTTCCACATCTTCGCCCACATAGCCTGCTTCGGTCAATGTGGTGGCGTCCGCCATAGCAAATGGTACATCAAGCATTCTGGCTAAGGTTTGAGCCAGTAAGGTTTTGCCTGAGCCTGTGGGACCGATGAGCAAAATGTTACTTTTGGCAAGCTCCACTGGGGCAGTCTGCTCACCATCTTTGACTTTTAGGCGTTTGTAATGGTTATAGACCGCCACCGATAGGGCTTTTTTGGCGGTGTCTTGACCGATGACATACTCATCTAAGTGCTGACGGATTTCTTTGGGGGTGGGCAGTTTGGTTTTTGCCCAGTTGTCTTGTTTTTTATCAGCAACTTCTTTGGTTTTAGGGCTTTCGCCACCAAGCATATCACCGCACAGCTCTACACATTCATTGCAGATGCTGGTTTTTTCATCAATACCTGAGATGAGTTTTTTCACATCATTTTTGTGCTTACCACAAAACGCACAATGTAGCCCATCACTCATAAAATCCCCTTAAATATTTTAACATCAATGATAAGTGTTATGGACGTTTATCCAGTACTTTATCCACCAAACCGTATTCACACGCTTTGTCGGCACTCATAAAGTTATCACGGTCGGTGTCTTTTTCAATCACTTCAATGGGCTGCCCTGTGTGTTTGGCTAACAGTTCATTAAGTTTGGCTTTTAGGGCGATGATTTCACGAGCGTGAATTTCAATGTCGCTGGCTTGTCCACGAAAGCCGCCTAATGGCTGATGAATCATAATGCGAGAGTTGGCAAGGGCATAGCGTTTGCCTTTTTCACCTGCTGATAACAAAAATGACCCCATAGAGCAGGCTTGCCCCAAACAAATGGTAGAGACATCAGGTTTGATAAAATTCATGGTGTCATAAATTGCCATGCCAGCCGTTACCACGCCACCGGGAGAATTGATGTATAAATGTATGTCTTTTTCAGGGTTGTCCGCTTCTAAAAACAGCATTTGGGCAACAATCAAATTTGCCATGTTGTCTTCTACTTCGCCTGTCAAAAAAATCACACGCTCACGCAATAGGCGAGAAAAAATGTCAAATGACCGCTCGCCACGCCCAGACTGCTCAATCACCATCGGCACAAGGGCGGATTGGGGGGCGGTATGAAAACTGTCGGCTAATTGGTCGTAAAAGGGATTTTGCTTAATATATGACATGAGATTATCCTGATTGGTAATACAAATTGATTATTCTATCATAAAACGCCATGAAAACAAAAAACACCCCAACTTGATGTCAGGGTGTCTTTTAAGATAAACCTTACATCATGGCTTGTTGAGCACTGGCAAGTAAGTCTTGGTATTTGACTTCTTTGTCGGTAACTTTGCCTTGTGATACAAGATATTCTACCACTTGGTCTTCTAGTACCAAAGACTCAATGCTGGTGCGTTCATTTTGGTTGTTGGTGTAATATTCAATCACCTCAGCAGGGTCCTCATAGTTTTCTGCCAATTCAGCGATGAATGAAGTAACACGCTCTTGGTCTACTTTAAGACCTTGTTTTTCAATGATTTGAGTAACCAAGACACCCAAACGTACCGCACGCAAAGCTTGGTCTTCAAACAGCTCATCGGGCAACATATCTGCCCCAAAGGTTTTTGGGTCGCCACCAAATTGGGCAGCAAAACGTTGAATCATTTGCTGGCGTTGGCGTTCAATCTCTTGGGTGAGCATGGCTTTTGGCACGTCAAATTCATTTTTTTCTACCAAAGCATCAAATACCGCTTGTTTGATTTGGTTGCGAGCCGCGTTTTTGATTTCACGCTCCATGTTTTTGCGTACATCCGCTTTTAGTTTATCAAGACCGCCTTCTTTAACACCAAACAGCTCAAAAAATTCTTCGTTTAATTCAGGCAGTTTTGGTGTTTTAACTTCTTTAACGGTGATTTTAAAATCAGCTTCTTTACCTTGTAGGTTTTCGGCTTGGTAGTCTGCTGGGAAAGTAACTTTGATGGTTTTTTCTTCGCCAGCTTTCATGCCTTTCATGCCATCTTCAAAGCCGGGAATCATGCGACCTGAACCGATGACCAAGCGAAAATCTTCGGCACTACCACCATCAAATTTTTCGCCATCAATAGAACCTTCAAAATCAAAAGTCGCTTCATCACCATCAACAAGCTCACCGTCTTTGGTTTCAAAGGTTTGACGCTGTTTTTGCAGGTTTTCAATCATTGTATCCACATCTTCATCAGAAACGGTAGCAACCTGACGCTCTACATCAATTTCGCTGACGCCTTTAACTTCTACTTCTGGGAAGGTTTCAACGGTGGCTTGATAAACCAAAAAGTCATTTTCTAGTTTGACATCATCAATATTAGGCACGCCAACAGCACGCACTTTTTGTTTGTCAATCGCTTCAAATACCGTATCACGAATGACATCGTTAATCACTTCTTGCTGAATGCCAGCACCGTATTGGGCTCTGATGTGTGATACAGGCACTTTACCTTTACGAAAGCCATCAATACGAGCGGTTTTGGCAAGGCTTCTGATGCGACTTTCTACTTTGCTTTGAATGGTGCCAACAGGAACTTTGACGGTCAATTGAGTTTCTTTGTCTGAGATGACATTTGCGGTAACGTCTAAATCACTCATGATAATACCTATATAAAAAATTGTTAAAAGTGAACTGCTTAATCATGATTAAGCAGTTTGCAGAATCTGGTTGGATATTTTTTAGGCAAAATTACCCACAAAAAACACGAAAAGATGACTAGTATAGCCTTATTCTTAAAAAAAAACAACCGCTTAAATGTCAGTGTTGATCAAAACATTCAGCAAAGTTTGCAAGGCTTGTCCACGATGGCTTAGGCGGTTTTTGGTGGCTTTATCAAGCTCAGCAGAAGTTTTGGCAAGACTGGGAAGATAAAATAAAGGGTCATAACCAAAACCATGATCGCCTTGGGGAGTGTCTAAAATTTCGCCTGTCCAGTGTCCTTGGGCGATGATGGGTAGGGGGTCATCTTTGTGGCGAACTAGGGCAAGCACGCAGATAAATTGACCAATAATGGGTGTTGTGCCACGAAAATTTTTTAATTCTTGTAATAATTTATCATTATTTGCCCTGTCATCGCCATGACTGCCTGCAAATCTCGCTGAATAAATGCCAGGGGCGTTACCAAGTACAGGCACGCACAATCCGCTGTCGTCAGCGATGGCAGGCAGTCCGCTTAGTTTGCTTGCGTGGCGGGCTTTGATGATGGCGTTTTCTACAAAAGATAGCCCTGTTTCGTCAGCATCTGCAATGCCAAGTTTGCCTTGGGGGATAAGCTGTATGTTAAGGTGGGTATTATCAAATAAGGCTTGAAATTCGCTTAATTTGCCTTGGTTATTGCTGGCAAGAACAAGCTGTTTGGGGGGGGTCATTGGTTGTCCTGTCAAATCTTAAAAAAGGTGATTGTTGGATGGTGAATGATAAACCATATTATTTATTTGGGAAATTTTAAAATACGTCCGTTGTTAGATTTGAGTGTTATATAAAACTGGTAAAACAAAACGGCTCATAGACTCTATGAACCGCTTTAGATTGTTGTTTGGTCGGAGTGGCGGGATTCGAACTCGCGACCCCTTGCACCCCATGCAAGTGCGCTACCAAGCTGCGCTACACCCCGAATAGGTGGTTATTATAGCATAGATTTTGTGGATTGCAAGGGTTAAAGTAAATATATGTGGTTAGCAAATAAAATAAAGGCTTGTCAGTTTCTAAGATGTAGTCTTGGTGTGTGGAGCATAGAGTTATCTTAGTTTATTTGTCTTAAAATTGATATTGATGGCAAGTAGCATCCCTAAACCAAGCCTAAGTGATACGCCCATAAATACAGCAAAGCCATTGCCATCAATATAAGACAGTCGCATGGCTTGGCTGACAGATAGGATGTAACGACACATAAAAATCATCAGATACGCAGTTAAAGGCACAAAACTGCCCCTTTGTATCCATTGCCCTTGCTTGTTTTGATAAATGATGGGGTGTTTGTAAAAATGGTATTTTGCCACGCCAAAACTGACCATCATTGCAATACAAATGTGATGGTGCTTAGGTTGATATTAGGGCTTGTGCTAAGTGTGATAAGACTTAAAGGCAAGAATATGGCAGGCATAATAAGTAAACACCACCTTTGAATGGGGCGGTTTTTACGTTGTAATATGTCTAAATAAATCAGTAGGGCAAGTACAACCCAAACCCAAATAGGCGTATGTGTGATGATTGTCATAATATGCCTTGTGGTGGGTTTTATGATAAATAAAAAGTGATTTTTTAGAAGTTAAATGATTTAAATGCAAAGATATGCTAAAATTAACAAAAATCAGCAAATGCACTATCAAAGATAGTTAGATTGTTGGTTATTAAATCATCTATTTTCATTCATCCATAAAAAATTAATATTTTCATCTCTATCAATCCAAAGAATGATTTTTGCCAAATCATTGAATGGCTTTTGTATGCTATCCAAAATTGAGCTTAAAAATTTTTCACGATTTAATTCCAGTGTGTAAATTTTCTCTACTTTTTCTACATTCTCCAGTTGAAAATATAAAATTTGTTTTAATAAGCCATGATTATAGGTTTGATATTCTGATGAATCAATTCCTTCAATGGCTGTATTCAGATAAAGAGCTAGTTTAGTTCGCCATGCTTCTTTGAATCTGTAATAATCTAGGAAAACAGGCGATGATAATAAAAGATTTTCATGTGATTTTAAAATAATACTTATATTGGTTTCTAAGTCAAAGTAATGGCAATTTATTTGACAATAAACAATAGAAGTCTCATCATAATTGGCACTGGTGTCGCAAAATAATCTGAGAAAGCTATTTGATGGATAAAAATTTGGTTCCACAAAATGCTTGGTAATCTTTTTGATATCAATCATGTGTTATCCCAGTGATAAACCCCCCCAAATGTGCTTGCGATATTTGGGGGGTTTATTTAACCAATCATCTTTTTGAGCAGTTCATTCACCTGAGCAGGGTTCGCCTTGCCACGACTTGCCTTCATCACTTGTCCAACCAAGCCATTAAAGGCTTTTTCTTTTCCGCCTTTGTATTCATCTACCATGGCTTGATTATTGGCTAGGACTTCCTTGATGATGGCTTCAATCGCCCCTGTGTCGGTTTCTTGTTTGAGTCCATGCTCGCTGATAATCTCATCGGCGGATTTATCGCCATTATCCCACAGCAGGGCAAAGACTTGTTTGGCGATTTTACCACTGATGGTGTTGTCATTGATACGGCTAATCAACCCCGCCAGACGCTCGGCACTGATGGGCGATTGGCTGATGGATAGCTCGGCTTTGTTTAATGCCCCAGACAGCTCACCCATCACCCAGTTGGCAGCCACTTTGGCATGATTTTTTCCTACAATATCAATGACTTGTAAAAAATAATCCGACAGTTCACGACTGCCATTTAACACATTGGCGTCATAAGTGGATAAACCCAATTCGCTGATAAAACGCTCTTTACGAACACTTGGTAGCTCTGGCATATCAGCTTTGACTTTTGCCAAAACTTCGTCAGAGATGACCACAGGGAGCAAGTCAGGGTCAGGGAAGTAGCGATAATCGTTGGCTTCTTCTTTGGTACGCATGGCACGAGTTTCATCTTTTTCAGGGTCATACAGACGTGTGGCTTGCACGACTTTTCCGCCATCTTCTATCAGGTCAATTTGTCGTTCAATTTCTGCCTTGATGGCTCGTTCAATAAAGCGAAATGAGTTTAAGTTTTTAAGCTCGCAGCGAGTACCAAAGGGGGTGTTTGGTTTGTGTACCGACACGTTAATGTCGGCACGAAACGAGCCTTCTGCCATGATGGCATCACTAATGCCAAGCCACGTTACCAGCTCATGAATGGTTTTGACATACGCCACCGCCTCAGCGACCGAACGCATGTCAGGCTCGGAGACGATTTCAATGAGTGGCGTGCCTGCGCGGTTTAAATCCACGCCTGTCATCTGCGGGATAGCATCATGCACCGATTTGCCAGCGTCTTCTTCTAGGTGCGCTCGGGTGATGCCGACACGTTTGGTGTATTCGTTTTTTTCGCCAGCATTGACCAAAATGTCCACATAACCTTCGCCCACGATAGGGTTGGCCATTTGGGTGATTTGATAGCCTTTGGGCAAATCTGGATAAAAATAGTTTTTGCGGTCAAAGGTGTTGTACATGCCCAGTTTGGCATTGACCCCCATACCAAATTTTAAGGCACGCTCTATCACGCCTTCATTTAACACAGGCAACGCCCCCGGAAAGCCCAAATCCACGATGGTGGCTTGGGTGTTTGGCGCTGCACCAAAGGCGGTGGGGGCGTTTGAAAAAATTTTGCTGTCGGTGTTTAATTGGCAATGAATCTCAATGCCGATGACAACTTCGTAACCATCAATAAGGGGGGCTTGGGGGGTGGTCATAACTTTTTCCTATAATTACCTATAATGAGTTGTTGAATAATAACCTAAATGCGTCAGCAAATAAATCGCTAAATATGAGATGTAAAAACATATCACCGATGGTGTACTGATGGCGAATTTAATCATAAAACGATATTTTTGCCAAATTGATATAATATCAGTAAAGCATTGGTAATAAAAATCATAAAAAAGGATAAATCTCTTGTCCAATATTTGCTATGGCAATGCTTTTTTGTGTTTTAAAATCATAAGAATTGCCATCATTAGGTTGGGTGATGAATAAACTGATAAAATAGGGCTTATTTTGCGCATTCCAAATCACCGCAACGATGTTTTTTGATTCGCTGCCTGTGCCTGTTTTATCACCAATACGCCAGTTTTTTGGCAGATGTTTTCTTAATAAATCATCGGCAACTTTATCATTAATCAGCCAAGTTAGTAGTTGATTTTTGCTTTGATTGGATAAAATATCTTTTGTGATGATATCTTTTAGGCTTTGGGCATAAGAATTTGGTTTGGCAGTATTGTAAGTTTCGCCATAATGAGCATGATTTAAAAGTGGCTCATTATGTGATAATACCACATCTGCTCCAATGTCTTTTAAAAACTGATTAAATGCCATCAAACCACCAAGATGATTTAATAAAATATTGGCGGCGGCATTGTCACTTAATGTGGTTGTTGCTTCACACAACTCACTGATTGTGATGGGTTTTTTCTCATTAAAAAACGTTTGACAGACGGGAGAATATTCTATTAAATCGCTTTTTTTAATTAAAATGGATTGTGTTAAGTCCAATTTGCCTTTATCCACCAAAAATAATACATGAGCGACAATAAAGGCTTTAATGGTGCTATTGACAGGAAAATAATCCTCTTTGCGATAACTGTTTATTTGACCGTCATCATTAATAATGGCCATGCCAATTTTAGCATTTAATCGTTTTTCCCACCGTGGTAGTATTTCATTGAGTTTATTTTGTAAGGGGCTGATGTGGGCTGATGAAGTCTGTTGGGTCATGTCCGCACGACACCCAGACAATAAACCGCCAGAAAAAATCACCGGTAAGGTAAATAGCGTACCTTTTAAAAAATGACGGCGCTGCATAAATACTCCTTAATATAGAAAATTAAATCTTAGGCTTTTACTCAGTTTATCGTCAAGTATCGCATCTGATGATAAAACTATATAAATTTACACCGTTAATATTTAGCAAGTTGGATATTGAGTAATTTTTCATACTTTAATTTATTTAATGGTGGTTTTCAAATACTTACAAAGCCACAGCCTATTATTAGGATTATTAATAATGGCTTTATCATTTAGTTTGTGATTATTTTGTGGTGTCTATAATAAAATGTGTGTATCAAGCAAATAGTTCATACATCAAAGTCCGTAATTTCAATGTCATCAAAATCATCAGGAACTTTGATGTTTGGCAAAGCACCTAAGCGATAAGGTCTGTCCGTTGCGACTCTATCGGCATTTGTTTCTTGTTTGGCGTGTTTTGGTGAATAGGCGAGCATTTCAAAAAAACGAATGCCAAATTCTTGAATGTCATCTTTGCCATACTTTTGCATTAGGTTGTGATAAAGTGTATCATTAATTTCAAGTACAAATTACTGCATGACGATGCTCCCTTATTCTTGTTTGGCAATCGGCGATAATGCTTGATGAAATGCCGTATTTGCCTGATAAATATGCGCCGTTTGTAACAGCTCACTTTCTGCCCAATGTTTACCAATCAGCTGCAATCCCACAGACAGCCCATGCGCTTGACCCACAGGGTGCGACAGTGCAGGCAGCCCCGCCAAATTGACACCAATGGTATATAAATCAAGCAGATAAATGCTGGCTGGGTCTAGGCTTTCGCCAAGTTTATAAGCGGGCGTGGGGGCGGTGGGGCTGGCGATGATGTCGCATTTTTCAAAGGCCTTTTTAAAGTCTTCCACAATCAAACGGCGCACCTTTTGGGCTTTGGTATAATAAGCGTCAAAATATCCGGCTGACAGAGCATATGTCCCCATGATGATACGACGCTGTACTTCTGCGCCAAAGCCTTCAGAGCGACTACGAGTGTATAAGTCCATAAGGTCGCTAGGATTTTCACAGCGATAGCCAAAGCGCACACCATCATAGCGAGACAGGTTAGAGCTGGCTTCGGCAGGAGCAAGTAGATAATAAGTGGCAAGGGTGATGGCAGGGTCGGTGATGTCCACCTCTACAATGCTTGCCCCCAGCTCTTCGTATTTGGCAAGGGCTTGGCGAATGGATTTTTCTACTTCGCCATCAAGTCCTGCCCCAAAATACGCCTTTGCCACCCCAATTTTTTTGCCAGCCAAGGGTTTGCTACTTGTGGTGTCAGTTGCCAAAATGTCAGCAACCAGCGTGTCAGTAGGGCGGTTGATACTGGTGGCATCTTTGTTATCATAGCCTGCCATTGGGTCAAGCAAATAAGCACAGTCCAAGGCGGATTTACCAAAAGTGCCTGCTTGGTCTAGGCTTGACGCATAAGCAATCATGCCGTAGCGAGACACACGCCCATAGGTGGGTTTAATGCCAGTGATGCCACAAAAGCTCGCTGGCTGACGGATTGAGCCGCCAGTGTCCGAGCCTGTCGCCACAGGCACAAAACCACTTGCCACAGCCGCTGCCGAGCCACCTGACGACCCACCCGGCACACGTTCTAAGTCCCAAGGGTTATGCACTGCCCCAAAGTGTGAGCTTTCATTGTCCGAGCCCATGGCAAACTCATCCATGTTAAGTTTGCCAATGCTGACAAAGCCAGAGTTGGCGATATTTTCTACCACCGTGGCATCATAAGGCGAGACAAAGTTATAGAGCATTTTTGAGCCAGCCGTGGTCAAAACCCCTTTGGTGCAAAGGTTGTCTTTATGAGCCATTGGCACGCCAAGTAGGGGGCGAGTGTCGCCATCGGCACGCAGTTTGTCGGCAGTTTCGGCGTGTTTTAGGGCATTGTCAAAATCTTTGGTGATAAAGCTGTTGATTTGACCGTCTAAGCTGTCAATGCGACCTGCAAAATGCTTTACCAAGTCAGTGCTAGAAAATGCTTTATTTGCCAAACCTTTGACCAGTTCAGATACAGATAAATGATGTAATTGTGTCATAAAATGCCTTTAATAATCAAAAAATCACAAATTTTAATGTTAAATCGTCCATTCGTCAGTGATGATGGCGACCAAATAAGGACGACCTTGGTAGGTTTCAAACACCAAACGCAAACACCGCCAGTCCATGCAGTCATATTGCTTGCTGCCTGCATAATAAAACTCAACAAAGTCTTGGGTGGGGTAAACTTCCCTAAGGTTATTTAGGCTGTTGCCAGTCCCATAAAATTCGTTCACACCCACTTTGCTGGGGTTGGACAGATTGTCTCTGACCACCCAGTCGCTTAAATAGCTTGGCAGGGGTGTGATGAGTGGCTCGCCAATGCCATCTTTGTCGCCCCACGTAAATTTGATTTTGGATTGTTTTAAATATTTATCAAAATTTTTTCGGCTAAATACCTTGTCTTTTTTGACATTAACATAGGCATACATACTAAAACGCACACCTTTTTTGGGGTGAATGTGTGGTGTGATTTTGGCGTATTGCTGGCTTTGAAGGGCGTCTTTGATGATGTGAGCTGTTTGAACAAAGTTTGGTATTTGCTCGCTTTGGCTACTGCTAGGCTTTGCAATGGCAGGCACAGCCAAGCCACTTGTCAGGCTAAGAGCAAGCAAAGCTCTACAAATAACGTTTTTTAAGCTGGTCATTATTCAATCACCTGTGGTACCAGATACAGCCCATCTTGGGCGTGTGGGGCAACCGCTTGAAATGCGTCTCGGTCAATGGCAGGATTGGGTACATCGGCACGCAAAGGCTGACAGGCTTCATGGATGTTTGCTAAGGGCTTAATGTCATCGGTGTCAACGCCATCCAACACGTCCATCATCGCTAGGATTTTGTCCAGACTTTGAGCATAGGCTTGGGCGGTCGTCTCATCAATCGCTAGACGTGATAGGTTGGCACACGTTTGTACATCGTTGGTGGTGATGGTCATAAAAAGCTCCTAAAATTTTATGGCTCATTCTACCACATTTCTGATGGCTTTTAAAATTAGGCAAGTGAACAAGCGTATATTTACGGTATTGATAAGAATTTGTAATTTTTGGTAAGCAGTTATGGATTGATTTGTTACAATTTTAGCCTTTGAAAAATTTTCTTGCAAAATCATGATTTTTTTGACAAAACTTAATGATTTTTTGGACACAAATCAGGTATAATTTACCACCGTTTTTAACGTTTTTGGTCATGATGTTTTCATTTTATCCTAATTATTGACAAAATGCAGACAAAGTGATGACACATTTTATTTCTTTTTGTATGAATTTTTGGAATACGCCCCATGAACCTACTAGGATTTTTATCAACCAATATTGCCATTGATTTGGGTACTGCCAACACTTTGATTTATACGCCGGGTAAGGGGGTTGTTCTTGATGAGCCAACAGTTGTGGCACTTCGCTCTAACCGCACCCAAAACCCAACAGTCGCTGCGGTGGGCGTGGATGCCAAACAAATGCTCGGTCGTACCCCTGATAACATCACCGCCATTCGCCCCTTAAAAGACGGCGTGATTGCTGATTTTGAAGTTACCCAAAAAATGCTCAAACACTTTATCCACAAAGTCAAAGCCAAGCGTTTTTTGGCTGACCCAAATGTGGTGGTGTGTGTGCCTTGTAAATCCACTTTGGTAGAGCGTCGTGCCATCCAAGAAGCGGTACAGTCAGCAGGGGCAAACAGCGTGCATTTGCTAGAAGAGCCAATGGCAGCCGCGATTGGGGCGGGGCTACCTGTGCATGATGCCAGTGGTTCTATGGTGGTAGACATTGGTGGTGGCACGACAGAGATTGCGGTGATTGCATTGTCAGGCTGTGTGTATTCAGATTCTATCCGTGTGGGTGGGGATTTGTTTGATGAAGCCATCATTAATTATGTGCGTAAAGCTCATGGCTGTATCATTGGTGAGACGACCGCCGAGCGTATCAAAGTAGAAGTGGGAACGGCAGTGTTTGATGAAAAAGAAAACCTAGAAGTAGAAGTGCGTGGGCGTTCTATGGCAGAAGGTGTGCCAAAGACCTTTACAGTAACTTCCAAAGAAATCCAAGAAGCCCTATCAGAGCCATTATCTGCCATTGTTACAGGCACAAAAGAAGCCTTAGAACAAACGCCACCTGAACTATCAAGCGATATCGCTGAGCGTGGTATTGTACTGACAGGTGGTGGGGCATTGTTGCGTAATTTGGATAAATTGATTTCAAAGGAGACAGGATTGCCTGTATTTGTGGCGGATGAACCTTTGACTTGTGTCAGTCGTGGTGGTGGTAAAGCCTTAGATTTTATCCACGACAAATCTTTAAATCTGATTTTTGTTTGATGATTACCACTTAACCCAAAAATAGCGGTGTTCAACGCACCGCTTTTTGTGTCTTTTTATTGAGTGTGCTAGCATAGTACATCACATTTAGGTATTCTTGGCTTATGTTGCCCAGTATTTTTTCTCAAAAGCCACTTTTTGCTCGCATGACCATCGGATTTTTGGTGGTGGCACTGATTTTGATGTTGCTTGATAGCAAAAATCCCCAGTGGTTTTCCCCTTTGCGTAGTGCCAGCCATGCTTCCATGCAGCCTATCTACCAAATAGCGGTAGGGCCATCTTATGCGATGACTTATGCCGAAGGTCAGCTTTATACAAAAGAAGCCCTACGCCGTGAAAACATTCGCTTGCAAACTGAGCTGTTACAGGCTCGTGCCAAACTTCAAGTTCAAGACCATCTGATTGCCCAAAACGCCCGTTTGCATGGCATTTTAACCACCACTTTATCTAATACCCACCATCTGCAATTAGCTCAGGTGATTGGCACTGACAGTAACCCATTAAAACAAGTGGTGATACTTAATAAAGGCAAAAATCATGGCGTGCAGATAGGTCAGACGGTGATTGATGAAAATGGCATTTTGGGTCAAATCATCAACACTTACCAAGACACCAGCCGTCTTTTGCTCATCACAGATGAACAGCAGTCAGTGGCGGTGGTGGTGGCTCGTACAGGTCAGCGAGCGATGGTGTCAGGTGTTGGCATGCCTGACAGTTTAAGTTTGGACTATATCTTTAAAACAGCCGATGTTAAAGTGGGCGATGAGCTGATTTCATCAGGGCTTGGTGAGCGTATTCCTGCTGGCTACAAAGTGGGCACAGTATCTGACATAGATACCACGCATACGGATAATTTTGCTGACATTAAAGTCAAGCCATCAGCAGATTTTTTGCGTAGTAATTATGTGTTGATATTGCAACCAAAAGAGTCATCAGTCGCCCAAGCCAAACATCAGCCATCATGAAATCCAAAGTCTTTTTAATCACAGGCATGATAGCCAGTTTTGTGATAGCATCTGCCTTAAATGTTTATCCTTTAACACCCATGTTTGCCAGTATTCGCCCCATGTTTTTGGTGATGGTGCTGATTTTTTGGGTGATATATCGCTCTACTTTATTGTCAGTATGGGCGGTGTTTTTGGTGGGCTTAGTCTCGGATTTGTTGTTTGGGACGCATTTGGGACATCAGGCGTTTTGTGCCACACTCATGGCATTTATTCTAAGAGCCATGCTGATTTATGCCAAAGAGCTGACCTTGGTACAAGCATGGATAATTGCGGTGGTGGGATTGCTTGTGTACCAAGGCACATTGTGGTTTTTGCAAGCATTGGCACATCATAATTTTTTGTGGACGGGCATGGGGTCGCTCATCAGTAGTATGGCGTTATTTCCATTGTTGTGGTTGCCTTTATATTGGATAAATAGCCAAGTCAAAGAGCGAGCCTACTGATGAAAGTGATTCTTGCATCCACATCACCACGTCGTCAAGAACTGCTGGCACGGATTGTTGATGATTTTACTGTTTGCCCTGCTGATATTGACGAAAGTGTTCAGCAAGATGAGTCTGCTCATAATTATGTCATGCGTATGGCAACCGATAAAGCACAGAAGATTGCCCAAGCTTTTCACATCACAGATGGCGTGGTTATTGGGGCAGACACCATTGGGGTGCTTGATGATGATATTTTGACCAAACCCACCGACAAAGCTCATGCCTTTGCGATGTGGGACAAGTTATCTCATCGCACACATCATATTTGGACAGCGGTATGTGTTGTGATGGTCAAAGATGGCAAAATTCATCACCAAAAAACCATCAAAGTTAGTACAGACGTAACTTTTATTCAGCTGACTGACCATCAAAAACAGCAATATTGGCAAACAGGTGAGCCGACCGATAAAGCAGGGGCGTATGCCATTCAAGGCGGAGCGATGGCGTGGGTGCGTGCGATTAATGGCAGTTATACCAACGTCATAGGATTGCCACTTGCTGAGATGGCTGAATTATTAGACGAATGCTTGATGTTGTTTTAGGTGTTGTATGCCAAAACAGCTCATTGTCAGTCATATTTGTTACCCCCAAGTTGCCATACTTGATGATGGCAGACTTTGCCGATTGTTATCAGACAAGCCATCAGCACAAACAGGCGATATTTATCTAGCAAAAGTGGTGCGTCTTTTACCATCTTTAATGATGGCGTTTTTGGACATTGGCGAGCCAAAAAACGCTGTCTTGACACTCACCAAAGACAGCCAGATTCGTCAAGGTCAATACATCATGGTTATGATTGGTCGTCCTGCTTATGCTCAAAAAGGGGCAACTGCTACGACCGCCATCAGTTTATCATCGCCTTATGTGGTTTATAAACCTGATGATGTGGGGGTGCGTATCTCTCATAAAATCCCCAAAAATATTGCCCAGCACATCAAACACGCCATCACCGCCACGATGAAAGATGAGCATTTACAAGGCGGTATCATCATTCGCACATCTGCTCAAACCGTTGATATTGCCACAATTTTAGAGCATATCGGTAAACTATATCAAACAGGGCAACACATTAAAAACCATGCCCATAAAAAGCCTTGTCGCTTGTATCGTGTGCCATTGCCATTGTCTGTATTTGTTCATGATGCAGACAGCAAAAAGATTGATGAGATTTTAATTGACGATAAGACATTGTATGACGAGTGGTGTGATTTTGTGGGGCAGTTTTTGCCACATCTGACGGATAAAATTAAATACCGCACGCCCAGCTTGTTTGATGGTCATGATATTTATGCACAGCTACGCCAAGCTTTATCACCCTATGTGCCTTTGCCGTCTGGGGCGACTTTGGTCATTGATGAATGTGAAGCGATGACGGTTGTTGATGTAAATACAGGTTCTTTGGTCAATTCATCAAAAAATCTGATATATCAGGCAAATTTAGAAGCCAGTCAAGCGATTGCTTTTGAGTTAAAATTAAGACAAATCGCTGGGTTGGTGGTGATTGATTTTATAGACATGAAAAATACGCAGCACCAACAAGCCGTCTATGATAACCTAAAAAAGCATTTGGCAGATGACCCCGCTAAAATTCGTTTATTACCCTTGAATGAGTTTGGATTGGTTCAGCTAAGCCGTGAACGCACTTCATTAAGATTGTCTGATATGTATGCTGAGCCTTGTTCTGCCTGTCAAGGTGATGGCATCACAACCCAAAAGGCAAGTGTACTGGCAATCATTGCACAATTGACCACTTTTACCCATCAACATTTATCTTCCAAAGATGAGATTGTGCTCAGGGTGTCCAATAATATTGCTAAAATACTACTAAATAGTATGGATTTTGTAAAAATACAAACGGCATTACATGAGCAATTATCCCTAAAAATCATCAATACTTATTGTGATGATAAATATGATATTTTGTTTCATACAATCAAATAAGTCCATAAACTTCTTGCATTTATGTGTTTTTTGTGTATAATAGGCACACATTTATGTTTAGCGTTGCCTTTTTGTGTATATCACACAATTTTCCAGCATTTTGGTATTTGCAACGCCACAGCCGAAGCATCGTTTTTGGCATGATGATTTTAACTCTGTTGTTATCTTTTGGGATAATTTTAACAGGGTATGTTATTTTGTCTAAAAAATGCTGGCAACTTATAACAGATGACTGACATCTTTTTAGATGGAAGTTAAAAAGAACTTAAATTTAGTAGGAGCTAGTTGGCATGGCTAACCAGAGAATCCGTATCCGACTCAAATCATTTGACCATCGTCTGATTGACCAGTCGGCACAAGAGATTGTTGATACGGCAAAGCGTACAGGAGCTCAAGTTTGTGGACCTGTTCCCTTGCCGACTCGTATTGAGCGGTTCAACGTATTGACATCACCACACGTCAATAAAGATGCTCGTGACCAGTATGAAATTCGCACTCACAAACGCATGATTGACATTGTGCAACCTACTGACAAAACAGTAGATGCATTGATGAAATTAGATTTGGCGGCTGGTGTGGATGTTCAAATCGCCTTAGGCTAATTGAACGACTGGTTTAATATAAACGATTAAAGAAGTAAGAGGTCTAAAATGGCGATTGGTTTAGTCGGTATAAAGCGTGGTATGACCCGAATCTTCACTGATGCAGGTGCTTCTATTCCTGTAACGGTGGTTGAGGTTAACGCAAACCGCATCTCGCAAATCAAGACAGTAGACACAGATGGCTATAACGCAATTCAAATCACCACAGGTGAGCGTCGTGAAAGCCGTGTAACTGCTGCTCAAAAAGGACACTTTGCCAAAGCTGGTGTTGCTGCTGGTCGTGGTGTTTGGGAATTTCGTGCTGACGCAAGCGAACTTGAAGGTCGTGAAGTTGGTGCAAGCATCTTAGTTGATTTATTTGAAGTTGGTCAAATTGTTGATGTAACTGGTCAATCTAAGGGTAAAGGCTTTCAAGGTGGTGTAAAACGCCACAACTTCCGTACCCAAGATGCTTCTCATGGTAACTCTGTGTCGCATCGTGTGCTTGGTTCTACTGGTCAAAACCAGACACCAGGTAAAGTATTTAAAGGCAAAAAAATGCCAGGTCAAATGGGTAACAAACGTGTTACCGTTCAGGGCTTGGAAATTGTGTCTATTGATGCTGAAAAAGGGTTGCTAGTCATCAAAGGTGCACTACCAGGTGCCAATGGTGGTGATGTCATCGTGCGTCCATCAGTCAAGGCCTAGTAAGGGGATTAACGTGAATTTAAAAACTGTTACAGGTGCGGCGGTTGAATTATCAGAGACTATTTTTGGTCGTGAATTCAATGAAGCCTTAGTACACCAAGTCGTAACTGCTTACCTAGCTGGTGCTCGTCAAGGTACTCGTGCCCAAAAAACTCGTGGCGAAGTATCTGGTGGTGGCAAAAAGCCATGGCGTCAAAAAGGTACAGGTCGTGCTCGTGCGGGTTCTATTCGTGGACCTATTTGGGTTGGCGGTGGTCGTGCGTTTGCTGCTAAGCCACAAGACTGGTCGCAAAAAGTAAATCGTAAGATGTATCGTGGTGCAATGAGATGCATTTTGGCAGAGTTAGTACGTCAAGAGCGTCTGGTTTTGGTAGAAAACATTGCCGTTTCTGCACCAAAAACCAAAGAATTGATTGCAAAATTGGCTGAATTGAATGCACCACGTGCGTTAATTGTGAGCCATGAAGTTGATGAAAACTTATATTTGGCAGCACGCAATATCCCACATGTGAATGTGTTGGGTACTCGTGAGGTTGACCCTGTGAGCTTGGTGTCTTTTGATAAAGTCATCATGACTGTTGAAGCTGCTAAGCAATTTGAGGAGACGTTGGCATGAGTAACGCAAGATTATATCAAGTGCTAAAAGCACCTGTCTTCTCAGAAAAATCTCAACGTTTGGGCGATAGCCTTGGCGTACAAGTTTTTAAAGTTGATAGCAAAGCCACTAAGCGTGAAATCAAACAGGCGGTTGAAATGATGTTTGATGGTGTTGAAGTTGTTAAAGTAAACACCCTAAATGTTAAAGGTAAAACTAAGCGTTTTGGTCGTGTGGTTGGTAAGCGTTCTGACTTTAAAAAGGCGTATGTAACCCTAAAAGCAGGTTCAGACGTACAAATCGGTGCTGGTGAAGAATCCACTGGCGAAACAGCGACTAACGAATAAGGAATTATCATGCCTATCGTAAAAGCGAAACCCACATCACCAGGCCGCCGCTTTGTTGAAAAAGTTGTGCATCCACACCTTTATAAAGGTCGTCCTTATGCACCACTTTTAGAGTCAAAGTCTAAGTCCGGTGGACGTAACAACAACGGTCGTATCACTACCCGTCATATCGGTGGTGGTCATAAGCAACACTATCGTCTGATTGACTTTAAGCGTAATAAAGATGGCATTGTTGCAACTGTTGAGCGTATTGAATATGACCCAAACCGCACTGCACACATCGCACTATTGAAGTATGCAGATGGTGAGCGTCGTTACATTATTGCTCCTAAAAAATTGGCAGTAGGCGATCAGGTTCAATCTGGTGAAGGTTCTCCAATCCGCCCAGGTAACTGTTTGCCACTTAAAAATATCCCAGTGGGTACCACCATCCATAATATTGAGCTAAAAATTGGCAAAGGTGCACAAATTGCACGTTCTGCTGGTGCGGCAGTTCAATTGCTTGGTCGTGATGGTGCTTATGTGATTGTTCGTTTGCGTTCAGGCGAAACTCGTCGCATTCACGCAAATTGTCGTGCAGTGGTTGGTGAAGTATCTAATACCGAAAACAACCTAAAATCACTTGGTAAAGCAGGTGCAGCACGTTGGCGTGGTGTTCGTCCTACTGTTCGTGGTACGGCGATGAACCCGATTGATCACCCACACGGTGGTGGTGAAGGACGTAACTTTGGTAAACACCCAACCAGTCCTTGGGGTCAGAAAGCTAAGGGTCTTAAAACCCGTTCTAATAAGCGTACTGACAGCATGATTATCCGTCGCCGTCGTGCCAAGAAATAAAGGAAGAGTTTATGCCTCGTTCGTTAAAAAAAGGCCCGTTTATTGATGCACATCTGTTTGCCAAGGTTGAAAATGCCCTTGAAACAAACAGCCGTAAGCCTATCAAAACTTGGTCTCGTCGTTCTATGATTTTACCACAAATGGTCGGTTTGACCATTTCTGTTCATAACGGTCGCACTCATGTGCCTGTGATTGTTAGCGAGCAAATGGTTGGTCATAAATTAGGTGAATTCGCTCCGACCCGTTCTTATCGTGGTCATGGCGTTGATAAGAAATCTAAGAGATAAGGTGATACCATGGAAGTAACTGCAAAATTACGTGGTGCCGCCATTTCGGCACAAAAAGTAAGATTGGTTGCGGACGAAGTTCGTGGTAAGTCAATCGAGCGTGCTTTAGATATTTTGACATTTAGCAATAAAAAAGGTGCTAAATTGGTTAAAAAATGCCTACAATCAGCCATTGCAAATGCTGAGCACAACAATGGTTTGGATATTGATACATTGCGTGTTTCAACGATTTATGTAGATGAAGGCATCACTTTGAAGCGTATTATGCCCCGTGCCAAGGGTCGTGCTGACCGCATCAGCAAACGTACTTGCCACATCACTGTTAAAGTAGGAGCATAATCATGGGTCAAAAAGTTCATCCAATCGGTATTCGTTTGGGCGTCATCAAAAAGCACAATGCAAACTGGTACGCCAATCCAAAACAATACTCTGAATATTTGCTAAATGACTTTAAAGTACGTGATTTTTTGCGTAACAAATTAAAAGAAGCCATGGTGAGCAATATCAGTATTGAGCGTCCTACAGGTGCTGCTAAAATTACCATTTCATCAGCTCGTCCAGGTGTGATTATTGGTAAGCAAGGTGCTGATATTGAAGCTCTGCAAAAAGAGTTGACTAAGATTATGGGTGTCCCTGCTCAGGTAAACATTCAGGAGATTAGCCAGCCTGACTTAGATGCTCGTTTGGTAGCAGTGGGTATTGCCAATCAGCTAGAACGTCGTGTGATGTTCCGTCGTGCTATGAAACGTGCGGTTCAAGGCACCATGCGTGCAGGTGCTGGCGGTATTAAAGTTGAGCTGTCAGGTCGTCTTGGTGGTGCTGAGATTGCTCGTACAGAGTGGTATCGTGAAGGTCGTGTGCCATTGCATACTTTGCGTGCTGATATTGATTATGCAGAAGTTCGTGCAGAAACCACTTATGGCACCATCGGTGTGAAAGTTTGGATTTTCCGCGGTGAAATTCTAGACGGCATGAATAGTGTTTACAATCCAGTTGCAGAAGATAAGACTCGTGCACCAAAACGCCGTGGTCGTACTAGCAACCGTCGCAATTCAGACAAGGGGTAAGCCATGTTACAACCAAAACGCACCAAATTCCGCAAAATGCACAAAGGTCGTAACACAGGCCTTGCCCAACGTGGTAATACTGTTGCATTTGGCGAAATTGGTCTAAAATCTATCGGTCGCGGTCGCATGACTGCTCGCCAAATTGAAGCAGCTCGTCGTACCATTACTCGTCGTATTAAGCGTGGTGGTAAAATCTGGATTCGTGTGTTTCCAGATAAACCAATCACTGAGAAACCTTTGGAAGTACGTATGGGTAAAGGTAAAGGTCCAGTTGAGTACTGGGTGGCCGAAATTAAGCCGGGCAAAATGCTATATGAAATCCAAGGTGTGAGCGAAGAGCTTGCTCGTGAAGCATTGACCTTAGCATCAGCTAAGCTACCTTTCAAAACCACCATTGTTAAACGGACGGTGATGTAATGAAAACAAGCGAATTACGTGAAAAATCAGTAGAAGAGCTGGCTACATTGCTTGACGAAAAGCAACTGGATGCATTTCGCCTACGCATGGCAAAAGCAACAGGTCAGCTAGCAAATACTCATGAAGTCAAAGCAAACCGCCGTGTTATTGCAAAAATTTTGACTTTGCTTAACGAGAAACAAAGGGGCAACGCATGAGTACAAATACCCAAAACCAAGAAGTTGGCGTGGTGACTGGTAAAGTTGTCAGCAACAAGATGGACAAATCTATCACCGTCCTAGTTGAACGTCAAATTCGCCACGAAAAATATGGCAAGCAAATTCGTCGTTCTACAAAGCTAAAAGCTCATGACGAAAACAATGTTTGTCAAGAAGGTGACATCGTACGCATCAAAGAAACTCGTCCAATTTCAAAGACCAAAACTTGGACTTTGGTGGACGTGGTGGAAACTGCGGTAAAAATTTAAGCTATTTGCATTAAAAGTCATTTGCGAGTATAATAAACGCCTTTAAAGTGTTTATCTACCAAATTTATGCAAAATAGCATAAATTTGGAGCAAATGACTTTATTGTATTATTATTTTATGGAGTCATGCGATGATTCAGACTGAAACAATGCTGGAAGTTGCAGATAATAGTGGTGCGAGACGTGTACAGTGCATTAAAGTACTAGGAGGCTCGCATCGTCGTTATGCATCAGTTGGCGATATTATCAAAGTAACGGTTAAGGAAGCGATTCCACGTGGTCGTGTTAAAAAAGGCGACGTGATGAATGCAGTTGTGGTACGTACCAAAAAAGGCGTACGCCGTCCTGATGGTTCTGTTCTACGTTTTGATGACAATGCGGCAGTTATTCTAAATAACAATAAAGCCCCCATTGCAACTCGTATTTTTGGACCTGTTACCCGTGAACTACGTGGTGAACAATTTATGAAGATTGTTTCACTAGCACCAGAAGTACTGTAAACTTAGAGGCTATCTATGGCAAAGTTACGCAAAGGCGATACCGTGATTGTGATTGTTGGTAAAGATAAAGGCAAGCAAGGCACAATTTTGGCGGTAAAAGCAGACCGTGTCAAAGTGGAAGGCATTAACATTGTAACCAAACACCAAAAACCCAATCAAATGTTGGGCAAAGAAGGTGGTATTGTTAAGCAAGAAGCATTTTTACACATTTCAAATGTTGCGATTTATAACGCAAACACCCAAAAAGCAGACCGTATTGCTTACCAAGTGAACGAAGAGGGTAAAAAAGTCCGTATTTATCGTTCCACTGGTGAAGTAGTGGCGACTGCATAAGATACTAAGGGTAATTAGTAATGGCAAGATTAAAATCATTATATAATGGCAAGCTAAAACAGCAAATCAAAGATGAGCTTGGTTTAGAAAATGTCATGCAAGTACCAAAAATCACCAAAATCACTTTAAATATGGGTGTTGGTGGTGCAGCACAAGATAAAAAACTACTAGAAGGTGCTTTGGCGGATATGACTGTCATCGCAGGTCAAAAACCTGTGGTTACTAAAGCTCGTAAGTCAGTTGCTGGATTTAAAATTCGTGAAGAGTGGCCAATTGGTTGTAAAGTTACTCTTCGTGGTGAGCAAATGTATGAATTTTTAGACCGTTTGATTGCAATTGCGATTCCTCGTATTCGTGATTTTCGTGGTTTTTCAGCCAAAGCTTTTGATGGTCGTGGTAACTATTCATTAGGTATCAAAGAGCAAATTGTTTTCCCAGAAGTTGATTTTGATAAGATTGACCGTATCCGTGGTCTTGACATCACCATCACAACGACTGCTACCAATGACGACCAAGGTCGTGCATTGCTAAAAGCATTCGGTTTTCCATTTAAGTAAGGTAACGTTATGGCTAAAATGAGCATGATTAATCGCGAATTAAAACGCGAAAAATGTGTGGCTAAGTACGCCGAAAAGCGTGCCGCCTTAAAAGCAGTCATCAGTGATGTGAATGCAAGTGATGAAGAGCGTTTAGATGCCATGCTTGCTTTACAGGCATTGCCACGTAACTCATCTCCAGTACGTTTACGTAATCGTTGTGGCTTGACTGGTCGTCCACATGGTTATTTCCGTAAGTTTGGTTTATCACGTAACAAGTTGCGTGAGCGTGTAATGCAAGGCGATGTGCCTGGTGTTCGTAAAGCTAGTTGGTAAGGAGCAAGCCATGAGTATGCAAGACCCAGTTGCTGATATGCTAACCCGTATCCGTAACGCACAATCAAGAAATAAGCCAGCCGTTTCTATGCCTGCATCAAAACTACGTAAGTCTATTGCTGATTTATTGGTTGCTGAGGGATATTTAACTTCTGCTGAGGTTGTGGAAGGTGAGAACGGAAAAAGTGTTCTTAATATTGAGCTAAAATACCATCAAGGTCAAGGCGTTATTGCAGAATTAAAACGTTATAGTCGTCCTGGTCTTCGTCAGTATCGCAGTAAAGATGAGCTACCAAGTGTCAAAAAAGGCTTGGGTGTGGCCATTATTTCTACCAGCAAAGGCTTGATGAGTGATCGTACAGCACGCCAAGCAGGTATTGGTGGCGAAGTGATTGCATTGGTTTCTTAGTCAATTTCTGTATTAAATCAAATAATCCTTGGTTTGCACTAAGGATTATTTGTGTTATAATAGTTTGCTTTCTTGATTATCAAGAAGTTTTTCATGACATCAGTAATTACAGATGTTGTTTTCATTTGAAAGGATATTAATATGTCTCGTGTGGCAAAAGCCCCAGTAACGCTGCCAGCTGGTACTAGCGTTACTTTGAACGGTCGGCAGGTTGAAGTGAAAGGCAAAAATGGTTCTTTGTCTTTACACCTGCACGATTTGGTCGAGCTTAAACAAGAGGATAATGCTGTTACTCTTGTTCCTGTAAAAAACACCAAAGAAGCGTGGATGCACACAGGTACTGTACGTGCATTGTTAAACAATATGGTTCAAGGTGTTACTAATGGTTTTGAGCGTCGTTTACAGCTTATTGGTGTTGGTTATCGTGCTCAGGTTGCAGGTAATGTGGTTAATTTGAACTTAGGTTTTTCACACCCAATTGCTTATAGCTTACCAGAAGGTGTTACTGCTGAAAGCCCAAGCCAAACTGAAATCGTTTTAAAATCAAACGACAAGCAAAAATTGGGTCAAGCAGCCGCAAAAATCCGTAGTTTCCGTCCGCCAGAGCCTTATAAAGGTAAAGGTGTTCGTTATAGCGACGAAGTTGTTCTTCGTAAAGAAGCTAAGAAAAAATAAGATAAGGTGAGCAAACATGTTTGATAAAAAATCCGCTCGTCTTCGTCGAGCAAAGAAAACTCGTGCCCATATCCGTCAATTAGGTGCTAACCGTTTGACTGTTACTCGCACCCCACGCCATATTTATGCACAAATCATCGCACCAACAGGTGGCGTTGTGATTGCACAAGCATCAACCTTGGATGCAAGCCTTCGTTCTGGTGTTACTGGTAACGTTGAGGCAGCAAAAGCAGTAGGTGCATTGATTGCAGAACGTGCAAAAGCTGCGGGCATCACTAAGGTTGCATTTGACCGTAGTGGTTTTAAATATCATGGCCGTGTTAAAGCATTAGCTGACGCTGCTCGTGAAAACGGATTGGAGTTCTAATCATGGCAAAAGTTGAACAAACTGACGGTTTGGTAGAAAAATTAGTTGCCGTTGACCGTGTGGCAAAAGTTGTAAAAGGTGGTCGTATTTTTTCTTTCACAGCGTTAACCGTTGTGGGAGATGGTAATGGTCGTGTGGGTTTTGGTCGTGGCAAGGCTCGTGAAGTGCCTGCTGCTATTCAAAAAGCGCTTGAAGCTGCTAAGCGTAATATGATTACTGTTGAGCTTGCTGGCACCACTTTGCAGCATCCTATTAATGCTCGTCATGGTGCATCAAAAGTTTATATGCAACCTGCATCAGAGGGTACTGGTGTTATTGCTGGTGGTGCAATGCGTGCTGTACTTGAAGTTGCTGGTGTACAAGACGTACTTGCTAAATGTTATGGCTCAACCAATGCTGCTAACGTTGTGCAAGCAACTTTTAAGGGTTTGCGTGATATGGTTTCACCAGAACAAATCGCTGCTAAGCGTGGTAAGTCTGTTGAAGAAATTTTGGGCTAAGAGATAGGTGAATTGTTATGAAAACAATGAAAGTTACTCAAATCAAATCAAGTAGCCATCGCTTAGCAAGCCATAAAGCTTGCCTAAAAGGTTTGGGTCTACGCCGTATTGGTCATACCGTTGAGGTGGAAGACACGCCTTCTACTCGTGGCATGGTGAATCGTGTGCATTACATGGTTAAAGTGGAGGAAGCATAATGGTTCTTCGTTTAAATGAACTTGCACCTGCCATTGGTGCAAAAAAAGTTGCCCAACGCCGTGGTCGTGGTATTGGCTCAGGCTTAGGTAAGACAGGCGGTCGTGGTATTAAAGGTCAGACTTCACGTTCAGGCTCAAGCATTCCAGTGGGATTTGAAGGTGGTCAAATGCCCATCTATCGTCGTTTGCCAAAATTTGGTTTTACTAGCCAACTTGCTTTGGCAACTGCTGAGGTTCGTTTGTCTGAGCTTAACAAAATTGAAGGCAATGAGGTAACTTTGGAAACCTTAAAAGCTGCTAATATCATTCGTGGCGATATGAAGCGTGCTCGTATTATTTTATCTGGTAAGATTGAGCGTGCATTGACTTTTAAGGGTGTAAAAGTAACCAAAGGTGCAAAAGAAGCGATCGTTGCTGTTGGCGGTAGTGTTGAGGAATAACCTATGTCCAAGCAATCAGTGTCCAAATCAGGTATTCCACTAAATCCCATCACATTTGTCCGCAAATATGATGAGTTGTGGAGACGTATGTTATTTTTGATAGGGGCATTGATTGTTTATCGTTTAGGTTCCCATGTACCTGTGCCGGGTATTAATCCTGTTGCTTTGGCAGATTTTTTTGATGCAGGCAAAGATACCTTTTTAGGTATGTTTAATATGTTTTCTGGCGGTGCCTTGGAACGTATGTCCATTATGGCACTTGGGATTATGCCGTATATTTCAGCATCTATTGTGGTGCAGATGATGTCGGCAGTTGTCCCATCGTTAGAAGCATTAAAAAAAGAAGGTGAAACAGGTCGGCGCACTTTGAGTAAATATACTCGTCAAGGCACATTGGCATTGGCCTTTGTACAGGCGGTTGGCATGTCAGCTGGCTTGATTGCTGGTGGTTTGACTTTATCATCAGGATTGAGTTTTTATATCCCTGCGGTAACTTCCTTGGTTGCAGGCTCCATGTTCTTGATGTGGCTTGGTGAGCAGATTACTGAGCGTGGCATTGGTAATGGTATCTCCATGCTGATTTTTGCAGGAATCATTGCAAGTGCTCCAAACATGATTTCAGGGGCTTTGGCAAGCGGCAGTGGTAGTGGCAGAGATTTATTGGTTTTGTTGATTTTTGCTGTGCTTGGCGTAGCGGTTACTGCTGGTATTGTTTATATGGAACGTGCCCAAAGACGAGTTCCTGTCAATTATGCCCAAAAGCTACAAGAAGGTCGTAAGATTTATGCTCAACAACAAGCACATTTGCCTTTAAAATTAAACATGGCAGGGGTAATTCCTGCAATTTTTGCCAGTTCTCTGCTGATGTTGCCTGCCAGTTTGGGTCAGTTCTCAGGAGCATCTGAAAATCCAAGTACCATACAAGTAATTTTGCAAAATATCTCTTTGGTATTGCAATTTGGTAGTCCGTTATATCTGCTAGTTTTTGGTGTTTTAATCATCTTCTTTTGTTATTTTTATACTGCATTGATGTTTAATCCCAAAGAAGTGGCAGAAAATTTAAAGCGTAGTGGGGCTTATATTCCAGGTATTCGACCAGGTCAGCAAACTAAGCGTTATTTGGATTTTGTATTAAATCGCCTAACTTTTATTGGGGCGATGTATATGACGGTCATTTGCCTTATGCCAATGGTGATTCAGTCTGCTTTTGGTATGCCATTGCCTTTGGGTGGTGCATCTTTGTTGATTATGGTGGTGGTATTGATGGATTTTATTGCACAAGTGCAAGCGCATATTATGACGCATCAATATCATGACCAAACTTTAATTAAATCATCTCGTTGATGAATGGAGTTAGCTATGAAAGTTCAAGCATCTGTTAGAAAAATTTGTGGTAGCTGTAAAATTGTACGTCGCAAAGGTCAAGTTCTTGTGATTTGCAGCTCAGAACCACGTCATAAACAACGTCAAGGTTAATTGCAAAATAACGCTTGATATTTTATGGCAGATATTGTATTATCTGCTACTTGCTACCTTTGTGTTTGGGTAGTTATACTTAACTATCAAATACATTTGTATTTGCTTAATGGAGACAAATTAATGGCTCGTATTGCCGGTGTAAACATTCCGGACAACAAACATGCTGTGATTTCTCTAACTTATATTTTTGGTATTGGTCGCACAACAGCAAAACAAATCTTGTCTGCTGTTAATATTTCAGAAACCACCAAAATTGGTCAGTTAGATGATGCACAATTAGATGCTGTCCGTGCAGAAGTTGCAAATTACACAACCGAAGGTGATCTTCGTCGTGAAATTTCAATGAACATCAAACGTTTGGTTGATTTGGGTTGCTACCGTGGTCTTCGCCACCGTCGCGGCTTGCCTGTTAATGGTCAACGTACCAAAACCAACGCGCGTACCCGCAAAGGTCCACGCAAAGCAATTAAAAAATAAACTAATTTAGGAAGCTAAAAGATGGCAAAAGACACTCGTAGTCGCAAAAAAGTGGCTCGTCGTTCAGTATCGGAAGGTATTGCTCACATTCACGCGTCTTTTAATAACACCATTGTAACGATTACCGATCGTCAAGGTAATGCATTGGCTTGGGCCACCTCAGGTGGACAAGGCTTCCGTGGTTCACGTAAATCTACACCATTTGCTGCACAGGTTGCCGCAGAAGTGGCTGGTAAAACTGCCCAAGAAACTTATGGTGTTAAAAATATTGATGTCTTGGTAAAAGGTCCAGGACCAGGTCGTGAGTCTGCGGTTCGTGCATTAGGTGTGTTGGGTTATAAGATTAATAGCATCAGTGATGTTACCCCAATTCCACACAACGGCTGTCGCCCACCTAAGAAACGTCGCGTTTAAGGAGATAACTCATGGCCCGTTATATTGGTCCAAAACTAAAATTGTCTCGCCGTGAAGGTACTGACTTACAGCTTAAATCTGGAGTTAAGGCTTACGATGTTAAGACAAAAAAATCAAGTCGTGCCCCTGGTCAGCATGGCAATAGCCAAAACAAAACATCTGAATACGCATCACAACTTCGTGAAAAACAAAAAGTTAAGCGTATGTATGGTGTATTAGAGCGTCAATTCTCAAATTACTACAAAGAAGCTGCCCGTATGCGTGGTGCCACAGGTGAAAATTTGCTTGGTATGTTAGAGCGTCGTTTAGATAATGTGGTTTATCGTATGGGCTTTGGAGCAACTCGTGCAGAAGCTCGTCAGCTAGTTAGCCATCGTGCCATTTTGCTAAAAAAAGCAGGGCGTGATGAGTTTGTACGTGTAAATATCCCATCAATTCAAGTTCAAGATGGCGATGTGATTGCTGTTCATGAAAAATCAAAAGAGCAACTTCGCATTAAAAATGCGATTGAACTTGCAACTCAACGTGGCATTCCAGAATGGCTAGAAGTTGACCACAGCAAATTACAGGGTACTTTCAAGACTGCACCAGAACGCAGTGAGCTACCTGCTGAAATCAACGAAAGTTTGATTGTTGAGCTATATTCTAAATAATTAACTGAACTATTCGAGGTGAACCATGACAACTGCAAATGAGTTTCTAACACCAAGCACCATTCAGGTGGATACGGTTAATGAAACAACTGCTAAGGTCACACTCGAGCCGTTAGAACGTGGTTTTGGACATACATTAGGTAATGCCCTTCGCCGTATTCTATTGTCTTCATTGTCTGGTGCTGCTGTTGTTGAAGCGGAGATTGAAGGGGTTGATCATGAGTATTCAACCCTTGAAGGACTGCAAGAGGACGTGCTTGATTTGTTGTTAAACTTAAAAGGTTTGGCAATTATTTTGCATGACCAACATGAGGCGTATTTAACCTTAGACAAAAAAGGTGCAGGTATTGTTACGGCTGCTGATTTAGAGTTGCCACATAATGTTGAGATCGCCAATCCTGAGTTGGTGCTTGGCACATTGAGCGAGCGTGGACATTTAAAAATGCGTCTGCGTGTGGTAACAGGTCGTGGTTACGAGCCCGCCAGTCAGCGTCGTGAAGATGCGAACTCTAAGATGATTGGACATTTAAAACTTGATGCAAGTTTTAGTCCTATTTTACGAGTGGCATATGATGTTGAAAATGCTCGTGTTGAACAACGTACTGACCTTGATAAACTCATCATTGAGCTTGAGACAAATGGCACGATTGACCCAGAAGAGGCAATTCGTAAAGCTGCCACGATTTTGCAACAACAAATTGCAATTTTTGTGGATTTAGAGGCAGAAGAAGCCCCTGAGCCAATCAAAGAAAAAGAAGAGATTGACCCTGTGCTGTTACGTCCAGTGGATGATCTTGAACTGACGGTTCGTTCAGCCAACTGCTTGAAAGCTGAAAATATTTACTATATCGGTGATTTGGTACAACGCTCTGAAACTGAGCTTTTAAAGACCCCAAATCTTGGTAAGAAATCATTAACTGAAATCAAAGACGTGCTTGCGTCTAAGAATTTAGAGCTTGGTATGCGCCTAGATAACTGGCCACCAAGTGATTTGCGAGTTGATGACCGTTTCTCTTACCGTAGCCGTTAACTTAAAGGATACTGACCATGCGACATCGTAATAGCGGAGTCAAGCTGGGTCGCACCAGCAGTCATCGTAAGGCAATGTTCCAGAACATGACAAATTCATTGTTTGAACATGAGTTGATTAAAACCACTTTGGTAAAAGCCAAAGAACTACGCCGTGTGGCTGAACCACTTATCACACTTGCAAAAGAAGATAGTGTGGCAAATCGCCGTTTGGCTTTTAATCGTACTCGCAACAAGGTAATCGTAGGCAAGCTATTTAATGAGCTTGGTCCACGTTATAAAACTCGCCCAGGTGGCTATTTGCGTATCATTAAGTGCGGTTATCGCGATGGTGATAATGCACCAATGGCCTATGTAGAGTTGGTTGACCGCCCATAAGTGCAACTTTAAAGTTACACTTAAAAACCCCAATTTTAGTTGGGGTTTTTAATTTTTTAAAAATGGAGTTTTTATATTAAAGATTTATTCTAAAAAATGGTATTTTAGGGTTTATCTGGATTTTATGTTGGCTCTGCCCAATCACTCGTATCCATCACTCCTGCTCGTAGACAAATGGGATTGTCACCTGTTAAATCAATAACGCTGGTCATGCCATCAATGAGTGTGCCCACATCAATAAAGCCATCTACCACATTATCTAGCGTTTCTTGGATACGATAAGGCTCATGCAATACACCCACATCAGGCAAAATAAGCGAGCTGATGAGTAAGGGTTCTGCCAAAGTGTCTAGCAAGGCATGAATGATGGGGGTATTGCTAATACGCACACCAATGGTCTTTTTCTTGGGGTGAGCAAGTTTTTTGGGCGTATCTTTGCTGGCTGATAAAATAAAAGTAATGGGGGCTGGGGTGTGAGCTTTAAGATGGCGAAACTGCTCGTTATTAACTGTGGCAAAGCCTGCTACTTGTGATAAATCGCGACACAGTAGGGTGAAATGATGTTTGTCATCTAGCTGGCGAATTTTTTTGAGCTTATCTAGGGCTTGGCGAGATGATGTCATGGCACCAAATATATAACCCAAATCGGTCGGTAGTATAATTAGGGCATCATCACGCAATAGGCGTACAGCTTGATTGATAAGGCGTTCTTGAGGATTATCAGGGTGGATATATAATGTTTGCATGGTAAGTCCTTGGGTGAGTGTTGATTTTAAATGTATCAATGATGAATCAATAAAACCATACCATATCACCAATCATGATGTCAAACCATCAAAACCTGCTGCTGATAAAAACACCCAAATCAGTCGTCTTGCATCAGGGGGTAAGCTGCTAGGTTGGTGTAAAAATAACAAAGCCTTATCATAGACATCTTGGGCAAATGTGCTGTTGGTAGTGTCAAAATTGGCATTTAGGTTGTCTTGGGAGACATAAAAATACCGTCCCAAAGCCATATTGAGTAAACATTCTATTGCTTGGGGTTTGATTTCTACTTGTTCAAAAGCTTTTTGAGTCGCTTCATCACGCCCATCAGGGCAGTACCAATACCCAAAATCATCTAAGGTGCGTCTGTGTTTGCCCGCCACGCACCAATGACTAATCTCATGTAGAGCACTATTAAAAAACCCATGAGCAAAGGCAATATAAGCAGGCTGATTATTTTTTGGGGCAAAATACTCAGGTTCACCTGTGCTGTGGACAAGCTGCGTATGTGTGCCGTATAATTTATCAAATAAACCAATCAGCCAATCAGTTAGGGGCTTGTCATCGCGAATGTCATGACGATACAAATGCTGATAGTGCTGACAAAGCACATCAAAATCATCAGGCAGTTGGCTTATGATGTCTTGGTGAATTTGTTCATGATGATAAAAATCATGCCAAAGTTTTTTGATGGCAGGTGTGGCATAATGGGGAGAAAGTTCATTAAAATCAACAGTCATGATTTATCCAGAATTGGCATGAAAATGAGAAGAATACATGGTGTATTTTAAATAATGCTCAATTTGTATGTGGTTTTGGTCTTGCGGATTAATGCTTGGATGGGCGATAAGCATCCAAACCATCTACCACCATGTCTAATATTGCAGGGTCGCTGGTGGTGGCGACATGGCGAATCAGTCGTGATGGTGGGTGGGTAAGTGTTTGCGTGAGTGCGTGGGCAAATGTGTTTAATACCACGTCGGCAGACTCTCCTTGGGATAAGCGTGCTTTGGCATGAGCAAGCAGACGTTCTTTGTGTTGAGTGGAAATCTGGCGATAGTCTGCTATCATTTTTTGGGCGGATAAGAGCTGGATTTGGGTTTCTATGTTGCTGGTAAGCTGACTGGCAAGCAATTCGGCTTCTACGGCAGCTTGCTTGCGTTCTTCTAAATTGCCTGCGATGACGTGCTGTAAGTCGTCCACCGAATATAGATACACTTCATCAAGATGAGTTGTGGCAGGTTCTATGTCCCTAGGCACTGCCAAATCCACCAATAACATGGGACGATAACGGCGTGTTTTTTGAGCGGCTTTTACCATTGGTAGGGTGATGAGTGTTTGCATGCTGCCACTACAACTGCTGACCACGTCCGCACAACCAATGACATCTGACAGTTTATCCAAGCCAACACAGTCTATTTGCACCAAGCGACCAGATGTGAGTGCCATTTGGGTCAGCTCATCTTTTAATGTATTGGCACGCTCAGGCGAGCGGTTGGCGATGATGATGCGTTTCATGCCAAGCGTGGCGACATTGTGGGCAACCAAACGGTTCATCTCACCTGCTGCCACAATAAGTAAAGTCAGCTCTTTGGGGCCATCAAAGATTTGTGTTACCAGTTTGGCAGTGGCAAAACCAAGTGTTACCGCTTGCTGTCCAACTTTGGTATCACGGCGAACAGAGCGAGCTGATGCAAAAATTTGTTGGGTTAGCCAATCAAATTGACCACTAACACCTCCGATTTGTTTGGAGATATTGACCGCATTGCGGATTTGTCCAAAAATTTGTGGTTCGCCCAAAATCATAGAGTCTAAGCCTGATGCAACTCGTATCCAGTGATTTAAGGCTCTGGCATTTTCATAGATGTACAAATAAGGCGACAGCTCTGTAAAATCAATGCCTTTAAATTCAGACAGCCATTGACTTACTGTGGTTGCTTGGGGGCTAAGTGGGTTTTCTTCATCATCATCGGTATGCTCAAAGCCAACATAAATCTCACTGCGATTGCAGGTGGAAACAATGACTGACCCCATGCTGTCAGGCAGGGCATTTAGTTTGTCAATGGCGTGCGTGATGTCATCACCAAAAGATAGTCGCTCTCGCATGGCAACAGGAGCGGTCTTATGATTGACGCCGATGACGACAAGTTTCACAAGTTTAGCCCTGATGGTAAAGGGGATTGTGATGACAAATAAAAATGTGGCATGGCAATAAGTGATTGATTAAAACGGTGTATTATAACAAGTTTTTTGGGGCGATAAAACCTTATGCAAGGGTTGGGGTGATAAATTAACAAAGACATACCTTGCTTGTGATTGATTGCACAGATTTGTTGGTGGTAAGATAAATAAAAAGCTGTCCATCAAGAACAGCTTTTAGATTGGGTATTGATGGTTTAGATTTTACCAACCAGGTCAAGGCTGGGTTTTAGGGTGTCTTGACCTGCTTCCCAAGCAGCAGGGCAAACTTCGCCATCATTATCACGCACATATTGGGCGGCTTTGACTTTACGAATCATGTCTTTGGCTGAGCGACCAATGCCCAAATCGTGAATCTCAGCAACTTTAATCAAACCATCTGGGTCAACCAAGAAAGTGCCACGCAGTGCTGCGTGCTGACCTTCAATCATGACGTTAAAGCCACGAGTAATCGCGCCTGTGCCATCACCAAGCATGGGGTACTTTACCTTACCGATGGCAGGTGAAGCATCATGCCATGCTTTGTGCACAAAATGTGTGTCAGTAGAAACGGCATAGACTTCCACACCTAGGCTTTGCAGCTCTTCGTAGTGGTCTGCCATGTCTTCAAGTTCAGTAGGGCAAACAAAAGTAAAATCATGTGGATAAAACATGAAAACTGCCCATTTGCCTTTAACATCGCTGGTAGAGATGGTTTTAAATTCGCCATTAACAAAGGCTTCGGTAGTAAATTCTGGGATGTGTTGGTTGATGATGGCGGTCATAGTGATACCTTTTTATGACAGGTGGGAGAAACCAAAACAACAAAACAATCGTGAATTTTGTTATTTGTGGATACATCATAACAAAAATATCGCATTTATCCAGTTAAAACTTTTAAATGCTCTGTTTTGTTTTATCAAACTTGGGTGTAAAATAGAGATATAAACTTAACCAGAGATAGTCATGATTACATTACGTCAATTAGAATTTGCCTTAGCGGTTGCCAAACACAAACATTTTAAACGTGCTGCCGAAGAGTGTAACATTTCTCAATCTGCTCTCAGTTTGGGCATTGCAGAGCTTGAAAAACAGCTGGACACACAGATTTTTGAACGCAACAACAAACAAGTGCTGATTACGCCCATTGGCGAAGAGTTGTTGGAGCGGGCATTGCGTGTGTTTAGTGAGATTAATGACTTAACCACCCGAGCTCATAACCATCAAACGCCCCTAGCGTACCCCATGACCATTGGTATCATACCAACCGTTGCTCCTTATTTGCTTCCTAAGGTGTTGCCTGCATTGACGCAGGCTTATCCTGATTTTGAGCTTTCGGTGGTGGAGCAACGTACTGAGCGACTGATTGAACAGGTGCGATATGGGCATATTGATACGGCGATTGTTGCATTGCCATATCAAATAGATGGATTGCATACGTTTGAGTTTTGGGCGGAAGATTTTTTTGCGATTTTTCCCAAAAATGATGAATGTGGCAAACTTGAACATATCAGCAGTAAAGAGCTGTCAAAGACGCATATGTTATTGCTTGGTGAAGGTCATTGTTTGACTGACCAAGTGCTGTCAGTATGTGCGATGAATAAAACGGACATAAAGACGGGATTTTCAGATGCCAGTTTAAACACCATCATTCAGATGGCGATTGCTGGTATGGGAACAACTTTGGTACCAAAGATGGCACTTGACCAAATCAGTTGTGGGCAAGTCAATGCCGTATCACTCAATGAGCCAGGACCTCACAGACGATTGGCGTTTATTACACGTCTTAATTATGCTCGCGTTAATGATGTTAAAATATTAAGTGAAGTTTTTCATAATGCTCTTAATTGTCAGGTGAGCTGATAATACTCGTTATCATTTGTAACAGTTGTCATGTCAGTCTGTAACTATCTATTTTGTATAGGTATTTACAGGCTGATTTTTTTATGTCGTTGTGTGCGGTTTTAGTGGTTTTTGATTGAGAGATGTCTAAATTTTTGTTTTGTTAAATGTTGCGACATAATGTGTCGCACAAATCTTGCTCTTATATTGCTTTTTGAAATAAATGTATTATCCTTTACATACAAAATAAATCAATGTTATGAGAGCCATTATGAGCCAAACCAAGAATAATCAAATCATACGTCAATGGCATATTATTCAATATTTGTTGGTGGCAGATGGTTATGTATCTAGTGATAATGTCTTGGCATATATTCAAGATTTGGGTATTTCTGTAACAGATAGAACCATACAAAGGGATTTGGTGTTGTTGTCAGAGATTTTTCCGATTGAGTGTCGTAAAGATGACAAACCTTATAGCTGGCGATGGGAGCGTCTGCCAAATACCAAAAAAAGCCAGCTAAATTATAGGCAAGCGGCTGTTTTGACCTTGGTTAATAATGAGTTAAAGGATTGTATCCCAGAGGGTTTGTTTAAGCGGTTGATGCCTTTGTTTATTAAGGCAAAATTGACCTTGATTGACCTTGATTGTGAGCAAGTAGCATCTTTGCGTAATGAGTTAGAGTTGCCCAAAGTGAAAAAACCACATGACACACCGTTTGGTTTTATAGATGTCAAACCATCATCAATTTATCAGTTAAAGCAGTATTTAGCAGGTTTTGCCAAGCTCAATCCATTTGCCAAAGATAATGGTGAACATTGGCAAAATGTGGTTAAACAACAAGACATCAAAGACTTGCAAGAGATTTTAACCAGTCAGGGTCATGTGCAGATGGCTGAGATATTAAGTGGGCTTGATAAGAAATTGAAAAAATCAAGAAAGTAATTATCCAAAATTGGTACATTTTAACTGGCTAAAAGAGGTGAAAAAATGGGTTTATTTCGTGAAGTCTTTGGATTTGTCAAAGATTTAAAAGAAGATAGTGACTTTTACAAAGATTTGTATGCTGATTATGATGATGAAGAGTTGCGTGAGGAGCTAAAAAAATGTGAGTTTGTAGATGTAGCCAAAAAAATGGCGATTCGCAGTTTGTTAAATCAAAGAGGTTATAGTGATTCATAACAAGTCATAACTTTTGTAAGCTTATCATTGCTTTGTCATGACTGAAAATATCTTATTATAGTTGTACATCAATCATCATTTGTTTAGGAGTAAGAATATGGCTATTCCAGTATTATTATGGGGTGCAGCAGCTGCACTTGGAGCAACAGGTGTTGTCAAAGGTGTTGAGGCGATTGGTTTGCAGTCTCGAGCCAAAGAAATTGGCGAACAAGCAGAAAGTAAGTATAGACGCAATAAGCGTTTGTTGAATGATGTGCGTGATGATACAAATGATAAATTTGAATCATTAGGTCGTTTAAAGATAGAAATTTTTAATAATCAAATCAATCATGTGGTTCAGGTATTAAAACAACAAAAAAGCACCAGTAGTTCTATCAAAAACTTTAATAGTATGTTTACGATTGAAGAATTAAGACAGATGGAAACGATGGTGCAAAAATCCTTAGAATTAGAGTCTGGATTATTGCAAGGTGCAGCGGTTGGTGTGCTAGCAGGTCTTGGAGCTTATGGTTCAGTGCCATTATTTGCTGCTGCATCAACTGGTACAGCAATCCCTGCTTTATCGGGTGCCGCTGCTACTAATGCTACTTTGGCTTGGTTGGGCGGAGGTTCACTTGCAGCAGGTGGTTTTGGTATGGCAGGTGGTATGATGGCATTGGGTGGCATTGTTGCAGGTCCTGCTTTGGCAGTTGGTGGGTTTTTTCTGGCTGGCAAAGCTGAGGAGGCTCTTACTGAGGCACGAGCATATGAGGCTAGGGTTGATGAGGCAGTAATGCAGTTTGACCTAATGGCTGATACGTTACTTGCTCTGCAAGAAAACGCCAACGAGATTTCAACAACCTTAGAAATGCTGGTAGATAGGTTTGAACAAGTTAAGGTTGATAGCATTAACGACGGCAATATTGCAAAAATGTTAACAGTTGGAAAAGCCATTAAAGCAATTTTGGACTATCAAATCATGGAGGAAGATGGCTCAGCAGTACAAGGTGTTCGGCACTATTGCTCAGGCTACTTAGAAATTTAATCAAGCTTTGGTGGTGTTACCTGTACCGAGAGTAGCGCCACCAACAATTTAGGAGAAAATTATGACACAAGCAACACTGATAAAGGCGACAAATGTGACTAAATTACCCATGATGACTTCAAACTCAGCATTGAGTGCATTTGAGATGTTGGTAAATAGTCATAAAGAATACAAAATGATTGCAGAACGGGAGCTTACAAAAAGAGAAATGATAAAAACGTGGAAAGAAACACGTTTGGCTCAAATTCAAGCACAGCAAGAAATTTTGAGAGATTATCTTAAATACACATTTGCTGAGAGAAAAACAGCCATTGATGGTTTTTTTGAAGTGTTGGATAAGGGATTTGAGAGTAATAATTTGGAGATGATAAATATGGCAATTGGTGGTATTGTCGGCATTGTCAAAACATCGCCATTGCAACAAGTGGAGTCTTTGATGCTTTGTTTGAATGATGATGGAGTAAAGCATATTGAGTTTTAATATCAACAATTCTTTTCCTTGCAATGCTTGTGGGCAGTGTTGTCGATATGTAGATAAAAGCACACAGACTGCTTATCTTAGTCGTGGTGATGGTGTGTGTCGTCATTTAGATGAGCAAAGTAATTTGTGTATGATTTATGAACACCGCCCTTTGGTTTGTCAGGTTGAAAAATACTATCAAGTTTATTTAAAGGAACACTTATCTTGGCAAGATTTTGTTGAGAGAAATGTTCAGATATGTCAAAAACTGCAACAAGCCAGTTATTAATGGTTGGTTGTGGATTAATGTTAATTTGGAGTGATTTATGGAACATCCTTTTTTGCTGGAATTATACAGAGAGTTTGGCGAGTTTTTTGAAGATGCTCGTTCGGACAAAAAAGTTATTTTCAAAGAAAATTGCGATAATAAAGCTTATGATAAACTATATAAAGCTATGAATGGACATTCTGATTATGGTGCTTTTTGTGGCGATATGTGTAGTATCTTAATTGCGTTTGATGCCACAGTATTTGGCAGTTTTAGTGATGGTGTTTATATTTGCCGAGAAGGTGTGTATGTAAAAGGTTTATTTCAAGAGGTTGAAATATACTATTATGATGATTTACGCACTTTTGAGGTTGATGAACGTGAAAAAAGAATATGCGTCAATTATGGTGATGATGTATTGATTGCTAATGCTTATGCGATATCAGTTGCCAAAAGGGTTGAATACGCCTTTAATAGATACAAAAAGAATCGTTGAGATGATTGTGGCAGTACATCAAGAATAAAAAAACAGGCAAATCAAATTGCCTGTTTTTTTGTTGTAAAACTTACATTAGTTTACGCTTTGTGGGGCTAAAATGGTCAACTCCACACGGCGGTTAGGCTCATAACTGCCACCAAATTGAGTGGTTGCACCGTGTCCATAAGCACTGATACGGCTTTGGCTAACGCCTTGGGCAACTAAATACTGTGCCACGGCATTTGCACGGTTTTGTGATAGGATTTGGTTGGCGTGGGCATTGCCTTCAATAGAAGCATAGCCATTGACCACAACTTGAGTTTGGTGGTATTGGCTTAGTGTGCTGGCAACTTGATTTAACGCACCAAACGAGTGGGGTTTGATGTTGTATCTGCCCACATCAAAGGTGATGGCTTCTGGAATGGCTAGGTTGATGTTGTTGGTAACAGGGTCTCGGGTAACTTCAATGCCTGTACCTGCGGTTTGTTGTTTTAGTTGGGCTTCTTGACGGCTCATATAAGCACCCACACCCGCTCCGATGGCAGCACCGATGGCAGCATCACGCCCTGTTTTTTCTCCGCCTGTTGCCTTAGAAATGCCTGCACCAAGCACCGCACCTGCCAATGTGCCTAAGCCGACTTTGGTGGCAGTACTGCTGTTGCTACCTGCGTTTTGGGTAGAAGCACAGCCTGTGATAACAAGGCTAGATGCGATGGCACCAACTGCCAATATGCTTTTTGCGTTTTTCATCGTGATGTTTCCTTTTAAAATGGCTAAAAAACCAAAGCAACAAATTATAATATATAGTATGCAGTAGTAAACTTACCATTTTGTTATGAGTATGTATGCAATATGTGTATCTGGTGCGTGATTTGTGCGAATAAATTTGCTATATCATTGTTTATTATATTGATTTGATAAAGGGCGGATGATGATAGAAGTAATCAAATGATGGGTTTGTTTTTATCAATCACAGGCAGGCTTTTTACAAAAAATGCGAAAGTTGTTAAAATACGCCATTTTAATCTAGTGGAAAAATCACCATGAAGCAGCGTTTGCCCTTATCTTTTTTTCAAAAATTACATGATAAATCTCCTGCTTTTGCTCAAAAACTTTCACTGACCACCTGTACCAGTACCATCGCTTTAAACAGCATGGTGATTGGTTTGCCGTTATTTGGGGCGGGATTTGGCAAGATTTTTGCAAAGTCAAAACGAGCTGATAAGGCGGTGATTGACATTGCTCATCATTGGATAAAAGTAAATAACCTGCTGATAGATAAGGTGTTGCCACATAAAGACTGGCGTATCAGTTTGCCTGACGATTTAAACCCAAATGGCAATTATCTGCTTATTTGTAACCATCAGTCATGGGTGGATACAAGCATCATTCAGTATGTCAGTGCAGACAGGTTGCCTTTGACACGGTTTTTTGCCAAGCATGAACTGCTTTATATACCTGTGGTGGGGCAAGCGTTTTATTTGTTGGATTTTCCGATGATGAAACGCCATTCAAAAGAACAAATCGCCAACAATCCTGCCCTTGCTAACCGAGATTTGGACGAAGCAAAAAGGGCGTGCCAGTTATTGTTGGATAAACCATTTGTGCTACTTAATTATTTGGAAGGCACACGATTTAGCCAAGATAAGCACAAAAAACAGCAGTCGCCTTATCGCCATTTATTAAAACCCAAAGCGGGCGGATTTGCTTTGGCGTTATCCAGTCTTGGCAGTAAGATAGATGGCATTTTGGACATGACGGTGGTATATCCTGATGGTGTGCCAGAATATACCGACTTGTGGCAAGGTAAAATCACTCGCCTAGGGGTGGACATTCGTCATTTGACCATGAATGATGAGTTATTAAATGCACTTAAAGATGGTAAATATGACCAAGATGAGTGCGTTAAAAATGCTTTATTTACATGGCTAGATACGGTATGGCAAGCCAAAGATGAGCGAATAGATGAGATGATGGCGACTTTTAAATAATCAGATGACAACCATGAAAAGACAAACCCCAGAACTTGATGAGCTAAAAATTCCCCAATCGGCAGAAATCCCAGACGATGTGATACCTTTGTTCGGGCAAGAAAAAAAGGATGACATACCCAGCACCACCAAAATCGTCTATGACATCATCATGCTGGGCTTGTTGGTGGTGGATTTGCTTTTGATTATTGGCGATAAAATTTTAATGAGTGGGCTTGCCACAAAACTTGCTCAGTGGTTTGGCTTTGGGGCAAATTTGGCGACATATCATGAGCAGTATCATCTTTCCATTTCTGCCATTGGGGGTGTGTTTACCATTTTTTGGGTGGCAGAGCTTTTGGTGCGTTGGCTGATTGCTATTATCAAAAAAACTTATTTTCGTTGGTTCTTTTTTCCATTTGTGCATTGGTATGAAGTGCTGGGGTGTTTTCCTGCGTTGCGTGCTTTGCGATTGTTGCGGGCAGGGGTCATCATCAAGCGATTACATCACATCAACATCAAAGTCATTCCTGAAAAATGGCTAAAATCTGCACAATTTTATTATCATGTGATTTTAGAAGAGTTGTCTGACCGTGTGATATTAACGGCGGTGGATAATTTTAGAACACAGATGGCACAATCTAGAACGCATGGTGAACTGGTGCAATCCGCCATTAACAAAAATCGTGCCGAGCTTGAACAGGTGGTGTTGGAGCTACTTCGTCGTGAGTTATCGCCCAAATTGGAGCAGGCATTTTTGCAAGAAGTGGGGCAAAAACTCTCTGTTGATATTGGGCGGGCGGTGGAGCAAGCGTTGGTGGACACTCCTGAATTAAAACGTTATTTAAAACTCATACCCATTGCAGGCGGTCTGATTGAAAGCCAAATCACCAATGTGGGCAAACATATTGGCGAGAACGTTACAACGGCGGTCAATGGGCATTTGTTTGATCCAAAAACATTAGATACGTTGATGATAAACATCGCCAAAGGTGTGGCAAGTATTGACACCACACGCCCTGAATTGCAAAAGCTGGTAGGTACGGTGGTAGATGATGCTTTAACGGCATTTGAAAAACAAATCAAAATCCAACAATGGAAACATAAAGCCCAACTTCATTTATAAATGCATCAAAAAACTGTTAAAAAATGTTCAAAAATGATACAATTTAGTAATTTTTAGTGGGTCATGTCGTGTCATTTATAAGGGCTTTTTGGTGGTATTACAAAAAATTTGGATAAAATGTTAATTTTAAGCCATTTTCTTACCAAAATAAAAAAGTATGGTTAAGTTTGGTAAGTTGGCACAAAACTTGTAACCACCAATCTATCGGTCCACTTATAATCAAGGGTGGGGTTTGGATTTATCAGATAGGGTGAAGAACATGAGAGCAATTGCGTTATTTGGCAAAATGTTAGCATTTAGCCGTTTGCGTATCAACATTGATAACATAGATGATATTCGTGCTGAGATTGAGCAGATGTTAAAGGGCAATGTCAGTCCCGTGCCTGTGGTGATTGACAGTGCGGTCATGCTAGATTTGCAAGCATTGGTAGAAATGCTGTGGTCGCTAAATATTCAGCCCATTGGGGTGATGGCAGGTGAGCTGACCGAGCAGGCAACAGCATTAAGATTGGCGATTTTTCCAGCTGATGGTCAAAGAATTGAGTCTTTGCAAGTAGAAAAAAACATTGATGAAAGCCCAGCGACTACTTCTGAGCCACCAAATGTCAACGAAAAAGTGCCTAGGGGTTCTATCCAAAACTTTGGAAATGAATTGGAGCTTGGTTTGACCAGCAGTGTGTGCGACAGCATTTTGCGTTCAGGTCAAAGTTTGCAACATTTGGGCGGTGATTTGGTGGTGCTAGGTGGTGTCAATCGTGGTGCTGATGCCATCACTGACAGTAATTTGCACGTTTATGGGCGTGGCTTGGGCAGACTGGTGGCGGGGGCGACAGGCGATAAAGATGCACGCATTTTTTGTCAAAGATTTGACCCATCGTTGGTGTCTGTGGCAGGAACGTATTGTTTGCATGATGACATACCCAAAGAGATGATTGATAAAGCGGTACAAGTCAGCTATGATGAAGATAAAGGGCTGGTATTTACTTTAATGAATAATTGACCCATCAATTCATATAAAAATTGATGGCATAAACATTCAAAACATTTTGTTAAACAGGAACTTTTTATGGCAAAAATTATCGTGGTAACATCAGGCAAAGGTGGGGTGGGCAAAACCACCACCAGTGCGTCCTTTGGGGCGGGTCTTGCCATGCGTGGTCATAAGACCGTGGTCATTGATTTTGATGTGGGGCTACGCAATCTTGATTTGATGATGGGGTGTGAAAACCGCATTGTTTATGATTTTATTGATGTTATTAATGGTACTGCTAAGCTGTCTCAGGCACTTGTCAAGGACAAACAGCTAGATAATTTATTTATCCTGCCTGCATCTCAAACTCGTGATAAAGACGCTCTGACCGAAGAAGGCGTAGAAGCGGTGATGAAAGAGTTGGCTGATGAGCTAAACTTTGAGTACATCATCTGCGACAGTCCTGCTGGGATTGAGCGTGGGGCAAAACTTGCCATGCACTTTGCTGATGAAGCACTCATCGTAACCAACCCTGAAATATCTAGCGTACGAGATTCTGACCGCATTATTGGGATTTTGCAGTCTGATACCAAAAAAGCTCGTGAAGGTGGGCGAGTGCGTGAGCATCTTATCATCGCCCGCTACAATCCTGAGCGTGCTGACCGTGGTGAGATGATGGGGATTGATGACATTGCTGATGACATTTTAAGAGTGCCACTGATTGGCGTTGTGCCTGAAAGTAATGCTGTATTGGAAGCATCCAACTGTGGTCAGCCCGTGATTTTTTATAAAGACTCTGCCGCAGGTCAATGCTATGATGATATTGTGGCACGTTTTTTGGGTGAAGAACGCCCACGTCGCCACATACAAGTCAAGAAAAAAGGCTTGCTTGCAAGATTCTTTGGGGGTTAGTATGTCAAAAGGTTTTTTTGGTTCATTTTTTGGGGATTCTAGCAAACAGACCAGTGCATCTATTGCCAAGGATAGGCTTAAAGTCATTGTTGCCACTCATCATCTTAACGACCGTTTGCCACCTGAACGCGTTGATGAGATGAAACAGGAAATTTTGGAAGTGATTAATCGTTATGTATCAGGTGTTCGCATGAGTGATGTGAATATCCAACAACGCAAAGAAGAAGACATGGACATTTTGGAGATGAATGTCAATCTGCCAGAGCGTTTGGGCTAATAACATTTTGTTACACTTGAAATCATCTGCCTTCATCAGTTATAATAATCCGATGGCTTGACTATCGGGTATTGGCGTAGGTGGGCTAGATGAGCATATGGCAACTAACAACAAGCAAACGACACGCCCTAAGACAGCTAGGGCGATTGTGTCTTTTTGTTAAAAAATCCATGTTGTTCAATGCCATTTTTTTATATACCTGTTTGTTAAGACAGTTTGGTAAAAAAGTCAGTGTGGCGATTTTGGTATCGTCCATGATGACAACCTTGCCAGCACAGGCAGGCGTGTTTGACTCATTACTAAAAATTCTACTGCCATTTTATAAAGGCAAACACAGCACCCAAGAACACACACAATCCCCACCTGCCCATGAAGAGCAGGAGTTAGTTACCACAGATGAGCCATCTCAGTCAAACGATGATGGTGTACAAAACACCCCTTCTTCATCAGACGATTTAAAAATACCTAGCATTTTATTAGACGATGTGTTAAGTGCAGATGACACCACACCTGTGCTGGACGAGCCTGATTTGTACGCATTGCTTTTGGCGGAGTTTTATGCTGACCGTGGCGACATTGCACAGGCTTTGAGTATTTATAAGGCGGAGAGCTTTAAAAGAAATGCTACGGCTGTTTTTGAGCGGGCTTTGGCGTTATCAATAGAATATGAAGACCCCATTGAATCGCTGCATTTTGCAACCGCTTGGCAGATGATAAATACCGACCATATCCCTGCATGGTTTTATGTGGCACATTTGGCATTAAAAGCCAAAGACTACAACCAAGCCACCCAAATGATTGCCATGATTTTGCAATATGATGATAGGGCGGATTTAACGCAGATTTTGACAGGGATTGTGCCCACCGACCATGCCGACCAACGCAATCTATTTTTTGCTTTACAAGAGCTGGATGATGATAATGCCGCCATCTCAGTATTAAGAGCAGGTTTGCTGTTTAATATGGGTGAGTATCCACCTGCACTGCTTCATGTTGATAAGGCATTGATGAGTGAGCCTAATAATCTGGCTTATATCAATCTAAAAGTAGATATTTTAAGGCAAGCAGGACGCCTTGATGAAATGTGGTCATTTATCCGTACCAAGCGAAAACAGCTACCTGCCGAAAAAGAATTGCATTTGTATGAGATTCGTCATCACATAGAAAACGGTCAGCTAGAACAAGCGTGGCAACTTTTGCTGATTGCTCACAAGCAAACCAATAACCCAGAAGTTTCACTTTTGACGGCATTGGTTGGTATTGACAGTCATCATTTGGCACAAGCAAGCGACATATTAAAAGGGCTTGCCAAAAATCCTGAGTATGCCAGTCGAGCTAATTATTATTTGGGCATCAGCCACGAACGAAGTGGCGATGTTGATGCAGCACTTAGTTATTATGAAAAAGTCAAAGACCGTGAACACGTTTTGGACGCACGCACCAAAGTGGTGGGGTTTTATTTGCTTCATAATGATGTGGATAAAGCAATGGCGACTTTGGTGCGACTGCGTGAAGAATATGAAGTATTTACCGCAGACAGTTATATTTTGCAGGCAGAGATTTTGATAAGTCAGGGCAAAAAAGACTTAGCCAGCGAGCTGTTAAGTAGTGCCAATCGTGAAAACCCTGACGATGACCGTTTGTTGTTTGCCAGTTATAAACTGTTAGAAAATGAGCTAAGTTTTGAAGACAAACGGGGTACGTTGGATAAACTGCTTGCCATTGATCCTTATCATTTGGAGTATCAGCTTGCTGATGCCAAAGTTCGCTTGTTACAAAACCCAGACGACCAAGAAGCACAAACCATCGCCACCAACATCAGTCAATTGGAAGTCAGCGATCCTGCTTATGACAGTCAGCTTCAACTTGATGCCTTGATGGTGCTTGCTCAGCTTGCCCACACCAAAGGCGACTATCAAGCAGTTATTGATTATCTGCAAACCCCTTATGATGTTGAGCCAAGTTTGCCTGTGGGTATTATTCTGCTTAGAGCATATCAAGGCATGGGCAATGGCACAAAGGTGGCAGAGCTATTGGGCGAGTTACAACAGCGTTTTGCTTTTGGTCAAAATCGTACAGGCGTTGAAGCTCAGGAGTATTAAATGACCCATGAGTTTGCATTAAGCGTAAAACAAACGCATATTCATTAAGACCAATTTTAGCCAAAATCCACAATAAGACAATCAAAATCATCATGCAACAGCCACACCATTTTATCCATTCATTACGACCCAAATATCTAAAATACAGCACCATCTTAATGATGGGTATCCTGCTTGGGGCGTGCCAAACACTTCCTGTTGCGACCGCACCAAACACACACAACACGACCGATGGTGCGATGAGATTTGACATCACTGGCAAAATCGGCATCACCACCAAGACACATGAAGGCGTGCAAGCAGGCAGTGCTTTTTATACTTGGGGGCAAGATGATAAGCGGTTTGGGGTGGAGCTGACAGGGGCATTGGGCATGGGAGCGACCACCATCACGTTTGATGGTCAAACTGCCACACTCACAAGCGAACGCACGGGGGTGATTACTGCTGATAGTCCTGAATCTTTGTTGTTTCGGGCGACAGGTTGGCAAGCTCCCATCAGTCAGCTGCCTTTTTGGGTGCTAGGTCGCACTTCTCCTGATGACGATACGCCAACTTACCAAGATGGCAGATTGACCCACAGTACTCATGGCGACTGGCAAGCAAATTTTGAATATCCAAAACACGCCATTTATCCTAGCCGACTTAGCATTCATCATGTGGACGGGCATAAGGTGGTGATGACCATCACGCATTTGCAATGATGGTTTTTGTCGTTGGGTTGATGTGCCTAAATTTTTAATATTTAAACAATTCAGCCCCCATAACATGACAGCTACATAAATACAAACACAGCCATAAAACACCAAAATCATCTTAACACACTCAGCGAGTTTTTATGAAAACCATAGAGCTTTTTTCGCCAGCTAAAATCAATCTGTTTTTACACATCAATGCTCAGCGTGAAGATGGTTATCATGAATTACAAACGGTATTTCGTGCTTTGGATTTTGGTGATACACTCACCTTTCGTCAAAAAAGTGGCACGCAATTGGTAAATCTTTTGGGGGCAGATAATGTAGGTAATATGGCAGACAATCTCATCACCAAAGCAGTTAATGTGCTTGCCAAACAATTTCCTGCCTACGCATCGCCTGTGGAGATTGTGCTAGATAAAGTCATTCCCATGGGGGCAGGATTGGGTGGTGGTTCTAGTAACTGTGCGATGACACTGATTGCCATCAATGAGCTGTGGGGTCTGCATTTGGGGGTGAATGAGCTGATTAAAATTGCCAGTACGCTTGGGGCGGACGTGCCGTTTTTTGTGTTTGCACATCTGCACAAAACAGATGCTGTGGCGGTGGGTATTGGCGATAAACTCAGTCCGATTGATTTGCCACATCAGGACTATCTGCTGCTGATGCCAAAAGTGGCTGTCAGCACTGCCAAACTGTTTACGCACCCCCATTTGGTAAAAAATACGCCCATCATTGATGACATCAATGGTCAAATAGAGCGGTTTTTGGATAATTTGCACGCGCCATTTCATAATGCGTTTGAGCACATTGTCATGGCAGCTGCTCCCATCAAACAAGCCCTTGATTATTTGCGCACGCTCCAAGCTCAAACCAATGCCACCGCTCGTTTAACAGGCACAGGTAGCACGGTGTTTTTGCCACTGCGATATACCCTAAATGACCATCAAATTCAATATATCATCAAACATGCCCCATGCCGAGCGGTAAAAGCAAGCTCATTATTTGGTGTATAAAATCAGTAAGTTATAAAATTTTTTAAAAAATATCCAAAAATTACTTGCTATTTTAAAAAGCTTAGGTATAATATGCCCCCTATACAGGGGTATCGCCAAGTTGGTAAGGCATCAGGTTTTGATCCTGACATTCGTTGGTTCGAGTCCAGCTACCCCTGCCATATTTAAAACCAATCTTTAATGATTGGTTTTTTTGTTTTTATGATAAATCATTCTTGGCATTTCTTTTTGTGATTTTTGGGTAAAAATGATAAAATAATGGGTGCTAAACCTATTTTTTCATTGTCCAACCTAGGATTTTTTATGTCATATATGGCTGTCTTTTCAGGTAGTGCCAATCCTGAGCTTGCCCAAACTGTTGCCAATCACCTACACATTCCACTTAGTAAAGCAAATATTAACCGTTTTTCTGATGGTGAGATTGCTGTTGAAATCAAAGAAAATGTGCGTGGCAAAGATGTGTTTATTTTACAGCCCACCTGTGCCCCAACCAATGACCATTTGATGGAAGTGGTGCTGTTGGCTGATGCGTTACGCCGTTCTAGTGCTGGGCGAATTACCGCTGTCATTCCTTATTTTGGATATGCTCGTCAAGACCGCCGTAGCCGTTCTGCTCGTGTGCCAATCTCTGCTCGTGTGGTGGCAGATATGTTGTCTATTGGTGGCATTGACCGTGTGATGGTGGTGGATTTGCACGCCGACCAAATTCAAGGGTTCTTTGACATTCCTGTGGATAATCTGTATGGCACGCCCATTTTGTTAAATGATTTAAAACAGCAAAATTATGAAAATTTGATGGTGGTATCCCCTGACGTTGGTGGGGTGGTGCGAGCAAGAGCCATGGCAAAATCTTTGGGCGATACTGACCTTGCCATTATTGATAAACGCCGAGCTCGTGCCAATGAATCAGAAGTCATGCACATCATTGGCGATGTTAAAGACCGTGATTGTGTGATTGTAGATGACATTGTTGATACCGCAGGCACTTTGTGTAAAGCTGCCCAAGCCCTAAAAGACAAAGGGGCAAGACGTGTGGTGGGTTATATCACGCACCCTGTACTGTCAGGCAAGGCGGTAGAGACCATTACAAATTCTGCCTTGGATGAGATTGTGGTTACAGACACCATTCCTTTAAATGACAAAGCCAAGGCGTGTCCAAAAATCCGCCAAGTGTCTATCGCACCCATGCTTGCTGAGAGCCTTCGCCGTATCAATAACGAAGAGTCCATCAGTGCCATGTTTGACTATGACTGATGACAGCCAAAACCGTCCTAAGGGCGGTTTTTTTTAAAATATTTTTAAAAATGCTTGACAGTCTTAAAGATTGTGTTATAATGGCGTTCTAAATTGATGCGGGGTGGAGCAGTCTGGTAGCTCGTCGGGCTCATAACCCGAAGGTCGTTGGTTCAAATCCAGCCCCCGCTACCATATTTAAAATCCTTATCTGATGATAAGGTTTTTATCTTTTGATAAAAACTCGGCTGATTTTGACACTTAAAGCCCGCCTAGATTGTGGGCTTTTTTGCACTTGTCATTTAGGTTTTTGGCAAATTTATGTTAGAATGAGCATGTCGGCGTGTTGATATTTGTCTGTTTTTTAGATAAAAACACGTTTGTGGTTGTTGATTTGCCATGATAAATGTGTATAAAAGTTCAGCATACTCTTTGATTTTTAAGGATAAGCCATTAGATGAAACCTTCTTCTAAAATTTTAGAACTTTCCCAAATCATCGCCCCTGCCGTGCGTGCGTGTGGTGTGGAGCTTTGGGGGATTGAATTTATGCCACAAGGGCGTAAATCTTTGCTAAGAATTTATATTGAAGTCAATGCTGAGCAACGCAATCTTGGTGAACACATTACCATAGAAGACTGCTCGGCGGTCAATCATCAGGTGTCAGGCGTGTTGGACGTGCATGACCCCATTGCAGGTGAGTATGTATTAGAAGTGTCAAGTCCGGGTTTTGACCGTCCATTATTTACCCCTGAGCAGGTGGCGATGTTTGTTGGTGAGATGGTGAGCTTGCGTTTGATTCATGCCATCGGTCAAGGCGACAGCAAACGCCGTAAAGTAACAGGTCGCTTGATGGAAACAAACGACACTCATATGAAAGTTGTTACCGAAGATAAACTGGCATTTGACATCGCTTTTGATAATGTGGATAAGGCTCATCTGATTTATCAAGATTGATTTTAAATTAAAATACACAGAATAAACACAAAGGTGAACCCATGAGTCGTGAGATTTTAACCGTTGTTGAGACAGTTAGTAATGAAAAAGGCTTAGACCCAGAAGATGTTTTTCAAGCGATTGAGCAGGCACTTGTTTTTTCCACCAAGAAAAAAGTCTATACCGAACAGCCAGAAGTTGCCATTCGTGTTGCCATCAACCGCAAAACAGGTGAGTATGACACTTATCGTTTTTGGACGGTGGTGGCAGATGAAGACCATGAAATGCCTGCTTGTCAAAAAGCCATTAGTGATTTGGACGAAAATGAATATCAAATTGGCGATGTGATTGAAGAGCAGATTGAGTCTATTGAGTTTGGGCGGATTGCAGCAACCCAAGCCAAGCAAGTGATTATCCAAAAAATCCGTGAAGCAGAGCGGGCGTTGATTGCCGATGCTTTTGAAGCTCGTGTGGGTGAGTTGGTTACAGGAGAAGTTAAAAAACAAAGCCGTGATGGTTATGTGATTGATTTAGGTGATGGAGCGGAAGGCTATTTGCCAAAAGACCAAGCCTTGCCCCGTGAAGTGTTGCGTACAAAATCGCGTGTTACTTGTTTGCTTGCACAGGTAAACCGAGACAATCGTGGCTCTCAAATTTTGTTATCACGTGCCAGCAAAGAGATGCTCAAAGCTTTGATGACCAAAGAAGTGCCAGAGATTGGCGAAGGAATTATTGAGATTCGTGATGTGGCTCGTCTGCCGGGATTGCGTGCCAAGGTGTCAGTAAAAACTCATGACAACCGCATTGACCCTGTGGGTGCGTGTATTGGTATGCGTGGTACTCGTATCCAAGCGGTACAAGGTGAGCTTGATGGAGAGCGTATCGATGTGGTGGTGTGGAGTGATGATGCTGCCCAATATATCATCAGTGCGTTAGAGCCTGCGGACGTATCTAGTATCGTGCTTGATGAAGACAATCAAACGGCTGACATCATTTTTGCAACCAATGACCAGCTTGCTCGTGCCATTGGTTCACAAGGGCAAAACGTTCGTTTGGCGTCTGATTTGACAGGCTACAAATTAAACATGATGCTAGAATCTGAATATGCTGAACGTCAAGCCACCGAAAGCCAAGCCATCATTGAGATGTTTTATGAGCGTTTGGAAGTGGATAAGGATTTGGCAGAAGCATTGGTGGAAGTTGGCTTTAAAAATATTGAAGAAGTCGCTTATGTGCCTGCCGAGACCTTTTATGACATTGAAGGTCTTGATGATGAAGTGATTGGCATGATTCAAGAGCGTGCCAAAGAAGTGGTGATTGCTGATGAGTTACTTCGCCAACAAAACATCAAAGAGCCAAGTGGTGAGCTACTTGCCTTAGAAGATATGACGCCTGCAATTGCTTATAAACTGGCTGAGCGTGATATTTTGACACTAGATGACCTAGCTGAACAGGCGATTTTTGATATTGAAGATATTGAAGGGCTAGGAAGTGAGTTGGCTGGCAAACTTATCATGAATGCTCGCCAATCGTGGTTTGACTGACCATGAGAACGTCAGTATGTGTGCATATTGATGGACATCAGTCATGAATATGCTCAGCGATTAACTGCCAAATCCACCTAAACAGGATTTGGCACATATTAGGGCAACAGTATTTGTTGCGACATTTGTCAAATTTAAAAAATTTTAGGTAACACAATGGCAGAAAAAACCGTCAAAGAGTTGGCAAAACTCTCCAAAAAAACCCCTGAGGCTCTTTTGGCTCAGCTAAAAGAAGCTGGTCTATCCATGCGTGGCGAAAATGACGTGGTGAGTGATAGCGAGCAAGAGCAACTGGTGGCATTCTTAAAAACAAGCCACGGCGACAAACCCAAATCTCGCATTAGCTTAAAATCTAAAACCACCACCACCGCTAAAATTACCGACACAAGCGGTAAAGCCAAAAAAGTCAATGTGGTAAAATCAAAAAATTTGGTGTTTGAAAAACCTGATGTTGCAAAAATCAGCGAAGATGCCACCAAAGCCAAACAAGCCCAAGCAGAAGCTCGCATTAAAGAGCTAGAAGCCAAACAAGCCGAAGAACGTAGCAAAAAACAAGCCCAAGAACGCCAAGAAGCTGTGCTTGCGTCCATGCGTGCCAATAGTGGTTCGGCTGAAAAAGCCAGTCAGCCAACTGCATCTGTGGTTGTCAAAAAAATCAAAAAAGATGATGACAAATCAAACAGCGTGGTCAGTGCCAGCACGGTGAAAAAAGCCAATAAAGCTGACAAAGCCGACAAAAAACCCGCCACCAAAAAACCTACCAAACAAGAAACAGCGGCTGAAAAAGAAGCTCGTAAACTTCGTGAGGCCGAAGAGCAAAGACTGCGTGAGATAGAAGCCCAAAACCGCCGTAAAGCCGCCATTGATGCCCAAAATCGCACGTTGGAGCAGATGAAACAAATGGCAAGTCAGTATGATGACAAAGAAGACACATCAAGTGCGGTGGTGCGCCATAAAGATGAGCCACTTGCCAAGGGGCTTGTTGGGGCAGCACTAGAAGAGTCTTTTGAGAAAGAACGCCGTGAGATTAAGCGTGGCGGTGGTGGCAACAGAAGCAAAACTGGCAAGAAAAAAGGCAAAGAAGAGCTTGAAATCAAAACCAAAACTCGTGGTCTAAAATCATCACAAGCAGGCAAACATAAGTTTGAGATGCCCGTAGAAAAAATCGTCTATAATGTGGAGATTGGCGAGAGCATTGTGGTTTCTGACCTTGCCCAAAAAATGGCGGTCAAAGTGCGTGAAGTCATCAAGACATTGATGAAAATGGGCGAGATGGTGCGTGAATCTGATACCATTGACCAAGATACCGCAGGGCTTGTGGTGGAAGAGTTTGGGCATAATTTGGTATTGGTGTCTGATACCAAGCTAGAAGATGACCTACAAGAGTCAGTGGACGAAAAACAAGGCAACGTTCAGACTCGCCCCCCTGTCGTTACCATCATGGGGCACGTTGACCACGGTAAGACATCATTGCTTGATAAAATCCGTGAAACCAAAGTTGCCATTGGTGAAGCAGGTGGCATTACTCAGCATATCGGTGCCTATCATGTCAAAACTGAGCGTGGTGTGATTACCTTTCTTGACACGCCCGGACACGCCGCCTTTACTGCCATGCGTTCTCGTGGGGCAAAGGTAACTGACATTGTGGTGTTGGTCGTGGCGGCTGATGATGGCGTGATGCCACAAACCATTGAAGCGATTGACCACGCACGAGCAGCGGGCACGCCGATTATTGTCGCCATGAACAAGATGGACAAAGAAGGCATTGACCCTGAACGTGTGCTTAACGAGCTGTCTGTTAAAGAAATCATCACAGACGCATGGGGCGGAGACACATCACTGGTGAAGGTTTCTGCCAAAAAAGGCACGGGCATTGATGAGCTGTTAGAAACCATCAGCATTCAAGCTGAAATCATGGAGCTAACTGCCCCTGTGGACGGTTCAGCGCAGGGTTTTGTGATTGAATCACGCCTTGATAAGGGTCGTGGTGCAGTGGCAAGTCTGTTGGTTAAAAAAGGCACCTTAAAACAAGGCGATTTGGTTTTAGCAGGGGAGTTTTATGGCAAAGTGCGTGCGATGACGGATGAAAATGGTCAGCGTATCAAATCGGCAGGACCTTCCATTCCTGTGGAGATTTTGGGTTTGCCTGATGCTCCTATGGCAGGCTCTGAGTTTTTGGTGGTTTCTGATGAGAAAAAAGCTCGTGAAGTGGCAGATTTTCGTATCGCTCGTGAGCGCGAACGCCTATTGGAACGCCAAAACAAAATGCGTCTTGAAAATATGTTTGAAAACATGGGCAAAGAAGCTGCCACTTTGAACATTATCCTAAAAACAGACGTGCGTGGTACGTTAGATGCCCTGACAGGGGCATTAAATGAGCTTTCTACTGATGAAGTCAAAGTGCGTATCATCAGCTCTGGTGTGGGCGCGATTAGTGAATCGGATGTGATTTTGGCAGAATCTAGTGAAGCGGTACTACTAGGGTTTAACGTGCGTGCTGACACCGCAGGCAAGCGTAAAGCAGACGAAGCGGGCATTGACATTCGTTATTATAGCGTGATTTATGGCTTGATAGACGATGTTAAATTGGCGATGAGTGGTATGCTTGCCCCTGAACACCGTGAGCAAATTTTGGGCATTGCACAGGTGCGTGAAGTCTTCCGTTCTAGCAAATTTGGGGCGGCAGCAGGCTGTATGGTGCAAGAAGGTGTCATTTATCGCAACAAACCAATCCGAGTCTTGCGTGATGATAAGGTCATCTTTACAGGTCAATTACAATCACTACGCCGTTATAAAGACGACGTTACCGAAGTCAAAGCTGGCATGGAGTGTGGTTTGGCGGTGAAAGGTTATGAAGTCATGGCAGGTGATTTGATTGAAGTGTATGAGATTCATGAAGTCAAGCGTGAACTGTAACCCAAATAAAAAACAAAGCCCCACCAAGTGTGGGGTTTTAGCCATCAATATATCAAATAGGAAATAATCATGAACCAACGCCTACAACGCTTAGCTGACCAAATTCAGCGTGCTTTGTCAGTACTTATCCGTGATGAGATTAACGACCCGCGTCTGACAGGCTTTGTTACCATTTCTGCTGTCAAAATCAGCCCTGATTTGGGTTATGCTGATGTGTATGTAACGATTTTGGAGCCGTCCCAAGATGGCGGTATGAACAAAGAAGCCCATCAAGAAAGTCTTAATGTGTTAAAAAATGCGTCAGGATTTTTACGCACACAACTGTCGCAAACCATGAAAACTCGCACCACACCACGTCTTAGATTTCATTATGATGAAGTGGTCGCTCATGGCAATCACATGATGAATCTGGTCAATCAAGCCATGCAAAAAACCGCCACCACTTCTGATGATACTGTGGATGATGTGTGATGGCAAACAATCACGCCAAAAAGCAAGTTGTTGGCATCCTACTGTTAAACAAACCTAGCGGTATCAGCTCACATTCGGCACTAGCTGGTGCCAAATGTTTGTTTATGTCCGCAGAATTTGACAGCAAAAAAGCAGGGCATACAGGCACGCTTGACCCGATGGCAACCGGCTTGCTTCCCATTTGTTTTGGGGAAGCCACTAAATTTAGCCAATTTGGTTTGGATGCTGATAAAAGCTATACCGCCACCATTAAACTTGGTGATGAAACCGACACAGGCGACAAAGAAGGAAAAATCATCGCCACCAGTGCGGTTTTGCCATTTAGTCAGCAGCAGCTTGATGAGCTTGCCCAGACCTTGGTCGGCAAGCAAGAACAAATCCCGCCCATGTACTCTGCACTAAAAAAAGATGGCAAAAAACTCTATGAATATGCCCGAGATGGCATAGATGTTGAGCGTCAAGCACGCACCATCACGATTTACAAGCTGACTTTAACCAAACTGAGCGATGATGAAATACAGCTTTGTGTGGTTTGCTCAAAAGGCACTTATGTGCGTGTGCTTGCCCAAAACATTGCCGAGCAACTTGGCATGGTGGGGCATTTGACCGCTTTGCACCGTACGGCTACGGGTGGGTTTGACGTGGCAGACAGTATCAGGCTTGATGAGCTTGATAAGATGGCGTTTGATGAGCGATTTGGTCGGCTACTGTCAATAGATGCCTTGCTGACACATTTGCCAAAGGTGTCCTTGACTGGTGATGAGACTAGGCGGATTGGTATGGGGCAACGGCTGAACATCAAAGATAGGTTGAGTGATGTTGTTTTTGATGATGACACACAACAAATCCGTCTATATCAAGGGAAGAAGTTTGTTGGGCTAGGACAAGTGTGGACAAACGGGCGAATGCAGCCCATCAAAGTGCTTAATTTTAACCACTAAAAACCCAAAATTCATCTTTTGTCTGATGGTGATTGCAAAAATCTTAACTCAGGGTACAATGATAATGTAGTTTTTTGTTATTCTGTGTAAGGATTTTTATGAAAAAGTTTATTTTAGCGACTTTGCTTGCCATTCCTGCCCTTGCCACCGCCCAAAATGGTTATTATGTTCAGGCTGATGTGGGCTATGCTCGTGTTAAGGTGGATGGTGTTTCAGGTGGTGATGACACAATTTCTTATGGCGTGGCTGTTGGTAAAGCGATGGACAGTGGGGCAAGATTTGCGGTAGATTATACCCATATTGCTAATGGTGATTTCAACCAAAAAGGCACAAATTTTAAGATGAAAGCCCATTCTGTTGGGGCATCAGCCATTTATGATTTTAAAAATGACACGCCTTTAACGCCTTATTTGGGTGTCAAAGCATCCGCCACCCGTCTAAGCGGTAAAGGTGATGGACATCATTCTAAACACGTTACTCGTACAGGCATGGGAGCGGTGGCTGGCGTACAATACCAAGTTGCCCCAAACCTTGCCCTAGATGGTGCGGTAGAATATAACTATTTGGGCAAATTTGAAGGGCAAAAAGTTACCCAATATGGGGCAAAAGCAGGCGTGCGTATGGACTTCTAAGTCCAATATCACACATCAAACCCTACTTAGAATGTCTAAGTGGGGTTTTTAAGCATTTTGGCTATGCAGTATTTAAAATAACCACATTAAAACTTTGTTCAATTTGATTTAAAATAAATAACATTTCTTTAAGATACGCCATGTCTTCATCAATATCGCCATAAATTTAAATCGTTCGGTTGCTTGATTTAATAATAATTTTTGTTTTGGGAATGGTGGTGAGCCTGAATAATCTTTATCAAAAATATGATTTTGAATGATTTGTTGAGTTTCTGTGGCGACATAATTGTCATGCTTATGATAAAGAAAAATGGCAGTTGCTTGATATAATTTCTCCTGATTATAATTTTAAGGTTGGATAAATTTTATGTCATTTATCAACAGAACTGTTTAAAATCCCCACTAAATTTTCTTCAAGCCAACCCACCAAATCGGCGATTTTGCTACTGGCTTGCTGACCGTATTCGGTCAAGCGATAATCCACGTGCGGTGGTACGCTGTTGTAGGATGTGCGAATCAGCATGCCGTCTTTTTCAAGGTTTTGTAGGGTTTGAGTGAGCATACGTTCGCTAATTCTATCAATACTACGGCGAATCTCACTAAATCTTAGCACCTTATCTTTTAATACCAGCATGACAAGTACGCCCCAAGGGTGCGATTTTTTTATACCAACGCCCTTATTTTATGTTATGATGTTACTTGTGTTAGGGCTTGCTGAACATTCGTTACACAGCTTAACCATACGCTTTTATGTTAATTGTTTGGCGTGTTATTTTTACATTACCCAACTACTTAAATGTTGATAAAATCAAGTTTATGCTTAAAGGTTTAAATAGTCGGGCCTTCGTCAAAGTTTTTGCCAATATACTTATATTACCTGCAAGCTTTTCTGAAGATAGTTTAGCGATTTATCTCACTTTTAATTGCAAAAAACCAATATTCAGCACGCCCTAAACAATACTTAACCAAGGCGATGCACCATGTCTAGCAGTGCGGCATGCCACCTTGGTTTTTTGTCTTCATGGATGGTAAAATAGTTTTTTCATAAAACTTTAAGTGATGAATTATAATCATGTCCATTTATCAGTTTAAACGCCAATTTCAAAACCTGCTACGCCCCATCAGCCAAAAGCTCGTCGCTCATGGCGTACATGCCAATCATGTGACTATTTCAGCGGTTGTACTCAGTGGCGGTGTTGCCCATGTGGTCGCCAAACGCAGCCAACAAAACCCAGCGTGGTGGTATGCACTGCCAGCGGGACTATTTATCCGCATGGCGATGAATGCCATTGATGGCATGATGGCAAAAGAACACGGACAGGCGAGTGCTTTGGGGGCGGTGCTAAATGAAGTAGGCGATTTAGTCTCTGATGCCTTACTACTCTTTAGTCTATCATCCCGCCTAAACCACAGCAATCGCCACGGTCTATATCGTGTGATGGCACTTAGTACCATCAGTGAACTCGTGGCAATTTGGGCAAGTATCAGTACAAGCAAGCGAGCCAATCATGGTCCTTTAGGCAAAAGCGACCGTGCCTTGGTGCTTGGGGTGCTGGGCGTGTATCTGGGCTTTAGGTTTACACTTAGTCAGCCCAAAGCCCGTCAGTTACTTATCATCGCTCAATTGTTACTGCTTAAAACCATCTATAATCGCACCCTTGCCTTGGGGTATGCCAATACAGGAGTTAGACATGATGCCCGATAAAATCATCTCTACAGAAAGTGGCTTTCATGCCAGTGATGGCACCTTTATTTTTTATCGTTATTGGTTGGGTCGGCCCCTTGATACACTTACCTCCAGTGATAAAAAAGTGATGGTGTTCTTACACCGTGGGCATGAGCATTCGGCACGGCTTACCGAGATGGCACTTGCCTTTGTGCAGGCGGGTTATCAGGTATTTGCATGGGACGCACGGGGTAATGGTTTGTCCGAAGGTGAGCGAGACCATGCTGAGAGCTTTTCTTGCTTGGTGGCGGATTTGGATGAGTTTGTGGCAGAGATTCGCCAACTGATGACTGTCGATGACAGCCAAATTATGCTCTGTGCCAGCAGTCTTGGGGCATTGATGGCAATCGCTTGGGTGCATGACTACGCCCCCAAAGTGCGTAGCATGATACTGGGTACACCTGCCCTTGCCATTCGCCTATATGTGCCCTTTGCCCTGCCCGCCTTGCAATTTGCCCAAAAGGTAGGCGTAATGAGCCGCGTATCTAGCTATGTCAAAGCCAAAGTTCTCACCCACGACCAGCACGCTCAGCAAGCCTATAACGATGATGCACTCATCTCCACGAGCATTTCACGCGATTTATTGATTGACTCAATCTTGACAGGTCAGCGACTGCTCGATGACGCTGGGGCGATTACTGTACCCACGATGGTGTTGTGTGCTGGCAAGGATTTTGTCGTGAATAAAGGCGCGATACGCACCTTTTATGAGCGTCTGCGTTCGCCTGTGAAGCGGTGGCAATATTATACGGACAGTTTTCATGCTATTTTTCATGAAACTAACAAGGCTGATGTCTATCAAGACTGTATCGCTTTTGCTGATGAAGTGTTTGCCACACCCTTTACACCTGTGGATTTAACGGACGCTGATAAAAGCAGTGAGCACGCCAAACGCCATAGCCAAGAGCGAATCGAAGCTTTCATGGCAAAGGAGTTTAATCCACAATTTGTCCTGACACGTCTGGCGATTGAAAAATTGGGCTGGATAAGCGATAGCGTGGCAATGGGGGTTCGGCATGGTTTTGATTCGGGCAGTTCACTGGACAAAGTCTATCAAAATCAGCCCAATGGCAAAAATATGCTTGGCAAATGGGTGGATAGGTTTTATCTCAATAACATCGGCTGGCAGGGCATTCGCATTCGTAAAGCCCATTTGCTTGAGTTGGCAAGCATTGTCCTATCGTCCATACAAAGCGACACTCCACGACTGCTAGATATCGCCAGTGGTAACGGCTTTTATGCCTTTGAGCTGGCACAGACGTACCCTAATTTACAACTGTGCCTGCGTGATTATGACACGCACAATGTAAAAGTGATGAGCCAAAAAATTCAAACCTTGGGGCTAGGCAAGCGTGTTCAAGCCGAGCAAATGGACGCATTTGAGCTGGCTACTTATGATGAGCAAGTGGCAGATGTCGCAATTGCTTCAGGGGTGTTTGAGCTGTTTTCTGACAATGCTTTGATAAAAACAGCACTGACAGGCATTCACCGCTCGCTAAGCGATGGTGGCTACTTGATTTATACCAATCAGCCGTGGCACCCAGAGCAAGAGTTTATCGGTAAAACGCTCACCAATCATCGGGGCAAAGACTGGATTATGCGCTGTCGCAGTCAAGCGGAGATGGACCAACTTGCCGAGCAGGCAGGCTTTAAAAAGATTGCTATGAAGATTGATAAGTTTGGTATTTTTAGCGTGTCGCTTGCCAAAAAAATATGACAAAACACAATCAAACACCTGCCAAGCCCTATCGGCGGGCGGTGGTTTTTGCAGGTGGCGGTTTGCGTTTTGGCTATTACTTGGGTGTCTATCAGGCGTTGTGTGAGACTGGCAAACGCCCTGATATCGTCTTGGCAATCTGTGGCGGGGCGTTTGCAGCGGCGTTTTTGGAACTTGCCCCTGAGCCGAAGATGGCATTGGTATTATTACAAAGCCCCACCGCTTATCAGATGTTTTGCCGATTTTATGGTGTTGTGCCTGCTCATCGCATGGCGTTTGTGTTGCCTGCCACACGGCGTTTTATCAGCTTAAAGCCAGACAAATCAAAACACGCCCTAAGCCAAAAAACGCTTGACAGCCTGTACAGCCAAGCCCTATTTGCCATCAAAGATGAAGGCGATTACCCGCTGTGGCAAAGCGATAAACTCACTCAAATATTAAGCCAAGATTTAACCCAAAATCTGGCTCAAAACCCAGCCCAAATCCCAACCAACTTGCCCAGTCCATCGGAACAAACCATCGCCAGTTTAATGGTTCTTAGTCGACTGCAGACTGTAGATACGGGCTATTGCTGGCAGTCATTACTGCGTCCATCTGCTGCGGTTAGTGCTGATGTGTGTACATGGCTAGACGGTGTACCTTGTGTCTTGCATGACCATCAGCCTAAGCGAGTTGCCCCCACAGTGGCAGTACAGGATTTGCCCCTAGCGGTAGCGGTGCGTGCTTCCATTAGTGATATGTATTATCTGTCGCCCACCCACCATGACGGGCAGACGCTGTTTGGCGGGGTGCTGGATTTGACTCCTGTGGAGCTGGCGAGTGTGCTTGCTGATGAAGTATTTATTGATGACAAAACGCCCTATGATAAGCTACTTGCCAGCCCCGCAATAGGCTCATGCTTTGGCTTTGACCCCAATGTCAGGCTAAGCGAAGTCAAACAAAAAACACACCCTGCGATGGTGCATTGGCTACCCTTAGCGGACAGTCGGCGACATGTGCCCGCGCTCATTGGCAAGCGTTTTCATTGGCAAAAGGGCTGTATTCAGGGCGTATATCCGACATTTAATACATTTAAACAAATCGCCCATCAACAATACCACTATGGCTATCAAACAACCAAGGCGTATTTATTAAATCATGACAACTCATCATAAACACTGCGTAATCATCGGGGGTACCAGCGGTATTGGGCTGGCACTTGCCAATGATTATCTGGACAAATCATGGCAAGTAACCATCGTTGGTAGCAATGCCGATAAAATCAATACCTTAAATTCGTATTATCAAACTAACGATAATCTCACCATTAAGCAATGCGATATTACTGATGCCCGCCAAAGACAGCAGTTATTTGATGAATTGGCTAATACACCCATGACGCATTTTATTTATAGTGCAGGGATGTATTATAATGAACGCAAATTAAACTTATCCAAAGTCCAAAGTGAGCAAATATTGGCGGTAAATTTGCAAGCCTTTTGTCAGTGTTTTGAATGGGCGAGTACGCAATTAAAACAGCACCCCAAAAACACCCATCTCATTGCCATTTCTTCTGTGGCAGGATTATTGAATTTTGAGCAAATGAGCCTATACGCCAGATGTAAACGTGTAATGATAGAGATTTGTCAGGCGTATCAATTGGCATTAGCGCCCTTTGGTATTGGCGTGAATTGCATTGCTTGCGGTTATGTGAATACGCAAAAACTGCGTGAATTAAATGCTGGCAATGCTCATCATAAGCCATTTTTATGCTCTGAAAAGCAAGCAGTTCATGAAATTAACCATGCCATTCACCGTAATAGTAAATTACATATTTTCCCCAAGCCAATGAAATATGTGGTGAGGGCTTTATCTGGTTTGCCAGAGCTATTATTAAGCCAAATCATGAAATTGCAATACCAACAGCAAGATAAAAAATTACACCAAAAATAAGAGATAAATTCCCCAAAATAAAGGTAGGGATAATAACAAACTATCAATGCGGTCTAATAAGCCACCATGACCTTTTAGCCAAGTGCCCATGTCTTTAATTTGATGACATCTTTTAACAAAAGACTGAAATAAATCCCCTGCCACACCAAATACACCCAACAACACTGCCAATAAAAAACTCTGCATATGATTAAAAGGTGTTAAATAATTGCCTAAAAAAGTAGCCAATAATGCCATCAAAGGAATGCCAAATATTATACCTTCAATGGTTTTATTGGGGCTGATGCTGGGAGCGAGCTTGGCTATAAAAAAACACTGACCCAGCGATTTACCCATAATATACTGACAAACATCGCTGACTTGTACACAAAATATTAGCCACAGTAAAATAGATGTTTGTCCATATTGATTAAGTTGATAATATAAACAGGCAAAGCTAAGACAATAAATAATTAACCACGCCAATAAAATCAAATCAACCAAAAACAGCTGGATGATTTTTTGTGGATTATTGATATCACTTTGCCAAAGTTTAATAATTTCATGTATGCCTTTTATAAGCATGGCGACAGACAGCAGTACAACTGCCCAAAACCCAAGCAGATAAAAAACAAACAATACCGCCAATAAAAAAATCCAAGAAGAAACAATGGACTTAATCACCACCAAAGCAGAAGATTTGGCAAATACAAGTAGCAGTCTTAATATTATCACCACCATAAATAGGCTTGCCATAAAAACAATGTCATGATTAGGCATGGGCATTCCTTATTTTGACTATAGCTTGGTTGATTAGACATCTTGAGAAATTAGCACTTTATAAGGTTTGTTGAAATTTTAGACTCAATAAAATCAAGTCTTGAGAGCTAAAATTTTTGAATTTCGCAAGAACTCTATTGTAGGGCGGTTAAAAGTTTATGTTCAATGTATTTTTTAGCACGGTTTTTGGGGTAATAACTGTCAATCAGTGTATATATATTATCGGCTGAGTATCTGCCCATATAAGCGAGCAAATACGCCATCATTACCACACTGCGAGAATACCCCATAGCACATTGACAGACAATCAGCGTCTGAGCGGTTGATAAATTCTCTTTCATGGATTGAATGGTTTGGCATTGCTGTTGTAATTGCATTAGATGACAGTCTTGATAAGCAGTTAAATCCAGCATGGGCAGATAGATATAATGGCTTTTATTGGCCAGTTTACTATGTTTTATTTCACAAGACAGCTCAACACTAATATCTAGCCAAATAATTGCTTGGTATTGATGAAAAAAGTTATCATCATAATGGGATTTAGGCAATCTGCCAATGGCTAAAATATCACTATGATGGTCTATTTTTATGGGCTTTTGGATTGTTTGTAAAAATCGGCTGTATTTGGCAATTTGCCAAAGAAGATAATAAATACCATAAAAATAGATAAAGATAAATCGGCTCAATGGCGTAAATCTGCCTTGTTGTTTATTAAATAATTGGCATAATAATTTATCAGGAATGTAGTTTTTATGATGATGATAGCTAAATGCTAGCAATAAAAAGCAAATAAAACCATGATAGGCGATAAAATCAATTATTAAACTGGCAATGCCAGTGATGGGTAATTGCGATATAATAACAGGCAGTGTTTTTATGACAATCAGCCACACAGTAGCAAGGCTGATATATTTGATAATATTTGCTTTTAGTATTTCTGTATAAGTAGATGATAAATAACGCTCAACACAATAAACCAATAATGCACAAATTAAACCAGCCAACACATCAATGCTTTGGTGCTGATAAGTAAAAACAGTAGAGATGGTAATTAAAAAACAGATAATAATAAGTGGCCAAGTGTATAAAATATGCCAAGATTTTAGTGTGCCATATAGCGAAACACCAATCAGTACAGCAAAACCAACGTGTAATGATGGTAGCTGATTATAAGGTTTATCTATGAAAAATAAAATCTGATACGCCCACGACCAATCCACCCCCCAATCATAAAAAACATCGATAACCAATGAAAACTTTAAAGGAAAATAATAAAAAACAAGTCCAGAAATTAAAGTAATTAAAATCAGCCGATAAGTAAGATTAGATAAGCTCTTTCTGTCAATAATAAAAAAACTCATTACAAATAACGGCAATGACAGTGCATAAGGCACAATCATAGGAGCGATAAAGGGAATGTGTTTATCAACTGCACCAGTGATATGACTGAGTCCATAAGTATTATCTATAATTTGGGCATAAGCATTGGTTAGGTTATAAATAAGTACAAAAATACCACCTGCATACAGTAGGCTTTGCCAAGATGAGTAGGTGCAGTAAAAGTGGGGTTTATTCATCGGGCGAATTGAGTAAATTAAATTTGGGATTTTCTTATATTAGCAACATTGCTCTACCTTTGATGTTTTTAATTGTAATCAAAAACAAAACCGCTCAGATTGAGCGGTTTTGGTAGATTAACTAAGATGACAAACTGACTTACTCGTTATCATAATCAATCTCATCGTCATCATGGACGTTGCAGGCTTCACACATAAATTTTCCTTTTTGACTAGACTGGCAACCACCCAAAACCCAAAGCGATGGTTGCCTATGGGTTTATTTGGTGTACACTTCACGCACTTGTTTAGTCATGTCAATCATGTTGGCAAGAGCAGAAACCGTCTCATCCCAGTTGCGAGTTTTTAGACCGCAGTCAGGATTGACCCATAGACGCTCGGCAGGGACGTATTTGATGGCTTCATCAATCACCACTTGCATATTTTCTGCTGATGGCGTGCGTGGTGAGTGAATGTCATAAACCCCTGGTCCAATGGCGTTGGTGTAGCCGTTGCCCTTAAAAGCGTCAAGAAGCTGCAAGCCTGAGCGAGCCGTTTCAATGGTAATCACGTCAGCGTCCATGGCACTGATGTGGGGCAAGCAGTCATGAAAACTTGAATAACACATGTGCGTGTGAATCTGAGTATCTGTGTCAGCAATGGAGCAGGCGTGCTTAAAGGCATTGACTGCTTCTTGCCAATAATGGGCTTGGGCGGATAGTTTGAGTGGCAAGCCTTCACGGAAAGCAGGCTCATCAATCTGAATGATGCCAATACCTGATGCTTGTAAGTCGGCGACTTCTTGGTTAATCGCTTCGGCAATTTGCAAACGTAAAATATCTCGTGTGGCGGTGTCGCTTGGAGCAAATGACCAGTTAAGAATGGTAACAGGACCTGTGAGCATGCCTTTCATGGGCTTATCGGTCAGGCTTTGGGCGTAAGTTGTCCAAGAAACGGTCATGGCGTTGGGGCGAGTGATGTCGCCAACCACAATCGGCGGGCGCACACAGCGAGTACCATAGCTTTGCACCCAGCCATTTTCTGACAACCAAAAACCGTCCATATACTGAGCAAAATACTCCACCATGTCAGTGCGTTCCGCTTCGCCGTGTACCAGTACGTCAATGCCAAGTTTTTCTTGTTCATCAACCGCCTTTTGAATTTCGGCTTTCATGGCAAGCTCATAATCACCATCGCTGAGTATGCCTTTTTTCCAGTCGCTACGAGCTTTGCGGATTTTGTCTGTTTGGGGGAATGAGCCAATGGTGGTGGTGGGGAACAATGGCAAATTTAGCTTGGTTTGTTGGGCGGTATAACGCTCGGCAAATTCGCCACTGCGAGCTTTGGCTTGGCTGGCAAGTGGGGTTAAATGTAGGGCGGTGGCGTTGCTGTCAGCCGTCTTTTCACCCGTTGCCAGTTTGGCACAAATCACCACTTCGGACAGTTTTTGTTTGGCAAAGGCAAGTTTGCCATTTAGCTCACTTGGCACAGTTTCATGGCTCAAATCCACAGGCAAATGTAGTAAAGACGACCCTGTGCCTACCCACAGACGTTCGCCCAAACGTTCATACGCCCCTTGCAAAATGTCGGCAGCTGCCACTTGGTCAGTTGTCCATACTGAGCGACCGTCCACCACGCCCACTGATAGGAGTTTGTGGGTGGGCAGATGGTCAATGACTTGGGTCAGATACTGTTTTGGTGAGTCGCTACGCGTGATGTCAATGTGAATGCCTGCCACAGGTAGGTTGCATGCGATGTTGGTGTTATTGCCTAGCGTGTCAAAGTAGCTGGCGACAATGAGTTTGGGCGGGGTGCGTTGCAAACCATTATAGGTTCGCTCAAAGGCTTGTTGCCATTTGCCGTCCAAATCTAGGCTCAAAATCGGCTCATCAAGTTGTACCCATGCTACGCCTTGCTCACCAAGTTCGGCAAGTAGTTTGGCATAAGTGGGTAGCAGTTTGTCCAAATGGTCAAGTTTGTCATTTGCCTTTGAAGATGATAAATATAAAAAGCTCAAAGGACCAACGAGCACCACTTTTAGCTCTTTGTCCACGCCATGTTTGGCAAGTACAGCTTTGGCATCAGCCACTTGTTTAAAAATCTGCGTAAAATCGGTGTTGCTAAAATCTTGGTCGGCTTCTAGCTCTGGCACAAGGTAGTGATAGTTGGTGTCAAACCATTTGGTCATCTGCCAAGCGGCAGTATCGGCAAGCAAGCCTGTGTGGTCGCGACCACGAGCAAAATAAAACTGGCGGTCAAAGGTATCTAGGGTCTCCGCCCCTGCAAAACGTGGCGGTACAACACCAAAAGCAGTTGCCAAAGTAAGCACCAAATCATAATGGGCAAAATCGCCTGTGGTGATGACATCAAGTCCTGCGTTGATTTGGTCGGCAATGTTGGTGTCAAAGACTGCTTGCAGCTGTTCAAGCGTGGCAGTCTTGTCTTGTTTGCCTTTCCAGTATTTTTCTAGGGCAAACTTGCTTTGGCGTTTGTCGCCGATACGGGGATAGCCAAGAATGTGTGTGGTGGGTGTGGTCATGATAGTACCTTAACTGTGTTGATTTTAAGTTTAAAAATATTCATTTTTATAAAATATTCATGAATAATTTTGATGATTGCTATCATAACCGATTTTTTAAGTGAATAAAAATCAAGTTTTTCAATTTTAGATGAATTTTATTTGATATAAAATCTAAACTGCCACATTTAAATAATGGTCCGTTTCATGTTGTTAAAAGCCATTGCTAAAACCCTACCGTTTGATATTCTTATGAGTATGCTATACATAATAGCAATGATATATAAATTGCTAAAATCAGCACCAGTCGCAATAGTGGCACACGCTGACTCCATTTATCAAGCCATGCTTTTGATTGGCGTTTAAGTCGTTGTTTGATAATAAACTTTGCCCAAAAACTGATGATTTGTATCATCAGCATATATGTTGCAAATGCCACCCAATACTGCCAACCGTTCAGTTTTAGAAAGTTGAGTGCATCAGTATATGGTACAACATAAGAAAGCACCCATATGGCAATACAAAGCACGAATATGTGGGTCAGGTCTGCAATCTGTATGATGGGGTCTTTTTCTTGGTGTGGCATTGTTTTTTTCCTAAAATGTGGCAGTCAGTATTATGAGAGTATTTTTCATCAATTAGCATTATATCATGAAAATATTTTGATTTTATGATAAAATGGTGAAAATTTTTAATCAAAACTGCCATGTTAGAAATCCGTCATCTACAAATGCTCTCCACCCTTGCTCGTCATGGCTCGCTTGCTACTACTGCTGATGAGCTAAATTTAACCGCTTCTGCCATCTCTCATCAATTAAAAGAGCTAGAACACTATTACGACATCACACTGGTTAATCGCCGTACACGTCCTGTCAGTTTTACCCCAGCAGGTAAACTGGTGTTGGAGCTTGCTAACAATATCCTACCACAAGTGGCTCGCACCAAAGCTGATATTAGGCGTTTGGCGTATGGGCAGGCAGGCAGGTTGCGTTTGGCAAGTGAGTGTCATAGCTGTTTTGATTGGTTGATGCCCATTTTAAATATCTATCGCAAAAGCTATGGCGATGTGGAGCTAGATTTTGCCACAGGATTTGAGCCAGAGCCACATCAAATGCTCATTGATGGTGATATTGATTTGCTGATTACTGCCAGTGATTTGCCAATAGAAGGTATTAGTTATCAACCTTTGTTTACTTATGAAAGTCGTTTGGTGTTATCGCCTGCACATCGTTTGGCAAGTCAAAGGGTGATTGTGCCTGATGAGTTGGTAAAAGAGACACTCATTGCTTATCCTGTGGAGCATAAACGCCTTGATGTGATTGCCAAGTTTTTAGAGCCAGCAGGGGTCTCTCCCAAAAGTATCCGCACAACCGAGCTGACTGCCATGCTCATACAACTGGTGGCAAGTGAGCGGGGCGTGGCGGCATTGCCTGATTGGGTGGCGAGCGAATATGAAAAAAAAGGCTGGGTGGTCAGTCGTCCCTTGGGGTCGGGCGTGTATTGTCAGCTATATGCAGGCGTGCGTAAAAGTAGTATTGGGCTTGCTTATATGGCGGGTTTTTTGGAGCTGTTGGATGAAATAAAAAAGCCCTAACATAAAACACCCCAGTTTGTGGGGTGTGTTTTTATTTGCCTGTCAGTTGTCCTGATATCCATCGTTTGACGGGGGGCAGATGATTGCTGACCCTAAGTGTCAAATCTCTAAGTGCTTGCATGCTTTTTTTGTCATCAGTAAATAGATTGACCATCAAATTTGTGCCATGATAAAGTGGGCGAGTGTGGGCTTGATGGCGGACGTTGTATTTTTGAAGTAGGGCAGCACTGGCGATGTCTTGACCTTGTTGGTGGGCATCTAGCACAAGTTTGGCGAGTGTGTTTGCTCCCATCAGTCCCAGATTAAAACCATGAGCGGTTACAGGGTGCATACCCACCGCACTATCACCAATGAGTGCTGAGCGTGCTGACACAAAAGTGTTGGCGTGTACGCCCATGAGTGGGTAGTGGTGCACGGTTCCTGCTAAGGTCAGTTTACCAAGTTGGTCGCCCATCATACGCTGTACTTCCAAGGCAAGTTCATCACCACTCATATTAAGCAGGGTGTCAGTTTGGGTATTATCAAGGGTGATGACGCAGTTGGTCAAGTGGTCATGTAGTGGTAATAAGGCAAGTGTTCTGCCATACAAAAAGCACTCTCTGGCGGTCGCTTCGTTGGATAATGGGTGCGACACACGAAACACGATGACCGTCCGCCCAAAGTCATTCATTTGTGCCCCAATGCCCAGCTTTTTACGCACAAAAGACAAACGGCTGTCCGCCCCAATCAGCAGACTGGCAGTTAATTTTTCGCCATTTGCTAGGGTAATGGTGGCTTGTTTGTCGTCTGTTTTGATGTCTTGGACGTTTTGTTCGGTTAGGATTTTTACATTTGCCAGTTCTTTGACTTCATCATAAAAGGCTTGTCTGATGTTGTGGTTTGAGATGAGATTGCCTAGACGGTCAATACTGCTCATCAGGCGTAAATCTTTTGGCACTTTAAAATGTAAGGCATAACTAAAATCACCATTATACACCTTGGCATCAGCAAGTTTATAAATCTCATCATCAGGTATGCGTTGCCATGCACCTAAGTTGAGCATAATCTCACGAGATAAGTGCGTCAGAGCAATCTCACGCCCATCATAAGCAGGGTGTGCAATGCCATCAAGGGGGGCTTTTTCAATGATGGCGATTTGTAAATCAGTGTCTTTAAAATGCCGAGCAAAGGCAAGACCAGCAGGTCCTGCTCCGATGATGATGATGTCATAAGTCATGAAGCACTCCTAGGGGTTTTGTATGATGGACAGTTCTTCTTTGATGAGTTTTCTTAGCCAAACTTTTAGGTCTTCGGACTGCTGTGCCATTTGCTCACTTAAAAAATCATCAAGCTGATTGGATAATTTTTTATAAATCACATCTTCTAAGGCATTTAACTCTTCATTGCTTGGTGTATTGGCTGATGTGGGTGTGTTGTCGCTGGTGGGCGTGGTGTCATAGATGTGCAAAAGTTTGGTGATGTCTTCATCAAAATTTTGATGACTAAAACGAAACTCTTGGGCAGGCTGGTTGCTTTTTAGTAGGGCGATGATGTCTTCAAGCTCTTGGTGAAAGGCTTGTTTGGCGATGACAGGTATGGATAACCAACGTTTGGAAAATTGGGGAGATGGGCTAAACACACTCATGGACGATTCTCTGTTTTGTTAGTAGGGTTAAAGGTGTTAGTATAGGCTTGTGAATAAATAATTTCTAGGGTTTTTTGGTTATTTTCACCAATAAAAATGGCGATGATGTCATTATCATTTGCCATCTGTATGGCTTTATCAGCAGGGACGGCCGATAAAGCGGTTGCCCAACCATCTGCAATGGCGGTGGTATCACTAATGACACTGATGCTGGCAAAGCCATTTTGGACAGGGTGTGCGGTGATGGGGCTGATGGTATGGCTGTATGTTTGACCATCATATTCTAAACGATTTCTATAATTACCACTGGTTGCCATGCTTTGACCGCTTAGTAAGACGGTGGTCATAATTTCACGTTCTGATACCGTACTGCCAACAATGGGCTTGTCAATGGCGAGTGTCCACGGTTTGCCTTTGTTATTAACGCCACCTGTGGCAATCTCTCCGCCTATCTCCACCATAAAATTTTTAATGTGGTATTGAGATTTTAGCACATCAGCGATGGCATCCACACCATAGCCTTTGGCAATCGCTGAAAAATCAAGCCCCACGCCATTGTTGGTTTTGGTCAGCTTATCACCTGATAGCACCACTTTATCTAGCCCAATTTTGTCTTGTACAGCATGGATTTGGTCGGCGGTTGGGGGATTTTGTAGGCGTTCAATATTCATGCTGCTACCAAATCCCCACAGCTCCACCAAAGGGTAAACTGTAGGGTCAAAGGCGTGGTGGGATTTTTTGTAAATCATGCGGCTATCATCTAATACTTTGATAAAATCGCTGTCTATTTGTATCGTTTGCCCTGCTGGTAGGGCGTTAAATTTGGAGATGGTGCTGTTTTTGTCATAGGTGGACATACTGGCATTGATTTGGGCTAGGCGTTCATCAATGCTATTTTGAATGTCGCTGATGGCAACGTTTTTGGGGGCTTCAAAGGTGATGTGATAGCTTGTTCCCATCGTTTGCCCGTCTATTTTTTGATAAGATGGGGCAGGCTGGCAGGCGGTTAGTAGAGTGATTGTTAGGCAGGTGGTGGCAATAGATGTTTTCATCATAAATGGGTAAAAATTTGTATTTTAACACAAGCAGTCAAATAAAAACCAAGGCAAATAAGAAAAATCCGCCCATCAAGCGGATTTTTAAAACAAATCAATCTTACACCTTATCAAGAGCCTGCTCTAAATCAGCAATCAAATCATCAATATGCTCAATACCAATGGACAAACGCACCATGTCTTCGCTCACCCCAGCTTTGGCAAGCTCATCGGTGCTCAGCTGACGGTGTGTGGTGCTGGCAGGGTGGCAAGCCAGACTTTTGGCATCACCAATATTGACAAGGCGAGTAAATAATCCTAAGGCATCAATAAAGCGAGTGCCACCTGCAACGCCATCTTGTACACCAAAAGACAAGATAGCAGAAGGTTTGCCACCTAAGTATTTTTTGGCAAGTTCATGTTGTGGGTGGCTTGGTAGTCCTGCATAATTTACCCAGCTAACTTTGGGGTGGTTGTGTAGATATTGGGCGACTTTTTGGGCGTTTTCGGTGTGGCGTTCCATGCGTAAAGACAGAGTTTCTAGCCCTTGTAAAATCAAAAATGCATTCATGGGGCTAATTGCTCCGCCAGTATTACGAAGTGGCACGACTCTGGCACGAGCAATAAACGCCGCTGCCCCAAGTGCTTCTACATAATTGACACCATGATAGCTTAGGTCAGGGGTGTTAAGTGATTTAAAACGTTCTGGATAATCCCCCCAAGCAAATTTGCCACCATCAACAATGATACCGCCTAGGCTTGTGCCATGACCGCCGATGTATTTGGTCAAAGAATGTACCACAATATCCGCCCCATGTTTAAAGGGTTTGAGTAGGGCAGGCGTGGCAACAGTGTTATCCACCACCACAGGCACACCAAACTCATGAGCGATGGCACTGATGGCTTCTAAATCCACGATATTACCCAAAGGGTTGCCAATGGATTCTACAAAAACCAGTTTGGTTTTGTCATCAATCTTATCACGCAAACTTTCAGGGTCATTGCCATCAAAAAAGCGTACGTCAATGCCTTGTTTGGGCAATGTGTGAGCAAATAGGTTGTAAGTGCCACCATACAGCTGACTGACAGAGGCAATGTTGTCGCCTGCTTCGGTGATGGTCTGTATGGCATAAGTGATGGCGGTCATGCCCGAGGACACCGCCAATGCCCCAATGCCCCCTTCAAGAGCAGCCAAGCGAGCTTCTAGTACGGCGGTGGTGGGGTTCATGATGCGAGTGTAGATGTTGCCTTGTACTTTTAAATCAAACAAATCTGCCCCATGTTGTGTGTCATCAAAGGCATAAGAGGTGGTTTGATAAATTGGTACTGCCACAGCTTTGGTGGTTGGTTCTGGGCTAAATCCTGCGTGAATGGCAAGGGTTTCGTCTTTGTGGCTCATGATGTTCCTTATGGTTTGGTATGATGGTATTTTTGGATAAAAATGAGTAATATCATAACAAAATTATCAAAAAAGACAAGGCGATAAATTTTTTATCAGTATAAAAATTTGTCATAAAAAATCCGCCCCTAATGGAGCGGATTTTGTGTCAATCCCAAATCTAGGATTAGCCACCAAAGTCATCAAGTAAGATATTTTCATCTTCTACGCCTAGCGATTTAAGCATATTGATGACCGCAGCATTCATCACTGGTGGACCACACATATAAAACTCGCAGTCTTCTGGGGCTGGGTGGTCTTTTAGATAGTTTTCATACAGGACATTGTGGATAAAGCCTGTATAGCCTTCCCAATTGTCTTCTGGTTGTGGGTCAGATAGAGCAACGTGCCATTCAAAGTTAGGAAACTCGGCAGCCAGTCCGTCATAGTCTTCCACATAAAACATCTCACGCTTGGAGCGTGCACCATACCAAAAGCTGATTTTGCGGTCAGAATTTAGGCGTTTTAATTGGTCAAAGATGTGCGAACGCATGGGTGCCATACCCGCACCGCCACCGATAAAGACCATCTCAGCTTTGGTGTCTTTGGCAAAGAACTCACCATAAGGACCAGATACGGTAATCTTATCACCTGGTTTTAGGCTAAACACATACGATGACATTTTACCTGGGGGAGTGCCTTCGGGTTCACGTGGTGGTGGACTGGCGATACGAATGTTAAATTTGATGATGCCTTTTTCTTCGGGATAGTTTGCCATAGAGTAGGCACGAATGACAGGCTCAGTAACGGTAGATGTATAACGCCATAGGTTGAAGTTATCCCAATCTTCGTGATATTCTTTGGCAATGTCAAAATCTTTATAATGCACCGTATGTGGCGGAGCTTCTAGCTGCACATAGCCACCAGCACGAAACGGCACGACTTCCCCTTCGGGGATTTTGAGTGTCAGCTCTTTAATAAAGGTTGCCACGTTGTCGTTAGAGATGACCTCACACTCCCATTTTTTGACATCAAAAAACTCAGGGTCAATCTCAATTTTCATGTCTTGTTTGACGGCGACCTGACACGCCAAACGCATGCCATCACGAATCTCACCTTGGGTAAAATGCCCCTCTTCGGTGGGTAAAATAGAGCCACCACCGTCCAAAACTTTACAGCGACATTGACCACAAGTGCCACCACCACCGCAAGCAGATGATAAAAAGATGCCCTCAGCAGCCAAAGTTTGTAAAAGCTTGCCACCTGCGGGTGTTACGACATTATTGTCAGGGTTTTCATTGATATTGATGGTTACGTTGCCAGAGCTTACCAATCGTGAGCGAGCGATAAGAATAATCACCACAAGGCTCATGATGATGGCGGTAAACATGGCAACACCACCGAATGCTGTACCAAACATGGTTTCTCCTTATAGACTCATACCGCCAAATGACATAAAGCCAAGCGACATCAAACCAACAGTAACAAAGGTAATGCCTAGACCACGTAGCGGTGCTGGTACGTCTGAATATTTGAGCTTTTCACGTACACCTGCTAAAGTGGCAATCGCCAGCGCCCAGCCAAAGCCAGAACCCACGCCATAAACAATGGATTCGCCAAAGTTATAATCACGCTCCACCATAAACAGTACGCCACCCATGATGGCACAGTTTACAGTAATCAGTGGCAAAAATACCCCCAATGCGTTATATAGGCTTGGGACAAATTTGTCCAAAAACATTTCCATGATTTGTACCACGGCAGCAATCAAGGCGATGTAGCTTAAAAAGCCCAAAAAGGACAAATCGGTACTAGGAAAACCTGCCCATGCCAACGCCCCATCTTTCAACAAAAATTGATAGAGCAAGTTGTTTAGGGGAACGGTGATTGCCATCACCACCACAACTGCGATACCAAGACCGATGGCGGTGGAGATTTTTTTGGAGATGGCGATAAATGTACACATACCCAAGAAAAAGGCAAGTGCCATGTTTTCAATGAATACGGACGTGATGAATAAACTGATATAGTGTCCCATTAGTGTCCTCCCATGCCCTTAGATTGTGGTTTTAGGGTGTATTCGGCAGGTTCAACTTGTTCAGGTTTCCAAATACGAATGATGGCGATAAATAGTGCAATCACAAAGAACGCCGATGGTGGCAGCAACAGCAAACCATTTGGAATGTACCAACCGCCATCTGTGGCTTTTTCCAAAAGCTGAATGCCAAACCAACTGCCATTACCTAAAATCTCACGAATGCTTGCCACAAAAATCAGCACCGCTGAATAGCCCAAGCCGTTACCAATGCCGTCCAAAAAGCTAGGAATGGGCGGGTTGCTCATGGCATAGGCTTCGGCACGGCCCATGACGATACAGTTGGTGATAATCAGTCCAACAAATACCGACAAGGATTTAGCGACATCATAGGCGACCGCTTTTAGGATTTGGTCTACCACAATCACCAGCGATGCAATCACCACCATCTGTACGATGATACGAATGGATGATGGGATTTTGTTACGGATAATGGAGATAAAAAAGCTAGAAAACGCCGTTACCAAAGTTAGGGCAATACACATCACCAAAGCGTTTTTGACGCTGGTGGTTACTGCAAGTGCCGAACAAATGCCCAAGATTTGCAGGGCGATGGGGTTGTTATTAAAAATCGGCGTGGTTAAAATCTTTTTGGTGTCCGCCATGATTATGCTCCTTTGCCGTCAGCTTTATTGGCTTTTAGGTTATCCAAAAACGGCTTGTAACCGTCTGCCCCTAGCCAAAACTGAACCATGTTATTTACACCACGACCTGTCAAGGTAGCACCACTTATGCCGTCCACCTGTTCAGGTTTGGCAGTCCCTGCTTTGGCAACACCCATGATGACATCACCATTGTCGTTGTGGGCTTTTTTACCCACCCATAAGGCACGCCAAGGTTCATCAGCGATACGAGAACCCAAACCGGGGGTTTCTTTATGCTCGTAGAAATTTACGCCCTTGATGGTATTAAAATCCTTGTCCAGTGTAAGCAGTCCATAGATTTGACCCCACAGACCCGCTCCGTGAAATGGCAACACGAGCATTTCAATTTGACCGCTTGCGTCTTTGGCGATATAGGCTTTACTAAACTTAGGTTTGCCACCAATGCCTGCTATGTCATTGCTTAGTGGCGTGCTAAGAGCGGGCGTGCGAGCGGCTTTGGCGACATTATAACTGTTGATGTCGCTAATCCCTGCTTGGGCGAGCTCTTCGTCTGTGGCAAATTGACCTGTTTCAAGATTGACCATTTTAACTTCAAAAGCCGAAAAACGCTCTGCCACCACACTGTTGGTGTCTTTGGCAGGGTCAAATTTACCTGTGGCAATCAAGACGTTTTTGTTAAAGTCTAATGTGCTGTTTTCGGTTTGTTTTGGTTTTAGACCAACCGCCACCGATGATACCGCAATGGAGCAAACCAAGCACAGTACCAGTGCAGTTACGATGGTCGTAACGTTGCTATTTTTGGCTGACATGAGCTAATCTCCGTGCTGTTTGACGTTTGATGTTGGCTTGTTTGACAAAATAGTCAAACAGTGGGGCAAACAAGTTGGCGAACAAGATGGCAAGCATGATGCCTTCTGGGAATGCTGGGTTTACCACACGAATGACCACCGTCATAAAACCGATAAGCAGTCCATAGCACCAGCGACCTGTATTGGTGTGAGCTGCTGACACAGGGTCAGTTGCCATAAACACCGCCCCAAACATAAAGCCACCGATGACCAAATGCCAATGCGGAGCTAGGCTCATCATGGGGTTGTCGCCACCTATCATATTAAAGATAAAGGCAGTCAGTAGCAGTCCAATCACCGCACCGAGTATCACACGCCAACTGGCAATCTTGGTGTAAATCAGCACCGCCCCACCAATCAAAATGGCAAGGGTGGACACTTCACCGATAGAGCCTTGCATATTACCCAAAAAGGCATCCGCCCAAGTGATGGTTTGACCATAGGCATTGACAAAAGCATCGGCAGGTGTGCCAGCAGCAGCTTGACCTAGGGGAGTAGCACCACTATAACCGTCTACGCTGGCAAGTCCTTTAACGGCTGTCCATACGGCGTCCCCTGACATATAGGCAGGATAAGCAAAGTACAAAAACGCACGACCTGCCAAAGCGGGGTTAAGGAAGTTTTTGCCTGTACCGCCAAAGACTTCTTTGGCAACCACCACACCAAAGCTAATGCCCAAAGCCACTTGCCATAGTGGAATGTCGGGGGGTAGCGATAGGGCAAATAGTACGGACGTTACAAAGAAGCCTTCATTGACTTCATGTCCACGCACCACCGCAAAGATGACTTCCCAAAAAATCCCCACCGCAAAGGTAACAATATAAATGGGTAAAAACTGCATCGCACCATAAACAAAGCACGCCCAAAAACTGCTGGGGTCATAGCCTGCCATGCTCGTGATAGCGGTACGCCAACCTGTTGGGGTGATGCCAAAATACTGTATGGCGGTCAGTGCTTGAAAGCCGACATTATACATCCCCCAAAACATCACAGGGAAGGTACATAGCCACACCGTAATCATGATGCGTTTTAGGTCAATCCCATCACGCACATGGCTTGCCGAGTAGGTTTGTGATGATGGCTGACGAAAAAAGGTGTCAAACATCTCAAACACGGCATAATATTTTTCGTATTTGCCACCTTTGGTAAAGGACGGCTCCATACGGTCAAAGATATTGTGAATAAATTTCATCGTTTAGCCTTCCTGCTCAATACGGGTCAAGTTATCACGCAAAATATCACCAAATTCATATTTACCGGGCGATACAAAGGTGCAAAGTGCCAAATCTTCTTCATCAAGCTCCAACGCCCCAAGCTCCACCGCTTCTATGATGTCGCCAACAATGAGTGAGCGAAGTAGCTGAGTAGGCAGATAGTCTTGGGGCATGACCTTCTCAAAAGTGCCAATGGGTACCATCGCACGTGGTGAGCCGTTGGTTGATGTGGTAAAAGCAAACTTTTTGCCTTTGAAAAACTGTGAAATATAAATCGGTAAGGCAGAAAAGCGATTTGCTCCCAGCGTAAAAAAGTGCATAGCAGGGCGTTCACGACCTTCGGCAAGTACAGATACTTGGTTGTGAAAACGTCCCAAATACGCCACCGTGCCACTGGCTTTACGCCCTGACAATACCGAACCTGAGATGATGCGGTTGTCTGTGCCATTAAGCTGGTTTTGGGTCAGTTCATTTAAGTCTGCCCCACGAGTGGTCTTAATAAGACGTGGCTTGGCAACTGTGGTGCCTGCCAAACTGATGGTGCGTTCGGTGTGGATTTTACCAGTGGTAAACAGTTTGCCAATGGCAATCACATCTTGGTAACCAATCGTCCAAACCACCACGCCACGAGCCAAGGGGTGCAAAAAGTGAATGTGCGTGCCTGCGTTGCCAGCAGGGTGCTTGCCTGTAAAACCATGATATTCGGTTTGGTTGCCTGTGGCAAGGTTTGTTGTCTTGGTGGGGGCTGTCGCTCCATGACACACAAAGGTTTTGGGTGATAGCACAGAGATGATGGCAAGACCGTCATTAAAGGCATCAATATTGGCATTGATGATGTCAGCAGGGTCGGCGGCCAGTGGGTTGGTGTCGGTGGCGGTTACAAAAATGGCAGATGGTACGCTGTCAAGCTCAGGTGTGCGACTAAATGGACGGGTACGAAACGCCACCCATTCACCTGCGTTATTGAGCTGAGTTACCACATCATCACGGCTTAGCTTAGTTAGGGCGTCCGATGAATGTGCTTTAAAAGTAATCTCATCACCTGCCTGAGCAGCAATCACCAAACTTTCAAAGACACGGCGTTCGCCACGATTGATGGCGACAACTTTACCACTGACAGGAGCGGTGTATTTGACGCCCGCCCGCTTTTTGTCTTCAAACAACACCTGCCCTTTGGCGACAACATCGCCTTCCTTGACACTCATGGTAGGACGCATACCGATATAATCATAACCGATAAGGGCAACATGAGTGGGTGTGTGTTCGCTAATTTCTTTGGTTGGCTCACCAGTAATTGGTAAATCCAACCCCTTTTTTATGGTAATCATAAGCGGATACTTAAATTAAGACCAGAACACACCAGCACAGGCAAACCCAACAGATTGTATGGTGTTAGGTGGCTACCTAAGTGGCTGGCTACCAATTTTTTGATTGCAACTTAATGGATTGATAAAAATTAAGTAACATTCCAATTTGTTACCCAATGTTTGCTATCAATTCTTTATAGATACAATAAACCTTTCTATTATACGATAAAAAGACATAAATTTATAGTGTTTTCAACCATTAAATAAAACCTTGTTAAAACCATACAGTTGTTTAATTTTTTTGTTGATAACCAAACATCACATAAAAAAATCAAAACATTATCAACAGATTAGTGATTGAAGTATGCAGATGTGTTTTGTGGATAAAATCGCAAATTTTAGGCGGTGTCAGCGTGTTTTGTAGGAGTGCTTGAATTGAGCAATGATAATTTGTTACAATCATAAATTTTAAATTTGGAGCTGTGATTATGCTGATTATTCCTGCCATTGACCTAAAAGACGGCAAGTGTGTTCGCCTAAAACAAGGACGCATGGAAGATGATACGGTGTTTGGTGATGACCCTGTCTTGATGGCAAATCAGTGGGTGGAGCAAGGAGCAAGACGGCTGCACTTGGTGGATTTAAATGGGGCATTTGATGGTGTGCCTGTACACAAAACGGTGGTTGAGCAAATCGCTAAGGCTCACCCAAAGCTGCCCATACAGCTAGGCGGTGGCGTGCGTAGTTTGTCCACGATTGAGCATTATTTGTCGGCAGGACTTAGCTACATCATCATTGGCACCAAGGCGCTAGAAGAGCCAAGTTTTGTTGATGAAGCGTGTCGCAATTTTGCAGGGCATATCATGGTGGGTATTGATGCCAAAGATGGTTTTGTGGCGACACATGGCTGGGCAAATGTTACTGACACCAAAGCTACCGACCTTGCCAAACGTTTTGCTGATGCTGGTGTGTCATCCATTGTTTATACTGACATCGCCAAAGATGGCATGATGGCTGGCGTTAATATTGAACAAACGGTTGAGCTTGCTCGTGCCTGTGGTCTGCCTGTCATTGCATCAGGGGGCGTTACTGACATGGGTGATATTCAAGCATTAAAACCTTATGGCGAGTATCTGCTTGGAGCGATTACAGGGCGTGCCATCTATGAAGGCACGCTGGATTTGGCACAAGCACAGGCATTTTTAGATGGCTGATTTTAGGGCTTTTTAAAAAACTGAGCAGACTTTTTGCTAAGCCAACTTGTCAGCGTTTGGGGTGTATCGGTGGGCACAACAGGTAAATCGGTCGTATCATTATCAGGCTTGCCATTAAATAGCTGTTCTAAGGAGACGTTTAGCTCGTTTTGGGTGTGTTTTTGGGCTTGGCTTAGACGTGTGTGGAGCTTGTGAAGCCACATCTGGTCGCCAGACTCATCACTCATGACATTTTGTAGCTCATCACTAAATGGCAAACGATATGGCAGGCTTTGATGAAACTGCCACAGACTGATTGTGCCTAGGTCGGTAGATAGGACGTATTCGTGGTTTTGGGTGGGGGTGATGAGTTTGCTTTCTATGAGCTTATTGATGTATGTACTCCAATGCGTCAGCTCTTGGGGGCTTAGGATTGCCCGAAGTTCTTTTTCGCTGACGGTTTTGCCGTTTTGGTGGTGTTCGTGTGTCAGATGAAGCATTTGTAACACACTTAAAAACGCATGGCGACTCGGAGCGTGTTTGGTATCAAAAATGGTTAGGGTATAACTAATCTCTACCCCAAGCAAAATCACATTCCATGACAAATATATCCACATCAAAAACACAGGAAAAACCGCAAATGCCCCATAAATGGCTTCATAACTGGTAAAATTGGTGATGATGCTACCAAAGGCGTTTTTGAGCGTCTCAAACAAAATCGCCACAACCACCCCTGCAATCGCGGCATTTTTGATGGGAACTTGGGTTTTGGGGATAAACCAATACATACCCACAAATCCTGTGGTCATCACGATAAATGAAACGATTTTTGCCCATATCGCCCAGTCTATCCCATAGCCCATAAACTGCTGATTTAAAAAAGACAAGCCACTGATGGCACTAGATGCACCAAATGCCACGCCCAGCACAATCGGAGCAAGCGTTATCATTGTCCAGTAACGCAAAAATCCTGTTAATAGACTGCTTGTTTCTTCTACTCGCCAGATTTTGTTAAACGCCCCTTCTATGGTCAGCAATGTCATTATGGTGGTAACAAATACTCCTGCCACACCAATGATGCCCAGATTGCTGGATTTTTCGGCAAAACTGTCTAAATGAGTGCGAATCGCTTCTCCTGATGTTGGCAACAGGTTGTTGTAAATTAGCTCTTGCAGTTGCTCACGCATTTGTGCCATGGCAGGGACGACTGAAAATAGCACAAGCATGACAGTAATAATCGGCACAAGCGATAGTAGGGTGGTGTAGGTCAAACTGGCAGATTTTTGTGAGCATTCATCATCAATAAAATGACGCACCAAATAACTAAGATAAACAAACCAAGGGTGTTTGGTAAAAGGTAATTTTTTCAAAAAATTCATAATAAACAATGATGTCAATTTTTCATAGTGTAACAAATTTTTCTTAAAAATTGTGAAAGAATTTATGGGGTGATTGTGTGATGAAAAGGTGGCAAGGCTAAAATTTTTGGGTATAATGGCATTTTTAATCATTCATATCATCATCAATTTATCATGTCAAACACTCATAAACCCATCGCTTCTGTCCATCAAGCCCTAATTTTTGTGTGGCTGTCGTGGCTGCTGTATCGGTTGGTGATTCATGTGATGATTTTGGGTGCGACCACACAGGCAAATATGTTTTATGGCGTGCTTTGGCAAATTTTGGTGCTACTGCCTGTACTGGCATTTACCCCAACCATCATGCAAGCAAAATCTGCTTATCGGCTCATCTTGGCAAGTTTACTCATGCTGATTTATTTAGCAGGCGTGGGGGTGTTTTTTGCGATACGTTTATATGAAAATGCCCCCTTTTGGATAAAGATGGGGCTTGGGATGGAAGTGCTGTTTTTGCTACTGATTAATGTCATGTTGATGGCACTTATCAAGCGTTTGCCGCCAATGTATAAAAAACAATAAGGAGCGGTCATGAAAATGTATTTGGTGTTATTATCTGCTTTGTGGTCATCTGCGTTGATGGCTCATGAGATTCATATAGATACTGACACACTCAAAAAAAATCTTGGTCAATCATCATCACGAGCAATTTTTAGCGACAAACACCGCAAAATCCCCCCAGAGAGTCTGGCAGTGCCATCGGTGGTAACAGGCGGTCGTTTTAATGAAAACCACATCAATCGTGCCATTGCTGAGTGGTCGCTACGGCAGGTAAACGATTCGCTTCGGCTGATAGATGACCCTTGGGTCAATGAGCAAATCCTAACGATGAGCGCCCAAATGAATGCCCAAGTTCGCACGCAGGCTTTGTTTGCACTGCCCATCATTCATGATGACAACATCAATGCCTTTGCTGTGCCAGGGGGATTGATTGGCATTAATACAGGAACGATTTTATCATCAGAGACGATGGATGAAGTGGCAGGCGTGTTGGCTCATGAAATCGCCCATTTGTCCCAACGCCACTATGAGCAACGCCAAGACGAAAAAGGCAAACTGATGGCATTACAGCTTGGTGGGCTGTTGGCGGCGGTGCTGGCAAGTTCGGTCAGTGGCGATTTGGCAACCACGGCACTCATTGGCTCACAAACTGCCACGGCTGAGAGTATGGCAACTCACAGCCGAGACCATGAGCGAGAAGCTGACCGCATTGGCATGCAAATCATGTCGCAAGCAGGCTATGATGCCCGAGCGATGGCGGTGTTTTTTGGTAAATTATACAAACAAGTGGCACATTTGCAAAAAGATGCGTTCATACCCAGTTTTGTGCAGTCGCACCCTTTGACTGCTGAGCGGTTGTCTGATGCCACCAGCCGAGCCAGTCAGTATCCTGTGATGAGCATGATAGCCAAAAATAATCATGCTAAGATGTTTGATAAACTGTCATGGCGACTTAAATATCTCACCAAGCAAGCCAGCATGACCGACTTAAAAAACGCCAGCTCACACAGCCTAGGGGCAAAACTGGCGTGGATAAATGCCCTAAGTGATGATGGTAATACCAAGCAGGCTTTGCAGCTATTGCAGACAGGTGATTTTGAGCGTACCGACCCTTTGGTGTGTATCACCCATGCTCATGTGTTGGCAAAACAAGGCGACCACACACAAGCGGTGGCGGTACTCAAATCTTGTCATGCTTTGTACCCTGAACGGCGAGATTTGCGATTGCATTTGGCAAGTGAGTTGGCACAGGTGGGGCAGACGGCTTTGGCATTGTCGCTGGTTACGCCTTTGACCAACCAAAACAACCACGACCGACAAGCGTGGCGTATCACCCAACAAATCCACGAAAAATCCACCACCAATCACACATCATCTGCCATTTATGCTCTACACGCTCGCTCGCAAGTGGAGCTGTGGAGCGGTCAATACCAGGGAGCATTGCAATCTAACGCCCAAGCAATAAAACTTGCCAAACAGCACCCAAATTTAGGTTTGTTATCCATGTTGGAGAGCAGTAAACAAGCGATGATACAAGCAAAAGATTATAAGCCCTAAGCCAGATTACTTTTATGTGTTTGTGGGATTTTAAGTTGTAATTTTAAAGACTTTTAAAAATTTATGTGGTATAATAAAATTTGTGTGCCATGATTTTAAAGGTGCATTCATAGAACTAGGCAGACTTTGGCAATGCAATGTTTGCCTGAATTATCCGCATTGCAGTTATGAAGGAATGAGTTATGCTAACCAACCAAGACCGTGAAGAGATTATCGCCAAATTTAAACGTGGTGAAAACGACACAGGTAGCCCAGAAGTGCAAGTGGCACTATTGACCGCTCGCATCAACGACCTACAAAACCATTTTAAAGCCCACAAAGCTGACCATCACAGTCGCCGTGGTCTTATCCGTATGGTAAACCAACGTCGCAAACTACTTGATTACCTAAAAGGCAAAGACCTAGACCGTTACACCGCCCTTATCGGCGAGCTTGGACTACGCCGTTAATTTTGGCTCATTTAGACCTAAAAACGGTGTGCGTTTGCGTGCCGTTTTTGTATTTTTAGTGGTTGATTTTGGATAGTTGGATTTAGAACTCTAAGAGATATTTTTAAATACAACACAAAATAAGCGTTAAAAAACATCTCTTAGGGCTTTAAACCTTATCCAAATCATCATAGCAAATTTTAAAATAGGAAAACTTATGTTTAATATTGTTCGTCAAGAATTTCAATATGGCAATCAACAAATCGTCCTAGAAACAGGGCGTATCGCTCGCCAAGCCAACAGTGTGCTTGTGCATATGGGTGATGTGTCGGTGTTGGTTGCAGTGGTGGTGCGTCCAGAAGCAGTCGCAGGGCAAAACTTTTTTCCTTTGACGGTAAATTACCAAGAAAAAATGTACGCTTCGGGTAAAATCCCAGGTGGTTATGGCAAGCGTGAAGGACGTGCTTCTGAATTTGAAACGCTGACCAGTCGTCTGATTGACCGCCCAATTCGCCCGCTATTTCCAGAAGGGTATTACAACGAAATCCAAGTTACTGCCACCGTCATCTCATCAGGCAAAACCCAAGATGCTGACATTGCGGCGATGATTGGTGCCAGTGCTGCTCTTGCCATCTCTCCTGCTCCGTTTAATGGTCCTATTGGGGCAGCTCGTGTGGGCTTTATCAATAACGAATATATTTTAAACCCAACACTTGCCCAAATGAAAGACAGCTCGCTAGACCTTGTGGTGGCAGGCACCAAGTCTGCGGTATTGATGGTGGAGTCGGAAGCTGATGAGCTGTCAGAAGACCAAATGCTTGGAGCGGTATTATATGGACACGCCCAACAGCAAATCGTCATTGATAACATCAACGCTTTTGCTGCTTCGGTAGGTAATGCCAAAGCGGAGTTTGTCGCCCCTACCATCAACGAAGAGCTAAATGCACAGCTAAAAGCCCAATTTACTGACAAAGTCAGTGAGGCTTATACCATCACCGTAAAACAAGAGCGTTATGCTCGCCTTGATGAGCTGGCAAGTGAAGCGTTAGCATTGGCTGGCGATGAGACGGCAGAGGATTATGATGAAAAACAAGCTCAAATCAAAGAGCTGTTTGAAGCCTTAAAATACCGCACGGTGCGTGATAATATCCTATCAGGCAAACCCCGCATTGATGGGCGTGATTTGCAAACGGTGCGTGCGTTGGACATTCAGGTGGGCGTGTTGCCTTATACGCATGGTTCAGCATTGTTTACCCGTGGCGAGACCCAAGCTTTGGTAACCACCACATTAGGCACAACCCGAGATGTCAATTTGGTGGATACGTTGGCAGGCACCAAGCAAGACCATTTCATGCTTCATTATAATTTCCCACAGTATTCTGTGGGTGAGACAGGTCGTGAAGGTGGTCCAAAACGCCGTGAGATTGGTCATGGTCGTCTAGCTCGCCGTGGGGTGCAAGCGGTACTACCTAAGGCAGAACGTTTCCCTTATACCATTCGTGTGGTGTCTGACATCACCGAATCTAATGGCTCATCAAGCATGGCATCTGTCTGCGGTGCATCATTGTCGTTGATGGATGCAGGCGTTCCCCTAAAAGCCCCTGTGGCGGGCATTGCTATGGGCTTAGTCAAAGAAGGCGAACGCTTTGCGGTATTGTCTGATATTTTAGGTGATGAGGACCATTTGGGCGACATGGATTTTAAAGTGGCAGGTTCGGTCAATGGCATTACTGCTTTGCAGATGGACATCAAGATTGAAGGCATTACTGCTGACATCATGGAGCAAGCCTTAAAACAAGCTCATGCAGGTCGTATTCACATCCTAAATGCCATGAATGAAGTCATTGCCACATCTCGCACCGAAATCAGTGCGTATGCTCCTAACTATGCCACGTTACAAATCAATCCTGAAAAAATCCGCGACATCATCGGCAAGGGTGGGGCAACCATTCGTCAGCTCACCGAAGAAACAGGGGCGACCATTGATATTGATGACAATGGCACCATCCGCATTTTTGGTGAGTCTAAGGCTTCTACTCGTGCTGCCATTGCCAAGATTGAAGCGATTACTGCTGAGGTGGAAATTGGTGCGGTGTACGAAGGCACGGTGGCACGTATTGTGGAATTTGGGGCGTTTATCACCATTTTGCCGGGTACGGATGGTTTGGTACACATCAGCCAAATTTCTGATGAACGTGTAGAAAACGTAACTGATTATCTCAAAGAAGGTCAAACTGTCAAAGTACAAGTTCAAGACATTGATAATCGTGGACGCATTAAACTGACCATGAAAGGTGTTGAATAATCGTCCATCAAAAAACCGCTCTTAATAGGGCGGTTTTGTTAAATAAGAGAATGATGATGGGTAATAATCAAAAGAAAGTTTATAGACCTGTCAATATTGGATTGTTTGTGTTTATTATTGCGTTATTATTGTTTTGGATTTTTGATAAGTTGGGTTTTTATATGGCACAAATCTGTGGTGGAATTGGATTACTTGGATTTCTTTATAGTATGGTAAATTTACAAACACTTATCAATAATCATATTAATGGCAATTCTAAAAATGACGATAAAGAATAAAAATATTGATAAACTTGGTTTTATAAGACCAACAACCAAACATAATAAAATTTTTACTTAAATTATGCCATTATTATAATGTCGTCTTTAAATTCTCTCTTGCTCTATTTTCTAATTTATCATAAAAATAATCCGTTAAATAAATTCTGTCTTTATCATAAAATTGCTTTAATACAGATTTTCTTTTAAATTTATAAATCAAGCAGTTCACCCACGCATATTCTTGGCGGATTTGAGTTTGGTATTCATCAAATCTTTGTGGATTGTTTCCCAAAATCGCCAAACCCATGTCCAGCAAATAATCCAAATCATTTTTATATTTGTTATGTAAAGGCAGGAAATTATGATGGTTTTTGGTGGCAAGAATGTATTGATAAATGATGTTTGTGCTTGTGTTATCCAAAATGCCTGATAACTCAGCTTTCATCATATCAGCACTCATTTGTTCGTTGTGGCGACTTTTGCTGTCATAAATCACGTCATGATAAAATAATGCCATCGCCACCAAGTTTGCTTGATAAAGTTTGTCTTTAATTTCATCAAACCACAAAAAGCATTCATATAAATGTGTGATGTTGTGATAATGGCGATTTGGCTGTTGATAATGTGCGATGAGTTTATCAAAAAGTGGCTGATGAGTATCCATGCCACCAAATACCGACCGCCATTGGGCATTTAAGAAGTTGATTTTATCCATGATGAGTCAATAAAAACCGCCCAAATTTTGAGCGGTTGTAGGAATGCTATTCAGCCACATCATAAATCTTGCGAATCACTCGCTTAAAATAAGCAAATGCGTCATCAGCACCTTTCATGGCAGCTTGTTTGTCTTCATCAGACACGGGCAGAGCATCAATTTTGCCTTTGACATCACGCCAATGTGGCATACGTCCGTCAGGGTGAGCCGCCAAATGTGAGGCACCAAACTCATCACTTAGGTCAATTTTACCCGCTTCTTTGTACAAAATCGCTGCCCCCACGTTTGAGCCTTCCACACAATATAGCCAGCCAATCGCTTCACTGTCGGTAAAAGTGGGTTGTTCTACGTCTTTGCCAAATGGCTCTACTTCTAGGTCTTTCATGTCAGATTTGACACGGTCAAGGCGAGCCAGATTCGCCAAGCCATCTAACTGCTCAGCGAGCGTTTGGTTGTGATAGATGGGATTGACGGTGGTGTGAAATTCATATTGGGCTTGCAAAAATTTGCGATAGTTGTCATGACTGGCAAAAGGTTGCATACTCATCACAAGGTTGTCCACCGCATCATGCGTGGTGCGAGAATGTTCTTTTAAGGCTTCGGTTAGGGTAAGTTCGCTCATAATTCACCTATGATTTTGTTAAAAGAATGACAATAAGATAACTGATTTTTGGTGATTTGTAAATAAATAATTCTTATTTTTATTTACAAGGGTGCATTTTTTGTGCTATCCTTATTGCCACAAGTCTATCATATCTATTTTTAACGTATTTTTGTATTAAAAATGATATAATGCTCCCTGGTATTAGGGTGGCTTGATAAATTTTCAAGCATTAATCATGTTACAATAATATTATTTTTAAGTATATTAAAGGTAATCACCTTTTCTTAACTGTTTCATCAAATCATCGCCATTTTTAGCGTTTATCCCACCATGTCTGACCCTGTACATCAAGAAAGCTCTGGTAATAAAACCCACCAGCCCCACGATAATCCTTTGATACGTTGGGCATTTTTTATCATGGGCTTTTTGTTTGTGGGGCTTGGAATTTTGGGGGCGATATTGCCCGGTATGCCCACAACCGTATTTATCTTGTTGGCAGGCTATTGTTGGGCAAAAAGTTCACGGCGGTTTCATGGCTGGCTGATGCGTCATAAGGTTTTTGGTAAAATGCTGATGGATTGGGAAGAACGCCGAGCCATGCCACGTTTTGCTAAATATTTGGCATGGAGCATGATGGCAATGTCTAGTGCGTTTTTATTTTACAAATTACCAAATGATAAGTTGTGGATTGCATTGATTACAACAATTATTTGTTTGATAACAAGCATTTGGATGGCACGACTGCCTGACGCGTGATTGTGATAGGATAAAAAACCGCCCAATATTGAGCGGTTTTTTTGTTAGGACTGAGCGTCATCAGGTGGATTATCGCTGGGCGTTTCATCTGTCTTAACCCGTTTGACGACTTCTGCTTTTTGGGCGGCTTTGGAGGTTTTTTTGACAGGATTTTTTGGAGTTTTGGGTTTGGTAACCTTCTTTTTGGCTGCCACTAAATTTAAAATCCCAACCTGTGGCAATAGCTGACCTGACACGCTTTCAATCATATCTTTATAGCTGTTTAAGCGTTTTTTGTCATCTGGCTTGTCGCCTGTATCATCAGACACATCAGCAGTCTCTGTGGTGGTATCCACAACAGGCTCTTTGGCGGTATTATCACCCAGTGCATTTGTGTTGGCGTCAGTGATAAGAGGATGAGTGTCATCATTCACATCATCGCCAACATGGGTGTCAGGCAAGGTCTCGTTTGTGTCATCTGCCGTCTCTTGTGGTGTGGGCGTAACAAGCTGTCCACGAGGGTCGTTTTTAGCACGCATCAATGCAACAGGTGGGGCAACATGAGTTTTGCCTTGCGGGGTTTGGTACTGACCACTGGGCGTGATGCTACTGGTAAATGTCAGCAGGTAGTCTGCGGCGAGTGGCTCATAGCCATAGTTGGTAAAGTCAAAAACGGGCTGTTGCCATAGGTTCATCGCCTTTAAGAAACTTGCCACAAAGTCGCCCTGATATTCACCCAGCATACTTACGATAAACGCTTCTGCACTGCCTGTGATGGCGGGGCGTTTTTGGGACACCATGACCACACGTGGGTCGTTGATTGCACGTGTGGGGTGGGTGGATTTGTCTTGGTTTGCCGTATCTGATGGCTCACTGGCGATGGTTTTATTTAAATTTTCGCCATTTTGGTTTTGTGCTTTGTCCGCAGCTGTCGTGTCATCAGCGGAGCTAACAGTTGGTGTGTCAGCTGTTTTATTAACATGAACACTTGGCGGATTGCTGATGTCAGCAGGTTCTGGATTGTGGACTTGCTGGCTTGTCGCTGTGTTATCAGTTGTTTTTGCGTGAGTGGCTGTTTCATTTGTGGCTACTTTGGCAGTGTCATCTGCTTTTGATGGTGTGCCTTTGCTGTTATCTAACGACAGATGAATGGTCTCTTTGGGTGGGACGCTCTGTGTGTGATGACCGATATGAATGACCACATCTTTGGGGTTAGCTGTCTTACGAGCGGGTTTTTCTTTGCGTTGAACTGGGGCTTTTTCATCTGCTTTATCGCTGATTTTTTGACTGTCAAGATGGACAGAATGCTCTTTTTTGATGGGTTTTTCGTTCTTATTGTCCGCTTTTAAGGTTTCACCACGCACCATTTCACTGCGGGGTGGACGATGTGAGCCCGTCTCTCGTCTTGGGTAGTCATTGTCTTTTTTGGGTCTTTTTTCGCTTTTTGGCTCAGTTTTGTCGGTTTTTGTCTCAGCTTTTTCAGGCTCTTTTTTTACAAAAACCTTTTTGGGTCTGGGTTTTTTTTCATCATCGCTAGGGCGTTCTGCCAGTTGCCCTGCTGCTCCTAGGCTAACTGCACCATCATTTACGATGGATTCAATCGCCGCTGCCACATCACTGGTATTTAGGCTGTGAGCAAGTTTGGCTTGGGGTTTTGGGGCAAACAAATTGGACAGCCACGCCACGGCTTGGGGCTTGACATCGCTTTTTGGGGTGTCTTTGGTTTGTGGTTTGTCGGTTTGTTTTTGTTTGTTGCTTTGGGCTTTTTGCCAACGGTTCTCACCTGTGGTTTCGTCCACTTTGGTGTGCCAATTGGTGTCATAACCCAAATCGCCACTTTCACGTTCTTCAACATCCACAATCCGCTCATAGCTAGATGGTGCAAAGCCATCAGGATTAAAATGTAAGCTAAAATTGGGGCTTTCAAGGTGTGCGTGCGGTAAAACGGTGATTCTTACACCACTGTCTTGCTCCAAATACACCAAACTTTCACGTTTTTCGTTGAGTAAAAATGCGGCAATCTCGGTGGGCACTTCGGCTTGAATCTCACCCATACGCTCTTTTAGGGCGATTTGTTCAATCTGACGCATGATGGATAGGGCAAGTGAGCGTAAATCTCGTATCATGCCATTACCATGACAGCGTGGGCAAATATAACCTGTGGCTTCATCTAATGATGGACGCAGACGTTGGCGACTCATCTCCATCAGCCCAAATTTGCTAATCTCAGCAAACTGCACTCTGGCACGGTCATATCTGGTGGCATCAATCAGGCGTTTTTCTACGTCTTTTTGGTGGCGGGGGTCATTCATATCAATAAAATCAATGACAATCAGCCCGCCCATATCACGCAAACGCAACTGACGAGCAATCTCATCAGCCGCTTCTAAATTGGTATGATAAGCCGTTTCGGCGACATCTGAGCCTTTGGTGGATTTGGCGGAGTTGATGTCAATGGCGACCATCGCTTCGGTTTGGTCAATGACGATAGAGCCACCTGATGGCAGACGTACTTCGCGCTGATAAGCAGTTTCAATCTGACGCTCAATGCCAAAACGGCTAAATAATGGCTCATAATCGGTATATTTACGCAGCTTGCTCATTTGATTGGGCATGACAGAAGCGATAAAATGAGCCGCTTCATTATAGGCGTGTTCGCTGTCAATCCAAACTTCGCCAATGTCATCACGCAAATAATCACGCACCGCACGAGTAACCACGCCAGCTTCTTGGTGAACAAGGCAGGGACTTGGGCGAGTGCGGTTTTGTTCTTGAATAGATGACCAAATATCAAGCAGATGATTTAAGTCATTTTGTAGGTCTTCAAAGCCTTTACCAATCCCTGCGGTGCGAACAATCACGCTCATGCCTTTTGGAATGGATAAACTGGCGATGATTTGTTTCATCTCTTCACGCACTTTGCCAGAGATTTGGCGACTGATGCCACCACCTTTTGAATTGTTTGGCATCAGCACAAGATAGCGTCCTGCCAAAGAGAGATAAGTAGAAACCGCCGCTCCTTTGTTGCCACGCTCTTCTTTTTCTATTTGGATGATGACCTCATCGCCTTCTTTGATGAGTTCACGAATATTGTCAGAGCGAACATTGCTATTTAGGTATTCTGGGGCAATCTCACGCAAAGGCAAAAAGCCTTGGCGTACCGAGCCATATTCCACAAATACCGCTTCTAGCGATGGCTCAACACGGGTGATATGACCTTTGTAAATATTGGCTTTTTTTTGTTCACGCGTGCGATTTTCCAAGTCAAAATCGTAAAGGTGGCTGTCTTTGCATAATGCCACACGAATCTCTTCGTTGTGGGTGGCGTTAATTAAAATGCGTTTCATGATGTTCCTTAAATAATAAAGGCACATCAAGGCAGTAAGATGGGGCGTTGCCTATTAGACAAATGGTTGGGTTTTTATGTTAAATTTAATTTATTTAATCGTGTCAAATTAAATCTTGCACCGTCTTGGCACAAAATATCTACATTAAAACCCATTTGACAAAAATCACCAAATCAGTTCAACACCTATCATAAAATGGTTAAAATACCGTCTTCAAAATCTGTCATCATCGCTTGCACCGATGTACTTTACCACCAAGTTTCTACAAAAGCAGTGTTTGTCTTGTGCTTTTGTGGGTGGTTAGGTCAGTTCTTACGCACCTTGATGTGCAAAAAATAAAAAGTTATGGATTGCTTGTGATAAATAAAATATATCAAATACACAAATATTATGAGTATTTCTCAAAAACACGCCATTTTTGGCAAAATTATCACTTTTGATGAGCAACGTGTTAAACTATATCAGATTTGCCCAAATTTTCCTATTAAAATTTTACAAATATGCAAAAAAAATCCCCCAAATCTGCAACCATGCCACGCTGCGTTGATGATGTGATTGATGATTTTTCCAAAGTGAATTTTGTTACCATCACTGCCCATCAGGACGGTCAGCGAGTGGATAACTTTTTGCTGACTTACCTAAAAGGCTTGCCACGCTCACATGTGTACAAACTTATTCGAGATGGGCAAATTCGTATCAACAAAAAACGCTGTAAGCCCCATGACCGTCTAAATCTAGGCGATGTGCTGCGTATCGCACCTGTCAGGCTGTCCGTGCGTGATAAACCTGTCATTTCTGATGAGTTTGCTCGTGGGCTGCTAGATAGGATTATTTTTGAAGATGAAGGTTTGATGGTGCTAAACAAACCACAGGGCTTGGCGGTGCATGGCGGTAGTGGCGAGAGCTTTGGGGTGATAGAAGCGTTAAGAGCTGCCACTGGCAAAAAGTATTTGGAGCTTGTTCATCGTATTGACAAAGATACTTCGGGTTTGCTACTGATTGCCAAAAAGCGTAGCATACTCAAAGATTTGCAAGAACAGTTTCGCCAAAAAACCATCACCAAAGACTATCTGTGCGTGGTGCATGGTACAGTTAAGTGTAATCAACTTATTGATAAACCGCTACTCAAATACACCCTAGCTGGTGGCGAACGCCGTGTCAAAGTGGATAAAGATGGTAAGCCTAGCCAAACGCTGATAGCAGTTTTGGCAAATTTTAATATAGATGGCATGGCGGTCAGTCTCATCAAGGCAAGTCCAAAAACAGGACGCACCCACCAAATCCGTGTCCACATGGCAAGTATTGGACACGCTTTGCTTGGTGATGACAAATACCAAAGTGAAAAACAGGCGACTTTGGCGACCCAAAAAGGCATTAAACGGCTGTGCTTGCACGCTTGGCGACTGACTTTGGCAGATGGCCAGCAGTTTAAAGCGGTGGTCGCTGATGACATGGCAAACTTATTGGCAAATACTGACTTTGGCGAGTGTCAATCATAGTTCATTAAGGTATTTGCCAATGCTAGAGCTTGAGTGTCAAGGTAAGTGCTGCCAGTTGAGCAATATACACTTTTACCAATTAACAATGCTTGAAACGGTCATTTTTTACTTGTCAATTTGGCGTTACCCATACCAAACAGTTTGCCACAGCAAATAACCAACCATTACACAAAGTTTCTTGTTAATTACTTTGTTTTATTTTAAATTAGCTTATTTATTTTGAGAGATGTTATGAAACCTGTCATGATTGATACGACTGCCCGCCACGAACAAATTGCCAAATCCATTCACGACACAGGGCTGTCTCGTGATGAGCTACTTGGGGCGATAGACTTAGGCTCAAACAGTTTTCATTTGGCGATTGCTCGACTGGACCATGGTGAAGTTCGCCGTATTGCCAGCATTTCTGAAAAAGTACAACTTGCCGCAGGGCTTGATGAAAATAATGTGTTATCCGAAGAAGCCATTCAGCGTGGATTGGACTGTTTGCAAAGATTTTTACCCCACATCAGTGAGATTGCTCCAAATCGCTTGCGTATTGTGGCAACCAACGCCCTAAGAAAAGCGGTCAATGCCGAAGCGTTTATCACACGAGCCAATGCTTTTTTACCCAAGCCGATTGAAATTATTGCAGGGCGTGAAGAAGCACGACTGATTTATTTGGGGGTGTCGCATTCTAATGCCAGTACCGACAAACGTTTGGTGATTGATATTGGTGGTGGCAGCACCGAGTTTATTATCGGTCAAGGCTTTGAACCCATTGAAATGGAAAGTTTGCAAATGGGCTGTGTGTCTTTTACCAAAAAGTTTTTTGCTGATGGTAAAATCACCCAAAAAGCCTTTGATAATGCCAAAACCGCCACCGAAGTGGAGCTTTTGACCATTGCCAAGCGTTACAAAAAAGTTGGCTGGGATAACGCCATTGCTTCATCAGGCACTGCCAAAGCATGTAAACTGGTGCTACAAGAGCTTGGCTTTGCCAAAGATGTCATCACCATTGATGGCATGATAAAACTTAAAAATCATTTGCTCAAATTAGGTCATGTTGATCATATCACTTTTGATGGGGTAAAAGCGCATCGCCAAGCGGTATTTCCTGCGGGAGTGGCAGAACTGCTTGCCATCATGCAGAGCTTTGGTATCACAGAGCTGTATTATTCAGATGGGGCGTTGCGTGAAGGCGTGATGTATGACATGCTAGGACGGCTTGGCAACGAAGATGTGCGAGACCGCTCTGTATCTGCTTTGGCAGGACGGTATTCGGTGGACTTTAAGCAGGCGGGGCGAGTGATGGCAACGTGCGGACGGCTGTTTGATGCGGTGCGTGATGTGCTGGCTTTGAGTGATGAAGACAAAGATTTGCTTCGCCGAGCGTCCAATCTGCATGAGATTGGCTTGGCGGTGGGGCACAGTAACTACCAAAAGCACAGTGCTTATTTGCTTGAATTTTCCGACATTGCAGGCTTTGCTCAGACAGGGCAGGCGAGCATGGCTCAAATTGCTTTAAATCATCGCCGTAAATTAAGAGTTGAAAACCTAGAAGCTGCCCTTGCCTTGGGCGGTCGTAAACTTGTGTATTTGTGTTTGATTTTACGCCTTGCAGTAACTGCCAATCATTCTCGCACCATCAAATCGGCACCGATTTATTTATCCATTTTAAATAAAAATACAGACCACTGGCAAATCAGTATCGGTGATGGTCTGCACAAAGAGCTGATAAAAAGCGAGCTAAGTAATGACATTGCACAGTTTGCCAAATGGGGGGTTAAGCTGACGGTGGTGTGATAAAGGGTGGTTGTTAAAATTTCCCAAACACATAAAAATGTGTTAAACTACCTAAGTTTACATATGTAATTTTTCGCCCATCATCATTGATGGGTTTTATCAAAATCATAAAGGAAGCCCTATGAGTCAATCAACCCCTGTATGGGAAAGCGTAAAACTTGCTCGCCATGCTGACCGCCCTTTGTTTTCGGACTATGTGGCAGGTTTATTTACTGAGTTTGATGAGTTGCATGGCGACCGTGCTTTTGCTGATGACCATGCCATTTTGGGTGGGTTGGCACGTTTTGATGGTAAGCCTGTGATGGTGGTCGGTCAGCATCGTGGACGTTCTACTCGTGAGCGGATTGCTCATAACTTTGGTATGGCAAGCCCAGAAGGTTATCGCAAAGTCATGCGTTTGGTACAGATGGCAGAGCGGTTTGGGCTGCCTGTCTTGACCTTTATTGACACACCGGGGGCATATCCGGGGGTGGGAGCAGAAGAGCGTGGGCAGGCCGAAGCCATCGCCAAATCCATCGCTGTCTTTTCTAGTCTAAACACGCCCATCATTGCCACGGTCATCGGTGAAGGTGGCTCAGGTGGGGCGTTAGCCATCGGGGTGGCGGATAAAGTCAATATGCTCCAAAACAGCATTTATTCGGTCATCTCGCCTGAGGGCTGTGCATCTATTTTGTGGAAAACTGCCGAAAAAGCCGCCGATGCGTCCGAAGCACTCAAACTCTCTGCCGCCAATTTATACGAGCTGGGTTTGATTGATGAGGTAGTGGACGAAGGAGCGGGCGGACACATTGAGCCTGATGTGGTGATGAACAACCTAAAAACTTTGCTCCAAAACCAACTTGGCGAGCTTGAAATGCTTGGCAAAAATGAGCTGTTAAGTGGGCGATATGACAGATTGATGAAGTTTAATTCTAAGGTGTCATTATAGTTTTTGTTTTTGATGATAAAAGCAGGCTAACCCCCTGCTTTTTTGTTTTTATTGATTTTTTTAATAATGATATAGAATAAATAAAAGAGTATTTATGATGAATCATGATAAAATAAAAGTTTTTCATATATAGTTACAAGTACTTATGGCAACTTCCATTTCTCCAAAAAATCCACATGATACAGGTGGCGAGTCATATTTTGTTGGCTTTTTATTGCGTTATAGCGTGTTTGGGCTGGCGATTTTGGTGCTTGTGCTGGGTGTGTATTTGATGGTGTGGTGGCTGATTGTCATTGGGGCGTTGTCGGTCGCCCTAGGTGTGTATGACATGGCACAAAAACGCCATGCGGTACTGCGTAACTACCCTTTGTCAGGGCATATTCGTTATATTTTAGAAAATTTTCGCCCAGAGATTCGTCAGTATTTTATTGAAGATGACCAAGTGGCAGTGCCATTTTCTCGCCAAAAACGTGCGTTGGTCTATCAAAGAGCCAAAAACGTCAGCGATACCAGTGCTTTTGGGACGCTTGAAGATTTACACCAGTCAGGCAAAGAATGGTTTTTACAATCCGCCATCTCTTATCCTTTAAAAGAAACCAATTTTCGTATCATGGTGGGTAACGACAAATGTCAGCAGCCTTATTCTATGTCGGTGTTTAATATCTCAGCGATGAGTTTTGGCAGTTTGTCGGCCGCTGCCATTGAAGCTTTAAACAAAGGAGCAAAACTTGGTGGTTTTGCTCATGATACTGGCGAAGGGGCGATTAGCCCTTATCACAAAAAACACGGTGGCGATTTGATTTGGGAGCTAGGTACGGGCTATTTTGGCTGTCGCAGTGATGATGGCACATTTAACCCACAAAAGTTTGCCGAACGTGCCAAAGACCCACAGGTCAAGATGATTGAAATCAAACTTTCACAAGGGGCAAAACCCGGTAAAGGCGGCGTACTGCCCAAAGAGAAAATCACCCAAGAAATCGCTGACACCAGAGACATTCCGATGGACGTGGATTGTATCTCGCCTGCTTCACATTCAGCGTTTAGCACGCCCCGTGAGCTTGTGAAGTTTTGGCAACAGTTGCGTGAGTTATCAGGTGGCAAACCAGTTGGGTTTAAGCTGTGTATCGGTCAGCCTTGGGAGTTTATGGCGATTGTCAAAGCCATGTTAGAAGAAGATGATTATCCTGATTTTATCGTGGTAGATGGGGCAGAAGGCGGTACAGGGGCAGCTCCTGTGGAGTTTATGGACAATGTGGGTATGCCACTTTTGGACGGCTTTTTATTGGTGCATAATACGTTGGTAGGGGCGGCCATCCGAGATAAGATTAAAATCGGAGTCAGTGGCAAGCTCATCACCGCTTTTGACATCGCTCGTATGTTGTCGCTGGGGGCAGACTTTTGTAATTCGGCTCGTGGCTTTATGTTTGCGGTGGGCTGTATCCAATCTCGCTCTTGCCATACCAACAAATGCCCCACTGGTGTTGCCACCCAAGACCCATACCGCCAAAAGGCTCTGCACGTGCCTGACAAAGCACAGCGTGTGTATAATTTTCACAAAAATACCCTAAAAGCACTTGCTGGCATTTTGGGGGCGGTGGGCGTAACGCACCCACAGGAGTTAAAGCCCTATCACATCGCCAGACGGCTAGAAGATGGGCGTATCAAGCTCTTGGCTCAGCATTATTATTTTACCTTTAAAGGGGTGCTGTTTAATTTGTCGGCTCGTGCTGATATTTATAATCGCATGTGGGTGATGGCAAACCCTGATGATTTTAGGGCGGATTATAAAAGTTTGGTGGCGTATGACAGCACCGTGCATCAAAAATTCCCTGACATTTTGGATGAGCAATCTGCCAAGCAAAAAAATCGCATCAATGTGTTTGATTTGGGGTCAAATTATTATAGTTATCAAGACGACCCACAATAAATGATGAGCAAACCCAAATTTTAGGATTTGGGTTTTTTAAATGGTGGTTTGTTTAAAAAATATAACTGATGATGGCATGACCTTTTTGACTTTGTGTTTGATAAAATTGGCGTAATTCATCAAAATAACCAAGCAAATACTCAATATCATCATCACTCCATCCACACGGATAAATGTCTGTCATGGCATTGGGGTGGTAGCGTGATTTTAGGGTGTCGTGCGACAGCTCACCTAGTGCGTTGGCGATTTGGGCGACCTGCTCACAAGTTAAATAAAAAGCAGGCGTGTACCCAAGAATGTCTTCTTCGTTGATGACTTGTTGGTTGGTGATGGCTTGACTGGTCGGCTCGTCAGATGAAAACCCTGTTTCATTGCCACCAAGCAAATAAGTTAGCCCGCCCCATGATTTATCCAAATCCAAACAATCGGGGTTTTGACCTGAAAAATCAGCTTCTAGTGTGTGAACCGTTTCATCATTTGTCAGGCATTCTTCCAAAAACTTGGGTTTAACGCCATGCAATATCGCAACCATGCCCATATCTTTCTCCAATGAGTGAATGACGGTAAAACCCCATTATAATCCATTCATAAAAAAGATTGCAAACTGATAAAATTTGGGCAATGAGGGAGCTTTGTTTTAAGTGGGCTGATTGTAAGCATAAAAATAGGGTCATCAAACTTCCTGCTAAAATTTTGCTATAATATCCCTTTTGCTTATAAATGCCATGACCCAACACACCCACACACCAACTGATGAACAACTGTCCGCCTTAGACATGGCTTTGACGGGGCAGTCCTTTAAAATCGTGGCGTATGCTGGGGCGGGCAAAACCAGTACGCTCAAACTCATCAGCCAAAATATGCGTGGGCAAGGGCTGTATTTGGCATTTAACAAAGCCATCGCCACAGACGCCCAAGGTAAGTTTCCTGCAAACGTCAAATGCCAAACCTTTCATTCGCTTGCCTTTCGTCATGTGCCAAGAAACATCACCGCCAAGGTCAGCTTGCCACGCACGCCACCTGCCAAACTTGCCCAAGAGTTAAAACTTGCTCCCTTGCAGGTGGAGCGTGTCATGGACGGCATAAAAAAGCCTGTGATACTGAGCCCATCAAAACTTGCCAGTATGATAAGTGATGCCATCACCACTTTTTGTAAAACATCAAGCAGCTATCCTGCCCCACGCCACATCACACCGCCATCTTGGCTGTCTGATAATGATAAATTACGTCTGCAAGAGCTGTTGTATCCTGCGTTTGAATATCGCTGGCAACAGTCCATTGACCCCCGTCATCAAGGCGGCATTGGTCATGATGTCTATTTAAAACTTTGGACGCTGTCAAATCCCATCATTCCTGCGGATTTTATTTTGTTTGATGAAGCCCAAGATGCTGACCCTTTGATGATGGGAACGTTATTAAAACAAGACAAACAAACCATCTATGTCGGCGATGCTCATCAGCAGATTTATGAGTGGCGTGGAGCGACCAATGCCATGAAAAAACTGCCTTATCCTGCCACTTTGCTCACGCAGTCTTTTCGTTTTGGTGATGAGATTGCTGATGTTGCCAATGTGTTTTTGACCGCCCTACAAGAAACCATTCCTTTAAGGGGCAATCCCAATCAGTCATCTGCCATCAAAAAGCTGTCCGCCACCGACCAAAAGGACGCCATTTTGTGTCGCACCAATGCCAGTGCCATGGCAAAGCTGTTGGCAGGACAAAGACTGGGGCATAAAGTGGCTTTGCAAGCGGATACCAATCGCATGATGAAGTTTTGTCAAGGAGCACAAAGCCTGCAACAAGGCAAATCCGCTTATGGCGTGGCTGAGTTGGCGTTTTTTAATGATTGGCATGATGTCAAGGAGTTTAGTGAGTCAAGCGATGGGAGCGACCTAAAAACGTGGGTCAGGCTCATTGATGAGTATGGCACACAAACCATGGTCAATGCCATCGGTCATCTGGCAGACGAACAAACCGCCGATTATGTAGTTTCTACTGCCCACAAAGCCAAAGGGCTAGAATGGGGTAGGGTGCAAATAGATGATGATTTTTTGTACGACATTAACCGCCAAAGCGTCAAAATCAGCCCCGAAGAGCTGCGTCTTTTGTATGTGGCGTGTACTCGTGCCAAAGACGTGCTAGATACAGAAAAAATCAGCGACTTGCTTAGGGGTTTAAAAGATAAAAAGCTGATTTATGCATAACTCACTACAAACATCACACGTTTGTCGCCAGTAAAATAACAAACGTGTTTTTGTATTTTATGGATTTTGATGTCAGTTAAATTTATTTAAATCCAGCCCTGTCTCATCGGCACAGCCTTGTAATGTCCCAAGAGCGAATGTTTTTGATAAATCTTCTTTTTCTTGGTTGGTGTTGCCTTTGGGCTGTTCATAGACCACCTGCAAGGTGCGACCAATGAGTTTATCACTACTGCCTTGCCCAAAGGTTTGGTTAAAGGTTTGTGCAAACTGTTGGTTAAGCTGTGTGTTGTTTTGGCTTTGGCTCAGTCCGTTTTGATAATTTGTCATCGCCTGATAAGACAAATAGCTCAGTAGTGAACAGCCTGTAAAGATTTTTTGTTCTTGGGCGGTGGGGGTGGATTTGGCATGAGCAGTGGCAAATGTTAAAGGCAATAAAAGGGCGATTGTGGCGATTTTTTTAAGCATAAAAACTCCTTGGTTGGCAAATTAGTATAACAAAACCAATATATTTTGAATAGTGGTGGGTGGCTTATGTATTTTAAAAGTACTTGCAATTTAACCCCAAGCCTTTTATATTAGCTGATTTATGATAAGGAAAATCCATGACTGCTGACCTTGCTGCCTATATGACCCAAGTGGGACAATCTGCCAAACAAGCATCTGCCCTATTGGCTCGTGCTGATACCGCCACCAAAAACCAAGCCCTATCTTATATCAAAGATGAGCTCATCGCTCATAAAGATGAGATTTTATCCGCCAACGCCAAAGATGTGCAAAACGCCAAACAAAAAGGCATTGCTAGTGCACTCATTGACCGCCTTGTTATCAATGATAAAGTGTTTGATGGCATATTAAGCTCGCTAGATGACGTGATTGGTCTGGCTGACCCCATTGGTGAGATAACTGAGCTGACCTATCGCCCAAGCGGGATACAGCTTGGCAAAATGCGAGTGCCACTTGGGGTGATTGCGATGATTTATGAAAGCCGTCCCAATGTTACCTTAGAAGCGGGCAGCCTTGCCATCAAATCAGGCAATGCCATCATTTTGCGTGGTGGCTCAGAAGCGTTTCATTCCAACCACGCCCTTGCAGGCTGCGTGCATTTGGGTCTGTCTCGTGCGGGGCTACCTACCGAAGCGGTGCAGGTGCTTGCGACTACTGACCGTGATGCTGTGGATGCTTTGATTGGTATGACAGGCGTGGTGGATGTAGTGATTCCTAGGGGTGGGCGTGGGTTGATTGAGCGTATTGCCAATAACGCTCGTGTGCCTGTCATCAAGCATTTAGATGGTAATTGCCACACCTATGTGGACAGTTTTGCTCAGCTTGATATGGCGATAAAAGTTTGCACCAATGCCAAAACGTCTCGTTATTCACCCTGTAATGTCATGGAGACTTTGCTCGTACATCAAGGCATTGCTGATACTGCCTTGCCTGCCATTACCAAAGCGATGCATGACAAAGATGACACCATGGTGTTTAAAGTGTGCGATATTTCGCAAAAAATACTAGAAAATCAACATCTTAATATAGAGCCAGCTTGCGAAGACGACTGGTATGCAGAGTATCTTGCTCCCATTTTGGCGGTCAAAGTGGTCAGCGATTTGGACGAAGCCATCAGCCACATTAACCATTATGGCAGTCATCACACTGACGTGATTATCACCAACAACTATGCTCATGCCCAACGTTTTATCCGTGAAGTGGATTCTAGTTCGGTGATGATAAATGCGTCTAGCCGTTTTGCTGATGGCTTTGAGTATGGGTTAGGAGCGGAGATTGGCATTTCTACTGATAAGATTCACGCTCGTGGTCCTGTGGGACTGCATGGCTTAACTTCGCAAAAATGGGTGGTGTTTGGACAAGGACAAATCCGTCTTTAAAAATCCCCCACCAATTTGAAAATGATTTTAATTTACTTATTGATAATTATTTATTTTTAAGGTATAGTTATTTTGGCATTTGGATTTGGATGCTGCTCTTTATTTTAGGAATTTTTTATGAATAAAATCATTGCGTTATCTGTTTTTGGTCTTGTTGTATCTGGTATGACAGGCTGTCAAAGCGTTCAGGCATTGGGTGATAAACTGACTGATAATAAAGTGGTTAATTTGGCAAAATCTGCCACATCAAGCCCATTTATGACAACTGCCACCAATTATAAAAATGACCGCCACATGACGATTGATGGCACGTCTTTTCCCATCAGCGAGACATCAGCACGCATTTTGACGGATAATGATGGCAAGCCACTGCTTGTGGACGATATTTTTGCTGGTCAAGGCGACAAAGCGGTCGCAGGCTATAAAATCATGGTGATGAATCGCACCAGCTCTGTTGCCGCAGAAGGTCGCACCCTAAAAGACGGCAAGGTGATTGACAACCGCATGATTCATCGTGGCAGTAAGGCGTTGATTGGCATTCCTGTTGTGGGTGGCAAGGTGGCACTAGATTCGGCGGTACTGCTTGATTTGGATATTATTTATGATGATTTTAATAAACCATTGGCTGATGGCAGTACCTTTAAGCCCCGTGGCGAAAAACTCACCAAAAAAGACGTGGCAGTGAATGATAAACGTGTCGTGATACGCTCTTTGACTTTGCCAAACACCATCACAGGTGAAAGTTCAGGTGGGGGCATTGAGTTTGTTGCCACAGCAACCATTGAAGGCAAAAAAGTGAGTACGGGGGCAAATAGTGCGTTTGAGATTTTTGAGACGGCAAAAGACCCAAAACGTTTTTAGTGTTTGAAAGCCTTAAAAAGACAATCTGTTTGGGTTGTCTTTTTTATTTTTATTGGCAAGGGTAAATATTTATTTTATAATAAAAGCACACATCTTTTAGGGATATTGTCATGGATAGATTTAATTTTAATTTTGCCCCTTATAACACCCTAACACCCACCGAACAAAAGGATTTACAAAAACAAGTACAAATTGTCTTTTTTGATGATAATGCCCCAATCATTACCGCAGGCGAGCCGATGGACGCTTTGTATGTGGTGATTAAGGGTGTGGTCAAAGAGCTTGGCGATGATGGTGATGTGGTCGCCTTATACCGCACCAATGACAGTTTTGAAGCTCGGGCATTGTTTGAAAAAACAAGCCCCCACAGCTTTATCGCTGCTGAGCAGTCGCTGTTATATGCCATTCCTAAGACATTGATTTTAAACATCATTCAATCCAATGTCCGCTTTGGGGCGTATTTTTATGCAGGCATTGCCGAGCGTTTAAGCGGTCTTGGCAATCATGATGGACAAGAAGTATCCAATCTGTTTTATGCCAAAGTGGCAGATGCCTATCATGACGGTACGGTTTGGGTAGATGGCATGATGATGATAGGTGAGCTTGCTCATCTGATGCGACAAACCAAAGCCAAATCAGTTTTGGTACAACATGGCAATCAAGTTGGTATTTTGACCGAAGCGATTTTTCGTGATGTGGTCGCCCTTGGGGTGGGGGCAGACAGTCCGCTATATCGTCATGCCAATTTTGAGCTTTTGGGCGTTGATGGCGATGATTTTTTGTTTAATGCACTTTTGATTATGATGAGCCACCGCATTCAGCGTTTGGTGGTCAAGCAGGGTGGGCGTGTTGTAGGCATATTGGAACAAATGGACATTTTGGCATATATGTCAAGCCACAGTCATTTGGTTGCCGAAAGGTTACACCGAGCCAATAGCCTAAGTGAACTTGCTGATATTGCTCATGAAATGACCACGTCCGTCTCATCACTGCAAGCCAGTGGCATGGGAGCGGTGGAGTTGGCTCGGCTCATGCAGGTGTTAAATGGACAGTTGTTTGAAAAAGCGTGGTCGCTGATTGCTCCGCCTGATGTGGTGGCAAAAAGTTGCCTTTTGGTGATGGGTTCAGAAGGGCGTGGCGAGCAAGTACTCAAAACTGACCAAGATAATGCTCTTATCGCTGATGATGACATGGACATGAAGGCTCTGCATGAGTATGCCGTGCGTTTTTCACAGGTGCTAAGCGATTTTGGTTATCCGCCTTGTGCTGGGGGGATTATGGTGTCCAATCCCAAATGGTGTCAAACGCTTTCTGACTTTAAACGCACAGTCGCCCATTGGTGTAAAAGCCCAAGCGGTGAGACACTCATGGATTTGGCGATATTTTTGGACGCACGAGCGGTGGCGGGCAAAAGTGAGCTGCTACATGAAGTCAAAGACCACCTAAAACAGCACCTAGATAATGATGCGGGCGTGCAAATGACGTTTGCTCGGGCGATTACACAGTTTGATGAGCATAATAAAGGCTTTTTTGCCAAGATTTTGGGCAAGGGCGACACACATCATATGGACATCAAAAAAATGGGGCTGTTTCCTGTGGTGCATGGCGTGCGTGCCTTGGCATTAAAAGCAGGGATTGATGAAACAGGAACGTTTGATAGGCTAAACCGCTTAAAAAATCAGGGCATCATCACAGAAAGTCTTGCCAAAGATACCAAAGATGCTTTGGGTTATTTGATGAACATTCGTTTAAAAGCTGGGCTGTTTTATGTGCGAAATAACGAGCCAATCAGTCCCAACCAAGTAGATACTGAGCTGTTATCTACCTTGGAGCGTGATTTGCTAAAAGATGCGTTGGCGGTGGTCAAACGTTTTAAACATGAAGTCAAATCACAGTTTGGATTGACCAATACATAAGCACAGATGAATTTTATCATTAATCAATCAAAAAGGACATTTTATGTGGCACGCCCTAAAACACAGCTTGGCAAAACGCAAACTGCCACCTAACTCACCATATTTGCCACTTTATGAGTCTCACCCTGATGAGTTGGTGAGTTTTGATTGTGAGACCACCAGCTTAAATGTCAAAGAAGCTCACATCATCTCTATTGGGGCGGTAAAAATCCGTGGCAATAAGATTTTGACCAATGAGAGTTTTTATGTGTTGGTTAAGCCAGAAGGCATCATGACAGCAACCAATGTTACCATTCATGGGCTACGTCCCAAGGATTTAAAAGATGGGCTAGATACCCAAACAGCCATCAAGCAGTTTTTGGAGTTTGTGGGTGGGCGAGCATTGGTGGGGTATTTTTTAGAATATGATGTGGCAATGGTCAATAAATTTTTAAAGCCAATGGCGGGAATAACTCTACCCCAAAAACAAATAGAAATATCAAGGATTTATCACGCCCAAGAGACCCGACACAAATACTATGATGCTGAAATTGACCTAAAAATGGCAACCATGATAAACACCCTTGGCATTCCTGATTTGCCCCGCCATGATGCTCTTAATGATGCGATTAATGTGGCGATGATGTATCTGATGTTACAACACCGTAGAATTTAGATGACAAGCTCTGACAATATTTTTACAATTTGGTAATAATTTGTTTGATTTTTAGTCATGATTAGATGGGTTGATATGGTGTTTTTAACCTTTTATCGCCAAAATGCCCCACTTTGTATCACTTGTGTTAATAAATAAGTAAAAATTTTCTGTGATGTATTGCAATCAAAAAACATTATGCTATTATAGCCGACATAGGGAAATTTAAACACCTATAATTAAGACAAGGAAGCGTCCACCTAAGAACAACTAGACACTTCGTTTAGTCTCTCCAATCAACTCATGACGGTAGAACTTCCTTGCTCATTACCAAAGGAGTAACTTATGTCAGAACATGAAGTTTCAAAAAATAATGCCGATGAATATTGGAAAGCCAATATTCGTGTCATTTTGGGCTGTTTGGTCGTGTGGGCGGTTTGCTCGCTTGGCTTTGCCGTGCTACTTCGTCCCGCATTGATGGGTATTACCTTTATGGGGGCGGATATTGGATTGTGGTTTGGTCAGCAAGGAGCAATTTTGACCTTTGTCGCCCTAATCTTTTTCTATACTTGGTATATGAACCGCTTGGATAAGAAATTTGGCGTATCGGAGGACTAACCATGAGTCAATTTGCCATTAACTTGATTTTTGTGGGTCTGTCCTTTGCCCTATATTTTGGGATTGCCATTTGGGCAAGAGCAGGCTCTACCAAAGAATTTTATGTTGCAGGTGGCGGTGTCCACCCTGTTGTAAACGGCATGGCGACAGGTGCAGACTGGATGAGTGCTGCATCGTTCATCTCTATGGCGGGTATCATTGCCATGGGTGGTTATGCCGCTGCACTATCTACTGCCGCAGGCTTGCTCTTAGCCATCTCATCTGCCATCTCGCATGACCTTATCAAAAAGACCATCAAACCTGATATTAGTGAAAAAGGCGAATTGATGGCAGCTCGTGCATCCATGATAGTGGCGATTGCGGTGGCGACATGGCTTGGTATGAACCCTCCTGGTTTTGCCGCTCAAACAGTAGCTCTTGCCTTTGGTATCGCAGCATCATCTTTGTTCCCTGTACTGATGATGGGTATTTTCTCCAAACGTATCAATAGCCAAGGTGCGATTGCGGGTATGCTTGTAGGTCTGGTTACTACCTGTGTGTATATCTTCTTGTTCAAAGGCTGGTTCTTTATCCCTGGTACTGCCATGCTGGCTGATGATGCGTCAGGTTGGATTATGGGCATTAACCCACTGGGCTTTGGTCCGATTGGTGCATTGCTTAACTTTGTGGTAGCATTTGCTGTATCTGCCATGACTGCACCACCACCAAAAGATGTACAAGACCTTGTTGAGAGTGTGCGTTATCCAAAAGGTGCTGGGGCTGCGATTGACCATTAATCAACCCCCACAAAAAGTGCAAGTCTTCGGACTTGCATTTTTTTGACGGTTTAATTTATGTGGCTTAAAAAGTGCGATTAAATTGGTTATAATACATTTTTTGATAAACTAAGGAAATCATGATGATGTTTTGGGACATTACCGCCATGGTGTTTGCAGGTTTTTTGTTTGCAGGGCTTGCCATGCCAATTAAGCTGTTTTATAAAAAAACACCCAAATGGTTTATTCCCACCATGGCAGGACTTGGTATGCTCAGTTTTCAGATATTAAGTGAATACACATGGTATCCAACCACCAAAAGTAACCTGCCTGATGGGTCGGTGGTGGTGGCAACTGTGCCAAAGTCCACTTGGTTTCGTCCGTGGTCATACATCAAACCCAATGTTTTTCAGTTTGTTGTCTTGGACACTAAAAATACCACTACCATTTCAGATAATGTCAAGCAAGCACGATTGTATTTTTTTGAAAGGCGTTTGCCTGTGCAAGAGTTGCCTGTGTTATTTGATTGCCAAAGCAAATCACAAGCCTATATACAAAGCACAAATGCCAGTCAGATTGATGTGGCACAACTAGACTGGCAACAGCTGGCATATACTGATGAAGCGATAGGGCTGGTGTGTGGCAAATAACAAGCTGATGGATTAGTCGTCTTTGATACATTCGCCAAATGCCATACCCCATATTGCATCAAGACGGGTGAGTGTGTCTTGATTGCCCTTTTTTTCAAAAATCATCAGACTTTCTTGGGTTTCTGGATTATTGAGCATCTGTTTTACGTCAAATATTTGTTCCGCCGCAGGATTATCAAAAGAAAAATAGTCAATATTGATGATTTTTTCTTGTAAAATCCAAACATCATCAAACTGTGCCAAAGACCATGCCCGAGTGGTATTGACATGATAAGTGCCATCAGGGTTTTTGGTGTGGCTTATTTTTTTGCTGGTAAATGTACCATTTTTATTAAAATGCAAGGTGGAGCGATAACTGATGCCTGTGGTGTTATCAGTATCATCAAAATGACATTGCCATGTGCCAAGCAGTCTTTCTGTCAGTTTGTCTTTGGTGATATTTTTGTTGGTGGCGATGTTATCAAACTGTTTTGGTGTGGTGGCATGGGCAGATAGTACGCCCACTCCCAGACAGCCAAACAAACAGCTTAGTATGACGCGCTTTAAGATGATTTGATTCATCAATGACCCCCATCGGTTTTCTATCCTAAGTGTTTTGAAGATTTGTTGATTACCAAGCAACAAAATTTATCAATATTTTGTACTATTTGGGCGTGTTTGAAGCTGGCACATCTAAGCGAAATTGGTCTTGTGCTTGTTCTTGGGCGTGGTAGGCTAGGGCAAGACTGGTGCAAAAAAAGATGATTGCCAAAATGGCGGTGGCACGGCTTAAAAAATTGCCCGAGCCTGATGCACCAAATACAGTGCCTGCACTGCCTGAACCAAAAGAAGCCCCTGCATCTGCTCCTTTACCGTGCTGAATAAGAATAATGCCTGACAAAGCGATGGCAACAATGATGTGAACTGCTAAAATAAAACTAAACATAAAACTCTCTTATGTATAAAAATCATGAAAAAGCGGTGATGATGGCAGCAAAACTGTCAGTTTTTAGGGAAGCTCCACCCACCAATGCCCCATCAATCAAGGGCGACTGAGCAAATGACGTGGCGTTTTGGTCATTGACACTGCCACCGTACAAAATGGGTGCAAAGATTTGTAGCGTACTAAGAGTTTCACTGATGAAGTTATGAACGCATTCAATCTCAGCAAGCGTGGGTGTTAGTCCCGTGCCGATTGCCCATACAGGCTCATAAGCGATGATGAGCTTGGGCAGTGTTTGGTCGGTATCTAGGGGGATTTGCTTGGCAAAAGGAGCAAGCAGTTCAAGCTGAGCTGACAGTACTTGCTGGGTGCGTTTTTGGTCATAGTCGTCTTTGGTCTCGCCGATACAAAACACTACTGACAAGCCAGCATGAAACGCATGGGCGATTTTTTGGCTTAATATCTCATCTGTCTCGCCGTGGTATTGACGGCGTTCTGAATGTCCAACCAAAGTAAAATTTGCCCCCATGTCTTTGACTTGTGTGGCGGACACATCACCAGTAAATGCCCCAACATCGGCACTTTTGTGGGTGATGTCTTGTGCACCCAAAGCGATGCCATCTGCCAAAACAGATTTGATGGCAGACAGATGAAGTATGCTGGGGGCAATGCCCACCACGCAGGCACTTGGGGTGAGATTTTGGGCAAGCGTGAGTGCGTCTTGTTGGGTAGCAGGGTTGAGTTTGTAGTTGCCAATGACGTATTTTTGGCTCATCTTGTATCCTTTTTTGTGAAATTTGTTAAGTTTGTTAAAATTTATATAAACATGACATTATACCCCAAAACATATCAAAAAATCAGCCCCAGCCAATTTTTATCAAAAAAATTCCCCACTAATCACGAAAGTCGTCTATTTGGGCGAAAATCTTGCTACAAAACATCGCAATTGCAGTACAATATAAAAAGGCAGATGATTTTGCCAAAGAATAGGAGAAAATATGACCAAAAATTTTGGCGGTTTGGCACATATTTTGGTGTCAAATGGGTTGATTGAGCCAAATAAAATGATGCAGGCTCTGACCGATTCGCAGACACAACAGGTGGCATTGGTACCGTATTTGGTAGAAAATAAGCTGGTCAATGCTTCTTTGCTTGCTCATGTGTTATCACGTGAATTTGGCGACCCTTTATTTGACTTAAATGCTTTGTCTGATGATGTGATACCTAAGGACATTGTGGACGAAAAAACAGTCAATAAATATGGTGTATTGCCCTTATTTAAACGGGGAAATAAACTGTTTGTGGGTTTATCCGACCCCACTCGCTTAGATGCCATTGATGCCATTGCTTTTAATGCTAATTTGTCGGTTGAGACGGTGGTGGTAGAAGAAGACAAACTGCGTAAAAAAATAGAAAGTGTTTATGCAGGGGGTATGGGCTCGGATTTTGGCGATGTCAATCTGTCAGGTGAGATAGATGGCGGTATAGAAGAAGACGATGGCGGCACAGAGAGCGAAAGCAAAGAAGATGCTCCGATTGTTAAATTTGTCAATAAAATGCTGCTTGATGCCATTCGTATGGGGGCATCGGATTTGCATTTTGAGCCGTATGAAAAAACCTATCGGGTGCGGTTTCGTGTGGATGGTGTCATGCAAATCATCTCTCGTCCGCCTGTTCAACTTGCTGGCAAAATCGCCGCTCGTTTAAAGGTAATGTCGCAAATGGACATCTCAGAAAGACGAGCCCCCCAGGATGGTCGTATCAAATTAAAAATCTCCAAGACCAAAGCCATTGACTTTCGTGTCAGCTCATTGCCGACACTTTTTGGTGAAAAGCTGGTGCTGCGTATTCTTGACCCATCGTCTGCCATGCTAGGGATTGATGCACTCGGTTATGAGCCTGACCAAAAAGAGCTGTTTTTGGAAGCATTAGACAAACCCCAAGGCATGCTCTTGATTACAGGCCCGACAGGTTCGGGTAAAACGGTGTCGCTTTATACGGGGCTAAATATCCTAAACACCCCAGAGACCAACATCTCTACCGCCGAAGACCCTGTGGAGATTAACCTAGAAGGCATCAACCAAGTCAATGTTAATCCTAAGGTGGGCTTAACTTTCGCATCGGCCCTAAAAGCCTTTTTACGTCAAGACCCTGATATTGTGATGGTGGGGGAGATTCGTGATTTGGAGACGGCTGAGATTGCCATCAAAGCCGCTCAAACAGGTCATATGGTGCTGTCCACCTTGCACACCAACTCCGCCCCAGAGACGCTGACACGTCTGCGTAATATGGGCGTTGCTTCGTTTAATATTGCCACGTCTGTCAATTTGGTAATTGCTCAGCGTTTGGCTCGCCGTTTGTGCAAGGTGTGTAAACGTCCCACCAATGTCCCTAAGCAAAGTCTGCTTGAAATGGGTTTCACCGAAGAAGATTTGGCAAATCCTGATAATGTTATTTATGAAGCGGTGGGCTGCTCAGAATGTCGTGAAGGCTATAAGGGGCGTGTGGGTATTTATGAAGTGCTAAAAATCTACCCCAGCATTTCACGAATTATCATGGAAGACGGTAACGCCATTCAAATTAAAGATGAAGCGTTAAAATATGGTTTTCGTGATTTAAGGCGTTCAGGCATTATGAAAGTTTTGCAGGGCGTAACCAGTATCCAAGAGATGTATCGGGTAACGTCCGAATGATGATGGCTGGATAAATTTATCGCCTTTGGTTGATTTGTGATATAATATAACCATCCATATTTTGACCAAAGGTGGTTTTTATGCAGAAGCAATTAGCAGTTACCGCAGTTTTGACAATGGCAGGCTTGCTTGGCTGTCAGGCGACTTTGCCACCCATGACCACAGTACCTGCCATGGTGGTCAGTAGCGACACGCTTCAACAGTACGATTGGCAACTTGTGTCAGTTACCAATCAGGCGGGCAAACCGATTAAAACAGAGCTGTTTCATCCTGCCAATAAACCTTTGGTGGTCAGTTTTGATAAAGACAATGTGCGTTTTAAAAACACCTGTAATCATCTGTGGGGCAGTTATCAAGTGGTTGATACCAAGGTGATGATTGGTGATATGGCATCCACCATGAAACTGTGCGAGCCTGCTTTGATGGCGGTGGACAGACTTGCTCCAAGTACCCTAAAAGGTCAGTATGACTTTGTGCTGGCGGTGGGCAAATTACCCACATTGGTGGTCAGCTCTGATGAGCAAATCAGTCGCTTTATCGCCATTGCCAAATAAGACCATTTAAAAAATCCCTAAGAACTCTTAGGGATTTTCTTTGGTTGTCATTCTTACCAACCTTTAACCACACCGTCTTTAAACTGAGCTTTAGCTTCTGCTTCCACTTCATCGGATTGATAGGCTTTGACGAAGTTTTGTATTGCGTCGCTGTCTTTATTGTCAGTGCGAGCCACGATGATGTTCACATAGGGTGAGTCCTTGTCTTCTACAAACACACCATCATTGGCAGTCAAGCCCACTTGACCTGCATAAGTGTTATTGACCACCGCCAAATCCACGTCGTCCAAAGCACGAGCAGCAACGGACGTATCCACTTCTTTGATTTCTAGTTTTTTGGGGTTTTCGGTGATGTCTAGTGAAGTCGCTAGCAGATTGGTGTTGTCTTTTAGCTTGATAAGCCCTTGTTTTTCAAGCAAAATCAAAGCACGAGCTAGGTTGCTTGGGTCGTTTGGTACAGCCACAACAGCACCTTCTTTAAGTTCGCTGATGTTTTTGATTTTTTTGGAGTAGCCTGCCAGTGGATAAACAAAAGTGTTACCAACGATGACTAAGTTATCCAGTTTTTTCTTTTGACTGTCTTCATCTAGGTAGGGCTTGTGCTGCATGGCATTAGCGTCTAGGTCGCCCTTAGAGACGGCAGTATTGGGTAGGGCGTAGTCATTAAATTCCACATATTCTACCACCAAGCCATATTTTTCTTTGGCAACACGGGCGGCCACTTCAGCAACTTTATGCTCAGGACCGCTCATCACGCCCACTTTGATTTTTTGTTCACCTGCTGGGGCATCAGCTTTGCTGTCAGTGGTGGTTTGAGTTTCGGTTGGCTTTTGCTCTGTATTTTGGGCAGGTTTTTCACCACCGCAGCCAACTAGGGCGATGCCTGATGCGATGGCACATAAACCAAAAAATTTATTAAAAGTCATAATCAGTACTCATTTGTGCTAAAAAATAACTGTCCAAATTAACAGTTTGTCATATTAAAGCAAAAAACGGGGGTATATTCAATATGAATGTTTGAAAAAAATCATAAAAGATTATGCAAAAATAGAAAAAGCCAGCGTTAAACTGGCTTTTTTTGATAAATCAGTCATAAGTGCTGACTTGGGCGGTGCGACCATTAATGATATTGACGGTAACATTGACATTGCCACGTTTGATGCGATTTTGGGTGGCTTTGTTGATTTTGCTTTTGTCAATGATTTTTTGTAGGGCTTCACGGTTGTGGGCTTTGTCAAAACCACAATAGTCAGGACTGTCGCCAGTGCCAGCAGCAGCTGTATAAAAATTGGCACGGTCTTGACGGATAATTTGTCCAACAGTGGATAACTTTACGCCTTTGGAGCTATATAAGTCATCATCCTCAATGTAGGCATCAAAACTGCAACTTGCGGCATAAGCAGGCAAACACAGTGCTAACAGGGCAACACAAAAGGCACTTTTTAATGTAAACATTATAAATCCCCTAAGTAAAGTGTGGATAGACCACATTGATACCATGGTTTTATTTTAGGGCAAATCATAGGCTTTGTGTGGTTGCTTTTGTTGTTTAAATGTAATGATGGCTTGCTAGAATGGCACTTAACGATGGTCGTACTTTTGTGCCAGCACATCACCACATTTTTGAAAAATCATCACAATCAGCACGATGATGATGGTGGCTATCCATTTGACATAAATCATGCCCCGATGTTCACCATAACTGATGGCAAGATTTCCCAGTCCGCCACCGCCAACCACACCAGCCATTGCTGAGTAGCCAATCAGGGTAACCAGCGTGAGTGTGATGGCGTTGATGAGCATGGGCAGGCTTTCAGGCAAGTAATATTTGCTGATGATTTGCCAACGAGTTGCCCCCATTGCTTTGCCTGCTTCGGTCAGACCTGTGGGGATTTCGGCAAGAGCATTGGTGGTCAGGCGTGCAAAAAATGGCATGGCAGCAATGGCAAGCGGTACGATGGCAGCCGTTGTGCCAAGTGTGGTGCCTACCAACAAACGAGTAAAGGGCAATAAAATGATGAGCAAAATAATAAACGGCACAGAGCGTCCGATATTAATGACGACATCTAGCACGGCAAATAAGGTTGGGTTTGCCAAAATTCGCCCACGCCCTGTCAAAAATGCCAAAAACCCAAGTGGTAAGCCCGCCACGACTGCCAATAGTGTGGAGACCAGTCCCATGTAGATGGTTTCGTACGTGGATTTAAAAACCATTTGCCACATTTGTGGGGTCAGCTCATTCATAAAGTTTTGATATAGCTCATACATAACCTAAGGTCTCCATGCTTACGCCGTTTTTGGTCAAAAATTCTAACGCACCTTTGATGTCTGGTGGCGAGCCGATGATTTGAGCCAACGTCATGCCAAATTTAACCCCGCCGACATAGTCCATTTGTGAAGTTAGAATGTTAAAATCTGTACCAAAGGATTTGGTGGCTTGTGAAAATAAGGGCAAATCTGTGGATTTTCCTGTAAATTCAAACACAATCACAGGATAAGTACCGTCTGTTTGTGTGGGCGACAGCTTGTCTGCAAAATCATCAGGCAAACCAATATGTACCGTAGAGCGAATAAAGGTGCGAGCTAATTCGGTGGTGGGATTGGCAAAAATGTCTGCCACTTTTCCTTGCTCCACAACCCTGCCTTTATCCATGACTGCCACTTTATCACAGATGCGTTTGACCACGTCCATCTCATGCGTGATGAGCAAAATGGTGATGTTAAGTGTGCGATTAATCTTTTTTAATAAATCCAAAATCGCCCCTGTGGTGGCAGGGTCTAAGGCGGAAGTCGCTTCATCGCACAGTAGCACCTTGGGGTTGCAAGCCAATGCCCGAGCAATCGCCACTCGTTGTTTTTGTCCGCCTGACAAATTGGCAGGATAAGCATGATGTCGCTCTGATAATCCCACCAGTGCCAAAAGTTTGCCGACTCTTTGGGTGATATTGGCTTTGGGTGTACCTGATAGGACAAGTGGTAGGGCGACATTATCAAAAACACTGGCAGAGTGCAGTAAATTAAAATGCTGAAAAATCATGCCAATGTTACGGCGTGCCTTGATAAGCTCACGTTCGCTTAATGTCGTTAAATCCACACCATCAACGATGACCGACCCTTGGGTGGGTGTTTCTAGCAGATTTACCATACGAATGAGTGTGCTTTTACCTGCTCCTGATGCACCGATGACCCCAAAAATCTCACCTTGTTTGACACTCAAATCGGTGGGCTGTACGGCGGTAAATTCGCTGATTTTACCGTCTTTTTTGGTATGAAAAACCTTGCTGATGCCATTAAGTTGTATCATGAGTTTTGCTTGCGTGTTTAAAATAGAAAAACGGCTATTATATCATGGTTTTAAAAGCGATAAATTTGTATAATGGTAAATTGCTTATTATCAATCGTCATTTAAAAACATTTGGAATCATCATGAATCATACCACCACGCCCATTAGCCACACTGATAAATATAGTCTTGCCACTCGTATTTTTCACTGGTTGGGGGCGTTGTTGCTTTTGACGACATGGATAGCCATAGAGCAGGGTGATGAGTTTATTGCATTGCACAAATCATTAGGAGCAAGCTTTTTACTGTGGACGGTATTGCGTATCGCCAACCGCTTTGTTAGCAAAGCCCCTGCCCCTGTGCCTGCCCCCACATGGCAAACGGCAGTTGCTCATATCACGCATTTGGGCTTATATATTGCCATGCTGGCGTTGCCAATAACGGGAGTTTTGATGTCCATGTATGGTGGGCGAGGCGTGAGTATTTTTGGGATTGTGGACATTCCTGCCATGCTAAGTCCTGACAGAGACATGGCACGCTTTTTTAATGGCGTACACACAGGAATGGTGTTCTATGTGTTGGTATTTTTGGTGGTGGCACACATTGGTGCAGCGTTATACCATCAGTTTATCGTTAAGGACAACCTGATGGCACGCATGAAGTGATGCTCTTATTTTAGTTTGCCCAATTGCAGGTGCGGTGATTGATGATGTATTGTAAATCTTGTTTAAAATCAATTTTATCTGAGATATTTTTTACGTTATCAATCACACATTTATTGCCCGTGCAGGTCATATAAAAATCTATGACTTGCTTTTCACCATAACGACCACCACCCCAGTTTTCTACCCAAGTGGCTCGGGTAACGCCATTATTGAGTACCTGAGCTTGAAGTTTTGACACGCCTGCTCCGCCATTACCAAAACCCAAATAAAAATTCTCTACCACATCGCAACCCATATCAGGTTCTATCTGATATTGGATTTTATTGGCTTTTTGTATGAGCTGTTTTAAGGTGGGGCTGGCGTAGTTAAAAACGCTTTCTTGTTTAATGGCGGCTTTGGCGACGTTGATTTTTGTGGCATTATTTGCCCATGCCATACTAGAAAATAGCATGACACTAAACACGATAGCAGTTTTGGTTGTCAAAGTCATTACTCTCTCCTTTGGACATGATATTGATTAATATTTGAGTTAATGACATTTTAGCACATTTTCTGTTTGTGTATACATTTGTAAAATCTTAATTACATAAAAAAAACACGCCCATAACAGAGCGTGTTTTTGGTTGAGCAGATTAAGCATTCATCATCAAGTATTCAAATGCTGCCAATCCTGCTTTTGAGCCTTCACCCATGGCGATGTTGATTTGTTTAAACGGCACGGTGGTAACGTCTCCGCAGGCAAAAATCCCTGCTTTATTGGTGCGACATTTGGCATCAATCTCAATCTCACCATGAGCGGTAACATTGACCAAGCCTTTCACCACCTCTGAGTTTGGTACAAGTCCGATTTGCACAAAGATGGCGGATAAATCCAGTGTCTTATCTTCGCCTGTGGTGCGGTCTTGATAGATGAGCTGGCTGACTTTACCATCTTTGGCAACGATTTCTTGGGTGGCGGCAGATTTGATGATGGTGATGTTATCACGAGCTTGGGCTTTATCAATCAGCACTTGGTCAGCACGCAAATTATCACCAAATTCTAGTACTGTAACGTGTTTGACGATACCTGCCAAATCCAGTGCTGCTTCTACACCTGAGTTGCCACCGCCAATGACCGCCACAGGCTTGCCTTTAAAGAAAGGACCATCACAATGCGGACAGTATGCCACGCCATTGCCAATGTTTTCATCTTCGCCCTTGACACCAAGTTTACGCCATTTTGCCCCTGTGGCGATGATGATGGTGCGTGTGGTAAAGCTTGTGCCAGTATTTAGGGTGATTTGGTAGCCACCTTTGACCTCTTCAATATTCGTTACGCTGACGTGTTCTTTGACGGTGATGGGGTATGCTTTGATGTGGGTGGCAAGGTTGCTTGCTAGGGTGTTGCCATTGGTTAAGGGGACAGAAATCAGATTTTCAATGTCTTGGGTGTCTTTGACTTGTCCGCCGATACGGTCAGCAATGAGTGCCACCCGAAGTCCTTTGCGAGCGGTATAAATGGCGGCTGCACTGCCAGCAGGTCCACCACCAATGACGGTAACGTCTTGTGTTTCAAGACTTTCTGCGACACCTTCGCTAAGCAGGTCAGCATATTCGCTTTGTAGTTTATCAATGATACGAGCGGTATCTACTTTACCATTTAAAAACGGCTTGCCATTTAAAAAGACCGCAGGCACACCTTGAATGTTGTTTTTTTCTACCAATTCAGGAAATACGCCACCATCAATCATCTCATTTTCAATGCCATCATTTAATATGGCAAATTGGTTGAGTGCTTGTACCACATCAGGGCAGTTGTGGCAAGACAGCGAGACAAAGGTTTGAAATTTTAAAGGTTTTTGGATACGTTTTACCAAATCTTGAATGCCTTCATCAAGCTTCATAGTGTGCCCACCTGCGTGCAAAATCGCAAGTAGCAATGATGTAAATTCATGACCGCCTGGAATGCCACTAAACACAATGCCTGTATCACGATTTTCGCTGTTGATTTTAAAGCTCATGGGCGATAAATCGGTATCTACAACGGTTTTGTCAAAGATGATGTTGTCGGACGTACTGGCGATTTTTTCAAGAAAATCAATCAGTTCATCACGTTTTGCGTGGTTGCCTTGTCCAATAATCATTGCAACTGGGCGTTTCATGTGAGTGCTGTATGATTTGACGGCATCAAGGGTAGATTGGTCTAACATAAGGTTGCCTGTGATGATGGTTAATGGTGTTATTGTGTCATTATAAAGTGGCAAATCATCAATGAAAAGTTAAGATTTTTAAACACTCAAATCATAAAAGTTAAATGGCGTTTGGGTATTTTTGGCTTGATAAATCGGCGAATTGTTGGTAATATAATAACGTTTATTGGCACTTTGCCACCACTATCAAATGGAGTCTGTCATGTTCCCAGAACATCGTGAACTTATTACCAAACTAAAAACTGAAAATGACTTGCATTTTATCAAGCTGTTTGATGAGCATAATGAGCTTGATGAAGAGATTACCAACCTAGAAAACGACCCTGTTGCTGCCAATAGCCGTAGCGATGAAATTGAAGGGCTAAAACGCAAAAAACTTGCCCTAAAAGATGAGCTTTATCAGTATCTACTAAGCAAAGCCTAATTTTTGATAAACCCAAGTCATATTTGGGTTTTAAAGGCTTTTCAATAGAAAAACCCCACCTGATTAAGTGGGGTTTTGTCATTTATTAGATTCTTTTGAGTGCCGCCATAGCCACCGTGGCGATGAGTGCAGGGATACCAATTGCTAAAAAGTTATAAGCGTGGGGTAGTTTCCTGCTATCTGTTTATATAATTGTCATATTAGATAAAAATGATTTTTAAATCATTTTTTTTTAATATAATTTCATTTTTTTATAAAATTTTTATGGTTTAGGCTTATTTATATAAAAATAAAAAGGGCAATAATGCCCTTGGTTTATCTGGTGTGTTAATGCAGGTATTCTTTTATCGCATCAATCAGTGTATCCACTTGCTCCGCCGTGGTATCAAAACTCATCACCAGTCGTATCTCACCTGTCTGAGCATTCCAATCATAAAATGAAAACTCTTGGTGGAGTTTTTGACTGATTACTTTTGGTAGACTTAAAAATACAGCATTAGACTGCACAGGTTGGGTAAATTTAATGCCATCTAACTGTTTGATTTTTTGGTATAAATACTGTGCCATCTGGTTGCTATGGCGTGCCAATGTGAGCCACAAACCATCAGTCAGCCATGCCACAAACTGAGCCGAGATAAAACGGTGTTTGCTGGCTAACTGCAAATGGTTTTTACGCAAATAAGGCATGATGCCATCAAAGGCGGGGTTTAGCACCACCAAACACTCTCCCATCATCAGGCCGTTTTTTGTGCCACCCAGTGTGAGTATGTCTATGCCAGTGGCGGCAATGTCAGACAAGTTGCACCCCAGATACGCACAGGCATTGGCAAGCCTTGCCCCATCAAGATAGGTATATAACCCAAATGATTTGGCGGTAGTGGTGATGGCGATAAGTTCGTCCAAAGTGTAGCACGTCCCAAGCTCGGTAACTTGACTGAGATAAACGGTGGTGGGCTGGGGTGCGTGGGGATTGCCTTGATTGCTTTGGCAGATGCTTTTGATGTGTGCTGGGGTGAGTTTGCCGTCTGCTGTCTTGACTGGCAACAGTCGCAAGCCTGCCACATAGGCAGGGGCGTTGCTTTCGTCATTATAAATGTGGGCGTTGGTGGTACAAATCACCGCTCCATGTCTGGGTGTGAGTGCTGACAGGGCAATGATGTTCGCTCCTGTGCCATTAAAGACAGGATAGTTTGTGGCTTGCTGACCAAAACACTCGGCAATCAGCTCATCAAGTTTGCGACTGTATATGTCATCACCATAGGCGGTTTGATGCCCGCCATTGGCAGTGATGATGGCGTCCATGATGGTAGGATGAACGCCTGAATAGTTATCAGAAGCAAAAGCAAAATGACTGCGATTGTGCAGAGCCTTTGAGCTCATGCCAATGCCTTTTTGACCAAACCAGAGATAACGGCAGGGTCAGCTTGACCGGTGGTTTTTTCTTTGACAGCGTTCATCACTCGTCCCATGTCTTTCATGCCATCTGCATTAAGTTCGCTGATGGTGGCAGTGATAATCTCTTGCAGTTTGTCATCAGACAGTTGGGCGGGCAAAAACTGGCTAATCACTTCAATTTCAAACTGCTCTTTTTGAGCCAAATCATCACGACCATTGGCGGTATAAATGGATAAAGATTCTTGGCGTTGTTTGATTTGTTTTTGTAGCAGTGCCAACACGCCTTTGTCATCAAGACTGGTTTGGTTGTCAATTTCAATTTGTTTGATGGCAGCTTGGACGTTACGAAGTAGTTTGACCTGCTCCATCTCTTTGGCTTTCATGGCGGTTTTAACCGCTTCGGTGAGTGTGGTTTTTAAATTGGACATTTTTAATCTCGTATGGTTAATGATCAAATCAATTATCATGTATTTGGCAGCCAATTATATAACAGCCATATAGATAACGCAAATTATCGGTTGGTTTGCGGTTTGGTAAATCTGGTTTTCCTTGCTTTAATAATCGCTTAAAATAATCAATATTTTGTTGATGAAATTGAATGTTATCCATCAAGGTTTGTTTTTCTTTTTCATCTTGACTTAATTTTAAAGAAGTGGTTTCTTCTTTAAGCCAAATCATATCACCATATAACTCTTGTTGGATTTTGTTTTTCCAAATATCTGGATTTTCTTTAAAAATCTCATACCAAATCATATCCCAACTAATATGAATATTATCTATTTCATCTTTAATGAGTGCCATACATTTTTGATGGTCATTGATGTTGGCGTATGCTTGGGCGATGTCTATGTTGTCATAGATGCCTAATTGTTCAATTTGGGTTAAATATTGATAGGCAGTTGTGATGTCATTTTGTGCGATAGCAATATAGACATGATTTAATAAGATGTCAAATTGCCAATCATTGCCAATATAGGCTTCATTGCTGATGTCCTGATATATATCATCAAAGAGATGATAAATACCATCAAATTGTCCAATTTTTGCCAGCGTAATGGCTAAATTATTTTTGATAAATACTTTTTTATCACATTTTTTGCTTTGTTCTTCTTGGCTTAACTGATTAAAAAGTTTTAATGCTTGATGGCAACAGTTAATGATTGTTCGATAATGCTCTATATTGTTAGGTTTTTCTAATGTAAATAATAGTTGAGCATAAAGAGCATAATAATAAAAATGATTTATCTTTAATGACGAAATATTGTTGATGATATCAAGTGCTTTTTCTATTTCTCCATATTCATAAGACAAACAATAGGCATAATTGATGGTATTTTTAATGCTTGGATTGCTATGATATGCTTGTTTAAAATAATATAACTCTTTATCGCCATTTGGATTGTGCGTATAATAAATCCCTAATTTTCCAAGTAATTCATCATCATTAGGATTTTTGGATAACTGCTCTAATAATTTAGTTAATGTGTCATTCATCATATTTGTTACTTTTGTAGCATCAGCAGTCTGTCATACACCACGCTTTTTTTAAGCCCCAAAACGTCAGCGACAATCGCACTTGCTTTTTTGGGCGGTAGCTCTTTGGCGATGGCAAGTAGCCACGTGTCATAATCGGTGCTGACTTGTTTGTTGGTATTGCCTGCCACCACCAGCACCATCTCGCCACGTTGTTGGTTGGGGTCGTTTTTGACAAAGGCGGACAATTCGCCCAGTGGCAGCTTTTTAATCGTCTCAAAAGTCTTGGTCAGCTCTCGGCAAAGTGTCGCTTCACGCTCTGCCCCAAACACAGCGACCATGTCAGACAAACATTCGCCAATGCGGTGCGGTGCTTCATAAAAAATCAAGGTTTCACGGCTGTTTTGATGGCTTTTTAAAGTTTCAATTCTGCCGTGCTGTTTGGCAGGCAAAAAACCCACAAAGCTAAACTTATCACTGGGCAGACCCGCTACCGACAACGCCCCAATCACAGCACACGCCCCAACGATGGGTACAGTGGTGATATCGTTATCATGACAAGCTTTGACAAGGCGAAACCCAGGGTCAGAGATAAGTGGTGTGCCAGCATCCGAAATCAAGGCGATGTTTTTGCCACTTTTTAACGTTTCAACCAGTTTTGCGGTCTGTGTGTCAGCATTATGTTCATGATAGGCAGTGGTGGGGGTGGTGATGTTAAAAAATTGTAGCAGCTTAGCACTGGTGCGTGTGTCTTCACAGGCGATGATGTCCACCGATTTTAGGGTATCAATGGCACGAGTGGTGATGTCGGACAGATTGCCAATCGGCGTGGCAACCACATAAAGCGTGCCTTGGGATAAGTTAGCTGTCATGGCTGTCGTCCATTTGCTCGGTTGTGTGGGTGGATTGGGTGGTTTCTTGTAGATGCAGCCAGTCGCCCAGCACGTCTGCCAATTCATCAATTCCCTGCTTATCAAGTGCCGAAAATAGCTGGATAGAAAATGGCAAATCAAGGGCTTGCAGTTGTTTTTTAACCGTCAAAAGGGTAGTTTTTTGAGCCCCACGCTTTAATTTATCTGCCTTGGTTAATAAAACGTGTACAGGCAGTTTGCCGTCTTTTGCCCAGTGGAGCATTTGTTCATCAAAATATTTTAAGGGATGGCGAATGTCGGTCAAAAGCACCAGCCCCACAAGGCTTTGGCGATTGACCAGATAGTTTTCTAGTTCTTTTTGCCATTTGATTTTCATCGCTTCTGGCACTTGGGCGTAGCCATAACCTGGCAAATCCACAAGGCGACTTTGCTCACTGCCCACATGAAAAAAGTTAATCATTTGTGTGCGTCCGGGGGTTTTGGACGAGCGGGCAAGCTGTTTTTGGTGGGTGATGGTGTTGATGGCGGATGATTTGCCAGCGTTGGAGCGTCCTGCAAATGCCACTTCAAAGCCTGTATCGGGCGGACACAAAGCAAGGGTGGGGGCGGATAAGGCAAAGCTGGTTTGGCGGATGTGTTTAAGATACTCGGCGGTGTTCATGGGTGTTAAAGGTGTTGATGATTGAAAAATAGTGTATCATGAAAGGGCAAAAATAGCGATAAATGTGTGTTTGCCAGACTGATAAAAATAAAAAATAATGAATGTTTTTTGGGCTGGTGGTGGTATCTGCCCAAAGCAAATGCGATGACATCATCAAGTCTAAGAGTGAATCGGTTTATCCAAAATCGTACAAATTTTATCTTTGTTTTAAAAAATGTTACTAAAACCACATTTTTTATAGGCAAATTTAAAAAAATCTTGCTATAATAAGGCGTATTTTTTAAAATTTTTTGAAGTTCGTTGCTTTTTTCGGACACTCATTTCAACAAAACCCAAGACTTGGGGGTTGCCCCAGTAGTTAGTAGGAAATTGTTATGAAACCTGCAAAATCCCTTTTAGCCCATACTTTATTTAAAGTTGTCCTTGCCACAGGTTTTGGTTTTGCCAGCTTATCTGCCATGTCAGCCACCGTTCCTGCTTATGATGTGCAAGCAGGTAAAGCGATTGTAGAAGCCAACTGTGCCGCTTGTCATGGTGCAAATGGTGTGTCGGTCGCCCCAGCTCAGCCTAATTTAGGCGGTCAAAATGTCAAATATCTCTACAAACAGCTTGTGGATTTTAAAACAGGGGCAAGAAAAAACGGCATCATGGAAGCTCAGCTTGTTGGATTAACTCAGCAAGATTTGGCGAATGTTGCAGGATATTATGCTGAGCAAGCTCCTTGGATGCCAGGTTATGGTAATAAAGCGACTGCTGCTGCTGCCCAAAAGCTCTACCTAGGTGGTGATAAAACTCGTGGTATCATTCCTTGTGCAGGCTGTCATGACCCCAAAGGGGCAGGTAATGAGTGGGCGACATTCCCCCGTTTGGGTGGTCAGCACGCCACTTATCTTGCCACACAACTTAAACTGTTCCGTGCCGCAGGTCGTGAAGATGAAGGTTTGCTTGCCGAACAAGTGCGTACCAATGACAGTGCCAAAAAAGGTGAAAAAGGCATGATGCAAATGGTTGCTGCCAAACTGTCTGATAAAGACATTAAGATTTTGTCAGAGTTTTTGACCGCAGTTCACTAAGCCACAGACACCCAAAAAGCCCCTGTATTGGGGTTTTTTGTCGTTAGGTGTGTTACAATACCAGTCATTACATTCATATCGTCAGTTTGTTATGATATGACAGATAAAAGATAAGTACAGACGCTTAAAGTCATTGTATGGATAAAATCATGTTTCATCGTTATACTGTTTTTTTGGTGGCGTGTGCGTTGCCGTTGTTGTTTGTCAGACAAATCGCTCCGAGCATGGCTCATGAGTTGGATTTTTGGCTGTTGTGGCTGGTGGCGATGACGGTGGTGGGTTTGCCGATTTTATTTGCTGAGTCAGCACTGTCTGCTCGTAGTGGTGATGGTGTGTGGACAGGCATGCAAAAACTTACCCGAGAAGCAGATGCCAAGCTGATTTGGCGAATATTTGCAGGGCTGTCGGTATTGGTTGCCATACTGATTGCCTCAGACATGACCGCTCATATTGGTGCAGGCGTCATACAACATTTACCACAGCTAGATTTATCCGTGCCAAGTTTTGGGCTGAGCATGGGGCTGATGGTGGTGGTGCTGATTTTAAGTGTGTTAAAGTCTCGTCTTTTGCCTGTGGGGTTGGTGCTTGTGCTGATAGGCTCACTCATTTCGTTGTTTGATGGGGGCTTAGGTAGTGAAATCAGCGTGCCTGCCATGACCAAGATTGGCTTTGGCGAATGGGCAAAAGCGGTCTCACTGGCACTCATTTCGGTGGGTGTGGGAACAGGTTTGTATTGGTTTGGTGGCGGTCAATCTAGCCGCATTATTTATGAAAATAAAAAATCATTGGCAGGTTTTATTCTACCAATTTGGCTGACTCAGATTGTTTTTGGGTCATTTGCTCTTTTGGTGAGTAGTGCTTTTGTAACGCCGACATCATTTTTGGTGTCTAGTTTGGGCGTGCTACTGGTGGCAGGATTTTTGGTGCATTATGCCATGCGTGAGCTGATGGGGCGTTTTGGGCTGATGATGGGGGCTGGCACGACGGTGGTGGGCGTGTTGCTGCTGAGTGCCATTCCTGCCAAAGTGGTGCTGATGATGCTTGTTATGGTCAGCTTGGTGGCAGTAGTGGTATTGTCCGTTTTTTCAGGATTTGGCATGAAAATCAGCCATTTACGCAAAACTTTCAATTTTAAAACAGAAGGGCGTTATAACATTTGGCGAATTTTGGTGCGTTTGGTTGTGCCATTGGCGGTAGTATTGGCAATGATGGGTTGGGTGATAGAGTGGCTCAAATAACCATTAGTGTTGCTTATGCCCCAAGTGTGGGTGAGCCTTTTTATCAAGAAATGACGGTATCACAAAGCACAACCTTGGCACAAGCCATCAGGCAAAGCGGTGTGTTATCATTGGTTGAGCTTGGTGATTTTGATGAGTGGCTGACCAAAAATGCTGATGCCACACCCAATCATAAGGCATGGTATGTTGGGATTTATAGTGTCAAAAAACGCACTGATACGCCCTTGGTTGATGGGGATAGGGTGGAGATTTATCGTGCTTTGTCTGATGACCCCATGAGTCGCCGTAAAGCAAAAACCAAAGCCACCATTAAAAAGCTGTCATCTTAGGTGTGTTTGATAAAAAACACCAGCACACTTATCACCACCAAATGCCCCACATAATACCAATAAAACAGCAGTCTAGGTAGCCGATAATGCGTGGGTGATTTGTGTTGATTTTGCTCATACCACAACATGATTGGTACGCTTAAAAACACGCCATAATCCATCAGGCTTTTGGTGTTAAGTGGGGCGATATACTGTGTGATGATGGGGTGATTTTGACCAGCAAAAGACAAACCAAACAGCAGCAAAGTCATCACCAAAAAGCCCATCGCCCCAGCATAATAAATTGCCCCCACCCAAAAAATCACCAACATACCCCAATCTGACCAAGTGGATAATAAAGCAAGTAAGGCAAAACAAACACAGCCATAAAAATAACTGCGTGTGCGGTGAAGGTGCGTTAAGATGATAAGAGTAAGTAGCCCAAATCCAAGCGTAAACAGCACGTTGCCATAATAAAAAATTAGCCAAGGATTTGCCAACAATCCATCATCGCCCATCAGTGGGTATATATAAACTGCAAAAGGCAGCTGAGCTAATAAGCCAAAGCCAAATAAACGGCGAGCATAGCCTGTTATGTTGCGACTTAGCCTAAATCCTATCACCACCAAAAAACACGCCAATGGTATGGTCAATCGCCCAAAAAAGTGCAACAGCTCTGACAGTAGAGTATCGGTTGGCACAAATGCCCATGCCAAATGACCCACCGTCATTGCCACCATCATCAATAGCTTGATGCGGTCAAGGTACGATAGGTTTTGGTGGGTGCGGATAATAAAAGGATTAAAATCCAAGGATTTTTATCAGCTTTCGTGCAAACGGGCGTTTAGCTCATCTATCACCAGCGACCAAACAGCATCACGTTTCCACTCTTCACAGATAAACATTTTTTGTTGTTCATCCAAAAACGGGGCTTCTTTTAGGCTGGTATTTTCAGGTAGTTGGTTGTTTTGGATAAACGTTTCAATCGCTTCGTCAGAGCTATCAAGCCCAAGTTGAGCAAATAAATCATTCATGGTGTAATCGGTATCGCCTAGCATAAGTGCTCCTTGGTTGGTGTTGTGTTGATTGTAACAAAAGTTGGGGAATGAATGATGTATTTTATATCATTATTGTTGTCAAACTATAAAATTAATACGCAACTTTTGTAAACACCAAATGCTAGCATCGCTCATGATAAAGATAATTTATCAATAATAAATAAAATGAATTATTTTTTTAATTTTTAAAACTTTTTATTGTGATTTAAGGATAAAAAAACACCCCTAATGCGATAGGAGTGTTTTTGGTTATAATAACCTTAGAGCAAATGAGCAATCGCTGCACGCTCTTCTTCAAGTTCATTTAGCGTAATGTTGATACGCTCTTGGCTAAACTCATCAATCTCTAAGCCTTGAACAATGGTGTATTCGCCGTTTTCGGTGGTAACAGGGAAACCAAACATCACGCCTTCTGGAATGCCATAAGAGCCATCAGATGGGATGCCCATGGTTACCCATTCGCCGTTTGAGCCAAGTGCCCAATCACGCATGTGGTCAATGGCAGCGTTAGCAGCAGAAGCGGCTGATGACAAGCCACGCGCTTCAATGATGGCAGCACCACGTTTGCCTACGGTGGGCAAGAACACGTTGGCGTTCCATTCTTGGTCGTTAATCATCTCTTTAACAGACTCGCCATCAATGGTGGCAAAGCGATAGTCAGCGTACATGGTTGGGCTGTGGTTACCCCAAACGGTCAAGTTTTTGATGTCTTTGACGGCTTTGCCAGTCTTTTTGGCAACTTGGGTCAAAGCACGGTTGTGGTCAAGGCGAAGCATCGCAGTGAAGTTTTTGGCAGGCAAATCAGGGGCTGACTTCATGGCGATGTAGGCGTTGGTGTTTGCTGGGTTACCGACCACTAGGACTTTGACATCACGGCTAGCCACATCATTTAGGGCTTTGCCTTGAACGGTAAAGATTTTGGCGTTTTCTTGAAGCAGGTCAGCACGCTCCATACCAGGTCCACGGGGACGAGCACCCACAAGTAGGGCATAGTCAGCGTCTTTAAATGCCACATTTGGGTCATCTGTGCCAATCACGTCCACAAGCAGTGGGAATGCACAGTCATCAAGCTCCATGATAACGCCTTGTAGGGCTTGTTGTGCTTTTTCGTTAGGGATTTCTAGTAGTTGTAAAATCACAGGTTGGTCTTTGCCAAGCATCTCACCTGATGCAATACGAAACAGTAGGCTGTAACCGATTTGACCAGCCGCACCAGTTACGGCAACACGAACGGGTTGTTTGCTCATGATTTATCCTTAAAAATGGGAGAAAATTGGGGTAATTTTACAATTTCAAAACCATTTGAACATTGCAAAATCACCCTAGTTTAGCATATTTTTTGGGAGATTGGCAAAGATTTTTTGGGCGTTATGATTGATGATAAAAATCATTTTGCCAGTTTATTTGATGGGTTACTCAAAGCAAAGCGAGTGGTTGTCAAAAAACCGCCCATGATTAGGCGGTTTTAGCTTAAATTACCACGATGGCGATACATTGCCCATACGCTGAGTGATGGAGATGGGTTGCCCCATGAGTGTGCTGTAAATAGTGGCATTGGTCATCACTTGTTTGACATAATCACGAGTCTCAAAATAGGGAATGGCTTCTACAAACTGGTCAGCAGAGATGGTGCCATGTTTGGGCAGCCATTTTTTGACAGGGTTTGAGCCAGCGTTATAAGCGGCGGTGGCAGGGGCGATTTGTCCGTTAAACTCTCGGGCTTTGTCAGACAGATACCATGTGCCATAGCGAATGTTGGTGTCAGGATTGGTGGCATTGCCACTGCTGCCGATTTTACGAGCAATCATGTTGGCGGTGGCAGGCATGATTTGCATTAAACCACCAGCCCCCACACCAGATTTGGCGTTGGGTTGAAAACGGCTTTCTTTGTGAGTGATGCCTAATGCCCATGCAGGGTCAATACCAACATTGCGACTGTGATTCATAAAGCTGTGCTGATAAATGGGGGGTGTGGGGTGCGATAAAGCACTTACTTTGGCGTTTGGATTTTTGTCGTGCAGATATTCTGCTGCATAGATACTGCGATTATAGACGCCCATGTCGTGAGCTTTTTTGGCAGCAGCGATGATAAGTGCATGGTCGCCTGCCTTGGTGGCGTTGCGTACCGCCCAGTTCCATTCACGTTGGATGTGTTCAGGATTGGCATTATTTTGCATGAGCATAAAAGCACGAGCAAAATTGGCGTCTTTCATGACACGGTCGGCATCTCTTGCACTGATGGCAGGCAGTTGATTGCCACCAATATCAGAGATGGACAGGCGTTGCCCAATGCGGTCTTTGGCGAGCAGACCATAGTAGTCCAGCTTGTTTGCCAAACTGCCATATAGCTGGCGAGCTTGGTTTTGTTTGCCAGTTTGTTCGTAGGCACGAGCAAGCCAGTACTGCCAAATGCGTTCGCTACGTTTGTCCATGCTCATCGCTTCAATGGCAAATGCCACGTCCGCCCATTGGCTAAAATAAATCGCCACTTGGGCGTAATCTTCGGCTTCTTCATAGTTAAACGGTTCACCTTGGCTATTTCTAAACCAAGTTACCGCTTCCATATTAAAGCCATCATCGGTATTCATGTTCATGCGTTTGACAGCAATGCTTCGCCACGCATAGCGTTTTGCCATGTCAGAGAGCAGTTTTTGGGGGTGTGCATTATCGGCATTGATGTCAAAGCTAAGTTGTTGCTGGGCTTGCCAATAAGAGCGATGTGCTAGCTGGCTGATGGCATAGATGTATAGATATTGGTTGGTTTCGCTGTATGGCGATGTGGCAAATTGCGTTAAAAAGGCGTTGGGGTTGGCTTTGATGCTTGATAGGGTGCCATAATCAATCGCCAGTCCAAGAGAGCGAGCCAAATTAACAATGTCGCTGATTTTATCGGTGGCAGGCTGACGGCTAGACAGCTGACGACCATCAATGCGTATCATGCGAACAAGCTGTTCTTGGCGGTCAGTGCGAGTTATGCGTGGGTTGTTTGCCATTTCGCTGGCAAGTTTGTCGCACAAAGACTGCTTGATGTTGGTATTTAGCCAAACTTCTGATTTTTGGTGTAAGGCACGAGCATCCCCTGCATGATTAAAACCAAGACCGATGGCACAGGCTTCGGATGCATCGGCATTTTCTATGGAGTGAGCTACGGCACGCACGCTGGCATAATCACCTTGGCGAGCTTTGGTTTCGGCATAGTCGGCAGCCAGTTTTTCGCTCATGACATTACTGGGATATTGGCGGACAAAAGCATTGACGGTATCAGGCGATTGGCTAGACAGATTATAATTCAGTCGCCAATAAGTCGGATACATCGCAAAAAGCGTGCCTTGCATACTTTGCTCATACTGATACATGGCGTTGGGGCTTGCTTTTTGGCGTTCAGCTTCCATAAACTGATAGACACTGGTATCATATTGATAATCAGCACACGCCACCAAACCTAAGCTTGCCAAAGATAGAGCAAGGGCGGTTTTGTAAAACAGATGAGAAAGTGGGGAAGTTTTCATAAGAAGCCTTTTGGGGTACAAATATTGTTAGCTTAACAAATTATCTTTGCCTAAGCTGTGCAGGTTGTATGAAATTGGTAAAAATTCAGGCATTTTAGCAAGTAATAAGCAAAATTGCCACGTCAATCATGTCGCCACATCATTTATATTTGATTAAAAAATAATCATTATATAAAAGTACGCCAAAGTATCGCCAAAACCACCACCACACAGCCAAACCACCATACATATCTGGCAAAAGCTGGGGTATCTGCCAAATGCTCCCCTTGCCCTGCCATGTCGTTTTGTGTAACGACAAATCGTAAATACACACATTCTATCAATGACATGACTGCCAAACTTAGATATGTCGCCACATAAATCAAGTCTGGCGTTGCTTTAAAAATCTTTACACTGCCCAACACAGCAAATTGAATTGCTCCCACAAAAAAGATGGCACGATAACAATAAGGGTGATTGATGAGTTGTTTTAAGGTCATGACCAAGTCCAAAAGGTGCTTTGTGTAATTATAACAAAAATCAAAGACTTATATACAAACTTATGCTATAATACTCTGTTATTTTATTGATTTTAGTGCCATTAGTTACCAAAACGCACCTGTGTGTTTAGAAGCCCTTGGAGAAAACCATGACCGCTCAAACCTTTAACCCCAAAGACTTTCAAAAAACCACCCAACCTGCCCCCAACCCTGCCCAATCACTCTATCAAATCGGTGAACCTGTCCCAAGCCAAAACAGCCACCCCAAAAAAGTCTTTATCGTTACCCAAGGCTGTCAGATGAACGAATACGACAGCCAAAAAATGGGTGATGTGCTGGGCGACTCTCATGGTATGGTGGTTACCCGCGACATTAACGAAGCTGATGTGCTGATTATGAACACCTGCTCAATCCGTGAAAAAGCCCAAGAGAAGGTGTTTAGTGAGCTGGGTCGCTGGCGTAAACTTAAAGAAAAAAATCCCAATTTGGTCATTGGTGTGGGTGGCTGTGTTGCTAGCCAAGAAGGCGATAACATCCAAAAACGAGCCCCTTATGTGGACATGGTGTTTGGGCCGCAGACTTTGCATCGTCTGCCAGAGCTGTACGAATCCACCACCAAACAAGCCAAATTAGTGGACGCTCCCACGCCCAAAAATCGCATTGGTGTGGTGGATGTGTCTTTTCCAAGCATTGAAAAATTTGACTTTTTGCCAGAGCCAAAAGTAGAAGGTTACAAAGCCTTTGTGTCCATCATGGAGGGCTGTTCTAAATACTGCTCGTTTTGTGTGGTGCCTTATACCCGCGGTGAGGAGCTGTCTCGCCCCTTGGACGATGTGCTAGCGGAGATTGACAGTCTGGCAGAGCAGGGCGTGCGTGAGATTAACCTACTTGGTCAAAACGTCAATGGCTATCGTGGTCAAAAAGATGATGGCACCATTTGTCGTTTTAGTGAGCTGCTTTATTATGTGTCGCACATTGAGGGCATTGAAAGGATTCGCTACACTACAAGCCACCCCTTGGAGTTTACTGATGACATTATTGAAGCCTACAAACACATTCCAAAACTGGTGTCGCATTTGCACCTGCCTGTACAAAGTGGCTCAAACGCGATTTTGGCGGCGATGAAACGTAACCACACCATTGATGTTTATACCACTCAAATCGCCAAACTGCGAGCCATTCGTCCTGATTTGCATTTGTCTAGTGATTTTATTATCGGTTTTCCCAATGAAAGCGACCAAGATTTTGCTGATACCTTAAACCTTGCCAAAGAGCTTGATTTTGACCATTCATACAGTTTCATTTATTCAAAACGTCCCGGCACACCAGCGTCTGATTTGCCTGATAATGTCAGCTTTGAAACCAAAAAGGCTCGCCTTGCGATGTTTCAGGAAGTCATCAAAGCATCTACTTTTGCCAAAACTCGCTCTATGGTTGGTCAAGTTGTCCGCGTGCTGGTGGAGGAGCGTGCCAACCGCCGTGAAGGTTATCTACACGGCACAGCGGATAACACCCGTTCGGTGATTTTTAATGGAGGTGATGAGCTACTAGGCAAATTTGTCAATGTCAAAATCACCCATGCCATCAGCATGCATTTGGTGGAAGGCGAGCTTGTGGAGATTTTGGGGTGAGTGAGTTTAAGTCTCCTGATGAGCTATTTGAGCAAGCACGCCACGCCATTTTGTATCAAGATGAGCCACTCATGGCATTGTGCGTGCCATTGTATTATCATCTGCGACTGCAAAAATTTCACCTAAAACACGACCACAAACAAGCCATACAACAAAAAAACCACTTTGAACAAACCAAGCTGACAGCCCCACCCACCATCAACAAAGCCCCACTATTTATCACAGGCAAAACAGGCAGTGGCAAAACGCATTTGATAAAGACTTTGTGTCAGATGACGGGCGTAAATTTTTTGGTGATTAACGCCACCCACATGAGCAATAGTGGCTTTAAGGGCATGACGCTGGCGGACATTGGTGAGATGCTTTTAAGCCAAGCGAAAAATGAACGCCTTGCACAATTTAGTGTGGTGTTTTTTGATGAGTTTGATAAGCTGTTTTTGGAAGGCACAAACAGCGTGCGAGATTGGCATAGGGCGTTAGCGACTGAGCTTTTAACCATCATAGAAGGCAGCAGCGATTTTCCGGTCAAAGATGACAAGGGCATACCCACCCATCACATGATGTTTATCTTGGGTGGCAGTTTTGGCATGCACCAAGATAACGCACCCATTGGTTTTACCGCCACACCACACAAAACCGCCACACCGATGAATTTGGTGGGATTGTCTGAGTATGGGTTGCCTGATGAGCTGTCAGGGCGGATAGGGCGGATTATTCGTATGAATGAGCTGACAGATGACCAGCTAAAAGATATTTTGTGCAAAAGTCCCACATCGCCGTTTGTAGCACTACAAAAACAACTGTCATTGGAGTGGTGTCAGGTCAGCATGAGTACCGAGCTGTTGAATGAGCTGGTCGTACGCCAAAAAGATGCCATTGCCAAATTTGGTGTGCGTGGGTTGTATCAAGGTTTTTATGAGCTGCCCCAAGTCCAAGATGTGTTAAGATGTGCTCCTGATAATCGCTATCATCATTATGAGCTGACTGTTGATGGCCACACAAAGACATATCAGCCAAATTATCGTCCCACCCCAAACATCACCATTAAAGTCATGCCAACATTTCAGCCAGAACCAGAGCCAGAGCACATAACGGGTGATGATATGCCATTTTAGTTGGTTTGGTTTTATCTGTTTTTAAATGATTTAAAAGATAAAGTTTGCCATTAACCGATGAATTTTTGGTCAAAAAACAAACTTTTTTATAAAAATCATTGTTTTTGCATGACATCAAACACAGGGGGAAGCTGTTTTTCTTGTTGGTGTTCTTGGGCGGTCAGTCGCTCGGGCGATAAGCCTTTGATGATGGAGAGTTCTTTGATATTTTTGCGATTTTTGCGAAACAACAGCACAGGCACCATGCGAGCAAATTCAAACAAATGCAAATACCCTTCTTCATCGCCATCAAATTCGTCATTTTCATCAGGTCGGATACTGGCGATTTTGGCAAGGTCGGCGACTTGTTCGTTTTCATCAGCGGATAATGCCACTTCTGCCACGCCAAGCCCTGTGATAAAGCCACCTGCCCAGTCTTTTAATGCCAAAAAGCGTTCAGAAAGTTCATGCTCATCATCAGGCACAAGTGGCTCATAACCATAAGCGTCATCGTTATCTTTGAGCATAAAGCTCACATCTTCGGCATATTCGCTTAGCAAAGTGAGTGCCTCTAAATTTGGCACATCAAAACTTAGCTCTTGTAAAATCAATGTCCAACCATCTGTGTCGGTGGGTTGGCAGGCGGTCATGATGGCACTCATCAGTCCGTGCAGTTCGCTGATGGAGACATCATGCCAGTCTTGAAACGCCGTTTGCCAATCTTGCCAGCCTGATAAAAAATCGCTCATCTTCTGTTTTACTCTTTTGTCTAAAAAGTTTCTAAATGCTTGCATTTATCGGAAAATCAAGGGATTTTTTAAAAAAATTGACAGAAAAAACCCAAAAATCATGCTATGATATTAGGGCGTATCAGCCTTGCGTGGTATTGCTTCACTTGTCATGACCAACCATTTATGATGTGTTTCAAATTATTCATACAAGTGGCAAACAGCCCAGCAGATATGCCCTAACCATGTATTTTAGAGTTAGTCCCCAAATAAATTGGCAAACAAGTTGATTGATTGTGTTGCCATCAGGAATATTGTATGATTACCCAACTAAAATTGCTTGAACAAACCATCGCTGAGCTAAAAGAACGCTATCACATTACCGCTACCGAACTTATTAGCCTAAAAAATAAAGTCTCACAAGACACCACCGCCCATCAACTTCACGCATTACAAGCAGAGCTAAAAACCGCCAAAGAAGCCATTGCGACTTTGACCGCCGCCAATACCAATCTTGAAAAAGAAAATACCGAGCTGCATGAACAAAACCAAGCTTTGCTCATACAAAACACTGAGCTGACCGAAAAAAATTCTCTTGCCATCAGTCGTGCCGAAGTGATTCAAAATTGGCTGGCTAAGATTGACCGTGCCGACTAAATCGTTGGATTGGTTTTTATCATTACAGAATAATTGGAGACAAAATGAATCCCTTAGAAGCTTTTGAAGCCAGTAAAAAACTTAACATAAAAATGAATCGCCCTTCTGCACACAACATGACACAAGATGAAACCCCAAACCCCAAACCCCAAGCTCCCCAGCAGACCGCCCCAGAACAAGACCGCCAAACACCAAGTCAAGTCGTTCAAAACACCAACAACCACACACAAAATCAAACGTTAAGCGACACAAACACCAGTAATGCCACTGATGAACATCCCATCAATGATATTGCTGACTCTGCCACACAGTCCCAAAAGACTGCCCCGCCACAAAACGAGCCTGTGATGAACCCCAAGCCTGCCGCTCCCCCAAAAGCCAAGCCTGACGTGGTGCCTGTGGATGTTAGTATTGCAGGCACACATCACCGCATTGTTTGTCCTGTCGGTGAAGTGCGTCATTTGGAGATGGCAGCAGCATACATCAATGAAAAATTACGCAGTATCCGCCAAAGTATCAAGGGCAAACTGCCAAGCAATGAAGAGCTGCTTGTGCTGACTTGTCTTGAAATGTATGACCAAATCAGCACTCTACAAAACAACGAAGACTACTACACCACCGAGCGTGATGAAGCGTTGTTGTTGATTGATGGTATGCTAAAAAATGCCAAGGCGTCCTTATAGCCTGATTGTGCTAGGGCTGTGATACGCTGTTAAGTGGTGAATGTGCGTAGGGGCGTTGTCCAAAGATGTTTGTCCCTACTCGCACCATGGTTGAGCCACAAGCGACCGCTTGCTCCATGTCGCCACTCATGCCCATAGACAGCGTGTCAAAATTTGGCAAATCATACTTGGATTTTAGCTCATCAAACATCGCTTTGGTGCAAGCAAAAGCATCCGTGCCATCTTTGCTAGGAATAATCATCAAGCCCCGCAAAGACAGTTTTGGCAGATTTAATATACATGCCACCAACTTATCAACTTCATGGGGCTGACAGCCTGATTTGCTATCTTCATCATCTATGTTGATTTGTATCAACACGTTTAAAGGGGGCAAGCCATCAGGGCGTTGATTGTTCAGACGTTCAGCGATGATGGTGCGTTCTACCGTCTGCACCCAATCAAAATGCGTGGCAATGTCTTTGGTTTTGTTGCGTTGAATGTGCCCAATATAGTGCCAAATGATGGGCAAATCCGACAGTTTTGCCATTTTGGCGAGTGCTTCTTGCAGATAATTTTCACCAAAATCACGCTGACCAACAGACACAAGCTCTCTGATGGCTTGGTCTGGGTGGGTTTTTGAGACGGCGATGAGTGTGGCGTGAGCGTGGTAAGTGGCGTTGTGGGCGTCAAGTTTGTCTTTGGTGGCGTGATAGTGTGCCAATAATGAGTCGTTGGTCATGGCTTATCCTTGTGATTACAATCAAACAACATATTTTAGCAAAAATTACCATCAATGGCATAAACTTTGGCACAAAATGGCTTGTCTCATCGGCGTGAGCGTGGTTTAATAAGTGGTATTTAAAAAAGATAAAAGGTAGTATTATGTCAAGTCCTAGCATTGAAGATTTGCTCCGTTTTGTGGTCAAAAATAAAGCATCTGACTTGCACTTGTCGGCAGGTATGCCACCTGTCATTCGTGTAGATGGTGAAGTGGTGCGTATCAACACCCCTGAGATGGACCATTCTACCGTGCATAAGCTGATTTATGACATCATGAATGATAAACAGCGTGCTGATTACGAAGAATTTTTGGAAACTGACTTTTCTTTTGAGATTCCAAACCTTGCTCGTTTTCGTGTCAATGCGTTTAACCAAAACCGTGGGGCAGGGGCGGTATTTCGTACCATTCCATCTAAGGTATTGACGATGGATGATTTGGGCATGGGCCCTGTCTTTAAAAAAGTTTCTGATTTTAAGCGTGGCGTGGTGCTGGTAACAGGCCCAACAGGCTCAGGTAAATCCACCACGCTGGCAGCGATGATTAACTACATCAACGAAACTCGCAAAGAACACATTCTCACCATTGAAGACCCCATTGAATTTGTCCACGAATCCAAAAAATCACTGATTAACCAACGTGAAGTTCACCGTGATACCTTGGGTTTTGAAGCGGCTTTGCGTTCAGCATTGCGTGAAGACCCTGACGTGATTTTGGTGGGTGAGATGCGAGATTTGGAGACCATTCGCCTTGCTTTGACGGCGGCAGAAACAGGGCATTTGGTGTTTGGTACGCTACATACCAACTCTGCTGCTAAGACCATTGACCGTGTGATTGATGTGTTTCCTGCCGCCGAAAAAGACATGATTCGGGCCATGCTTTCTGAATCTTTGCAAGCGGTCATTTCTCAGGCTCTGCTTAAACGAGTGGGCGGTGGGCGTGTGGCAGCTCATGAGATTATGATTGGCACACCCGCCATTCGTAACCTGATTCGTGAAAATAAAGTCGCCCAGATGTATTCTGCCATTCAGACAGGGGCAGGTGAAGGCATGATTACGCTTGACCAAACCCTAAAAAATCTGGTGGCAACTCGCACCATCACCAAAGAGACGGCTCGTGTGTATGCCAAACAGCCAGAGTCATTTTTTTAATTGAAAAAATAAAAATTTAAAAGAGTAATCTATGGATTTTGATAAATTATTACAGGTGATGATTGCCAAAAATGGCTCTGACTTGTTCATCACCGAAGGCGTGCCACCTTCATTAAAGGTGCATGGCACGATTTTGCCAATGGGTAAAACCCCTTTAACTGCCGAACAAACGATGGCGTTAGTTACAGGGATTATGACCGATAAGCAAAAAGATGAGTTTTTAAATACACATGAATGTCAGTTTGCCATCTCTGACCGTCATGAAACCGCTCGTTTTCGTGTGTCAGCGTTCATTCAGCGAGATAAGGCAGGTATGGTGTTGCGTAAGATTGAAACGCATATCCCCACCACAGAAGACCTAAAACTGCCCCCCATCTTAAATGAGCTTGCCATGAAAAAGCGTGGCATTATTCTACTGGTAGGGGCGACAGGTACAGGTAAATCTACCACGCTGGCGGCGATGATGGGCTATCGTAATGAGCATTCTCGTGGACATATCATCACCATTGAAGACCCCATTGAGTATGTGCATGAGCATAAAGGCTGTATTGTTACTCAGCGTGAGGTTGGGATTGATACTTTTTCTTTTGAAGAAGGGCTAAAAAATACCCTGCGTCAAGCCCCTGACGTGATTTTGATTGGTGAGATTCGTAACCGTGAGGTGATGAGCTATGCCATTCAGTATGCCGAAACGGGGCATTTGGTGTTTGCCACTTTGCACGCCAACAACGCCAACCAAGCCATTGACCGTATTATCCACTTTTTTGAAGCGGACAGACACGGACAGCTTTTTATGGATTTATCACTAAATCTAAGAGCCATCATCGCTCAGATGTTGATACCCACCCCAGATGGCAAAGGTCGCCGTGCTGCTATTGAGATTTTGCTAGGCACACAGCTTATTGCTGATTATATCCGCAAAGGTGAGATTCATGAGATTAAGCCTGTCATGAAACGCTCACGAGATATTGGTATGCAGACTTTTGACCAAGCGCTATTTGATTTGTATGAAACAGAGCAAATCACCTATGCAGATGCCATCAAACACGCTGACAGCCCCAACGATTTACGCTTGCAAATCAAGTTGCAAAGTAAGCACGCCAAAAAAGGCAACCTTGATGAGGGGGCGGACAAACTCTCCATTGATATGGCGGACTATCATTGATAAAAAAGACTGGCATTGCCAGTCTTTGATGGTGTGTTATTTTTGGGTTTTGTCTTTGTCTTTTTCTAGGGTTTTTTGGCAGTCTTCGTTGCTACATACCCCATACAGCACCAAAGAGTGAGCTGACAGTTTAAAGCCGTATTCGTCAGCGACTTTGTGTTGCTCTGCTTCAATGGTGGCATTGTGAAACTCTTCAATCTTGCCGCACACATCACACACCAGATGGTCATGATGTTCATCTTGAACAATCTCAAATACAGACAGGTTATTTTCAAAGTTATGACGCTCTACGATGCCTGCTTGTTCAAACTGCGTCAAAACACGATACACTGTGGCAAGTCCCACATCTTCACCTTGGTTGGCAAGGGCTTTATAGACATCTTCGGCACTCATGTGGTGATGTTCAGCATTTTCTAAAAGTTCTAGGATTTTGATGCGAGGTAGGGTAACTTTGAGACCGACTTTGCGTAAATCTTTATTAGTAAAGGACATGATGATACCTATTATTGTTTAAAAATATCTCCCTAATTTACCACAATTTTATTAATTTTACACCCCATTATCATCAAAAAAGCCAAATTTAAAATTTAAATCATCACAATGGATAAAAAGACACTTGCATATTTGGCTACTTGTGTTTTAATATGGAAAAAATTTTTTGGAAAAATGCTTATGAAATCTTTAATAAAATCATTGCCCTTATTGGCGAGCATGACGGTGCTGGCGGGTTGCTCGGTGTTTCGTGTTTACACCATTGATTTGCCCCAAGGCACGCCCATTACCGCAGCCCAAGCCAATCAAATCAAAGTTGGCATGACTGCTGACCAAGTTCTATATCTGCTTGGCAGTCCTGCATTGCGTGATACCCTAAACCCTGACCGCTTTGATTATTTGTATGACTACACCGCAGGCACAGATGGCAAAAAAGCCAAAAAACCCAACGTAAAAAACGCCAGTCAATACATGAGTATCTTTTTTGAAAATGGTCGTGTGGTGAGAATTTTGGGGCGTGAAAGCCTGCCACGCACCACTTCATTTGGCTTAACTGCCCAATAAAATCGTCAAGACAGGCACGTCTTCGTCATCATCATTGATGACACCGATTTTATAAAACCCTTCAAAAAACACCCGCTCGCCAATGCGTTTATTTGCAAGACTGTTATGTACTTTATGTAGCAGTTCTAACGCACCCATCTGACCGTTTGTGTCGCTACATATTTTGCTGATGATGGAGACGGCTTGTGGGTGGTCATCGTATTTGTTGGTTAAAATGTGGGGATTTTCCAAAAATTCATGCTCATGTAAATCCTCACCAAATTCAAGATACGCCTCATACATGACATACACGCAACTGTTGTCAAATAATATCTGCAAAGGGTCAAACTGCAAAAGTGGATTGTCAAGCTCGTTGTTGCGATTGTACACCGCTTCATAAAAGTCGCTTAGTTCATCATAAACCACGTGGTCAAATGTCCAAAATAATCCATCAAATACCGATAGGGTCTCATCTTTTGGTTGGTAATCAGCACAAACATTTGGGCGATGGCTGTCCACAACAGGCGGATAGGGTATGCCTGCTTGTTCTAGTTTTTGCATGAGCGACATCAATCCGTGGTCTAGTTTGTATTGCAGTTCTTGGCGATAAAGTGGGATAAGCTGATAAAACAGGATAAATTTATCATCAGAGAGCATGGTGCAGGCGATGTTGTCGTATTGATTATCCGCTTCCAAAAGCAACAATCCTTCAAAGTTGGTATCTGCCAGCGTGTAGGTGGTTAGGGTATGACCGCTAGCAAGATGACTGTCTTGGTGCAAAGGCTGACGAGCAAGGTTTTTTAACCAACGTATCGGCCAGTAGTCTTTTTCTTTATTGCTGGTCAAATCCCAGTCCACAGGCACTCTGATGATGAGTTCGGCACGACTTGGGGTGTTGATGTCTGGTGTGTTCATCTGGTAAGCACCCATGCCCCCTGTGATGAGTGTGTAATAAGGTTGGGCATCGGTGGGTTTGATGACATAAATACTACATTCTATGTCCACCGAGATGATTTCGTGAAACACGTCATCTATTGCTCCAAAAGTGTCGGTGATATACCGCTCCAAGGCTTGTTTTTCTGCGTGGGTATAAAAATAGGTGTCGCTTTTTTGTTTGGTGGGCGTGGGGTCTTTTTCTATTAAGCACAAAGCTTCTTCATCATAGATAAGGCGGTCGCTGTCCATATCATGAACAAGCTGATAAAACAAAGACTGCAAACTAGGATAACAAGACAATACATGATAAAATTCAGGGAGTTCATCAAAATGCACGGCAATTGGTTGTCCGATTTGACCTTCGGTGTTTGGGTCTAAATCTAAGCATAAAAGACTCATCTCATCTAGGTTGTCTGGGTCTTCTTCGCTCATGGCAATCGGTAGCCAAGCGTGATGATATAAGCGATTTTTGATGTGGTCGCCAAACACCACATTGGTGCGTGGCAGACGAATGTTTTGCCAGTCATCACCATATTCTTGGCACAGCTTTTTGATGTATTGCTGTTTGACCATTTCTATCTCTTCTAGGTTTAAAAAGCGGTGCAAGGTGTTTTTATTGGAAAAACGTACGCCAAACTTTTGACCATTAAAAATGCGATACAAAGTGCGAAAATTATCAGGCAAATTTAGCCCAAGACGTGCTTCAAAAGCGTTAATCTCATCTTCGCTGGCAGGCGGATTAAAACTAAGTTGCACTTTGGGAGCATGATGACCAAGGGTGTTAAAAAAATCTTCTAGCACATACTCTATGCCACCTTGTCCACCTAAGTCAGCTTCGTGGGTGCTGATGTTTTTGGTTAGGGCATGATTAATTTTGGCAAGCAGTTCATGCTCATCTTTATAATCTTGGGAGTAGCTTAGATGTTTTTGGGCATTGATGGGGTCATTAAGATAAAAATACACATAGCCAACGTGATAATGCCACTGTTTTTCATCAGGTGCGATAAATGGCTCTACGTCTTTATAAATCTGTAAAGCCTTGTGCAGATAGGGAATGTTATCGGCAGTTTTGTTTTGCCAATATAAATTAATACACGCCCGAGCTTGTTCCATCAGCAGTAGCGGACTGCGATAGTAAATGGGTAGCTCGTCCATCAAATTGATGATGGGTAAAAAATTATCTTCATCGTCCCATGCTTCTACGGCAGTCAAAAGCTCTTCTTCGTCCATGTCGTCTAAGGGTTTTTTGTAGATGGCTTCAAGTTGGGCTATCACTTGGGTCATGGTGTCTCGCTTGGGGCTTGTATTTATGTGCTATTTTAGCTTAAAAGACACTGACTTAAAAGCAAATGGCGATGATTGGTGTGTCCCTGACCGTCTAATATGACAAAAACCGCCATTATGACGGTTTTTGTGTGGGGCAAGTGCTTTTTTTGATGTGTCGCACCAAGATAAAAACAGCCCCAACGACAGCGACCGTTTGTTAAATATTTGGCAAAATATGGACTGACATGGGCGGATGTTTTGTACTTATGAGTGAGTGCGGTGATGAAAAATATTTGCCCAAAAAAACGCCAAAGGTATACTAAATGTCATTAAGACAATGCCAATGACTGCCCATAAAAATAGCTGACTGGGTGTGAGCAAATTGGCATTGATAAATTCATAAAGAGTATAGACACAGTAAGGCAGTGCCAGTAGTGTGGTGATGATGGCGGGAATGTATTTGCCATAAATCAGCCACTGTGCCACATGAATGAGCAAATGCACAAAAAAACCTGCAAAAGTCATCAGCCACCAGTGGGGCATTTGTAGATAGATGGCAAGATAACACACTAGCGAAATCAACAAAAATTCATGAGCGATGGCGATACTAAAAGTGGCGGTGGTGTAATCAAAAATATGATGTCTTGTTAAAAATGCTTCAAAGTAGGGAAAACGTCTTTGTAATTCGTTATGATTGTGCCTTAGCCATAAGCGAAACATGATGATTTCTTCAAAGTCATGTAGCATAAAAATGATGGGTAGTAGCACCATCATCAGTTCAAGTGTGCTAAGGGTTGTCATGGTTTTTATTACAAGATATAAAAAAACCACCCAAAGATGGGTGGTTTTAGAACGTTAATCAATGATAAAATTTTCAATTGCCATATCGGTCATTACTTCACTAGGAGCGGTCATGCTCTCAGCAAGTCCTTGGGTACGTGGCAGGATTTTGGCAAAATAAAACTCTGCTGTTTGGGTTTTGGCAAGATAAAACTCATGTGGTTCATTGCCACCATTTTTCATCTTATCAAAGGCAACGGCTGCCATTCTTGCCCAATGATATGCCATCATGATGTAGCCTGAATACATCAGGTAATCATCACACGCTGATGAAATGATGTCTTTGTTTTTACGGCGAGCAGTGATGCCCAAACGTAAAGTTAGGGCGTTCCATTCGGCACATAGTTTGGTTAAAGCCCAGACGTATTTACGCATATTTTTATCAAGAGCATAATCACCACACCATTTCATAATCCCTGCGGTATAATCACGCACCACCTTACCACGACTTTGCAGTAGGACTTTGCGACCTAATAAATCTAAGGCTTGTACGCCTGTTGTGCCTTCATACAGCGTGCTGATGCGAGCGTCTCTGGCGATTTGTTCCATGCCCCATTCTTTAATGTAGCCATGACCGCCAAAGATTTGTTGGGCGTTTTTGACCGACTCAATGCTAAGCTCAGTTAAAAAACCTTTTAATACTGGGGTAAAAAAGCCCATTTTATCATCCCAATGCTCTATCGCTTGTTGGTCGCCTTTGATGACGGCTTCACTGAGTTTATCAGCATAGCGAGCGGTGTGATAAACCATGCTTCTTGCCCCTTCCAAAAAGGCTTTTTGGGTCAAAAGCAGACGGCGAACATCGGCATGATGAATGATGGCATCAGCAGGGTGATTAGGCTCTTTTGTGCCGGATAACGCTCTCATAGAACGGCGTTCTTTGGCATAAGGCAGAGAATTTTGGTATGCTAAATCCATGTGTGATAAGCCTTGCATACCTGTGCCAATGCGAGCGGTGTTCATGTAGGTAAACATCGCTTTTAGACCTTTGTTTGGCTCACCAATCAAAAATCCCACCGCATCATCAAAGTTTAGCACACAAGTGGCAGACGCGTTAATGCCCATTTTATGCTCAATAGAGCCACAGTTTACGCCGTTGCGTTCGCCCAAGCTGCCATCATCATTGACCAAAAATTTTGGTACGATAAATAGTGATATGCCCTTTGTGCCAGCAGGGGCATCAGGCAGGCGAGCAAGCACAATATGAACGATGTTATCCGTCAAGTCGTGTTCGCCGGCACTGATAAAAATCTTTGTGCCATTGATGAGGTAACTGCCATCACCTTTGGGCGTGGCGGAGGTTTTCATTTGATTGAGGTCAGTACCACAACCTGCTTCGGTCAGACACATGGTGCCACTCCACTCACCGCTCACAAGTTTGGGCAGATAGGTTGTTTTTTGTTCGGCTGTGCCATATTGTAAAATGGTGTTTACCGAACCAATGGTCAGACCGGGGTACATCGCCCACGCCCAGTTTGCCGAACCCATCATCTCTGATTTGGCAAGGTTTAAGGACATTGGCAGACCCATGCCGCCATATTCATCAGGATAGCTGATACCCTGCCAACCACCTGCCACAAACTGCTCATAGGCTTCTTTAAAACCATCAGGCGTGGTTACTTTACCATCTTTATAAGTACAGCCTTGTTGGTCGCCTGTTTGGTATAGGGGGGACAGCACGTTTTCGGCAAAGTCGCCAAAGCCTTCTAGTATCATATTGACCGTTTCAGGGTCGGCATTTTTGCCACTGTCTAGTTCGCCGTAGTGTTTGGGGTAGTTTAGGACTTCATTAAATAAAAAACGCAAATCTCTGATGGGAGCTTTATAGCTTAGCATACAAATTTCCTTTTGTTGGAGGTGAGTGATGTTCCTACTATACCTTAATTTTGACTCATTTGATAAGATTAAAAACTATTTTTCATAAATTATATATCAATAGCAAACAAATAATTATAAATAAACACAAAAAACGACCACAAGAGCCGTTTTTTTATCACTATGTCGTGATGTTAGATTGACTGATGGCAACTTAGGCTGTTGTTTTTGCCATCAAAGCTGAGAGATGTAAATACTTTTCCGGTGTCATATCGCCAACCATTTTCATGGATTTCAAGCAAGGCATCAAAAGCGGCTTGACCATCGTTGCTAAGATGACGTTGAACTTGCTGTTTTTGCTGTTGGGAGATGGGTGTATAAGAAGTATCTATGACAGGCTCGCCATCTTCATCTATTTGGTCTGTTTCTGTATAAGTAACGCCCCATGCTTGTTTTGTGCCAACAACATAGCTTTTGCCATCAACGTCTATGCTAAATTGCGGTTTGATTTGGGTAAAATTGGCATTGGCAAAATGCACTGTCAAGAAAAAAGTGTCGCCGTTTAGATATCCGGTAACAACACGAGTGATGGGTTGTCCAAATGCGGTGGCATTTTTTAAACGTACGTCCGTTTTTTCATCGGTGTGTGCATAGCTGACAATGCTTGGTTGTAAACTTTTTGGAATGTTGGTCTTGTTGCCATCGCCAAGTGTTTTTGTGGGTACGTTAATGATGGAAAAATCGCATTCGTTTTGCATGCTTTTTAAGTAGGGCGTCCAGTCCACTGCCCATGCTGACAAATTCACACCAAGTAGCCCTGCCATTAAGATGGGTTTTAACATCATCATCTCCAATTCAAAACACTAAGTTTAAAAACACAACATTGCTTATCATTGTCTGATTTTGATTAAAGATTTTATCAAATTTTCTTGTGTCAAATCAATCTGCTTTGCTGTCCACAGCTCAAAGCTGAGTTTGGCTTGATTGATGAGCATGCCAAAGCCATCAATTTGCTGGGCGTTTTTAAAATGATTTAAAAAGGCGGACGGTTTGCCATACATCATGTCATAGGCGACATCGGACGAGACACTGCCCAAATCAAGGGTTTGTCCTGTGGTGGTGGCAGAGGTGGCATTGATGATGACATCAAAATGTCCTGATAGGTCGCTTAGGGGATAAGGGCTGATTTGATGATGAAAATCTGTGGCAAGCTGTTTGGCTTTATCTGGTGTGCGATTATAGACAAAAATATCAGCCCCACTTTCTAGTAGCGGTAAAATTGCCCCACGAGTGGCCCCACCTGCTCCCAGTATGGCAACTTTTTTGCCTTGTAAATCAATATCATGTGCGTTTAAATCCGCCACCAGTCCACGACCGTCTGTATTATCACCAAACAGTTTGCCATCTTTGAGCATGAGTGTGTTTACCGCACCTGCCGAGCGTGCGTGGTGGCTAAGCAAGCCGTGGGTTTGGCAGATGTCAAATGCCATCTCTTTAAAAGGCAGGGTGATGTTTGCACCAACACCGCCGCCACAAAAAAACGCTTCTATCACTGCCTTAAAACTGTCAAAATCATTGGGGCAAAACTGACGCTGATAACTGATATTTAGTCCCACACTTTGAGCAAAAGCGGTGTGAATGGCAGGACTTTTTGAATGGCTAATCGGATTGCCGATGACGATAAAATGATGCATAATTTTTTGTGTTCTAAGTGGTGAATTTTAGTGGTAAAATGACATTTTGATAGCAAAATGAGCATAATAATGAAAAAAATCATCAAACTTTTGGGGCTGTTTGTGGTGGCTGTGGCACTCTGGGGCGTGTGGCGTATGATGTCTAATGATGTGCCATCTCATGCCAAGCCTGCCAAAAATGAGCCTTTTGTTGCCGAGCCTGTGGTGTATGATGTGTCAAGCTGGGCAATCTCCCCCAAAAGCCGTGAAACAAAGACACTCATGGCACATTTGGGCGTGGCAACTGCTGATGATGCGATGGATTTTTATGGCAACCCTGCCACTTGTTATCGCTATACTGCCCATCATGAAGCCCCTTTGTATGTTGTGATGGGGCAGGATGTGATGGAAGTGGTGTGGTATCATGCCAGCCCCAAAGATGATGTGGCATTTAAAGAGCAAAGCCAAAACCACGCCCAAAAAGTCCATGCCCTAGCCACCGCCATTTATGGCACGGATGGCAAAACGCTCATGCAGGCGGTGTTATTAGAAAAACCTGCCCCAAAACTGACAGGCTTGATAGAAGCTGGCTGTCAGGCGTATCAATGTCGGCTGATTATCAACACAAAAAAACTTGGTATCACCACCACCAAGGCATAAACCAAGGGTCAAGATAGCCCCAGCCACCATAGCCATAGTGCAAACGATTAATGCGTTCGCTCATTTCGTATTGTTGTAACCCCATCATGTTGGCACGGTGTAGCTCATCTAAGTTATGCTCACACACGCCTGTCAAGGTGCGACCCATGCGTCCCAAATCATAAGCATTGGCAGGAGTGCAGTATTCAGCCAGACCTTGCTGGCGACCTGTTTCCCAAAGTTGGCGATTTGGTGTAGCTTGACCTTGGCAAGTTTGGGTGTGGTGTAAGATGACCTGACTGCTTGCCCCACGAATGCCGTCTTGATAACCAACCGCTTGCCAATCAGCCGTTGTGCAGTCTTTGACATTTAGGGTGCGTGTGGTGGCACAAGCCGACATCAACAAAACAGACAACAAGAGCAAATATCTCATGACAATCCCCAAATTTACTGGTGATGAGTTATTTTACCTTAGAATGCAGGACGTATTTGTGCTTGATAACATATTTTTATGATTGAGCAATGTTTTGGAAATAATATGTCACTTATTTTGTACTGGCAAAGATATGAGAAAAACACGTCCTTTCGTATTTTGTAAATCTGAGCAAATGTTATGGCTGGTGGGTCAGTCCATCAAATAAACCACCGTTTCGCCATCTAGGCGAATGGCTTTATAAAGCTGTAATTCTTTGATAATGCCATTAATATCAGCAGTATTAGCACCTTTAAAACTTAATATGGCTTCTAGGTAGTTTTCTAGGGCGGGCAGGCGGTTGGGGCGACTTTTTAGCACTCGTTCAAGGCAGTATTGATAGTCCCCAGAGACAGCAGTTTGGCTTGGTTTGGCTTGGGTTTGGTGGTCTGATAGTGCCATTTGGATGAGCAAGGAAGCAAGTTTGAGTTTGTCTTGATGGTCAAGCTGACTTGCCATGTCTTTAACGGTATTAAAATTCATGGGGTGTCCTTTTTTTGGTGTTGTCTTTAAAGTGTACCCCAACTTGATTGACCATTCAATAAAATCCGCCACTTTTAAGACAAAAGGGCGGATTTTTGGTTGGAATGTATGATGATGCTAATCTGTGTTACCTGTGCCAAGATACATTTCATCGTTTTTGGCAAAAGTGGGGTGATTTGCGTCTTTGATGGCTGTTCGTAAGAGCAGATAACCTGCAATCCCAGAGACAAGCGACCCTAAAATAATCCCCAAACGTGGGTCATAATCATCAGGAATGCCACCAAAGGCAAGCCCTGAGATAAATAAACTCATGGTAAAACCAATGCCACACAGCATGGATACGCCATAGATTTGTTTTAGGTTAGTGCCATTAGGCAGAGCGGCTAGGCGTGTTTTTGTTGCGATGATGACAGGGAGCATGACACCGATTTGCTTGCCAATAAATAGACCAAGCATAATCCCCAAAGGCACGCCATGCATCAGCTCGTTTGTGCTTGTGCCAGCCAAAGAAATCCCCGCATTAGCAAAGGCAAACAAGGGCAAAATCCCAAAAGCCACGGTATTGTGCAAATCGTGTTCAAGTTCTTCTAGGGGAGAATGTTCAGGGTCTTTGTTGTTGCGAAGTGGGATAAAAAACGCCAACAGCACGCCTGCCAATGTAGCATGAACCCCTGATTTTAGCATTGCTGCCCATAAAATTGCACCAATGAGAATGTAGGGCGTTAAACGCACGACATTTAGGCGGTTTAATAAAAACAAAAATGGCAAACAAATCGCCGCCACACCAAGCGACACAAGCGACAGCTCGGATGTGTAAAACAAAGCAATGATGATAATCGCCCCCAAGTCATCAAAAATGGCGATGGACACCAAAAATACTTTTAGGGCGTTGGGGACTTTGTTGCCAAGCAGGCTTAGCACACCAATGGCAAAAGCGATGTCGGTGGCAGTGGGGATTGCCCAGCCTTTCATGGCTTCGGCATCACCGTGATTAAGTCCAAAATACACCAAAGCAGGTGCCATCATGCCACCAACAGCACACAAGGCGGGTAAAATGATTTGTTTGACATCAGATAACTCACCAATGAGTGCTTCACGTTTTAGCTCTAAGCCCACCAAAAAGAAAAATATCGCCATCAAACCATCATTTATCCAATGGTGAGCGTCTTTGGCAATCTCAAAATTACCAATTTGTAACACCACAGGGGCGTGGATAAAGGCGTTATATAGGTCATATAAAGGGGAGTTTGCGACAATCATCGCAAGCAAAGCAGCAAAGGCAAGAACAATCCCACCAGCAGCTTCCAACTCAAAAAAGGCTTTGACACGGCTCATTGGCATGGTTATTTTCTCTGTAATAAATGGCTCTTATGATAAGTTTCTTTTAACGAACTTTAAAAATATATCACAAAAACTAATGGGGTTAAAGGGTTTTTGTTGATTTTTGTGTAAATGGGATTTGTGGTAGAATTTGGGCGATTAAATGGATTGGGAAATCATCATGACGCTTGGTATTGAGCTGATTGCCTTGTTGTTTTTTGTGGCATTGTGTGCTGGATTTATTGATGCGATGGCAGGTGGCGGTGGACTTTTGACCATACCTGCATTGCTTTTAACGGGCATGAATCCTGTGTCAGCACTTGCCACCAATAAACTGCAAGCCTGTTTGGGGTCATTTTCAGCCAGTCTGATGATGATAAAAAAAGGGCTAATCCACCCCAAAATGATGAAAATTGCCCTAATCATGGCGTTTGTCGGTTCAGCAGTTGGCACGGTATCGGTACAAATCTCGCCCCCAGAGCTTTTACAAAAGGCATTGCCCTTTGTGATTGGTTTGGTGGGGGTTTATACGTTATTTAGTCCCAACTTAGGCAAATTAGAAAGTACGCCACGCATGAGCCAAAAGATGTACCAGTACAGCATTGCTCCGCTGATTGGTATGTATGATGGCTATTTTGGTCCTGCAACGGGGACGTTTTTTAGTTTATCACAAGTGATGTTTCGTGGGCGTGAGTTTGTACAAGCGACAGCACGAGCAAAACTGCTTAACTTTGCAACCAACATCGCTTCACTGATTTTCTTTATTTTGGGTGGTCAGGTGGTGTGGGTGGTTGGTTTTGTGATGATGGCAGGGCAAATCATCGGAGCATATTTGGGCAGTCATATGGTGGTTAAAGGTGGCACAAAATTTATCCGACCTGTGATTGTATTTGTGTGTTTTGCGATGGTGATAAAATTGGTGTGGGGATAAAATTTTTCATAAATAAAGACATTATCGGTTATAATGCCTTTTATTTTTTAACAACACTATGAACAGCCCAAAAATCCTACTTGCCATCACAGGTGGTATCTCTGCTTATAAATCTGCCGTACTGGCTCGCCTTTTGATGAAACAAGGCTGTGTGGTGCGTGTCATGATGACTGATGGTGCGTGTCAGTTTATCACGCCTTTAACCCTGCAAGCTCTAACAGGTCATGAAGTGCATACCGCCTTGCTTGATGAACACGCCGAAAAAGGCATGGGGCACATTGAGCTTGCCAAATGGGCGGACGTGGTAGTGATGGCTCCTTGTTCTGCCAATACGATTGCTAAACTGGCAAATGGCTTGGCGGATAACTTGGTAACCACTGTCGCCCTTGCGACAACCGCACCCATTCTCATCGCACCTGCCATGAATCAAGCAATGTTTGCTCATGGCATTGTACAGGATAATTTGAGCAAACTGCAACGTTTTGGCTACACAATATTAGCTCCTGACAGTGGCGAGCAGGCGTGTGGCGATGTGGGAGCTGGGCGTTTGCCTGAACCTGAAAATTTATGCGAGCGGATTTTGGCTTTTTTAAGTCGCACAAACTCCCCCCAAATTTTACATCACAAAAAAGTCATCATCACCGCCGGAGCAACTGCCGAACCGATAGACCCTGTGCGATTTTTGTCCAATCATTCTACAGGTAAAATGGGTTTTGCCTTGGCTCGTGCTTGCCTAAATGCAGGAGCGGACGTAACCATTGTGGCAGGCAAGGGCGTCAATCTGCCCACACCAACAGGGGCAACACGCATCACAGTAGGGACAGCCGATGAGATGCTTGCTGTATGCACAAGTGTGATGATGGATGATGCTGACACGATATTTATCGCAACTGCGGCGGTGGCGGATTATAAGGTGGCTCATGTCGCCCCCCACAAAATCAAAAAAACAAGCAATCAAGATGGTTTGACTTTGGAGTTGGTTAAAAACCCTGATATTTTAGCAACCATGAGTCAAACTTTTCCCAGTGCATTGATGGTGGGCTTTGCTGCTGAGACCACCGATACTGACAACTACGCCAAAGGCAAGCTCATCGCCAAAAACTTAGACATGATAGCGGTGAATGATGTGTCAGATAAAACCATTGGTTTTGGCAGTGATGACAATGCCATGACGGTATTTTTTGCTGACAAATACGCCAAGGATAAACAAGTGCTTGCCAAAGCCAGTAAAGACACCATCGCCATTGAGCTTGTTGGTCATATGGCAAAGTTGTTACAATCATAAAGCACTTGGCTTAAATTTGGTTGAGTAGCATCTAAACTGAGCTTGGGTTTTGTGGGTGTGGCAGTCAAAAGCACCCACAGCCATCAAATTTTTGCTGATTATCATGTCTGCCCACAATCACCACGCCATCATCAGGTGTTAAATCATCATCTAATCATCTGTCATCAGTTCAATAACAGTCGTCTTTATGATTTGTTGTTTTTGATGATAAATAAAATATCAAAGGTGTTTTGTTGTCCGCAATTTGCCATAAAACCCATCATTATAAGGCGTGTATTGTGCCAACCAGATTGTTTGAGTGAAACGTTGTGTTAGGAAGTTTTTATTTGGCAAATTATCAAAAATAGTGTATTTTATAATACATTTGTTAATACATCTGTTCTCAAAAGGAGAAAAAATGACTGGCTTCATTGTTCCACAAGATAGACCTTGGCTAAAAACCTACCAAGAATATAGGCTTGACCCACACGTTACTATCCCTGATGGAGTAACATCATTATTAGACAGTTTTGAAGAAAATTTTAAAAAACATGGCGACAAAATCGCCTTTACCAGCATGGATAAATCCATCACTTATCGTGAGCTTGATATGTACAGCCGTCAGATTGCTGCTTATTTGCAATCCATCGGACTGGTCAAGGGCGACAAAGTGGCGGTGATGATGCCAAATGTGTTGCAATACCCCATTGCCATGATGGGTATCGTGCGGGCAGGCATGGTGTTGGTGAATGTCAATCCGCTTTATACCGCTCATGAGCTAGAACATCAGCTTAACGACAGTGAAGCTAAGGCATTGTTTATTATAGAAAATTTTGCCAATACTTTTGAAAAGGTACAAAACAAAGGTCAAGTCAAACACATCATCGTCGCCAGTATCGGTGAGATGATGGGGCTTAAAGGGTGGTTAGTCAATTTTGTGGTGCGTCATGTCAAAAAAATGGTACCAACGTGGAATATTCCCAATCACATCACCTTTAAGGACGCTTTAAATGCTGTGCCTGTGAGCAGTTATGTTCGCCCTAATGTGAGTCTTGATGATGTGGCAGTGCTGCAATACACAGGCGGTACGACAGGCGTGGCAAAAGGCGCAATGCTCACCCATAAAAATCTGATTGTGAATGTGGAGCAGTGCATGACCTTTGTGCATCAGGTGTTCCCACCCCAAGAAGATTTGACGGGCAAATACATTGCTACCGCCTTGCCGTTGTATCATATTTTTTCTTTTACGGTGTCCATGCTTGGCTTAAAAATGGGATTTAGTTTATTGCTCATTGTCAATGCCAAAGACTTTAATGCCTTGACCAAAGATTTTAATAAATATCGTCCTGTCTTTTTCCCTGCAGTCAATACTCTGTTTAATGTCTTGACCAATCATGAAGGCTTTAAGGCACTTGACCACACCAACTTGCGACTGTCATTAGGTGGGGGTATGTCGGTATTGCCTAGCACGGCAAAGGCTTGGGAAGAGCTGACGGGCAACTACATTATAGAAGGTTATGGTCTATCCGAGACATCACCTGTGGCAACCTTAAATCCCCCCGGAAGCTATACTGGTAAAATTGGCATACCGTTTCCTGATACAGACGTGATTTTGATAGACGATGATGGCAAACCAGTGGCATTAGGCGAAGCAGGCGAGATTGCCATCAAAGGTCCGCAGGTCATGAAAGGCTACTGGAAAAGAGATGATGAAACCGCCAAGACCATGACGGCTGACGGTTATTTTAAGACGGGCGATATTGGTGTGATGGATGAAAAAGGTTTTGTCAAAATCGTGGACAGAAAAAAAGACATGGTCTTGGTGTCAGGCTTTAACGTTTACCCCAATGAAGTAGAAGAAGTCATTACCGCCCACCCCAAGGTGCTAGAATGTGGCGTGATTGGTGTGCCTGATGAGCACAGTGGCGAGCTGGTCAAGGCGTTTATTGTTAAAAAAGATGACAGCCTGACCGAACAAGAGATTAAGGCGTGGGCAAAAGAAAACCTGACAGGCTATAAACGTCCTAAGTACATAGAGTTTATCGGTGAGCTACCTAAGTCTAACGTGGGCAAGATTTTGCGTAAGGATTTAAGAGAGCTTGAAAGTAATAAAAAAGCATAAGATTGTCAAAACCGCTTGGATTGTCAAGCGGTTTTTAATGGTTTGTTAGCGTTTGATGTACCGCCGATTTTCTGGTAGATTCTTGATAATGAATTTAAACAATTTATCTATATTATAGCCATGCTCAGCACTATAATAAACAGGTTTTGGAATGGTCATGTCTGTGGCTTCTTTGATGCGTGCTTTGGTGGAGCGTGCTTTTTCTTTTAAAAATTCCAACAGTCTTGGCGTTGGCTCACCTTTTTCATAATCCCAATGCCGACCACTCATTGCCATGTCTGCTTGATTAATGGCAACAAGCACACGGTCTGCCTCAATGTTTGGCAAGACAATATTGGTTAAAAGCTGATATGTTGTCCCCAAATCACGACTGCCACCATCTAAAATCACGATTGCTAAATCCACAAAAAAATACTCTTCATCTGCGACATGACACGTTTTTTTAAGTAAATTTATCAGATTTTTGGCATGGCGTTCATCTGCTTCTTTGCCATCGCCAAAACCTGCACTATCATGCAGACGAAACACATTATTGACACGGTATTCACTGACAAACTGCGTTTCAGGTTCGTATCCTGTACCTACTTTTGCCACATTTGAGCCAAATAAGGCGTTTAAAGTGGAGCTTTTCCCTACCCCAGTCGCCCCCACAAGAGCAACATCTAAGGGTCTAAGCAGTCCATTCTTATTTATTGCATTTTCCAAACGCAATGCACGTGCTTGTTGTAAGATATCATAGACTTCATCAAACATGATTATCATCCAAAGAAAGATTTAAAGAAACCACCTGCTGCACCTATTACACCACCAATCACGGAGCCAACCGCTTTACCAACGCTACCAAACACACTACCGATTTTGCCACCAATATCTGCTCCACTGCTGATACCATCGCTGACGTTATCCACAAAAGATTGAAAGAATGATTTGTTGATTTCTTGTTGATAATTTTCTAAATTATCGCTTTTCTCCCACATTTTGGCATCTTCGTTGATTTGACTTGCCACAACAATGCGTTTTTCTTTTTTGGTATGACGCAGGATGAAGGCAAGTAGTTTAGATAAATTATAAGGCTGTTCTTGTTTATGAGTCTCGTCATCAGTAAAGCCTGCTGAATAATAAATCACATCCACATTAACACCTGTGGCTTCTTTGATACGTGCTTTGGTGGAATTAACTTTACCATCTAAAAATTCTATGAGTTTGGGCATTGGCTCACTTTTTTCATAATCCCAATGTCGCCCACTCATGGCATTATCTGCTTTGTTGATTGCTACCAAAAGTCGACTTTTATCCTTGCCAAGATTGGGGATGATCACGTTATTAATCAGCTCATACGACGTGCCCAAATCACGACTGCCACCGTCCAAAATCACCAGTACCATATCAATCAGCAAATCACCATTGCTGTCTTTTTCAGCTAATTTTTTGATGATGGCTTTGGCATGACGTTCATCTGCTTCTTTGCCATCACCAAGTCCGGGCGAATCCCATAAAATTACATTGCCAAGCTCATAATTTTTAATATCCATCGTTTCAGGGTCAGAGCCTGTGCCGACTTTGGCTTTTTCCATGCCAAAAAGCGCATTTATGGTGGAGGATTTGCCCACACCTGTGCCACCTGCAATCATTAGGTTGATTTTGGTGTTTTTTAAGCGATTGATGTTTTGGAAAAATTTGGTTTTATCAGTATCACTGATGGTTGGGTCATTTTGGATGGTATCAATAACGGTTTGAAATTCTTTGTCAAAACTCATGGTTTTTCCTTATAAAATAAAAAAGGTTGCATATTTGTGTTGATATATTTACAATTATAGTTAAATTTTATCCAAATAACCAGCAACCATTTGTTGAAAAACTCTACTAAAAGTTGATATATGAAAATCCAAGACAAAATCCGAGTCATTCGCACTCAAAAAAAACTTTCCCAAGACAGTATGGCAGAATCCCTTGGTATATCATTACAGGCTTATTCAAAAATAGAGTTGGGCAAAACCAAATTAAATGTAGATCGTGCCAAGCAGATTGCTCAGATTTTAGATATTGATATAGTGGAACTGATATCTGATGATGGTAATGGTATGTTTTGGTTACCAAGGGAAAGCTATATCAATAAGCTTGCCCAAGAAAATGAAAAGTTGAAATTAAGCCTTGCCTTCAAAGATGAAATCATCAAACAGTTGCAAAAAGAAAATGCTCTATTAAAAGACGTACTTGATTTATTTAAAAACAATAAAACCAAACATGTGGCATGAGATGTGCCTTTAAATGTGCTACAATAAAATAATATTAAGCGGTTTTAGGAGTTTTTATGAATGCGGTTTTTAAATCTTTGGCAGTATTATCGCTTGCTACAATGACCAGTATTGTTCATGCTGACATACAATTCAACAAAAGCGAATATCGTTATCAGACACCCAAACATATTGAAAAGCTGTGTCAAGCGGTCATCAAAGAACGTATTGCCTATTATACCCAAGAAGGCTGGGATTTAGATGAGCTAGATACTGACCCAAAAACCGCTTGTATTGATGTGAGTATTGAGCTGTCAAAAACAGGCGTGTCATGGATAGATGAGAGATTAAACGAACAAAGCTCCCTGCCAAGTTTTCAAGAAGACCTTTCTGACATCATCAGTGATTTAGAAGAAAGATTTGCTAACCCAAAAGATGCTCACTTTGGTGCGTACGAAAACATAGATGAATTAAGCCACATCAGCACATCAGCAGTTACCGCTCAGTTTGCTCGTGATTTTTATGGATACAGTTTTGGTGCTCATGGGCATTATGGCAAAAGCCTATATGTGTTTGATTTGCAAGATAAAAAACAGCTTAGCTTAGATGATGTCATCACCACGCCTGCCAAAAAATCAACGCTGACCCAAATTGCCAAACGCCATTTTATTGAGTATCTTAAATCAGATGTTGATAAAGCACCTGCCATGACGGACGAAGAAGTGCGTGAGCATTTGCAGTCTTGGGAGTTTTATCTAAATGATAACTTTGTATTTACTCCTGATGGCATGACCTTTTGGTATTCGCCTTATCAGATTGGTCCTTATGTGATGGGTTATGTGGTGATTGACATACCAAAATCTAAGCTTAAAGGTGTCATTAAGGATAAATATTTAAACCAAACTTTCACCCACTTTGATGACTCGTCATTTGATGATGGGGAAGACAATTAGGCTTTGGCGTGTTTTGACACGCCTTTTTATACGCCAAACAATCCTGTGGATAAATATCTATCACCCCTATCACACACAATAAAGACAATCTGTGCCTTAGGGTCGCTTTGTTTGATGGTTTTGGCGATTTGATAAGAAGCAAAACCTGCCCCACCACTAGACACCCCACAAAAAATCCCTTCATGTTTGGCAAGCTGACGCATGTAGTTTTCAGCATCACGTTGGTCTATGTCCATAATGACATCTACCCATGTTTTATCAAAAATCTTGGGCAGGTAGTCAGGTGTCCATCTGCGAATGCCTGCGATGGCTGAGCCGTTTGATGGTTGCAGACCGATGATTTGAATGTTGGGGTTTTGTTCTTTTAAAAATCTTGACACGCCCATAATCGTCCCTGTCGTCCCCATACTGCTGACAAAATGGGTGATTTTCCCATTGGTTTGTTGCCAAATTTCAGGGGCAGTGGTTTTGTAGTGGGCTTGCCAGTTGTCATCGTTATTAAATTGGTCAAGCACCACACCATCGCCATTTGCTTGCATTTGCAAAGCCAAATCACGAGCGGTTTCCATATTTTCCACTTCTATCAATGTTGCCCCATAAGCACGCATGGCGTCTTTACGCTCTTGGGTGGAGTTGGCAGGCATGATGAGTGTCATCTGATAGCCCATCATCGCGGACACCATCGCAAGAGCGATGCCTGTATTGCCACTGGTGGCTTCTATCAGCGTATCACCTTGTTTAATCAGCCCTCTTTTTTGAGCCTGCTTTATCATGTTAAAGGCAGGGCGGTCTTTGACTGAGCCTGCTGGGTTGTTGCCTTCTAATTTGGCAAAAATATCTGCATTGACATCATCAGCTAGGCGAGTCAGTTTGACAAGGGGGGTATTGCCCACAGTATCAGCCAAGGTGCTGACAGAAAAATCATTCATAAAAATCCTAATCTTATAAAAAAATGCTATTATTATAACACAATGCAACAGGTGAGTTTTGTGATGAAGATGACCAAGTTTTTATTGAATTTTAAAAGTGCTTATGGACAGCTTGTGGCATTGGTGTTTTTGCCGATTTTGATTTTGGCAGGCGTGGGGGGCGTGTTGGTATTTAGTGAAGTGCGTCATGCTATTTTGTCGGAGCGAAATGCCATCGCTCGGGCATATTTGGTGCATTATGAAGCACTGTTGCGACCTTTATTGACTGATATTAGCACAGGGCAAAAAAGTGCTGATGACTTACAGTTGCCCAAACTGCCTAGCATGAGCCTACAAAAGGCTTCTATTTTTAGCATATTTGGGTATGCAGAATCTGATGAAAGCTGGATACGTCGTGTGGTGGTGCTAGATGATGGCGATAAGCTGTTGATAGACACCGCCTTAAAACAAGAAGAAAAACCACGACCCACAGGTAAAGATTTGTGGCAACAAGACACCAAACTTGGTAGGGCGTATGGCATACCAATGATGGTAGAAGGGCGGTCATTTTGGTTAATTGTGGAGATGGACAACAGCCCTTTGACGGTGAATTATTATCAGGTGTTATTGGCATTGGGCATGACAGGATTGACCACGCTACTACTGTTACTACTGATTTTAAGTGCGTATTCTAAACGCTGGATAACGCCACTTTATGAGATGCGTATCTATTTGCAAAACCTAGATGTAACCAATCTGTCATCACCCATTAAAGCCACGACCAATGGCGAATTTACTTTGCTGTATCGGGATTTGGTGCAAGCGACACGGCGATTGCAAGGCAGTTTTGATGAGCTAAAAATGCACACCGAAGAAACCGAGCGAGACTTGCAACATTCCTTAGATGAAATGGAAGAGCGAAACGCCATCATGGAGCAGGCCCATAAAAGTGCAATGGGCATCAGCCGAGCCAAATCTGACTTTTTGGCAAATATTAGCCACGAGCTACGCACACCACTCAACAGCATTGATGGTTTTATCAACTTATTATCTCGTCAAGAAGGGCTAAGCAGTCAGCAAATACTTTATATACAAACCATCAAAAAATCATCGGCTCATCTTTTGGCTTTGGTGAATGACGTGTTGGATTTTTCAAAGATAGACGCTGGCAAACTTATCCTAGAAAATCATGAATTTGACTTATATGCTGTCATTTATGACGTGGTGGATATGCTGTCGCCATCTGCCTTTGAAAAGCAGCTTCGTTTATGTGTGCTGATTTATAATGATGTGCCAAATCGCATGATGGGCGACAGCCTAAGAGTAAAGCAAATTTTGACCAATCTGGTGGGTAATGCCATCAAGTTTACCGATACAGGTGGCGTGGTGGTCAAAATCGGTTTGGCAGATAAAGATGGTTTTGTGCATATCAGCATAGAAGATACGGGCAAGGGCATCAGTGATATTGATAGCCGTCATTTGTTTGAAAGTTTTAGCCAAGGGGATTTGTCAGTAACACGCCGATATGGGGGGACAGGTCTTGGGCTGGTCATCAGTCGTGAGCTGGTCAAAAAGATGGGCGGAAATATTGGTTGTTGGGATAATGCCACCCACAACAAAGCCAAAAATGGAGCGACATTTTGGTTTGAGATACCCACAGGCACCAACGATGAGATGGCAGAGCCTGCAATGCCTGAGTGTTTAGATGTGCCTTTAAATATTTTGGTGTGGATAAACCATGCCCCCACTCGTAAAATGCTTAAATCTGCTTTGGCAGGCACGCAGGCAAGTTTGTATTTTGCCATTGGATTTGCTGATTTGTTGGAGCAGTTGGACAAGGACAATCATGGTTTTGATTGGGTGATTGTGGATTATTTTGGGCAAGATGCGTCTTTGGACGATGTGGGGGCGGTGCTTCGGCAAATCCGTCTGCGTTATCAGGGGCATTTGGCGACTTATGGTTACCAAGTTGGCATGGATAACGCCTTGCTAAGCGAATGCCAAGCTCAGGCATTATACGAGCCAATGAACAAACGCCAGTTGTTTGCTTTATTGTGCAATGAACATGACCAAGAAACCATCAACGACAAAAAACGCTTTGATGGCAAGCGAGTACTGGCGGTAGATGATTATCCATCAAATTTATTGGTGTTAGATGCATTGCTGTCTGAGCTTGGGGTGGACGTGGTGCAAGCAAGCAGTGGGTTTGATGCCATTGATGTCATGACCAAAGCCACGATGGGGGAGATTTTGCCCATAGACTTGGTGTTTATGGACATTCAAATGCCCCATATGTCAGGACTAGATGCCACGTTACAAATTCGTAAAATCCAAGCTGACCACCAAATCCCACCAGTGCCAATCATTGCTTTGACAGCACATGGTTTGGCGGATGAAAAAGAGCGACTGGTGTCTTTGGGTATGAATGATTATGTCAGCAAACCTGTTTCATTGGCTCAATTGGTGCAAATTTTACAGACGTGGTTAGACAATGACGCATTATCCCAAAATGCCACGCCTGCTGTGCCATCAGATGACAAATCAGTTGATGTGTTGCCTGTTTTAAAAGACATAGATTGGGCGGACGCTCAACAAAGAGCAGGCGGTAAACCTGAGCTGGCAAAGACACTGCTGCTGATGGTAATAGAAACCGCTAATGGCGAAAAACACGCCTTAGAAAAAGCATGGGCAGACAGAGACCGAAAACAGCTTGCTGATATTGCTCATCGTTTGGTGGGAGCGTCTCGTTATACTGGTGTGCCACGTTTACGCCAAGCTTCTGAAAACTTTGAAAGGGCGTGCAGAGATGGCATGGATGACGTTTCTGATGGTCAATTTATCAGTATCAGACCATTTTATCGTGATTTGATTGATGCGTTGGATAATTTGGAGAGTGTCGTGCTTGATGAATGGATTGGATAGCTTGAACCATCAGGGGTGAGCAATGTTACAGTTATTGATATTATTGGTATTTGCTTACGCCCAAGATAACTATGGCACATATCCTGCTTATGCGTGGGCGGTGGCGTATGGTGTGCTAAGTATGCTGATGACGGCGATGTTTGGCGGTCAGCTGATGGCAGTGATGGTGTCTGGGATGATATTAACGGTTTATGCGTGGGGGTATTTTGTTGTGTTGCGGTGAGTGGGTGATAATCTTGTGTTGTGGCTGATGGTTTGTGTGGCTGGATTGGTTGTGCCGTTATTTTTATTGGTATGATGGGCGTGTTATCCAGATGGCTGACTTTGGTGCACCAAAATCACCACCAAAATATCGCAGTTATCCAAACTGTGCTACAATAACGCTTTTGCCAAGATAGCCAGCACCATGACACAGACTCACACAGACCGCCAAGCCCCCTTACCTGTTTTGTGGATTATGATGATGGGGGTGATGATTGCCATTGGTCCTTTGGCGATTGATATGTATTTGCCTGCTTTGCCTGAGATGGCAGAAGATTTTGGCATATCAGTCAGCCAAATCTCAAAATCTGTGCCGTTTTATTTTATCGGTTTGGTATTTGGTCAGCTTTTTTATGGGCCATTTAGCGACAGAGTGGGGCGAGTGCTACCGATGTATCTGGGCATGACGATTTTTATTGTCGCTTCTGTGGTTTGTGCGACCACCACTCATGAGTATGTGCTGTTTGTGGCAAGGGTGGTGCAGGCACTTGGGGCGTGTGTAACCGCCGTGGTAACCAGAGCGTGCATTCGTGATGTGCTGACCCCTGTGCAGTCAGCTCGGGCGTTTAGTTTGATGATATTGGTGATGGGTGTTGCTCCCATATTAGCCCCCACGCTAGGCACGTTCATGTTGGCATTTGCTGATTGGCGTGTTTTATTTTGGTTTTTGGCAAGCTACGGGGTGCTAAACATCATTTTAACCAAACTGTTTTTAAAAGAAACACTCAGCCCCAACAATCGCAATACCAAGCCCATCAGCACCACCTTTGCCAGCTATGGTGAGTTATTAAAGGATAAAACTTTCATCATACCAGCATTGGCAGGCGGGCTGTTGCAAGGGGCATTTTTTATTTATTTGTCCATATCTAGTGAGCTGTTTATGGTGCATTTTGGTTTGTCCAAAGAAAATTTTGCCACCGCTTTTGGAGCAAACGCCTTTGGTTTTGTTGCTTTAACGCAAGTAAATCAGTTTTTGACCAAGCGGTTTCGTCTGGTGCAACTGCTTCGCTTTGGGGCATTTATGCAGCTGACTTTTGCCATCAGCTTACTGTTGCTGGGCTTGTTTGGTGGGGGTTTTTGGTGGGTTTATGGGGCGTTGTTTTTGTGTATTGCAGGTCTTGGTCTAACTCAGCCAAATGCAGGTGCAATCGCCCTAGCTTTTCAAAAACATCGGGCAGGAATGGCATCTGCCATGCAAGGGGCGTTTCAGTTTAGTGTGGGGATTTTTGGGGGACTGCTACTTAGTTTGTTTGATGTCAGTCCTGTGGTCAAGCTGGGCATTACAACCACCACGCTGGTGGCGATAGGGACTTATTTGGTGTGTCAGCTTGACCCAAAACTAGATTTATCCAAGATGAAATAAGCACTCATTCGCCACGATGATAAGGGTGATGATGAATGATGCTCATCGCCCGATACAACTGCTCCATGAGTACCACACGCACAAGTGGGTGGGGCAAGGTCAAATCTGACAGCGACCATTTAAAGTCTGCTTGTGCCAAAACTTCTGCTGAGACACCATCAGCCCCACCGATGACCAAAGCGATGTCTGTGCCATCTGTCATGGCATTTTGTAATTTATCTGCCAATGCTTCGGTGGAGAGCATTTTACCTTTGACATCTAACACCCAAAGACGTTCTTTTTGGCGTGTGGTCAGTATTGCGGTGCCTTCTTGGTTTTTATAGTGATCAATCTGGGCGGATGATGGGTTTTTACTGCGTTTGGCAGGGGGCAGCTCTATGATGTCAGTATTCATCATGGGCTGTATGCGTTTGTGGTATTCTTTAAAGCCTGTTTCTACCCATGTTGGCATTTTTTGTCCAATGGCTAGGATTTTAAGTTTCATGACCGCTCCAAAATAACATCATATTTTAGCCAAAAATCTCCCATTTTAAAAGGAAAAATCATGACGACCGCCCGTAAACGGGGTGCTGATTTTGAGCAGCACGCCTGCCAATTTTTGACAGCACAAAACTTGACCATCATTGCTACTAACTACACCGCCCACCATATTGGTGAAATTGACATCATTGCTTTGCAACAAGTTGCTCAAAAAGACGGCAGTTATCAACAAACGCTCGTTTTTGTGGAAGTCAAAGCCCGAAAACACAGCCAATTTGCCAAAGCCATAGAAACCATTACCCCAAAAAAACAAAAACGCATCATCAATACAGCATGGCATTTTTTGCAAAACCATGAAATTTATGAAAGTTTGGCGTGCCGTTTTGATGTTGTGGCATTTGAAATAGATGAACGGCAGACAATAGGTGTTGATTGGGTGCAAGGGGCGTTTTGGGTGGCATGATTTTTGCCAAATTAAAAATACTTAATTTTTTAATTTGGTAGATTAAACATGAAGACACTTTCGGTGATGACAGCAAGTGCGGCTGTCCTTGGTATGGTAACCGCCTGTACCACAGCACCTACGACCAATGCGGTTAATTATGGTGTATCTGCTTTAAATCGTACTTTACCTGAACGCATGATAGATGAAGGCATTGAGCATAATATCATCAAAAATTTGCCAAATGTGGCAGGGCTTGAAAATATGGACGACCGCACTTTGCGTGTGATTGTGGACAGTTTTCGTGGAGAAGTGTTATTAACGGGTGAAGTGCCAAGCGAAGCGATTAAAAATAACATTGAAAACATGGCAAAATCAATGCGAGAAGTTAGTCAAGTTCATAATTATTTGCAAATTCTCCCCAGCCCAAAAAGCCCAAGCCATACCACACACGAGAACTTTTTAAAGTCCAAAATCCGTGCCAAGATTATCGCCAATCGTACGGCAACCAGTCCGCAATATAAACTTGCGTTGCGTAGTGATGTGGTTTATTTGATGGGTCATGTCAGCCCCACTCAGCAAAACAGCATTGTAGATGCCATCAATGCTACAATGGGCATTCAAAAACTTGTTTTGTTGGCAACTTTGTTAGATGATGGTGCTGTGCAAGGCAGTGATGATGTTTCTTATGAGCGTGCAACAAATACGGCATATGGGCAGATGGTAACAGAAAATAAAGCCCCAATCGGCGATAAAGCCCCCATTGTTCGCTTAGATGAGACACCTGTGTCGGACTATGTGCGTTTGTACAACAACACCACCAATCCATAATTGACTTTCAATGGCTCATCGGTGATGGGCTATTTTTTTAAAAATTATTATAAATCAAAATCTTAAATATAAATCCAATAAAATTGCGTGATGATTTTTTAATATACCCTACTTATCATTAGATGGTTTTGGTATAATGGGTCTGTTTTGAATAAAATTTGTGAGAAAATCATGAACGCAGATGACCTAATTGCTTTATTACGCCCCCATTTTACCAACGCCCACATACAAGCTGTCAATCAAGGCAATAAATTTGAAGTGCTCATTGTTGATGACAGCTTTGCAGGTAAGCGTCTTGTGCAGCGTCAGCAGTCAGTCTATGCCATTGTCAATCCCTTTATCCAAAGCGGACAAATGCACGCTTTGACCATTCATGCACTCACTTCTGATGAATATGAAGCAAAAAACAAGGCTAATTGAAGGATAAATTTTTATGGATAAATTTAAAATCATTGGCAAAAGTCGCATTGCAGGAGAAGTAAGTATCTCTGGCTCCAAAAACGCCGCTTTGCCACTACTTGCTGCCATGCTGTTGCCTAGCGATGAGACGGTGCTGCATAACGTTCCCACCCTAAAAGACACCGACACGCTCATCAAGCTCATCAAGGGCATGGGCGTGGACATCAAAAAAGAAGGCAATACGGTGATTGCTGACGCTCGCCATGTTGCCAATTATTATGCTCCTTATGAGCTGGTACGCACCATGCGAGCGTCTATCCTTGTACTGGGGGCGTTGCTTGGTCGCTTTGGAGAAGCCGAAGTGTCTTTGCCGGGGGGCTGCTCTATCGGTTCACGCCCTGTGGATCAGCACTTAAAAGCCTTTGAAGCGATGGGAGCGACCATCACTGTTGAAAATGGCTATGTCAAAGCCCAAGCCCCAGCAGGCGGACGTTTGATTGGCTGTGATTTTAGTTTTGATATGGTAACGGTTGGTGGTACCGAAAACGTCATCATGGCGGCAACACTTGCTCGTGGCACAACTCGTTTAGAAAACTGTGCCACTGAGCCAGAAGTGGTGGACTTGGCAAATATGCTCGTGAAAATGGGTGCAAAAATTGACGGCATTGGCACGCCAACCATGACCATAGAAGGAGTAGAGCAGCTGCATGGCTGCGAATACAGCGTGATTGCTGACCGTATTGAGACAGGCTCATATTTGGCAGGGGCTTTGATGAGCGAAGGCGATGTGCTGACCAAAAACACCTCAGCGGAGTTTTTGCACCCTGTTTTAAAAAAATTTGAAGCGATGGGAGCAACCATCACCACAGGCGATGACTGGATTAGAGCGGTGATGAAAGGTCGCCCCAAAGCGGTGGACATTCGCACCCAAGTACACCCCGGTTTTCCTACTGACATGCAAGCTCAACTGATGGCAGTGTGTTGTCTGGCGGACGGCACCAGCACCATCATTGAAAATATTTTTGAAAATCGCTTTATGCACGTGCCAGAGCTACAACGCCTTGGAGCCAATATCAAAGTGGATGGACATACCGCCGTGGTGGTGGGTGTGGACAGCTTTACCCCCGCCCCTGTGATGGCGACCGATTTGCGAGCGTCCATGTCGCTGGTGATGGCGGCAGCGTGTGCCGAAGGTGAGAGTGTCATTGACCGCATTTATCATATTGATCGTGGGTATGATGATGTGGAAAATAAACTCAAAGCCTTAGGCGTAAATATTGAGCGGATTAAGGATTAAAGTAGAGCAGTCATGACCGTATTAACTTTGGATTTACCAAATATCAGCGAGCAAGACATTCGGGATTTTGAAAAAACACACGGTATTAGCATTCACGATGTCATGTCTGATTATTTAAAAGAACTATTTAAAAAGTCAGACAGAGCAAATGCCAAGATGGATGTTTCTGATATTGAATCTTTGATGGGTAAATACGCCAAATATGCCAAAAATCCATTGCCAAAAACCGATGATGAAATTAACCACATGGTCGGATGTGCATTAAAAGAAAAGTGGGCAACTCATGAGAGTAATTGATACCAATATTTTGGTACGATTTATCATGAATGACACACCAAGCCAAGCTCAAAAAGTTTTTGAGCTATTTTGTCATGCCAGACAAAATCAAGAAAAACTGTTTGTGCCAGTTGTGGTGGTTATGGAGTTAGAATGGGTGTTGTCTTATTCGTATCAATTGCCACGAGATGTTATGCTTCAAGCAATGCTTGAGATACTTAAACTGGATGTTTTGTGTGTTGAGCATGATCAAGCAGTCTTTGATTGTCTAGCAAATGCCACTCAAAATACTTTTGATGTTTCTGATTTGTTGATAGGTTATGTTGCTCGTGCTAATGGTTGTTTAAGCACCATCACTTTTGATAAAAAAGCTGGTAAATCGCCATTATTTGAACCATTAAAATAACTTGAATAAAATGACAAACGCCATGAACACCACCTTTAACGGCTTAACCATCGCTCTATCTAAGGGGCGGATTTTAGATGAGACACTGCCTTTGTTTGCCAAAGCAGACATTGCTCCGCTTGAAGACATCAACCGCTCTCGTAAGCTCATTTTTCCTACCACGCATGATGATGTGCGACTGCTGATTTTGCGAGCGTCTGATGTGCCAACCTATGTGGAGCATGGGGCGGCGGACATTGGCGTGGCGGGCAAAGACGTATTGATGGAGTATGACGCTCATGTGTATGAGCTGATTGATTTAAACATTGCCAAATGCCGACTGATGACCGCAGGTGTGGTGGGTAAAACCTTGCCCAATCGCCGTCTGCGTATCGCCACCAAATACGCCAATGTGGCACGCAATTATTTTGCGTCTCGTGGTGAGCAGGTAGATGTGATTAAACTGTATGGCTCTATGGAGCTTGCTCCTTTGGTGGGGCTGGGCGATTTGATTGTGGATGTGGTGGATACAGGCAACACCTTGCGAGCCAATGGACTTGAACCTTTGGACGAGATTTGTCAAGTGTCATCACGGCTGATTGCCAATCCTGTCAGCTATAAACGTAAACTTGCCCAGCTTAGTCCCATTTTGGAGATTTTAGAAAAGGCAGTGCAACACTAAGCCCATGCAGTATTTGTTTGTTTATGGCACACTTGCCCCTGATGAATGTAACCATCACATCATGACCCCCATCACAGGCACTTGGCGACGAGCTTTTGTCAAGGGTGTGATGGACGTTGATGGCTTTGGTTTGACAGGGGGTTATCCTGCTTTGGTGTTTATAAATCAGACAACACAAACGGTGCAAGGGTGGCTGTTTGGTTCTGATGACTTACCTTTGCATTGGGAGAGATTGGATGCTTTTGAAGGGGTGGCGTATCAGCGTGAACGTATCACGGCAACCACCCAGACAGGCGAGTGTGTCAGTGCCTATGTGTATGCTTTGCATCGCAAGCTGTATTCCTTGTTAGATGTATCATTTAAAGAAAATTGGGGTAATCAATGACAAGCAAACCACACAAACGCCTGTTTTTGACCGCATCTTTTGCTGATGTGGCGGTTGGGCTTGATAAATTTTTGCCTGATTGCCAAGGTAAAACCGTTGCCTTTATTCCCACCGCTTGCGATGTTGAAGAATACACCAAGTTCATGGACGACGACAGACAGGCGTTTATGGATTTGGGCATGGTGGTTGATGAGCTGGATTTATCAGCGATGGATTTTAACACGCTTTGCCAAAAAATCACCAGCAGCGATTGTGTGTTTGTTGGTGGTGGTAACACCTTTTATTTATTATCCATGCTCAAACACACAGGACTTGATAAACTTCTCATACAAGCCATCAATGACGGCAAGCCTTATGTCGGCACATCGGCAGGCAGTATCATTACCGCCTTTGACATTGAGTATGTGGCACAGATGGACGACAAACAAAAAGCCCCACTTTTGACAGATACGGCAGGCTTGGGTGTGGTGGATTTTTATGTATTGCCCCATTTTGACAATCCGCCCTTTGTACAAGTCGCCCATAAGATTTATGGCCAATACCACACAGAACTTGCCCTAACGCCCATCAGCAACCATCAAGTGGTCATGGTCATTGATGACATCATACAATTATGTTCATTTTAAGAGTAGCTCTATGCCAACCATCAAAATTTTAAACAGCCAAGACGATAATTTTAACGAGCAACTAAACGCCTTGCTTGCCTTTGAAACGGTAACTGACAGCACGCTGATTGCCACAGTCAATGACATCATTGCCACAGTGCGAGCTGATGGCGACAAGGCGGTGCTATCCTACACCCAACAGTTTGATAAGCACCCAGCTGTCAGCATGGATGAGCTGTTTGTCAGTGCTGATAAACTAAAAGCGGCATTTGATGGTTTGACTGATGATGTCAAACATGCCTTAGAATACGCTGCCAAACGTATTTTTGCTTTTCATGAATACCAAAAAGAAGATGGCTTTCGTTTTACCGACCATTTGGGTAATATTTTGGGGCAAAAAGTAACACCCCTTGACCGTGTGGGTATTTATGTGCCGGGGGGATTGGCAAGCTATCCATCCAGCGTTTTGATGAACGCCATACCTGCCAAAGTCGCAGGTGTCGGACACATTACCATGGTTGTCCCTGCCCCAAGTGGTGAGCTCAATCCTTTAGTGCTGGCAGCGGCACATCTGGCAGGTGTGGACAGCGTGATTACCATCGGTGGGGCTCAGGCAGTGGCGGCATTGGCTTATGGCACCGAAAGCATACCTGCGGTGGATAAAATCACAGGGCCCGGCAACAAATACGTCGCTGCCACCAAACGAGCGGTGTTTGGGCAAGTGGGCATTGACATGATAGCAGGGCCATCAGAAGTGCTGGTCTATGCCGAAGGTGAGCCTGATGATAATGCTGATTGGCTCGCGATGGATTTATTGTCGCAAGCGGAGCATGACACCATCGCTCAGGCGATTTTTGTTACTACTTGCCCCAAGCAGTTGCAAGCGGTCAAAGATGCCATTGATAATGCCTTGGCGGTTTTACCAAAAGCAGACATCGCAAAACAGGCTCTTGCCAGTCGTGGGGCGTTGATTTTGGTCAAAGACCGAGCCGAAGGCATTGCTGTTATCAATCAAGTCGCCCCTGAGCATTTGGAGCTGTCATTGGATAACCCTGAACAAGTGGAGCAATATGTACGCCATGCAGGGGCAATCTTTTTGGGAAGATACACCCCAGAAGCCATCGGCGACTATTGTGCAGGTAGTAACCATGTGTTGCCAACATCAGGCACAGCAAGGTTTAGCTCGCCACTTGGAGTGTATGATTTTACCAAAAAAACATCGCTCATCTATTGTACGTCTGATGGGGCAAGACCTTTGGCAAAAACGGCAGACATTTTGGCAGTACAAGAAAACTTGGATGCTCATGCTTTGTCCGCCAGATACCGATACGATAAAGTGGTCTTAAAATAACAATAATATTTTGGAGAGATGATGACTACCAAGCCAGACACTCGCCTATGGAGTGCCAAAATCCGCAAACTGACCCCTTATGTGGCAGGTGAACAGCCCAAAGCGGACAATCTATGCAAGCTAAACACCAACGAAAACCCCTTTCCCCCAAGCCCAAAAGCTGTCCAAGCCATGCAGTCAGTGTTGGCAGATGGTCAAACGCTAAGACTATACCCTGACCCTGAATCTGATGAGCTGTGTCAGACTTTGGCTCAGTATCATGGGCTTGACCGCTCGCAGGTGTTTGTGGGAAATGGCTCTGATGAAGTGCTGGCGTTTATTTTTGCGTGCTTTTTTGCCAAAGAGCGTCCGCTACTTATGCCAGACATCAGTTATAGTTTTTATCCAGTTTATGCTCAGACCTTTGAGATTCAAACACAGCTGATTGCCCTAAAAGACGATTTTAGCATTGATACCGATGATTATCGCATGCCGTCAGGGGGCATTATTTTACCCAATCCCAACGCACCAACAGGGGTGTTGTTAGGTGTGGACAAAATCGCCAAATTAGCCAAAGAACATCCCAATTCGGTGATTGTGGTTGATGAAGCGTATATTGATTATGCCGATGACAAAACAGCGTCTGCCATTGCTTTAATCCATGAGTTTGATAACGTGCTGGTTACTCAAACCTTTTCAAAGTCTCGTGCTCTGGCGGGTTTGCGAGTGGGCATGGCGTTTGGCAGTGCCCATTTGATTGCGGCATTATCCACTTACAAAAACAGCTTTAACAGCTATCCGCTTGACCGTTTGGCACAAAAAGGGGCAACCGCCAGTATTTTGGATGAAGCCTATTTTCAAGAAAAGCGTTTGGCGGTCATCAATCTGCGTAAAGAGCTGGTGTCAAGCCTTGTGGCGTTGGGCTTTGAGGTGTTGCCATCAAGTGCCAATTTTGTGTTTGCCAAACCTAATCACGCCACGCTATCCACCCAAGAGATTTTTGAAAAACTGCGTGAACAAGGCGTGATTGTTCGTCATTGGGATAAACCACGCATTAAGGAGTATTTGCGGATTACGGTGGGTACAGACGAACAAAACGCCAGATTGATTGAAGTGTTAAGTCAAATACTGACCTAGCGGATGCGATGGTGTTATTTAAAGACAATCTTTTGATTGTCTTTTTAAGGGCTGTAGAACCATTGCAAAATCAGCAGTCTAGTAAATCTGTTTTTTTAAAGGTTTGCAGAAGGTATCAAATAATAAAACTGAAAAATATTATGTTTTTTATTATTAACCCTTTTTCTTTAAGGCTATATCAAGAAATTATTGCTAGATATGAGTTAAGTCATACCCTATTCTGCATGGTAAGTGTGGGGTTAGAGTATTCGATATCTAAATATTAATAGCTACCACAGTGAAGGAAAAGATATGATTATTTATCAGAATAAAGGTATGATAATCAAATATTTGAACAATTATTGGATTTATTGCAATTTCATCAATTTCTCTAAAGGTGTGTTGGAGAAAATAAAAGCTATTTTGCTGAACTTGTCCATATAATCCTACGCTTAGCTTGCTCGGTAGATGTAGCTCAATACCAATACCTTGCTTTGCTTGTGTAAATTAACTTATTTTTGGAGGCTTGGGATGTCTAAACTTGAATATCAATTTGATGAAAAATCAAATCAAATTTTTTCCCCATTAAAGAGTAAATGGTTGGCTTATACTCCTGAAGAACAAATTCGCCAACAATTTGTTTGCACTTTGGTAAATGATTATGGTTATTCACTGGGGCAAATGGCACAAGAATTAAGTTTAACTAATTCATCTCGTGGCACAGGACGTGCAAGAGCGGATATTGTTATTTGGAAAAGTGAGCAAGCCAAAAATGACAACGAACATGCTGCTATTGTCGTTGAATGCAAATCTGACAATGTAACCATTCAACCTGAAGACTACTATCAAGGGTTAAATTACGCAACTTGGGCTGGGGCAGATTTTTTCGTAACCCACAACAACAAAGAAACACGCTATTTCCAAGTTTTTAAAGACAAATTACCCAAACACCTTGGTAAAGAATTGTCTGATTTGCCCAAAGCCAAACAACTAGGTAACCAACAGTCTATTGAAAAAATCCTAAATGAAGAAAAGGTTTTTGAGCGTGATGAATTTGCCAAACTGTTGCATCAATGCCACAATATTATCCGCAACAATGATAAGCTATCGCCAGAAGCGGCATTTGATGAAATCAGTAAAATTTTATTTACCAAAATTGTTTTTGAACGCGATAACCGCAACAACAAAACCAAAATTTTCTCAAAAACAGAATTTGAAAACCAAGAAAAAACTTACGATGACAACGTCCGTCCTTATTTACAAGGTGATGACAAAAAGACCGATTATGTTCAAATTATTTTCCGCCAAACCAAAGAAAAATATTCGAAAGATGCTCTTTTCGCAGAAGATGATGTGATTAAAATCCGCCGTGAAAGTTTTCTTGCCATTGTTGAAAAATTACAAGTTTACAACTTATCCAAAACGTCTGACGACGTAAAAGGCATCGCTTTTGAGAAATTTTTAGGCACAACATTTAGGGGTGAGTTAGGGCAATTTTTCACACCACGCACCATTGTGGAATTTATGACTGAAATTTTAGACCCACAAGAGGGCGAACGAGTATGTGACCCATGTTGTGGTTCAGGCGGATTTTTGATTAACGCCTTTGAATATATACGGGAAAGTATCAAGCAATCCATTGAAAACGAAAAAGAAAATATCAAAATCCAACATTTCAACGAACAATACGAAAATGCCAGCGATAGTGAAAAAGAACGCATTGAAAAGCAAGTAGATGATTTATTTACCCAGCTTAATAATGAATTGAACTTGGATAATACAGACAGCCGAATTTTTCAACTTTCGCATAACTGTATCTATGGAACAGATGCAAATCCGAGAATGGCTCGTGTATCCAAAATGAATATGATTATGCACGGCGATGGACATGGTGGTGTACACCACAATGATGGCTTATTAGATATTAATGGTATTTTTGAAGAGCGTTTTGATGTCATTTTAACTAATCCGCCATTTGGTTCACGAGTTGCTAAAGACTTGAAATTAACTATTGAAGATAGTTTAAAAAATAAACCATATTATAAAAATTGGAGAGAAAAATACCTTGTTAAACTTAATACGATTGATGAAGAAAAATTGATCTTAGTTAAAGAAAATGATGAATATTTTAAAAAACAAATAAAACAGGGGGAGAGTATTGATTTTTCCAAAGGTTTTCCTATTTATAGTTATTTAGCTATAAAGAGAGAACAAGAAATTAAAGAAAAAAAAGCAATTGTAGATAAATACGATATAAGCAAATACAGTACTTTAACCGAAGTGATGTTTATTGAGCGTTGTCTAAAACTATTACGCAAAGGCGGGCGTATGGGCATTGTTTTGCCAGAAGGTGTGCTAAATAATGGTGAGTTACAAAAAGTTCGTCAATATTTTGAAAGCAAAGCAAAAATTATTTTGATAACCTCTATTCCACAAGATGTCTTTATTGCATCAGGTGCAACCGTGAAACCCAGCCTTGTTTTTTTAAAACGCTTTACCGAAAGCGAAGAGCAAGCATATAACCAAGCCAAAGACAACGCTACTGCTGAAATAACGCAAAAATACGCAAATCAAAAAGCTAAATTGCAAGCGATTGTGGATAAAAAATTAGACAAATTACCACCTAAAGCCACACTTGAACAAAAAGCAGAACAGAAAGAACAACAGGTCCAATTAAAAGAAGAAAAAAAACAAGCGAAAGAGCAACTCAAACAGCTAGAAATCCAAATTCAAGATGAAATCCGCCAGTTAATCAAAGAAAAATTTGATTATCCAATTCCGCTTGCTGAAGTAGAAAAGGCAGGAATTGACAGCAAAGGCGTTGCCATTGAAAACGATTTGCCTGCATTAAAAGATGAGTTCACACAATATCGCAAATCTGCAAATATTTGGGAAAATCACACCGCTTGCCACTATAAATATACAGAAAATAATGGCAGATTAGACCGCACTTTATATGAAGTTCAGCAAGGGGTGGAATAATGGAAATGAAATTTTTGCGTTTTGTGGATTTTTCTCAATTAAACAATTGGAATGTAAAGCAATACCTTAATACTAATTTATTGAAATCACAATTCAAAATTGAATTTTTGTCAGAGCATTTAATTGAACAAAATAACAAAATCAAACCATTTGACTTTCCTGACGAAGATTTTGCAATTTTGGGCGTGGATAATAAAGTAGGAATTTTTGATGCCTATGTATCAAAAGGAAAAGAAATCAAGCAGCCATATAAAAAAATGGAAACAGGGTTTATTGCCTACAACCCCTATCGTATTAATGTAGGCTCAATCGGATTAAAAACCGCAAAACATCAACATCAATACATTAGCCCTGCCTATGTCGTGTTTAGTTGTCAGGCTACATTACTGCCTGAATATTTGTTTTTAGTTTTTAAAACTAATTTTTATAACCGAATTATTAGGGATAATACAACAGGTTCAGTTCGACAAAATTTGAGTTTTGATAATTTAGTCAAAATGCAAATCCCCCTGCCTGATATCAATACTCAAGAAGCATTAGTCCAAGCTTATCAAGACAAAATAACAAAAGCTGATGAATTGGGGAAACAAGCCAATCAAATAGATAATGACATTGAGCACTATCTGTTTGAACAGCTTGGAATTGAAATTCAACAAACTCCAAAAGCCCAAATAGGAAAATTACGGTTTGTGAATTTTAGGGACTTGAATTTGTGGGGAGTTACCAGTCAAAATGCAATTACTGCTGAAACTATTTTCAAATCTAATCAATTCAAAAATGAACCGATAACAACCTTTTTTGAAATTAACCCTACTACGCAAATTCCAAAAAATCAAATCATTAGCTTTATTCCGATGGCAAATATTTCTGATATTTATGGAGAAATTTCTGTTCACGACAAAAAAACATTAAAACCTAACTATACCAAATTTAAAGAGAATGATTTGATTTGGGCAAAAATTACACCGTGTATGGAAAATGGAAAATCTGCGGTGGCAACTAATTTGGAAAATGGTTTTGGATTTGGTTCAACTGAATTTCATGTTTTACGAGCAAGAAACAATGATTTTTCTATTTATTTATTACACTTACTTTTGCGTACTAAACACCTAAGAAAAATTGCAACTCAGTACTTTACAGGTTCTTCAGGTCAACAACGAGTGCCAAAAACATTTTTGGAAACATTGACCCTACCTGTTTTAAGCTTAGAAACTCAAACCCAAATCACTAATTATATTCAAGCCCAAAAGCAACGGCAAAAAAGCTATTTAGCTACTGCCGCCGCTTTACGTTTAGGAGCATTGACAGAGTTTGAACAAGCGATTTTCAGCAATAAAAGCAACTGTTTTTTTGTAAATTGAACATTAATATTGTTAAAAACACAACCTTTCAGTGCGTCAAAGCGTCTTGTAACAAGCTGATGATGTGCGTTTTGTCTTTCTGTTTTTTGACTATATTCCACAGCTTATCAGCTTCTGTATAGCCCTTGGTGAGCATGCCTAGCCACTGTTTGTAGCGACCAATCAGCCCATGTTGGTTGTCGGTGGCGTCGTTTAAAAAGGCAATCTGATGGCAAATGAGTGCTTGCCAAGATAGGGTGTTGGTAGGGTTGTCCAAAGTGGCAATCAAATCAGGACGAGTAACCGCACCACGTCCGAGCATTAGGTGGGGCGTGTTTGCTTGTCTGGTGCAGTCGTGGGCGTGCGTGGCGTTCCAGATTTCGCCATTGGCAATGATAGGCAGACCAAGCGTGGTAAAGGGGGCGATTTTATCCCAATACGCAGGCGGTTTGTAGCCTTGGGCTTTGGTACGCGCGTGAATGGTCAGCCAGCTTGCTCCGCCAGCTTTGACCGCTTGTCCGATGTCGTGCATTTTATTGGTGTCGTTATAGCCTAAGCGGATTTTGGCAGAGACAGGAATGTGGGCGGGTACAGCGTGTCGCACCGCACTGATAATCTGATACAGCGTGTCAGGTTCATCCAGTAGTACCGAGCCGCCTTTGTGGTTATTGACCGTTTTGGCAGGGCAACCAAAATTTAAATCAATGGCTTTTGCTCCAAGATGGCACGCCACAGTGGCACTTTGAGCCATCGTCTCAGGGTTATTACCCAGTAGCTGAACATGAATGGGCGTGCCACTGTCTGTCTTGCCATCAGTGTGTAGCTCTGGCACATATTTATAAAACACATGAGCAGGCAAAGGATAATGGGTAACACGGATAAATTCACTGACTGACCAATCATAAGGTGAGCCTAAATCATGAGCGATTTGCGTTAAAATCCGTCTCATCAAGGGGTCGGTTAAGCCTTCCATCGGAGCGAGTAGGCGAACAGGGTGGTTAAATAGGTGTGAAAAAGGCATGATAAAATCTTTATGATAATACACAAAATGGATTTTGTTAAGCGATTTATCTGTTTGCTGGTTTGTTGTCATTTAAAATGATTGGCAAATCCCCATTTAGTTGCGTTACAGTTGTCTTTTAAACTTCATTTTGGAAAAACCGTCATGACCAGCCACACCATCAAGCCCAACGACCTTATCCCATCAAAATCCACCCACCAAGCCGCCCACGTTTTGCGTGTTGTTTCCATCAATGTCAATGGGCTGCGAGCGTCCGCCAAAAAGGGGCTGTTTGAGTGGATCGCCAAAAGCGAAGCGGACGTGATTTGTATGCAAGAGACACGGCTGACTCATGAGCAGTGGACAGACCAGTTTAAACCAGCAGGCTGGCAGGCTCATCTGTTCCCTGCTCAAAAAGCGGGCTATGCAGGCACAGCCGTTTATAGTCGTCTGCCCTTTGTGCCTAGCGATGGGCTGGGCTTTGAGCTGGCGGATAGCCAAGGGCGTTTTACGATGGGACGGTTTGATTTGAGCGATTGGGGCGTAGATACGCCTGTGCATATTGCATCTTTGTATTTGCCATCAGGTTCATCAGGCGATGACGCCCAAGCTCGTAAGGATTTGTTTTTGAATGAGTATAAAGCCATTTTAAAGCGTTGGCGAGATGAACAAAAATCCATCATCGTTTGTGGTGATTATAATATTGTCCATAAACGCATAGACATCAAAAACTGGTCAGGCAACCAAAAAGCGTCAGGCTGTTTGCCCCACGAACGAGCATGGCTTGACCATATTTATGATGAGCTTGGCTATGTGGACAGTTTTCGGGTGGTGCGTCATGACAGCGAGATTTATTCGTGGTGGTCAAATCGTGGTCAAGCTCGTGCCAAAAATGTCGGTTGGCGGATTGACTATCAAGCCTGCTCACCCGATTGGAAAGAGCGTACTGTTGGAGCGTGGGTGTATAAAGATGAGTGGTTTAGCGACCATGCACCTGTAATCATTGATTATTTGATTAAAAAATAATCCATATTTAATTAAAATTTTACAAATTGATTAAATAACAAACATTTTAATTCATATATGGCATTTATTATATAAAATGACCAATTAGTCATTTATATTAATACAAAATACGGATAAAAATTAACTAAAATTATACAATTTATCAATAGGATAATTGTGTTAATCTCAATAAACCGCCATCGCTTATCAAATAAGGGGTGTGCGGTTTTTTTATGTAAAAATATTTTTACCATTGATACATTAAAAAACACCAATAGGGCTATTTTTTACATTTTGTAGTAGCTTAAATTTTTTAAATGCTTTATTATTGGGTCATAATAGTCAAAATGTCATTTTTGTGGTTAATTTTTGTTTAAAGTATTAATCACATTTAGCTAAAAGGTGCAATATGCAACAGATTATCGTAAAAACTAATAATGCCAGTCAAGTGGTTAATCAAACTCAGGTGGTAACAAAAAATGGACAACCTACCATCATCAAGGCAAATGGTAATGCCAATTATGAGTTTGTTAAAGAAAATACAGGTCGTGCTCCTGACCATATTGTAACCAAGCGTGTTGGCAAGGATTTGCACGTTTCTTTTGAAGAAGCGGGGCAAGATTCTGATTTGATTATTGAAAACTTTTATAACTATCAAGAATCTGCTTTGGTTGGGCAAGCAGAAAATGGTCAATACTATTACTACATTCCAGATACTGGTGAAGTGGTAGATTATGTAACTCAGCTTAATGCAGGGTCAATCCAAGGTCAAGCATTGGGCGGTCAAAACTTAGTGAGCCCTTGGTGGGTTGCCAGTGGCTTGACAAGTACAGGCGGTCTTGGTTCATTGCCTTGGCTACTTGGTAGCACAGGAGCGGTTGCAGCAGTGGCTCACCGTCAAGGCAAAGATGATGACGAGCGTCCTGCGGCATATATTTCTATTGAAACTGTTGCCAAAAATGACGTGGTGAACGTTGATGAGCGTGGCACAGAAGTAGAAGTGATTGGTGCGGTATCAGGCTACTATACGCCGGGAGATATTGTTACACTTGTTATTAACGGAAAAACTTATAAAACACCTGTTGATGCAACAGGGTCATTTACAATTAAAGTGCCTGCTGAGGAGTTGTCAAAAGATTCAGATAGCATCATTGAGGCATCTGTGGCGGCAACTTCACCTGCGGGTAATTTTACTGCATCTACCATGCACCGTTATGCCGTGGAGATAGTTTCTCCAAAAGCCATTCATGACCCTGCCAACCAAGGGGGTGTGATTGTTCGCCCAGATGACCAAGCAGACCGCTTAATCATCGACTACACCGATGAGGCTGACCAACCACAACAGATCACCATCAGCAAAGACCCAAGTACTGGTACTTGGAGCCCACAAGGCAACTTACCTGCTGGTGTGGAAGTTAACCCACAAACTGGCGAAGTTACTTTAAGCCCAGATGCCATCAAAGACGGTTCAACCTTAACGG
>NZ_NKHK02000050.1 GCF_002224245.2 Moraxella sp. VT-16-12
TAGGGAAAAATTTTAATTACAGCGCCTTCATGGTGCCTTTCGGCAGAACGGCAGCTACGAAGTCACGTTTAATAACTACTTCAGTGGTGTCATTCAGTGCGATAGCAATGTAGCCGTTTTCCGCTACTTTGGTTACGCGACCGACCAGGCCACCGTTCGTCAGCACTTCATCACCTTTAGCGATGGAGTCCATCAGCTTTTTGTGTTCTTTGGTGCGCTTCTGCTGTGGACGCAGGATCATGAAATAGAAAATCAGACCGAATACCACCAGCATCAAAATCAAAGACATCGGGCTACCTTGCGCCGGTGCACCCGTTGCCGCTACCGCATCAGAAATAAAAAAGCTCATTAAATTTCCCTCATTATTAATATTAATCAACG
>NZ_NKHK02000051.1 GCF_002224245.2 Moraxella sp. VT-16-12
GGTCGCCTGGTTACCACCTCTCAAGCTGTTGCCGACTACTTCGATAAACAACATAAACACGTTTTAGCTAAGATTGACACACTCGACTGCTCTCCCGAATTTACATCAGCCAACTTTTCGGCCGATGTTCAGACTGTCGAAATTGGCAACGGCGCAGAACGTGAATCACGATGCTACCTGATCACAAAAGACGGCTTCATGTTCCTCGTAATGGGATTTACTGGCAAAAAAGCAGCCAGACTAAAAGAAGCTTACATTGAAAAATTTAACGCAATGGAAGAAGAACTCCACAAACGTCCTCCTGCAGCACAAAACTCCCCCGCCCCAAATAATGGATGCGCATTACTGATCCACTTCGATAAACACGGTCAGGTCGAGT
>NZ_NKHK02000052.1 GCF_002224245.2 Moraxella sp. VT-16-12
GGCAATTGCTGGGTATTGTGGGGCTACTGCGCTCCGTGGGTAACCCGATTGGTTCGCTGCTGATGGCGAAAGCGCGGGTCGATATCAGCTTTAAATTCAACGTATTCAAAACCTTTCTGTTTATTCCGGCAATCATCATTGGTGGGCAGATGGCGGGCGCAATCGGCGTCACGCTTGGCTTCCTGCTGGTGCAGATTATCAACACCATTCTGAGCTATTTCGTGATGATTAAACCGGTGCTCGGTTCCAGTTATCGCCAGTACATCCTGAGTTTGTGGCTGCCGTTTTATCTCTCGGTGCCGACGCTGGTGGTCAGTTATGCGCTGGGCATTGTGCTGAAAGGGCAACTGGCGCTGGGGATGCTGCTGGCGGTGCAAAT
>NZ_NKHK02000053.1 GCF_002224245.2 Moraxella sp. VT-16-12
TTATTAATTAATTCAGTGTTTCCTGAGCTTTCACGGAAGTTAAACGCGAACTATTTTGCGTTTTTTTCGTTATTCTATTGGCGTTTTATTATTTTTTGATTATTTTCAGCTCGTTGAGCTGTTACTTTTCTTATATTAAGTGCCATTAGCACAAATCCTAGTTCTCTTTTGACTTTATTTATCCCTCGAACGGACATTCGAGTAAAACCCAAAATAGCCTTCATAAATCCAAAAACAGGCTCCACATCAATTTTTCTTGACTGTAGATGCTTTTTGTTTTTGGTTCTGAAAACTTTTTAATAATTTGGACTTTAAAATATTCCCAATTATAATTTTTCATTATTTTTTTATTTGCTTTTGAATCGATTAATTGTT
>NZ_NKHK02000054.1 GCF_002224245.2 Moraxella sp. VT-16-12
TTAATCATGGAGACAAGCATTCAGGTGAAACACTTACTTTATCTTTCAGTCTTATCATTAAATATTTTATCGCAGGTGTTTTCGCTTCAAGTGCTATGTTATTACCAGGCATTTCTGGATCATTTATGTTACTTGTCTTCGGAGTATATGGGACGCTAATGTATGCTATTTCTGAACTACTTCATTTTAATTTAAATGCATTACCTATCATATTAATAGTAGGTTTCGGTATTGTAACTGGTTTTATGATTTCAAGTCGATTAATTCAATATTGTCTACATCAACACCCTACAATGACATTTGCTTTGATAATAGGCTTTGTAATCGGATCGTTGTATGCAGTTTTCCCTGGATTCCCGAAAGACTTAATC
>NZ_NKHK02000055.1 GCF_002224245.2 Moraxella sp. VT-16-12
CAGAAATCGGGACAGGATGTGTAATCGTATAACCGCGCATGCACGCCGATACGATTACCACTTGGTCAGGGCTTCACCCCGACACCCCGCATCAGTGCGTAAGTGCTCAATGTGGCTTCCGGTTCTCTTCCGCTTCCTCGGCGATTCGCTCGCTACGCTCGGTCATGAGACTGCGGCGAGCACTACCACCACAATCACGCGGAAAGCCGCGCCATTGCAGGGCTGAACGGGGAAAAACGGCAAAAAACCTGCTGCTCAAAAAGACGCCAGAAAGGCGCTGTTATCTGATATAGGCTTATTTGGTCTACTCTACGAGACCTCGTTTTTTCAGTTGGTAATACCAGGCGCGACTGATCCCTA
>NZ_NKHK02000056.1 GCF_002224245.2 Moraxella sp. VT-16-12
GCATTGTTTTTATTAAGATTTCCAACAATAGTCATAGCGTCAAAACTTAATTTTGGTTCGGGGGTGTACATAGTATGTCGGTTTAACCGGCTATTAGAGTAGCCGGTTTTAGAAAAATTATCTAAATCCTTATTTTGTAAGTGATTTGAATGATTTTTCTTACTCATAAAAAATCGACTCCTTAATTTGTTTTAAGAAGTCGTCCACCCAAACGTCAAATGTAAATGTTGAAGTATAATCAAATATCGTTTAATATCAAAATATACAAAAACATAAAAACATCGACTGTTTTATATTTTGGCTAGTCGTTCACGTAAACTTTGGTCGGTTTGGGGTGGACGACTTCTTTTTTAT
>NZ_NKHK02000057.1 GCF_002224245.2 Moraxella sp. VT-16-12
TCCCTACGTTCCTGTTTTTTATTATAAATTCTAATAAACCTATCACTGTCACGAACACCAAAATATTTTGTTTCTGGTTTACCATTACGACCATAAAAAATAGTTTTCTTAACTGATTTATCAGTCATTGCATAATAATTACTTAAATCATCTTCAAAATCAAAAGCTAAATCTAATCTTGTAAAACCGTCATCTTCCATGTAGTCGATAACGTTTTGTTTTAACCAAAGCATTTCTTCATGCGTAAGTTTATTTGGATTAAATTCAACACGCATATTACGTCTATCCCACGTATCTGCTTTTACTTTGTCATATTCAATATAAACTTTTTCTTGTAGCGCCTTAGCTTTA
>NZ_NKHK02000058.1 GCF_002224245.2 Moraxella sp. VT-16-12
ATTAGCGTCGGGCTAAGCTGGATCTCACGCATCGGCACGCGCACGCCGGGGTGTGTGCCAGTGATGTAAATGCGTTTTGAGTTGGGAAAGGCGGAGCCTTCCAGGGTGTCGATAAAATGTTGGGCCTGGGCGCGCTGTTCGCGGCGGGTCAGTTTTGTTGCAGACATAGCTCATTCCAAAAAGTTAAGGACGTGGCTTGTCAGACGACGGATGAAGCAAGAGACGATCGCCGCAAAGGCGATGCGATAGCAGATTAACTCTTGTTCCCTTCGCAGGTATTAGCCTGATCAGGTTCCGCGGATCCCGAATAAACGGTCTCAGCCAGTTAAGGCACTCCGACAA
>NZ_NKHK02000059.1 GCF_002224245.2 Moraxella sp. VT-16-12
GGCCCCATGATGCTCTTGCAAACATGCCTCTACGATCACCTTTAACACTTTTTGGTGCACCTTTAAGTTTATTAGGATAACCCACAGCTATTGCAATAATAGAACGTGCGCTAGGTAAGCTTAGTTTAGGTTCTGTACGTAATGATATATTTGATTCCTCAAAACCCGATGCATACCCTTTTGCATGGTATTCCTCTAATTTTTGTTTCAATTCATCAAAAGGATCTGCAGTAGTAAATCCAATACTATCAATGCCTATAGAATGAGCAAAGTCTATAATTTCTTTTTTTAGTTTATTGTTCATTAGCTTTGCCACCTTTT
>NZ_NKHK02000049.1 GCF_002224245.2 Moraxella sp. VT-16-12
ATGTACAATGACAATTGCAGCGTTAGCAACTACTACAATGGTAAATACTTCTTATGCAAAAACCGATACAGAAAGCCATAATCATTCCTCACTTGGCACAGAAAACAAAAATGTTTTAGATATTAATAGTTCGAGTCATAATATCAAACCAAGTCAAAATAAAAGTTACCCAAGTGTAATATTACCTAATAATAATAGACATCAAATTTTTAATACTACACAAGGTCATTATGATGCTGTTAGTTTTATTTATATACCAATAGATGGTGGATATATGAGTGGTTCAGGTGTTGTTGTAGGTGAAAATGAAATATTAACTAATAAACACGTTGTTAATGGAGCTAAGGGTAATCCAAGAAATATTAGTGTCCATCCTTCAGCT
>NZ_NKHK02000005.1 GCF_002224245.2 Moraxella sp. VT-16-12
GTCTGTCGTCCAGCGAATGAGTGCGTATTATACGCTGATTTTTTATGGTGTCAAGCATTATTTTAAAAAATTTCAAAAAAATTTACTGTGAAGATTTGAAATTATTTAAGCATCAAGTCCTAAGGTTTTCATTTAAGTTAAGTTCTTGATTTTGCAGTAGGTTTTGCTTGGCTACTGTGCTTGAGTGGTGGGTATTATACCTGATAAAATAGGATTGTAAAGGGGGTTTTGGAGATATTTTGTAAGTGGTTGGTTTTTAAATGAAAATGGCAAACCGATAAGCCGGATTCTGTCGTGGACAATCATTCATCTAGACACATCATCGCTGATATGTTCAAGCAACCTACCCGTGTCCTAAGCGGGCAACTTATGGGACACCTATTTGGTCTTGCTACACGTGGAGTTTACCTTGCCATGAACTGTTACCAGTCATGCGGTGGTCTCTTACACCACCGTTTCACCCTTACCTACAAATGCAGGCGGTCTATTCTCTGTTGCACTGGTCGTCAGATTACTCTGCCCAGCCGTTAGCTGGCACGTCGCCCTATGTAGTCCGGACTTTCCTCCCTTCTAAAAAAGAACGGCGATTGTCTGGTCTGCCAAGTGGGTATTATAACAAAATTAGCAATATTTTCAATCATCAACTTCCACGCCAAATACCTGACACAGCTGACGCAAATCATTTTTTAGCATTTGGTGGTGCGATACAATCTGCCAGCCATCAGCTTTGCGACAAAGTGCCAAAAACAGCATACTTTTGGCATCGTTATCATTAAGCTCATATTGGGTTTCAAAAATCTGCTGTTCTGCCTGTTCAATGACCACAGACAAAAGTTTGGTATGATTGATGGTATCTGATTGGCTACTGGCAGTCAAAACAACATACTGGATACTGTCATCATCGGGCAATGTACAAGAGAAATATGTAAATATCTCGTGGATTTCCAAATGAATCAATCCATCTGCACTGTGTGTTTGCCCATAAAAAATCATATCACCATCATGGCGTACTTTTTTATTACCATCAAGTCGCCAAAGCACCACATCAGCTTCTGGGGCACAAACAATAATATCAATTTTCCCTGTAATGATGGACACATGATTGATGGGTGGTTTTGGCGTGGCTTGGTTGCCTTGCGGCTTGGACGGTGGATTTTTTGGCGTTTTATTTTTTATATAAACACCATTGGGCTGTTTTTGAATGTCAAATAAACGAATGGCAGTAATCAGCTCAGAAAATTTCTTATAACCATATTTTTCCAAATTGATGTTGGGATTTTTGTTTAATTCGCTGGCAATATAGCTAGCATTGCACCAACCGTTATCCGATTTAGGATTGTTGGTGATTAATTTGCTGATTTCATCAACCAAAACTTTATCTGCTTGGAGTTGCTTGGTGGTGTATTTTTGGTTGGGTGTGGTTGTGTTATTGTTTTTTAGTTTGATGATGAGTTGTTTGCTTTCTTTATCAGTATTGACAGAAAATACATCAATCACTTGATATAGCTGTATCAGTTTATGGTAGCCATATGCTTTAATGTCAATATCGGCGTGGTGTTTTTTAAAATGACTGGCAATTTGGGCGTAATTGCCCCATTCGCCATCTTTGATGGTTTGTGTCAGGCTGTCTTTTAAAGCATTCATCAGATGAGTATCGCCTTTGAGTTTTTTGTTATCCCAAACGTTGGTTTGCTGAGTGCTTTGGGGCTTGGTGGATAATTTTTCTACTTCAAAAAACTCATCACAGGCTTGGCGAAAGGAGATGACCGCTTCTTTTCTGCCAAAACCATAAACTTTAATGCCACTTTTGCGAATACGCACGGCAAGACTGGCAAAATCACTGTCGGACGACACCAAACAAAAACCGTCATACTCGCCACTATGTAACAAATCCATCGCTTCTATTACCATGGCAATGTCGGTGGCATTTTTGCCTTTGACATAAGCAAATTGTTGCATGGGGTCAATGGCATGGCGTAAAATCGCTTCTTGCCACCCTGACAAACCCGCTTGCCCCCAATCACCATAGATTTTTTTTGGTGGCGACATATCCAAGCTTGGCAATGGCAGAAAATACATCATCAATGGTTTTGGCAGACGCATTATCTGCATCTATCAGCACAGCGATACGTTTTAGCATGAAACTCCCCATAAATTTTTAGCGATTTTAACACTTTGATGGTTTTTTGTGCAATTTTATTCATACAAAATTTATGCCTGACACCCCACCAGCCATAAAGCGTCTTTGTGCTCTTTGACCAATTGTGGCACGCCAAATGACGCGTGTTGTGTTTGGATATTTGCCACACCCGCACTGGTTAAAATGGCAGAAAGCAGTTGATATTTGACAGCATAATTCATGTTTTGGGTGTTGCTAATGCTAGACATGACCATGCCGACCACCTGCCCTGTTGGCAACATGAGTGGACTGCCACTAGACCCTGCTTGTATGGGGGCGGTAAACTGCAAAAAGCGTATGTCATCATGCACGCCCAACAGCCCTGAGATATTGCCAGAAGTTACTTGTAGCTGACTGGATAAGCCCGATAACGGAAAACCCATTGTAACCACGCTCTCACCAAGCAGCTCCACCTGTCCCACCGCAAGTGATAACACAGATGGCAATGGCTCATCTACCCTAATAATCGCCGTGTCGCTTCCTTCATCACCCATCACCACATACGCTTGCCTATCAGCTCGCCCCTGCTGACGAATGCCAATCACACTTGCCCCATCTATCACATGATAGCACGTCAAAAGATGATGACTATCAATAGCAAATGCCGTGCCTGTCCACGTCTCACCTGCCATTGGTCGGCGTGGTGTAAGACTGGTCTGTTGGGGGAATTTTTCGTGTAAAGCAATGCCCAAATGCTCACCAAAACTCTTTAAGCTTAATGATGAGCATTCTGCTAAGGCTCGGCATTTGTATTGCCCTTGACGCTCATAAATTTCAAGCACAAGAGCGGTTTTGATGTGGCGGTCATGTATGGGTACATCATAGCGAACACCATCGCCCACCACCAAAGACACCCCACCAATTTCGGTGGCAGCGATTGCCAGATTTGGGTCATGATAAGTATAAATCACCAGTTGTAGCCGTGCCACACCCTGAGCAAATGCCTTGGGCAAATCTAGCGTCCATGTGTGATTGTCGTATTTTGCCCAGTCTTTTTGTTCATGCAAATAAGCAGGACTGATTTTAGCAGTACGTTTTTCGTCCAAAGCAAGCCACACTATGCCTGTTGTTTGCTCAAATGCCAATGTGCTATCCACACGCACTGTTATCACCCCAGATGTCAAAGCGGTATTTGCCCCAAGCACCAAAGTTGTCATTATAGCTCCTTGAAATTTTATAAAATACAATGTTTATTTACTTTTGCCAAAGCAGTGATGCCAACAGCACCACTTCATACTCATCTTGACTCATGTCGCCATCAAACAAAAACGCCGTTTTGAGTGTCTCTATCATGGCTGAATTACCATCTACATTCATCACCACCACCGCCAAATCTGCCACACCAAACGCACGCACCTGATGGCACATCTCAATCAATGTTTTATCATCAATCACCACCGCCACGCCTGCCAGTCTTGACCATCTGCGAATGCTGGTGGTGATTTTGTCATGACGCATGAGTATCAAACTGTTGTCTTGGGTGCTTGCCACAAACATAAGTAGCACCAAAAACGCCGACACTTCATACCCACCAAGATGAGCTTTGATGTTATCATAACCGCCTTGTGCTTTGTTTAAAGCCATCAATACCAAAGACAGCACCAACGCACAAAACAGCATTTTTGTTGGCTTGGGTGGTGAATACGCTTGGGGCATTTTATCTGACCAAATGGTGTGCTTAGCCACTAATGATGATAAAACTTGGGCGTAGTCATCTGGCTGGTTTGTTAGGTGTTGTTTTTTTGTGATAAACTGCCTAAGAGCAAGCCACACCAACAGCCCATCAGCTCGTCTGTCATAACTTGCCACCGCCTTTAACAGTTTGGCTGGCAAACGATGGGGCAATACCTTGTCATCAGATGACACTCCCCAATAAATCGCCAATAAATCCACCTGCTCACCGACCGTTTCATGCAACATACAGCACATGACACATTCTACCAATGCCAAGGCAGATAAGGGTGTGCTTAGGGCAGAGATGATGGCGTGGGGCAAGTGGGCGTGTTTTAAAGATTGTGAAGTTAAGTACGCCCCTTGCGGCAACAAATACTCATCAGTACAAGCAAGACGTGGCAAAAACTGCTGTGGCGTCTCCCACATCGCCCAGTCATCGTCCACAACCAACTTACCATCACGCACCACATCAAAACTCCCATCATACTGTATGATGGTATATCCTTGCTCGTTGGTTTGGGCGTTTTGCAGTAAAGGGTGGCAGTCGTCCGCTAATGGTTTAGGCAAATCATCAGCTTGCTCATCTGGTATTTGCTCAAAAGGTTTTTGAATATCTAGATTTTTGTTTTTATGACCATCAAATCCCCCAAATTCACGCATCACCCCAACCAAAACATCGCACCGCTCATCAATACTGGGGTGGCTTTTTGACCATTCGCCCTTCGGCTTGGGATTGGCAAAGAAAAAATGACTCATGCTTGCTGTAAACGCAGGGTTATTTAGCACACTGTCATGGCGATGTAGGCTTTGTAGCGCCATCAGCACATCATCACTTCGGGTGAGCTGAACACTGATGGCGTCCGCCAAATGCTCTCTTTGTTGGTTAAATTGGCTTTTGACCCACTCAGCAGACGCCATGCCCATCACCCCAAATAACCGAAACAACACCACTGGCGTGATGGCAATCAAATACGGAAAAAATAATGGTGCTTGTGCTTCATAATCATCACGATGGCGATGACGATTAATGTGGCTTTGAGCGTGTATGTGGGTGAATTTTTGTTGTTGCCTACGTAAATAATCCAGCCAGCCTTCATGACTGCCGTCTATCACCACATCATCACCATGATAATCCTTATCAAATTTGCCAAGCACAGATGTTTCCATCACATCTGCCAAATCATACACCCAGCCCAGCATACTCATCATGACATACATACGCAAATTTAGCTCATGGTCTTTTTGGATAAGATGACCAAACTCATGCCCCAACAGTCCATACAGCTCATGATTGGTGAGCTTGTCCACCGCCCCTTGGGTCAATACCATCACCGTATCAGACGCCCCAAAGCCTGCCACAAAACCGTTTACCCCCATCTCAGATGCCAGCACATACAATTTGGGCAAAGGCACGCCTGCGGCGATGGACATTTGTTCGGCAAACTTGTGATACCGTCTATAATTTGCTGGTAAATCACGCACAGAAGATACTTTAATATAAGATTTTGTATAAACTGCCTTGGGTGTGTCGCCATGTACAAATAAACGTGTCGCACCCACCGCTTTGGCAAGCGACAGTCCACCTTGTTTGGTTTTGTGGCGAGCAATGAGCATACCCATCACAAAATACAGCCCCACAAACACCCCTGAGATTATCAGCACATTTGCACCTAGATGACCTGCCCACAGACCAAAAACCGCTCCGACCATCGCCATCAGTAGCAAAGACTGCACGAGCACCACCAAAAAGAACAAAGCATAAAAAAGCCGACTGCTTTGGTGGTATTTGTGTTTTAAGGCAAAAAAATCCATCAGCGACACCTGCTAAATGCTCAAATCAACCCTAGGTGCCTGCTTAAAAGAATGTTCATCAAATTCAAGACTCATCGCCTGATGAAACCCAAACCACCCACTCACCAAATTATTTGGAAAAATCTCACGGCGGGTGTTATAGCTCATCACACTATCATTATAATGCTGACGAGCAAACCCAATGCGATTTTCAGTATGAGTCAGCTCATCAAACAGCTCTTTGATGATACTGTCAGCTTTTAGTTCAGGATAATTTTCTGCCACCGCATACAGATTTGCCAAAGCTCCTGACAACATGTATTCTGCTTGGGCAACCTTAGCAATATAATTGTCATCTTTTGGGGCATTTTGAGCTTGTTTGGCAACTTGGCGAGCTTGCATGACTGCTTGTAGGGTTTGATTTTCATGAATCAAATAGCCTTTGGTGGTCTCCACCAAATTTGGTATCAAATCATGACGGCGTTTAAGCTGTACATCTATCTGAGCTAGGGCATTTTTGACTTGGTTATTAAGGCGAACTAAGGCGTTATAAATCATGACACCCCACACCACCATTAGCACCAAAATCACCATCAAAACATACATAAACACTCCTTTTGTATTTGTCAATGTTCTTTTATTATTGATGATAATATGGGTGCTTGCAAGTATTTTTTGACAAGCGGACTTTTAAAATACGCACCAACTTCAAAACCCAACAATCGCCCAACAAAAAAACCCAAAGCACTCACTTTGGGTTTTGGTAAAATCTTATTTAGACGTGTGGCATAATCACAGGAATCAAATCATTAAAAGTGCGACCATTTGCCGTCTCGCCAATGGCGTGCATTTTCCACTCGCCATTATGACGATACACCTTTGCCATAATCATCGCCGTATGACTGCCTTGGGCAGATAGGTTGTAACGGGCAATCTCGCTGTTGTTATTACCATTTAAAATGCGACAATAGGCATTTGCGACCGTTTCAAAACTCTGTCCTGTAAAACTATTGACCGTAAATACCAACGCTTGTACGTCAGCAGGAATGGCAGATAGATTGACGTTGATGACTTCATCGTCGCCATCGCCTGCTCCTGTGCGGTTGTCGCCCGTGTGTGTGATGGTGCCATCTTTGGATTGTAGCTGTCCAAAATACACCACATCAATCGGCTGTTTGTTGCTATTAAACATGACCACAGATGCATCCAAATCAATACTGTTGCTATTGCCACCACCACCAAACAAACCACCCAAAAATCCGCCGCCTGATTTGGCATTGGCAACGTCCCAACCCAAACCCATTTTAACTTGGGTCAATGCTGTACCCGCTTCTTTTTCTAGCGAGATTTTTTGACCTTTTTGCAGATTAACCGCCATGATAGCTCCTTATAAGTTGGTTAAAAAATAACAAATCTACGTCAATTATACCCTATAATATCCCACCAAGCAAACCACCACCAGATGAGCGTCCACCCGAGTTGCTACCCAAGATACTTTGCAGCCAACCTTGATAATTATCACGGTTGCGTGAGCACAGCACCACTTTGCCTTGACCGCTAAATTTAAGCACCATGCCTTCACCACTGGTAACCGAGTTTATCATACGCCCAATAAAGCCTTGGTTTTGATTGGTGCCAACCGCCAGCTCATAGCTTAGACTGCTGTCCCACGCCACCACATGACCGTTGTCAATGGTGATAGGTTTGCCATGCTCTACTTGTATCTCAAACAATGAGCCAAAGCCTGACACCACCACTTGCCCCACACCTTCGGTACGCATGACCATAAAACCACCTGTATCACCAAAGATGGCTCCGCCTAGATTGGTTTGGATTTTGGCTTTTAAGTCCATGCCAGATGACCCTGCCACAAAAGCCCCATCTGACAAGGTGTATTGCACAGACCCCACGTCAAGTATCATCATATCACCATCCAAGGTCGGAGCTAGCAAACAATCACCATCACCACGAGTGGCTTGTATTTTTTGTTGAAACAAAGACTCATCGTTGGCAAAACGTCTCATCAATGCCTGCATGATACCGCCATTGAGCGTGCCTGTTAAATCAAGATTGCTCTCCATCATCACCATCGCATTGGCTTCACAAAAGATGGATTCGCCTTGTCTAAGCGAGCAATGCAAAAACGGCTCAATACCGCCCAAAAGTGAAAAAGTTGCCATAATTTTCCTTATCGTTAGCCAAATAAACGCCCAAAAAGACTGCTGCCATTGGCTGATATGTTGTGCAAAACCCGATTGGTGAGTAAATTTTTACGCTTTATCTCATCAAGCCATACAGGAAACTCAGCCAATAACAGCTCATAAAGTTTGCTATCATCAATGCTGTCAATGCGGTCTAGGGCAAAAAAGTTACAGTTGTCCACCACTCGCCCTGTCATGATGTCTAGCTTTTCAAGCACGCCATAATTACAACCACCAACACCCACAAACTGCCAAAATATCGGCAATGATGAGCATTCGGTTAGGATTTTTTGCATTTGCCTGCCACTGCCTACGCCACCATCTGAGATAAACAGCACATAAGTTGGCACATCATCATGGATGGCACTATAATGGTTTATCACCGCTTGTATGGCAGGGATTTCTTCATTGATTCTTGCTCCCACCTGCCACGATTGGTATCCGCCTTTGGTGGTATTGACAAAATGATTGACATTGGTCAAAGTAACATCGTCTAACTGCGTGGTGTACTGAGCAAACGCCCAACACTCAAAACTGCCATCGTCATCAAAATTGATGGCAAGCGGCATGAGTCTATTGACTACTTTTTGTACATCACCGTTTTTGTATTGCCAGTTCATTGAGCCAGACGCATCAAGCACAAGTGCCACACGTGCTTTGACATCTAGCAAGCCTTTCTTTTCTAAGGTCATCAAGGATTTTTTGGTCAAATCAATGATGCTCTTATTGCCCGTTTTTTGAGCTTTTTCTAAGGACAGTTTTTTCTTTAATTCTATCGTGGTGGTTGATGACGGCTTGGGCGTTGGGGCTACTGGTACAGGCTCGTCTGCCACTTCACCACCAAAATGCTCAATCAGCCGAGCCAAACCCCCATCAAAACCCTGCCCCACTGCTGACACTCGCCAGTCGCCTTTTTTATAAATGCTCACCAACATGACCACTTTTTCATCATGCAAATCATTGGGAGTAAAAGTCGCCACCGTCTGACCATGTTTGCTAAACGCCACCGTCAGACCTGCCAAATCCTTTGCCACGCCCTGTCCATCAATGCTAATCACCAAAGTTAGTGTGTGGATTTTCGGTGGCAATAGCGACAAATTGATTTTACAAACGTTATCAAAAACTGCCACCGCCCCACAAGGACTGGTTGGCTGATTATAAAAGGTCATGTAGTTTTCATCAGACAGCTTGCCACATTCGTCTAAGCCAAACATCGCCACATCGGTGGTGAGCGATGAATGGTGGCGAACGACCACATCAAATGCCATCAAATCCAAACCAAGCTGTGCTAAGGGTAGTTTTTGTCCTTTGATAAACTGCATGATTTTTAATCACCAAAATTGACACGCCATTTGATAAAAAAAGGCAAAACCACGCTTTGCCTTTTTTGGATTGTTGGGCTTATACTGCCACGCCATATGAGCTTGCCAAAGGCCCAAGACCACCAGCAAAACCCTGACCTACGGCACGAAACTTCCATTCGCCGTTGTGCTTATATAGCTCACCAAAAATCATCGCTGTCTCAGTCGAGCTGTCTTCGGACAAATCATAACGAGCCACTTCTGTGCCACCTTGGGCATTGACAATGCGGATATAAGCATCGCCCACTTGACCAAAGTTTTGGTTGCGAGCTTGACCATCATAAATCACCGCACAAAACACCACTTTGGCAACATCGGCAGGCACTTTTGTCAAATCCACCTTGATGACTTCATCATCACCATCGCCTTCACCGGTGCGGTTGTCGCCTGTATGCTCAACAGAACCGTCCGTGGATTTTAGGTTGTTAAAAAAGATAAAATCGCTGTCAGCACGCACTTTGCCATCTTCTTTGACCAAAAATGCTACCGCATCTAGGTCAAAGGCTTGACCATCTGTGGCACGGGGATTCCAACCCAAACCAACCGTCATTTGAGATAAGGTGGGAGCTTCTTTTGAAAGATTGACGTTACCGCCTTTGGTTAAACTGATTGCCATAATGATATTCCTATAAAAATAAAACGTGAGCATGGTACTCACGTTTTACTATAACAAACAACCTAGCTTTAGACAAAACAATTTTGTTACGCTATGTATCTAAATCTTGTCATTCGTCGGCTTTTTCCAACGCTTCATTTTTGCGATATTTGATAGACGCAATCAAACTTGCCACAATAAAGGCAATACCAATCAGCCCTGTGATGACTTCTGGCACATGAAACTTCATAGAAATCAGCATGATAATCGCCAACGCACCAATGGCATAATGAGCTCCATGTTCTAGATAAACAAACTCATCTAGTGTACCTTTTTCTACCAAAAAGATGGTCATAGAACGCACAAACATCGCCCCAATCGCCAAACCAATCATGATAATCACCACATCATTGGTGATGGCAAACGCCCCAATCACACCATCAAAACTAAACGACGCGTCCAAAACTTCTAGATACAAAAAACCTGCGATACCACCTTTGGCAATCGCTCCAGCCACTTCGTTACCATCAATACTGTCTTCTTCGTCTTCGCCTTCAAGCAGGGTAGATAGGACATTGACGCCCATATAAATCAAAATGCCCCACACGCCCGCCATCAGCACGGCTGATTTGTAGGCTTCATCTACCCATGTCAAAGAAATCATCAAGGTAATAATCGCCACAAACACACTCATGGCATCAACTTTGCCAAAACGAGCAAGGCGTTTTTCTAGCCAATCAAACCAGTGAATGTCTTTATCATCAAACACAAAGTTTAAAAACACCAGTAGCAAAAACATACCCCCAAAGGCCGCAATCTCAGCATGATGCGCCATCAGCTTGGCGGAGTATTCTTTGGGGTTATTCAGTGCCAGTTGTACCACCTCGCCCATGCCCATATCGGCAGTTACCGCCACAATGACGATGGGAAACACCAAACGCATACCAAATACAGCAATGAGCATACCCACCGTCAAAAAGATGGTTTTCCAAAATTTATCCCAATGCTTTAAAACAGACGCATTGACCACCGCATTATCAAAAGACAAGGAGATTTCCATCATTGCCAGCACCAAAGTGATAAACAGTGCAGACAACAGTGCCGCCACACCACCATGAGTGTAGCCCCAATAAGCCGCACCAATCAAGGCGACAATGGTAAAGACAATGTCAAAATAAAAATGTTTTAGATTTTTCATCATAAATGATAGTTCCAATAAATAAGGCACAAAAAAGCGGTAATTCAAATTACCACCTTTTTGTATAAAATACAATGATTGTTGGTTGTGACTATGTAAGAAAGTTATCCAATCATAATTCCGTACTGATGACACATTGCTGCCAGTCCGCCACTATATCCTTGACCCACCGCACGAAATTTCCATTCACCATTATGACGATACACTTCACCAAACACCATCGCTGTCTCTACTGAATAATCCTCCGCCAAATCAAAACGCACCACTTCGGCACCTGTTTGTTCATTGACCACACGAATAAAGGCGTTGGCAACTTGTCCAAAGTTCTGGTTGCGAAGCTGGGCATCATGAATGGTGACAGTAATGGCAATTTTATCAATATCAGGTGCAATACGAGTCAAATCTACTTTGATGATTTCATCATCGCCATCGCCAAGTCCTGTGCGGTTGTCGCCTGTATGCTCAACAGCACCATCAACGGATTTTAGCTGATTATAAAAAATAAAATCATGGTCGCCACGCACTTTGCCTGTACCTGTCAGCAAAAAAGCACTGGCATCTAAGTCAAAATCTTGACCTGAAGTGACACGCTCATCCCAGCCCAATCCGATAAGCAGTTTGGTTAAAGTTGGGTCAGTTTTTGATAAAGAAAGATTGCCACCTTTGCTTAGTGAGATTGCCATAAATACTCCAAATAAAACCCATTTGAGCCAATTTAACACAAATAAATGATAAATACAATGCCATCTGTCAGCTTGTTGCCATATTGTTACAAATGAGAAACCTACTCAATCAGACCTGTTAGGCGTTGGTACTTAGCCAATAGCTCATCTGTGCTTTCAGGATATTTGGGGTCTTTGGGAATACAATCCACAGGGCAAATCTCCACACATTGTGGCACATCAAAATGCCCCACACACTCGGTGCATAGCTCTGGATTAATCACATAAATGTCATCGCCTGCACTGATGGCTTCGTTTGGGCAGGCAGGCTCACACACATCACAGTTAATGCACTCATCAGTGATTTTTAGTGCCATCACACCCCCTAAGCAAACTTTTTGGCAAAACCATCAAGCACACAAGATGGCACAAATTTAGACACATCACCACCAAGTTTGGCAACTTCTCGCACCAAGGTAGATGACACAAAAGAATATTCTTGGGCAGGGGTCAAAAACACCGCTTCAAAGTTTTCATCAAGGCTGCGATTCATATTGGCAAGCCCAAACTCATACTCAAAATCAGACACCGCCCTTAGCCCCCGAATGACCGCTACTGCGTTTTGTGCTTTGGCAAAATCTACCAGCAGCCCTTCAAAACCCACCACTGACACACGCGGATTGTCTGCAAAAATCTCTTGCACCAACGCCACTCGCTCATCAAAGCTAAACAAGGGCTTTTTGTGATGAGCAAATGCCACCGAGATGATGACTTCATCAAAGATTTTTAAGGCACGATTAACAAGGTCAATATGTCCATTGGTGATGGGGTCAAATGTGCCGGGGTACAAGGCTTTTTTTGTAAAATAAGCAGTCATGACAATCGCCAAATAAAAATAACTGCTTATGGTAGCAGATTTTTGGGGGAATTTGTAGCGATGACCACAAATCGCATCAAGTAGCTTGTTATTTTTTCAAAATCAGTTATGATAATAAAAATCAACAACATAGGGGAAAAAACATGAACGTCTTAACCATAGCCGACCAAACTATGACAGGCGATGTGATGTATGAGCTTGTCATCAAATTTGACACACCAACCATCACCGCCCAAGAACTCATCACTCGCCGTGTCCGCACCGAAGTGTATGCTTATAACCAAAAAGCAGAACACGCCATCAATCCTGTCAGTCTCATCATACCAACTGACCAAGAACGAATTTTAAATGGCAAACCAACCGTCCGCAAGTTTATTGACCCTGACAAACAAGTGCAAATCGCCCTTGATGCCTTTAAAAATAACGGCTTTTTTATTTTGGTGGATGACAGACAGCTCACTAAGCTTGATGACACCATCACCATCACGCCTGATACCAAAGTAAATTTTATTAAACTGACGCCCTTAGTTGGCGGCTGATGATAAGGATTATCCATGAATAATACCGTACCTAGCCTATTATCCAAAGAAAGCAATGAATTTTATCGCACGCTACTAGATGAGATTATCAAAAATGACAAATCTACACATTATGAAAAAAGTGTAACCAATAACACGCCCTACCAAAACTGGGTAAAGTCTGCCAGCAACCATCAAAGGGTGGAATTTTTGGTGTTTTGTATTGAAAAAATACGGGGCATTGACCGTCAAAACACCCTATTTACTAAAAAAAGTCATATTCATCTAAATAACTATAACTCTATGCAAGTATGCGTTGCCACTGCCATCATGCGTAAAGCCATCACCCTGAGCGAAGATGATGTGGTGCTCATTTTGCACGCCATGTTTGCTGATAATGGACTTACCAAGGACGAATATGATTTTTATCCTTTAAATTATTTTTTAAAGCACTTAGAAAAACAATATATGGACAAATTATCACCACGTTTAGCTGGTGAGATAAGCACCGCTCTGCAAAACTTTGATGACTTTGCCAAAGTAAAAGGGTCATGGTGGTATCACGATAAAGACCGCCTAAAACAGGTGGCTCGCTTTAAGGCATTGCTTGGCGGCAGTGATACGGCAGAGTTTGCCAATGACGATAAGTTTGCCAGATTTGCCAATCCCATGCTGTCCGCCTTACCAAACACCACCCAAGCGATTTGGTATAAAATTTTAAATCTTGCCAGCACCGCAACTGCGTCCAAGCCCAGCCAAAAATACCTAAATGACATCAAAAAACTGATAGATGAGCTTGGGGCAGATGACTTTGAGCAGATGGTGCAGGCGTGGTTTGATTGGCTTGTCCACCATAAAGACAGCACAGAAATGGTGCAACAACATAGTTATGATTACTTTGACAAAGTCAATGTCATCACAGGCATCAATACCACCATCATCAAAGGTTTGGCGTGGGCGTGCGTGTGGACAAATAATAAAGCAACCATACTGGCACTAAGCTCGCTTGCGGTGCGTGGTTATGAAAAAATCAAAGGCTTTGGGGCAAGCTATCCTAGCATCAGCAATGCCTGCATTTACACCCTATATCGCAACGACCACCCCCAAGGCATCGCCCAACTGTCTCGGCTATTGACCAAAATCAAACAGACCAACGCCCAAAAACTCATCACAAGCTACCTAGATGACATTGCCACCAGTCAAGGAGTGAGTCGTGATGACCTAGAAGATATGGCGGTAGATGATTTTGGGTTGGTAGATGGCAAATTGACTGTCAAGTTTAATGATTACACTTGCACATTACGCATCATTGGCGTGGGTAAGACCGAGCTGTCTTGGCAAAAACCAGATGGCACACCCCAAAAAAGCATTCCAAGCATTGTCAAAGAACATCATGCCGACGCTTTAAAAGAGCTAAAAGCCACCCAAAAACTCATCAATACCACGCTCACCGCCCAAAAAGACCGCCTAGACCGCCTATTAAGAAGTGAGCGACAGGTGAGCTTGGAGCATGCCAAACGGTATTATTTTCATCATGGCTTGATGAGTTATTTGACTTGCCCACTCATTTGGACGTTTTATGACAAAGGCAACCGCACTCAATCCGCCCTTTATCATGATGGCGTGTGGATAGATGAGATGGGGCAAATGGTGGACATATCCGCCTATGAGCGTGTGGGGCTGTTTCACCCTGCACTTAGCACGACAGATAGTGTCAGACATTGGCGCAGTTTATTGATGGATAAGCTGATTTTTCAGCCAATCAAGCAAGCCTACCGTGAAATTTATCTTTTGACAGATGCTGAAATAAATACACGCACTTATTCCAACCGCTTTGCTTCTCATATTCTAAAACAGCACCAGTACCTAAACCTTGCCAAAGGGCGTGGCTGGTATGGACAACTGGCTGGGGCATGGGACGGTGGTTATGATGACGTTACGGTGAGTATCAAACTGCCAGAATACGAGCTGACGGCTGAGTTTTGGACATATCCTGTGGATAGCAATGACGCCTTTAATAACACGGGCATTTGGGATTATGTCAGCACCGACCAAGTGCGATTTTTGGACAAAAATGGCGAACCCATCAACTTAGTTGATGTGCCTGCACGCATATTTTCAGAAATTTTGCGAGATGTGGATTTGTTTGTGGGCGTGTCAAGCGTGGGTAATGACCCCACATGGGCAGATAATGGCGGACTGCCCAATCACAGAAGCTACTGGCAGAGCTATTCTTTTGGGGATTTAAGCGAAATTGCCAAAAACCGCAAACAAACCTTAGAGCTGTTATTGCCACGCTTGGCTGTTGGTAAGGTTGCTCACATTGATGATAAATTTGTGGTGGTACAAGGCAAACTTCGCACCTATAAAATCCACATTGGCAGCACCAACATTTTGATGACCCCCAACGACCAGTACCTGTGTATCGTGCCTGACCGCAGCAAAAAAGACGTTGCCAAAAATGTCTTTATTCCTTTTGAAGGCGATGCAGGACTGAGCACCATCATCTCAAAAGCCTTGCTACTGATGAATGATGACAAAATCACCGACCCCACAATCATCTCACAAATCAAGCGATAAAAAAGAGCGGTCAATCCGCTCTTTTTATAACATTTAGCGTTTGGCAAAGCCTTGTGATTGCAGATAATCCAGCATAAAAGGACGCACATCACCACCAAAGGTTTGGGCGATTTGAGTTTTCCAATCCAAATCCAACCCACGCCCATGATAGTAGGCTTTCACTTCATCATTATAAGCAGATAACGCTTCATCGCTTGGCGTTTGATAAGTATCTACCGACACCAACACATCCAAGGGCAGGCGTGGGCGTTGGGATTGGTTGATTTTTGACTCCCAGTCAGGGTGTCCCAAACACAGCCCAAATAATGGCACAACGTGTTTTGGCAAATCCAGCACTTGGCTGGCTCGGGCAATGTCATTACGCAAAGAACCAATAAACACGCCCCCCAAACCCAAACTTTCTGCGGCTGCCAGCATATTTTGAGCCATGAGTGCCACATCAATCGCCCCAATCAATAGCACTTCCGTCCAGTCCGTATTGACATCAGCAAGGGCGTGATGACGATAAGCGTCCGCACAAAACACCAAATATTCAGCACAGCTTTCTACATAGCCATGCCCCAATCGCTTGCCATCAGCCAACGCCTGCTCGTACTCATCAGCACTCATATCGCAAGACACCTGACGCAAAGCGGTGCGTTTAGTAGCGTCCACCACACGTATGACACTCGCCGCTTGCAGATAGCTTGATGTGGATACCGCTCGCCCTGCTTCTAAAATGGCGGTCAACATGTCATCAGAAATCGGCTCGCCTGTGTATTTACGCACCGAACGGTGATTAAGTAGCGTTTCTAGGGTTGGCTGACTGTTTAGCATAAAAATTCTCCAAAAAATTTAGATTATCTTAACAAGCTTTTATCACAAAGGCAAATTTGTTTTGTGGTTTGTGTTTGACCCCCAAATCTCTTATAATGGTCATCAACTCAAAACAAACTTGATGAGAAAATCATGTCAAAAAAACCAAAAAAATCATCAAACCAAATCTGTGCCAACAAAAAAGCCCGCCATGAGTATTTTATTGAAGAAAACTTTGAAGCAGGACTTGTGCTAGAAGGCTGGGAAGTCAAATCCATCAGAGCGGGCAAAATGGCGATTACTGACGCTTATGTGATTTTTAAAAATGGTGAAGCATTTTTGTTTGGGGCTCACATTCAGCCACTGCTGACCAGCTCCACCCACATCAGCCCTGATAATATTCGCACTCGCAAACTGCTACTCAACCGCCGTGAGATTGATAAGCTATTTGGGATGGTCAATCAAAAAGGCTATGCGGTTGTGCCTTTGTCATGCTACTGGAAAGGCAGCCGAGTCAAATGTGAGATTGCCCTTGCTAAGGGTAAAAAACTCCATGACAAACGAGCCACCTTAAAAGAGCGTGATTGGCAAATGGATAAAAAGCGTGGCTTTAAGGCAGATTTACGCTGATGGACACTGTCCACACCGCCCTAAAACAAGGCAAACTCATTGCCTATCCCACCGAAAGCGTTTGGGGCATTGGCTGTGATGCCTTTAACGAGCAGGCGGTACAACATCTTTTAACACTCAAAAACCGCCCCATAGAAAAAGGGCTGATTGTGCTAACAGCAAACACCCATTTGATACAGCCATTCTTGGCAGACTTGCCCAATGCTCGCCGTGATGAGATTTTAGCCAGTTGGGAGAGCACACAAACACAGGCAACCACTTGGCTATTTCCCCTGCCAGACCACCTGCCAGCACCCATACCCACATGGATAACAGGCAATCATGACAGCCTTGCCATTCGGGTCATCAGACACCCCATCATCGCCCAAATTTGCCAAGAGCTTGCTGATGATGATAACCCTTATGGTTTTTTGGTGTCCACCAGTTGCAACCCCAGCACATCACCGCCTGCCACCAACCTTGCTACTGCCATGGATTATTTTGGCGATAATGATGATGTTATTTTTATCAAAGGAGATACGCTTGGCTATCTTAGCCCAAGTCAGATACGCTGTGCAACAAGTGGACGTATGATTAGAATTTAATCATCATTTATCGCAATGCCATTAGTCATTGAGCCAACAAGGTCATCAACAACCCATGTAAATGTGCATTTTTACCACGCCTTGTTCACGATAAAACCCTGCAACAGGTTCTTGCTCCTCTTCTCCGCAAGCAGATTCGGTTTTAAATCTAATCCGCTTAACCAACGCTTGATACTGCTGACTGCTCATTGGGGCAAAAGTGGTATAAAAACCCAAAGCATCACACTCATAACAGCCATAAAAATAGGTCAGACTTGTGATTTTATGACCAAAAAGCGTGGCGTTTTTTAGGGGAATGGTCGCCTGCAAAGCAATGTCATCTTTATTTTTCACAAATTTTGCAGGGAGCATATCAGCACGATATGGCATGGGCATGGCAGAATATTTGCCAGTACGAGCATGGTCAGTTAAAGGGTTTTTTGTACGTTCGCTAATGCCTGCCTTAAAGATGCTGGGCAAAAGTTTGTCATGAAAAATCCCGCCATCATCTGATGCACCTGCCTGCAAATGCCCAAATACAGGTGTCCAGTCCGCTCCATAAGCCACAGAACTGACCAACAGTGCCAATACACATAAGGGTTTTTTCATTACCATGCTTCCTTATTTTAAAGTCAATAAAAATGGCTCGCACCAGCAAGCCATTTCATACTCATTTTTTCTTGGCAGGTCCAAGAAGCATGCCCATCTGCCGACCTTCCACCTTGGGGGCTTGTTCCACACTTGCCACCTCAGCGGTATCTGCAATGATACGTTCTAGTTGGGCTTTGCCAATCTCTTGATGGCTCATCTCACGCCCACGAAAACGGATAGACACTTTGACCTTGTCCTTGTCTGCTAAAAACTCCATGATTTTACGCAGTTTTACCTGATAGTCTGCTTCTTCGGTGCCAGGGCGTAACTTAATCTCTTTAACTTGGGTTTGTTTTTGGTTCTTTTTGGCCTCTTTGGCTTTTTGCTTTTGTTCATACAAATAGCGTTTGTAGTCCATGATTTTGCACACAGGTGGCTTGGCATCTGGCACGATTTCAACCAAATCAAGGTTACTATCACGAGCGGCATCAAGTGCCTGTTTTAGGCTCACCACACCAAGCTGCTCACCGTTTGCCTGCACAAGGCGAACTTCTTTGGCACGAATGTCTTCATTGACATTTTGACGATTTGACGGTTTAATAGGTATTACTCCAAATAAAAATATACACTTCTATTCTACCTGTTTTTACGACAAGCCACAAGGACTGTTACAAAAAATCCACTTTTTATGAGTGGATTTTTATGGTGGTAATTTTAGTTGTCAGAATAAGCACAAAAATTCAAATTCACAAATTCGTCTTTATTGCTGATGACTTTGACGCTGTATTTACCTTTACTGGTTGTTTCGTAAGCATAAACTTCTGCACCGTAATTAGTTAAGGTGCGACCTTTGGGGTCTTTGACAATGATGTCGCTTACAACACCGTCATAGCTGATTTCCAAGGTTTGTTTGGGCAACAAAAACAGCGTAAAAACACGTCCACTTGGCTCACCACTAAACGCACCACAACTGCTACCTTTGGCAAAGACAATCGGCGTGGTTTTAGTCTTGGCAAAGCTAGTACTAGCAAGACATACGGCACAAACTAACAATAAAGTTTTGGTCAGTTTCATAGCACAACTCTCATGCTTAAATTCTTTATTCCATTTTAGCATAAATAGGCATCAAAAATCAACGTTAGACTAGGTTTAAAAACTTTAAAAATCAAGGTATTGATTTTATAATAAAAAAAATCTTAAAAAATAGTTATTTCAAGTCTTTAAACACAAAATCCAACCTAGCAAAAAGATAAGCATGTTTTAACAAAACCAACATAAGACATGATGTATTTTATGGCACAACTTTATAGTAATTGATGTTTGTTTTAGCATAAAAAAACCACTGATAATAACAGTGGTTTTATTAATACTCTTAAAAATAACAATACCAAATCAGCATTATGGCAAAGCAATATTTGTTTCATACAAACGTAGTGCCACCACATCGCCTGACAATGGCTGCGTTGAAAAACGATAGGTTTTTTTGGTGGCTGAGTTTTTTAGTATCGTAACATCGCCTGTATCACCACCAACCACCAAAGCGGTACTAAAACCTTTATTGTCCAGCAAATAAAAATTGCGAGCTTGATATAGATTGGTCAAGCGTACAATCTGGTCAGTTTTATTTTTAAACACCAAAGTCAGCTCATAAACGCCCGTCTTGGTGGTGGCAGATTCCACACTGATGTCCACATAAGGGTGATAGTTTTGGTTGGTGATGACCACCGCCCCATCAACGCTCGCCCCTGTCTGTCTGCCTGTGTCCACCCCTTGCTGCACGCCTGTCAAAACATCTTTGGTGCCACTGACGATTTTGGCGGTGGTTTTTGATGCCCACTGGGTGAGCTTAGATTCGCTCGCCCCAGCTTGACCAACAGACGCTAGCAATGCCAATAAAATCGCACCGTATTTCATCACTCACTCTCCTGCGATACACGGCCCTTTTGGGCGATTGTCAAGGTCAATACATTCACAAACGCATCAAGGCTCATGCTACCCAAGTTTTCGCCTTCACGGGTACGCACATTGACCGTGCCACTTTCCATTTCTTTGTCGCCTACCACCAGCATAAAGGGAATGCGTTCAAGGGTGCGTTCACGGATTTTAAAGCCAATTTTTTCGTTGCGCAAATCGCTGATTGCTCTAAACCCTTGGGTGCTAAGCTGACTGACAACATTTTCACAGTAATTGGCTTGTTTGTCCGTGATGTTCATCACCACCGCCTGCACTGGGGCAAGCCACGCTGGGAAAAAGCCAGCATAATGCTCAATCAAAATGCCAATAAACCGCTCAAAACTGCCCAAAATCGCACGATGGAGCATCACAGGGCGTTCACGCTCACCGCTTTCGCCCACATATTCAGCGTCTAGGCGTTCTGGCAGATTAAAATCTAGCTGTAGCGTGCCACATTGCCACACACGACCTAAGCTGTCTTTTAAGCTAAATTCAATCTTAGGACCATAAAACGCCCCTTCGCCTGCTTGTAGCTCCCAGTCTAGCCCTGCATCATCCAAAGCATCAGCTAGGTCTTTTTCTGCCAAATCCCAAAGCTCATCCGAGCCAACACGCTTTTGGGGGCGAGTAGAGAGCTTCATAGCGATATTGTCAAAACCAAAGTCTTTATAGACATCTAAGGTCAGTTTGATAAAATCAAGGGCTTCTTGACGGATTTGGCTGTTGGTACAAAAAATATGAGCATCATCTTGGGTAAAACCACGCACACGCATGATGCCATGCAGTGCCCCAGACGGCTCATTGCGATGACACGAACCAAACTCCGCCAAACGCAGCGGCAAATCACGGTAGGATTTTAGGCCTTGATTAAACACCTGCACATGACAAGGGCAGTTCATGGGCTTGATGGCATAATCACGGTTTTCGCTGGACGTGGTAAACATATTTTCGGCGTAGTTTTCCCAATGCCCCGAACGCTCCCACAAACTTCTGTCTACTACTTGGGGGGTTTTGATTTCAAGATAGCCGTTGTCTTTTTGGATTTTACGCATGTATTGCTCTAACACCTGCCAAATCGTCCAACCATTTGGGTGCCAAAACACCATACCAGGGGCTTGCTCTTGTAGGTGAAATAAACCCAACTGCTTGCCGATTTTGCGGTGGTCGCGTTTTTCGGCTTCTTCTATGCGTTTGATGTAGGCTTGCAACTCTTTTTTGTCCGCCCACGCCGTGCCATAAATACGCTGTAATTGCTCATTTTTGGCGTCCCCTCGCCAATACGCTCCGCTCATCTTGGTCAAAGCAAATGCCTTTAAAAAACGTGTGTTTGGCACGTGTGGACCACGGCACATGTCCACATATTCTTGGTGATAATACAGCCCCATGTGCGTCTCATCAGGCATATCCTCCACCAAACGCAATTTATAAGTTTCGCCACGCTCGCTAAATACTTTGATGACCTCATCACGGGGGGTCATTTTTTTAATCACATCATAATCTTGGTCAATCAAGACTTTCATGCGTGCTTCAATGGCTGTCATGTCCTCAGGGGTAAAGGGGCGTTCACTATAAATGTCATAATAAAAGCCGTCTTCAATCACAGGACCGATGACCATTTTAACCTCAGGGTAGAGCTGTTTGACCGCATGACCGAGCAGATGAGCACAGCTGTGGCGGATAATCTCCACACCCTCAGGGTTTTTGGGCGTGATAATCTCTACGGTCGCATCGGTGGTGATGGGGTCGTGTGCGTCCACAAGCTGACCATTGACACGCCCTGCCACGGTGGCTTTGGCAAGTCCTGCACCGATATTTTGAGCGATTTGCATGACGGTGGTTTGTCCGTCAAATTCTCTAATACTACCATCAGGTAAAGTAATTGCGACCATAAAAGTCTCCTATATGTGGCGTTGGCAGTGATGTTTGTTACTCTCAAACATATAACCGCTACCGTTGGAAAATTGAAAGAAAAAAGATTTATTATAACAAAAATTTTGGGTATGTTCTATTTTTCGTGTGGGTCATGCCATCACCTTCATCATCACCCCCACTTTGTCCAAGCACTCTTGGTACTCGCCATCCATCTTTGACTTGATGGTAACACCCCCGCCTGCCCATAGTTGTGCTTGGCTGTTTTGGGCTTGTAGGGTGCGAATCAGCACATTCCACCGCCCTGTGCCATCGGCATTAAGATAGCCCATCGTGCCACAATACGCCCCACGTGGCTGACTTTCTAGCTCGCTGATAATCTCACACGCCCGCTTTTTGGGCGCTCCTGTGATTGAGCCTGCTGGCAGACTGCCAAACAGCACCGTCAAAGGGTGTGTGTCTGATTTTAATGTGGCAGTGATGGTGCTGACCATGTGATGAACGTTTTGAAAACTCTCAATGGCAAAGCGTTTGGGCGTTTTTACCGTGCCAACATGAGCGTATTTACCCAAATCATTTCTAAGTAAATCCACAATCATCACATTTTCGCTGATGTCTTTTTCGCTACTGGCAAGCTCGTTTTTCAACTGTTCATCTTGCACAGGGTTGTGATGGCGGGGGCGTGTGCCTTTGATGGGTTTGGTGATGATGTGGATATGCTTATCTGCCTTGTCAAATTCAAAAAACAGCTCAGGCGATACTGACAATAGCTCAAAATCATCTGCCCTTAAAAAGGTAGCAAAAGGTGCGTTCATGGTGCTTTGTAGTTTTGGTAGATAACTTGCCAGTTTGTCTGTTAAGTCCGCTTGCCATGCTTGGGTCAGATTGATTTGATAAGTATCGCCTGCCTTGATATAGTCTTGGGTTTTGTTAAAAGCATTGGCATAATCGCCCTTTTGCCAAAGTGGGCTAAACTGACAGCCGACTGGCACAGGCAAAGACTGACCCATCAGCCAAGCAAGTTTATGTTTGATTTGTTCAAAAAAAACAGCATCTACCCCCACACCACACAACACAAAACCCTGATGAGACGGTTTTAGATAAATGTCATAATGCCCCATAAACGCACACATTTGACCATCTTTGATGGCGATACTGGGATTGAGTGCATGGGCGGATATGTCATACCCAACAAACCCCATCAGCCCATGACCATAGCCTTGTTGGTGCTTTGGCATGCTTAGGGTGCTGATATAGACTATCAACTCATCTTGCCATGTTTGATAATCGCTGGCATATTGGCGGTGCTTTTGCTCATCTCGGCAAAAGCGATGAATGACCAAACCATCATCACCATACCAAGCTTGCCAAGACACTTTGGGCAAAATGCCAATGACGGGGTGATGGTCGTCATTTAAAAAGCACACCTGCCAATCGCTATGATACGCCACAAGTGCCGTCAGCTCGCTTGCTGATAAGGGGCTGATAAATTCATAAACAGTAAACATTGGCTCATCCACCCAAACTACAAACTCTCACTCATCAACGAAAAACCCCAAAACACTGGCTTTGGGGTCTTCGGCAAAACCCATACTACCAAAAATCCACGCTACGCACATAAATGGGATGTTTGGGGTCTAGGGTGATTTGGGTGATGGTCTCTTTGGTGATGTCAGGTGGCAAAGGCACACGCACCGTCCCTAGCCGATATGTGCCATTATCCTGCTCAGACTGACGGCTGATGAGTGCAGGGTGGTCAGCAGATAGCTCTATGGTGGTACTACCACCAGTGGTATGTAAAGTTAGGCTAACTGCTGTGCCTTGTACGCCTTGATGACTGCCTGTGGGGGCAAGCTGCAAAGAGACGCCCTTAGCCCCTTGTATCTGCGTTTTGGCACTACTAACACCAGACAGACGTGCCACAGGGGTCAAGATTTGTACAAAACCACGGTCAGGCTCTGGACAAGCGTTTTTAGGTCGCATGGGATTCATGGGGTCAGCATGGATACACACCATTACCTCTTTACCGCTTTGAACGTCCACCCAGTCTTTGGGCTCAACAAAACCAATCGCCTTTGGCGTCAAAGACAGCCAATGAGCCGATAGCCCTGCCACTTGTGAGGGCAAAACTTGGCTGTTGGTCATTGGTAGCACTGAGTTTATGCCACGCAATGTGTCATCAAACCATGTGCTTGCTGTTTGGAGCATGACACGTTCATGTTCTTTATCATTAAGACAATCAAGCACATCACAGCCAATACGGTCATCAAAGCCAATTTGACTGGTCGCCCGATTGACATACATATGCCCAAGCCCCGGTAGCTCCACCACCGAAGCAGGGCTTTGGCGGGGCGTGCTGGCATAATGCCCAAGCCACAGATTGGCAGATGAGCCCACGTCCGCATCAAGACTGCCCACCACCGCCAAATAAGGCACATCAGCAGGCACAGGCGAGATAAATTCAAGCTCTATGGTGTCATAAGCAGGTGCATAAGCAAACACGCTTTTTAGGTTGTCTTTGCCAAATAACTGCTGGGCAGCGTCCACCATCTGCCCTGAACGCGAATGGGCAAAAAGCCCCACTTTGGTCAAATCCACAGGGGCAATATCCACGCCAAAGGTATCAGTTGTGCCTTGAAGGTCAGTTTTGATGGCATCGACAAAGCGACCAACCACCTCTTGCCACATCTTGCCTTGGTCATAAGGAGCGGTTACATCTGCCCCAATAAACACCCCACCCAAGTCAGGAATGATGACTGTATAACCCTGCTTTGCCAAATGCTCACCCAGATAGCTCATGCCTTGGTCGTAGCGGATTTCTGCTCCATCAGCACAAGGATAGGCAGAGCTTTTGTCTGCACAATTTGGCGAACGCAAATGACTGATGACAATCACAGGTGTGGGCGACTGTGCGTGCGTAGGTGCAATCAAGATGCCACGTGCAGGCGTGCTGTATTTACCTTGTACGACATTACCAAAATCTATCTCAACATGATGTATGCCATCATGACTTTTGATGACACGTTTTGCCAAAGGGCGGTCAGCGGCAGCGTGTGGACCTTCTTCGCCAAGTGTTTGCTCCACTTCTTGTTCTTGTGCCTGCTGTGTGTCGTCTTTTTTTGTGGCATGACAACCAGTCAAAGCCATTGCCAAGATGGCACTTAAAGCTGCCATCAGCACACTTCTTTTTTGCATAAATAAGCCCATAAATTTAGTTCAAACCACCCAATTAGCAGTTTAATCAACAATCAAAGCTATGACAACACAAAATTTGCTTACTTAAATCACATCCAGCAACTCACTGCACTGTCAAATTTGTAGCTATTGATGAGTGTGTTACAAGTTCCAAAATTGATTTGGCACTTTGACTGGCTTTATCACCCATCAAAACGCTTGATAATCAATGCCGCGTTGGTGCCCCCAAAGCCAAAACTATTACTCATCACCGTATTTAATGGGGTTTGGCGAGTTTGGGTAACAATATCAAACGCTTTTGCCCCTTCGTCCATCTCGGTGATGTTGATGTTTGGGGCGATAAAGCCATGATTTAACATCAGTAAACAATAAATCAGCTCCTGAGCCCCTACTGCCCCTAGGCTATGCCCTGTCATGGATTTGGTGGAGCTAATCGGTGGTACGTTGCTTGCCCCACCAAACACTTCGCTGATGGCGTTAAGCTCGGTAATATCGCCAAGTGGCGTGCTGGTGCCGTGGGTGTTGATGTAGTCCACCGTACTAAGTCCTGCTTGATTAAGAGCGATTTGCATACAACGCACCGCCCCTTCACCGCTTGGAGCTACCATTTCCACTCCGTCTGATGTCGCCCCATAGCCCACCACTTCTGCCAAAATGGTCGCTCCACGAGCTTGGGCGTGTTCTAAGCTTTCAAGCACCAACATCGCTCCGCCCCCTGCAATCACAAAGCCATCACGTGTGGCATCATAAGGGCGACTGGCAGTTTGTGGGGTGTCGTTATATTGGGTGCTCATCGCTCCCATCGCATCAAACATACACGACTGCGTCCAATGCTCGCTCTCACCACCGCCAGCCAAGACCACATCCGCCTTACCAAGCTGTATCAGCTCCATGGCATGACCCACACAGTGGCTAGATGTGGCACACGCAGACGAGATGGAGTAACTAATCCCTTGAATCTTAAAACCCGTGGCAAGTGTCGCAGAAACGGTGCTACTCATGATTTTAGGTACAGCCATCGCTCCCACACCACGCAAGCCCTTGGTTTTCATGTTGTCCACAGAAGCCACCACGTCAGCCGTGGATGCACCACCTGAGCCTGCCACCACCGCCACACGGGGATTGTGGGCGATTTGTTCATCACTTAGCCCTGATTGCTTGATGGCTTGCAAGGCACTGACATAAGCATACAGGCTGGCTTCTGACATAAAGCGTTTAAGTTTACGGTCAATCTGTGTGGTATCTAGGGTATTTTGGTCAATACTGCCTGACACACACGATTTAAAGCCATTATCGGCATAACTTTGATTAAAAGACAGTCCTGATTGCCCATGAAACAACGCATTTTTGACCACTTCTAAGTCATTACCCAAACAAGAGACAATGCCCGCCCCTGTAATTACCACACGTTTCATAAAATGTCCTTGATATTTAAAAAGTTTACAGTTGTCAGTATATTTTAGCACAATGCCCAAAAAACAAAAGCGACAAGATTGCTCCTGTCGTTTTGGTGTGTGCTGTGTTTAAAACGGCATGTCATCATCTGGAATATTGCTCGTAGCACCCTTGGGCATACCTTGTGGGGCAGATTGCTTGACAAACTGATTGTCATTCATCGCATTGGGCAGACCACCTTGGGGGGCTTGTGGGGGCGTGTTTGGCACGTCCATACCACCCATGTTTTGATGTCCCATCTGATGAGCTTGGGGGGCGTTGTTTATTCCTTGAACAGGATTGTTGTTGGGGTATTGGTTGTAATAACCTTGTGGCTGAGCTTGATAACCTTGGACATGATGGTTTTGAGGGTTGTTCCATTGACCTTGATTTTGATGGTTATTTTGATTACTGCTCAGTATGTTCATGGTGTCAGCACGAATTTCGGTGGCATAACGCTCAATGCCTTGTTGGTCTGTCCATTTACGAGTGCTCAGACTGCCTTCAATATAAACCAATGAGCCTTTATGTAAATATTGAGCCGCAATATCCCCCAAACGGTAATTACCACGATTTTGTAAAACAATTCTGTGCCATTCTGTTTTTTCTTTTAATTCACCTGTGTTTTTGTCTGTCCAGCGTTCACTGGTTGCCACACTAATATTTGTGATGCTACTGCCATTAGAAAACTGGCGAACTTCTGGGTCTTGACCCAATCTACCAACAATGATTACTTTGTTTACTGTTGACATAATTATGCTCAATTCTTTTATCGTAACTTTTTAAATTGATTACTCTGTTTTTTATGATTATTTTATTTAAATAAAATCTCTTAAAGCCATCAATTCATCATGACAATAAAGGATAAGCCAGAATCATAAATCCAACTTATCCAAATCGCCATTGGTTTATTTATACTGCAAAATCTTCTAGTTTTTTGCCTTTGGCAAGTGCTTCTTCCAACCACATGGGTTTACGACCACGACCTGCCCATGAGTTTTTGGGGTTGGCAGGGTCTCTATAAGCAATGCGACTTTCTTTGTGGGCTTTTTTGCCAACTTTTAAAATCTCTTCAATGGTAGAGTTATTTTCTTTGGCGATTTTTTTAAATTGCAAATAAGCGTCTTTTAGACCTTCTGCTTGTTTTTGTTTGATTTTAGCTTGTGCGTCTTTGGCAAGATTTTCTAGCTGCTCTACGCTTAGGTCATCTAAATTGCTATTACTCATAAAAATTCCTGCATTTAGGTTTATTAAATGATGAAAGTATTCAAAATACTCACCACACCACATAAAAACTCATGGTTTTTATTTTTGCCTATATTAGCATAATTTTAAAAAAAACTTCAATATTTTTTAAACATTTTTTAAAGAAAAATCCAAAATAACAACCAAGATATTAAAAGTTACTTTGGTATTTATAAAAATATTCAATATAAATAAAATATTTCACAATCTAACAATAAAAAGAGCGAACAATCCACGATTTTATTTTATTAAACCATCACCCACGACAAATAAAATAACAACAAACAACAGCCTAAAGACAACCCCCAAACCACCGAACGCAAACTTGCTAAATCATAAGCATAAGCCACGCCATACACCACACGCAACAGCACATAAAACCACGCCAAAGCATTGATGATGTTTTGGGGGACAAAACAATACATCGCCACCAATACCGCCCCAATAAAAATGGGTAGTCCTTCAAAACTATTGGCTTGGGCGGCATTTAGGCGAGCGGACAGCCCTGTGGTGCGACTTAAAAAATCTCGTGGCTGATGATTGTCCTGTTTAAAATCAAACCCACCTGTGATTTTAGCCAACAAAGTAAATACATAGGGCAACAAACACGCCACCACCATCGCTACGATGACATAAGACAGCTCAGATGGAAAATAATTAATCACGCCCATATTACTCACCCACAATCTCATAATCATGCGTGATGACAACGCCACCATCAGCAAGCATTTTAGATGCTGAGCAGTATTTGGTTGCAGACAGCTCAATGGCTTTGGCAACTTGGCTTTCTTTAATGTCTTTACCTGTGATGATAAAATGCAAATGAATGTCGGTAAATACCGCAGGAATGCTGTCAGCACGTTTGGCAGACACTTCACAACGAACATCACTGATGTTTTGACGAGATTTTTGTAAAATGCTCACCACATCATAACTGGCACAGCCACCTAAGCCCATCAACATCAGCTCCATGGGTCTAGCCCCAAGCTCTTGTTTGGAATCCACCACCACCGTATGCCCTGAGCCACTTTTGGTCTTAAAATTGATGGCTTCGTTTTTTAGCCAATCCACGCTTGCTGTCATGGTCATGTCATTTACCTTAAAAAATAAAATACAGCTACAATAGAGATAATCATCATAAAATTCAAGCCACCTTGTCAAGATAAACCAAGATAAAATTTACTTACCATTTATTTATATGATTTTGCCCAAGATTACAGCTTTGCCCTATACTTTTTTGCAAAAGTTTGGTTTAATAGTCAAGTTACCGTTTTAGCGGTTTTTTAAAATATAAGAGCTTATTATGATTGATGCAGACGGCTTTCGTGCCAATGTCGGTATCATCTTAGCAAATACACAAGGGCAAGTTTTGCTTGCCAAACGCATTGGCGATGACAGTTGGCAGTTTCCCCAAGGGGGCATAGATAGGGGCGAGACTCCCTTAGATGCCATGTACCGTGAGCTACACGAAGAAGTGGGGCTATACCCCCATCATGTCAAATTGCTTGGTGTAACAAACGATTGGTTGCGTTATCGCTTGCCAAGACGCTGTTTGCGAATGGGTCAAGAGCCTTTGTGTATCGGACAAAAACAAAAATGGTTTTTGTTACAGCTGGATGAACCAAATACCGAATATATTCGTTTTGATGTTGCCATTCCTGAATTTGATGAATGGTCTTGGGTAAGTTACTGGTATCCTTTGGGACAAGTTGTTGCCTTTAAACGGGGTGTTTATCAAAAAGCACTGTTGGAGCTGGCAGGTCATTTGCCTTTAAAGCCCGAACTGGCAATGCCCTAAAATAAAAAAACCGTCCATGTGGACGGTTTTTTGTGGATAAAAACTTACTTTTTACCACGATTAGCAAAAGCACCAAAACGCTTATTAAAGGTAGCCACACGACCTTCGTTAGCTGCTTGACGCTGTTCACCTGTGTAAAATGGGTGAGAAGCACTTGAAATATCAAGTGGATAATAAGGGTACTCAACGCCTTCGTATTCACGAGTGGTTTTGGTAGCAATGGTAGAACGGGTTAAAAAATATACGTCTGCATTGGTGTCGTGAAACAATACTTCACGGTATTCTGGGTGAATGTCTTTACGCATGATACAATCCAATAAACCTAAGCACTAATAAAAAGGCTTTTGCCAATTGTGGCCATATCATCATCAACCAACTTTGATATGATACACCACAAAGTCATCTATTAGCCAACTTAGATGGGAAACAATGAAAAATAAGGACATTATTTTATAAGAAAACAGCAAATTTTTCAAGTGGTTTTTCTTGTGATAAACTGCTATTATTTGCTTATCTGTCTGATTAAACTTAGGAAACAACATGCAATTATCCAACCTAGAACACCTACCCAACTACACCATCACCGAACGTTTGGACGTGGTTTATGGCAGTACTGTACGCACCAAACACGTTGGCAAAGATTTTTTGGCTGGGCTAAAAAACATCGTGGGCGGTGAGCTAACCGCCTATACAGAACTGCTAGAAGAAGCTCGCCAAGAAGCCCTAGACCGTATGATTGCCAAGGCTGATGAGCTTGGGGCAGATGCGATTGTTGGCATCAGATTTTCTACATCCAATGTGGCGGTGGGAGCATCTGAGCTGTTTGTTTATGGCACAGCAGTCAAAGCAGTAAAAAACCCCAGCAATCCCGACCTGCCACGCTATCAGCCGTTTGGCACTTAATGTGAGTGTTAAGATGACCGTACTAGAATTCTTTTGGCAAAATCTGCAACTCATCATTGCAGTGGGGTTGTTTGTGGCAGGATGGTATTTTGGCACACGCAATGAACGCAAGCATTTGACAAGGCTTGACACTGATGAAAAGCTGGTGGGACACATCATCGTCTCAAATGAGCGGTTTTTTGTGCCAAACACAAGCACAGATGGCACACTCGTTGTCGGTAGCGTGGTCATTGCCCAAGACCGCTTTAAAATGGTGGTGGCAGGGATTTTAAGTTTGTTTGGCAAAAATTTGACCGTTTATGAAAGCCTGTTGGAGCGTGGACGGCGTGAAGCGGTGGTGCGTATGAAAACACTTGCTCACAAGCAAGGCTATAACCAAATCTATGGCATACGCATTGAGACATCAGCCGTTGATGAAGGTGGTGGCGTGGAAGTGCTCGCTTATGGCACGGCGGTGATGAGTGTAGGCAATGCAAATGTACCACCGAAACTGCCAACTGACAAATAAAATTAAATTTCCCAAACCCCTAATTTTACGGTAAAATTAAGGGTTTATCTTTTTTTATCTAAATCAAATCTACAAAGGCACTTTATGACCACCCTACCCACCACCTACGACCCGTCCGCCCTAGAACAAAAATGGTACGACACTTGGGAGCAAAATGGCTATTTTAAGCCCACCCTTGACAAAGAAAAGTCTTTTTCTATTGCCCTGCCACCGCCAAATGTAACAGGCTCTTTGCACATGGGACATGGCTTTAACAACGCCATCATGGACGCACTCACTCGCTATCATCGCATGAAAGGCTACAACACCCTATGGCAAGGCGGTACTGACCACGCTGGCATTGCTACACAAATGGTGGTGGAGCGTCAGCTTGGTTTACAAAACATCAGTCGTCATGATTTGGGACGTGAAAAGTTTTTGGAAAAAGTATGGCAATGGAAAGAGCAGTCAGGTGGCAACATCACTCGCCAAATCCGCCGTCTGGGTTCATCGGTGGACTGGTCTCGTGAACGCTTTACCATGGATGATGAACTGTCGGCGGTGGTCAAAGAAGTGTTTGTTCGCCTACACGAAGAAGGCTTGATTTATCGTGGCAAACGCTTGGTAAACTGGGATATTAAGCTACAAACCGCCATCAGCGACCTAGAAGTGGAAAATCGTGATGAAAAAGGCTTTATGTATCACGTTCGTTATCCCTTTGTGGCAGGGCAAACAGACGCCAATGGTGTCAGTCTAGATGGTAAATATATGCACATTGCCACCACACGCCCAGAGACCATTTTGGCAGACGGCTGTTTGGCGGTACACCCTGATGATGACCGCTATACACACGTCATTGGCAAAATGGTACACGTTCCCTTGACCGACCGCACCATTCCTGTATTGACCGACCCTTATCCTGACCCTGAGTTTGGTACAGGCTGTGTCAAAATCACCCCTGCCCATGATTTTAATGATTATGACGTGGGGCAACGCCACGACATTGAGATTATCAACTTAATGAACCTTGATGGCACGATGAATGAAAATGCCCCACCTGCTTATCAAGGGCTTGACCGTTTTGACGCTCGCACCAAAATCATTGAAGATTTAGAAAGCCACAGCTTTTTAGAAAAAATTGAGCCGCATGAGTTGAAACGTCCTTATGGCGACCGTTCTGGTGTGGTGATTGAGCCGCTTCTGACCGACCAATGGTATGTCAAAATCGCCCCCCTTGCCAAACCTGCCATTGATGCGGTACAAAACGGCGACATTAAATTTGTGCCTGAGCAGTACACCAATATGTACATGGCATGGATGCGTGATATTCAAGACTGGTGTATCAGCCGTCAGCTGTGGTGGGGTCATCGCATTCCTGCGTGGTATGATGATAAAGGCGGTGTCTATGTGGGACGTGATGAAGCCGAAGTCCGCCAAAAACACAACTTGGGCGACACCCCCCTACGCCAAGATGACGATGTGCTGGATACATGGTTTAGCTCGGCACTGTGGACGTTTAGTACGCTTGGCTGGACAGGCACGGACAAAGATTTTGATAATGACATCTTGCAAAAATTCCACCCAACAAGTGTCTTGGTAACTGGCTTTGACATCATTTTCTTTTGGGTGGCTCGCATGATTATGATGACGCTGCACTTTGTCAAAGACAAAGACGGCAAGCCACAAGTCCCCTTTAAAACCGTCTATGTGCATGGGCTTGTGCGTGATGGCGAAGGGCAAAAAATGAGCAAATCTAAGGGCAATGTGCTTGACCCACTGGATTTGATTGATGGTATTGACTTAGAAAGTCTGGTCGCCAAACGCACCACGGGTCTTATGAACCCCAAAGACGCCCCCAAAATTGAAAAAGCCACTCGCAAAGAGTTTGCTGATGGTATCGCTGCTTTTGGCACAGATGCCCTGCGTTTTGCTTTTGCCAGCCTAGCCAGCACAGGGCGAGACATCAACTTTGATTTAAAACGTGTGGAAGGCTATCGCAATTTTTGTAATAAAATCTATAACGCCACCCGCTTTGTGCTGATGAACTGCCAAGAGCAAGCCATTGGCACGGAGTCTCGCCAAGACCTATGGGGCTTGCCTGAGCAGTGGATTGTCAGTCGCTTACAAAAATGTGAAAAAGCGGTGGCACTGGCGTTTGAGACCTATCGCTTGGATTTGGCGGCACAGGCGATTTATGAGTTTATCTGGAATGAGTATTGCGACTGGTATTTGGAGCTGACCAAGCCTGTGCTAAATGACCCTGCCATCAGCGGTGAACAAAAATCAGAAATCCGCCGTGTGCTACTGTCTGTGCTAGAAGTCGCCCTACGCCTTGCTCATCCCATCATGCCCTTTATCACCGAAGAGCTGTGGCAGACCATCACGCCACTACTGGGTAAAACTGGCGAGAGTATCATGCTAAGTGCCTATCCTGAGTGTGATGACAGCAAAATCAACGAACAAGCCGAAAGCGACATGATGTGGCTACAAAGTCTCATCGGTGCGGTGCGCAATATCCGTGGCGAGATGAAGCTGGGTAATGCTGTGCGTCTGCCTGTACTTATCCAAGGGGCGAGCGATGAACAGCAAGCAAGCCTTGTCCGCATTGACAGTCAGTTTAAAGCCCTTGCCAAGGTAGATAGTCTAACTTTGGTTGGTGAAAACGATGAAGTACCGCTATCATCACAAGCGTTGATTGGTTCATTAAAAGTGCTTGTACCAATGAAAGGCTTGATTGACCCGACCGCCGAAATCGCCCGCCTACAAAAAGTGCGTGATAAACTACAAGCCCAAGCAGACGGCATCAGAAAGAAGCTGTCCAATGAAGGCTTTGTCGCCAAAGCGCCTGCAAATGTGGTAGAAGCCGAGCGAGCCAAACTAGCGGAGTTGCAAGGGCAGATTGGGGAAGTGGAGAAGCAGGTGGGGCAAATTCAACAAATTTAATAGGCAATTTGCTGTATAACAGATAGAGTTAGCCTAAATTAACTCTATCTATTTTATAAAAATTGGAGATCCATTATGGAAATTATCTTTTCAATAATTCACGAAATATCAAAAGAGAAGAATAGTACAGTGACTAGTGTCAATTGGAGAAATGACTTACTTAACTTGGAAGATAAAAAAACTTACAACACAGTAAAATCTGCATTGAGCGTCATTGGAAATGAGGATAACCGCGTCTTATACGGCATATTTTCTAGCAACGAAAGAGTTGGGAGAATTCCTCGGGAGAGTTTGGATTTTTTTGATAAAATTCAAAATGGACAGGAACAAAGTGTTTTAATAAAAGAATTTATCAAGCTATCAAAAACTTCAGTTGCCGAGATTCAGACTCAAATTATTGAACCAGCTTCATATAAAATGTCTACCGGAGGATATTTACTGTTTACCTTGCATAAATCTTCCAATAATAAGCTTTTCTTTTCGTGCATGATGATAAAAAAACAAAATGGCATTGCTATTGATGATAATCTTAATATAATTGAGAGCATACACATAAACCTTCAAAAGTTGATGCAATCATTTTCTTTGAATTTATCTCAGTATTTTGAATGCGACAATGATATAGATAACGAAACCTATTTAAAATTTATAGGAAGTAATAAAAATTCTGAACCTAGCTCAGATTATTTCATAAGAGCTTTTGGTTGTGAAACAGGAACTAAAGCAAATATCGTTACTAGAGACTTAATTAAAGCGGTTCGTCATTTTACTAATTCATTATCTGATGAAAATGAATGGTTTAAGCCATTTAAAGATCAACCAAAAAATACTATCTTAGATTATTTGGGTAGCATTGGCATTAATCAAAGTGCTGAGTTGAAAGTTATATTATTAAAATTAAAGAATGTATTGAAAGATATTTCTTTGTCAAACAATAAGGATAGTGATTTTTTTGATAAAAAAGTTAATGTATTTATTGACGATCTACAAAAAGATAAGGATGACGGTGGCTACGGAATACCAAATACCTTCCATATCAGTTCTAATGTAGTAAAGCAATATACCCGTGTCAAGTTAGGAAGTCAATCTAATTGGCAATTGGATTTTAAATTGGCACTATTGGGTTACACCCCAGATTCAGAAATTTATCTTGACGAAGAGAGTCGTCAAATCTCAATAAAAATATCAGAAGATGATATAGAGCATATTAAAAAGATTAAGCATGACTAATAGTTACTTTAATAAATTGGTAGAACTTTTCAGGTCAATACCTAAGGATAGCATCATAGAATTCTCAGAAAGTAAATTCCACTTTAATGGAGTTTACTCAGTAGATATTGCTCAAAAAATTGAATATTTGGAAGAACATTACCATTCACAATTCTCGGAAAATTTTGAAGATGATTTCTCTCAATTTGAAAAAGATGAATTTATATCTTTTGAGTGCTATCTGCCCAAGAATGAAAATGGAAGATTTTTTGAAGATTTGAAATCCTTGATAAGCAATAGACGCTCAATTGATCGGGGTCAATACCTTGGAAACTACTATATTATTAATATGGACTTTCTAGGCAATGAGTCAAGTTTTTCCAATGAAAATATCAACCTAGAAATCAAAAAACTTAAAAACATCTGTCTTCTTATTTCATTTTTGAGAGAAATTGGAGAAAGTAATGACTCAAATTCAATTAACATGATTATCAAATCATCAATCTATGGCGATCTTATTGTTATTGACTCAAAAATTTCCATTGAGGTTTTTAATGATATTTCAGAAGAATTTGTATTTGAGGATAACTTGTATGATTTAATTGATTTAAATCATAAAAATTCTCATAGACTCGAGAAGGCTAAACTTTTGAAGCTGGCAATCGCAAAAAATGCTTATGACAAATATCGTACAATAAATGATATTAAAATAGACTTTATTGCAAACCATTGGGGGGAAATTTGTGAGCAGTATAAAAATAATTTATCAGCATATCTAGATAACTTCTCTTTTGATAAAACGGTTCAAGAGATTACTGATGAAAAATTAAAGTTTGTTAAGGCAATTGATACTGTAATAAAAGAATCAACAACAAAAATATTAAGTACGCCATTATCACTAATTGCTGTTTTAACAGCCATAACAGCTAATAATAATTTTTTGATCACTAATTTTATCACAATAATAAGTCTATTTATATTTGGTTTAATATTAACCATGAATCTAAATTTTCAGAAAAACATTAAAAAAGATATTTACGAACAAGCCAAAACCACCTTCGATAATCATGATAATGAAAGCAATAGTGAAATAGACAGGAAAATTAGCACAGCTCTTAATGAAATTGCCACTACTAGCAAAGAATTTGATAAAACAATACTTGTATTTCATTTGTTGTCGTGGCTACCTCTATGCTTGCTAATTTTACTATTAATGTGCAAAGTCATATCATCCATTTGTTAAGAAAATTCCATGCAGGATTTAATCTAAAACAACCTATGATTACGATCTAACCAAAAGAAATAAAACCACTAACCCCCAACCAGCCTTCTTGCCACCCCAAACACCCCACAATGAGCCTCCACCACCGTCTCAATCTCAGGTGAATAACCGCCACCCATCACCACCGCCACAGGGATACCTGCTTTTTGGGCGGTGGTCAATACCAACCTATCTCGCTCATAACAGCCCTGCATGGTCAGCGACAATTTGCCCAGTTTATCCGTCGCCAACACGTCCACGCCTGCTTGATAAAACAACATATCAGGGTCAAACTCACGGATAATCTTAGGCAAAGTCTCGCCCAGTATCGCCAAATACATCTCATCACCTGTGCCATCATCTAGCTCTATATCTAGGTCAGATGGCGGTTTATAAAAGGGGTAATTCTTTTTACCGTGCATACTAAATACAAAAACATGAGGATGATTTGCCATGATGGACGCATTGCCATTGCCTTGATGTACGTCCAAATCCACAATCAAAATCCGCTGAGCTTCTTTGCGATTTAACAAAAGATGACTGGCGATACAGATGTCATTAAACACACAAAAGCCCTCGCCGTGGTCAGCAAAAGCATGGTGCGTGCCACCTGACACCGACAAGGACACGCCATATTTTTTAGCATACAAAGCACATTCATAAGTTCCATGAGCAATATAACGCTCACGCTTCACTAAGTCTGCCGACATCGGCAGTCCGATTTTACAGATTTCTTGGGGGCTTAATGTGCCTGTTTTGAGTTTGTGCCAGTAATCGGGCGTATGTGTGGTCAAAATCTCAGCTTCGGACAAAAGCTGTGGGTGAAATAAATTATCCTGCGTAATAATACCATCAGCCAGCAGTTTTTTGGGGATGAGTTCATATTTTGCCATCGGAAAACGATGACCTTCTGGCACAGCATGGCAAAATAGCGGTGAGTAAGCGACTTTTAGCATGATAGACAAAATGGCTTATTGGGCGGTGTGAGTTGGCAGATAAAACACTTGTTTTTCATCATTAATGGTCGTTTTGACTTCATCGCCTAAGTCCACATAATCCCCCGCAAACTGGCTTGGCTCATCGTCCGCCATCACCGCTTGCATGACACTTCTGGCCACTTCCGTCAGTCCTGCCACCGCTTGCAAATAGCACCCAAGTGCCTTATCGCTTAGACCGCCAAACTCCACATCAAAGGCAATCTTCGTGCGAACTTCGCCATCATTAGGGTCAAATTCAATTCCCCCAAAACTTACCGACAGATTAACCTTAGCAAACTCCATCAAAATGGCGGTATAATGACTGACTGGCACGCTCTCTTCCAAAATCCCAAAAATAGACACCAATTGATTTTCTTCATTGATACGAAACACACACGTCCAGTCATTTTCACGGTCAGTAAAACCTAAAATCAGATGGTGCGTATGCCCATCATCATTTGGAGAACGGTGGTCGTATTTCCATTCTTGCTTGTCAAGCCATGTCATAATTTGGGTGGTGATTAGGTGGTCTTTTTGAGTTTTTTTTAATAATTTTTCAAAATCTTTTGCCTGTTTCGCCACAGAAGTGCCGTCATCAGCATTATTATTGGTGGCTTTTGATTTTGAAAACAGACTTTTTAATTTTTTAAACATAATGGTAACCATTCAAATGATAAATTGTTGCATATTAGCATGAGCCAACCATAAAATCGGCGTTTTATTTGGCCGCATGAATTGATGGTGTGTGGCTGATTTTAAAGATAAATTTTATACAAGCTGGTTTAGCATAGCAAAAAAACATGATTTTAAAAAGCATTTTTTGTATTTGTTTTGATGGGTGATTTGACATCTGATGTGTTTATTATTTGGCATACATTGAAACTCATTTCATCGGTTTAATTTTATTAAAAATTTTGGTATGATAGCGGTTTATTTTGATTAATAATTTATGGCAAATTCGGCAATTTTACACCTGCAAAACGTCGCCATTGGGCGGGGTGATTTTATCTTGTGTGATGATGTAAATTTAACGCTATCAGCAGGCGATATTTGTCATCTTATTGGTGAAAACGGACTTGGCAAAACCACCTTATTACACCAAATATCAGGACTGCTACCTACGCACACAGGCACCATCAAAAAATCCCATCTGGTCTATATATCACACCAACTTGGCATCAGTGCGTCTTTGACAGTTGCTCAAAATTTGCGTTTTTTATTATCTTTATACAACATCAATGCAGACGATGACACGCTAGATATGGCACTAGATAGCGTAGGGTTGTATGGACTTGGCGACACATCCAGCATTCAGCTATCAGCAGGTCAAAAACGGCGAATCGGACTGGCTCGGCTATTTATCATGACCCCCACGCACGCACCACTTTGGCTACTTGATGAGCCACTCACCGCCTTAGATGTGGCGATGGTTAGCAAGCTAGAACAGCGTATGGGTGAGTTTACCAAACAAGGTGGGGCGATACTTGCCACCAGCCACCAAGCCATGCAAGGGGCAAATTTACGCCTTGATTTGACGGAGTTTGCTTTATGAGACATCTATTTATCCGAGAATGGCAAATCAAACGTCAAGGCATGGTGCAGTGGCTGTATCCACTGGTGCTGTTTTTGCTCATCATTACCTTATTTCCGCTTGCCATCGGCTCAGAACCTGCCACGCTGTTGCGTCTTGCCACACCCGCCATTTGGATAGCGGTATTGTTATCATTGGTCATGGGCATAGAAGAGTTGTTTCGTCCTGATTTTGACAATGGCACACTTGCTCAGCTTGTCGTATCAGACTCCGCTTTGGCGATGTGGGTGGCTCTTAGATTGTTTGTACATTGGTTGTTTAGTGCAGGCTTTGTGGCGGTCTTATCTTTTTTGGCAATACCCCTGTTTGGTTTGCCCATAGGGGATGCTTTGATACTTGCCACTTCCATCTTGGTTGGCTCGCCCATACTACTGATGTTGTGCGCCATTGCCAGCAGTTTGACACTCACTTTAAAAAACGGAGCGGTGCTTGTGCCACTGATTGCCCTACCCATGCATCTGCCTGTGCTGATTTTTGCGGTGGGGGCGGTAGATTTATATGCCACAGGGTTAAATGGACTACCAATTCTTGCCATGCTTGGAGCAGGCAGTATTTTAGCGGTGATGATTACTCCTTGGGCGATTGGGGCGATTTTAAAAATGGCATGGTCAAATTAATACCAAAAATCTATTGAATAAATAAGCCACAACCAATGAGCAATAGCATTGATGTACAATGCCACAATATCCCATCAAGTTTTTGGGGTAAAGTTGGTAGCAAATAGTCTCGTACTGACAAATAAATGTACAATAATAAGTTTGGCATCCATAATGGTGCAAATAGCCTTAAAGTACTAAAAATAATGTCCATACCACACCAAATTATCATTTTATTTTAAGACAATCCGCAACCTTCCAATAAGGACCTAAAAATTGATTAAGCAGTTATCATCGTGGTTTAACTTTTGAACAAATTACTACTTTTTATTTAAATTGTCTGTTAGGTTTTGTTATGGTATATTTTTGAGCTGGCACATGGCGTATAAACACAAAAAAGCCCCAAATTATATCATTTAGGGCTTTTGTAGATGTGAATAGACTTCAATAGATGATAACTTGGTGCGAACGGAGGGACTTGAACCCTCACGCCGTGAAGCACCACCCCCTCAAGATGGCGTGTCTACCAATTCCACCACGTTCGCAATTTGCCAGCATTATAGCCGAGTATTTTTTAATTTTCAAGCACTTTTTGTGTGATGGGTAGTGCTGTGGTGCGGCTAAAATGCACCCCAACGGTTATCTTGGGTATATCTGCAAACACATCATTGCAGGCTGACATGATGTTATCTGCCGTCAGCCACTCCACCATGCCATGACCATCTATTTGTGTAACGAGCAATGCCGAACCAAGTATCGCCACACGCCTGACGCCCTTATATCTCATCAGTTCATATAAATGTGGTTTAAAATTATTCAAACATTTTGTAAACGTTCGCACACTTATTGGCTGGGCAGGCGATTGGTGGGTGATGATATGAGCCACATATTCTGCCCCACCCATTTGCACACCGAGCCCTGTATGTTGTTTTTGAATTTTGTGCAACAGCACATCACCAAGCAACAGCTCTCCTGCACGTGCTTTTTTGTGATAACTGTCATAATTATCCACAAACATGGATTTGGAGCGTGCTATCACAGGGTGTAAAATATGACCATCTGCACTGACAGGTATCACCAAAAGTTGAGCTTTGGACTGCAAAAACGGTTCATGAAGTGCAAAAATTTGTGCCATACAAAAATCACCCGCTAACACAAAGACCGTTTGACAACAAAGCCTGATTTGAGAAATGACACATGGTTTTTATTATTTAATGACCAAATTAGCATTATAAAGATAAATTTTTAAAAACACAATGCCAAAACACCCCATTAAACAATGTATAATACCCAACCCACTTTTTGGCAGGAAAAACATGGCCGCAAAATCCCACCAACATAAAGCCCACAACAACAAACAAAACGCTAACCCAATCTCTTTACACATCACATCGCTAACTCATGATGGGCGTGGCGTGGCAACTTATGGGGCAGAGCACGGTGATAAAACAGGCAAAAAGGTATTTGTCAGTTTTGCTCTGCCTGATGAAACCGTCATCGCTCATATCACTCAATCCAAAAAACATTTTGATGAAGCAGATGCCATTAACATCATCAGTAAAAACCCCCATCGCACCATGCCCATTTGTCCGCATTTTGGGGTATGTGGTGGTTGTTCTCTCCAACATTTTGATGAAAATCAGCAAATTAACTTTAAACAATCTGTGCTGGCAAATCATCTCACCAAAGTTGGCATCAACCCTGATAATTGGCTCTCCCCCATCATTGGCAAGCAGGTTGCTTACCGCACCAAAGCACGACTTGGCGTACGATATCTGCCCAAAACCAATCGGTTGATTGTCGGCTTTCGTGAGCGGGCAACTAATTTTTTAACAGATATTGATGTCTGCCCCATTTTAGATAAACGTGTGGGCGACAAACTGAGTGAGCTAAAAACACTGCTATACAGCTTAGATGGCAAACACAACATCACACATTTACAGATTGCCACAGGCGATGACTCACCAAATCACCCAGACAATGTTGCCATGATTGTTCGCCACATCAAAACCCTAAGCTCATCTGACCGCACCAAACTCATCCATTTTGGTCAAGCACACCACTGGCAGATGTATGGTGAAAACAACCAAAATCGCATTTATCGCCTTGATGGTCATGTCTCCCAAGGGTTATCTTACCAGCTACCCAAATTTGACTTAACTTTACATAGCTTTCCTAGTGATTTTACACAGGTGAATTTATCGGTCAATCAGCAAATGGTGAGCCTAGCGTGTCAGCTACTTGATTTAAAAATGGGCGAGCAGGTGCTAGATTTGTTTTGCGGTCTGGGCAATTTTAGCCTTGCGCTTGCCAAATGTGTTGGTAAGACAGGGCGTGTGATTGGCGTAGAAGGCAGTGCAAAGATGGTCAAACGAGCTTATCAAAACGCCCTTGATAATGCTTTAACAAATGTTAAGTTTTTCACCCAAGATTTAACCCAAGATTTTTCTGATAAATCTTGGGTCGGGCAAGTAGATGCTTTGCTCATTGACCCACCACGCACCGGTGCATGGCAAGTCATGGATTATTTGGGAAAATTTCGCGCCAAACGCATTGTTTATGTTTCATGCGACCCTGCCACACTTGCCCGAGACAGTCAAAAACTTATCAGACAGGGCTACCGTTTAACTCATGCAGGGGTGATGGATATGTTTTGCCACACTTCTCATGTGGAGAGTATTGCACGCTTTGAAAAAATTTAAATGCCCACCAAAATGATGGGCATGATGATTATTTTTTATCTAATTTTGCACTGATTTCACGTAGTAGCAAAATATCCTCGGATGGCTCGGCAGGAGCTGGGGGTGCGGCAGGCTCTTCGGCAGAACGGCGTAAACGATTCATGCCTTTCACCATCATAAAGATGATAAACGCCAAAATGATAAAATTAAGTAGCACGGTGATAAAGCTACCATAAGCCAACATAGGCACACCCGCTTCTTTTAGGGCTTCATAAGTGGGTGCAACACCATCAGGAGCTTTACCAAGCAGGATGTACATATTTTTAAAATCAAGCTCACCGCCTGCAATAAACCCCACAATCGGCATGATGATGTCTTCTACCAACGATGTGGTAATCTTGCCAAATGCCCCACCAATGATGACACCGACCGCCAAGTCCATCACATTGCCTTTTAGGGCAAATTCTTTAAATTCTTGCAACATGCTCATCGCACTCTCCAAAATAAATTTTGATAACAATAATTATTATCTTTAATGGTATTTTATTTGTTTTTAATCACAAACACAAGATAATCAAATACATTTTACCAAAAAACCCAGCAATATTTGTTTGCTTATGGTTAATAGATTCACCAAAAAAAATCGTATGAATCAATGTTTTTGACCATAAAATTAAACCCCAAACCATCAAGTTTGGGGTTTTTGATTAATCTTTTTTACGCCCAAACCGTTTACGCTCATTCTCGGTCAGATACTTTTTACGAATACGAATAGATTTTGGGGTAACTTCCACCAGCTCATCATCTTCAATAAATTCAAGTGCTTGTTCTAGTGTGTACTCCAAGGCAGGCGTTAAAATAATCGCATCGTCTGAGCCTGATGCACGAATGTTGGTCAGCTGTTTGGCTTTGGTGGGATTAACGACCATGTCATCGCCTCGTGAGTTGATACCCACAATCATACCTTCATAGACTTCAAGCTGTGGCTTGGCAAACAGTCGCCCACGCTCTTGCAAGCTAAATAATGCATAAGCCAAGCAAGTGCCTGTTACCATAGAGACCAACACGCCATTTTGACGTTTGGCAACATTGCCATCTTTGACTGCCCCATAATGGCTAAAACTTGATGTCATGATACCCGTGCCAGATGTCAAGGTCAAAAACTCTGAGCGAAACCCAATCAAACCACGAGATGGCACAGTGGCTTCAATACGCATACGCCCTTTGCCGTCCACTTCCATATTGGTCATTTCACCCTTGCGATTACCCATCTCTTGCATGACCACGCCTTGATGTTGCTCTTCAACATCAAAGGTTACATTTTCATAAGGCTCGCACATCACCCCATCAATCTCTTTCATGATGACCTCTGGGCGAGACACACCAAGCTCAAAACCCTCACGACGCATATTTTCAATCAGCACTGATAGGTGTAACTCACCTCGTCCTGACACTTTAAAGCGGTCTGGGCTGTCAGTGTCTTCCACACGCAAAGCAACGTTATGAATCAGCTCACGCTCTAAACGCTCACGAATGTTGCGAGAAGTTACAAATTTACCTTCTTTGCCTGCAAAGGGGCTGTCATTAACCTGAAAGGTCATAGAAACGGTTGGCTCATCTACCGACAAAGCAGGCAAAGCTTCCACACAGCTTGGGTCGCACAAAGTGTCTGAGATATTGAGCTTATCAATCCCTGTTACACACACAATGTCGCCTGCGGTGGCGCCATCTACGTCCACACGGTCAAGCCCATGATAACCCATGATTTTTAAAATACGTCCATTGCGTTTGTTGCCATCTTTATCCACCACAACCACAGGGGTGTTGGTTTTAACTGAACCACGCTGAATACGTCCCACCCCAATCACGCCCACAAAGCTGTTGTAGTCAAGGCTAGAAATTTGCATTTGAAATGCACCATCCACGTCCACTTTGGGCGGCTCAACAACATCAACAATGGTCTCAAATAAAGGTGTCATATCATCAGCAAGCTCATCAGGCTCACGCCCTGCAATGCCATTGATACCAGAAGCATAAACCACAGGAAAATCAAGCTGCTCATCTGTGCCACCAAGATTGTCAAACAAATCAAAAACTTGATCCATCACCCAATCAGCACGAGCGGCAGGCTTGTCAATTTTATTGATAATCACAATTGGTTTTAGACCACGAGCAAACGCCTTTTGGGTAACAAAACGTGTCTGTGGCATCGGACCTTCTTGGGAATCCACCAAAAGCAGCACACAATCCACCATTGACAACACACGCTCCACCTCACCGCCAAAATCAGCGTGTCCAGGAGTATCCACAATGTTAATGCGGTATTCAGTATTGGTGCGTTTATCCGTCCAGCGAATTGCGGTGTTTTTAGCAAGAATGGTAATGCCTCGCTCACTTTCTAGGGCATTAGAGTCCATCACTCGTTCAATCTCACCTGCTCGCTCACCCAAAGCACCAGACTGCTGCAACAGTTTGTCCACCAAAGTGGTCTTACCGTGGTCAACGTGGGCTATGATGGCGATGTTGCGTAGGTTTTGAATAGAATCTGACATAAAATCTCAAAAATAATTATGACCACAAAGGGTCTGTTGATAATAAAAAACTGTCAATTGTAGCATGATTTTTATATAAAGCCTAGAAAAATCAAAAAAAATCAACAGCAAAAAAAGCCACCCTAAGGCAGCTTTTTTGGTATTAATGGAATAATCACATAGGATACTAAGGATTATTGTACATTCATGTCTTTGGTTTGGTCAACCGTAGTGGTCTTAGTACCTTGAATCACAGCAAATACACGACGGTTCATTGCTTTACCTTCAGCAGTGTCATTTGGTGCGATTGGACGGTCAAAACCATAACCTACTGCACTTAGACGGTTAGGAGCAATGCCAAACTCATTAGTTAGTACAGATTTAACTGCGTTTGCACGAGCTTCTGACAGACGTTGATTGTAGCGAGCATTTGAACGCTTACTGTCTTTTGAGGCATGACCTTCAATGTTTGCAGTTGCGTTCGGGAATTCGCGCATTCTTTCTGCAACTTTGGCAATCTCTTCACGATACTGTGGTTTCACGATTGACTTGTCATAATCAAAGAACACACGCAATTCTTGACGTAGTTCATCAACAATATCAATCTTAACTGTACAGCCTTGTTGATCCACAACGGTGTTAGGCGGTGTATTTGGACAAGCATCCAAATGGTCAGCCACACCATCCATGTCGCTATCAACAAACGCAGGTGTATCATCAACAATCTCAGGCACAACAGTAGGCTCAACTGGTGGTGCAACAATTGGAGCTACCGCAGGCTTCAAACGACCACCCAAAGTAACCTCTAAGCCTGCTAGGGCTTGACCTTCCCACAATTCATGGTCAAAGTTGTGAACACCACGCACCTCACCACGTACCGCCAAAGCATCATTGATAAGATAACGAGCACCTAGACCCACATTACCAATGGTGTCTTTTGATTTGGCAACTTCTGAACCTGCTGGGATAGTGCCAGCAGGCAAGCCTGTTTGAGTTGCAAAAGTGGCATTATACTGTGCTTTATTCTCAATGGTGGTTTTTTGCTGACCGCCACCAATAAGTACATATGGCTTAAATTTACCATCAGTATAGCCAGTAAATTGTTGTAGACCAACTAAGAAATTACCGCTGATATTTTCTTCTTTGGCATCAAAACGGTTAGTTACATCGTGATTCCAAGAACGCTTAGAAGCACGAGCTTCAGTGTCTGTGATGCCATATTCTACTTGAAATTGGGTAGATGGAGTAAGTTCAACACCCAAAGCAACACCTGTATATAGGTCGCTTTTTAGAGCAACGCCACCATTTGGTGTGGGCGTACCAGAAGGTGTAGGAGCAGCATCAGTTAAATTTTTGCCCGTTGTAAATACACCACGTTGCTTATCATGCGCTTCGTCAGTATAAGTATAACCAATCAAAGGAGTAACGGTTACGCCTGCATAAGATGCAGTAGCAACAGTCGCAGTCAATACTGCAAGAGCAATACGATTAAGTTTCATAGATTTCTCCAAGAGTTAAGGTAGAAACATCAGGTTACCGTTTTCATATTCTAACACTAAACCCAAAGAATTCCAATAGAAAAATCATCAGGTTATTGATAGATGGATTTAGCATACCGATAATCGGTAAATTTTGCAACCATTATTTAATAAAAAATACAAGATATTTACATAAAATTTACTTAAAGTTACGCTATTACCATCAACCATCCAACAAAGCCACTTTGTCCAAAAACACTTGTCGCATACACCGCACTGCTTCATCTAAGCCAACAAAAACAGCATCAGCAATGATTGCATGACCGATATTTAACTCATGAATGCCATCAATTTGGGCAATAAAAGCAACATTATCCAAAGTCAATCCATGCCCTGCATTAGTCAGTAGATTAAACTTTTTAGCGTGTGCAACTGCCTTTTGAATACGCATCAGTTCATTTTTGACCTGTTCATTAACCAAAGGCTCATCATCACAAGCCAGCCACGCTTCGGCATACGCCCCAGTGTGCAGCTCAATGGCATCTGCTCCAAGAGCGGCCGCTTTATCAATTTGGGCAGTATCAGGGTCAACAAACAGCGATACTTTAATGCCAGATGATTGTAAGGTCTTGATAAAATTGGGTAATTTTTCATTATTAATGATATCAAGTCCGCCTTCGGTAGTTACTTCCTCACGTTTTTCTGGCACAAGGCACACCCAATCAGGTCTAACATCACAAGCAATCGCAAGCATTTCATCAGTAACTGCCATTTCTAGATTCATAGGAATGCTGATGGCTTGTTTGATGGCATACACGTCAGTATCTTTGATGTGTCGGCGGTCTTCTCGCAAATGTAAGGTAATGCCATCCGCCCCTGCCTGCTGACAAATTTTTGCCCCCTTGATGGGACATGGATAACCCACACCACGAGCGTTACGCAATGTGGCAATGTGGTCAATATTAACCCCCAAACGTGGTACATTCATCATGATTACCTATATTTTAGTTGCTCTGCCCATAATTTTCGGCTATTTAAAGGACGATAGTCAAGCAAAAAATCAATCAATGTGCGGTAAATTTGCCCCACATCATTTAAATACACATCATCTATACCATCATGTTGAGCAATCGCGAGCATGGTTTTACCCAACAATCTGCCATGCGCCATACTGACAAAACCTTGATTGGGAATAAATTCATAGCACGCCCTAGGGTCAATCACTCTACCCATGCTATCAGCCCCCCAATCAATACTTACGCCAAGCTCATCAAACAGTGCCGTTTCAAAGTGTCTTAAAATGTGCTTTATGACAGCCAATTCATTAGTCTTTTGCAAAGATTGAATGCTGTTATGATAACTTTGCCACAAAGCAGGGCAAGGGTTTTCTTGGCTGATGAGCTTGGTGGTGATTTCGTTAAGATATAATAAAGCATATTGGTTTTGCCCAAAAGTGTTTTTTAGGGCAATATTTTGGGAGCTTTTTAGATGAATTTGATTAAAATTTTTAAGCGAGCTTTGTCCACTGGCAAAGAGTTCTATCAAGGCAAAAGATGGCATACCACGCACGCCTACGCCATGCACCACACCATGCTCTCTACTAAAAAACTGATAAATTGCTCGTCTTTCTTGGTAGGCTCTGGCATGGAGCAGATAGCCTGTGAGTGGGGCGTCTTTCACTAGTATCCCAAACTCGTCAATGCCCGCTCATCATCACTCCACCCTTTTTTGACTTTCACCCAAAGCGTGAGCATGATTTTACGGTCAAAGAGTTTTTCCATGTCCATGCGCGCATCAATGCCAATTTGTTTGATGCGACTGCCTTTATCACCGATAATGATGGTTTTTTGACCAGCTCGCTCCACAAAAATGGTGGCATCAATAAAGGTGCACGCCTTACGCCATTTACCAGTTTCGGGGTCTTTATGAGCTGGCTCATCTTTAAAAGCATCAATCTGCACGGTCAAATCATAGGGCACTTCATCACCTGATTGACGCATGATTTTTTCACGGATAATCTCGCTTGCCAAAAACCGCTCGCTTCGGTCGGTAATTTGTTCAGGGTTAAAAATCGGTGGTCGCACAGGCAAATACTCACCAATCACCGCCTGCAATCTATCCAAATTTTGACCACGCAGGGCAGACACAGGAATGATATCGGCAAATTCAAAACTTTCTTGATACTCCGCCATCAAAGGCAGCAGCTTGTCTTTTTCTTTGATGGTGTCGGTTTTGTTGATGACCAGCACCACAGGTAAGCTCGTGGCTGCCAGTTTTTCCAAGGTCAATAAATCATCTTCTTGCCATTTTAAGCCATCCACCACAAACAGCACCAAATCCACATCAGCCAGTGCCGAGATGGCAGCTTTGTTCATGCGTTCGTTGATGGCTTTGACTTCTTTTTTGTGAATGCCGGGGGTGTCCACAAAAACAATCTGCATGGCTTCATCAGTCAAAATGCCATGAATGCGATGACGTGTGGTCTGCGGTTTGCGACTGGTGATGGAAAGTTTCTGCCCAAGCAGATGATTCATGAGCGTGGATTTGCCCACGTTGGGACGACCAACAATCGCCACAAAGCCTGCCCTAAACCCATCTAACACAGGTGTGTGATTGTTGTTAAAAAAGGCGGCAATGGCGTCTTCGTTGGTGGTGTTTGTCTGCTCGCTCATGAGTATCCTGATTTTTAAAGTATTGACATATCAAGGCTGGGTAAATGCTTGATGGGTGATTGATAATAAAATTTGGTCAAATTGGCTTGGGTTTTTCTAATTTATTGAGCTGATTTATCATGCGTTCCGCACATTTTTGTTCAGCAATTCGCCGACTTTCGCCACGTTCGGTGATGGGCTGACAGTCTTTGACTGCCACTTGGCACTCTACCACAAAGGTCTGGTTAGGAGCATTACCAATGGTATCCATCAAAGTGTAAATGGGCAAAGGCAATTTGTTGCCTTGTAGCCACTCTTGTAAGCGAGATTTGGCATCTTTTAGTACTTGCTCTTGCCCAACCTCATCCAACAAATCGCCATACCAAGACAGCACCAAAGTTTTGGTTAAAAAACCATCATTGCTATCCAAATAAATCGCCCCAATCAACGCCTCCACCGCATCCGCCAAAATAGATGCACGATGTCGTCCGCCACCCTTGCGTTCACCCACCCCCAAAATCAAATGACCAGACAACCCTAATTTTTCGGCAATCTGTACCAAGGTCTCTTGACGCACAAGTGTTGCTCGCATACGAGTGAGTTTACCTTCATCATGGCGTGGATATTTGATAAATAGTGCGTTGGCAATCACCACCCCAAGCAGTGCATCTCCCAAAAATTCAAGGCGTTCGTAGCTCATTTTTGGGTCAAAAGAGCGGTGTGTTAAGGCACGCTTGGCAAAATTTGGATCTTTAAACGTGTATCCTAATTTTGAACACAGATGTGGATAACCTTGTTCAAAGGTAGCAAAGTGAGTAGGAAGCACTGTCTGGGTCATTATTTGGTGTCTTTTGCTGTAATCTCTTTTTCAAAACGATTGACAATATATGTACCGCCATAGAAGTTGCTTTCTACTTCATATTGGCTTTTTACTGCCAATGCTCCGGGAGTTTTATTGGTAAAAATGAGCATTTCTTCGGGCTTGCTGTCATAATTGGCGTTAATGGACAACTGTTGGCTAAGACTGTTTAAAAACTGCTTATCAGTTTGCTTGGCTTCATTGGCTTCTTTGAGTTCTTGGGCGACCAATTTGGTAAATTGATAATCACCAACATAAGCAGGAATGATGCCAATTGCCAATTTAGCAAGCAACCCCAATGCAATAATAAACAGCACGATGGAAGTAACAGACGCACCACGCTGCTGACCAAATGTAGAACACCGCATAAATCACCTTAAATCATGTTTGTCAATTCGTGTTTGACATTTTATCATTAACTGTTTTAACATCAAAAAACAATAAGACAAACCGCCCATTAATAATACCAATTGGTTCAAAGTATGGATATTAATCAATCGCCCCTGCTCGCCCAAAACTTGGTAATTTTAGCCCTGCATCTTTGTGCATCCAAATATACGTGGCTTTACCTGCCAAATTGGCTTCTGGCACAAAGCCCCAAAACCGCCCATCTTCGCTGCGGTCTCGGTTATCCCCCATCACAAAATATTGACCTTGGGGGACGGTGATTTGCCAGCTTGCACCACCAGTTTCCATGAGCATGGGCGAATTTTTTTGTAAAAATGGTGCATCTTGGGCAGAATTTAAATCCCCCAAATACCGCACTTGATAGACGTGTTCGCCATGAGTTTCAGTATAATAACGAGCGTGTTTTTCTTCTTCTTGACTATAAGTCATGCGTTCAACATCGCTCAAATGCTGGTCATTAATCACTTGGGGCAAAAGTTTGGCATTTAGCTCATCAGGCATTTGATAATCATGCTTTTTAGTGTCTATCTTTTGACCATTGACCGTTAAAGTATCATTAGAAAATGCCACCGTATCCCCCGGTAGACCAATCATACGTTTGATATAGTAGCGTTTGGGATTTTCTGGATAACGAAACACCACCACATCACCATGCTTGGGCTCGCCTGTGTTTAAAATTTTGGTGTGAGTAATTGGCAAACGCAGTCCATAAGATGCCTTATTGACCACAATAAAATCACCCGTATAAAGGGTTGGCACCATAGAACTTGATGGAATGTTAAACGGCTCTACCACAAAGGAACGCACCAAAATAATCACCAACAAAATCGGCAAATATTCATACGCCCACCGCACCAAAAAAAATTCATTGGGTTTGTCATCGCCCAAAATGCCCTGAGCTTGCACCAAACTACGTTTGGCGTCTTGATAAGCGGTGCTGGCATGAAGTAGCATGCTTGGGCTATGCTCTGTGCCAATAAATTCATCAGGCGACACATCATACCCAAACCGCTCTAAGGTTTTTTGAAACTCTTTTTTAGTTTTGTCAAAATGGCTTTGTGCCATGGCAATCTTACGGTTTTGACCTACGGCTCGTTTATGCTGTTTTAGCCAAAGTTTATCTGCCAGATATGCCAGCAAAAACACCAAAGTAACAGGGACGAGAATTAGGTTAATGTCAAATTCCATCAGCTTTTTACCTTATTCTAGCCATCTACTTTTAATACTGCCAAAAACGCTTCTTGGGGGATTTCCACCGAACCTACTTGTTTCATGCGTTTTTTGCCTGCTTTTTGTTTTTCAAGAAGTTTCTTTTTGCGACTGACGTCCCCGCCATAACACTTGGCAAGTACGTCTTTACGCATGGCTTTCACCGTAGAGCGAGCGATAATCTGACTGCCTATCGCCGCTTGAATCGCCACATCAAACATTTGACGAGGAATGAGCTCTTTCATCTTTTCAACGAGCTGATTGCCACGACGGCGAGCGTGTTCTTGATGGCAAATCATCGCCAAAGCGTCCACTTTTTCGCCGTTAATCAGCACATCCACACGAGCCAATTTGTCCGCTTGATAACGCTCAAAGGCATAATCCAGTGAAGCAAAACCACGACTGGCGGACTTTAATTTATCAAAAAAGTCCATGACCACCTCGCCCATCGGTATGTCAAACACCACTTGCACTTGACGTGCCATAAACTTCATGTCCACCTGCACGCCACGACGCTCCATAGCAAGGGTAATGACGTTGCCCAAATACTCTTGGGGCACCAAGATATGACAGCGAGCAATCGGCTCACGAAACTCAGCTATCAGCCCTGTATCAGGCAGACGAGATGGGTTGTCCACATAGGTGATGTCGCCATTTTTCTTTAAAATCTCATAAATCACACTCGGGGCAGTGGTAATCAAATCTAGGTTGTATTCACGTTCCAAACGCTCTTGGATAATCTCCATGTGCAGCATGCCCAAAAAGCCACAGCGAAAGCCAAAGCCTAAGGCGTCAGACGTGTCTGGCTCAAAAAATAAGGCAGCGTCATTGATTTGCAGTTTTTGCAAGGCTTCACGAAACTTTTCAAAGTCAGACGAATCAATAGGAAACATCCCTGCATACACTTGTGGTGTTACCTTTTGAAAACCTGCAATGCTCTCCACTTCTGGCGTTTTGGCAAGGGTGATGGTGTCGCCCACAGGGGCGCCTGCAATGTCTTTAATGCCTGCGATGACAAAACCCACCTCGCCTGCTTGCAAAATGCCAGTTTCAAGTGGTTTTGGTGTAAACACACCGATACTGGTTACTAAGTGGCTTTCGGACGTGGATTTGATAAAAATCTTATCGCCTGTCTTGACTTGTCCTTCACGCACTCGCACCAAAGACACCACGCCCAAATAATTATCAAACCAACTATCAATAATCAAGGCTTGCAAGGGGGCATCTCTGTCGCCCGTGGGGGCAGGGATTTTTTCCACCAAAGTTTGTAATAATTCATCAATGCCCAGCCCTGTTTTGGCAGAAACTCGGGGAGCATCTATCGCCTCAATGCCAATGATGTCTTCAATCTCTTCAATGACTCGCTCAGGCTCAACCTGTGGTAAGTCAATTTTATTTAAAACAGGCAAAACTTCTAGCCCCTGCTCTACCGCCGTGTAGCAGTTGGCAACGCTTTGGGCTTCTACGCCTTGGGCAGCGTCCACCACAAGTAACGCCCCTTCACACGCTGCCAAAGAACGAGACACTTCATAACTAAAATCCACGTGTCCGGGGGTGTCAATGAAATTAAGCTGATATTTTTGCCCATTGGGGTGGTTATAATAAAGTGTAACCGACTGGGCTTTAATCGTGATACCACGTTCACGCTCAATATCCATGCTATCTAGTACCTGTGCCTGCATTTCACGCTCAGACAGACCGCCACATACCTGAATAAAACGGTCGGCAAGCGTACTTTTGCCGTGGTCAATGTGGGCGATGATAGAAAAATTACGGATGTGGGTGAGTGCGGTCATAGATAGTTTTGCAAAAATAAAATTAACTGATTATTTTAACAAATTTTTTAAAAAAAATCTTATTTATTCTAAATATGCTGATAATTTGTGATGGCTGGCATGGCTGATAATCAATGTCCAAAAACAAGCCAGTCAAAGACACTAATCTTGCCGATAAGCAATCACCCAAGGCGATGTCCCATAAAACGAGCCATTAAGCTGAGTTTGCTCTATCAGATATTCACGAAATTTCAGATAAAATCCTCGGTTGGGTGGCATGGGGTTTGCCCAAAATTTATCCAAAGACTGCTGGTCGGTCAATCCTTTGATGTCATATAACGCTCGCCCCATCACTTTGGTGGGTTTTTGATGATAAATGGATTGTAGTCCTGTGGTGCTATTGACCGTAATCATGCCAATGCTGGCTTTGATAAGGCTTGGCAGATGCATATCACAACCATAAAAGGTTCTGCCTGCCACACCCAGTGTCTGACTAAGCTGTTTAATAAATCCACGATAATTACGATGACCACGGTCTAATGGGTGATGTTTAAATACCAGCTTTGTGCCTTGGGGAGCGTGTTTGGCAAAAGATGTGAGCACTTCTGTAATAAAGTCTTTGACATCAGCATAATCACTGTGGTGAGTGATTTGTGAATCATTGTGAACTTGTAGGCTCACCAGATAAAAACTGCCCTCATCAACCAGTTTTTTTTGCAGTGCCAAATCAGGATAATACCAATACAATTTACGTAGCGGATAAATCAGCCACGCCATGATTTCCTGACCAATGGTCAAGCCACGATAATGCTCATAGTGTGGATATCGCCACTGCCACAAAAACACCATCAAATAATACACCATGCTTGCCACACACATACGCCAAAAACGATTGGCGGTGTATTTTGGTTGGTCATTGGCATTTTGTAGCTGGTTGATGAGCATGGGGTCTAGGCGAGAGTAGCCGTTAATGCCATGTTCTTCTAGGGTGATATAATCTGGTCTTAAATAGCCCTCTTCGAACACAAAAAACGCCAATTGATGGGTTTGACATAGCGTTTTGGCAATCAAATGATAGGGGCGACAATCATTAAAACAAACGATGGCTTCAATGTGATGCTGTTTAATAATCTGCGCCAAAAACTTGTCAAAATCTTCCAAACAACCCCGATAATTATCAACAGCATGTTTATGGCAATAAAAAAAGGCATCACCGGCATTAAAGTTGATTTTGTGTACGTATTTGCCCTGCTCCATTAAAAAGGTGGCAAAACGGCAAAAAAACGTCCCCATCTTGCCTTGTAAAAGCAAAATGTTTTTATGGGACATCAAGCGTTTCATGTGAACTGACATGCAAAAGAAACCTTTTACTCACAAAATCATTGTGATTGTATCATATTTTGTTATGACAATTTTTTACCGCTTGTTACATTGCGTAATCTCATGACGTAAGTTTTTATCTTTTGGAATAATTGTTGAGCAAATTTGGCATAAGGCTTACCATCTTCTTGATAATTATAAAGATAATCAATCACATTTTCAGGGGTAGCAAGCCCTGTGCCGTGTGGCAAATGATAAATGGGGTATGCAATTAACGTGCCAAAAATCAGCTCATCTAAGGTCAAAGGCGGTAAATTGGGGCGAGTACGGCGGTTGAGTGCTTGTATTTTTGGGGTATTTTGTGTCTCTATCACATCATCCGTCAGCCCAAAGCCTGCATAAAATGGCAAGCCATAACACACCACTTTCTTATATCGTAATAACGCCTCAAAGCCGGTGAGTGAGCTGATGGTATGCACCACATCGCAGACATCCAAGCAATCAGGCATGGCAACGTCATAAGCAACCACGTCCGCCAGATGGTGATTGTCCGCCTTGCCCATGCGCAGTCCTGCTTCTACATCAGGGTGGGGCTTATAAATAATGATGTCTTGGGGAAAGTCAGCACGCACTTTTGCCAAAAGCTCGCTATTTTTTTTAATCATACTGGCACAATTTTGTAACGAAGCGTCATCTTCCACCTGACCTACCACCAGATGAACACATCGGCTGTGTGATTTTAACAGTTGTAGTTGCATGCCAATATCATGATTTTTTGTAGGTACATTGTATTTGCTTACACGCTGAGTTAAAAGCAGCTCATGCAAGCGTTTGGCACGCTGTTTTTGAGTCTCATCAAGCACAATGCCATTTAAAATTTGTTCAAGTCGGCTGGGTGCGGTCGTATCAAAATAAATCCCCACATCGTCCATCACAACCGACATGGGTGCAATAAGTGTTGCCCCCAGACCGTTAGAACGAATAAAACCATCTTCCATGCACCAAATTTGTGGGTTGGTTTTTCCATAAGCAGTCAGTTTATCCACCAAGCGTTTTTTGGCTTTTTGCCCCCATACAACATAGGCAGACTTGCCAAGTGTGGGGGGTAGTATTTTATCATCATCACGTTTGACACGTTGGGCATTAATGGCATTGGGCAAAAATAATCGCCATCTGTTCTTTTTAAAAGTCAATGTTATGTTATCAAATCCCAAAAATCCACGCACAAAAGGCACTTTCCAGCGACTAAATTCATAAATCAGCAGTTGCCCTGTGTTGCCATACAGTTTATCTTGCCAATCACGATTGGTGATTAAATAATCCATGAGCGTTTCAATATCGCACGCCTGAGCGGTGGCAGGGTTGGCATAATGGCTGTATAAGACATAACTGGCATAAAAAAGCTGATAAATGCTGGGATTTTGGATATTTAATGCCCGATGATGAGCTTGTACTTGGGCATAAAGCGGGGTATCTTGCACAAAGCTGTCATCAGTCAAGCCAAACCCACCATACCAATTTACACCAAAATTATGTACCACCTTGCCAAGCATGAGTGCTTCAAAACCCATATGACTGCTGACAGTATAAATGGCGGTTGCTTGATTTAGCAGGGCAATCGGATTGCAATTATCAGTCAAATAAAAAGGTGGCATGCCATCGCTTGGTGTAAAATACCCTTTGCCTGCTGGGTGTGCCTTTATCCAAATATTAGCGTGCCGATAGTGAGACTGAGCATGAGCAAGCATGGCAGCAAAACTCTGATCATCTGCCCCTGCCCCTTTGACTGAGCTGTCATGTGCCACTTGGTCAATGATGATGACGTGTGGTTTGTCATTCTTTGCCAACTGTGATAAATCAGGCGCATAAGTGGTGGTATTATATTTAGAGAGTTTATTGGTGATGATTTTTTGTATTAATTTTTTGGCATACTGCTGCTTGTCATCGCACCAATTGTTTAGGCAGTCTGCGATTAATGTTTGCAGGCGATTTGGGGTGGTCAAATCAAAATACACCCCCACATCATCCATAATAAAACTTGCCCCCACACTACGAATGCCACTACCCAATGAACGCAAAAAACCATCTTCTATGGTAATCAGTGGCAAATGGTGAGCATGAGCAAAAGCAACCGCTTTATCACGACTTGGTTTTTGACCCCACGCCAGCACTGCTTGTGCCTTGCGGTCTTTATATGCCACATCTGCCCCCAATGCCACACCAAGCAAGGGGTTATTTTTTAAAATGCCAGAAGTGGCGGTTGTAAAATGCGTACCAAAATGAGACATATGCGTGTGCCAAATTTTTATCTTATCTTAATCATACACCAAAAAACAAAAAAGCCAATCCTAAGATTGGCTTTTTATAAAATGGCAGGGGTAGCTGGACTCGAACCAACGAATGTCAGGATCAAAACCTGATGCCTTACCAACTTGGCGATACCCCTATGGGCGATAATTATAACAAAGTTTAAGTAATTTGCAACTATTTTTTTAAAATATGTCCATTCATTCAAATCCACTGGGTCATTTTGTGCTAGACTAACACCATTTTTTGCTTTAAACAGACAGAATATTGATGGATAAAAATTTCTCTTTTCAAGACACGCAACCGCTCAGCAAACAGCTAAACCGTGAAGCCAAATGGGCGGTTTATTTGACGGTCATTTACTTGATTGGCTGGGTGATGGGGGCGTATTTTAGCCCCACGGGTGTTGGCGTATTTGGTTTGCCGTTATGGTTTGAGCTGTCTTGTGTGTTTTTGCCAATGGTATTTATCATGCTTAGTATGGCGGTATTAAAAATGGTTTATCAAGACATCAATTTAAATGATGATTTGTCTGACACACAGCAACACAAGGACAACTGATGACTTTAAATATTGAAGTGCTTATTCCCCTTGTGCTTTATTTGTGCTTTGTTTTTGGGATTGCATGGCACGCCTATCAAAAACGCCAAAAAGATTTTTTAAATGAGTATTATGTTGGTGGTCGCTCCATGTCAGGTTTTGTGCTTGCCATGACCACGGTGGCAACTTATGTGTCGGCAAGCTCATTTATCGGTGGGCCGGGAGCGGCGTACAAATACGGCTTAGGCTGGGTACTACTGTCCATGATACAAATACCTGCCATTTGGCTGACACTTGGCACACTCGGCAAAAAGTTTGCCATACTAGCACGCCAAACAGGCAGTATCACCATCAATGATTTGCTCTTTGCTCGCTATCAAAACAAAGTGGTGGTATGGCTGGCTTGTGTCTCTTTATTATTGGCGTTTTTTGGCATGATGGTGGTGCAGTTTATCGGAGCAGGTCGGCTTTTGGAAGCCACACTCGGTCTGCCTTATGCGTGGTCGGTGGCGGTTTTTGCACTGGTGATAGGGCTTTATACTTTTATTGGGGGCTTTCGTGCGGTGGTTTTAACCGATACGGTACAAGGATTGGTCATGCTGGTGGGGGTTGTGCTGTTATTAGGTGGTACGCTTGTTGCCACAGGTGGCATTGATAACGCCATGAACACCTTACACACCATTGACCCACGCCTTTTGACGCCCACAGGTGTTGATGACAAACTCTCGGCAACTTTCATGCTGTCATTTTGGGTGTTGGTGTGCTTTGGTTTGATTGGTCTGCCCCATACTGCCGTGCGTGCGATGGCGTATAAAGACAGCAAATCTTTGCACCACGGCATCTTGGTTGGCACAATGGCAATGACGGTGCTTGTGTTGGGCATGCACCTAGCAGGCGTGCTGGCTCGTGCGGTCGTACCAGAGCTTGATGTGCCTGATAAAGTCATTCCCACACTGATGATGACAGTACTACCGCCTGTGGTGGCAGGGGTATTTTTAGCCGCACCAATGGCAGCGATTATGTCGTCTATTGATTCCATGCTCATTCAATCATCAAGCACGCTGATTAAAGATTTGTATTTATCCATCAAACCTGACGCCATTGGCAATGAAGCCAAAATCAAACGCTACTCCACAGGCATTACCCTTGGTTTTACGGTCATTTTGGCAATCGTTGCCATGCTCAATCCGCCTGAGATGCTCATTTGGCTTAATCTGCTGTCCTTTGGTGGACTGGAAGCCACATTTTTATGGGTGCTGGTGTTTGGATTATATTACAAAAAAGCCAATGCCACAGGGGCGATTTGCTCTATGGTGGCAGGACTGATGAGTTATGTCATCATTGCTTATTTTAAAATATCACTGTGGGATTTGCACGCTGTCGTACCTGCGTTAGTGATTGGCTTGGTGGGGTTTTTGGTGGGCAATGTGGCGGGCAAAAGATAGGTTTACAAAACCGCCATCAGCCTGACAGCTCTTTTAATCTTTTTATAAAATTATCATCGGCTTGGCTGTGGGGGATATAAAGCACTTGATTATCGCTAACCAATTTAATAAAACTGATGGTTAAAATTGGGTCATTATCATACAAGAACCAATGTTTTTTAACTTTAAAATCCCAATCCGCCACGATGGGATTTGTCATGCTGATTTTTTGATAAAGAAAATTTTTGCCAATCAATGTATTATCCATCACACCAATTTGTTGAAAAGATTTGACACCATAATTTTTCATTAAACATATATTTTCATACAAAAGTGGCAATGTAATCACCACAGGTGGCAAATAATAAGTAGCAATATTCAAACCAAACAGAGAAATGCTCCACGCATTTGCAGTAAACACATAATAAGAAAAAAAGCACACTTGAATTAAACAAAGCATTGTTGTGATATAAATTCTTTGTAGTCGCTTTTTAAAAACATGACTGATGGCAAATTCATAAAACACCGCTTGTTGAGATGTCATCATACCGTATCCACAATAATTGGTTTATCATTGTGCATCAAAACCGTTACATCCACATTATATAACAGCTTCATATTTTGTGCTGTCAATACGTCTTTTGGTGTGCCAACAGACACCACTTGACCGCTTTTCATCATCACCACCGTATCGGCAAATTGGGACGCTTGGTTGATGTCATGTAGCACGATGACCACCGTTTTGCCATGATTTGCCAGCACTTTCATCTGTCGCATGAGCCGTCCTGCATGATACATATCAAGGTTGTTAAGCGGTTCATCAAGCAAAATATAGGGCGTATCTTGACACACCACCATCGCAATCAGCACTCTTTGACGCTGACCACCTGACAAATCAGACAAAAATCGGTTTGCCAATGGCTCTAATTCAAAAGCAGTTATCATTTCATCAACTTTGTCTTTATCCGCCTGCACAGGTCTGCCCTGATGATAAGGGTAACGTCCAAACATCAAAAGCTCATGCACCCTTAGGCGACCTTGAATGTGGTTTTCTTGGGCAAGCATGGCGACCACTTTTGCCATGTCGCTGTCAGTGGCGGTGTTGATGTCGTGATTATCAAAACTGATGTTGCCTGATTGCAGTGGATTCATGCGAGACATCAGGCTAAATAACGTACTTTTGCCCGCACCATTTGCTCCGATAAGTGCAATGATTTGTCCTGTGGGTAGCTCAAAGCTGACGTTTTTTAAAATGGGTAACTCACCAATCGTGTGGCTGACATTTTGTACTTTTATCATCAATCGCCCCTACTGTCTTTTTGTTTTGTATTGTGTAAAAATAAGCAGCAAAAATGCCACGCCACCAAACAGCTCAATCACCACTTCAAGCACGCCTGCCATTTTAAACAAATGCTCAAACACCGCCTGCCCCACAATCAATGTACTGCTGGCAATGAGCGTTACCAAAATCAGTCGTTCACCATGAGCCATTTTGGTGCAAAAACGGTTGGTCAAAGCACACACAAGCAAACCAAAAAAAGTAACAGGACCAACCAAAGCGGTCGCCATAGACACCAATAACGCAATGGTTATCAAAATGCCAAGCGACAGCTGACGATACGGCACGCCAAGCGAGATGGCACAGTTTCTGCCCAGCAGTAGCACGTCCAAGGCAAAACGTTGCCGCCACACATAAATAAACGTTGCCACCGACAGCACCACAGCCACCATCAGCAGATTAATATTAACCGCCGTAAAACTGGCATAGCTTTGGGCTTGCACAGTAACAAATTCATCAGGATTTATCATGCGAGCCACCATATATGACAAACTGCGAAACAAAATCCCAAATATCACCCCCACCAAAATCAGCCGTGTCAAATCCTGATTGTGCTTGGTAAACAAAAAGCGAAACATCAGTACCGACATCACCATCATGACGGCAACTTCAAAAGCAAATTTACCCACCGAAGGCATGGTTACATAACTGACCATGCCCAAAAAAAACAACATCAGGCTTTGAATCAGCACATACAAAGCATCAAAACCCAACAGGCTTGGTGTCAAAATCGGATTGTGCGTGAGTGTTTGAAACAACATCGTGGACACGCCCACCGCATAGCCCACCACCAAAAAAGCGACCAGTTTGCGTGTGCGTAGTGGCAAAGCAAAATCCCAGCTTGTAACATTTAAGGTCAGATATAACACACAACCAATCAGCAAAACAAGGCTTGCAATGAGTATGGGGCGAGCAGTCAGCCGTGCCAACCACAACGATAAAAAATTAGGGGTAATATCTTGATTTGTCATGTGTCATGTTACCAATTTTGCAAAATAATTTCATCAATTTGCATGGGTTTGTCTGGCAAAACCAGCATGGGTTGCCAATTTTGCAAATCTGGCATCTGTCTGTCAAATACACCATCGCCCAAGCTATAAGCCATAGCCACCAAAATGCTCTGCGATTTGACAAAATCAGGTGATAGGGCTTGGACGTTTTGGGTGATTTGACGTATGATTTTTTCGTCTATTTTTTTATCAAAATCAAACCAAACACGGCTTTCGCCCTTATCATTCAATGCTAAGATGACAAAGCCTTGATTGACATAATCGCTTGGCAAGTTATCAAATTGGACATCAATGATGTTTTGTACATTACTTAAATGACGAGACAACAAAGAGGCTTCCAATACTCGCTTGCTCACAAGCTCATCAGGCTGTAACAGCATGACATACTGCATTTTATTTACGGTCATTTGTCTTGTTAAAGATGATTGTGCTATGTTGGCATGGCATGACAGCCCAAAAGTAACAAGCACTGCCACAAGAATGATACGCCACTTCATCACGCCCCCTATTTCGCTCTTGATAACAACCACAAAAACAGTGCCGACCCCAGCACGCCAAACACCACATAGACAGGAATCTCAAAAGGATAACGTATCACTCGCCCAATAATATCACACAATAGCACGCAAGATGAGCCAAGCAAGGCCACCGCAGGCAAAGACACCCGCAAACGGTCGCCCACCAAACGGCTGATGATGTTTGGCACAACCAGTCCCACAAAACTAATCGCCCCCACCGTAATCACCACCACCGCACTTATCATCGCCACCATGGCAATGGCAAGCCACATCACGGCATTTTTATTGACCCCCAAGTTTTTGGCAATGCCATCACCCAGCCCAATGATGGTCAGCCTATCTGCCATGACATACGCCATCACCGATAAAATGCCAACCAACCATAAAGTCTCATACCTGCCAGCCAGCACACTTGAAAAATCACCAAATCGCCACACTGACAACATTTGCACCGTCTCAGTTTGATATGCCAAAAACAGCGTCAATGAGTCAATAATCCCCCCAAAAACAATCCCCACCAAAGGTATCATCAAAAAATCAGTTGGTGGCAAGCGTTTAATCAGTTGCATAAATATCATCATGCCAACAAATGCCATGACGGTCGCCACGCTCATTTTACCCAGCATGGGCAGTGTTGGCATGTACAAACTTGTCAGCAAAATTCCCAATACTGCCGACTGTGTTGCCCCCACCATGGACGGCTCAACAAAGCGGTTTTTAAGCACCACCTGCATCATCATACCAGCAATCGCCATACTCGCCCCTGTCAATATCAACGCAAGCGTACGTGGCAGACGGCTGACAAAAAACAACTGCAAACTATCATCTGTGCTATCAAAAAGTTTCGCCCACGAAAAATCTGCCACGCCCACCGAAATACTGATGATAATAAGCAGTAGCAAAAGCACAAACGCACCAAGATTGACAAAACTTGGGGCAAGACCGTGTGGCGATAAACTCGCTGTCGTTGTGGTCATGAAGAGCATTTCCTTGGGTTTACGATGGGATTAAACACCCAACCATCATGCTAAAATGAATCTTTATTTTGGCGTTTTATTAACGGATAAGGCTTTAATAAATATGGTGATTGGTTGGCAAATCTTTATCAGTTTATCCTACAAACACACAAAAGGCGAATATCATGTTCATTCGCCCTTGATGTTCATCACCACAAAAGATTAGTTGGCAGATTTGGCATTAAATGCGTCTGCAACAATTTTGGTGTCTTTTAGCCATTGATAATAACCACCAAACGCCAAATAAGAATCTGGGCTGACATAGACGATTTGGTTGTTTTTGTAGGCTTTGGTGTTGTGCATGAGTGGGTTGTTTAACACTTCTTTGGCAGACACCCCTTCTTCACCAACAGCAGATGTGCGGTCAAGCACAAACAGCCAATCAGGGTCTACTTTTTGTAGATACTCAAAACTGATGGGCTGACCGTGGCGAGCTTCTTGGATATTTTCGTCCGCCATTGGAATGCCAAAGGTGGTGTGCAAATAGCCATAGCGGGAGTTTTTGCCATAAGCACTCATTTTGTTGCCGTTAATCAAAATCGCCAAACCATTACCCTTACCTGCAACGGCTTTTTTGACTTCTTCAATGGCACTGTCTATCTCAGCTTGGGCTTTGGTGGCTTCGGCTTCCTTACCAAAAATACGCCCAAAATCCGCCAGTTGCTGTTTGCTAGACTCATAAACATTATTGGTGTCAATGGTTAAATTATAAGTTGGGGCAACTTTGGCAAGCTCGTCTATTTTTTCTGCCATGCGACTGCCCACAAAAACCGCTTGGGGTTTTAGGGCGTGCAGGGCTTCTAAATTTGGCTCAAATAGCGTGCCAACAGGCGTACCATCTGGCGTGCCGTCCGCTTTTAGATTGAGCATGGCAATGCGTTCTGCCGTCATCTCCGCCGATGGCATTCCCTGTACCGCCACACCCAGCATCTTTAAATTTTGTAAAGCGGTCATGTCATACACAGCAATCGGCATGGGATTGGCGGTGATTTCTTGGTCGCCTGTGGCGGTTTTGATGGTCAGCTTGTCATTGGCAGTTTTGCCATCAGCAGAAGATTGGGGAGTGGTTTCGGCAGGGGTTTGGGTGGATTGGTTGTTGCAGGCGGTTAATGACAGCCCCAAAACAGCCACCAAACCCAAACTTAATGCGGTTTTTTTCATGATGTTTCCTTGTTAAAACTGGTCTTGTATTTTAGATGACCATCATACCACCTAAAACCAAATCATCGCATTATAGCAAAAGCAAGGTTTTTTTTCAATGGGAATGAGAATTTTTATATTTTAAAAACATTGTTTACCATAAAAACACAAAACCGCTTGTTTTTCAATCAGTTGCTAATAAAAAACGTTTTCTTTTTAATACATTTTTGATACAATGGCGAAATATTTTAGTATTTACAATCATTCACATCATGACCGACATCCATCTATCCAAAAGTACGCCACCACCCATAAATCCCTACCACACACCCCATCACGAGCCTAGTGTGCACGATTTTTATTTTTATGGCACAGGCACAGAGTATTTTAAAATATGGATTGTAAATCTGTTGCTCACCATCATTACGCTGGGGATTTATTCACCGTGGGCAAAAGTGCGTCGGCTGCGTTACTTTTATGGCAACACCCAAATTGATGGACAGGCATTTGATTTTACTGCCAACCCCAAACGCATTTTGGTTGGGCGATTGATTGCTCTTGGGATTTATTTGCTCATTACAGTGCTAGGGCGGTTCTCACCCGATGTGGCAGTGGTAGGCTCACTGATTATCTTTATCATCATGCCTTGGATTATGCGTTCTACCTTGCGATTTCGGGCAAGAAATAGCCAATATAACAACGTATCTTTTGCTTTTGAAGGCTCGCTTGGGTCAGCATATCTCATCATGCTCGCCTTTATCGCAATATTTTTTAGCAGTGGTCTGCTTACTCCTTGGGTGTGGTGGCTGTTTAAACGCTATCAGTTTGACAACACCTATTTTGGGCGATTAAAATTTAACTTCAACACCAGCATTTGGGACATTTATAAAGCCACGATTGTCCCCATACTGCTACTTATCATGGTATTTGTGGCAGGTGTGCTGCTATTTTTGGGAGTGGGTACAACTGGTGAGAATAATGACGCTGTTCTTGGCTCGGTTGTTTGGATAATGATTGGGGGGTTTTATTTTGCTACCTTATTGGTGCTGCCACTCATGCAAGGCTATATCCATCAGGCGATTTGGAGCAAACTGACACTTGGCGATAATGGGTTTGAGCTTGTTGATTTTAGCCCTTTAAAATTTGCACTTATCCAACTGACCAACTACATCGCCATCGTGCTAAGCTTAGGACTGCTTTACCCTTGGGCGGTTGTGCGTATGCACCGCTACAAAGTTGAAACACTAAGTCTGATTGCTTATGATAATTTTCATGCCATGACCACGCCAAGCGTTGAAAATGTCTCACCACTTGGCGAAGAGATTGGTGATGTGTTTGATTTTGATGTGTCGTGGTAAAAATATGATGGAACAACACACAAAAATTCGCTACTTTGATGGCAAAACCAGCACCGCTCATGTTGCTCATATCACGCCTGTTTATTATCAAGGCAAGGTAGATGGCTTTATTGTCAGCTATCTTGGGCATGAAAAACGCCATTTTAACAAAGACTGCGAATATTTACCTGCGGTGGCTGGCTCGCCCCATGTCCTGATGATGAAAGATGGGGCTAGGATAGAATTTATCGGCGATGTGCCTACATGGTTGGAACTTGACAATCATTCGCTATTTACCAAAATCTCACACATGGAAAATCGCTGGACGTGGATTGGTGCCAGCGTCATTGTGGTGTGTGTATTTGTGTTTGGTATGTTTAAATTTGCCATACCCTTGGCATCACACCACATCGCCCAACAACTGCCTGCTGATACCTTGATGACGGTGGGCAAACAAGCCGAAAGCTATGTGATGGACATGACCAAGCCTAGCACCCTACCCAAAGCTCGCCAAGATGATATTATCGCCTTGTATGATAAGCTAGATGGCAATCCAAAAGCCAAAGTCATCGTGCGTGGTGGGGGCGAGATTGGTGCAAACGCTCTTGCCATTCCCAATAATACCATCATCATCACCGATGAGCTTATCAAGCTGACTGATGATGACAACCAAATTCTGGCGGTACTGGCTCACGAACAGGGGCATTTGGTACATCGCCACAGCCTAGAACAAGCCATCAACAGTCTAGGTGTCAGCGCGCTAATTGTGGTCATCACAGGTGATATGTCTGATATGCTGTTGACCTTACCTGCCTTACTGACCACCGCCAGCTACTCCCAAAAAGCGGAGATGGAAGCGGATAAATTTGCCATTGATGAGCTAAAACGCCTAAATATTTCGCCCATTCATCTTGCCAATTTCTTTAAAAAAATGCAAGAAACAAACGGTGGCGATGAAGGACATTGGTCAATACTTTCAACTCACCCCCAGATAGATAAAAGAATCGAGCAAGCTCATCAGCATCAGTAAAACGCCAATTTAGCAGTTTTGATAAACATCATCAAGACGAATAACCCCTTGGATTTTGACTTTGCCAACGCCATGTGTCCACACACATACGTTCAATGTCAAACTCAGCCGTCCAGCCAAGCAAGGTTTTGGCTTTGTTAGTGCTGGCAAATACGTTCTATACACTGTATCATGTGCCAGCCAAGATTTATTGGCAACAAACCATCGGGCTGCTTCAATAAAACTTATCATCAATTCATTGTTTGTTCTCTGATGTCATCAGTAAATTTTTTAATATGGCAGATTGACCATACTTCGCCATTGCTTGCTTTTGCTCACACCATTTTGATTGATAAACACAAAACAATGATGTTTTTAGTTGTTATTTGTTTTTAATAAAACAGTCATCATTTATCAAGTGGTGAGTTGAAGTTGAATTTTTGGTTATCAACATGACACTGATACAAGCTAGATAATGTTGTTATCTTTATCCACATAGAATGGGTGATTATTATTTGTATCATCCCAATAGATGTGGCGGTCAAGGTCATCTTTTTTATCAGCTTTGTCATTAAAATCACCCAAACCATCATTATTATTAACAGCAACATCATTGTCTGCAATAAATAGCTTGTCTGTGGCATCTTCTATCAAATCAGACAAAGTGTTTTTAGTGATGTCAGCCGTGTGATTGCTTGAATTTTGCATTTGATTACCATAACTTTGGGCAGTTGTGCCACTCAAATCAGCCACACCCACATCAAAATTCATCCCATGACTGACCAAGCTTGATAAAGTTACAAAATCAGTAGTATCGCTAATATTTGTTGATGTATGGTCAATGCTACTAGTGGCTTTGTCCGCACCTTGCTTGGCATGAATGCTTATGGGGTTGCTTTGCATATTAAGCACATCAGCACCCAGATTTGTGCCATAAGCAGTTACTGCGTCTTGAATTGGTTGTAAAGCGGTTTGATTGCCAGCAGCAAAACCATCAGGCATATCTTTATCATTTTCAAGATTGTCAAGGTTAAGTTTAGACTTCTTAGCAAGCAAAAACTTGGTATCGGTAACACTTTTTTCTGACACAGCTACAATAGTTGCAGTTGCATCAACCAATAGCGCATGAGTGTTGGAGACGGTGGAGATGTCCTTACCATTACTGTCGTATTTGGCAACGATAAGATCAAGTTCACGCACAAAACTAGCACCCGCACTATCAGTAACTTCAATGGCAAGAGCAACCTTTTTTTCGTTAGCATCATCAATACTAATACCATCTTTCAGCTTTAACACACCAGCAACGATCTCGAAACGCTCATCGCTGACTCGATAAGTGAAGGTTTCGCCGGGGTCGGGGTCGTGCACGCCGAATTTGCCGATAACATGCCCGGGCGTTTCGTCGGCGATGTAGTTGCCCCGAACGTACGCCCATTGCGGGGCGTGGTTGGGCTGCGGGCTGCCGACGGGGTTGGTTTCGGCGCTGGTGACGCTCTCTTTTTCGTCTGCGCCGTCGGTAAATTCGACGTGCACGCTGATGCGCTTGCCGTTGTTGGCATCGGTGAGACGGTAGCTGCGGCTTGTGGCGCCGTCAATGGCTTTGCCGTCGGCCCGCCATTGGTAGCGCACGTCGGCGGAGACGATGTCGCCGTCGTAAACGTGGGCGGTGAGGGTTTCGCCGCTTTTGACCAGGCCGCGGATAAAGACGTCGGCTTTGTAGTCGTTATTGCGAACGATGTTGTTTTGACCGAGGTTTTCGATGCCGCCGCCTTCGATGAGCTTGCCGTGTTCGGTATAACCGTGCGGATAGCCGCCGCCGTAGATGGTGTTGTTTTCGACGACGATGTCGCGGCTCATGTCGTCCAGACGCAGTTTGCGGATGCCGCCGGTGGGTCCGCCGGCGACGTTGGCGTAGTGGATGGTGTTGCCCGCCACGCGCCCGCCTGCCAAACCGCTGATCCAGATGCCGTCGCTATTGCCGGTGAAGGTGTTGTCTTCAACATTGATGTTTTTGGTGACGGTGTCGGCATGGGCTTTGCCGTAGTTGGTGTCTTTGCGGTTGAACTGGCTACCTGAAACCACGACGCCGAAGCCGGTGTTGCCTTCGAAGCGGTTGCCGCGGATGTCGATGTCGGTGGTGCTGCGGCCGGGGTTGGGCTCGACGTCGATGCCGGATTGCGGCATATGGCCGCTGGTGTTTTTGAACACGGAATCCAGCACTTTCACGCCTTTGGCATCGGTGATTGACAGGCCCTGGCGGCGGTTGTTGTCGGCCACGACGTTGTAGAAGGTGACGTTCTGGCTTTGCGGATCGGCGCCGCTGTTGATGCCGACGTAGAAGCCGTCGCCCCAGAAGTCTTTGGCGGTCACTTTTTCGATCACCACGTCTTTGGAGGAGATGACGCGCACGCCGTAGCCGTATTGCCCGGTGAGACCCTTATGCTGGTCGCGTTCGCCGATCAGCGTACCGCCGATGAGATGGGCGTTGTCGGCTTTGTAGAAGGTGATGAGGTTGTAGCGCTCCTGATCGGTGGGAATGGCTTTGAGCACGGTATCGTCGGCAAGCTTCAAGATAACGTTGGGCTTCATCATCAGCCCGCTCGGGTAGTTGCGCGACAGGCTGTGCGGCCCTTGTTGCGCCGTGGCGTCAATCATATAGGTGCCGCCCGGCATTTCCACCACGCCGCCGCCCTGCTCGGCCACGGCATCGATGGCTTTCTGGACGGCGAGGGTATCGTCGGCCTTGCCGTCGCCTTTGGCGCCGTAAGCGGCGTCTTTGACATTGGCGACGAAATCCGTGGTCGGCTTGGGCACATGCACGCCAAGTTTGCCGTCCCCCGGTGGATTGGGAGCGGGCGGTGTGGGCGGGGTGCCGATATTGGGATTGTCTTTCACGGCGACGCTAAAGGGTTTGCTCAGTTCGTTGCCGGCGCGGTCGGTGGCAGTGATGGTGAGGTCGATATTTTGTTCTTTGCCATAGTCCAGCGTTTCTCCGCTTTTGAGCTTGAGGTGGCCATAGGCATCGATTTCAAAGCGGTTGTCGCTCACGGTGTAAACATGATCGTCGCCGCGGTCGCCATCCACGGTGCGCACGCGGCCTGCGCTGGCGCCTGCCTGGCCTTCGTCCACCAACAAGGGGCGGTCGGCGCGGATGTCTGTGGGCGCGGCGTTGTTGGTCAGGCTGTCGATGGGCAGGGTGGGTTTGCTCACCGCGGTTTCGGTTTGTTTGCTGCCGTCGGGGAATTCCACGCGCACGCTCAAAGATTTGCCGCTGTCTTCGGGGCGGATGGTGTATTCGCGGTTTGTCGCTCCTGCAATGTCTTTGCCCTCAATCTGCCATTGGTATTGGATGAACCGGGCAAGCGGCACGCCGTCGCCGTCTTCCACCTGGGCAAAGACGGTGGCGCCGGTTTTGAGCGCGCCTTTGACATAAACGGCGGCGTGGGTTTGGTTGTCGGCGGTGGTGATGTTGTGGCTGTCGACGCCAGTATTTTGCGCCTCGCTGCGCATTTTGCCGCCGTACATCACGTTATCGTGGATATGGACGTCGCGGGTGGCATAGGTTTCGATGTCGAAATAGGGAATGCCGCGGCCGTCATCGTGAATGGTATTGCCCGCCACTTCGCCGCCTTTGAGGCCGTTAAGCTTGATGCCGTCGCGGTTGCCGTGAAGCTGGTTGTTGAGGATGCGCACGTTTTCGATCACTGCATCGCCGTTGGCAGAAACGATGATGCCTTCGGCAGCGTTGTTTTCAAACACGGAATCGATGATTTCCACATTGGTCACTTTGCCGGGGACTTTCGTCTCGCCATCCGGACCGACCACCGGCGAATGCGCGCTGGGATTGGGTTCGATATCGATGCCAGCCTGCGGCGACACGCCGAAGGTATTTTTGAAAGTGGAGCGGATGACATTGATATTGTCGCCGTTGGTGATCGACAAGCCCTGGCGGGTGTTGTTGTCGGCGGTCACGTTGTAGAACACCACGTCTTTCGGCGTAGGTTCGCGGTACTTGTCGCGTCCCAGATAGAAACCATCAGTGAGGAAATCCTTACTGGTGACATTTTCAATCACCACATTGCGCACCGAATACATCAGCACGCCGTAACCGCTGCCAACCGCGCCACTGTCGCGCGTGCCCTGCAAAGAGCCGCCGAGAATATGGCTGTTTTCCACATCGCGCAGGCGGAAAATGACCGAATTGCTGCCCGTCTGCTGATTGATGTCGGCCTGCATCAAGGTATCGTCCGCCATGCGCACGGTGACGTTGCTGCGCAGATGCACGCCTTTGAGACCGTCAATGCGGTAAGTGCCGCCGGGAATATCCACCACGCCACCGCCCTTCTCGGCAGCGGCATCAATGGCTTTTTGGATCGCGGCGGTGTCATCGGTTTGCCCGTCGCCTTTCGCGCCGTAGGCAGCGTCTTTGACATTGGCGATGAAGTCGGTGGCGGGTTTGGGCACATAGACGCCGAGTTTGCCGTCGTTGGGCGGTGTGGGCGGATTGGGTGCGGGATAGTTGGGGTCGTCTTGGACTTGTAAAGTAAAGGTTTCGCTGTATTTTTCACCGCCTTTATCGGTGGTAGTGATTTCCAGGGCGATGGTTTTTTCCTGCGCGAATTCGACTTTGACGCCGTCTTTGAGCTTGAGGTTGCCCTGGGCATCGACTTCAAAGCGCTGGTCGTTCACGGTATAGGTGTGGCTGTCGCCTGCATCGGGATCAACGGTGGCGAGTTTGCCGATCACCGCGCCGGCCTGGTTTTCAGGTAGCCTGTCGGCAGAGAGTGTGATGTCGGTGGGGGTTTGGTTGCGGATGTTGTCCACCGGCGGTGTGGCGTCGCTTTCGGCGCTTTCCGTTTGCCCCGCGTTGTCGGTAAAGCTCACTTTGACGGTGAGGGTTTTGCCGCGATCGGCGGCACTCGGCGTATAACGCGCCGCCGTTGCGCCGCCGATGGGCACGCTGTCGGCCAGCCATTGGTATTGCACATTCGCGGCTTTGCTGGTGCCGTTGCCGTCATAAAACTGCGCGGTGAGTTCTTCGCCGTTTTGCGCGTTGCCGCGGATAAAGACTGCGGCTTTGAATTGGTTGTCGGCAATGGTGTTGCCACTGGTGTCGCGCGGCATGATGGTACCGCCGTAGAGGGTGTTGCCAGTGATCTCCACGTCGCGGGTGGGGCGCGGATCGGGGTTTTTCACGGCATGATAATCGCCGTTGTAAAGACGGATGCCGCCGGAGTCATGATGATGGGCGTCGGGGTCGATGTGGATGGTGTTGCCTTTGATGCTGCCGCCTTCGAGACCGCGCAAGATGATGGCGTCGCGCGGGTTGCCGCTTAATGTATTGTTTTCAAATACAACATTTTGCACGCGACTGCCCGCCGAGTTGTTCGCCACCAAAAAGCCAATGTGGTTATCGAGGAACTGGTTGCCGCGGATTTCCACGTTGCTGACGTCCTGCCCTGCATTGGGTTCAAGATCAATGCCCGCGCGCGGGTCGGTGCCATCGGTATTTTGGAAGATGGAGTTTAGAATTTTGATGTTTTTTCCGTGGGTAACGCTCAGTCCTTGGCGGCGGTTGTGATCCGAGGTGACTTGATAGACGGTAACGTTTTCGTTTTGCGTGGGGTGGGTGCTGTCTTTGCCGAGATATATGCCGTCGCCCCACATGTTTTTGAGGGTAACGTTTTCAATGGTGATATTGGTGGCGGCCATCAAGCGAATGCCGTGTCCAGCTTCGCCGTCGATGCCGGTGTGTGTCTCGCGATCGCCCTCCAGCGTACCGCCGATGATGTGGGCGTTGTCCACATTGCGGAAACGGATGAGATCGTAATGGGTTTCGCCGTTGGTGATGGCTTTCAGTACGGTGTCGTCTGTCAGACGCAAAATCACATGGCTTTTCATATGCAAGCGATTATTGACGGCGTCCACCATATAGGTGCCGGCCGGAATCTCGACGATGCCGCCGCCTTTTTCGGCCACGGCATCGATGGCTTTTTGGATCGCGGTGGTGTCGTCGCTTTGCCCGTCACCTTTGGCGCCGAACTCTTTGGCATTGGCGATGAAATCAGTGATCGGCTTGGGGACGTGGACGCCGAGTTTGCCGTCATTCGTGGGCGGATTGGGCGTGCCGGCAATGGGCAGGGTCGGCACTTCGTATTCGGTGGTTTCGCGCACGCCGCCGTCTTTGTCGAAGCTCGCTTCCACGCTGATGCGTTTGCCCGCGTCTTCGGGACGCACGGTGTAGGTCGCGGCGGTCGCGCCATTGATAGGCTTGCCGTCGGCGAGCCATTGATAGCCCAAGTTGCGCGGCGCGCCGTCGTCGTTGTGCACTTCGGCGGCAAGCGTCGCCCCTACTTTGTTTTCTCCGCGCACAAAGGCTACGGATTCAAAGATGTTGCCCGAAACGCTGTTGTTTTGCCCGGCATCGATGATGCTGCCGGTTTTTACGGTGTTGCCGGTAACGGTGTTGTCATGGCTGTTCGCGTTCAGCGCCAGCGAGTGCTGGCTGCCGTAGTACCAGCCTTTGCCGATGTCGCTGATGTGGTTGTTGGTGATGGTGTGGCCGCCGGTGTTGTTGACCACGATGCCCGCGCCGCCGGTTTTGATGGTATTGCCGTCGATGACAATGTTGCGGATGTCGGCGTTTTCAACGTCCGCCCTCTCCAGCAAGGCGATGCCGTAGCCGGTGTTGTTGTCGAATGTCGAGTTTTTGATGGTGACGTTGCTCACCTGTTGCTGGCTTTCCGGCTCAATGTCGATACCGGCCATCGGCGGCGTGCCGCCCTGTCCGCCGGTGTTTTTGAAGGCGGAATCCTCAATCAGCACTTTGTCGGCAGAGGTGATCGAAATGCCCTGGCGGCGGTTGCCGTCGGCAGCGAGTTGATAGATGGTGACGTTTTGGCTAGGCGTGCGCGGCAGGCTGCCGCTGTCGCTGATGTGCACGGCATCGCCCCAAAATTCGCGTGCGATGACCTTCTCAATGACCACGTTTTTGGCGCTGGCAATCTTGATGCCCGAGCCCCATTCGCCTTGGTCATTCAAATGGCTGTGGCGGTCGCCCCGTAAAGTACCGCCCATGATGGCGACGTTTTCGGCGTTGTAAATATTGAAAATATCGTAGTGCTTCTCGCCATTGGGGATGACTTGCATCACCGTGTCGTCCGCCATGCGGATGATGACGTTGCTTTTCACCTGCAAACCGGAAGTGCGAGGCACATCGCCCGGCCCGAGCACGCTGGTCGCCGCGCCGTTAATCATATAGGTGCCCGCCGGAATCTCGACGATGCCGCCGCCCTTGGCAGCCACGGCATCAATGGCTTTTTGGATCGCGGCGGTGTCATCGGTTTGCCCGTCGCCTTTCGCGCCATAGGCAGCGTCTTTGACATTGGCGATAAAATCAGTGGCGGGTTTGGGCACATAGACGCCGAGTTTGCCGCCGTTGGGGGCGGGGTATGTGGGATCGTCTTGGACGTTGAGCGTGAAGGTTTCTTGATAAGACGCGCCGCCTTGGTCGGTGGTGGTGATGTTGAGCTTGATGTTCGGTTCTTGGGCAAAATCGACTGTTTCACCGGCTTTGAGCTTGAGATTGCCCTGGGCATCTACTTCAAAGCGTTGGTCGCTCACGGTGTAAGTATGTTTGTCGCCTTGATCGGGGTCGGTGGTGGTCAGTTTGCCCACAATTGCGCCCGCTTGGTTTTCAGGTAGCGTGGTGGCGGAAAGGGCAATGTCGGTCGGCGCTTGGTTGGGTGTCGGTTGCGGTGCGGGATAGTTGGGATCGTCCTGCACGTTGATGGCGAAGGTTTCGCTGTATTTTTCACCGCCTTGATCGGTGGTGGTAATTTCCAAGGATATGGCTTTTTCCTGCGCAAATTCGACTTTGACACCGTCTTTGAGCTTAAGATTGCCTTGGGCATCGACTTCAAAGCGGTTGTCGTTTACCGCGTAAGTGTGGCTGTCGTTTGCATCGGGATCGACGGTGGCGAGTTTGCCGACAATCGCGCCCGATTTGTTTTCAGGTAGCCTGTCGGCGGATAAAGTAATGTCGGTGGGGGCATGGTTTTGCGGCGTGGGTGCAGCATCGATGACGAGTTCGAGGTTGGCAAGTTCGTTGGGGTTGTCGGCAAGATCGACAAAAGCATCATCGGCCACGGTCACGCTGGCTTTGCCTGCTGCGCCTGCGGTGAAGGTGGCAGTGAACGTTTTGGCATCCACTTGGCGGAAGTTGGAGAGCGTGCCGCCTTGGACGATGACATCATCAGCAGTGAAGCCTTTGACGGCTTCGCTGGCTTTGAAAGTGAGCTGGGTGCTGCTGCCGGGCATCAACATGGACGGCGTGGCGCTGATGGTAAGCGTCGGCGCGGTAGTGTCGGCAGCGGGTGGCGGCGGTGCGGGCGTGTCTTCGGTAACTTGGGCGGTGGCGGCGCTGGTCGGCGCTTCCAGATATTGTGTGCCATCGCTGAATTTGGCGCGCACGGTGATGGATTTGCCTTTATCCGCATCAGTCAAGGTGTAGGTTTGCGCGGTTGCACCGTCAATCGGGCGGTTGTCGGCATACCATTGATAGGTGATGCCGTCTGCGGGCAGTCCGTCGGCATCGGCGGCTTTGGCAGTGAGCGTGGCGCCCACTTTCGCTTCGCCTTCGATGGTGATGGTGCTGTTACCCAGATGCGGGCGGCCTATCCAGGTCAAATTACTTTTTAATAACGGGTTTAGCGTTTCTATTACCACGCCGTTGCCATGATAAGTACCCGCCGAATGCATGATTTTGCCGTTGCCGATGTAAATCGCCGAGTGGTAGACGTTCATGAAGAAGTTGCCGCCGGTACCTGCACCTTCGGGGTCTTGCTTGGAGAAGAAGAGAATGTCGCCGACGCGGTAGTTTTCTTCGCCGCCGCTCTTGCCGTTATAAAGGGCGACCTGGTTTTTCCAGTACATCCATTTGAGCTGGGCGTTGGCGCTGTAAGGGCCTTTGTCGCCTTGGGGTTTATCTTGGAAGTCGATGCCCCAGCCGTAGGAGGAGGTGTTTTGGTTGTTGGCATAGGTGGTGTCTTCGAATTTCCAGCCCGCCATAACCATATTGATAAAGGCCGAACAAGTGATGGCAAAGGCTTCTTTGCCACTTGGTGTTTTCACCATTTTGGGCGTACCCGAAACGTAAAGCGGCGTTTCACCATTGCCGTCCCAGACGAGTTTGTCGCCGGCATCGAGGTAGGTTGTCGCCACTTGCAGCATGGCTTTGGTATTGGCGGCGCTGTTTTCGACGGGCAGAGTGTAGTCATCAAGCTGCGGCAGGGCGTATTTGCCGTTGGCAAGGGGTACGGCGACGCGGTTCAACAGCCCTTGTGCCGCATCGGGCAGGGTGTCGCTGATAGTGTAGCGGATGCCAATGTTGTCGTTGACGTGGTTGAAATCGGTGATAAGCGCTTTGTCGTCGGCTTTGAGCGGCGCAGCCATGAGTTCGGCGATATTGGCGAAGACGTGCACATTGTCGCCTTGCACGGGAGCAGTGGCATCACTGGTGACATCTTCGGAGAAGTTTTCGCCGTCTTGATAGATGACGCGCACACTGATGGTTTTGCCTGCGTCTTCGGAGCGCACGGTGTAGGTGGCCCGGGTGGCGCTTGTAATTGCTTTGCCGTCGGCAAGCCACTGGTATTGCACAACGCCAGGTACGCCGTTGTCGTCGGTGATGCTGGCGCTGAGGTTTTCGCCCACTTTGGGCAGGCCGTTGATGACGACGTTGCCCGGCACGGAGAGCGGTATGCGCAGGCCGGTTTCAGCGTTCTGGTTGAAAGCGAGATCGGAAAATGCGCCGGCGGCAACGCGAATATCGCCACTGCCGACACCGGTGTAGGTAGCGGTGTAGGTGGTGGCGTCAACCTGGACGAAGTTGTCGATACGGCCGTTATTCACTTGAATATCATTGGCAGCGAAATTCTGCACGGGTTCGCTGAGTTTGAAGGTGAGCTGCGCGCTTTCGCCCTTGCCGGTGAGGAAGGGTTTGTCGGCGCTGATGGTGAGCACGGGGGCTGTGGTGTCCGGTGTGTTGTCGTTGCCGTCATTGAGACGTAATGTACCGCTCTCGCTGATGTTGTATTCGGAGGCGTTTTCCGCACGCACTTCACTGCCATTTTGCAGGGCGGAGGCGGCAATGCGGATGATGCCGCTTTGTGCATTCAGTGTGATGCCCGCAGGAGGATCATTTCTGAATTGCCAAATGTGGCGGCTGCTGTCGAAGTAGGATTCCATGCTGTGTGCAGTACCGCTTTCGTCGTGAAAATGCACGGTGAGCGCTTGCGTACCGGCTTGCGGCGTAATCACGGCGCTGCCTTTTTCACTGCCGGCTTCCAGTTGCGGCGGCGGGGGAGGATCGTTGTCGGAAATGGCGGTGACGGTGCTGTTTTCTTGCGCGTCAATTTTCGCGCCTTGTGCGTTGGCAATTTCCACGCGGAAGGTTTTGCCGTGGGCAAAGCTGTTGTTGTCCAGCGTGGGGATTTGCAGAGTGGTGCTGTCTTCTCCGGCGGGGATGGTAACAGTGTACGAGGTGGCCTGTACGTCGCTGCCGTTGCTCTTCTCATGTACGACGTGCACGGTGAGGGTGATTGCCTGCTGGGCGGGTTTATCGAGCACCAGATTGTAAGCGGCGGACTGCCCTTCTACAACTGCCACATCACCGCGCAGTGAAACCGTCGGCACATCGGCGGGCAGCGGCGGTGCATCTTTAATGGACAAAGCAAGTTCGGAAGCCTTGTCATTCTGGTTCCACGCCAGATCGGAGAATGTGCCGGGGGCGACGGTGAGGCTTGCCTGCCCAGCTTTGTCTGCGGTGTAGGTGGCGGTGTAGGTGGTGTCGTCGACTTTGGTAAAGCCGCTGAGCGAGCCATTTTTGACAACAACATCATTGCTCTCGAAATTCTGCACGGGTTCGCTGACCTTGAAGGTCACCAGCGTGCTTTCTCCAGCGAGCAGATCGCTTTTGGCAATGCTGATGGTCAGGGTCGGCGGGGTGGTGTCAGCAGGTTCGGCAATAGGTGCAGTAGCGATACTGACAAGCTTCTCAATATTACCTGCATTATCCTTATAAGTGGCTTGAACACTGATGGTGGCATCTTTGTCATCCATGATAAGAACATAAGTGTTGCCCGTTGCCCCCTGAATGGCTTGCCCACCTCTAAACCACTGGTAAGCGATAGAATTTGGGACACCATCACCATCAGCAACCGTAGCAGTTAGGGTTTGACCAACTTTAAGGGCGCCTTGTATGTTAATGACACCCACTTGATTGAGCTGGGGAGCCGGCTGAATATCATCACTTATGCCATTTCGGTGATCTTTGGCATAATCTTTTAGGGCAACGCCAGCACCGGCAACAGCAAATGCACCAACAGCAAAAGGAGTGAGACTTATTTGCGTTGAGATGGCACTAGAAACCCACCAAGGGCTAGGCATGGCAAAACCACCCAAGGCATGACCTTGAATGGCGTTATCATCCAAATTAGTAATATAATCAACAACTTCGGCGCTATCAGGAATATAGTAATAATATTGACTGTTTTCAGCAAAACCGACAAGTCCAGTATCATCATAATTATAAAAGCCTTCAATGATCACATCAGGGCTGTGTGCCATATCATAAGTATAGATATGCAAATCTTTACCCCGACGCTGAGCAATGATGTAGTCAGGAGCATGATTGGTTTGGGGATTTAATAGTTCATAATTAACCTGCGGAATGGCTCGAATGATGTGGGGAGTATTCGCTCTTGTGGGAATGGTTTGACTGTGGATTAAGGCTTGATTATTGTGAATGTTAATGGTGAGCATGGGGCAACCTTAATTAATATTTTGGCAATATACTTATTGTATTACTGCAAGAATCATGCCTTTATCAAGTGGATTCACCCACCGTCAACACCTTTAAATATCAGGATTTAAGCGTTTTTGCCTAGGTCTAGGTCTAGTTTGAATGATAACCCTGTGGATTTTGACTCTGCCAACGCCATGTGTCCACACACATACGTTCAATGTCAAACTCAGCCGTCCAACCAAGCAAGGTCTTGGCCTTATCAGCACTGGCATAACATGTGGCAATATCCCCTGCTCGTCTTGGAGCAATCACATAAGGCACGTTTTGACCAGTGGTGCTGACAAAGGCACCAACTAGCTCTAACACACTGGTGCCATGTCCTGTGCCCAAATTTATCGGCTCAAAGCCAAAGGCAGACGTTTGTTTGGCGATATATTCAAGCGCCTTAACATGCCCTTTTGCCAAATCCACCACATGAATATAATCACGCACCCCCGTGCCATCAGGCGTGTCATAATCATCGCCAAACACAGAGAGTTTTTCAAGTTTGCCCACCGCCACCTGCGAGATATAAGGCATTAAGTTGTTGGGAATGTCGCTTGGGTCTTCGCCAATGGTGCCTGATGCGTCCGCCCCAATGGGATTAAAATAACGCAAGCTGATGATGTTCCATGATGGCACACGCTCCGATTTTGCCAAGTCTTCTAAAACATACTCCACTGTGAGCTTGGACTGCCCATAGGGGTTAGTGCAAGAGCGTCTGGCGGTCTCCACAATCGGCAACATCTCAGGGTCGCCATACACGGTGGCTGATGATGAAAAGATGAAGTTTTTGACACCAAAGTCTGTCATCACTTCTAAAAGATTGAGCGTGCCTGATACATTGTTTTGGTAGTATTTTAAGGGCTTTGCCACGCTTTCGCCCACCGCTTTTAAACCAGCAAAATGTATCACCCCAAAAAACTCATGCTCGGTAAATACTTGGGTTAGGTGCGTTTTGTCTAGCACATCACCCTTAATAAAGGCGATTTTTTGATCAACAATCTGCTCCACTCGCTCTATCGCCACAGGGCTAGAATTGGATAAATTGTCATACACCACTGGCTCAAAGCCTAATTTGATAAGCTCAATCAACGTATGTGAGCCAATATAACCCGCCCCACCTGTTACTAAAATTTTTTTCATGGTTATCCCCTTGTCCGTTTGCGTGGGCTGGCGTGTCAATTTTTTCGCCCAATACCAATATAATCGCCCGTCAAGCACGCCACATCATCATCAGATAAGATATTTTTGGCATCAAAGATTGGCACGCTTGCTTTATTTAACTCATGAACGTCAGGTTTAGCCAGCCCTGACCAGTTAATGATAAACAAACCATCAACATCTGCCAAGGCTTGATATGGATCATCTGTCAGATGAAATAGCGGCTCATCGCCATAACGTGCCTTTAACTCAAAGGTGGTTTGATTGGCATAAACCACTGTCTTGATTTGATACGACCACAACAGTGCCAATAGTGGGTGAATGGCACTGCCTGTGCTAATCCCTGCCCCACTACGATAGCCCGCCCCCCAAATCAGCACTGTTTTATGCTCAATAAAGCCATTAAAATATCGCCAAAATTTACGAAAAATCAGCTCTTTTTGATCTTCGTTAATTTGCATCACCGCATCAAGCACATGCGATTTGACCGCTTGGTCATCAAATTGGTGTTTTAATAAGTCAAGCTCACTCGGCAAACTTTTGCCACCAAAACCCCAGCCTGCCCCCAAATAGCTATGTCCCACACGGCTGTCCGAGCCTATGATGCGTTCTATGTCTTTGATGTTGATGTTTTCTTTATCAGCAAGACGTGCCATTTCATTCATAAACGACAAACGTGTGGCAAGCTGTGCCATGATGGCGGCACGGGCAAACTCTATGGTCTTGATGGGGGCGATTTGATGGGTTGTTGCTTGGGATTTTAAAAAGGAGAGTATCTCACATTGCCCCACGCTGTTTGGGGTTTTTTCGCCAATCAGCACCAAGTCCGCTTGATAAAAACTGCTAAAATTTGCTCCATCTTTCATAAACACAAAGGGCAAATAATACACCCATTTACTAATGAATTTATCGGCAAATTGTTGTATGCGACCCATCGCCCCAATGCCACTAATAATGACTTGGGTGTGTGGGTTATCCACAATTTTGGCAATCAACGCCAGCTCATCACAAGTGCTATGCTCGTCAATAAACACCCATAATAGCTTGCCTTGGGCGTTTTGACAAAACGCAATCACTTCATCACGATGGTGTTTGGGATAGGTGGTGATTTTGTCCTGACGATAAAGCGACCAAAGTGCGTGGATTTGGCGGTCAAACTGATAATGTGCCAAAGTATCATCAAGGGCATCAGGCAAGGCTAAAAAATGTACGGCTTTATGCAAACTGGCAAGCAAAATCCCTGCGTTAATCGCTTCATGATTTGCCCCAATGATATAAATGTCGTGATAATTTTTCATAACGTGTCCACATGGTTATTTGGCAGTTTTGGCTTTTATCTTGGTAAGCAAAGTGCAGGTTGATGAATCAAAACCGCTCACATCATCACCTATCAAGGCATCATACACCCGATTTGCCATCACTTTGCCAATCTCCACACCCCACTGGTCAAAGGGATTAATTTGCCACAATACGCTCATCACATAGACTTTATGTTCATACAAAGCAATCAAAGACCCCAAAGTTTTGGGGGTCAGACTATCAAGTAACAAGGTGGTGGACGGCTGATTGCCACGATACTGCTTAAATTTGGCAAATTCATCGTCATGCTGATAAGATGCTGGCAAAGCGTGGTTGCCAAACGCCAACACTTGGCTTTGAGCCAGACAATTTGACAAAGACAGCTCATGCTGATAGGACAGATGGGCATAGGCAGTTTGCCTGTCATCATAGCGACGAATTGGTGTGATAAAATCACAAGAAACTCGCTGCGTGCCTTGGTGCAAAAGCTGATAAAAAGCGTGCTGAGCGTTTGAGCCAATATCTCCCCACAAAATCGGACAAGTGGCATAATCTACCTGCTCGCCCGCCCTATTGACGGATTTGCCGTTGGATTCCATTTCAAGCTGAGTCAAATAGCTGGGAAAATGGCTAAGCCTACCATCATAAGGTAAAACAGTGTGAGCATTGATTCCCAAAAATGTGCTGTTCCACACACCAATCAGTCCAAGCAATACGGGCAGATTTTGAGTAAAATCTGCGGTGGCAAAATGCTTATCCATGTCATTTGCCCCAGTGAGCAGCTCATAAAAATTTGCCATACCAATTTTAATGGCAATGGCAAGTCCAATGGCTGACCACATAGAAAAACGGCCACCCACCCAGTCCCACAATAACAGCTGATTGTTTTTATGAATGCCCCACTGGCTCATCTTATCAGGACGAGTGGAAATGCCAATAAAATGACGGCGTAAAATGGCGTCTTGATTATCGCAAGCGGACAACAGCCAACCCAAAGCAGTTTTGGCATTGGATAATGTGTCAATCGTCCCAAAAGACTTGGATGAAATGATAAACAGCGTGGTTTGCGGACTGAGTATTTTTAATAACCCATCAAGCTGGGTGCCATCCATATTGGAAACAAAATGCACACGAATGCTTGTGTCCGCCCACTCTGATAAGGCGGTGGTCGCCATCAAAGGCCCCAAATCCGAGCCACCCACACCGATATTGACCACATCTGTGATGGCATGTCCTGCAAAACCACGCCATACGCCTGTGCGGATACGGCGAACCATGTCATCGGCACGAGCCAAGCTGTCATGTACTTGGACGTTGACATCCATGCCATCAACCATCAGTGGTGTGTCTTTGGGGCTACGTAAAGCAGTGTGTAGTGCGGGGCGATGTTCGGTGTCATTGACCTTTTCACCCATCAGCAGAGCATGAATTTTGGCGGACAACTCATAGACGTTGGCAAGCTCAATGAGTTTGGCAAAAATTTTATCATCTATGGCCTGTTTGCTAAAATCCATATAGATGTCGCAGGCAGAGGCACTAAATTTTTGTCCACGCTCGTCATCATCAGCAAACAACTTGGTCAAAGTCTGATTATTTTGGGCAAGTGTCTGTAAGGCTTGCCAAAGCCGGCATTTATCCATGTCAAATCTCTTTGCCAAGATGCTTGGCAAAATACATAAACGCCTGCATATAAGTTGTCATGTCGCCAGCATCAAAGCTGTTGCCCTTTAAGGTAACCACGTCCATGCCCTGCTCACTAATGAGTGCATCAATAGCATCGGTCAGCTGAATCTCACCACCCACGCTTGGTTTGGTTTTTGCCAAAAAGTCAAAAATCCTTGCTGAAAACACATATCGCCCCACCACCGCCAAATTGGACGGTGCAACCTCCAAAGATGGCTTTTCTACAAAGCCAAGCACATCAAAAGACTGATTGGTATCTGATTTTTGTATGGTGAGTTTATCGTTGAGCTTAGCAATGCCGTATTTATGCACTTCACTATCCGCCACAGGGTCAACCAAAATCTGGCTACGCCCTGTTTGGGTAAATTGGCTTAACATATACGCCAAATTATCCACCCTAAAATCTGTGTTAAAAGGGTCAAGCACCACATCAGGCAGCAGTACGACAAAAGGATTATCACCAACCACGCTTGCTCCTTGTAATACCGCATGCCCTAGCCCCAAGGGCTTGCCTTGACGCACACTGATGATACGCACACCCTCTGGTAAAAAGTTCAGACTGTCCGCTAAACTGTCTTTACCTTTACTGCGAAGCTGACTGTCAAGCTCGGCATTGATATCAAAATAGTTTTCAATCGCTTGCTTTTGGGCATGATTAACAAGCACAATGTTTTTAATACCAGCACGTACTGCCTCCATAACCACATAATGAATGGCAGGTTTATCACCTAGGGGCAACATCTCTTTGGGCACTGCCTTTGACAGTGGCAACATACGTGTACCAAAACCTGCGGTGGGGATGATAGCGTGGGTGGGGGTCATGGCGCACTCTTTTAAACAGTATAATATTTATTCAAAAATTGAATGAGTTTTTCTTTGTAGTCAGGAATTTGACTATTATTATCAACATAAAAATCATTGGCGCAAAACGAATGTGGTAATAAACTCTCATCTTGTTGCTTCAATAATTTATCATAACAAGTCAAGGCTGTTCGTGAACGAATATTAAAATAATAACAAACATCTATCTTTTCTACCGATTGTTGTTGACAATACATCAGCCATGGCACAAGAAAAGTTGCCATATTTAAATCGTTATTAGTACGAAATTTATTCGGTAAAAACCGCACAATCTCTTCTTTAAACATTGTCCACGCTTGTTCATAAGCACTCTTTTTGAGGGGATAGTAAGTATGCACTAAGGTATTATCAATCTTGATAGGAAATTGGTTTTGAAGTAACGATTGGACACTCATGCAGGCACTAAGTGTGGGGGTGTCCAATCCTCTTTTTTGTATATCACTTAGCCTCTTAGCGGATACAAAAAGCGATGCTACGCCATTGGCTGAGAAAAAATGTGATTTTTTTAGTGGCTTAGCCACAAAAACATCATCATTAAAATACAAAAAATTCTCAGATAATTCTGGGATACGATATAAAAATGCTTCGATTACATGAGAATTAAATGTGGGCAAATATTGCCCATCAATAATTTGATGATGAAAAACTAATATTACATCCTGAAAGCCACCAATCCATTTAGGCACTTGATTATCTGTAACTAGATAAATATTTCGTATCCATGGCATATTTCTTTGCACAGATTTAATGGAATAGTATAATTCATCATGATTTTCAAATCGTGCGTCATTAGTAGCAAATTTCCCCAATGATTGATGATTGTTTTCATAAATTGATTTATGAAATTGATATCTTTCTTGCCACAAAGGATCGGTATTATCAACCCAAGTGTAAACCACATCTACTGGACATTCCTTAGATGAAAAAACCCTACTATCCTGCTCACCAAGCAGAGTTGCAACTTCTTTATTTTTACTCATTTGCAACTCTGTATGCGTAAAAGGATATCGCTTATCAAAGTAGTCCCTAAAAAATATGCCGGGGGTTTTGATAAGTTTTCTTATCTTACGCCAAATTTTCATGCTATCATATATCGCCAAATGCGTTTAAAAGGAATTGAAGTTATCACCACTTCATATAGATGATTCAACATCCCTGATTACTATTTACTACAATTGCCAACTCAATTATCAAAATACCACTAATATACCCATCTCTCATTCTAGAACAAAAACAAAACTAAAGTAGCATAAGACATTTAAGCCAACAAGCTTTGTCAAGACGCCTTATATCACTTAACTGTGATTGCAATACACTCATCAAGCATCACCTTCAACGTTATTAGACACTAAAGATGATGCACCTGATTAACAGCACAACCGCATAATTCAAGTGTTCAAACAACCAAAAATATCAAAAACTCAGATGCTTTTAAGACGATACCTGCATATCAAGCAGTTTTTGTAGATTGCGTTCTTTATTTACATTAGGAAATACAGCGACCATGCCACGGTAACATTGTTCTGCCAATACCCTATCCCCCACCACCAATGCAATTTCTGCAACCAACTCCCAATAGTCATAACCATCATCCACCTGTGGCTTACGAATCAATTGATATGCCTGATCAATCAATGCCATACGATAATGCGCCAAAACAATCATAGGTGCAAACTTTGTCATTTGCTCACTACGCATTCGCTGAGTCACTGTTAAAATTTCCCGCCATGCACCACACTGTGTAAACATCGTGATACACAACTCAAGCAATACTTCATCACTCACAACAACATCAAAATCACCATTAAGATAGGCAGTAAACGCATCCATGCGTTTTAAGTGGCACAGTGACTTTAAATAATTCAGCACATCATTAGGCATCAGCATTGCGCCCATTTGTATGAGAATATCACTATGCTCCACACAATAGTGATAGCTTGCCTGCGCATAATCCATCTGAGCACTCACAACATGACTGGCATAGTCTTTACTTGTCAAACAGGCATTATGCCTTCTAATGTAATGGTAACAAGCTGCGTACGCTTCATCCTGTATGGATGCCATGGCGGCAATCAGTTGTGGCTTATATAATCGATGCTCATCCTCTGTCCACACAGAATGCAGAATAGATTCATCTATTAGCTGGCAAACAGAAGCATAGTCTTTTTCAAGCAATGCACTAAAGACATCAACTAATATTTTTACCTTCTTATTCATTACAGTGCCATCTATCAAGTTGTGATATTGCTTTAAAAATGCATCATTATCACCCACATAGGCACAGCCTAATAAGTACAACATTACATCACTTATCTGTTTGGGTTTGTTTTTAGAAAAATAAGCAATAGCCGATTGATAGTCCTGCAACCAGAAGTTTGCTTTTATCATCCAATATGTTTGCTCTTTTTGAGATAAACCTGATGTAGGCAAATACTCCATTAGCTTTTGATATTTGCCCTGCATATACATCGCTTGAGCGATCTCAGTAGTGCTCTGTTCTTCCTGCTGCATCAGCAATTGCTCTAAAAGCATCCATTCCTGATTGTCTTTTGCATAGCCCAAAGCTTCTGCGATGAAGTCATTACCATCTATCGATACACCAGCTTTAGGACTATCTAGTGCGGTAATAGCCTGGTATACACGTTCACAGTTTTGACAGTCACGATGTGCGAAAGTATTGTCTAAGCGCGCCTGATATTCAGGCAGTGCCTTGCCATTATTTTTTAAGATTGCCTCTAAATCTGCAAGTAGCGCAGATTCATTATACGATACAGCTCCAAAGCCATGAGTTTTATAATCAAAATACCCTCTTTGCCATTGTTCAGAAAAAAACTCATCAAAATCAAACTGATAATACAAAACTGCCTTACCTAAATAACCCATCTCAAATGCAACGCTTGAATAATCCGTAATCATTAAATCTGAGGTCTGGAACAATGTTTGAATACTTTCATCGGAACTGGCTTGCCATATTTTAATATTTTTCGGCAATTTAAACTGATCTAAATAGGTTTCTACATTTTTATGGGGAGCAAACACAATTTCATACTGATAAGTCTCAATCAGTCGCTGCAATGTCTCACTGACCAAAAATGATCGCCATTTCTGTGCATACTCAGATGCCATAAAGTCAGGATTTCTCAAAAATACCCCATGTGTCGTATCATACCTGCCAAGTAAGTATTTACGCCAAGTTGGCATCACTACAATGCGCTTAGTATTTTTCACATTCCCTGCTAAAAGCACATCATGCCGTGGAAATCCCGTTAATTTAATCTCCTTTTTCCCATATTTATAATGATTATCATCTCCTGCAATAGATTGATATTCATCATGTGTGGACACAATCATCAGCGTCATGTACTGAATCTTTGAATTATACCAAGCATATAAATCGTTTTGGGTGACACCATGCGGCAAAAAAACGAAGTCTTTTCCAACCAACCCTTTATCGCCAAAATAGTCCACAATATAATCATCAATATGGGAGCTGATGATTTTTGCACAGTTCTTTAATTCAGTCTCAAAGTGCACCGACCCAAAATCCAGCAACTGAAAGCCTTCTGCTTTCAATCTATCCCAATCATGGGAACTTCTACGCAGTGCAAAATAGGCAGGCTGCGCTGGATGCTGGGTCATTAAATAACGATAGAAATGCTCAGCATTATCATCCGCCTGAACATCTCGATCCATAATAATCCATGTATTATTTTTTACTGGATATTTAAAAAGTTTTGCATAGTAATTCTTAATCTCAGTGGTCTTAATAGGTGTACGAACGTGCTGACCCGCGAAACCTATCTTAGCTTTATTACCATCTATCGCCACTGAAATATCGCCATCATCAGACAAAGGCAGCCAATAGCGATACTCATAAATAAAAGTGTGCTCTAAAAAATTATGACGCAGAATTTTTTTATGTGTTGGCTGCACTATACTATCATGGTCAAAAAACATCGCATGACTGTCTTTTGGTGCAAAATAATATATCAGAACCTCATTTTTTACCACATCGTATTTTTCAACATACGCAATCTGCCTATCCTTGTTAGGTGCTTGATTTTTATATAAATTTAGCATCCCTGACTTTTCATAAAACCATGTGCCTGCAAGACTAAAAGCATCAATGGCATCTTCATCAATATAACTAAAGACTTCTTTCAATAAGGACACATAAGTGTCTTTTTGTGCCTGACTAAGAAAATTTAACGCATCATGCTTATTTACAATACCTTTTATTTGCCAAATATGGTAATACATCACTGAGTTTTGGATAAATTTTGGAACATAACCTAGCGCTTCTTTATAATTCTTTAATGTCTGTAGGCAACCATAACGTAGCACCTCATCATAGCCTGAGGGTTTCGCCCAGCCTGTATCCAGCGTACTGCTACCATCCTCTCTTTTGCGATAATAATATTTTGCATCTTTAATAAACGCCACCCTACCCTGCTGCTGATGTAATGCCAAGGCATAGTTCATCATAAAAGTTGCATCCTCAAACGAGGGCTTAATTCTAGTATCAAATCTTAGATTGTTTTCTTTAATGATTTTGCTATTTAGGATTGCTAAGCTTACCGAAAGTTGAATGTATTGATTTTCATCTTTTACATCAAAACAGGTAATATTTTGCTTAAATTTATAATTCTGAGGATGCGTATCTTTGTACTGTTTACTTTGTTCATAATAGAAAATTAAATTACAAGACACCATCCATAAATCTTTGTGTGTTTCAATGGCATTGTCAATATTTTTAAAATAATCTATATCTAAAAAATCATCTGGATCAATAAAAGTACACCAATCTGTCATAATATAATCAATGCCCATACTGCGAGCAGACGCCTGACCACCATTTTTTTTGTAATAATAATGAATATTGTTAGGGTATTTTTTTTGCCATTTTTTGATGATTTTTGCGGTATTATCCGTAGAACCATCATCCACTAAAATCACCTGAATATGTTTTTTAAAATCCAGCGTCTGACTCACCAGTGAACGAAAATATTCATCAAGGTATTTTTCCACATTATAGGCAGCAGAAACGACCGTAAACTGATTTTTTCCCTCATATCTGACAGGGATTTTTCCGATGAACTGCTTGCTTCTTTTTTGATACATATCCTTAAAAAATAGCTCTGGATCGCGCTGTAGTTTTTTAAGCTTTCGCACCACAGCATCTTTATTTTTTGCCATACTTTTTAACGAAGCTTCTACATCATTGCGATTTAAGTCTTTTAGTAATTTCATGTTATGCCTTTCATGGATTTAGCAATAAATAAGATAATGGAAGAGTCTCAAAGACTGATTTTAAGCAGCGCCATCACCACTTAAGATTTTTTTTAGGCTATTTATGATACGACTCTGATCTTCTGTGGTCATTTTTGTAAATAGCGGGATAGACACTTCATGAGCATATAACTGCTCTGCCACTGGGAAATGCTCAGGCTGTAAATGATACATGTCTCTCCATACAGGGTGTTTATGTAGTGGAATAAAATGCACAGAACAACCGATGCCAAACTTCGACATCTGTATAATAAAATCTTCTCGTGATATGCCTGCTCCAGCCGTTAGTTGAATGGGGTACAGGTGCCACGCATGTTGATGTCCTGCCTCTTTATTCGCAACAAATGGTAGAATGATGGGGAGATCTTTTAGTGCTTCATGGTACGCCTCTGCGAGCAGCTCTCGCTTTTTTTGAAACTCGTTAATGCGTTTTAGCTGCTGCACACCGATCGCAGCACAGATGTCTGGTAGATTATACTTATACCCTGGCTCAATGACTTCATAAAACCATGCTGGTGTTTTTGATTGGTAACGATCGAAAGCATCTCGACTAATACCATGCAGTCTCATAACTTTAGCGCGCTTAATCAACGCTTTATCTCTTGAAACCAACATACCGCCTTCACCTGTAGTCATGGTTTTATTTGCATAAAAACTAAAGACCGTGGCATCACTCTGGAGTGTGCCGATTAAATCACCTTTGTATTTTGTTGGAAAGGCATGAGCGGCATCCTCTATGACTTTTAGCTTGTGTTGCTTAGCTATGCTTAAAATAGCATCCATATCCGCAGACAAGCCCGCAAAATGCACAGGGATGATTGCCTTCGTTTTGGTTGTAATCGCCGCTTCAATCAGCACAGGATCAATACAGTAAGTGTTGGGATCAGAGTCCACGAACACAGGGTGCGCACCTAAATAACGCACCACTTCTGCAGTAGCAGTAAACGTATAGGTGGGTACGATCACCTCATCACCCGCTTGCACCCCCACTGCTTCTAGTGCAAGATGCAATCCTGATGTGGCAGAATTTACTGCGATCGCTTCAAGAGTCTCATCACCTAGGAATGTGATAAAATCTTGTTCAAATTGCCTCGCTTTTGGGCCCGTCGTCACCCAGCCAGAACGCAAGGTTTCGACCACCTCTTGAATTTCGACCTCTGTAATGTCAGGCAAAGAAAAAGGAAGAAATTTTTGATCATGAATCATAGTAGTTTAGCACCTAAAAAAATTAATATGCTTGAATAAGATGGCTTTTGATATAACCATCAACAAAATAGCTTAGTTGATTAATCAACCATAGAATATTATTATCCTCGTAAGCTTTTAATAAATTCGATTCAAATATTTCTATCTCATCAATTGGGAAGCTTTTTTCCATTGCTTTTATAATCAAGGGGTGTTCTGTTTTTTGCAAACCCTCTCCCGAAATAAGCAGTTCTTCATACAGCTTTTCACCAGGTCTTAACCCTGTATAAATAATATCAATACCATCAGGATTGGATTGATTCTTGATGGCATGGCCACTTAGTCGAATCATTTTTTGAGCCAGATCATTAATCTTCACAGGCTTACCCATATCCAATAAAAAAACATCGCCACCCATCGCCATCGCCCCTGCCTGAATCACAAGCTGGGATGCCTCAGGAATAGTCATAAAATAACGGGTAATTTCAGGATGTGTTACAGTGACAGGTCCACCCTCTTGAATCTGTCGCTTAAACAAAGGGATGACTGATCCAGATGATCCTAAAACATTGCCAAATCGCACCATAGAGATCTTAGTCTTATGATTTGGATTGGCGGCTAAGCCCTGACAAACAATTTCCGACAGTCTCTTACTGCAACCCATAATGTTGGTTGGGCGAACAGCCTTATCTGTCGAAATCAAAATAAAGGTATCTACACCCGCCTTGATAGCTGCTCTTACGCAATTTGCTGTACCAATAAAATTATTAATCACACCCGCAAAAGGATTATGCTCAACCATTGGCACATGTTTATAAGCAGCGGCATGATACACAGTATCAACATAAAATTTAGAATAAATGTGGCTGAGTACAATGTTGTCCAACACACTACCTATCATAGAAAAAATAGGTAATGCATCATTGCCTTTTTTTAATTCAGTTTCTATGGTGTATAGTGCATATTCAGATACATCAAACAAAATTAGTGTTTTTGGATTTAATTTCACCACCTGTCTGGCAAGCTCACTACCAATTGAACCACCAGCTCCTGTAATTAATACAGTTTTATTTGTGATATTTTTATTTAGCAAATCACCTAATGGCTTCACTACATTTCTACCCAACAAATCCTCTAATTGAATGTCATAAATTTGTGACGTATTTGCACGCCCTAGCAAAATATCAGTTAAGTTAGGCAAAGTGAGTACTTTTACTGGAAATTGATTTAAAAACCCATAAATCTCCAAGCGTCTTTTTTGTGGCAGTGAGGGGATGGCCAAAATGACAATCTTAACACCATACTGATCAATGATGGATTTAAGATGGATTGGCTCATAAATGCCCACCCCTTCAATATTGTCGTCATCAAGTGTCTTATTATCATCTATAAAGCCCGCCACATGATATTCATTTTTATTACATAGATGATAAAACAACTCTCTACCACCAGCACCCGCACCATATATCACCACTGAATCTTTACGTACACTGTTTTGTTGCTCCATTATCTCACCTTATATATGCCAAGTTGCTAAACGCATCCTTAATATCTATGTTTTCGTACCTGAAAACACCACTAACCCACATTATTAACTAACATCATTGCATTAACATATCTCTTCATCTATGACGACATGCTTGGTTTTTTTCACAAAAAAAAGTAAGTGTCATGATTCCATACCACCAAACCTAAAAAATTAACCAAATCCCATAAATAATGTTGCAGTTTATCAACATCTTTATTTCAACACTACTCGCATTCTTTTAAGTGGAGCTCAAAGTTGACAGTTATACCATTAAACTTGGCTAGTATGACAGCCCATAGATAGACCCCATCATCTCTTTCAAAGATGCTAAAAAGGTTTTTAGTACACCACGATCACGCTTGAGCTTACCATGAAAGTTACGTTGGCATTTAGCACCAAAGTAGCTTTTGTCAAGCTCTATTTCACATATAATAATATTTTCTGACTTGGTACTTATAAATTTCTTGACGAAAGATGTTGTATCGATGGTTAATTGTATTACGCTTAATGCTAATCAAAAGCATTATTTTGACAACATCCGCATCAACACAAAACAATTTAATGATTTTTTTGACTTTATAGGCACTTAATTGACCGTTGTATTTCATATAGCCAGTCTAGTATTGGTTGGGTTGCTGGTCTAGAGCCTCCAAATATCCAACAATTACAATTTTATTCATTTTACACCCATGTACCAACAGATAAGTTAAATTATTTACCAAAAATCACAAACCACGATAAACCCCAAACGCCTCTTCCATATCATCAAATACTGTCATCACCCCAGCATCTAAAATGGCGGCTTTATCACAATATTTTTTGACCAGATTTAGCTCATGAGACACCAAAATCATCGCTTTATGCCCACGTTTTTCAAACAGCTCAGTTTGGCATTTTTGTTTAAAACTGGCATCCCCCACCGAAATCACTTCATCAATCAAATAACAGTCAAAATCAATCGCCATAGAAATGGCAAAGGCCAATCTTGCTTTCATGCCTGATGAATAGACTCTAACAGGCTCATATAAGTATTTGCCCAATTCAGCAAAGGATTCCACCATCACCATCGCTTGATGATAATCTGTGTTATAAATGCGACAGACAAAACGAACATTATCCGCGCCGGTCAGACTGCCTTGAAACGCTCCACTGAATGCAATTGGCCATGAAATGTTCATGTCTTTAATGATTTTGCCTGAAGTGGGTTTTTCCACACCACCTAATAATCTGACCAATGTGGATTTGCCCGCGCCATTTCTGCCCAATATACCAACTTTTTCACCGTTGTCAATGGTGAGATTGATGTCTTTTAGTACTTCTCTTTTGCCTTTGCCAAAGGGGTAAACTTTGGTAACATGTTCTAATTTAATCATATTTTTTATATTTCTGCTTTATGGCTAATATGTCTGATTAACATCAAACCAACAAAAGACAAGATAATATTACAAGAAATCATATAAGCAATACTTTCATAAGTGGGAATCACATCACCATAATACCCATGACGAATCATTTCGGTAAAATGTACCATGGGCACATATAAAATATATTCTTTAGCAATCTCAGGCAGCCAATGCACAAAAAATAACGCCCCTGAAATGGGAAACATGACAAAGCTAATCATACCCCAAAGGCGATTTACCAAATCTGATAATTCACACAGTGATCCCATTACAAATGAAAACGCCACGGTAAACCACACCAACAATGCCCCACCATAAACCATGTATAAAAAATCATTGGGTAAAGACATCTCGCCGAGCACATAAAAAATAAAAGACAATAATAAAAATGAAATCAGCGCCCCAAAAATCTCCAACCATATTCGCGCCAAAAACACGTCCAAAATGGTCACATTACGATGATATAACAACCCTGAATTGGCGCCTATGGCTTTGGTGACTTTGCTGGCACTATTACGCCAACATAACACCACCGAATAACCAATCACTGCAAACGGAATCATTTCTATGCCATGCTGTCCCGCTCGAACCAGTCCCCAAAATAAAGAAATGAAAGCCACAAAAATCGTTGGCTCAATAAAAAGCCACGCAAAACCAATATTATGTCGTCCATAGCGCGTGATAATCTCACGCATGAGCAGGGCATAAACCACTCTAAACTGAATTTTTAAAGAATGACCAAATGCCTTAAAGGACGATAAATAATTAGTCATTATGCTCTTTCACCCCAGCGATGAACAAACGCAGTGTCCCCCACAACAAAAGACAGAACACCAATCCCGACACCGCATTTTTAAAGCGTTCAGGCTTGGTGGCTTCATCAGGCAGTGAAGGCGCAGCTAAGGTCTCTAAATACAGCTGTTTTTGATTAAAATCAATTTTGGCCTGCTCATAGCTTGCCATCGCAGACACCAGTTGTTTGTCCGCCAGCTCTTTTTCTAATTGCAAGCGCTGAAACTCCACCGAGCGATTAGAAAGCGACACGTCTGTGGGGCCAGTCACCAGTTTGGATTTTTCGGCGATGTTCTTTTTTAGGCTTTTAATGCGCGTTTCCATCGCTTTGATTTGTGGGTTTTCTGGGGTGATTTCTTTGGCTTGGGTTAATTGCGTTTCGGTCTGAATGAGTGCATCTTGCAATTTTGAAATCTCTTGCAGCACAATGGCAGACTGTCCTTCTGGATTAAAGACTTCATTTTTTACCCGATATTCTGCCAAATTATTGGCAGCAGCCGATGATTTGTCTTGGGCTTCTTTGACTTCTTTTTCAGAGGCGACCAAAATGTCATTTTTGGCATTATTGTTAATGCGGTTAATGACGTCTTCGCTCATCTTTAATAAGGCCTGATTGATTTTTTGAGCGTCATCGGCAGTATAAGCTTCTATTTGTAAGGTGGAAATGGAAGACGCTGGGTCATAAACCACTTTGACTTTTTTATCAAAATATTCATAAAAATTCTCAAAGGTGGGTTTTTTTATCACCCCAAAACGGCTGACAATGTCCACTGACTTATCAGAATATTTATTTTGAATGTCCAGCTCGTCTTTTAGATTTTGGGTAGCATCACGACTGGTCAAATAATCACGCACCAAATAACTGTCATCAGATGAAGCACTAAATCCAATATTTTGTAGCATCATGCCCAATCCTGAGGTGGATTGCTGATTAGGGCTTCTGATGACAAATTTAGATTCTGACGTATAAACATCAGAGGCAATAAATCCATAATAAATAGACAGCAGTAGTGTTGGCACAACCACACACAACCAAAATAAAGGGTCTAAATATGTGGTGATTTTTTTAATTTTTGGTTTTTTTAACATATTGTCCCCATCATTCATTTAAATTATCTATGGTGTTAATAATAAATGCTCCTTGTCCTATCAAAGTAACAAATTTACGAAACTCCACGGCTGGGGCATTAGACACATAAATCAAATCTTTGTCCTTAACGGCAAAGTTTTGAGCGACAATATAGTTAATGGGGTCTTTAAGATTTAAGCGATAAATAACAGGCACAATAGACTGGCGACGAAACTCTGGGGGCAAAGCTTGGTATTGCTCAGCATTTAAAACATTAATGGATTCTTGACGAAAAATAAACACACCACGAGCATCTGCCCGACTGTCATTTAAACCACCTGCCCGAGCCAATGCTTGCATGAGTGAGATGCCACCTGTCTCAAAGCTAATCTCATCATTTTTGGCGACCGCTCCTAATACGGTAAAACTTTTGGTTTGATAATGCACCGCCACCACGTCGCCTTTTTGTAATAAGACATTTTGGGCAGGGTCGCTCATCACCTTATCAAAGGGCATCTCCACCGATTGTCCACGGCGGTTGAGCTGAATGGTTACACGGCTAGATGGGTGCTTTGTACCACCTGCGGCAGCAATGGCATCTAACAGTCTCTCTCCTTTGCCTGTCAATGGCATGCGAGTACTGTTATTGACTTCGCCAATGATGGTGATATCAGCAGTATTATTTTTGGCAATGCGTACGACCGCACTTGGGTTGTTAGCCTTTTTGTGCAAGCCTTTAACAATCATGTCCTGCACTTGTTGTGGGGTTTTGCCCGAAACAACCAGTTTACCCACAAAAGGAATGGTAATCTGTCCACGATTATCCACCATCTGTTCGGGTAATTTCACTTCTTTTGAACCTGTTAAAGTGGCAATATCGCTGGCAGAACCAAATAATAAGGCAGGGGGTGCTTCCCAAATGGACACATCCACCACATCGCCTGCATTGATGGTGTTATTAAAGCCTGATGACGTACGAAAATAATCGGAAAAACGCCTGTTTGGGCTTACATCTGTGGTCCGATGAGTGATTTGATTGTCAATATCAATGATGGTTAGACCTGTGCCTGCGGTATCTACCTGTTGTTCTATGATTCTTTTGCTAGGACCTGATGCGGGCTGCCAGTTACTGATGGCTTGGCAGCCTGATAAGGCAGTGATAAGTAACATACTACTCATCGAGTAAAGAAAGGGAGTTTTCATTATAACTGCAAAGTTATCATCATTACATTTTATTATAACATAAAAACCACTTTAATACCAATTGTTTACCCTTGCTTACAAACAACATACCCGACATAAAAAATAGATGGCAAAATACCATCTATTTTTATATGACATGCAATTTTTAGATATAGCTCAAAAATTAAAGCATGTAAATGACCTAGCGTTTTTTGCGTTGAATGGCATGAATCGCCCGACCATCAGCCGATAATGCTGCTTCATGTACTGCTTCTGACACCGTTGGGTGAGCAAAGGTCATCAGCTGCAAATCTTCAATGCTAGACACAAATTCAAGAGCAATCATGCCTTGGTGAACAATATCACCAGCACCCACACCCACCATGTGCATACCAAGCAAGCGGTCAGTTTTGGTATCAGCCACCACTTTAATCAGTCCCACACCTTCGCCTTGTGCCAAAGCACGACCATTGGCAGCTAGGCTAAATGAGCCTGTTTTGACTTCATGACCTTTTTCTTTGGCTTGCTCTTCGGTCAGACCCACCCACGCAATCTCTGGGTGTGTATAAATCACGCTGATGATGGTGTCGTAGTTGACTTGGGCTTTTTCGCCATGCAGACGCTCCACCGCCATCATGCCTTCTTCCATCGCTTTATGAGCCAGCATTGGTCCACGCACCAAATCACCAATGGCATACACACCATCTAGATTGGTTTTGCATTGGTCATCAACTGCCACCAAACCACGCTCGGTAAGCGTAATGCCACAGCCTTCTGCCAATAGCTTTTCGCTGTACGCACGACGACCCACACAAACGATGAGTTTGTCAAAGACTTCTGTTTTGGTTTCGCCTTTGACATCGGTGGTTACCACCACTTCACCATTGACCACTTCAGCGTTGGTTACTTTGGTGTCCACACGAATATCAAGCCCTTGTTTTTTCAAAAGTTTGGCAGCTTCTTTTGAAATGTCTTTGTCAGCCGCAGCCAAGAAAGTTGGCATGGCTTCATACACCACCACTTCACTGCCCAAACGACGCCATACCGAGCCAAGCTCCAAACCAATCACACCCGCACCAATCACACCTAGACGCTTAGGGGCTTCGCTAAACTCTAACGCACCTGTGCTATCAACAATGTACTCACCATCGGTTTTGGCAACAGGAATCTCAATCGGCACAGAACCTGTCGCCAAAATGACATACTTAGTAGTAATAACGGTTTCTTCGCCATCATGATTGGTAAATTTGACTTGTTTTTGCTCACCTTTGCCATCAAGCAGCGTACCCACGCCTTGTAGCCAGTCCACGCCATTGCCTTTTAAAAGTCCTGCCACCCCAGCGGTCAAACCCTTAACAATGCTGTCTTTACGTTCAAGCATTTTAGCAACATCAATGGCAACTTCACCTGTGCTGATACCATGCTCAGCAAGCTCATGTTTGGTCGCTTCGTAGCGATGTGAGCTGTCTAAGAGTGCCTTTGATGGAATACAGCCGACATTCAGACACGTGCCACCCAAAGCAGGCTCACCTTTGTGGATACGTTTTTCAATACACGCCACAGAAAAGCCCAGCTGAGCCCCACGAATGGCAGCTTCATAACCGCCCGGTCCGCCACCGATGACCACTAAATCATAAGAAGTTTTCATAATTTTACTCTCTTGGTTTTTCTTGTTTACATGATAAATGCCTACCTTGCGATAGGCATTGTTGTTTTTATTACAAATCCAACAGCAAACGTGCAGGGTCTTCAATCAGCTCTTTGATGGTTACCAAAAACTGCACCGCATCTTTACCATCAATCAAACGGTGGTCATAAGACAATGCCAAATACATCATTGGCAAAATCACCACTTGACCATTAACCGCCATTGGACGTTCATTGATGGCGTGCATGCCCAAAATGGCGGTTTGTGGTGGGTTGATGATTGGGGTAGAAAGTAGCGAGCCAAACACACCACCGTTGGTAATGGTAAATGTACCGCCTGTCATCTCATCAATAGATAATTTGCCTTCACGGGCTTTGATGGCATAATCACGGATACCACCTTCAATGTCAGCCAGTCCCATGGTGTCAGTATCACGCAGCACAGGCACAACCAAACCACGGTCGCTAGATACTGCCACGCCCACATCATAATAACCATGATAAATGATGTCATCGCCATCAATAGACGCATTCACCGCAGGGAAACGTTTTAAGGCTTCAGTGGCAGCTTTAACAAATAGCGACATAAAGCCAAGTTTTACGCCGTGGCGTTTTTCAAATTGGTCTTTGTATTTGGCACGCAAGTCCATAAGTGGCTTCATATTGACTTCGTTAAAAGTCGTCAGCATGGCGGTTTCTTGGGTGGCAGACAACAAACGCTCAGCGATACGTTTACGCAGACGTGTCATTGGCTCACGTTTTTCAATACGCTGACCGACCGCAGTGGCAATTACTTGACCATTGTCCGCTTTTAGGGTGGGGTTTACCATGTCTGATTTGGTAACACGACCACCACGACCAGAGCCTTGAACGTCCGCAGGATTTACGCCTGTTTCTTTGGCAGCTTTGCGTACTGCTGGGGCTTGGTCTTTATAGTCAGCTTCGGTTTGGGCTTTTGGTTGAACAGGGGCAGCAACAGAAGCTGGGTCAATGGTGGTGCCTTGTTCAGCTTCGTCTTTTGATAGCTGGGCTTTTGGCTCAGCAGTTGCACCTGCTTCAAACTGAGCGATTGGCTCATCAGACAATACAGTGCTGTCCACGCCCTTGATGATGCTTGTTACCACGCCATCATCAGGAGCAACCACTTCTAAAACCACTTTATCGGTTTCAATCTCGGCAAGCAACTGGTCTCGGCTGACCTGCTCACCTTCGGCAACGTGCCATTCTACGATGGTGCCGTCTTGTACTGATTCTGGAAAAACGGGGGCTTTAATTTGAGACATACAAAACTCCAATATTTTTAAGTATTAAAACAATGCCAAAAGCCCATCAGCTCTTGGCAAAATTAAATTATTGCAACGCTTCAACAGACACATTCAAAGCGTTGGCAATGAGTGCTTTTTGTTGAGCGTTGTGCATTTTTGGTGAGCCTGTCGCAGGAGCGGCGGCTGATGGACGAGCTGATGGCTTGATGACTTTGGCATCGGTCAAATGTTCATCAACCAAACCATACAAATGCGGAGCCAGATATAGCCATGCACCTTGGTTAAGTGGCTCTTCTTGTGTCCACATGATTTGCTCTAAGTTTGGATATTTGGCAAGTTCAGCCACGATACGCTCTTTGGGCAGCGGATATAGCTGCTCAATACGCACAATCGCCACATCATCAATGCCAAGTTTGCGGCGAGCTTCTAGTAGCTCATAGTACACTTTACCACCACATAGCACCAAACGCACCACTTTGCTGTTGTCGAGTGCATCAATCTCAGGCAGCACCGTCTCAAACTTACCATCTACCAACTCATCAAGCATGGATGTGGCTAATGGGTGGCGAAGTAGAGATTTTGGCGACATCACCACCAATGGTTTGCGGATTGGGCGTACCACCTGACGGCGTAGTGCGTGGAAAATCTGTGCAGGGGTGGTTGGGGTAATCACCTGCATGTTGTCTTCGGCACACAACTGTAAAAAACGCTCCAAACGTGCTGATGAATGCTCAGGACCTTGACCTTCAAAGCCGTGTGGCAATAGCATGGTCAAACCACAAACACGTTGCCATTTGGTCTCGCCAGATGAGATAAACTGGTCAATCACCACCTGAGCACCATTAGCAAAATCACCAAACTGAGCTTCCCAAACAATCAAAGCGTTTGGCATGGTGGTGGCATAGCCATACTCAAAAGCGAGCACCGCTTCTTCGGACAGTAGCGAGTTGTATGTGGCAAAGCGGGCTTGGTTTTCGCTGACGTGTTGTAGCGGAATGTACATACTGCCGTCTTTCATGTTAAACAGCTCTGAATGACGGTGGCTAAATGTACCACGACCCACATCTTCGCCCGTGATACGCACCAGCGAGCCTTCGTCCACAAGACTGGCGTACGCCAAAGTCTCAGCAGCTCCCCAGTTGAGTGGCTCTTTGCCAGTTTGCATGTTAAGACGCTGCTCTATCACTTTGGCAACTTGGCGTTGTAGCTCAAAGCCTTCTGGGATTTTTGCCATGGCATGAGCATAAGATTTTAGTTTTTCGGCAGGCACGCCTGTTTGCCAATCATCTTCTAGTGTATGACCCAAGTACGGCTTCCAATCCACAAACAGCTTGGTATCAGGCTCTTTGGCAAGCCCTTGTGCCACATCATCACCGTTGTCTAGGGCAACACGATAAGCGTCTTCTATTTGACTTGCCTCTTCAGCAGTCAATACGCCTTCATCAACCAATTTTTGAGCATATTGGGTGCGAGTGGTGGGCAGTTTTTTGATGATTTGATACATCAAAGGCTGTGTTGCCATTGGCTCATCAGATTCGTTATGACCATTACGGCGATAACACACCAAATCTAGCACCACGTCTTTACCAAACTCAGTGCGATAATCTAGCACAAGCTGGCTGGCAAACACCACCGCCTCAGGGTCGTCGCCATTGACGTGCAAAACAGGGGCATGCACCATTTTGGCAACATCTGTACAGTATTCAGTAGAGCGAGCGTCTTCGGGGCGAGAAGTGGTAAAGCCCACTTGGTTATTGATGACAATGTGTACTGTGCCGCCTGTTTTGTAGGCACGAGTTTGCGACATTTGGAAGGTTTCTTGGTTGACACCTTGACCAGCAAAAGCAGCATCACCATGCACCACGATAGGCAACACGGTACTGTTGTCAATGTCATAGCCATATTTTTCACTACGGCGAGCTTGTCTGGCACGCACCGAACCAAGCATCACAGGCGAGACGATTTCTAGGTGAGATGGGTTGTAAGCCAATGCCAAATGTAGCTCACCGCCTTTGGTGATGACGTTTGAGCTAAATCCGTTGTGATATTTAACGTCGCCTGAACCTGTGGTGGGCTGAATTTTGCCATCAAACTCATCAAACAGCACTGATGGATTTTTACCCATGATATTGACAAGCAGGTTTAAGCGTCCACGGTGAGCCATACCAATGACCACTTCTTTGGCACCATAAGTACCCACACGTTGAATCATCTCGTGCACTGATGGGATAAAGCTCTCGCCACCTTCTAAGCCAAAACGTTTTACGCCTGTATATTTACGAGCCAAATACTTTTCTAGCCCTTCGGCAGCGGTCAGGCGTTCTAGGATTTCAAGTTTCTTTTCTTTGTCAAACTTGATGTAGCCTTGGTTGGATTCAATGTATTTTTCAATCCATTTTTTTTCGGTGGCGGTAAAGACGTGCATGTACTCATAGCCAATACTGCCACAATAAATCCGCTCACACACTTCAATGATTTCACGCAACGTGGCTTCGGATTTGCCAATATGCATCAGCGTGGTCGGAAAAACGGCATCTAGGTCAGACTCAGACAAGCCATGATATTGTAAAGTCAAATCTTCAATGGCTTCACGCTTTTGTAGTCCTAATGGGTCAAGTTTGGCTTTGCGATGACCACGGCGGCGATAGGCACTAATAAGCTGTTGCACTGCCATTTGTTTAGGATCGCACTCACCAGTACCAACAGTCTGCACGACAGGACGAGCATTGGTTTGGTTACGTGCCAAAAGCAAAAACTGCTCTTTGATGGCATTGTGTGGGGCATCGCCTGCTTGCTCATATTGAGCAAAATATTGCTGCCATTCTTCGCTTACGCTGTTTTTATCCGCCAAATAGTCTTCATAAAGCGTCTCAATGTACGCAATCCCATCTGCGGTCAGCTCAGTATTTTTATACGCAATGGTATCTTTACTGCTGTTTGTCATAATACTCGCCATATTGGTGGTTAATCTATCATTTGGTCAATCATAAACCAAACAAATCATCTGTCTGCGTGTACAATACGCACATCTTGCATAGTGTACGCCATTTAACAAAATATAACAAGTTTCAATCCCCATAAAAACACGCCCTGTTTAAAAATTTTACCACCACCATCCCACAATAACCATAAATCAAGTAAAATTTAGCCTTATTCTATTAATTTCATCAATATTTTTAATTAAAATTTTTAATGACATAATCCAATATCTCACCAAAAATCAATGTTCATTTATTTTAAAAAATGATGATTTTTCAAATAGATGGTGCAATATTTATTAATAATTATTCCATTCACTTCCCCATGCTTAACTTGGGCTTTTTAAAGGTTTTGCTAAAAATGTTACGCCATTATTTCATCTGTTATTTTATGTTTAAAATAAAAAAAAGACCTTATGAAAAGGTCTTTTTGTTTGCCACAAATCAGCTAGCGGTTTCTAAAAGCATGTTGCGAATATGTCCGATGGCTTTGGTGGGGTTTAGACCCTTAGGACATACTGACACACAGTTCATGATACCACGGCAACGGAACAAACTAAACGGGTCATCAAGGCGAGCCAATCTGGCACGAGTATCCGTATCGCGACTGTCAATGATAAAACGATAGCCGTTTAGCAGTGCTGATGGTCCCAAAAATTTGTCTGGATTCCACCAAAATGATGGGCAAGACGTTGAGCAACACGCACACAAAATGCACTCATATAAGCCGTTGAGTTTTTCACGGTCAGCCTGAGATTGTAGGCGTTCTTTGGCTGGTGGTGGCTGGCGGTTAATCAGATATGGGTGCACTTTTTCGTACTGAGCATAAAACTGGTTCATGTCCACCACCAAATCTTTGATGACAGGCAGACCTGGCAATGGACGCACCACGATTTTATTTGGCAAGGTATTCATGTTAATCAAACACGCCAAGCCATTTTTACCATTGATATTAACGCCATCAGAGCCACAAATTCCCTCACGGCAACTACGACGAAAAGTCAAAGTTTCGTCCATTTTTTTTAGGCGTAATAGCACATCAAGGAGCATACGGTCAGAGTCTAACAGCTCAATCTCGTATGTCTGCATATAAGGGGCTTTGTCTTTATCAGGGTCGTAACGATAGATTTCTACAATGCGAGTTCCACGACTCATAATTCTTCTCCACAGGCGTGTGGCTAGTCTATTTGGCGACACGCCTTTTGTTAGTTTTAATTAGAATTTAGAATGTACGCACACGGGGGACACAGTATTCCACCGTCAAAGGCTGTTTACGCACAGGCTTATAAATCACACGGTTGCCCTCAGAGTACCAAAGCGTATGTTTCATCCATTCATGGTCATTACGCCCAAGCGGTGCGTATGGGTCATCTTCTGGACGCTCATAATCAAGCACACTATGAGCCCCACGGCACTCATGGCGTAATGCTGCCGACAGCATGGTCGCTTTGGCAACTTCATACAAGTTTGCCACTTCCAAGGCCTCAATACGAGCAGTATTAAAGACGGCTGATTTGTCTTTTAGGTGGATATTAGCAACTTTTGGTGCAAGTGCCAAAATCTTCTCAACACCTTCATCCATCAAGGCTTGAGTGCGGAACACCCCAGCATGAGCCTGCATGACAGCACGAATCTCATCAGCCACTTCTTGGGCGTTATAGCCTTCAGTGGAGTTTTGAAGTTTGTCAAGGCGAGCTTGGGTAAAGTCCAGCACACGTGGATTCATTGGTTTATAACTGTGGTCAGATTTGGCAAACTCGTCCAAAATATGCTGACCTGCCGCACGACCAAAGACCACAAGGTCAAGCAATGAATTAGTACCTAAGCGGTTTGCCCCATGTACTGACACACACGCACACTCACCAATGGCATACAAACCTTTCACGATACGACCTTCGGTATATAGGCCTTCTTCGTCAACATGACCATCTAGCACAGGCACGGTTACTTGACCGTGAATGTTGGTGGGAATACCGCCCATCATGTAGTGAATGGTTGGCACAACTGGCACTGGTTCTTTGGTGATGTCCACGTTAGCAAAGTTATGACTAATCTCAAACACCGACGGCAGACGTTTCATAATCTCAGCATGACCTAGGTGCGTCATATCCATCACGATATAGTCGCCATTAGGACCACAGCCACGACCTTCTTTGATTTCTTGGTCCATAGAACGAGACACGAAATCACGGGGAGCAAGGTCTTTTAGGGTTGGGGCATAACGCTCCATGAACGGCTCGCCATGTTTGTTACGCAAAATTGCCCCTTCACCACGACAGCCTTCGGTCAAAAGCACACCCGCTCCTGCCACGCCTGTGGGGTGAAATTGCCAAAATTCCATGTCCTGCAAAGGAATGCCAGCACGCACCGCCATACCCAAACCATCGCCTGTGTTGATGTAGGCGTTGGTTGATGCACGGAAAATACGTCCTGCACCACCTGTGGCAAGTACGGTTGTTGGTGCTTGGAAAACAGAAATGTTACCTGTTTCTTGGTCAAGTGCAATCACACCATTGATGTTGCCTTCCAAGTCTTTAATCAAGTCAAGAGCAATCCATTCAATATAAAACTGTGTGCCTTTTTCTAGGTTTTTTTGATAAAGGGTGTGCAGTAGTGCATGACCTGTACGGTCGGCTGCCGCACAAGCACGTGGCACTGGCTTTGCTCCATACTCAGCACTATGACCACCAAAAGGACGCTGATAAATCGTACCATCGGCATTACGGTCAAAAGGCATGCCCATATGTTCTAGCTCGTAGACCACTTTTGGGGCTTCACGGCACATATATTCAATGGCGTCTTGGTCGCCCAGCCAGTCAGAACCTTTAACGGTGTCATAAAAGTGAAAATGCCAGTTGTCAGGACTCATGTTCCCCAAAGAGGCTCCGATACCACCTTGGGCGGCCACGGTATGTGAACGGGTTGGGAAAACTTTGGTCAAAACGGCAACTTTCATGCCACCTTCAACCAACTGTAAAGATGCTCGCATGCCCGAGCCACCACCACCAACGATGACCGCATCAAAGTTTAAGGTGGGGATATTGTCAATTTTTTCTTGTGCTAATGCCATGTTAATTCCTATCAGATAGTTAAATGATTATTGGGAAAATTTTGGTTAGCCCCAAAAAATAATCACGCCCCAAACCAAATATACCAAAATCGCCGCTACGGTTACAATTTGTAAAACCAAACGCAACCCTGACGATTTGACATAGTCAGTAAAGACCGTCCACATACCCACCCACGCATGAAACACCAGCGATAAGATAGACACCAAAGTAAAAATTTTCATGGGCAATGATGTCATAAAACAATGCCAAGTTTCATAATTAACATCATTAGTCAAGAAAAAACCAATAATGACCAAACTATAAACTGCCAACACCACCGCACTGGCACGTTGCAAGAACCAATCACGAGAGCCTGAACCTGTCAGACCTGACGCACTTTTTACGCTAAAACTATTTCTTTGCATCAGAACATCACCCATATCAATGAAGCCACAATCAAGATAACAGCGATGACAAAGCTGACAATTGCTGCTGTCTTACCAGAGTTGAACTCTTCGTTCATGCCCATATCAGCAAGTAGATGCTTGACACCCATCACAAAATGATAAGCCGTGCCTGCCACAAAAATCCACGCCACAAAACGCAGAGCAACGTTATCAAATACAGTATTAAATCCTTGTTCTGATGACAAGGATGTCTGCAAGACACAAAGCATCACAGGCATAAGCAAGAACAGCACCACACCTGACACACGGTGCAAGATTGAAGCCATAGCGATGGGTGATTTTGAGTTCACCGCAAGCACTTGACCCATAGACAAGTTAATTGGTCGGTTGCTTTTCACAGCGGGCATCCTTATAAAAAATTACGCCTAAAACGGCAAGGAGAGCTGGCTGGCTGTCGGGTGTACGTTTTTAATACACACTAAGAACTTCCTTAGCACTTAGCACAGCAAATACCAAAAATCAAAAATTTTACAAAATCATCACTAAAAATCACAAGTGATTATCATTTATAAAATTAGGTAAATAAATCCTTGAAATTATAAAACGCTTAGCAAAATTTTACAAATGAATTTAGTGGTTTTGTGTAAAATTTCATAAATATTTATAAAAATCCATCAGCATTTTAGTAATATTGTTACAAATTATTTCAAATAACAGTATATGATAACTATTTACAATAAACTTATGAAATTTATTTAAAATGGGCTTGTAAGTTTACCAAAGTTTTTGTATCATCATAACGCTTGGAAAATTTACAAAGTCTCCATGCACAAAAGGAGTTTGTATTTTGATTGCCAAGGCTGGTCATCAAAATATGTTTATGTCTTATTTAGGAATAGGACACCACCAACCAATGAGGTTATTATGTCAAAACAAGTCAAATTAGTGGTAGATGGTCAAGAATATGAGATGCCTGTGCTAGAAAGCACCCTTGGTCGTCCCGTTTTGGACGTAAGTGCAGTAAACAAAGCAGGATTTTGGACGTATGACCCCGGCTTTATGGCGACAGCACCCGTGGAGTCTAAGCTGACCTATATCGACGGCGACAAAGGTGAACTGCTGCACCGTGGCTATGCCATTGATGAGCTGGCGGACAACGCCGAATATCTAGAAGTTTGCTACGCCCTTTTGTATGGCGATTTGCCAAATGCTGAGCAAAAGGCAGCGTTCTATGAGCGTGTTTCTAGCAAAATGGCAGTGCATGACCAATTGCGTAAATTCTTTGAAGGTTTTCGCCGTGATGCTCACCCAATGGCGATTATGGTCGGTGTGGTTGGTGCGTTATCTGCATTTTATCACAATCACCTTGACATCTCTGACCCTGCTCACCGTGATGAGACAGCGGTAGATTTGATTGCCAAAGTACCAACACTTGCCGCCATGAGCTACAAATACTCCATTGGCGAGCCTTTCTTGTATCCAAGAAAAGATTTTAGCTACGCTGAAAACTTCTTGTATATGATGTTTGCTACCCCTGGCGATGTCGATTATAAGCCAAACCCTGTGTTGGTTAAAGCGATGGACAAAATCTTTACCCTACACGCTGACCACGAACAAAACGCTTCTACTTCTACGGTGCGTCTGGCAGGTTCAACAGGTGCCAACCCTTATGCGTGTATCGCCGCGGGTATTGTAGCACTATGGGGACCTTCACATGGCGGTGCTAACGAAGCGGTATTGACCATGCTAGATGAGATTGGCACGATTGACAATGTCGCACCATTTATGGAAAAAGTCAAAACCAAAGAAGCCAAATTGATGGGCTTTGGACACCGTGTTTACAAAAACTTTGACCCACGTGCCAAAGTGATGAAAGAGACCTGTGATGAAGTACTAGGTGCATTGGGTGTTAATGACCCCAAGCTACAACTGGCGATGGAATTAGAAAAAATCGCCCTATCTGACCCCTACTTCATTGAGCGTAAGCTCTATCCAAACGTGGACTTCTACTCTGGCATTATCCTAAAAGCCATTGGCATTCCAACATCCATGTTTACTGTCATCTTTGCCCTAGCTCGTACAGTGGGTTGGATTAGCCATTGGATTGAGATGCACTCAGAGCCTTTCAAAATCGGTCGTCCACGTCAGCGTTACACAGGCGAAACACACCGTACATTTGTTAAGCTTGAAGACCGCAAATAATATTGGTCAAACCTTCAAATTTCCCAAAGTTCGCTTTGGGAAATTTTTTATACCGTTTATAAATGTACACTATAAATTCGTAAAAAATCATGATAATATAGGCTTTATCAATATAAATTTTTATGGATAAGCCATGACCCAAACACCAAACAGCCAATCCACTCGCCAAAAACCCCCACATTTTGAACGCCCTGACCATGAACGTGTTGTCATCACAGGCATGGGCGCCATCACACCAATTGGCAATGATTTAGATGGTCTATGGGCAAACCTGATGGCAGGCAAAAGTGGCATTGATGTCATTGATGGTTTTGATGATGTTGATGGCGATATGAGTGAATTTCGCTCACGCATTGCAGGACGCATTAAGAATTTTGATGCCAAAACCCATCTTAATCCCAAAGACGTTCGCCGTTATGATGAGTTCATGCACTATGCCCAAGTTGCCAGTGCCCAAGCCTTGTATCATGCAGGTCTGATAGATGGCATTCAGGGTGATAGCTTGCCCATCAATGTAGATAGCGAACGCTTTGGGGTCATAATGGGCTCAGGCATTGGCGGACTACAAACCATAGAAAGCAGCCGTGATACTCTGCGCGCACATGGTGCTAAAAAAGTCTCGCCCTTTATTATCCCAGGCACGATTGTTAATATGCCCGCAGGTCTTATCGCCATTCGCCACAATCTGCGTGGAGCAAATCTTGCCACTGCCACCGCCTGCACCACATCCACACACGCCATCGGTCTAGGGGCAAGACTCATCGCCTATGGAGATTTGGATGCTGTGGTGGTGGGCGGCAGCGAAAAAGGCTCAACGCCCCTAGGTATGTCAGGCTTTGCCGCCATGCACGCCTTGTCCACACGCAACGACGAGCCAACTCGTGCTTCTCGTCCTTTTGACAAAGACAGAGATGGTTTTGTGTTGGGAGATGGGGCAGGTGCTTTGGTGCTAGAAAGTTTGGCACACGCCAAAGCTCGTGGAGCGACCATCTTAGCAGAAGTGGCAGGTTTTGGCATGAGTGATGATGCCAGCCACATCACCGCACCGCCCACTGATGGCAACGGAGCAAAAAGAGCCATGCAAAATGCCCTAAATGATGCAGGCATCAGTCCTGATAAAGTTGGCTACATCAACGCCCACGGCACTTCCACCCCCGCAGGAGACGTGGCAGAAAGCCATGCGATACAGGCTTTATTTGGCGATGATATTTTGGTCAGCTCCACCAAATCCATGACAGGGCATTTATTGGGTGCAGCAGGAGCGGTTGAAGCCATCATCAGCGTGCTGGCTCTGCAACACCAAATCCTACCCCCCACCATCAACCTAGACAACCCAGACCCTGATTGCACATTAGACTATATCGCCCACACTGCTCGCACCGTCAGTGATGTTGATTATGCGGTGTCTAACAGTTTTGGCTTTGGTGGGACAAATGGGAGTTTGGTGTTTAGACGGTGGGATAACTAAGCCCAGCTTGCCACCACAACCGAACAATCATCATACCCTACACAAGCCTTAACCGCTTGACGTAGGGTTTCTAATTTTTCACACAGACCATCGCCACATTGCCAAAGCTTGGATAATGTTTCATCATCTAACTCATCGGTCAATCCGTCTGTACACAATAGCAAACTTTCGCCTGGTTTTAATGTGCATTTGGCTCTATATACACTAAAATCATATTCTTCACTATCAGCGATTAGGCATTGCGACAGGGCGTTATACATACTGGCGTAATTCCCATCAGGCTTGGCAAGCCCTTCGGCTATCATGTCATTGAGTACGGTATGGTCATGACTTAGCTGGGTAAATTTACCAGCATTATCAATAAGATAAATACGACTATCGCCAATATTAAAAAACCGACATGCCCCACACTCATCAATCACCACCCCTGCTAATGTCGTACTAGACCCATACGCCACAGGGCTGATTTCTTCACAAAATTGCTCAAAATTTCGCTCAAAAAAGTCCCTTGCACCTATTTTATCAAGCGGTGTCTCGGCGATTTTTTGTAACCAAAAACGACTGGCAAGGTGCGAGCTTGGGCTATTAGACACGCCATCTGCGACCGCCAAACAAAATCCGCTTGATGGAACTTCCACCAAGCGAGCTTTGTTGAGTTTGGCAAATTTGACTTCTACCCCAGCAAACAAGGCATCTTGATTGCGTGCTTTGCCTTGTCCTACCATCTGGAAGTAGGCGACTTCCATCATACCGGCAACGCCACACCACGAGCAGTCATCATTGTGGCGACTTTTTCGTACCATTCCTTGATGATTTGTGTGGTTTCAGCGTGGTCATTGGTACAGCGGTTTATTGCACCCATTGGAGCAGGGCATTCACGCACTTTTTTACCATCAATTTCCCAATCTAATATTCGTATGGGTCGGCGGTTTTCTATCCACTTAGTGCGTGGGTCGCTGTCATTCTTGATTTGATATGCTCCACCAATCACTTGCACGAGGGCAATAAACTTTGCTCCATCACGAATAGCAACAATGTCATTGACTTGCATTTTGTGGCGAAACCGCTCAATTTGCTCCTGACCGCCTTCCCATTCGCCAAGCCCAATAAATCTGCATTGTTCCAAAATATACGGAATATTTGGTGCAAAATCGCCTTGCTCGTCTGTTGGGTGCATTTGCATGTGCCAAAAATTGTTTGGGGTGAAAGTTTCGTTAGTCATGATAGCTCCTTAGCTACTGATAGTGATGGTGATATTGCTTTCGCTTACGCCAAGTGTCAAAGCCAGACGGCGTTTAGCTTCGCTGATGGTCAAAGTTTCATCTATGTTAGACGGACTTTGTATTTGTCTGGGTTCAATCACGGGATTAGTCGGGATAACAGCATGAAATTCCAACTCATCTACATTGATACCAAAATCCTGCAAAGTGTAATAAGCAACAGGATTTGCATTACCTTTAATTTTCTCTCCATTAATTGTTAATATATGAATATCAGCATACTCACTAATATATACTTCGTAACGGTCGCCCTTAGAATTTGGCTTAATATCACTGATTTTGCCAAGCAAAAAAGCAGTATGCGAAGGAGCTTCTGGTTCGCCCCAATTTCCAATAAGTTGTATGCAAATCAAATATTTGCAACGATTAGCACGGCGTACATTAAAACGCCAATCACCACTGCAACCCACTTCTAAAATTTCGCTTTTGCCATTGTAGGTAAAAACAACCAAGCATTCATCATGTTTAGTACTCATAAATAATATTCCAATATAAATGTTATTATATGATAATATTTGAAGAAATATATTGCAAGTAAAATTTATAAAAAATTGATAGCTAATTGATTTTAAACCCTAATCCACCTTATTCCCCCGACCTGCCAACCAACCAAAACCAATATTGACGCACATCAGCACAAACAGCACCTGCAAAGACAGCTCCCAAGTCCCTGTTTTTTCATACAATTTACCAAGCACCAATGGACCAAAAAACGCCACCACATAACCCACCGCCTGCACCATGCCTGATAAATCTCGTGCAGTCTCCGTGCTGGTCGTGCGAATGGAAAACAGCATGAGCGACAGCGTAAAGATGGATGCCCCACCAAAACCCATCAACGCCGACCACACATACAAATAATCAGGCAGCCACAACAATCCACCCGCTCCGATGGCATTGGCAAAGCTTGCACATAACGCAATGATTTTAATAGAAAAATTACGCTTAATCAAAAAGGTCAGCAAAAATATAGCCACAGGTGCAGCAAACTGAAACGCCAAAGCCAGCAAACTGCTTTGTGCCAAATCCAACCCATAACTCATACCGATGGACGGCAAAAAGCTTGCCACCGTATAAAATAGCAAAGACTGTATCCCCATATACACGCCCATATACCACGCATCACGATTTTGCCACACACGAAAGTTTTGGTCGGTATGAGCATGGGGGACATTTTGGAGATTTGATGGGATTTTATTTGCCTTTGATGACTGGTAAATAAACAGCAACATCAGCCATGCCAGCACCGCAAACACACCCCAAGATGATAAAGCCACCTGCCATGACACCACCGTCATCACCGGCACAACCACATAAGCACAAAATCCTGCACATACCGACATGGATAAACTAAACACACCTGTGGCAAGAGCAATGTTGTTTGGGGCGTGTTTTTTGATAAAAGGAGCAGTCAGGGCATTTAACAGCCCAATGGCAAACGACAACGCAACTGTCAAAGCAAACAGACCGACCACACCCGCCCACACCCGCCCCAGCACGCTCACAGCAAGCACGCCTGTGCTGATTATCATCATCTGCTCCAAGCCAAAACGCCGAGCAAGAGCAGGAGCAACCAATGCCCCAAAAGCAAACATTGGCATGGGCAATGCCCCAAGATAACCAATGGCAGACACCGACAAACCGAGAGCCTCTGTCAGCGTAGATGCCAGCGAGCCTATCATCACAATGGGCGAACGCATATTAACAGCCAATAAAATCAGCGTGATGATAAGCAAGGTTAAAGATGTGGTGGTTTTTTTGGACATGGCGGTTTTTAGCTACTAAAAACTAAATTTTAGCAAAAATTTCAGTATGGCAAAATAAAAAAGAGCGATGACTCGCCCTTGTTGTTGATTTTTTGATTAAGCTTTTTTGGCAATCTTATCAAGTGTCGCCTGATTGGCAAGCATGGCTTTTTTGTCATCTTCGCTCAGACTGTCGCATTTGTTTGGGTCATTACCACAAAACTGGCAATACTCATCACCCATCAAGTTGGCAACGCCCCCACACGAGCCTTTGAGTGGCTGTTTTTTAACCAAATAACCCACACCCATAAATAAAAAAAACAACAAAAACACCCCAAAAGTTACCACAAACATGGGAACAAACTGAGCAACAACATCATTCATGGCTAATTACTCCAAATGGCTGAGAAAATGAGTGGCTTTTGTTCACCATTATAAATCTTTTTTAACAAAAAATCAGCTTATCGTCTCATTTTTGCCAAAAATCTTAAATCCAACAATAAAAACAAGGTGCACCGTTGGCACACCTTTTTTAATCATAATTTGCCAATTTGACAGCAAACCTGCTTATCAAAACTTAGCACCACGCCTAATTTTGGCACATACAGCCAATGCAAAAACTCCACATAATCGCCCAAATGTTTGATGATGACAGATTTGGACTTGCCCAAAAAATGATGGTCTGCTTTGTGGTTGAAATTATTCATCACGCTCTCCTTGCAAATCTAGGGCAGACTGATTTAAAACATCAGGCTTGTTTTCAGCGCCCACGCCATACCAATCCACATGGCGAGTTGCCACCATCACCACCGCAATAAATACAAAACAAAATACCGAGCCAAGCAGTAAATTTAGCCCATTTGCTGACATGATGACATAAAGAGCAATATACAGCGAACCTAGCACTGCCCCAAACGCCACGCCACGTAAGGCAGAGCCGAGCATATAACAAGCATACCACCCAATCAAGCTCACGCACGCAATACTGGCGATGACATAAGCATACAAAAAGGCGATTTGCTCAGCCAAGGATAACAAAAGCAGATAAAACACCAATAAAGCACTGGCAACCAGCAAATACTGCACAGGGTGAATGGGGCGAGCTTTAATGACTTCAAACAAAAAGAAAGTTCCAAATGACACCATGATGATAAGCAGTGCGTATTTGATACTGCGGTCAGTAAGCGTATAAGTGTTGCCTGTTTGGACAAATTCACTCATCAATGCAAGGTGCGAGTATTGAGACACATCACTCATTGAATTTGCACCCATCTGCACAAGCTTGCTTTGGTTTTGTTGGCTAAGCATGGGGCTGTGCCAAGTAGCACTAAAACCATCTTTGGTAAATGATTTTTGGGCAGGTAGAGCAATGCCGGTAAACTTAGGATTTTGCCAGTTGCTACTTAATGATACTTTGACATCCTGACCCACAGGCATGACCCCAAAACCGCCAATGCCTGCCACATCAAGCGTAAAACGAACATCCAAAGGCTGACCTTCTAAAAACTCACGCTCGCTGATGGGCAAATCCACTTGCAAATAAGACAGTTGTAACGCCCCATCAGAGCTAAATTTGGCAGGATATTTCTCACCATTAACCACAACATCAGTTGGGGTAACACCACGCAAATCACTCATGGCAATGATGAGTTTTAAAGGATGACCAGACGGCTTGTGTGGTGTAGGTTTACTTGGTGTTAATAACACTGGGGGCACATGATGAGAAGCGGCATTGGCATCATCTAAAACAGGAGCTGGGCTGGCGGTATCTTTGGGTTCATCTGGAATATGCACAGTGGCATTTTTGGGGCTAAATGTCTGATGAACCGCTACTTTTGAGCGAAAACTGACCGCCTGATAGATTCCCCGTTCATATTCATCATCACGCACAAGTGCTTGGGTGCTGATGTCGCTGTTTTGGGCGAAAATATAGCTTTGAGTGTCATCATGTTCCACCAACAAAAATGGCGTAACCAAAATCTGCTCGCCCACATAGGACGATTTGATGTCATCAATCACATCTTTATGGTAGGCTTGGCGTTCATGCACCAAACCACGAAGAAAAAACATACCCACCGCAAACAGCAGGCACATCGCCCCAATAATCACAATTTTTGCACCAATTTTTTGCATAATCACCCCGTTTTGGTTTATCAATCAAGGGTATTTTAAAAACCTTTTATGGAAAAATGATGGAAAAATGCGGATAAATGATGAAGATTGTGTGAAAAAACCATCAAGCATTTGGTAGCACCAACACCACCTTCACCCAATTTTCTGAACTCTCATCAAACTGCCCAAATGTCGCCGTGCCACCATGCAACTCCACAACTTGTTTGACCAGTGTCAATCCTAGCCCTGTGCTTTTTTGGCGATTTGCATGACCTACGCTAAAATACCTATCAAAGGCTTTTTTAATAATAAAATCGTCCAATTTTTCACCATTATTGATGATGGTGATGGTGGTATTTTTACTGTCTTGCGTGATGTTAATTTTAATCGTGTTTTTGCCATAATAAATGGCATTATCTATGATGTTTAACACCGCTTGACTTAGCCAAAACTCATCGCCTTTTATCACCACACCGCTTTTATCAAATAGCACCGTTTTATTTAACTGTTTGATGTTGGCTGATTTTAAATTTAAGCAATGCGTTATCATCTCATCAACATCTATGCTTAATTTATCGAGTTTAAAATTGGGCTGTTCTAGCTTGGCAAGACTAAGTAGCCTATCCACCAAAGCGGTGAGTTTATCAGCTTGGGTTAAGATGATGTTGGTAAATTGTTTTTTCTCATCAGCCGTCAAATCATCCGTCAATATCTCGGCACTTGCCCGAATGGCAGTCAAAGGCGATTTCAGCTCATGGGTAAGTGTATGAACGTACTCGGTAACGTAGGCTTTGTTTTCAATGGTGTCTTTCATGGCGTGAATGCTTGCCATCAGCTCATTTAGCTCACGTCCTAGATAAAAATGTGGCGGTGCAGTACTGGCAAGCCCCTTAGTATAGCGATTGACACGCTCTATGCCGTGTCGCAACCACCATGCCATAAATGTGGCGGTGGCAAGCGTTATCACCATGATGGTTAAGATGATTTTGATGATTTCATCGGTACTTTTGTTGATATATGGCACAAGCGTTTGGGTGGGTTTGCCTACCGACAATACGCCTATTAGTTTATCTTGATGAATAATCGGACTTGCCACATACATGACAGAATGCCCATCCACATCGGTACTTCTTGCCCCATATTTGCCCTGCAAAGTCAGATAAACATCGTTCCAGCGACTAAAATCTGCCCCCACGCTGGCATTTTTGCTGTCATAAATGACCACGCCTTGTTTGTCAGTAATGTACAAATGATAGGTACTTTTGTCTTTTTGGTGATACCACAATAAATCATCAGCACCAGTAAACACATGGGCAAGATGTTTATTAAATGATTGATTTAACTCATTTTTATCAAGCGTTGCCACGTCATCTGCCACCATCACCGCCAACAGACGAGACGTGTCCACAAGACTGTCTTCCACCACTCTTTTGGCAGATGGTCGCACGGTTTTTTGAATGTGATACAACGCCAAGCCCATAGACAGCAACGTGATAAGCACAAAGGTCAGCCATATTCGCACAAAAATGCTAAAACTTAGCTTTTGTTTAAATACTCTATCAAGCAAATGATGAAAATTTAGCACAATCCATACCCCAAGCCACGATGTGTCAAAATCAGCTCATCATCACAGATGGCAGAAAGTTTTTGGCGTAGCGTTTTGATATGACTGTCAATGGTGCGAGATAAGCGGTGTTCTGGGTGGGGGCTGATGCTTGCTAAAATCTGCTCACGGCTTAAAATGTGGGTGGGATGATTTAAAAATGTGAGCATGATAGACAGTTCGGTTTTGGATAGGTTGAGACTGACATTATTTAAAAACAGCGTATAATCACAGGCTTGGTAACGCCATATATTTCTTCCTACCAACTTGGTAAAACTGTTGGCAGTTAAGCGATTGGCATTATCGGTGGCAGGTTTTGAAGCCAAAAAACCGTCTCGTCGCCAAATGGCTTTGAGCCGTGCGATGAGCTCTCGTGGACTAAACGGCTTGGCGATATAGTCGTCCGCCCCCAATTCAAGCCCCAAAATGCGGTCTATCTCATCTGCTCGTGCCGTCAAAAACAGTATCGGTACATGAGCATGACATTTGTGTGAGCGTATCGTTTGGCACACACCAAAACCATCACCATCTGGCAAACCCACATCAAGCACCACCGCATCAAGGTGCGACACCGCAAGGCATGGAGCAACTCTGGCGACAGTATCCGCCCACGACACCACATACCCTTCACGCTCCAAAGCAAAGCGTAAGGTGGTGGCAATGGCAGGGTCATCTTCAATGATGAGAATGTGCATGGTGATATTTTGTGCAAGTTAATACTAAATGTACTAATTTAGCACAAGATGGCTTGGGCAACAAGTCAGATTGTTTGATTTGGGTTATTTATTTAAGGTTTTGTGCTTGGCGATGAGCTGTTTTAGGAGATGATTATTTTTGTCAAAATTACGACAGTTGGTACAAATCAACAAATGCGATTTAACTGCCATACTTTGTGATGCCGATAACGACCCATCATAAGACTGGCTCACCCATTCGGTGATTTTTTGGCAGTTTTTAAAGCGTTTAAGCATGGTATTTCCATTTGATAGGATGGCATCAAAAAAATCATTGGTTTTTAATGATTTAGCCATTTAATAGATAAACAATTTTGCAATCTTAGTCTTGCTCTGTGCATAAGTACATAAAAATTTTGCCGACTAATATCCAACTCACCGCAAATCACATCGGTATCTAATTCAACATATTCTTTCATCAAAAACGCTCGTGCTTGCTCTTTGGGCAGATTATCCAAGCACAGCTCCAATATTTGCCAAAAACTGTCCTGCTCAGCCAGTTGTGTGGGGTCGCCCAATGATTTATCAAACGCACAGATACCACTATCAGTGTGCCAATGCCCATCTTCATCAAACAAACATTCTAAAAACTCTGTGTCATCATTATCATCATCGATCAAATCGCTAAGCGTGATGTATTTTTGATTTTGGCGGATAAAATCGCTGATTTTGTTTTTTAAAATGGCAAATACCCAGCTTTTGAGTGCTGATTTTCCCTGAAAACTGTCGGCATATTTTAGGGCATTTGCCAATGCTTCTTGTACCACGTCCCGAGCGTATTGCTCATGACCTAGCTGATTATAGGCAAAACGATACATTGGCGTGTATAATTCGCTAAGATTGTCATCATCAAATAAAGCGTTGTGATTGGTCATGGGGTATTTTAGCCTAAAATTCGCGTATTGTAACAAATAATCCCTACCAATAAAACACTCCGTATGATTAAATTATCATTAAATAATAACTATTTATGATTAAACATCACCTGATTTTCTATTAATGTGTCAAATAAACTTTCCATATTATCTAGCAAAGCATTATCCAACTTAAAATATGCCACAATGTCATTTTTTAATGTCATCATATTATCATAAACTTTATCACTTTCTTGAATAAAGGTCAAAATAATAAAACTTATCACATTAATCGTCATAAAGGCGGTTTGGTGTTGATTGTCTTGTGATTGGCGATACACCAAAATAAATGTTTCTTGACAATCATCTGGCAAATAATCCACACTCATTTTATCTACCGCATACTGATAATGCAGCACCTGCAATGTGCCATTTAATGACAAACCATCAGCCAAAAACAGCTTTGGCTCTACGTTGGGCAGATTGTCCACATACAGCTCTATCCACTCATAATGAGCCAGCTCAGCGATGAATGCAGGCAAACCAAGCAAATCAATCACATCACCATTTTGCAGATAATCCACAAATTGCTGATTAATCTCACTAAAATAAGGGCTTGCCATATCGCCATGTTTGATAAATGACAATAACAGCTTTTGCCAAATATCATCATCCATCACTTGCTGACAGATGGGAAAGCATTGACTGATAAAGCCTGAAATGTTGTTATAAATCAAACGTTGGTATAATTGCCCAACTCGGCTTGGCATATTGTCGCCATCATCATGCGATTGTTTGCGGATATATTCGCCAAATTTATGCTGAAAGCTTTGTAAATGAACTGCATTCATGATTAAGCGGTTTTGTGATTGAGTGATTTTTGGGCGTGCGTTTGTTGTAATTCACGGATAAATTTGACTTCATGAATAAGCTCGCCAATATCAGGAAAATTAAAATCACGCTCCAAACAAGTAGGAATTTTGTCAGCAGTTTTGCCCGTACGCTGATAAATCTCATCATAAGCAACCGTTAATAATTCCCACACTTGCTCAATCACGCTCTCACCATGCGTGTCAATAATCAAACCATCCGTATCTACATAATGCCCCGCCACGTGTAAATAACAGGTACGTTCCAGTGGCAACTGACGCAGGTATTCATGTGGGTTAAATCCAAAATTTTGGCTATTGACAAAAATATTATTAACATCCAAATGCAACAAACAGTCCGCTTCTTCTACCACTGCTTTGATGAACTGAGCATCGCTCATCTCACTGCCATCAGAGCGATAATAATAAGAGGCATTTTCTAAGCCAATTTGTGTACCTAAAATATCTTGCACTTGTTTAATGCGATTGGCAACCCACATGACCGCTTCTGATGTACAAGGAATGGGCAACAAATCATACAAATGCCCTTTTTCATCACTACACCACGACAGATGTTCGGTAAATAAGCTCATGCCGTGCGACTGCATAAATCGCTGAATGTTTTTAACATGATTGATGTCTAACTCTTTGGTGCTGCCAATGGATAAAGATAAGCCATGACAGATAAATTCAAAACGCTCGGTATAAGGACGTAACATATCATCAAAACGCCCACCAACAATTCCAGATGAGTTTATCCAGTTTTCTGGGGCAACTTCAAAAAAATCAATATGCTGATTGATGAGCATTTGATTGTCTTGCATTTGCGACAGTAGTTCACGGCGAAAGCCCAAGCCTGCACCACAAAGAGTGCCTTTTGCATGATGTGTCATGATATGATTCCAATATTAATCATTGATAGCCTTGTCTGATGAGCTCATCATAACCGCCGTGATTGACAACATGAGTATAGCCCATATTTGTCAAAGTTTGGCGAGCGACTTCGGCACGGTTGCCACTGCGACAATATAGATGAATGGGTGCGTTTTTGTTAGGCTCAATGTCAGCGATTTTGTCAGCAATCATCTCTATGGGGATGTTTAAACTGTCTTTTAAATGTCCTGATTGGTACTCATGAAAAGTACGTACATCAATCCAAATGCCTGCCTGTTTTGGCTGGCTTTGCTGTTGTGTTTGGCTGTTTTGCTCTTGTTGAGCGGTTTGTGTTTCATGACTGGCAGAGCTGGTGCAAGCGGTCAATGCCATCAACATCGCCAAAATCATCGTCAATCGTTTCATGCCATACCTTAGATAAACAAGATGACAAAACCAAAAAGGCTTTGCCATCGTCAGACAAATCAATTATTTTGCACCACCACAGCTGGCGTTGGCGTTTTTATTGGCATGACCACCACAGCTGGCAGTTGCTGATTTTTCAGATTTTGCCCCACAACTGGCGTGAGCATTTTTATCTGCATGTCCGCCACAGCTGGCATGGGCAGTTTTGCCACCACATTTAGCCTCTCCGCATTTGGCTTCGCTAGATTTTGCTCCACCACATTTAGCCTCTCCGCATTTGGCTTCGGCAGATTTATGGGCATGGTTTTGATAGCCTTGTGCCATAGGTTTGGCGGTGGCCTGATTTTCCATTTGAGCACCGTTAGTTGCACATGCAGTCAAGCCAGTTGCCAATACGCTTGCCATGGCAAGACCTGTGATTTTTTTGGTGTTTGACATAAGTTGTCCTTACCTTAACATGAGTGAAAATTAAAATAACCATTGTATCACAAGTTTGTGATAAGAGTTAGACAATGCATGAGTGGGAAATCTTACAAAAAAATTAAAAATTTTTTAGCAGTTATCATTAAGTCCAAATACTCTAAATAATTTTTTAGATTTTTAATGGTTTTATATAATATAAATCTAAAAAAACACCGCCCATCTTTGAGCGGTGTTTTTGATTAAGACTAAGATTATTTGTCTTTGACTTCGGTAAACTCAGCATCCACCACGCCGTCATCTTTGGCTTGGCTTTGGCTTGCTCCTGCCCCTTGGGCAAAGTCTGTTGGGTTAGCTCCGCCTTGTTCTTGACTATAAATCTTAGTGCCGATTGGCAAGAAGGCGTTGTCAAGTGCTTCAAGTTTAGACTTGATTGCGTCCACATCGTCTTCTTTGGTGGCAAGTTCTAGCTCGCTGATGGCAGTTTCAACCGCTTTTTTCTCGTCATCAGTGGCTTTATCGCCATTTTCTTTGAGAGCTTTTTGAACGGCGGCAATGCGACCATCGGCTTCGTTACGAGCGTTTGCCAGCTCAGCAAATTTCTTATCCGCTTCGGCATTGGCTTCGGCGTTACGAATCATCTCTTCAATCTCGGCTTCGGACAGACCGCTGTCAGCTTTGATTTGGATGGATTGTGATTTGCCTGTGCCTTTGTCTTTGGCTGAGATATTCATGATACCATCAGCGTTGATGTCAAAGGTAACTTCAATCTGTGGTACGCCACGTGGTGCAGGCGGAATGTCAGTCAAGTCAAAGTTGCCCAAAAGTTTGTTTTGGTTGGCAATTTTACGCTCACCTTGATACACCTGAATGCTTACCGCAGGTTGGTTATCAGCAGCCGTTGAGAACACTTGTGATTTTTTGGTAGGAATCATGGTGTTCTTTTCAATAATCGCTGTCATCACACCGCCCATGGTCTCAATACCTAGGGTAAGTGGGGTAACATCAAGCAAAAGTACGTCTTTTTTGTCGCCAGAAAGTACCGCACCTTGAATGGCTGCACCTATTGCCACCGCTTCGTCAGGGTTCACGTCTTTGCGTGGCTCTTTGCCAAAGAATTCTTGCACTTTTTGCTGAACCAATGGCATACGGCTTTGACCGCCCACCAAAATCACATCATCAATGTCGCTGGCAGAAAGCCCAGCGTCTTCTAGGGCAATCTTACAAGGAGCGATGGTGCGAGCCACCAATTCTTCGGTCAAGGCTTCTAGCTTGGCACGGCTGATGGTAACAACAAGGTGCTTAGGACCTGTGGCATCTGCGGTAATATAAGGCAAGTTTACTTCAGTACTGGTCGCAGATGATAGCTCAATCTTGGCTTTTTCAGCAGCTTCTTTTAGGCGTTGCATTGCCAAAGGGTCGCCTTTTAGATTGACGTTTTGCTCTTTTTTGAACTCATCTACCAAGTAATCAATCAGAGCAATGTCAAAGTCTTCACCACCCAAGAAAGTATCCCCATTGGTAGAAAGCACTTCAAACTGCTGTTCGCCGTCCACATCAGCAATCTCAATGATAGACACGTCAAAAGTACCACCACCTAAGTCATACACAGCGATGGTGCGGTCGCCTTCTTTTTTGTCCATACCAAAAGCAAGGGCAGCAGCGGTTGGCTCATTGATGATACGTTTAACGTCCAAACCTGCGATTTTACCGGCATCTTTGGTGGCTTGACGCTGAGCGTCATTAAAATAAGCAGGTACAGTAACGACCGCTTCGGTTACAGGCTCGCCCAAATAATCTTCTGCGGTTTTTTTCATTTTTTTCAAAACTTCAGCAGAGATTTGTGGTGGAGCTTGTTTTTTGCCATTGACTTCTACCCATGCATCGCCGTTGTCAGCTTTGACGATTTTGTAAGGCACAAGTCCGATGTCTTTTTGCACCGCTTGCTCATCATAACGACGACCAATCAAACGCTTAACGGCAAATAAGGTGTTTTGTGGGTTGGTAACCGCTTGACGTTTGGCAGCTTGACCAACCAAGGTTTCACCGTCTTTAAAAGCGACAATAGATGGGGTGGTGCGAGCGCCTTCAGCGTTTTCAATCACTTTGACGTTGCTGCCTTCTAGGACTGCCACACAAGAGTTGGTTGTACCTAGGTCAATACCAATAACTTTACTCATAGTTTTTCTCCGATTTTCGTTTAGATTTTGGCTTTTGCCAAACTTGTTTGTTATATCTGTATCAAATTTTGCTTTTCAAGGGAAAACTTGACAAATTTTTAAAAATTTTTTTGGGAATTTTTTAGTTTTAAGCCATTGAAAATTAAAATAAAATCCCAAGGTGTTTTTTTTGATTTTGTCAAGGCGTGCATACTTTGCCATCAAAAGTGGCATGGCGGTTTAGGGTGTATTGTTTGCCATCATACCGCCACACCCCAAAGCAAAAACCACGTCCGCCCACCATCACATCAGGATAGCCATTTTTGCCCCGTGTGGATAAAGACTGATAAATGCCTGCCATCTCACCAATCAGCACCTGATAACTTGATTTATTTTGGCTCAGTAGGCTAAAACCTGTGCCTGTTACCCCATATTTAAAGACATTGCTGTCAGTGATAAGTACTTCGGGGGCGTTGTCGCCATTGATGTCTTTGACAAATTCAATGTTGTGTTTAGTCAAGGTGCAATCTTGTTCATCCCCCAAACAATTTACATCATAAAAATCGTATTGTTTGGGGCGGTATTCATAGCCCACGACATCAAAGATGGCGATGATGTCTTTTTGGGACAAACAATGCTCGCCCACAGCAAAACCGCCCAAGGCTTGACACATCATCAGTCCTATGGACAGCTCTCCCACCGTTAAGCCCCAACCATCACCATCGCAGGTCTTAGGGTGCGTTCGTTTAGGGTGTAGCCTTTTTGCAGCACTTGCCCAATCACGTCTTTTTCGGTGTCAGGCAGTACGCCTACCGCTTCATGGACATCAGGATTAAAGGCGTCGCCCACCGCCCCAACTGCCACCACGCCATTTTTTTCTAGCACGCCAAGCAAAGATTTATAGGTCAGCTCCACGCCCTCTTTGGTGGCGTCATCGGTGATGTTGGCAATGGCACGCTCTAAGTTGTCCACCACATCAAGCAGCTCTTTGGCGAATTTTTGTAGGGCAAACTTTTTGGCTTTGTCGGTTTCTTGCTCCATACGGCGTTGGGCGTTGTAGGACTCAGCATTGGCACGAGCTTGTGCTTCTTTGGCTTGTTTGACGTCGTTTTCCAAGCCTTCAATCTTAGCAATCAGTGCTTCTAGCTCGCTGGCGGTGGTATCAGCATTTTCGGCACTGTCGTTTTGGGTGTCGGTGCTTTGGGGGTTTTGGGATAATTCTTGCTCGCTCATGACATTTTGCTCACTAAAAATAAAATCCCTATCTTGATAAAGGTTCGGTGTGAAAATTTCAAGGCAATCATGAAAATTCTCACAAAACTGGGGTAAAATAAACACCACAAGCGTATCGGAAAACTTTTATGACCACCAAACACAAATCCAAAGCCACCCCAAAAAAATCCCAAAAGCATGACAAAAAAAAGCCTAGCACGCCCCATTTTTATGGCATTCACGCTGTCAAAGCGATTTTGTCCACACGTCCGCACGATGCTTTGGCATTGTTTGTACAAAGCTATGACAACCATACCAATCGTGAGCATGATGAGATTGTCGCCCTTGCCAAATCTGCTGGCGTGTCGGTACAGACTGCCCACAAAGACAGCCTAAATGAGCTGTGTGGTAGCACCCAACATCAAGGCGTGGTACTGTCGGCTCGCACCCGTCCTGTGCTAGATGAGCATACTTTGGACGATTTTGTTAGCGAGGACTCTGTGTTTTTGATACTTGACCAAATCACCGACCCACACAATTTTGGGGCAATCCTTCGCACATCTGCCGCCCTTGGTGTATCAGCTGTCATCACGCCACGTCATCAAAGTGTGGGACTAACACCTACCGTCGCCAAAGTGTCCGTTGGTGGGGCAGAAAGTGTGGCAGTGGTGGCAGTAACCAATCTGGCACGCTGTATTGAAACACTCAAAGCAAAAGGGGTGTTTGTGTTTGGTACGGCACTTGATGATACCGCCAAGCCCCTACAACGCTGTGATTTTAGCGGTAAAATCGCCATCATCATGGGCTCAGAAGGTGAAGGGCTTAGACGACTGACAGGCGAGCTGTGTGATACGCTCGTTTATATTCCGATGACCGACAGCACCCACCGCCCCCAAAGTCTTAATGTCAGTGTGGCAACAGGTATGGTACTGTGGGAGGTGATGAGAAACAGACACCCAAATCATTAAATATTTGCCATAAAAATCATGCTCATAAAAGCCGTAATCACCCACCAAATACCCCCTTGACGATGGGCTTTTAACATGACAAAATGAGATGATTTTTAGCAAAAATCTCACCTTCAACCCCAAAAAAACAACCGTCCAAACAGGGCGGTTTTATCAAACAACAACCCAAAGGAGCGGTTATGTTGTGGTTTTTCTTTTGTGTTGCCGTTTTGGTAACAGGTTATTTTGTTTATGGCAAAATTATAGAAAAAATCTTTGTCATCAACCCCAATAAAAACACGCCTGCCTACACCATGGCAGACGGCGTGGACTATATACCCATGTCCAAAGGACGCATTTGGCTCATTCAGCTACTTAACATTGCAGGCACAGGTCCGATATTTGGACCTATCTTGGGAGCGTTATACGGTCCTGTGGCAATGTTGTGGATTGTGCTGGGCTGTATCTTTGCGGGGGCAGTTCATGACTATATGTGTGGCATGCTTTCAGTACGCAACCGTGGGGCAAGTATGCCTTATTTGACAGGCAAATACCTAGGTCAACCCATCAAGCATTTTATCAACCTATTGGCGGTGGTTCTGCTGATACTGGTCGGTGTGGTTTTTGTGGCAAGCCCTGCCCAACTGCTTAGCTCCATCACCATGGACACCTTTGGTAGCGGTGCCACTGGTGCAGTTTCGGTGAACAATGCCGAAGCCATCACCCAAGCCACCCAAGCTGCCACCGATACCGCTTTTGGCATGACCAAAGAGATGATTATTGTGGTGTGGACGGCGATTATTTTTATTTATTATATCATTGCCACCTTGCTACCAATTGATAAAATCATTGGCAGAATTTATCCTTTCTTTGGTGGGCTACTGCTCTTTATGTCGCTGGGCATGACTTATGGTTTGGTCAAAAACGAGCTTGGCGGACAAGGCGATTATTTCTTTAATAGCATGGGCGGTCTTAGTGTAGAGAGCTTTTTTCAAAACTTACAACCTAAGGGGGATTTGCCCATCTGGCCTTTGCTGTTTTTAACCATCACCTGCGGGGCATTGTCAGGCTTTCACGCCACCCAAACGCCCTTGATGGCAAGATGTGCCATGAATGAGTCCGAAGGTCGCTTTATTTTTTATGGTGCCATGATTACCGAAGGCATCATCGCCCTGATTTGGTGTGCGGTTGGTATGTCTTTCTATCCTGATTTACCCAGCTTACAAGAAGCCATCAAAGCAGGCTCACCCTCAAAAGTGGTCTATGACAGCTCCATCGCTTATCTTGGAACAATCGGTGGCATCTTTGCAGTTTTGGGCGTGGTGGTACTGCCGATTACCTCTGGCGACACCGCATTTAGAGCAGCACGGCTTATCATTGCTGAGTTTTTAAACATGGAGCAACGCACGCTACTAAAACGTTTGTGGATTGCCATTCCGCTATTTGTGATTGGCTTTATCGTCTCAAAAGTGGATTTTCAGATTTTGTGGCGGTATTTTAGCTGGGCAAACCAAACCGTTGCGGTGGTCATGCTGTGGACGGCAGCAGGATATTTGTACCGTTATCGCAAATTCCACTGGATTTGCACGCTCCCTGCCATCTTTATGAGTACGGCGTGTTACACCTTCCTTGCTTATAATAAAATCGGCTTTGGGCTGGATTACACCCTATCGGTCTATATTGGTATTGGACTGACTGTTTTGACGGCATTGGCATTTTTTATGCTGGTCAAACGTGAAGCGGTGGCAGGCGACCCTGATGCCCTCGTGGTAGAACAAAAAATCTCCCACATCAAAGCCTAATATCCACCAACAAAAAACCGCTCTTTTGGGCGGTTTTTTATACACATTATGAAAATTTTTTATCAGTCAAACACACACCTTATTTTAAGATATAATCTAAAAGATAATGCAGCAAACCAAGGGCAATTCATGATACACAAACAACTCATCAAAGCCACCAACATCATTGCTCTGACAAGCATTTTATTGCTCATCTATTGTGTGTTTGCAATCATTTTGATTGTAGTATTTGACTTAAAAATATCTCAAACCAACATCAAAAACATCTTTGAGATGAGCCTTTTTGGCATTTTAATCATGTTGGTGGGGTCATTTATTTTAAATGTCATGCTCAACCTAACTTATATCGCCAAACAAAAAGAGTATCTCGCCAAGATAACCAATGACACTCAGCCCACTCAAACTTCGCTAAAACGCTATGTTGGTGCAATAATTATGGTGTTTTTGTTGCTTGTAGTTGGTCTGTTTTTTGGTGATTATTCCCTGCAACACAAAAGATTTGCACTCATGGAGCAATCAGCCCAACAACTGATACAAAGCCATCATGACGGCTTGGCGTTTTTGGAAAAATACCGTTTTGATGAAGCATGGATTAAACAAGTTTTGTTGCAAATTGAAATACTGCAAGCCACCAACACCAACATCAGACAAACCACCATCATCACCCCTGATAAGATTGGCGATAACAGCGTTTATCTTGCTTTTGGTGAATCAAAATCTGTACCCACGCACACAGGCACGCCCAGTCAAATTGATATTAGCAATCACAACATCACCTATTTAGACACACAGACCACAGATGGCACAAAAGAATATCTAAAAAAATCCGATTTTATTTTTACTACGGATACCACCACAAAAACCATCTTAGATGAAATGTTTGACGGTCGCACCACCCCGCACCAAAGCTTACAAAATGGCGATTATGAAATGTTTTATCCTTATCAAATCAATGGTAAAACCGTGGCAGTATTATATTTCTATGACTAAATGGAGCAATAATCAGCCCCTAGGGTGATGCTCTTCATGCAAACTTTGCAATCTGGCGGTCGCCACATGAGTATAAATCTGCGTGGTGGACAAATCACTATGCCCCAACAGTAACTGCACACTACGCAAATCCGCCCCATGATTGAGCAAATGCGTGGCAAAAGCATGACGAAGTGTGTGTGGGGATACATCGGTTTGAATGTCAGCAAGAGCAGTATATTTTTTAATCAAATGCCAAAAATTATGGCGAGTCATATAGCCACCCTGCTCAGTCAAAAACACCGCCTGACAGTCTGCTTTGCCAACAGGTTGTAGCTCACCACGGCGTACCAAATAGGATTTTAGGGCATTTAGGGCATATTCGCCAAGCGGTATCAGTCGCATTTTATTGCCCTTGCCAGTGATTTGTAGCCAGCCTGATGACAGATTCACCTCATCAAGCGACAGATTAACCAGTTCTGACACACGCAGTCCGCAAGCATACATGACCTCCAACATGGCTTTGTCACGCAGTCCCAAAATCGCTGTCGTATCAGGGCTGTCCAAAAGACGAGTGATGTCATCTTCTGAGAGTGTTTTTGGTAAGGGCTTGCCAACTTTGGGGTTTTTGATGTGCTCACAGGGATTATCCTCTCGCAAACCATCGCCCACCTGCCACAAAAAAAACTGTCGTAAACTTGCCAACATACGAGCTTGGGTGCGTGGAGACTTGTCTTGAGCGGTCAGATAATGCAGGCAGTTAATCACATCACTTTCTTGCCATTGGTTTAAGGGTTTGTCCGTGCTTTGCATACACACTCTTAAATCACGGATATAGGCATTGCGTGTGCGTGTCGCCAATCCCCGTGCCAACATGGCAATCCGAAACTCAGTCAAAAACGGTGGGTCGTCATCGGTGATGGTCAAAGATGGCAGGCGGGGTTTGGTGGCTCGGGTTTTACTCATGGCTGACCTTATTTTTTAGCAATCAAATAATGATACATCTCACCCTCTTGACTGTGTTCAAGCAGTTCATGCCCCAAATGACGACAAAAATTGGGAATGTCTCTGGTGGTGGCAGGGTCGGTCGCCAAAATCTTGATATGCTCGCCACTTTTGGCTTGGCGTATGGTTTTGTGCAGTAGCATAATCGGCTCAGGACATATCAGTCCTGTGGTGTCTAAGGTGTGGCTGATGGTTTGGGCGGTCATAAAATGTCCAAAAATGTTTTATCCAATAAAACATACATTATAATACATCACACCAAGCAAAACCATGACCATCAAAACACGCCATGAAACACACACCCATCATTCGCCTAAATGACAAATCCCTACCTGAACTTTTGGCACTGTTTATGGTAGAGATTGCCAATGACAGCGAGTATTATGATGAGTTGGCGTTTTGTCTGTTAAAAGACCATAGTCAGTGGACGCTTGAACACTTTGACAGCTTTTCATCAGTACGCCAATGTGCCATCATTCGGGCGTTATCTTGGGCGGATAAGGACATTGATTTTGATGGACTGGGCATTGACAGACAAGCGTTTTTATTGCCCTTACTAGACCGCTTTGATGACTGGGTCATATTTGCCACCATCAACTCACTTAGTGGTATCAGTCAGCCCCATTTGGATAAAATCGCCCCTTATCTACATCACGCCAATGCCTATGTACGCAGTGCCAGTGTGATTTATTTTGCCAAACGGCTGGGAATGGCGCACAAAGACGCACTCATCGCTTATCTTGACGACCCCCACCCGCTCATTAGAGAGACCGCCCTTGATGAGCTGGACGAGATGAACGAGCTTGGTGATGATGAGCTTATCAAGATTGTCAGTAACTGTCTCAATGATGACGACAACACAGTTAAAGATTTGGCAGCTTATATCATTGGTAGCAGGCGATAACTTAGGGCGTGGTGGTGTCTTGTAAAAATTTTAAAAACTTTTTTAAATTGACCCGAAATAGATAAGGCATACCAAACCACGCCATCATGGTCAAAAACACACTCATAAAAAATCGTGTTCCCACACCATCCACAGCATAAAACACCGCACTGATGATGCCACCGCCCACCCCTGTGGCTAAGATGAGTAGCAATATCCCCGCCTGCACCACTTTATAGCGTGAAAGTAGCCACCACAAATACACGCTCACAGGCACAGAAAAACCTATCAACACATAGGGCAAATAATGAAAGGCGACATAAATCAGCTGACTGTCTTTAAAACTTGCCATGCTTGCCAAAGTACCAAACACACAAAACGCCATCACTGCCATCAGCCCCAGATACACACTGATGTTAGCTAGCTTGATGGCATGGCTGATGAGTGCGATAAGGCGTTGTTTGTTGATGTTCATGGCTTATCCTTATCTGTACCAGCTTGGTCGTGATAGTTGCCCACATAAATGGCAAATTGTGGGGCATAAAAATAACCATCTAATAACACACAGGCTGCCACATCATCAATGGGCTGTTTTTCGTCTGTTATCCAACCACGCTCCCACGCAAGCGATTTGGCTTCTTGGGAACTAAGACGCTCATCATACAAAAATACTTTGGTAGGGATATGACGCTCACCCAAGCGGTGCGACAAACGCCGAGCAAACTTAGCAGCACGTTTGGTGAGCATGGATTGACTGCCGTCCATATTTAACGGCAAGCCCACCACAATCAGCCCCACCTGCCATGTCTGTATCATGCCAAGCAGATTTTCCCAATCAGGCTGACCATTATCCATCGCCAAAATATCAAATGGCGTAGGCTCTTGGGTCAGCGTATTTGCCATTGCCATGCCCATTTTTTTTGTGCCATAGTCCAGCCCTAGCACAACGATTGGTTTATCCATCTTGTTATCCATCAAGCCCGCCCAATTTGGTCGGTGTATTTATCAAGGTTAATGCCCAGCTTTTGATACGCCAAAGACAATCTGTCAGCAAAGTCCGCCCCAAACAAAATCTGTAAATCAGACGGACAAATCAGCCAATCTCCCTGCCTGATTTCTCGCTCTAACTGTCCTGCTTGCCAATTACAAAAGCCCATACATAGCAGATAATGAGACAACTCATCACAAGATAGGCGTTGCAAAATATCCTTACTGGTGGTCAAGCACACATTTTCACCAATCACAAAAGACGAACGATATTCAGGCAATCCTGTATGTAGCACAAAACCTGCCTCAGGTCTGACAAAACCGCCATGCATGGCAGGCGTGTTCATGTTTCTTTGGGAGCTAGGCAAATCCAGCTCATCTAAAATTGACCCCACCGAACCGATGTTTAATGGTTGATTGATGATAAAACCCCATGCCCCTTGTAAGGTATGCCGACACACATAAATGAGTGCATCAAAAAACCGTTCATCATTCATCGTGGGGCTAGGGATTAAGAAGTGGTGGGTAAGATTTTTAAAAGTCATGAGATTTTTAGGTTTTGGGTTTATTGATGTCATCAACCAAACTTTTTACATGAGCCAAAGTTGCATCTGTGATATTGACACCACCTGACATACGAGCCAGCTCTGTTAGTTTTGTGTCGTCATCTAGCACGCTGATTTGACTGGTGGTTTTTTCGCCATGTTCTTTATAAACCAACAAATGACGATGGGCAGCGGCGGCAACTTGGGCTTGATGTGTGATGGCAAGCAGTTGCTGATGAGCACCCAAACTGCGAAGTAGCTCCCCCACCACCTGAGCGGTCGCCCCACTGATACCCACGTCCACCTCATCAAACACCAATGTCGGACAAGCAACGTTCTCTTTGCCTGCCACCAACACTTGCATGACCAACGCCATCCGAGACAGCTCACCACCTGATGCAACTTTATGCAAAGGTTGAGCGGGCATACCGACATTCGCACTAAACAGCAAAGAAATGTCATACATGCCATGTGTGCTGTACTGCTCTTGGGGTTTTTTGACAAAGACAAACTCACAATGAGCATTGGGTAGAGCAAGTTTGACAAGTTCTTGTTGGAGCTGCTGACAGACCACAGGGGCAGCCGTTTGACGAGCGGTGTTTAACTTGTTGGCACACGCCACATATTGTTCATAAGCTTGCAAAACTTCTTTGTCTAGTGTGTCGCCATCTGGCATATTTTCTAAGCGGTCAAGCTCATCTTGCCAATTTTTGGCTTCATCAGACAGCTCATTAGGCAGTAGCTGATATTTTTTTGCCAAGCGGTGCGACAGTCCCATGAGCGTATTTAGCTCATCTAGGCGTGCCTCATCAGGCAAAGACTGCTCAGCATAATCACTCAGGCGTGAGATAACATCATCTATTTGCTCGCTGGCAATCATCAACGCTTGACTGCATTCATCAAACACACGGCTTGTATCAGCATGATTATCACAGATTTTCATGGCTTTGGCAAGCAAGTTTCGCACGCTTGGCACATCATCATTATCTAATGCCACCACTGCTGATACGGCATCTTGCATGAGATTTTCAAGGTTGGACAGCTCATCGTATTCGCTTTCTATTTCGTCCAAATCCACACCCAAAAGTGGCTCTACATCACTTAGCTTGCTGCTAAGTAGTGCCATGCGGTCAGCACGTTGGGCGGACATGGCGTGTGTTTCATCAGCTTGTTTTTTTAGAATTTGCCAATGATGATGGCTGTCTTTGGTGGCTTGTTTTTGGGTGGTTAGTCCCCCCATGCTGTCCAACCAATCCACCACAAATTGCGGTTTTAATAATGCCAGTCCTGCATGCTGTGAGTGAATATTTACCAAAATATGACCCAAAGATTTAAGCTCACTGATACTCGCTGGCACACCATTTATCCATGATTTTGAGCGTCCATTTGCCCCCACTTTACGGCGAATGAGTAAGGTGTCATCAAACTCTCGCTCATGTTGAGCAAACCACGCCTGCACCACAGCATTATCCGTTACATCAAACTCACCAAACACGTCCGCTTCATTTGCCCCATGACGCACAAGCCCTGCGTCCGCTCGCTCCCCCACACACAAAGATAATGCATCTAAAATGAGCGACTTACCTGCACCTGTCTCGCCTGTGATGACATTAAACCCCCCATCAAAACTGACTTCGTGGCGGTCTATGAGTGCTAGGTTATTTAAAGTTAAAGATATGAGCATGAATAACTCTCCAAAGTGTTTGCCCCATCATGCAAAAATCAAGCCGTTTATCATAATGCACCAAGATGATTTTAGCAAATGAAAATATCAACCGCCAAAAACACTTGTCAAGCAAAAATTATCATTTATAATATCTACTTATATATTTATCAAGGTAAATAATATGAGTACCACCCTACGTCAGCTAAAAGCCTTTGTGCTTGTTGCCGAACAAAACAGCTTTACCAAAGCCGCCGAGTCTTTGTGCCTGACCCAATCTGCTTTAAGCGGACTGATTAAAGAGCTAGAACAAAACCTTGATGTCAAGCTGTTTGACCGCACCACACGCAAATTACACCTGTCAGATGCAGGGGGACGACTGCTCCCTCAGGCTCGCCGTGTGCTTAATGAGATGGCGGTACTCAACGAACAAGTTGCCAGCCTAAAATCATTGCAACAAGGGCACGTTCATTTGGCGGTCTCTCAGCAGCTGTCCGCATCCACCATGCCAAAATTTATTGCCAAGTTTTGTGAATTACACCCAAATATTGAAGTAACGCTCACCGACTGCTCGGTAGACGATGTTGTGCGTCATATTGAAAACTTGGAAGCGGATTTGGGCATTGCTCCTGAGCGGTCATATAGCGATGATTTGCACGCCGATACTTTGTTTAGCTCACCGTTTTATCTGGTGCTACCAACCAGCCACCCATTCGCCCAAAAAGATGAGCTGTCATGGACTGATTTGTTAAATGAACGCCTGATTACCTTAAATGGTCCTTTTATCAAGGCATTACAAACAGAACTACCATCGGACATTTCTAGCCATATTTTTAACTCAGATTTTGAAGTAAACTTCTTATCTACCGCACTTGGCATGACACGCATGGGACTTGGGGTAACGCTATGTCTTCTGTATGCTGCCGAATGGGTGGAGCAAAATGGACTGACCATGCGACCGATTACCGACCCTGTGGTGGAGCGTAAATTTTTACTTTATACCCACAAAAACCGCTCGCTGTCGCCTGCTTCTTTGGCATTTAAAGAGTTTTTGATTGCCAATGCTCATGAGTTTTTGGTCAGCCAACCCAGCACCATCTGATGATACTCAATAATTATACAATCTCATAAAAAAATTTAGCAGAAAATCCTTGATACTAATGTGGTATTATGTTAATCTATCTGTATAGAAACTAATCAATGCCAAGATTGCCAACCATAAATGACAACGCCCCTAAGTTCACAGACGATGGTTGGATTGACATGAAAATACTCAGAAAATTTGTTTACGAGAAAGAAAAGGCAATCCGAACATTATCAATATGCTTGTCAAAGACATCATGACAATGCCAAAATTTTTAGAGTATGTCAAACAAAGACAATCATCAGATGATTTAAACAACCGCCCCAATGATAAGGAGTAAATCATGAGCGACATCAACCATCAAGAGTTTTATGAGTTCTTTCAGCAAAAAGTGGCAGAAAATCCACAAATGAGCATTGAACAAGCAATGACTGAGTTTCAGGCAAGTCAGCAGTTAAAAAAAGAAACTCAATCTACCAATGAAGATGTTCACATTGAACCTAGTGAATACATCAAATCAAACCTAAATCAAGAGCAGCTTGACAGATTTATCACTACTGACATTCAAAAGCAACAAGGCGTGCCAGTACACTAATCTCAAAACCCATCTGATGATGGGTTTTTTAATGCATTGTTGATATAAAGACGGATTAAATTTTTATTAAATTTTATCATCCTTTGCCGTAAAACCACCAACTTTAGGCAGTGGATATAAGGCAACTTCATAGCTATGCTTACGCATGAATATTGTTTGGTGTTGTACTCTTACATTTTTAATGATAAAATGTAAGGCATGAAACATCGTGCTTATAAATTCCGCTTTTACCCAACCGATGAACAAATAAAACTGCTTGCTCAAACCTTTGGTTGTGTGCGGTTTGTCTATAACACGATTTTGCGTTGGCGTACTGATGAATACTACCAAAGCAAAGCCAAAATTGGCTATATTCAAGCCAATGCTAGATTGACATGGCTTAAAAAACAGCCAGAATTTGCTTTTTTGAATGATGTGTCCAGTGTTGCTTTGCAGCAAGCTCTTAGACACCAACAAACGGCTTTTAAGAACTTCTTTGAGGGTCGCGCTAAGTATCCAACATTCAAAAAGAAAACTCATAAGCAATCGTCAGAATTTACCAAAAGTGCCTTTAAATACACAGACGGCAAAATCTACATTGCCAAAAGCAAAACACCGCTTAATGTTTGTTGGTCTAGGCAACTGCCAAGTAAGCCTAGCACCATCACCATTTCCAAAGACTGTGCAGGACGCTATTTTGTATCGTGCCTGTGCGAATTTGAAAACCAAATTTTGCCAAAATCTGATACCGTCGTTGGTATTGATGTTGGCGTTAAACACCTGTTTGTTGCCAGCAGTGGTCTCAAAATTGACAATCCTCGCCTGACAGCCAAATACGCCATCAAACTTACCAAAGCCCAAAAAGCTCTGAGCCGTAAAAAGCTCGGTTCGGCTAATCGTGCCAAAGCTCGTTTGAAAGTAGCTCGTATTCATGCCAAAATTTGTGATTGTCGGTTGGATAACTTGCACAAGTTATCTCGTAAATTAATCAACGAAAACCAAGTGATTTGTGTTGAATCGCTGCGTGTAAAAAACATGATTAAAAACCCCAGATTAGCCAAACACATTGCTGATTGTGCTTGGGGAGCTTTCTTAACCCAATTAGAGTACAAAGCCGATTGGGCAGGGCGAACACTTGTCAAAATAGACCAGTTTTTCCCCAGTTCTAAACGTTGCTGTAATTGCGGTTTTACTTTGCCTTTTTTAAGCCTTGATACTCGCCATTGGGATTGCCCTGAGTGCAAAACCACACATGACAGAGACATCAATGCTGCTAAAAACATTTTAACCGCAGGGCTTGCGGGGTTAGCCTTTGGAGAGAATGTCAGTCTTGTGTAGTCAGTCTGCATAAGCAAATCTCGTTGAATTAGGAAATACCTAGTAGTGATACTGGAAATCCCCGAACGATAGGGAGGGGAGAAGTCAAAAAAAATTCCTGCACAAAAAGGCGATTTTACGTTATACTGATGAGATTTGGTATCTTGTGTTTTTTCACTCACAACCTAAGGAAATCCTATGTTTGAACACGTTACCCCCTACGCTGGCGACCCAATTTTGGGCTTGATGGACAAATTTGCCAATGACCCACGCACCGACATCAAAGTCAATCTTGGTGTGGGCGTGTATTATACCGAAGATGGCAAGCTGCCCGTGCTTGAATGCGTCAAAACCGCCGAAAGCCAAATTGCCAACCCACCCCGCCCCCGTGGCTATCTACCAATGGATGGCTTGGCAGGCTACAAAAAAGCGTGCCAAAACTTACTGTTTGGGGCAGACAGCGACGTACTCAAACAAGGACGTGTGGCGACCATTGCCACTTTGGGGGGTTCTGGAGCATTAAAAGTGGGGGCAGACTTTATTCACGAGTGGTTCCCATCTGCCAAATGCTATGTGTCTGACCCGACATGGGGCAACCACATCAGCATCTTTGAAGGTGCAGGCATTGAAGTGGGCAAATATCCTTATTATGATGGGGCGACCATTGGTGTCAAATTTGATGACATGTGCAAGTTTCTTAAAGACTTAAACAAACATGATGTGGTACTTTTACACCCATGTTGCCACAACCCTACTGGCGTGGATTTGACTAATGAGCAATGGGACAGCTTGCTTAGTATCATCAAAGACAAAGAGCTTATCGCCTTTATGGACATCGCCTATCAAGGCTTTGGTGAAGACATGGAAGGTGATGTGTACGCCATTCACCGTGCCGTAGAGATGGGTTTGAACATTTTTGTTTCCAACTCATTTTCCAAAAACCTATCACTTTATGGTGAGCGTGTTGGCGGTCTGTCAGTGGTCTGTCCCACCAAAGAAGAAGCAGATACTGTCTTAGGTCAGCTAAAATTTACCGTCCGCCGTATCTATTCTAGCCCACCAGCTCATGGTAATGCGGTGGTGGATATTGTGATGAATGATGAAACGCTTTATAATCAATGGGTTGGTGAAGTCTATGAAATGCGAGACCGTATCCGTGATATGCGTCAAAAACTCCAAGACACCCTAAGTGCCAAGCTGCCCGAGCGTGATTTTAGCTATTTTACCAAACAACGTGGTATGTTTAGCTTTACAGGGCTAACCAAAGAGCAAGTCATTCGCCTAAGAGACGAATTTGCTGTTTATATGGTAGAAAATGGGCGTATGTGTATTGCCGGCTTAAACAACAAAAACGTTGAGTATGTCGCCAATGCCATGGCAGAAGTGCTAAAATAAACCCAAAAAAGCCATTTGCGTATGCAAGTGGCTTTTTATTACAAGCAATTTATCACGAGCGGATTGATTGCAACACCAATTTATCACCACTAATTATCGCAACTTAAGTTTACATGGCAAAATTACCGCCTACGCTTTGCCGTCTGCTTATGGCACTGACACGCCGTTTATTGCGTTTTGGCGTATTTGTATTGTGCTGGGCATTATGTGCCACGCTGTATTATCAGTTTGCCAAGCCTGATTTTAGACCTGCCACCCATATAAAACATTTTGGTATTTGTGCTGACAAAATAAGTGATAGCCCCAGCGATTATCCCATCCATCCCTTAGAGCAAATCAGACAAAACCCCAACGCTTATCGGCTGTGTGATACACCTAGGCAATGGCAATCTGACAATGTCTTACGCATGGAGCTTAGCCAAAACAGCGATGGCAATTGGCATTTAAAACAGTGGACGGATAGCATGGGCGATCCGTTTGAAACCATCTATCTCCTAGATGGCAATGCCATCACCCCGTTGTTTTATCGTACAGGCACACAGATGACACAAGCAATGAGCATATTTTTTGGGTTGTTCTTAGGTTTGGGGCTAAGCAAACTTTTTTGGTGGTTTTGGTATAACTTTTATAAAAAATCTGATGAATAACCTATCTTGCTTTTTACAAAAACAGTGGCAAAGTCTTTGGCAGGGCGATGATTATACTGTCTTGTTTGATACACTCATGACACACTACCAGCAAAGCCACCGTCATTATCACAACCTAACACACTTGCATGAATGTTTTGCTTATTTTGATGACATCAAACATCAACTAAAAAGCCCCAAAGTGGTCGCTTTGGCACTGTTTTATCATGATGTCATCTATCAGCCCAAAAGTAGCAGTAACGAACAAGACAGTGCCAACTTTGCCAAATCTGCATTATCTGGTAAAGTGACCGAAAATGAGCTAGACACAATCTATCATTATATCTTAACCACTCAAGATCACAAAAACACCTTGGGCGATGGCGATTTGGATTATCTATTGGATATAGATTTGGCGATTTTGGGGGCGGATTGGCAACGTTTTATGCAATATAATCACCAAATCCGTCAAGAATACAGCCATGTTCATACTTGGTTTTATACCCTAAAACGCCGCCAAATCCTCAAAATGTTTTATCAGCAATCACCACTATTTTTGACACCCTATTTTTATCAGCTCCTTGAGCAAAAAGCAAAAGCCAATCTAAAACACGCACTCACCACCTAAACAAACCTCCAATCAGCCACGCAAATAATGCTCAAATACTGCCCCAAAATCATATTGGCGAATGTGTAACAAACGCTCATGATAGCTTGATTCTACTTGGTGTGTGGTTTGATTGATGATGTCAGGCAAATTTAAAATCACCGTTTCAGGCAACGCTTTTAGACCAAACATCCCCACCACACTATCAAAGGATTTGTTTAAAATATGCTCATTTTGCTTGATGGTGGCACATTTATCAGCGATGGCACTTAGGGCTTTATAAATATCACGCACGCCTTCTATTTGGGCTTTATCAATATCAATGCTAAACGCCATACCACCCAAACTAAATTTTAGCTCCACATCCAAATCCATCGTGCCTGCGGTCTCTATCATCACATCACTTGGGGCATAATGGCGGTAGGGATAGCGTTTGAGCAAGCGTTTTTTGCTTGTGGCAGACTGTCCGTCCAGATGGATAAACGCCAAATTGGTAAAGCAATATTCGTCTGATTTGGATTTGATGACAAAATAAATTTTTTCGTTGTCTTCATGAAAAATATAATCATCAATGTCAGTTTGGTTAAACTGGCTTGGCGGTATGATTTTACCAATATCGGATAAACCTAAGGCATCTGAGGCAAAACTTTTAAACATAAAATCTCTCCTGTGTGATTAATACAAACCATCATATCAATCTTAAAAATAATTGTAAATACCACAAATCAGCTCCTAGACACACACTCATCACATCAAGCCCAAAAATTCACCTAATTTATGTTGTGATAACCAAAACATTATGTGCATAAGGATAAATGCACATCAAAATTGGCAATAATTTACCCATACTGCCATTAATAAAATTTTATTGATGACTAATAAAGCCATTAAAAAGCACCAACACTCTCTTGTCTGTTTTTAACACCACAAAACACTCAATGCTCATCAGATACAAAATGATAATCAGCTCGTTTAAATACAAACAACCAACAGTAAACAATTCTTGCAATTTGCTCAATAATGCCCTATAATAGCCGTCCCACCTTCCGCTAATCCAAATTAGCAAAAAGGTTGATAATCGGATAACCGATTTTTATTTAAAGAGGCTATTATGAAACTAAAAACCAAACGTGGTGCGGCAAAGCGTTTCAAAAAAACCGCAAACGGCTTCAAACGCAAGCAAGCGTTCAAACGCCACATTCTCACCAAAAAATCTCCTAAGCGTATCCGCCAACTTCGTGGTTGTGTCATGGTTCATGTCGCTGACGTTCCATCAATCCGCCGTATGTGCCCTTATCTATAATTTAGGAGAATAAAATGGCTCGTGTAAAACGTGGTGTACAGGCAAATCGCCGTCATAAAAAAGTACTTGCTCGTGCAAAAGGTTACTACGGAGCTCGCTCTCGTGTGTATCGTGTTGCCGTTCAAGCCGTGATGAAAGCAGGTCAATATGCTTATCGCGACCGTCGCAACAAAAAACGCTCTTTCCGCCGTCTGTGGATTGCTCGTATCAATGCAGGTGCTCGCCTAAATGGCTTGTCTTATAGTCGTCTTATCAATGGCTTAAAAAAAGCAAATGTTGAGATTGACCGCCGTATCCTAGCAGACATTGCCATGCATGATGCAGCAAGCTTTACTGTCATCTGCGAAAAAGCAAAAACTGCTTTGGCATAATCTGCCACACGCATAAAACCTGCCTTTGAGCAGGTTTTTTTTGTTGAACAGTCCGACCCATCAAAACTGACATCACAAAATCATCATCAATGCTGGCTGATGTTTATTTTATTTATACTACTGAAAATTAATGGTTTTTGTAGTAAAATAGACTAAAACAAACATACCCCACAGCCATCATTTGACAGCCATGAACACAGCCCATTTTGCGTCCGTTAGTTTTGATGAAGCCCTAATTCAAAAATACAACCATCAAGCCCCACGCTATACGTCCTACCCCACCGCCTTAGAATTTGCTCCGATGGCAGATGGGGCAGAAGAGCAGATTTTACAAAATCGCGACCTTGACACGGCTTTGTCGCTGTATGTCCACATTCCATTTTGTCGGCATTTGTGCTATTACTGTGGCTGTAACAAAATCATCACCAAAAAAAACAGTGATGCTGGCGACTATTTGGATTATTTATTTGCTGAAATTTTGCACAAAAAATCGCTCTTATCAGGCACGCCAATTGTCAAACAAATCCACTTAGGAGGTGGCACACCCACTTTTTTAAGCGATGATGAACTCACCAAACTTTGGCAGTTTTTACAAACACATTTTACACTTGACCCAAACGGCGATTATTCCGTTGAGATTGACCCCAGAGAACTTCGCCCTGACACCTTACCCATATTAAAATCATTGGGGGTAAATCGCTTGTCTTTTGGGGTGCAAGATTTGGATGAAACGGTACAAATCGCTGTCAATCGTGTTCAGCCTGTCGCTTTGATTAATGCGGTTATGGCAGATGCAAAAGCTCTTGATTTTGGTTCTATCAATGTAGATTTGATTTATGGACTGCCCCATCAAACCCCCAAAAGCTTCGCCCAAACGCTAGATGCCATCATCGCTTTATCGCCTGAGCGTTTGTCGGTGTTTAACTACGCTCACCTGCCTGAGCGTTTTGCTCCCCAAAAACGCATTCGTGGTGATGACCTACCAAGCCCCAACGACAAACTTGCCATGTTTAAAAACGCCATTTTAAGCCTAACATCAGCAGGTTATCAATATGTGGGTATTGACCATTTTGCCAAACCAGATGATGAGCTGGCGGTCGCTCAACGAGCTGGTAAGCTTCACCGCAATTTTCAAGGTTATACCATCTTGGGCGAGTGTGATTTGTTAGGATTTGGCGTGTCGTCCATCAGCCAAATCGGTCAGCACATCACCCAAAATCCCACCGCCTTGGCAGATTATCAAGCAAAAATCAATGCCCACGTCCTGCCTGCGGTCAAACACATACAAAGCAATGACAAAGATGCTCTACGCAAAGATGTGATTATGGGTTTATTGTGTCATGACCGCTTGGTATTTGATGACTTAGACGCACGTTTTGGCATAGACAGCAGACAGTATTTTGCCAAAGAGCTGGCACAACTGCAAAAAATGGCAAACGATGAGCTACTGAGCATCAGCGATTGGGGCGTGCAAATCCTACCCAAAGGGCGTATTTTGGCTCGTCATGTGGCTGCTGTTTTTGATGAATACTTAACCCACAAATCTCCCCAACGTTTTTCAAAAGTCATCTGATTGCCACCATTTCGCCTAAAAATCCGACAAAATGTTGAATTTTTCAGATAAAACATTGCTAATACGTTGATAATTCTTTAAAATATCGTGAATTTTTGTAAACTTTTAAGCCAAATATGAATACAATAACCATTCCTAACCTAGCCAGCGAACAACTGACTAAGCTGACCGAACAAGACTTTACTCAATTTGGTGAGCGTGTGCTTGAACTGATTGCCAATACTCATGATGAAAAAAGCCTGTCAGAACTTCGTGCATTATTACAAGGCAAAAAATCCCCCATCAGTGCCTTATCTAAACAAATGGGGTCGCTAGACGCTGACGGCAAAAAACGCTATGGGGCATATCTGCACGAGCTACGCACACGCATCGGCAGTGCCTTTGATGAGCAAAACGACAAACTTGCCAAACTTGCCCTACACGCCAAACTTGCCAGCGAGCAGATTGACATCAGCCTGCCAGCTCGCCACATCACCCAAGGCGGACTACACCCCATCACGCTCACCACCGAACGCATGAAACAGTTTTTTGTCCAAGCAGGATTTAGCGTGGCGACAGGTCCAGAAGTAGAGAGCGATTATTATAATTTTGAAGCACTCAATATCCCAAGCCATCACCCTGCTCGTGCCATGCATGACACGTTTTATTTTGATGCCCATTATTTGCTACGCACGCACACCAGTAGTGTTCAGATTCGCACGATGGAAAACAGCGAGCCACCTTTGCGTATCATTTGCCCAGGACGAGTGTATCGATGCGACAGCGACCAAACGCACTCACCCATGTTTCACCAAATGGAAGGACTGATGATTAGCAAATCCAGCAGTTTTGCCGAGCTCAAAGGGGTGATTCATGAGTTTTTAAATGCGTTTTTTGGCAAAGAGCTGACCGTACGTTTTCGCCCTTCGTTTTTTCCATTTACTGAGCCGTCCGCCGAAGTGGATATTTTATCCGATACTGGCAAATGGCTAGAAGTGCTTGGCTGTGGCATGGTACACCCCCAAGTGCTACGCAACTGTGGCATAGACCCTGAGCAGTACACAGGCTTTGCCTTTGGGCTGGGGATTGAGCGATTTGCCATGTTGTATTATGGCATTGATGATTTAAGGGTGTTTTTCCAAAACGATGTCCGCTTTTTAAAACAATTTGCCTAAACAGCAACCGAAGCGAGCATCAACATCACAAAAGCTATCAGCTTGCTAAAATTAGATTAAAATTTGAACAATTTGGCAAATCGCCACCAATTAGAGTTTATTATGAAAATCAGCGAAAACTGGCTAAGACAATGGGTAAACCCCACCAACACCTCAGAAGAACTGGGCGAACAGCTCACCATGCTTGGGCTAGAACTGGACGATATACAAATGATTGCCCCACCCTTTACAGGTGTGGTGGTCGGTCAAGTCATCAGCTACACCGCTCACCCTGATGCTGACAGACTAAAAGTTACCACCGTCAATATTGGTGCGGATGAACCTTTGCAAATCGTCTGCGGTGCACCCAATGTGCGTGTGGGACTAAATGTGGCAGTTGCTACCATAGGTGCTGTACTACCCCCGATTGATGGCAAGCCCTTTACCATCAAAAAAGGCAAATTGCGTGGCGTAGAAAGCCAAGGCATGCTTTGTGGCGCTTCCGAACTTGGGCTGACAGATGAGATTGATGGGCTGCTCGAACTGGATGATGATGCTCCCATTGGCACAGATGTGCGTGAGTATTTGGGACTAAATGGACAGATTTTTGATGTGGCAATTACCCCCAACCGTGGCGATTGCCTAAGCGTGTTGGGTTTGGCTCGTGAGATAAGCGTGGCAAATCAGTTGCCCCTAAACCGCCCAACCATCAGCACCACCGCTCCCACCACCGATAAAGCTGTCGGCGTTAGCGTGGCAGATGATGATGCTTGCCCACGTTATCTTGCTCAATATATCACGGAGATTGACCGCACCGCCACCACACCAAAATGGCTCAAAGACGCACTGATTTCTAGTGGTTTACGCACCCATGATTTTTTGGTGGACGTTACCAACTATGTGCTTTTAGAGCTAGGACAGCCCTTGCACGCTTTTGATGCCGACAAAATCGTTGGGGATATTGTGGTGCGTTTTGCCCACAAAGACGAGACCGCCAAGCTACTAAATGAGCAAACCATCACGCTGACAGGCGATGAGCTGGTGATTGCTGATGATGTTGGTGTGCTTGCTTTGGCGGGCGTGATGGGTGTTTTACGCTCAGCCGTAACAGACAGCACCACAAATATCGTGCTAGAATCAGCTCATTTTAATCAGCTTGCCATCGCAGGGCGTGCCAGACGTTTTGGGCTACATACAGATGCCAGCCAACGCTTTGAACGTGGGGTGGATTTTGAGCTACCAAAAATCGCTCTTGACCGTGCCACCACGCTGATAGCACAGATTGCCAAAGGGCAAGTCGGTCAAATCACTTGCGTAGAAACTGTGGACAAACTGCCAAAACGACAACTTATCAATGTGCCGTTTAGCAAAGTTGAAAACCTGCTTGGTATTACACTTATCGCCAATGATGTGGTGGATTTGCTAAATCACCTAGAAATCCACACCACCTTTGATGGCAAACACCTAAAATGCCTGCCCCCAAGTCATCGTTTTGACCTAAACATCGCCGAAGACATCATCGAAGAGATAGCTCGTGTGTATGGCTACAACAACATCGCCCCACGCCTGCCAGAGTTTGCGGTGGATATGCGTTATGATGATAGTGCTGACCTGACACATACGCTCAAACTCAAACTGGCAAATACAGGGTATTTTGAAGCGGTGAGTTTTAGTTTTTGTGATGAAAAACTAGAAAAACTGCTTGATGATGACAAATTGGGTGAGATTTTGGCACTTGCCAACCCCATCTCATCTGAGCTTGCAGTGATGAGACGTACGCTGTTGTCAAGTTTGTTGCCGATTGTGCAATACAACCTAAATCGCCAGCAGTCATGTGTGCGTTTGTTTGAGACCGGTTTGAGCTTTGTGGGCAAAACCGTTGCCAAGCTACAACAAACCCCAAGTCTTGCCCTGATTGCCACGGCAAACGCACCAAACACCATGCACAACACGCCAGCAATGGACTTTTTTGACCTAAAACGCGATGTGGAAAACCTGCTCCCCAGCCATCTTAATACAGCCAGCATTGACTATCAGCGTGCTGATTTGGCATTTTTGCACCCCGGTCAAAGTGCCAATTTGTTTGTTGATGGCGAGCATATTGGCTATTTTGGTCAGCTACACCCTGCCATCTGTGATGAGCTTGATTTGCCTGTGATATGGGTGGCTCAGTTTGAGCTTAACAAGCTCATCAAACTCCATCAAAGCATAAAAGCCATTGCTCTACCAAGCAAATTCCCAAGCGTTCATCGTGATTTGGCATTTTTGGTGGACACCTCTTTGTCATGGCAAGATGTCGCTCAGACGGTTTGGCAGTCAGTGGGTGAGCATTTGACCGATTTGGTGCTGTTTGATGTCTATCAAGGCGACAAACTGCCACAGGGCAAAAAATCTTTTGCCTTTACCATGACCTTGCAAAACCCCAATGCCACGCTTGATGATGATGCCATCAAACACGCGATGGATAAAGTGATTGTTGCCTTGACTGATACATTTAACGCCCAGCTTCGTGATAGCTAGTCATGCCAAACTAAGGAAATCTCATGAGTACATTAACCAAAGCCGACATGATAGACCACCTTACCATTCGTCTGCGTATGCCTCGCCAAGATGCTCGCTTGATTGTGGATACTTTTTTTCGTGAAATCAGCCAAAGTCTTGCTGACGGCAAAGAAGTCAAGTTGTCAGGGTTTGGCAATTTTGAGCTCAAAGACAAAAAATCCCGCCCCGGTCGCAACCCAAAAACCGGCGAAGAAATCCCCGTCAAGGCACGCCGTGTGGTTACTTTTAAGGCAGGTCAAAAGTTCAGAAGTGAGATTAAGCCCAAAAAGGACTGACCCAATCAAAAATCCTCCTTTGGGCGGATTTTTAATATCAAGCAAAGCTACAAATCGCCAAAACGTCTGCTTTTTTTGGCTTGGCGTTTGTTAAAAAACACTTCTTCTATGGGTTTTTGTTTTTTGGCGTAAGACGCATGAAAAGATTTTTTGCCAACGCCATCGCCCCTGACTTTTTTGCCAGCCCCATCAACATCACGCTCGGCACGGACAAATGATGACCCCAAAGACCTGCCCTTAAATCCATCATCACGCTTAGCACCTTTGACATGACTGGCATGACTTTTGGCTTGGTATACTCCACCATCGCTGACCGCTTGTCTGGTCTTTTTGCCATACAGTCCGCTTTTGGGGTGATAACCATGTTCTGTACCATCAAAGCCTTTATCTTTTTTGCCAAAATGCTCAGATTTTTCGGTACACTCCAAGCGACCAAAACGCTCATAGGGGCTGTCAATTTTGCCAAATTTATCAAAAGCACGCTCGCGAGATGTTTGATAAAAATCACCTGATTTGTCTGCACGTCTGCTGAAACGCTCATTTTTATCAAATTTTTTGCGGGTATTTTTGCGTTTATCATCGCCTTTTTTGGGGGTAAATTTGGGTTCTAAGCCTGTGATGACACACGTTTTCATGTCTCGCCCCAAATAGCGATTAATGTGGCTTAGCTGGCGGTGGTCATCACGACTGCACAAATTCATCGCCACACCTGTACGCCCAGCTCGCCCACAACGCCCAATGCGATGTACATAATCTTCTACCTGACGGGGCAAATCGTAATTAACCACATGACTGATGGTAGCAATATCAATACCACGAGCGGCGACATCAGTGGCAATCAAAAAATCACATTTGCCTGTTTTTACGTCCGTGATGATGCGGTTACGCTTGCCTTGTGGCAAATCGCCATGCAAATAGCGAGCAGATAAGCCTTGGTCATTTAAGGTCTGTGCAAGCTGTTCGGTGCTACGTTTGGTGGCAGTAAATATAATCGCCTGCCCGATGTTTTCATCAGATAAAAGTGCAGATAACAGCTTGTTTTTATGATTAAAATCATCACAAAAATACACACTTTCATCAATATGTGCCGACTGCACCTTGATGGAGACACGCTCTGGATTGTTTGTAAAGCTTTCAGCGATTTTACCAACTTGTCCATCCCATGTGGCAGATGACATCAATGTTTGGCGGTCGGTTGGCACTTGGGCAAGAATCGTCTCTATCGCATCAGCAAAACCCATGTCCAACATACGGTCAGCTTCATCAAGCACCAACACATCAAGCTCTGACAAATCCACGCGCCCATCATTGATGTGGTCAATCAGTCTGCCAGGGGTGGCGATGATGATTTGCACACCCTTAGTTAAAGCTCGGATTTGTCCACCATAAGGAGCACCACCAACAAGCGGTACGCTAAACACGCCTTTCATACAGCTGCTGTATTTACGCACATTGTCTTGAACTTGCATGGCAAGCTCACGTGTGGGTGTTAATATCAAGGCTTTGATGGCAACTTTTTGGTGCTTGCGGTGGGATTTTTGGCTAAAATCCCCTGTGTGTTCAGGTTTGGCTTTGGGGGTTTTAGCCAGCTTATCCAAAATCGGTAGCACAAAGCTTGCCGTCTTGCCTGAGCCAGTTTGAGCGGACAGCAGTAAATCTCGTCCGCCTAATGCGTGTGGTATCGCTCCTGCCTGAATGGGTGTGGGGGTGGTGTAGCCTGATTTGCTAAGTGCCTTTAAAATCAATGGATGCAAACCCAATTCATCAAAAGTCGTGGCAGTTTGGGGGTGTGTTTGTGTGCTAAAATTGTCGTGGTGATGTGTCATAAAATACCTAATCAAAAAGCCCCTTGATGAAATTATTTTATGAGCAACAAAAGACCCTAATACACCATGCAACCAGGGTATGCCATAAAAATCAAATATTTTGAAGGGGTGGGTTGTCGCTGTTTTGTTTGTCATTTTAATCACATGACTAAAATCAAACACCAAAATCATCGCAACAAAATATTAGGCAGGGTAAACCAAATGGAATGTAAGCTTGTGCCGTTGGTAAAAACCAAAACAAAAATAGCGATGTCATCAAAAGCGAAAGAGTGTTATTGTAACACAGTTTTTGATATTTTGGAAATTTTATATTCATCATGCAACTGGCAAATTTTATCTGTTTTGGCTTTAAAAATACCCCTAAAAATGCCATAATGTCTTTATAGCTTGATAAGACAAGGATAAAGCATGGTACAAATCAGAGACAGCTTGCCACTACTTAGCGATAAGGGTCGCGGTAGCACCGACCAAGACAGTGCAAGCATGGCAGCAGGGCTTGTTGCCCAAATCCAAAATGCCCTACCCCCTGATGTCAAAGCCCAGCTTAGCACACGCAAACTCGCCACCACACATGACCACACCGACACCAAAATCACCCCATCAGCTTTGTCCGAAGATGACATTGACATAGATGCGTGGCTTGCCAGTGTCGCCAAACGCATTGGCAAAGATGAGTTGCCTGTACTAAAAAAAGCCTGCGATTTTGTCAAAACCCAAGTAAACCGCCCCCACATTACCCGCTCTGGCACATACATCACAGGCGTGGGCATGGCAGATATTTTGTGCTACCTATTTCAAGATGAAACCGCCCTTGTTGCCGCCATGCTTTATCGCACCGTCCGCCGTGAGATTGTCAGCTTAGAAACAGTGGCTCAGCATTTTGGCTCGGAGATTGCTCAACTGGTTGCTGACACCTTGGCGATGGGCAAACTGTCCGAAACCATAGAAGAAAACAAACGCTTAGAAGATTATTTTAACAGCAATAACAAAGAGCAATTATCCACCATCTATAGCATGCTCATCAGCACCACCAATGACGTGCGTGCGGTTTTGATTAAACTTGCCGAACGCACCTTTGCCATGCGTGAGTTATCCTTTGCCAGTGCTGACCGCCAAAAACGGGTGGCTCGTGAAGTGATGACCATCTATGCCCCACTGGCTCACCGCTTATCCATCGCTCAGCTTAAATGGGAGCTTGAAGATTTGGCGTTTCGTTATCTTGCCCCTGATGAGTACAAACAAATCGCCAACTTACTTGCCGAAAAACGCAGCGAACGTGAGTTGTACATTGAACAAGTCAAACAAACACTCACAGATGAACTTAAAAAAGTTGGCATAGAGTGTGAAGTTTCAGGACGTGTCAAACACATCTACTCCATCTATCGCAAGATGAAAAAGAAAAACCTATCTTTTGACCAGCTCTATGACATCAGGGCATTGCGAGTACTTGTTGGCACAAACGCCCAATGCTACCACACGCTTGGGGTGGTGCATGGCTTATGGCGACACGTGCCTGAGCAGTTTGATGACTACATCACCAATCCTAAGCCCAATGGCTACAAATCACTACATACGGTTGTCATCGCCCAAAACCGCACCCTAGAAATCCAAATTCGCACCTTTGATATGCACTTTGAAGCTGAACTTGGTAAAGCTTCCCACGTCAATTACAAAGAAGGCTTAAAGGGCAAAACCGATGATTATTTGACCGCCAAAATCAGCTCATTAAGACAGCTTTTAAGCAATGACAAAACCGCCACCGATGAAGAGCTTGACCTTGAAAACACCGAACAAATCTATGTATTTAGCAGAGATGGCGACATCATAGAGCTTCCCAAAGGGGCAACGGTGCTAGATTTTGCTTATTATGTACACACAGGTGTGGGCAATACCGCCCAAGGAGCAAGGGTGAATGGTCGCTATGTACCACTGACTCACCAGCCCAAAACAGGCGACCAAGTAGAGATAGTTACTCGCCCAAGCCGTGAGCCAAATCGTGATTGGCTGGTGCCAGCTTTGGGCTATATCCATACCGCTCGTGCCAAAAGCAAACTGCGTCAATGGTTTAATAAACAAGACAAAGACAAAAACATTCAAATCGGCAAAGCACTCATCATCAAAGAGTTTGAACGGTTGGGCATCAATCTTTCACAAGTGAATTTGGGGCAGATTTGCCGTGAATTTGACCGCCACAACGAAGATGAATTATGTTTGGCGGTGTTTATGGGTGAGCTTGGGGCAACGCAAATCGCCACCAAAATCATGGGGAGCATTCAACCACCCACGCCCACACCTGCCGAAACCACCATTCACATCAAACAAAGCACTCGCCCCAACAAATACAAAATTGACCTTGATGGGCTAGACAATGTTGAGATACACCTTGCCAAATGTTGCAACCCCGTGCATGGTGAACCTATCGTGGGTTTTATCACCCAATCACAAGGGGTCAGTATCCACCAAAAAGACTGCCCTGAGTGTCTTCGTCTTGCCCAAAAAGACAGTGAACGTATCGTAAACGCAAGCTGGCAAAGTGAGTTTGGGCGTTATCAGCCCATCACCATCATGGTAGAAGCCCTACCCAGAGATGGTTTGTTACGTGATTTGGTCAATACCATTGACAAAGAAAAGGTGAATATCCACCGAGCTGAAACGGTCTTTGCTGATGACAGTGCTTGCCACATGAAATTTTTTGTAGAAGTGGCGGGTATTGCTCATTTATCACGCCTGCTTGCCAAAATAGAACAGCAGCCAAGCGTACTGCACGCCAGAAGAAGTGCCTAAATACAGGAAAAATCAATAAAAACATGAAGGAGCCATCATGAAAAAACGATTTTTACTCCTATGCTCTATGCTAACATTTGTTTTATCAACATTAACTGTCCAACCTGCTTGGTCAGCGTTTTCTGCTCACAAGATGGCACAGGTGCGTGTTGATAGCTTGGAATTTAAGCACATCATGCGTGCTTTATATGCTGGCAAGATGGTGCAGTATTATGTTGATGACGATGATTTAACCGCCTATCCGCACATCGGACTGACAGAAAATTTTGATGACGGCAAAACCTTAGCACTCATGCACCCTGTTGTAACTTATCAAAACCACCAAGGTCAAACCCGTCATCTGGTGGTGATTGAAAAAGTTGCCATCAATGATGATGGAAATTTAATTAGTGGTCATGTTGGTTATGCCAAAGCGGATTTATACATCTTTAAGCAGGTGGCTGGTGGGTATCAGTTGGTCAGCAAAAGCAATAAAGATGATGAATTTACAGGCAGTTGGGGGCGATTAAATTTGGACTTAACAATCGTTGCAAAAAACATACAGCCCCTTGGCAAAAATTTAACAGGCAGCCTGATTGACAATGGTTATTGCAGTACAGGGTCTTGTGAGATGTGGTGGGAAGCTTTGTTCTTAGCTGAAAATGATTATGTGCGTACAGTATTTGTCGCCGAAGCAGGGGGCAATAATGCAGGCATGTATGAAGAAGGCAGTCCATTGTCTTATGACTTTGACAGCACGTTTAAAGTGGTGAATGATGGCTCATCTTATTATCCCATTGCCATCCACTATACAGGCGAAAAACCAGATGATGTTTATGAACACATCAAACCCATCAATCGTGAGCAAATCTTTCGCTTTTCACCCACTGAAAACCAATATCAATAACCAAAGACAACACCATGCCCGAATTACCCGAAGTAGAAACCACCAAAGCCAGTCTAACACCCCTGATTGGCAAAACCATCAATGACATTTATCTCTCAGGCTGTCGTTTGCGTGAGCTGGTGCCTGATGATTTAGATGAGATGGTGGGGGCGACCTTTGTTCGTGCTGTCCGCCGTGCCAAATATTTGATATTATCTTTTGATAAAGACGGTCAAATGTTGGATTTGCTTATCCATTTGGGGATGTCAGGTAGTCTGCAACAACACCCAAACACCACCCCACGCAAACATGACCATGTGATTTTTGGCTTTGGTGATGTCCGTTTGCATTATCACGACCCTAGGCGATTTGGCATGGTGATGTGGGCAAAAGATGGTCAGCGATATTTGGATAAGCTGGGTGTTGAACCCCTAGATGACGCCTTTGATGTGAAGTATTTGTTAAAATTTACCCAAAAAACCCAAAAGCCCATCAAAACACTCATTATGGAGCAATCAGTGGTGGTGGGCGTAGGCAACATCTATGCCGTAGAAAGCCTTTTTTTATCAGGGATTCACCCTGCCACACCTGCCAACACACTCAGCCAAGACAAACTTGCCATGTTGGTAGAAAATATCAAAATGATACTTGCTCGCTCCATAGAACAAGGTGGCTCAACGCTCAAAGATTTTACAGTGGGGGCAGGCAAAACGGGCTATTTTCAGCAAACTCTGCTGGCTTATGGGCGAGCAGACAAACCCTGTGTCAATTGCCAAGAGCCACTACAAAACATCAAAATCGGTGGACGAGCCAGCGTGTTTTGCCCTATTTGTCAGCCCCTAACCTAACTCACAAGGAGCGATACACCACATCAAATGGCACACGGTATCGCTCGCCCCATACGCCATGCTCACTACGCAGCCCACAAGAGACGACCATTGTTATTTCAGCCTCTTTTGGCAGTGCCAAAATCTCCTTGACATACACTCCATCAAAGCCCTCCATCGGACAAGTGTCTAGCCCCTGCTCTGCCATCGCCAGCATAAAGGTTTGAGCCACCAGCCCACAGCTTTTGTGCATGACCACTCTCATGTCATCATAGGACAAATCAGCCTGCATGGGGCGAAGTTTTTGCACCACACACGCCAACGTGCTACGAGCCACAGGCACAAAGGGTTTTTGGGAGTAGATGAGTGGCATCAAATAATTGTAATACTGGTCAAATTTTTTGATGCGTCCTGCCACCTTATTGGCAGGACTATAAGTGGCAACGTTTTGTTTTTCAAATTCAAACACGGACTTAGCACGCACTCGGTGCAAATCAGGACGCACCACAAATACCACCATTTGATCAGCCGTTGTGGCAGATTTTTGTGATAGGCAGGCTTTGGCAAGGCGTGTCAAAATCGCCTTATTGGTGATGTGATACAGCTCATACAGTTGCATATTTGAACTGGTGGGAGCAAGCGTGGCAAGTTTTAAACATTCTTTGACAACATTTGGGTCAATCGGCGTTGGCAAATATTCACGCACCGCACGGCGGTATTCTAGTGTGGTCTTTAAGGTCATACAATCTCCTTGGTGGTAGGTTTTTTGAGCATTTTTGCCATCAACAATCCAAATTCAAACAAAATACACATGGGTATGGCAAGCATGAGCATACTTGCGCCATCTGGGGGCGTGATGATGGCAGACACAAAAAAACAGCCCACAATGATGTACCGGCGTTTATCAGCAAGCTGTTTTGGGCTGACAATGTTCAGTAGCACAAGCAGCAAAGTCGCCACAGGTATCTCAAACATCAACCCAAATGCCAAAAATAACTTTACCACAAAATCCAAATAGCTCTCAATGTCTGTCATGGGCAAAACATTATCCGGAGCAAACAACACCAAAAATTTTAAGGCAGGTATCAGCACCACAAAATACGCAAACGCCACCCCTACATAAAACAAAATGATGGCAGACAACAACAATGGCACGACAGCACGTTTTTCGTGCTTATATAAAGCAGGCGACACAAAACCCCAAAGCTGACCCACGATAAACGGCACACAGATAAATATCGCCACAAAAAACGCCAATTTAATCGGTGCTAAAAATCCAGACACCACTTGGGTGGCGATGATACTGGCATTATCTGGCAATAACGCCACCAAAGGGTTGGAGATGGCGTCATAAAGTGGACGGCTAAAATACACAAGCGACAAAAATACCACACCCACGCCCAAAAAAATACGGATAAAGCGAGTGCGAAGTTCGGCAAAATGTGCCATCAGTGGCATATCGCCATCATCACTGACAGCTTGGGATTTATCAAGGTTTAAATCGCTCACACGCCCCCCTGATGTAGCAATTTATCAGCTTTATAGTTGGGCATAAAAGGTGGCGGGGGCAGACGGCGTTTTTTGTCATAATCGCCCAACAAAAAAAAGCGATACGTTAAGGGCAGATTGTCAAAATGGGGCGGATTGTTATGGCTATCTTTGTCGGTTTGGCGTTCTTGTTGGTTGTGCAAAATGGTGGTTTGGTCGGTTTGGCGGATTTTGGTTTGTAGCTCTTGCATTTGGGCTTTCATGCGAGCCTCAGACGCACGAATTTCATCAATCTCAGCTTTTAGGGCGTTTTGCACTTCGGCAAGCTCCAGCTCGCTGACCAGCTCACTTTGTAAGCGTGCTGACATACGGCGAAATTTGCCATACCACCGACCAAGCGTACGAGCGGTAGTGATGAGCTGTTTAGGCCCTAGGACAATCAGTGCAATCACCCCAAGCAGCCCAAGCTCAAACAGCCCCAAATTAAACATAAGGTCTTAAACCGAATCGTCTTTTTTAAGCTTAATGTCTTCTACTTGTGCTTTTTGGGCGTTGGTGTCATCTGTGGTGAGTTTGGGTTTGTCTTCTTCTTTGACAGCGTCTTTAAAGCCTTTGACGGCTTGCCCTAGGTCTTTGCCTGCGTTTTTTAATTTGCTTGTGCCAAACAAAATCACCACCACCACAAGCAAAATCAGCCAATGCGTGATTGAAAAACTGCCCATACACTACCCCCTTTGACGTATCTAAAAATGATATTCTAGCACAAATCAGCCCATACGTGCATTTTTCTCATCAATGCCTGACAAACCAAAACGCCGACCAAGCTCATCTAACACGTCCGCCCCAGATAAACCTAGCTGATGTAGTGCTACAAGGCTGTGAAACCACACGTCCGCCACTTCGTACACCACATCTGATTTTGCTTGGGTGTCATCTTGGTGCTGACTTTGTACAAGCTGTAATTCTTTGGCAGCGATGATGGCTTCGGTGGATTCTTCACCCACTTTTTCCAAAATCTTGTTTAGCCCTTTGTGATATAGACTTGCCACATAAGAGCTGTCTTTATCAGCAGATTTACGCTCATCTAAAATGCCATCAAGCTGACTGATAATCATACTGTTTGCACAAGACTGATTTGCCTTGCCGTAAATCTCATTTGGGTCTTTAATGATGTCATCCACCGCCTGCCAGATACCACGTTTGCTGTCTAATTTTTGATAAAAACAGCTTTGTCGTCCTGTATGACAAGCAATGCCCCCCACCTGTGTGATGACGAGTGTGATGACATCCATATCGCAGTCGGTATAAATCTCATGAACGATTTGAAAGTGTCCGCTTGTTTCGCCTTTGTGCCACAGTTTGCCACGAGAACGGCTAAAATATACCGCCTGTCCTGTTTGAATGGTCAATGCCAACGCTTCACGGTTTTGCCATGCCATCATCATGATACGCCCTGTATCACGGTCTTGGGCAATGGCAGGAATCAGTCCATCTGCGTTAAAATTTAAACCATCAAGATAATCCATAGACACTCCTAATAAACGATGTGTTTGACCTTTGTCATGCTTTAAAACAATCTGTGATGTGAACTGGCGTATTTTTAAACAAGCTTGCGGTTATTTTTTAAATTTTATCAAGATAATCACAATGTTAATATTTAAAAACATGGCGGTCTGACATCTTTAAATTTTACCATAAAATCGCCAGATTCGGATTTAAGTAGCGAACAAAAAAGCCATTCAGATTGAACGGCTTGTTTGATTATCTTAATTTTAATGTCATCAAACCAAGTACCACCAAAATAATACACACAATCCAAAAACGTATCACCACTTTGGTTTCTTTGAGTCCTTTTTCTTCAAAATGGTGGTGCAAAGGCGCCATGAGCAAAATGCGTTTTTTGCGAAGTTTATAAGAGCCCACCTGCCCGATGACCGACAGAGCTTCTGCCACAAAAATCCCCGCCATCAAGATAAATGCCAACTCTTGACGTGTCATCACCGCCATCGTGCCAAGCATGCCACCTAGCGACAACGCCCCCACATCACCCATAAATACCTCAGCAGGGGATGCATTGTACCACAAAAAGCCCAAACACGCCCCAATGATGGATGCACAAACCACCACCACCTCGCCATTATAGATGATGTATGGCACAGACAAATAATGAGCCCACTCCATATGACCTGACACATAAGCAAATACCCCAAGCCCTGCTGATACCAAAACCACAGGCAGTGCCACCAAGCCATCTAAACCATCAGTCAGATTAACCGCATTAGATGTGCCATTGATGGTAAAATAAGTCAAAATGATGAACCCAAGCCCAAATGGCATGGCAGACAAAGGAATGACCCAATTTTTAAAGACAGGCATGAGCAAATCTTGCATGGCGTGCATGGTGGCGGTGTCTTGTTGCAGTGCAATATAATACAAAGAGCCACCAGCGATTAACGCTCCGACAGATAGCCAAAAATATTTTTTGCGAGCGATTAAGCCTTGGGGGTTTTTATGTTTGATTTTTAGCCAATCATCTGCCCAACCGACCGCCCCAAAAATGACCATCACCACCATCAAAATCCACACATAAGGATTGGACAAATCCGCCCAAGCCAGCGTTGAAATGCCAATCGCCGCCAAAATCAGCACGCCCCCCATGGTTGGTGTGCCTTGTTTGACAAGATGCGTTTTAGGACCGTCCGTGCGTACTGCTTGACCGTATTTTAAATTACGCAGATAGGCGATGACAGGCTTGCCCATAACAATGACAATCAAAAAACTGCTCACTACCGCCAACAAACTTCGCAAACCCAAAGATGCGATGGTATCACTTCTTAAAATATCAAAAAAATCAATCAGCCAATATAACATATCATTTGCCTTGTTGCTTTGTGTCTATCAAATCTTGGATGAGTGTTTCCATACGAGCGGTGCGTGAACCTTTAAATAGCACGCTGGCAGTATCCTTTGTTAATAATTCTTGTAAACGTGTCAATAATTGAGCTTTGGTCGCAAAATGCTGTGCCAACTCTGCTCGGACTTGATTGGCACAACTGACACAATGTGCCATCAGCTCACCCACCGCCAAAATATGGTCAATCTGTAAGCCCGCTAATGCTGCTCCCAGCTTGCCATGCTCACTGACCGCTTCATCGCCCAGCTCACCAATATCGCCCAGCACCAAGATTTTTTGAGCCGTTTCGGCTGTCAAGACCTGTGCTGCCGCCAAAATGGAGTTGGGGTTGGCGTTGTAGGTGTCATCAATGAGTGTATGCTCACCAAACACCATGCGAGTTAGGCGTCCTTTGGGGGGCGTGGCAGTTTCTAGTCCTGATTTTATCTTGTCTATTGGCACGCCCAAAGCGATGGCACAACTTGCCGCTGCCAAAGCATTGCCGACATTATGCTCACCCACAAAGGGCAGATTCACATTTGTACTGTCAATCTCATCTACCGCCAAATTTGCCACCAGATCAAAAGTGCTGTGTGTGGGGTGCACTTCTATGTCATCAGCAAACACATCGCCCATAACCAACACGCTATCTAAAGTGGATAATTCATCAATCTCGGCTTGGGATAATTTATTAAAATCTAGGGCAACATCAGGGCGTTCAGCACGCTCACCAAAGCTGATGTATTGCTTGGTAAATTTATCACTTTCGCTTTTTAAAAAGTCAAAAAACTCATCACCAAAGGGCAATACCGCCACGCCATTTTCACCAAGTCCTTGAAAAATCTCGGCTTTGGCACGGGCGATATTTTCTCGTCCGCCAAACTCGCCCAGATGAGCCGTGCCGATATTGAGTACACACGCCACATCAGGACGCACCAAAGATGTGGTATAAGCAATCTCACCCACATGGTTTGCCCCAATCTCCATCACAGCAAATCGATGCTCATCAGTCAGCTCAAGCAGCATCATCGGCACGCCAAGGTCATTGTTAAGATTACCACGTGTGATGAGCGTGGGGGCAAACTGCCCAAAAATCGCCCCAAGCATTTCTTTGGTGGTGGTTTTGCCTGATGAACCCGTCAGAGCAATGACTGTCAAATCAGGATGAACATCACGGCGATATTTGCCAAGTTTTCCCAAAGCTAGGCGAGTATCACTCACCACAATTTGAGCAAACTCACCCACCTGACGACTGGTAATCGCCAAAGATGCCCCTTTGTCAAAAGCGGTTGCGACATAATCATGTCCGTCAAAGTTTTCGCCTTTTAATGCCAAAAAAATATCACCTTGATTGATACTGCGTGTGTCAGTGGCGATTTTTTGGCTGCGAGTAAAGTGATTGGCATGATGCCAACTTGGGTTTAGGTCAGCAAGTGCTTGTGTTAGGTTGTCGGTTTGCCAAAGGTAGGGGGTCATAAAGAACTCTATTTATTTAATTGCTGAAATTCAATGATGGATGTCATGCCTGCTTTTTCATAGGCAGTTTTGTCAAAAGTAACAGTGTTATTACAAGAAAAAGTTTTATTGATTTGACAAATAACCAAATCAGAATAGTCAGCTTTGGTTGTTTTATATAGGTGCAATGCTTGCAATAACACTTGGCGATTTTCAAACTCAAACACAGGTATGGATAAAATCTCATCTAAAATCATCGCAATCTGTGCTCGTGATTTTTTATAAGCACGACTAAGCACCCAAACCACTTCCACCATAACCACATGATTGATAAATCCTTGGTTTTGAGTCGTTAAGCTCTCTAAAAAATCGCTGGCAATCTTGGATTGATCATCATCTTGGGTGATATAGCGTATAAGCACATTGGTATCAATGCCAATTTTATTCACCATGTATCGCCCCATCAACAATCGCTTCATTGATTTGTTCAAGGCTCATGACCACATCACTTTTAGCAATGCCTTTTAAGCGACGAATATCACCCTTAGGGTAGGTATCTACAAATTTTTGACTAATCAAATCAGCAACGCTAATGCCCTTGATTTGTGCTTCATTGATAATGATCTGTTCAATATGTGGTGGCAAATCAATAATCATAAACAATCCTTTTTTATTGGCTGATACAACGTTTTTGGTCTGATTTTTATCCATTTAAGCTTATTAACTTAAAAACCCTTGCACCACTGCCACATCATCAAAATCATGACGCACGCCTTGGATTTCTTGATAAGTCTCATGCCCCTTGCCAGCAATCACCACAATATCGCCTGCTTTGGCATTTTGTACGGCGTGCTGTATCGCCAATCTGCGGTCAGGCTTAATGATGGTGCGGTAATGGTCATCGCAAGTCATGCCTGCTTGCATGTCATTTAAAATGGCGTTGGGATTTTCGCTTCTGGGGTTATCACTGGTCAAAACCACCTGATTTGCCAAACTAAGCCCTGCCTGTGCCATCAAAGGGCGTTTGCCCTTATCCCTGTCGCCCCCACAGCCAAACACCGCCCACAGCTCGCCTTGGGTGTGAGCTTTTAGGCTGGTGAGCACTTGGGTCAAGGCATCAGGCGTGTGAGCATAATCCACGATAAACACCGCCCCTGCCCTGCTTGTGCCGACCACCTGCATACGCCCCCTTGCCCCTTGTAGCTTGGGAATGATGGTGGTTAATGTGTCAAATTTATCAGGAAAAACCGCCAAAAATCCTGCCACACTTGCCAGCAGATTGCTGACATTAAACTGCCCCAATAGTGGACTGACCACCTCCACCTTGCCAAAAGGTGTGTAGAGCTGCAAGCCCACCCCATCTAGGCTTGGCGTGATGTTATCAGCAAAAAAGTTGGCGGTGCGGTCAGTGGTGCTGTATGTCCAAAGGGTCAAATCATCATTTGGGGTCTTGTGCTGCAAATCATGGGCTATTTTTTTTCCAAACTCGTCATCAAGGTTGATGACAGCGCATCTAAGCTCTTTAAAATAGCTGTTATCAAATAGGCGTGCCTTTATTGCCCCATACTCGTCCATATCCGCATGATAGTCCAAATGGTCTCGAGATAAATTAGAAAACACCGCCACATTGACGCCCACACCTTGTAAGCGGTGCTGATGAAGTCCATGACTGCTGGCTTCTAGGGCAACCATCTCCACGCCATCTGTCGCCATCTGGTGCAAAAACTCATGGACTTTGACCACTTCGCTGGTGGTGTGGGTGGACTGCACAAGTTGTCCAAGTCGCCCGTTGCCTGCCGTTCCCATAATGGCTGATGGCTTGCCTGACAGCTCACCAAGCTGAGCGGTAAGCTGACTGATGGTGGTTTTGCCGTTGGTGCCTGTTACTGCTAGGATTTTAGGTGATGAAACTGGCTGTTTTTTATTTAGATGAGCTTTGATAAAATCACCCAAAGTCAAACGCAAATCAGCGATATGAATGATGGGTGCTTTGGGTGGATTTTGTTCATCATAACCCATCTGGCTTGCTGAAATCTCAGACAGCACCGCCACAGGACTGATGCCATCAATATAGCTTTTGGCTTTGTGTTTGGTGTCAGGATTGATGGATAGCAACGCAAATACTTCACCATTTGTTACCATTCGGCTGTCAGTCACAACGCCTGTGATGGGCAAATCCTTGACACGCTCCCAGTCGTCTTGACCAATATGAGGCATCAACACATCAGCAAAATCAGCAAAAATCATACAAACTCCATCTATTTTTGGGCGACATCAAGTGGTTTATCAAATGGCACATTATACAAACGCAACACTTCTTTCATCACTTTGGCAAATACGGGGGCGACTGTCTGTCCTGCGTATTTTTGTTTTCGGGGGTCTTCTGCCACAATCACCACCGCAAATCGCGGGTTACTTGCTGGGGCAACGCCAGCAAAAATATTACGATACTGACCTTCGGCATAGCCCCCTTTGACAGGGTCAATACGTCTTGATGTGCCTGTTTTACCTGCCACATGATAGCCATTAATCGCAGCATCCAAAGCCGTACCGCCTTGTTCAGTAACCGTACGCATCATAGCAACAATGCTTTGAGCGTGCGACTCACTAATGATACGTTTAGATTGGGGAGCAGGGTCATCTTTAATCAAACGCAACGGATGCATGACCCCATTATTACCAAGCGTTGCATAGGCTTGGGCGATTTGAGCGAGCGTTACTTCCTGACCATAGCCATACGCCATGGTCGCTCTTAGGGCAATCTCACCACGTTTGGGGGTACGCACCACGCCTGCCACTTCACCTGCCATATTTAAGTTGGTTTTTTGACCAAACCCAAAACGTGTTTGAATCTTGGCGATGGCATCAGCAGGTAAACTTAGGGCGATTTTGGCAGAGCCGACATTGGACGATTTTTGAATGAGTTTTGCCATCGTGATGGAGCCATAATTCGCCGAATCTCTAATCACACGCCCATCACCAACAGATAAAGTACCGGGGCTTGTGTGAATCAATGTATTAAGGTTATATTTGCCAGAATCCAAAGCGGCCGCCACCGTAAACGGCTTCATCACCGACCCCGGCTCAATGGCATCCATCACAGGTCGGTTGCGTTCATTGGTGCCATTAAGCTCAGATAAATTATTGGAATTATAAGACGGCCAAGAACTCATGGCAAGCACATCACCTGTCAAAACATCAACCACCATGCCTGATGCCGAGCGCACTGACTGTATCCGTGCCAACTCTACCAGCTCCTTATACAGTATGTATTGCAAACGTGAATCAATGGTTAATGTGAGATTTTCACCATCTGTTCTGGGCTTAATTTCTTTGACTTCTTCAATCTGCGTGCCAAAGCCACGAAGCATGAGCATCTGCCCGGCTTTACCCGATAAGTACTCATTGTGCGTCAGCTCCAATCCAGAACGCCCTGTATAAACACTCTTTTTTCCTTTGGTAATTTGCGACATATAGCCCAAAATATGAGCATTTGGCTCAGGCTGTAAATAAAATCGCTGTTCGTGTTTTTCAACACTAATCCCCGCCATGTTTAAATCAATAACGGTTTGAGCAATTTCAGGCGTGGTTTTGTTAAAGACCACCACACGTCTTGACCCTGTGCCTTTTGGCAGTGCTGCTTTGATTTCTTCTTCTTTTTTAACATTGACCTTGTCATCAATTTTTACCATCGCTTGCAACGTCTGTTTTGGGATATTACTGACACCCGCCAAACGAGTTAAATCCATATTTTGCAAGGCTTGACTGTAACGTTTTTTGGCACTTTCGCTTTGGGCTTCTTGTAAAAAGCGTTTGTTGGTATAATACGCATTTGCATAATCATAAGGGCTAAACACCACCGTCATCAATGGGGCATTTGCTGCCAAAGGTACGCCATTGGTATCTAAAATCATGCCCCGTTGCACAGGCAAGTTTTGGCGAAAGGTGATAAATTCATTGGCTTTTTGAATATAAAAATCGGCGTTATGCACCTGCAACCACCACGCCCTGCCAAATAAAATAGCCAAAAATATCACCATGATGACCCAAATCGCCTGAAAACGCTGAACATCGTGCAGCCCTCCAATCAACACCACGCCTTGATGAGATTTGTTTTTTTTGGGAAGTTTTTTTTGGCTAGATTTATCGGTTTTTTTGCCCAAACTGCCTAATTTACCAAGTTTATCTGCCAAATCAGACTCTTGGGATTTTTTTTTGGGTTTTTGTGGCGTTGGTTTTTTCATGGTGTCATCTCCCCTTGTTTGGGGGGTTCAGGTGTCAAAGTGATGACTTGACGATGTTGTTTGGTGGGGTAAAACATGCCCAATTTATCCACAGACAATCTGACCACCTGTGATGTGGCACTAAATGTCTGCTGTTCTATCATTAGGCGTTGTTGTTCACTTTTTAAGGTGGCGTGCTCACGTTTTAGGGTCTGCAATGTGCGATAAGCTTCATGGCGTTCTTGGGTTTGTAGAGCAATGGCTGCCCCTGTCAATAAAATCAGTAGCGACAACAAAATCAGTATCAACCAATAAACTCCCACAGGACGTGTGCTACTGGCAAAACTTTCTATGTCAAAATTTGGTAGCTTGGGTTTGCTCATTGGTCTGCCTGCTCATCAAGTCGTTTTGCTCCACGCAAATAGGCACTTCTGGCTCGTGGATTGCTTTTTATCTCATCATCAGTTGGTGCAATGCGATATGGCTTACCAAAGTATTTGGGACGTGCTGGTGGTAATGGTAGTTTATCATCACCATCATGTCGCCCACGACTGTGGTTATTTAAAAATTGCTTGATAATCCTATCTTCTAGCGAATGAAAACTTATCACCGCCAAAATCCCACCTGCCTTTAATGCTGTCAAAGTTTCATCTAAAAACTGTTTGACATCACCAAGCTCATTATTAATAAAAATCCGCATCGCCTGAAAACTTTGTGTCGCAGGGTGTTTGCCCTTTTGCCAAGCGGGGTGAGCTTGTTTTATCACTTCGGCAAGCTCTAAGGTGGAATGATAGCTTTCCATGGATTTGATGGCACGAGCAATGCGTCTGCTGTGGCGTTCTTCGCCATATTCATACAAAACATCCGCCAAAGTCGTCTCATCAACAGTTTTTAACCACTCACCCACGCTCTGCCCACGACTGGTGTCCATACGCATATCTACCACACCATCACGCATAAAACTAAACCCACGAGACCCATCATCAAGCTGGGGACTGGACACGCCCAAATCTGCCATGATACCGTCCACTTGCTGCATGCCAAGTTTGGTGAGATTTTTTTGCAAATGAGCAAAACTGTCATGCACCACTTTAACACGCCCATCTGCCTTGGCAAGCTCTTGTGCCACTTGTATCGCTTGGGGGTCTTTATCAAACACAATGAGCGTGCTGTCATCGCCTAGATGATTTAACAACAAGCGACTATGCCCCCCGCGCCCAAATGTTGCGTCCACATAAACGCCCGTCTTTGGGGCGGTCAAATCTGCCAAGTTTGCCACACCCAACAACAAAGCAACCGTTTCGTTCAGCAAAACAGTTTCATGGACAAATGAGATGACGGGCATATTCATGGTGATGGCGTTTTTAATTTGATGAATGATAATAACACCAAAACCAAGTGCGAACACTTGGCTTAGTGTTCACCGACAGCTTACTGTTTGGGCTGGTCTGCTGTGGCAGTTTGGGCTTGTTTTTGCAGTTCTGCTAGCTGAGCTTGCATTTTTGCCTGAGCGTCTTGGGCGGCTTTTTTGGCAGCAGCTTCATCTAATAGCTCCACGGTAAAAATCAACACGCTGTTTGGCTCAATAGATGGGTTACCCGCTTCGCCATAAGCCAGCTCTGATGGGATATACAGCTCATACTTACTGCCTTCACTCATCAACTGCACACCTTCTGTCCAGCCTTTGATGACTTGATTTAATGGGAACTGCACAGGCTCACCACGCTCATAAGAGCTGTCAAACACCTTGCCATCAATGGTCTTGCCTTCATAATGCACAGTAACCGTATCGGTGGCTTTGGGTTTTTTGCCCGTACCTTCGGTAATGACTTTGTATTGCAGTCCTGATGCGGTGGTTTGTACGCCATCTTTTTTGGCATTTTCAGCCAACCATTTTTCGCCTGCTTCTTTGTTGGTTTTGGCTTTTTGCTCTATCTCTTTCACCATCTCTTCTTGGCGTTTTTGTTGGTAGGCTTCCAAAACTTTTTGCATTTGCTCTTCGGTTAAGGCACGCTTTTTCTCATCGCCACTGTAACCATCAGCAAACCCTTTTTCAAAGGCTTGTAAATTTAGGTCAGGTATGTCTTGTTTGCTACCACTTGCCATAAAATAACCAATGCTATAACCCACCTGTTCAAGCTCAGGGCTTTTGTCGGTGATGGTGATGTTTTTTTGTTGGTTGGCAGAGTTGCAGCCCGCCATCGCAAGCGTAGATACAGTCAGCATACTCACCAAAAGGGTACGATATTTCATAAATGTCTCAATGGGTAAAAAATAACAACCTATAATAACAAAAAATTAACACAGATACCATGCACCCAATAAGAAAATTTTTAAGAGATTTCAACACTTTGGTAAAAAATTGTTATTTTAAATAAATTTTTACGAAAAATACTTGGATTTTTTATAAAATTGTAATATTATAACATTATATTTATTTTCAGGAATATTCACTCATGCAAGTCCTATCATCGCTAAAATCTGCCAAAAACCGCCATGAAGATTGTCAAGTGGTTCGTCGTCGTGGTCGCACCTTTGTCATCTGCAAATCCAATCCCCGTTTTAAAGCGGTACAAGGTGGTAAAAAACGCAAATAAGCATGAGTGTGCCTAATTTTTGTTGGTGATGTCTCAAAATTTGCTCATCAATTAGGCAGTATGCTCCATAATCACCAAACTGGGATTTGTGGTTTACGCCTTATCGGAAAAACTTACCGTTGATATAGTTTGATGACATTTTGGCTTGCCAAAGAACATCAAACTTGCTTTAATAGTCTTATTATTTGGGTAATCTGCCCCAACAAAAGGAAAAAACCATGAAAATCAACCATCTAGCCCTTGCTGTGGTGGCAAGTTTGAGCATTCATGCCTATGGTGCTACTGAGATTAACGAAAATCATTTTGGTCCAAATTATGGCACGGCTGCTGCTGATTTGATTGTCGCCAAACCCTTACAACTGGCAGGAGCGGTCGCTGGCACTGCTTTGCATGTGGTAGGTCTGCCATTTTCTGCGGCATCTGACAGCGTGGAGACTTCTTATGAAGTGCTAGTCAGACAGCCTTGGGAAAAACTCAACCGTGGCGTAGGATATAGCGAAGAGTACGACACCCACATCAAAAATCAATACACCAATCCCAATGAAGTGCGTTTTGTGGTGGACAGACCCTCAGAGATTATCATCAACACCGACCAAAGCGTACAGGTCAATCCCTACTAACTGCCCAAAATAAAGCCCCGTTTGGGGTTTTATTATTTGGCTTTTAAGTTCAAACTGACACCCAAACATTAAATCAAACCATCACATTTTAACCCATCAAAATGGCTTTTGGCACAAATCCCTTCAATACCCCACTTTAAAAATAAAACACTCATGATAGCCAATTTGGGCAAATATCGGTTAAAATGGCGTTTATTTTACCAATCTGGAAACATCATGAACCTATTTACCTTAGCTCAAAATCTTGCCCCCCAACAAGCCCTATCACAGATGGCAGGTCATCTTGCCAAAAGCCAAAACCCCTACATCAAAAAAGCCTTTATACACAGCTTTGCCAAGGTGTATGACATTGATTTGGCAGAATATCAGCGTGGCGATTTGAACGATTATGTCAGTTTTAACGACTTTTTTACTCGTGAATTAAAAGATACTGCCCGCCCCATTGATAAAACAACAAACAGCATCATCAGTCCTGCTGACGGCAAAATCAGCCAAATTGGCAACATCAAGCATGGACAGCTATTACAAGCTAAGGGGCGTGATTATGACGTGGGACAACTGCTGGCAGATTTTGAGCTTGGCAAAAGCTTTTTAGATGGCTCATTTGCCACAATCTATCTTGCCCCCACCAACTATCACCGTGTACATATGCCCTTTGATGGCAAACTGATTGCCACTCGCTATGTGCCTGGCACGCTGTTTTCGGTCAATAACACCACCGCCGAACATGTGCCTGACTTATTTGCCCGTAATGAACGTTTGGTGTGTGAGTTTGAGAGCGATTTTGGGCGTGCGTGCGTGGTTTTGGTAGGGGCGATGATAGTCGCTGGCATTGAGTGCGTGGCAACAGGTGCCATCAAACGCACGCCATACATTCAACACCGCACGCATGATTTGACCCTACAAAAAGGTGATGAGCTTGGGCGGTTTTATCTGGGCTCTACGGCGATTATTGTCCTGCCAAAATCGGCACAAACAGCATGGGGCGATGATTTTGTGCATGGCAAAGTCGTCAAAATGGGGGAGAAAATTGGTCAATTTTACCAGTGATAACTCTGACACTTATCCGATTGGCTCGCTATTATTGAATGCCATTGGCTCTGTGCTGATGGTTTGGGCGTGCTTGGTAGTGGCGTTTTTTATCAATAGCATCAATTTTGGCTTATTTGCTGGCACAATGTTGGCATATCTTGTTTTGATTATGCTCAAATCACAAAAGCCCATTTGGTCTGTGGTGCTGTTAATCTATTTGATGGTCAATATCTTGGCAATCATCACACTATCATACCATGACAACACCCATGATGATTGGTACATGGCAATGGTGGTTATTAACTTACTTGTACACACCATCACTGCCGTCAAGCTATTTAATACCAATGCCCACCAAGTGCCAAAACAAATGGGCATGAGTTTATTGTTTTTGCTGCGTTATGGGCTGCCAAGTTTGTTTGGCATGGCGGTCTTTTTGGCGATAAGTAATGTTTCTGTTTAAGACTAGCTACCACTGCAAAGACAAAGCTGACTCAAAACAAAACATCTCACCAGTAACAGGGTCAATGAATGACAGTGTTTTGGCAAGCAGTTGTAAGGGTGAGCTAAAATCACCCGCTTGGCGATGGCAAACTTTGGGATAATAAGGGTCATTTTTGATGGGGATACCCAAGTGCGACAGATGAACCCGAAGCTGATGAAGCTTACCAGTGGTGGGGGTTAGCTCATATTTTGCCCATTTGCCACGCCTATCTAACAAACGAATATTCGTACAAGTATTGGCAGGTTTGTCAGGATTGACACGCATGGTATAAAACGGCTCGCCCCGCTCTAAATGCAGGCACAAACTGGCAGGCAACCACTCACGATAAGGGGCGATGGCGTGGTAGGTTTTTTTGATGGTTTCATGAGCAAATAACGCATGATACAGATGACGACTGGCAGGATTTTTGCTGATGAGTATCAGTCCTGCGGTGTCTTTATCCAAACGGTGAAGCGGCGACAGATGAGTGTTGCCTGTATGGTTTTTTAGGCGGGTAAGTAGGGTTTGTTGAACGTGTTGTCCTGCGGGGGAAACCGCCAAAAAATGCGGTTTATCCACCACCAAAATGTCCTGATTTTCAAAGAGTACTTGATGAGCAAACGGCACAGGCATCTCTGTACTAAGCTGTCTATAATAATAAATACACCTACCATACTCATAAGGCGTGCTGACTGGCAAAGGCTGATGTTTATCATCTAGCACTTGGTTTGACTTAAAACGCTCTTGCCAAACATCACGGCTGATGTGCAAAAATTTTTGGCACAAAAAATCAATGAGTAGCTTTGGCGGATTGGGAAGCTTTTCAAGATAAAGCACGCTTGGCGAGACGCCATTTTTCATGGGGGGCTTCATGGTCATCAAGGATTGTGATTGGTCATCAGCTCTTTTAGGGGCTTAGAAAGGTTTTGGCGGTGCTTTGGCACCACCCCAACAAAATACTGATAAATCTTTGGCAAATCTGCATCAATATCACCTGTGGGATAAAACGGCGTCATAAAACGGATTTCTTTGGTAGCATAATCCATCGCCACAGGAATGATGGGCACGCCTGCTTGCCATGCCAAATAATAAAAACCCGTCTTCCAACTTTGCGTATAACCACGAGTGCCTTCTGGAGCAAGTGCCAAAAATAGCGGTTTGCCAGTGTTAAAACGGTCAATGTTTGCTTGTAGCACCGAGCCTTTTTTGTCCCTATCAATGGGTATCACGCCTGCCCAACGCAAAAACTGCGACAGCAAAGGCACGGCAAACAGCTCTTTTTTGCCCATAATACGCGCGTCCAAATCTAAACCAATCACCATCGGAATGGCGTATAGCCCATCAATGTTGGATGTGTGTGGCACACCAATCAGCACTGCTTGGCTGATGTTGGGAAGCTGTCCAACAGTTTTCCAGCCACACCACCGATAAAACCACCCTGCCAGTCGTTTGCTGATGTTGCCATGTCTGCGTGGCACTTTATCACCGAGCATATCAGCGGTCAAGGCGGTGTTGGTGTAATGAGTATTTGCCATCATCACGCCCCCAAATCCGCCAAATCTCCCTTATCTTCTAGCCACACTTTTCTGTCTGATGCACGTTTTTTGGCAAGTAGCATGTCCATCACACTGGTAGTGGTCTGTAAATCGTCCAAATCCAGCTGCACCAAACGGCGTGTGTCAGGATTCATGGTGGTTTCACGAAGCTGCACAGCGTCCATCTCGCCCAAGCCCTTAAAGCGAGTGATTTGTGGCTTGGATTTGTTTTTGCTTTTTTTCAAAATGGCAGCCAGCTCAATATCATCTAGGGCATAATGCACTTCTTTGCCAATATCAATGCGATACAAAGGCGGCATGGCAACAAACAAATGTCCTGCTTCCACCAAAGCACTAAAATGCTTGACAAATAAGGCACAAATCAAAGTGGCAATATGTAGCCCATCGCTGTCAGCGTCCGCCAAAATGCAAATTTTTTCGTATCTTAGCTCAGACAAATCATCAGAAGCTGGGTCCACCCCAATGGCAATGGCAATGTCATGAATCTCTTGACTGGACAGCACCGTATCGTGTGAGACTTCCCATGTGTTTAAAATTTTACCACGCAATGGTAAAATCGCCTGAAAATGGCGGTCTCGGGCTTGTTTGGCAGACCCACCAGCACTATCGCCTTCCACCAAAAACAGCTCCGCACCATCTTTAAACTCCCCCTTACAGTCTGCCAATTTACCCGGCAGAGCAGGGCCTTGGGTAATTTTTTTGCGGGCGACTTTTTGGGCAGATTTTAGGCGTTTACCCGCTTTGGTGATGGCAAGCTCAGCAATGGTTTTGGCGGTGTCTGGATGAGCGTGCAGCCACAAGCTAAATGCGTCTTTGGCAAGCGTTTGTACCAAGGGGGCGGCCTCACGACTGGACAGACGCTCTTTGGTTTGTCCGCTAAACTGCGGTTCGGCAAATTTTAAGGACAACACAAAACACACACCATCCCACACATCATCTGCCGTCAGGCGAACGCTTCTGGGCAATAGATTATGAATGTCACAAAATTCTTTTAATGCCTCAGTGATGCCTGTACGCAGCCCATTAACGTGCGTTCCCCCTTGGGCGGTGGGGATAAGATTGACGTAGCTTTCAGTGATGGGCGTACCACCCTCAGGCAGCCACGCAATGGCAAACGTTGCCCCACCACGCTCGCCTGTTTGTGGCTCAGCACTAAAATAAAATGGCAACTCAGGCAAAATCGCCATATCACCCAACTCATCGGTCAAATACTGCACCACGCCATCACTGTATTGCCAGCTTTGGCTGTCATTTGGGTCAATTTCACTCACAAAATCAATTTTTAGCCCTGCTGACAGCACCGCTTTGGCTTTTAGGCTGTGTTTGAGTGCTTTGATGGCAAATTTGGGGCTGTCAAAATACTTGTCATCCACCCAAAAACGCACCTGAGTACCACGTTTTTTCTTGTTTGAACTTGGATTTTGGACAAGGGGCGTGGTTGGTACACCTTGCTCAAAATCCATAGTAAACTGACTGCCATCACGCCAAACAGTTACTTCAACACGCTTGGATAAAGCATTGACCACACTAATGCCCACCCCATGCAAACCGCCACTGATGGCATAATTATCGGTGCTAAATTTACCGCCTGCGTGTAGCCGCGTCAAAATCAGCTCCACGCCAGACTGCCCAAACTCTGGGTGAATGTCGGTCGGCATACCTCGCCCATCATCAAGCACAGACAGCGAACCATCGTCATGCAATGTAACCACAATATGCTTGGCGTAGCCTGCCAAAGCCTCGTCCACTGAGTTGTCTATCACTTCTGCCGCCAGATGATTGGGGCGGGTGGTGTCAGTGTACATACCGGGGCGGCGACGGACAGGTTCTAGTCCTTCTAGAACTTCTAAGTTTTGGCTGGTGTAGTGCTTGGTACTCATCTTGGCTTTATCAATAAAAATAGGCGTCTATTGTACAACAAAGGCAAGATTTTGAAAATGCACCTTGATTGATGGCAGTTAAGTGAATAAATAACTATTTTCAAATCACAATTTGCCATCTAAACGCTTATCTTGGATAAAAATAAACAACAACACGAAACATCATCAAACATTGAGAGGTTTAAACATTAAAATACAATAACAAAATGATTCACCCAAAGACAGATTTAAATCAATTAAATGGGTGCAAATTGGCGTGTTTAAAAATAACATTTGGATAAAAACCATGAATTATTTTTGGATTGTTATCAATCTTAATAGTTGTAATGATGAGGGTGATTTTTGGTCATTATCTTTTTATATGGATAGCTTACAAAGCTAATACAAACACGATAAAACCGCAAATGGGGGATTTGCGGTCTATCGTAGGAGGCTGTCGCTTCTTGCTATGTCCATACCTGTTCTGTCCATGATAACAGCGTTCGTCCTTGTGGCATTCCTACCTAAAACTGCTAGGGCTTTTTGCCTATCCTGTGCTGTTGGGTGTATTATGCCAAAATTGATAAGTTAAGAAAATACGCCAATGTCGTCAAATTTTGTAAGCAAATGCTGACATTTACTCACCAGTACGTACCCTAAGCTTGCTTATCCCGCAATATGTCTCATCCATTGTAAATACAAATACTTCACAATTTTTGGGACGAACAGACAGTTCAAACTCACGAAATTTTTTCATATCAAACACCCTTGGGCTGTCGCCGTGCATCAGCTGCCACATGAGCATACCTAGCCACATACCATGTGTAAACACCACATAATCACCATCTGGCAAACGCCCAAACTCATCACGCACCACTTTGACACGAGCCACTAAATCAGCAAAGTTATCCGTTGCGGGACTGTCTGCATATTCACTGTCTGCTTTTGCCCAAAATTTATCTGCCATGTCCGTGATTTGAGCAAAGGTTAAGCCTTTGATATGCTCATAATCCAAATAATTAAATTCACGAAGCTCATCCATTTGTGTTGGTGTCATACCAATTTTATCCAAATAAGGGTAAGCTGTTTGGTGTGTGCGTACATAAGATGACACAAACACCCCATCTGGCGTGGCAATGTGCTGATAGAGCCAATCAGACAGTTTGACCGCCTGATGTCTGCCAAGCTCAGTCAAGGCAATCTGATGATTTGGGCGAACCATCAGCCCAGCATTAGACTCAGACTGAGCATGGCGAATCAGATAAAATTTTTTCATACAAGCGTATCCGTATTTGACATGACTGCTGTGGGGACAGATTGAGTTTTGTCGGCAGTTTGTTCAGTACTGAGCTTTATCACCGTCATAAACCCTTTGGGCAACACACCGCCACGCCCTGCTCGTTTGCCTTGATAATTTATCCAATCAGATGGTTTTAAGGTCAGTTTACGTTTGTTGGTATGTACAATCAAATTATCCGTCTGACCCAAACCACAGACCGCAACCACCGTTTCATTATCCTTTAAATTGATGAGTTTGTTGCCCTTACCCTTGGCAAGCACAGGCAACTCATCACGGGCAAAGATGAGCAAATGACCGCCACTGCTCACCACAGCAATATGCGTGTTGTCTGCCACAGGTACTAAGGGGAGCAAACTGGCTGTACTGTCCAAATTCACCACCACCTTGCCTGATTTTTGGGCGGTATCCATATTGATGACATCACCGATAAAACCATAACCCAACGAACTGGCAATGATGACAGGATTTGGTTGATAAAACATCATTTGTTCAATTTTGGTGCCATTGGCAAGACTTAGCATACTAGACACAGGCTCACCTTGACCACGAGCAGATGGCAAATTGGCGGTATCTAGCCCATAACTACGCCCTGTATTATCCAGCAAAATCAGTCGCTGATTGGTTTTACCCAAAGCGTGTGTGGCGTACTCATCGCCAGTGCGGTAATTTAGGGCAACAGGGTCAATCTCATGACCTTTTGCCATGCGTATCCAGCCTGCTTTTGAGACAATCACCGTTACCGCTTCGCTTGGGGTCAGCTCCGATGCTTTGACCGCCACCGCTTCATCACGCTCCACCACGGGCGATTTGCGTTTATCACCATGGGCTTTCATATCGGCAGTCAGCTCACTGATGAGTAAGGCAGTCAAACTGTCAGGATTGTTGATTTGGTCAGCAATGATGGCACGCTCTGCTTTGAGTGCATCTTGCTCGGCGTTTAGTTCAATCTCTTCTAATTTAGCCAACTGACGCAATTTAATATCCAAAATCGCATCTGCTTGTAGCTCTGACAGGCCATAACGGCTCATCAGTACCGCCTTAGAGTCATCTTCACTACGAATGATGTGTATCACTTCATCAATGTGCAAATAAGCAATGAGCAAGCCTGCCAAAATATGCAAACGTCTATCAATCTTATCTAGGCGGTTTTGCAGTCGCCTTAACACGACCGTTTTGCGTGATTGTAGCCATTCAGACAAGATTTGTTTTAAATTTTTAACGCTTGGCTTGCCGTTTAGCCCAATCATATTCATATTAACACGATATGATGTTTCTAAATCGGTGGTGGCAAACAGATGCGTCATGATTTTATCAATGTCAATTTTGCCTTTTTTAAACTCAATGACGATACGACAGGCGTTTTCGTGGTCAGACTCATCATTGATGTCTGTTATCCAAGGCAGTTTTTTGTCGCTCATCAAACGAGCGATTTGCTCAATGATTTTATTGCCTGATACCTGATACGGCAAAGCATCAATGATTACGGTATTTTTATCAGTGTTATCAATATGATAAGTCGCCCGCATTTTGTAGTTGCCACGTCCTGTTTCGTACAGTTTGATAAGCTCATGGTGGGGCGTAATAATCTCAGCCGATGTTGGCAAATCAGGGGCAACAATAATTTTGCACAGCTCACCAATACTAATGTCAGGGTTTTTTAAAAGTTTGATACACGCTTTGACAGTCTCTGTTAAATTATGGGGTGGAATGTCAGTCGCCATACCGACAGCAATCCCTGTGGTGCCATTTAATAAAATGTTTGGCAAACGAGCAGGCAACGTAGCAGGCTCGCTCATCGTGCCATCAAAGTTGGGGATAAAATCTACCGTACCATCGTTAAGCTCAGACAGCAATGTATTGGCATAGCTACTCATCTTAGCTTCGGTGTATCGCATGGCAGCAAAGGATTTGGGGTCATCAGGGCTGCCCCAGTTGCCTTGACCTGACACCAGTGGATAGCGATAGCTAAATGGCTGAGCCATCAGCACCATCGCTTCATAACAAGCACTATCGCCGTGGGGGTGATATTTGCCCAACACATCACCAACCGTACGAGCAGATTTTTTGGGTTTGGCAGTATGGCGAAGTCCCAACTCATTCATGGCGTAGATGATACGTCTTTGAACAGGTTTTAAACCATCTGCAATGTGGGGTAATGCCCTATCCATGATGACGTACATGGCATAATTTAGATAGGCAGATTCGGTAAATTCAGCAATGGAGCGGGTGTCAAACTCAGATTTCATGACTTATTTTAATGACAAAAAGCGTTATGATAACAGCTAAACTCCCCAAGCACAACACCCACAAAAAATCTCCTGACAGCACCAAACTGCCAAGAGATACTGGTTTTTGGAACTAGGCTTTTTTGACCACACTAGATTTTAGTTTCATCGCCCCAAAACCATCAATTTTACAATCAATGTCATGGTCATCAGGCGCATCATAAATCACGCGAATGGATTTGACTTTTGTGCCAACCTTGATGGGCGTGGATGAGCCTTTTACCTTTAAATCCTTAATCACCGTAACGCTGTCGCCATCTGTCAGCACATTGCCCACCGCATCTTTGATGATGGGTGTCTCATCACCATCGTCCGCTCCCCACTCATGACCGCACATGGGGCAGATGTATAAACTGCCATCTTGGTAGCTAAAATTTTCATCACATTTTGGACAATTTGGCAAACTCATCACTTTCTCCAATAAAAAAGTGTATTATAAACGATTTTTCCAACTTATCATTGAAAAATACTCCATCATCGCCCATAAAGGGTCATATTTACAAAAAGAGACCATCATGACTGCCTTTTGTGCCATCACCCTGACAGGCAAAGATGCCGAAAAATTCCTACAAGGGCAACTGACCATCAACACCGCCAAGTTGACCGCAACACCCATGCCATGTGCCATTTGCAACCTAAAAGGGCGAGTTACTTTTGGGTTGTGGGCCAGCCAGCTTTCTGATGGCTATCAGCTCATCAGCTCTGCTGATTGTATGGACGAATTAATCTTGCACATCAAAAAATATGGGGCATTTTCCAAATTTGAGCTGTCCGCCCCAACCGCCATATTTGCCACCGTGGCAGATGGTGTACCAAGTTTTAGCGATAACAAACACGATGATGATTTTGAAAATTGGTCGGCTGTCAGCCTAAGTGTGGGCAACTACTGGATAACCAAAGCCACTCAAAACCAGTTTCAACCCCAAGAGCTACGCCTACATCAACGTGGGGGCGTGGATTATGACAAAGGGTGTTATTTGGGTCAAGAGATTGTGGCACGGCTGTATTTTAAATCCAGCCCAAAAAGCTATCTGCACCGTGTTTATCTGCATAGCCCTGCTAGCCAAGGCGATAAAGTAGGCAAAGTGGGCATTGTCAATGCGATAGGTCTGGATGCTTTGGTGGTAGGCTCACCTGATGATGTGGCACAGATTGGCAAGATTTTAGCCTTGCCTGATAAGCTTAGCCAAAGTGTTGCTCGTGGCTAAACCCACCGTAACCATCTTGGGGGCAGGCGTTACAGGCGTGGCGACAGCATGGTATTTATCGCAAGCAGGTTTTGATGTTACAGTCATAGAACGCCACCACGCCCCAGCAATGGAGACATCATTTGCTAATGGTGGTCAAATCTCAGTCTGCCATGCCACCCCTTGGGCAAACCCTGCCACCCCCTTAAAAGCCCTAAAATGGCTAATCCGTCCTGATGCACCACTTTTGTATCGTCCCACATTATGTGCCGAGCAGTGGCGGTTTTTGTGGCGGTTTTTAAAAGAATGCACTCACACACAGGCAGACGCCAATTTGGTGGCATTGGTTAGTCTAGGGCTGTACTCTCGCACGGCTTTGTTGGCACTGATTGACAAGCTAAATTTACAGTTTGAACAGCGACATCAGGGGATTTTACATTTTTATACCAGCCACACAGAATACCAAAATGCCATCGCACCAACACTGCTTATGCAAGAGCTGGGCTGTCATCGCACCTTACTTAGCCCCAAACAAGCAACAGACACCGAACCTGCCTTATCATCACTTGGTGATGGACTGATAGGAGCAACTTTTACCAACCAAGATTTATCAGGTAATGCTCGGCTGTTTACCAATGAACTTGCCAAACATTGTGCGGCAAATGGCGTGTCATTCATCTATAACACCACCATCACCAACATTCACCGCCAACAAAACGCCATCAGCCATCTTAGCCTAAACCAACACGGACAAAACATCACTCACCAAAGCGACCATTATGTCGTCTGTCTGGGCAGTTATGGCAAGCGTTTATTAGATGCCATTGGTGTGGATTTACCAATTTTTCCTGCCAAAGGCTACTCTGCCACCTATCGCGTTAAAGACCCCGCTTGTGTGCCACAGGTGAGCCTGATAGATGATGAGTACAAACTTGTCATGAGTAGGCTAACATCTGATGATGACAAACTCAGGGTGGCAGGCACAGCAGAATTTAACGGCTATAACACCAATCTGAACCTAATACGCTGTCAAGCCATCACCAATAGAGTCCAAGCATTATTTGGTGATGTGCTAGATTATGATGAGCCAAATTATTGGACAGGTCAAAGACCAATGACTCCATCAAACGTACCATTGATTGGCAAAGCTTACTTAGGTCTCATCTGGCATGGCAGGCATGGACAAAACATAGACAATCTGTGGCTAAACACAGGACATGGCACGCTTGGATTTACGCACGCTTGTGGTTCGGCATTGGCACTAAGTCTGCTCATGCAAGGGCAAACACCGCCTTTGGCATTTGACTTTACTGGCATAAAAATACCAGCTCTTAGAACTGGTATGTCATCTTTATAGCTCAGATGGTGGCAACAACAAATCACCATTACTCAAAGGCAATTCAGCCGAAAGCACATAAGCATAGCTGATTTTGTCAAATGCTTTAAAGACCATTATCTGACCAATTTTTTCGTTTGGCAGACGGATAACTTTATTGTTATCTTGTGTGTCTTTAATCAGTGCTCCCTTGCGATAAACATCAAGCACATGACCTACTCTTGCCCCCTGTGTTGCCCCTAAATTGATGGCAACTGTGTCATTTTTACCCCCTAGGGCAATGCCACTTTTTACCAAGGAGCGATTAGGCAATGTGGGATTAACGATGGCTTTTTTATCCACTTGCCCCATGATACGCACAATCATACCCCCACGAGTAACCTCAGCAGGCACAGGATAGAACGCTGGTGGCAATGGTGAGCTTATCGGCTGAAATACCTTATCGCCCTCTTTGATTTCAGCTTCATAAGCATGCTCAATTTTTAGGCTAGATACGCCATTTACTGCCACACTCTCCACACGGCCAAGTGCCACCTGTATCACCTCTGATGCCACGATTTGACCTGTGGCAGTGTCCACATAAGGCTCAGATTGACGATAAATGCCATAGGTTTTGCCCAAATCCAACGCACGATTTGCATAGATGGTATCACCCACAGAAGTCAATGTTTTGCCTTGTTTGGCAGCGATAATGTGGGGTGTTCCTGCCAAATCCAATGGACTGACAATCTCTGCCCGATTTAGCCAATGGCGGATATTTGCCAGTGGAATGAGTGAGATGCTATTATCACTAGAATTGATGTTGATAGGCTTATCTTTGGCGGGTGGCTGCATATTTTTTTCAATGCCCGCACAGCCTTCGCCAGTATCTACCCCCACCAAAGTTCTGCCTTTGATGATACATAGGATAAGCACGTCATTTGGGTAGATAAGATGGGGGTTTTTTAGCTGTTTGTTGGTCGCCCAAATCTCACGCCAGCGATGTGGTGCATTTAAATATTTGCCAGAAACATCCCAAAGCGTATCGCCTTTTTTGACGATATAACGGTTAGGTGCATCTGCCTTGATGGTCGGTGGCGGATTATTTTTGGCATACGCCACAGGAGCAACAAACGCCCCAAGCAAGCACAGCGTCATCAAACCTTTAAGTGGATTTAGCTTCATAAGAGTATCCGTTGTTATGCTAAGAAAAGGTGGGTATCACCCAAATTTACCCTAGCATAACAAAATCACTCTTATCATTAAAGCATTTATCGCTATCTGGCAGTAACTTTCCGATAGATTTCATCAGCAACAAGACGAGCGTCATTTTCAAGCACGGTTACATATTGCAGATTATCTTCTAGCCCTATGGTGTGGGGTGGACGTGGCAAATCAATTTTGCCCAGTGCTTGTGTGATGGTTTCTTCAAATTTAATTGGCAACGCCGTCTCCGCCACCACGATTGTCTCGCCTTGTTTTTGCACATCTAGTGCCACTTTAACCCCATCGGCGGTGTGTGGGTCAATCAGACGTGTGGTTTCATCATAGACTTTTTTAATGGTGGCTAAGCGGTCAGCGTGTGTGGATTTGCCAGAGACAAAGCCAAATTTGCCCTGAATGTCGGTCAGTTTGTCCGCCAAATCAAAACCTTTGCCAGTTTTGACATCATCAAACAGTCGTGATACTTGACTGCCGTCTTGGGCAAGTAGTGTATAGACAAACCGCTCAAAATTAGACGCTTTGGAGATGTCCATAGATGGGCTAGACGTTACATGGGTCTCATGTGCTTTTCTGGGAGCGTAGTTGCCCGTGGTAAAAAATTCGTGCAACACATCATTTTCGTTGGTTGCCACAATCAAACGGTCAATCGGCAATCCCATCATGCGGGCAATATGAGCGGCACAGACATTGCCAAAGTTACCAGACGGCACACAAAAGCTCACCTTTTCGTCATTATGGGTGGTTGCCCCAAAATAGCCTTTAAAATAATAGACAATCTGAGCCAAAATCCGCCCCCAGTTGATGGAGTTTACCGTGCCTAGGCTGTATTTGGCTTTAAAATCAGCGTCTTCTTGTAAGGCTTTGACAATGTCTTGGCAATCATCAAACATACCTTTGATGGCAATGTTGTGGATATTTTTGTCGTCTAGGCTGTACATTTGGGCTCGCTGAAACGCACTCATTTTGCCATGTGGCGACATCATAAACACTTCAATATTTTCTTTGCCACGCAAAGCGTATTCTGCCGCAGAGCCTGTATCGCCAGAGGTTGCTCCAATCACTGTCAAACGCTCGCCTTTTTTGGTCAACACATATTCAAACGCATTGCCCAAAAACTGCATTGCCATGTCTTTAAAAGCAAGCGTTGGACCATTGGACAGCTCCAACAAAAACACCTTGTCATACAGTGGCGTTACAGGCGTGATGTCATCACTATTAAAAACAGTGCTCGTATAAGTTTTGTCAATGAGTGCCTTTAAATCATCACTTGGGATGTCGCTGATAAACAAGCTCATAATCTCAAAAGCAAGCTCGGTGTAGCTAAGATGCCGCCAAGTATCCAAAGTGGCACGGTCAATCTGTGGATAAGTCTCAGGCAACATCAGTCCGCCGTCAGGTGCAAGCCCCATGAGTAGAACGTCGCTAAATTGCATTTTTGGCGTATTGCCACGTGTGCTGATATAGTTCATAAAATTCCAAATGATTGCAAATTATTAAATTTTAACACAGTTTTATTTTAAAAGTAGCTTTTGTACTTTTTAAAAGATAAATAAATCACCTTGGGCTTTTGGTAAGGACTTATAAGCCGCTGGCTCTACCTTAACATTGATTGAGATTTTTAAATTATTTAAGTTTATGAGTGCTTATGGATAAGTTTTATAGCCCATCAGCACAAACGATTTTTTCATCACAGGGACATATTTCATCGCCTTGCCAATCAGCCACCCCATACGTTCCACATCAGGTAAATCACCAAAATAGACGTGTTCTAAATAATACAAATGGTCATGCCAAGTGGTCATCATCATGACATCATCAACCCCACAAGCAAACTCAGCACGCATCTGTCCGACAGTATCGTGGCGTTTACGGTGTTTATACACCCAACCACTTGACACATCAAAATAAATCTGAGCATGGTCAAACCTATCTGCCAATGCCGTCATAAATTGCCTATTGTCATCATGACCAAAGTACATCATCACCCCTTCGGCAATAAATAATATCGGTACATCAGCATATTTACAAGCAAGCTCATCAAGCCAAGCAATATCAAGCATTGATGCAGACAAATAAGTTTCATTTGCCATCGCTGGAATCAGTTGCTCACGCAAAGCCATGCTTTCGGCAATGTCTAAACTAAAAAATGGTGTTTTTGCCAATAAATCAGGGGCTTTGGCACACAGTCTTTGACAACGAGTATCCAGTCCGCACCCAACATTAACAATCACACCCACGGTGTTATCCTGCAAAAATGCCATACATTTATCATCAAAATGGCGAATGCGTAACGCTGTACCAATCTCAGACGCTGGTTTATTATCAAATTTACTAAAATCATAATCTATTTGTCGCACCAACTCCACTGCCCATGGGTCAGCAATGATGGGATTCACCCTTTGGCTTTGCAACGCTCGCATATATAGCGGTATCAGCAATGTTTCAGCAATCGGGTCATCAAATACAATGGACATGGCATCATTCCTTAAACAAGAATTATTATCATTATAACGCCATTAAACATCAGATACAATTCATCAACACACAACCGCCCACTTGTTTGACAAAGTTTATTTAACTTTTACGCACCAACGCATAATAAAAACCATCACCACCATCCATCTGTGGCAAACATTGACGACCCACGTTTTGGGGCAGCCCCCAATCGCCATAGAGCTTAATCTCAGTAGCATCATGATGTCGTGCCAAAAAGTTGGTCATTTGCGTTTCGTTTTCTGCCTTTAAGACAGAACAGGTGATATAAAGCAAAAATCCGCCCTGTGCCACCAAAGACCAAAGATTGTCCAAAATCACCGCTTGCAATGCGACCACCTTTTCAATGTCAGCAGGTGTTCGTAGCAGGTTAATGTCAGGGTGCCTTCTTATCACGCCTGTGGCACTACACGGAGCATCTAGCATGACAACGTCAAAGGGTGTGTCGCCATTCAAGGTAGTGGCATCAGCGACTTTGACAAACAGCTTATCGTCTAGCAAATGGGCAAAACCAAGCCTGTCAATATTATCATACACGCGTTTTAGGCGGTTTTTGTCATTATCAATGGCGGTCAAAGCAAAATCATGCCCCACACCCAAAGTACCATCGGTGAGCTTGGCAAGCCAATGGGTCAGTTTGCCAGCAGGGGCGGTGCAAGCGTCCAACAAATTGGGTACAGGTTTGTCAAACTGACTCATCACCGATGAGACGATTGCTCCCGACAGCTGAGCATGTAGGTCTTGCACGGTAATTAGCCCATCATCAAAGCCCGTCAAGTTTGCCATCTGTCCGCCTGACAGCTTGATTGCTTGTGTGGTGTATGTTTGACTGGTGTTATCAAAATCTATTTTACCATCAAGCGTCACTTCTTGTACGTCAGCCACATTTGTTAGCTGCTTGATATAGTCATCATGGCTGATTTTAGCGGTGTTGGCTCGTACAAATATCGGAGCAGGCGTTCGCAAAACCTGTCCTAGCGTTTCATAATTTTCTGCCCAGTCTTGTTTGAGCTGTTTGGCAAGATGGTTGGGTAAACTGTGGTTTTTTTGCACCTTTTTGGCAAATTTATCTTTTTTGTCTGCCACTTTTCGCAAGATGGCGTTAATTAGCCCAACGCCATAAGGTTTATTGACTGCTTTGACGGCATTTAAGGTTTCATTGATGACGGCATAATCAGGTGTGTGCATATACAAAAGCTCATACAAGCCCATATTTAACGCACAAATAACACCCATATCGCTGGGCGGTTGTTTTATCAAACTCTCACCAATGCGAGACAACGCCCACCACTGGCGTAGCGTACCCAATAATAATTCGTGAGCAAAACCTTTTTCATTGTCTTTTAATGAATTTAATAACGGGTCTAGCAGTACAGATAATGACTGTCCTTGATTGATTTTTTCAAGGGTGAGAATAATCTTGGCTCGGACGGATAAATTATGATTCATAAATACATTTTTTATTTAAGACTTAATGACGACATTATCTAATAATACCAAAAATCCACCACCATTTTTAAACATAAATGCCTGTGCTTTTTTAAGCGGATTTTGATGATAAGTGCTTGGCACACAAATCCCTGCTTTTAATTCATAGCGAAAATTAATTTGGGTAATATCCATCACTTGACCTGTTATGTAAAATTGTTTCGCATATTCATCAGCGTGAGCGTCATAATAATAATCACACGCCACCAATGCACCATCATCTCCTTTAACACAAACCCAATTAACATCATCGCCAATTGCAAACGGATCGCCGCAGCAGTCCATTTGCCAATCTTCATAAAAAATCATCGCTTGCATTTTTTCTTATTCAAACCGCCAACCATCTTTGAGCTTATCACCCACCGCAATCTGCTCGGCAGTTAATGGCTTACCGCCTGCCCATTGCATTTTTGTGATATTTATCAAATGCTTATTGCCATTTTCATCAGCACCACACGACACCAAAATCGCCTTACGCCCCACACTAATCACTTTACCTGCCGTCTCGGTGGTGGTTTGTTCGGACTTAATCGGCAAACACTCCAAAATTTTAATACGTTCGCCATTTAATAGCGTATAAGCATTTAAGGCACAGATTTGGCGGTTGATGGCGTGAGCCTGTTGTTGCCAATCTATCAAACCTTCATCTGTGGTGATTTTTTGGGCATAATTGGCAAGGCTGTCGTCTTGTTTTTTGGCTTTGACTTGATAATCAGATAGGTTGGATAGCACTTCAACCATCGCCTGTCCGCCAAGCTCAGCAAGTTTGTCATGCAGTGTTTGGGTGGTGTCAGTATCAGCAATCTCACAGCTTGTTTTATAAAGCATATCGCCCGTATCTAGCCCTTGTGCCATCTGCATGATGGTAATGCCTGTGTGGCTATCACCTGCCAAAATCGCTCGCTGAATGGGTGCTGCCCCCCGCCAACGTGGGAGCAATGAAGCGTGAATATTTAAGCAGCCCAGCCTTGGTGTATTTAGCACTCCAAGCGGTAAAATCAGCCCATAAGCTGCCACAATCATCACATCAGGGCGATAATTTGCCAAAGTTTCACGTGAAACACGTCCGCTTTCATGCTCATTTTCAAATTTTAGGCTAAAACTGGTCGGCTGCTCTACAGGGATATGGTGAGCAAGAGCAAGCTCTTTGACGGGGCTTGCAGTGAGTTTTTGCCCCCGTCCTGCCTTGCGGTCTGGCTGAGTATAAACTGCTACGATATTGATGTTTAGGGCGGTTTGATGGTCAATCAAGGCTTGTAAGGCGGTGGCGGCAAACTGGGGTGTGCCAGCAAAAACAACATTTAAAGGTGGTTTATTCATAACTTCTCACAAAGGTCAATCAAGTGTTTTAGTGTCTTGGTTCATATCGCATCAAGTAAATCCATCAAAGCCGTGCATTTATCAAAACACAAATCACGTTGAACATCATTGGTTGTTTGTTTGGTCATCGGTTGGCGACTGTGGCAGTTTTATACTTTGGCTTTTCAAGCTGACAGATATGCACCTGTTTTTGCTGTTTTTTGGCATAATCAATGGTGTATTTACACTCATAGATTTACCTTCCCAAAACACAATCAGAACATCGGCAGTATCCACAATCAGCCAATTACAAAAAAGCAGTAGCACGCCCATGACGTTGATAATCAGGCTTCAAAATCATCTTTTGTAAATCATACTCATCAGCAAAATACTTAGCGAGACTGTCTACTCCTTTTACACCACGCACCATTGTATGCAGTGCGGATGTCAATCAGCTCATGGGATTTTTACAACAAAACGCATAATCACAAAACCACGAAAGCCAATAATAGCAAGTCCCATCACCAACCAAATTTAACGCCCAAACCCACTTCTCACAAGTAACTCTTCGGTAATATTGCTCTGTGGTGTGCTACCGCCCTTCGCCCCAATCAATCTCTCCAAATACCGTGCCACCAAGTCCACTTCTATATTAACACTTCGCCCGACCAACCAGTGGCGAGCAATGTTGGTCATGTCAGCCGTGTGCGGAATGATATTTAGGCAAACAATATGCTCAGATGGCTTAATGCGATTGGTCGTCAAACTAATCCCATCAACCGTGATAGAACCTTTATCCGCCGTATATTTCATCAGCTCAGGCGGTATGGCAACTTCTATATAGACCGAGCGGGCGTCTTTGGCAATTTTGGCGATTTTGCCCACACCATCCACATGACCTGCCACGATATGACCACCAAAGCGAGTGGTGGGCAACATGGCTTTTTCTAGGTTTAGTGTGTCGCCCACTTTCCATGCGTTTAGGGCGGTGATGGATAATGTTTCACGTGAAACATCAACGGCATAGTTGTTGCCATCAAGAGCCACCACCGTCAAACAAATGCCATTGGATGCAATAGAATCGCCCAATTTCACATCGCTAAAATCTAGCTTTGGTGCGTTGATGGTCAGCCTAACATCACCCCCTATGGGCGAAATGGCGGTGAGTGTGCCTGTGGTCTCTATAATACCTGTGAACATAATTTTCTCTACAAATTTATTTTATTAAAAATAAATCATCTTAACACAAATCATTTTATAAATCTTAGTGTCGCTCATATCTGCCGCATAAAACCTGATCTGGTTGTGGATAACTTTTTATACGTCTTATCATCATCGCACGCCAACCAACTTATCCACAGCCTGTCTATGTTTCATGTGAAACTTTTATTCACAAACTGTTTTTACATAAAACGCACACAATGTAAGGTCAGCAGAGGTGTTTTTGTTTTGTAGCACAAAGCATTTGATATGAATACAAAAAGTTTTCCACAGTTTCATATGAAACATATCAAGCAAACTTTTGGTGCATGAGATATCATGATTGGGTTGTGGATAACTTATCATGTCGTTTCACAAATACCAGTTTAATATCATCGCCCAATCTTTCCACATTGGTAAGCGTAAAATCCAATTTGTCAGACAATCTGTCAATTTGTCCCAAAAACATTGGGCGAGCAGTAGCACCAAGCAGACAAGGGGCTTGATACACCACCAATTCATCAATCAACCCTTGTTCCAAAAAAGCCGTTGTCAATGTCGCCCCTGCTTCTACCAATACATCATAACATTGATACTCTGCCACCAAAGTTTTTAGCAAAGACACCAAATCATCTCGCCAAATTAAGCCATCAGAGTTTTGAAATACAACATAATCATCATCAGTATCTAGGCGATGACTTCTGTCTAGCACCACGATGTTTGGCTGGGGTATGGCGGTTTTGCCAATAGGCAAATCCACATCAGCCAAACGCACGTTTAATTTGGGGTTGTCAGCAATAATCGTGCTAGAGCCTGTGATGATTGCCCCACTTATCGCACGCAAATACTGTACATCTGTACGTGCCATCTGCCCTGTTATCCATTTGGATTCACCACTTGACATGGCAATACGCCCATCAAGGCTGATACCCATTTTTAGACGCACATAAGGCAAGCCTGTTGCCATCGCTTTTAAAAAACCTGCATTTAATGCCCGTGCCCGCTTTTCACGCACACCAAGCGTTACCATAATCCCTGCGTTTAACAGTTTGATAATACCTTGTCCTGCCACTTGTGGATTGGGGTCAGCACAAGCAATCACCACACGCCCCACACGCTCTTTAATCAACATATCCACACAAGGGGGCGTGCGACCTGTATGACTACACGGTTCAAGCGTTACATAAACACTCGCTCCTGTGATGTCTATCCCTTGCTCTTTGACGTGGTTGGTGGCAAACACTTCGGCATGGGGATAGCCTGCCTTAGGGTGAAAGCCTTTGCCAATAATGACATCATCTTTGACAATCACACAGCCCACACAAGGGTTGGGACGGGTGGTCAATCGCCCTTTGCTGGCTTCATCTAGTGCCAAGGTCATATAAAATTCATCGTTTGGCAAACTTGGGCTTAGCTGACCGTACACTTCATCTGATAAAAATTGGGTCATGACTTACTCACTTTTACCGTCATCAACTTTGTGTTTGTCATCAAGTCTGGGGGTAAAATTTTCAAGCTCCGCCTTAAAAGCTTCTATATCCTGAAAATCCCGATACACACTGGCAAAACGCACATAAGCCACATCATCTATCGCTTTTAACTCACCCATGACAATCTCGCCCAAAGTACGGCTAGACACTTCTCGCTCACCAGTTTGACGAAGTCGCTGTTCAATGCGATGTACGATGGCATCAATCTCATCAATGCTGACAGGGCGTTTTTGTAGGGGCAATGCCATAGAGCGACGAAGTTTATTATAATCATAAGGTTCACGCAAGCCATTACTTTTGATGATACGTGGCATGACCACCTCCATCACTTCAAAAGTGGTAAAACGCTCACCGCATTCGGTACATTGGCGACGGCGACGAACCTGCGACCCTTCGGCAGCAAGACGTGAATCAATCACTTTGGTATCAACAGCACCACAAAACGGACAATACATATCTGCCCCTATTTTCCAATACAAAAACTGCTAAAAATCCGCCCCAACAACTCATCACTACTCATCTGCCCCGTCATCTCACCAAGTGCCTGCTGTGATAGCCTTAAACTCTCTGCCACCAGCTCGCCCGCCTGATAAACAGTCAATTGTATATAAGCATCATGAGCATGAGACTTAGCACGTTTTAGAGCATCAAGATGACGTGTACGAGCAATCAGGCTGTTTTCTGGGGGGTGAAAACCCACTTTGTTTTTTAGCACCGCCACCAATTTATCAATACCTTGACCTGTTTGACAAGACACATTGACATGAGCGGATGGTACATTATCCATCAAATGAGCTGATGTTTCATGTGAAACATCAGGTAGCAAATCGCTTTTATTGGCAACCATGACAAGTTTCTGCTCAAAACTTTCTTGCCCCAGCTCTGCAATGACATCAAAAAACAGCGCTTTTGCCAACTCAAAAGGGGCATTTTCTTTGCTAACATCATAAACAAACAATAACACATCTGCCTGCCTGACCGCCATTTTGGCTCGGTCTATGCCGATTTTTTCCACCTTATCGTGCGTGTCTCTAAGTCCTGCTGTGTCGGTCAAATGCACCGTCAAACCATCAAGCACCAACATCTCTGACAGCGTGTCTCGGGTCGTCCCTGCCACGTCAGTTACGATGGCGCGCTCCACGCCTGCAAGGCGATTTAACAAACTTGATTTGCCCGCATTGGGCTTGCCTGCCAACACCACTTGCACACCATCTCTTAAAAGCTGACCCTGTTTGGCATTGTTTAAAATACCATCAATTTGCTGTAAGATACTGCTGATTTTTTGCTCAATCACCCCATCTGATAAAAATTCCACGTCCTCTTCATCACTAAAATCAATGCTGGCTTCCACGTACAGACGAAGGTTGATAATTTTTTCATTTAAGTCATTGATTTTATTTGAAAATTCACCAGATAAAGAACGAATCGCACCTCTTGCCTGAGCCATGCTTGTTGCACTGATGGCGTCCGCGATTGCCTCAGCTTGCAGTAAGTCAATTTTATCATTTTCAAAGGCACGCATGGAAAACTCGCCAGCGGTCGCCTGCCTTGCTCCAAGCTCAAAACAACGAGCCAAGAGCATATTTTGTAGCACCATGCCGCCATGCCCTTGTAGCTCTACCACATCCTCGCCTGTAAAAGAATGCGGGGCATTAAAATAAATCACCACCCCTTCATCAATCACGGTCTCTTTATCATCTTTAAATGTGGCAAAATGGGCGTGGCGTGGTATCAGTTTGGACTTACCCGTGATGGCACAGCCAATCTGATAGGCGGTGCGACCTGACAGGCGAATGATGCCCACGCCACCTTGACCGATAGGGCTGGCGATGGCGGCAATGGTGGGTTGTTGGTATTTTGACATGACATGAGACATTGATAAAATGATGTTATTTTAGCATTTTTAAAGATTTTTATCATAAAAAAATCCCACTTGCTGACAAATGGGATTTTATGTGGATTAAATTTATCCAATTAAGCGGCTTTGGTAGCCATCTGTTTTTCAATGCGTTTATTGACAAGGTGCTGATGTGCCATGCTAAATAGGTTATTGACTGTCCAATACAGCACCAAACCTGCTGGGAAAAACAGCATAAATACCGCAAAAATCAATGGCATGATTTTCATCATCTTGGCTTGCATGGGGTCAGAAGGCTGTGGATTAAGCAGTTGTTGGACATACATGGTTGCCCCCATAAAAATCGGCAACACAAACCAAGGATCCATGGCAGACAAATCTTTAATCCACAAAATCCACGGAGCATGACGCAGCTCCACACTCTCCACCAAACACCAATACAGCCCCAAAAAAATCGGCATTTGTAGCAAAATGGGCAAACAGCCTGCCATTGGGTTGACTTTTTCATCACGATACAACTGCATCATTGCCTGACTCATCGCCATGCGGTCATCGCCATGTTTTTCTTTTAGAGCTTCTAATTTAGGTGCAATGGCACGCATTTTTGCCATAGACACATAGCTTTTGTTGGACAGCCAAAACAAGGCAATTTTAACAATCAGTGTCAAACCAATAATCGCCCAGCCCCAGTTGCCTAGCACTTTGTATAGCATTTCTAGTATCATAAATAATGGCTTAGAAATGGGCCAAAACACCCCATAGTCCACTGTTTTTTCCAAACCATCAGCAACTCCAGACAGCTCTTTTTGCACTTTGGGACCGGCATAAAGCGTGGCATCCAAGGTCATCTGCTTACCTGCTGGCACATTCACCACAGGGCTATTAAAGCCAATAAAATGCTCATTATTTTGGGAGCGACTATAAAATTGACCATCAAAATTGCCTGATGGTGTCCACGCTGACACAAAATAATGCTGAATGATGGCAACCCAACCATCTTTGTCTTGACCTTTTAACTCGTCATCATTAAACTCTTTGAATTTTAGTTTATTATAAGGGCTATCAGGTGTGCCCCACGCTCCCCCCAAATAAGTTGCCATGCCCATCATGCCCTTATCATCAAGACCAGGGTCAGCACTATCATCACGTTTTAGTTGAGCGTACATTTGCCCTTGCCAATTATTTTCGGTGGCGTTATTAATGTTGTAGCTGACTGTGATGGGGTATTCACCCGCCTTAAAAGTATAAGTTTTAGTGATGGTTAAGCCATCTTTTTGATAAATAAGCGGTACTTGCAATGTCCCTGATGTTTCGTTGAGCACATAATGTGTCTGCGGACTGGTGTATGTGGCACGCCCTGCATTGGTATCAATACCATCTTGCCCAATAAGTCCAGATTGAGCCACATAAGTACGCCCCCTTTGACCACTTTCTAGCAACACAAAAGGCTCATCTCCCCCCAAAACAGCATCATACTGCTTCAAGGATGCAGAAACCACATCGCCACCCACAGGGTCTATCTTAATGTCATAACGGTCTGTTGAAACACTAATCAGCTGACCTGTTTGCACAGGCACAGACGCTACTTGGGCAGTACTTATGACTGGCACATCGCCACCTGCTGACATTGCAGGCACATCATTGGTATTAGTAGCAACGGGTGTGGTGGCGGGCTTTGTGGTGGCATAGTCATCACGCCATGCCAAAATCAACAAATAACAAGTGATGAGCATCGCAATGATGATTAATATCCGCAGAATTTTTTGCATAAAACTATCCTAAACTGGCAAAATCTTGCCACCAAAAATCATAAAACAGGCTATTTTACTAAAATTTTAGCAAAAAACCTAGCCCTTCATCAGATGATTTCGCCAAGCGCTGTAGCTTAATTTGTCTTTAAAAACAACACTTACGACACATCTACTAGCCGCAAAATGATAGCGATACAAAGGCAGTGGCACAAAGTCAACCCCAGAGCCACCCCACGGCTGGCAACGCAAAATCCGTTTTATCACCAATGGTATCCCACGCACTCCATGCCATGACAAAGCATATATGCCATAAGATGAACAAGTAGGGTAAAAGCGACAGCGAGCGGGCAATAACGGACTTAATGCCTTTTGATAGCTTTTGATGACAAACAGTAAAAATTTAACCATCATGATTTAGCAGGATAATCAGCGATGAGTTTTTTAAAAATTTGTGTCAGCTCGCCATGCAAGTCGATATCTTTTGTGTATTTTTTTTTAACAATCAATACCACATCTACCGCCTCCATACCAGAGCAATGCAGGCGAAAATATTCACGAGTCAGTCGCTTTAAACGGTTGCGCATGACTGCCTGTCTGAGTTTCTTTTTGGTGATGGCAAGCCCAAGTCGTGGACACATCTGTTTTATTTGCCCTGCTCGGACAAACAATAACAAATGCTCGCTATGAATTTTTTTTGCAGGGGTATCAAATACTCGTTTAAAATCACAAGGTGTCAATAGGCGGTGATTTTTGGTAAAAACATGACTGATGGGATTATTGTCTGTCATATATCATCACAAATAAAACACATGATATAGAACTTGATGATTTTCGTCAATTTATTTGGCATCACCAATAAACGAAAAGCACCTTTTGGGTGCTTTTCGTTGGTATCTCTCTTGATTGATTATTACACAGTCAAGCGATGACGACCTTTGGCACGACGGCGAGCCAAAACTTGGCGGCCGTTTTTAGTGGCCATACGGGCACGAAAACCGTGGGTGCGTTTACGTTTTAAAACACTGGGCTGGAATGTACGTTTCATAATTTTCACCTTAAGGATGGAGCATTGCCTGACCCTGCAGAAATCATGATGGCAATGTTGGACTAATGATTACCATAAAATTGGTAAGCTAGACATTCTAGCAAAACTTACCAGTATGGTCAAGTTCTTTATTTTTAATAAACAGGTTAAATATACTAAAATTTACTGTTATGGTTAGATTTTTAAAGTTATCCACAGATTTTTGAACCGCTTATTATTAATAATATATATTAAATAATAATAATAAGGAAGTGAAAAATCTGTGGATAACTAATGATAAATTATTTAAATCAATAACTTATATTGTGGATATCCTGTGGATAACTCTGTGGATAAATTGTGTATAACTTGAAGATAAAAAACTTATCCACAATTTATCCACAGAGTTATCCACAGGATGTTTCAAAAAATAATTTTTTGTGGTATGATGATGCGGTTTTTTAAAATAGAGTGATTTTGGTACTTAGGTGTGATCATGGGTAATAATGGGTCATTGTTTGATGAAGTGTTTGAAGATGAACGGTTGGCTTGTCATAACGTACCAAAGCTGACTGTTCCTAAGACTGATGAGTTGCCATTTTTTAAGATGGATGATGCCCAGCATTTGTGGGAGTTGTGCTTGATGCAGCTTAAAACGGACATCTCAGAGATGGATTTTAACCAATGGTTAAGACCCATCACACCCATTTTGCAGGGTGATACCTTGGTATTAACAGCAATAAATCCTGTGTACATTGAGCGGGTGAAAAAAAATTACTTGCCTGTGATTGAAAGAGTGTTGGCTGAACACGCATTTGGTAAAATAAAGTTAAAAACACAGGTGAAAACTCGTTCATCTCCCCCCACCAAAAGGAAAGCGATAAAAAAAACACAAATTGCAGACAGTAATGCCCTAAATCCGCTTTATACTTTTGATAATTTTGTCAAAGGTAAATCCAATGCTTTGGCATATAAGACCTGCATGGAGTTGTCAAAAAAATTAGGACAAGAATCAGGTGGGGTACTTGACAGTCATTTGTTGTTTTTGTATGGAGCGTCAGGCTTGGGCAAAACACATCTGATTAGTGCGGTGGCTCACAATTACCAAAAGGCGGGTTTGGCTTATTGTTTTTTTGATAAGGACAGTTTTTTTAAGGCGGCTACCAACGCATTTCGCATGGAGCAAAATGGCGAAAAAGGCGAAGTAGAGCGATTAATGGAGCGCATCAGGCAGGCAGATTTGCTGATGATTGATGATGTGCATATGATTAAGAGCAAAAATGGTTCAGCGGTGCTGGATATTTTAACTCGCTTATTTGGGGAATTTACGCAAGGTAACAAACGTTTGATTTTGGCATCTGACCGCCCGCCATCACGCATGACCAATTTTGAAGCACGTTTTTTGTCCCGTTTTTCGGGGGGGTTATCTTTGCCAATAGAGCCACCAGACATAGACACTCGCATTCAGATTTTGCAAAAAAAAGCAAGTGCCAAGCAGATGGTGCTACCCAAAGAGTGTGCCATTTTTATTGCTCAAAATGTGCCATTTGATGTGCGTGGTTTGGAAGGGGCATTAGATCAAGTGTTGGCGTATGCCATCACCACGGACATGCAGGTGGATTTGCGATTGGTGCGTCAGGCGTTAAGGGACCGCATTGATGTGCGAACGTCATCAGTAAACACTGACAGCATTCGCGATGTGGTGGCAAAATATTACAGCATACCTACAAAGGAGCTGGTGGGTAAAAAACGCAGTCGTCATATTGCTCGTCCCCGTCAGATGGCAATGGCACTCATTCGTGAGCTGACCCAAGACAGTTTTCCTGAAATTGGACAAGCGTTTGGTGGACGAGACCACACCACTGTCATACACGCCTGTGAAACGATTGCACAGCTACGCCAAACAGACGCACAGATTAACAAAGATTATCAGTCGTTAATGGCGACACTGCGGGGTTAGCTTTGTGTAATCTTTGGACGGTTGTGGTACAATGATGATGTTTTGGCGATGCTTGATTGGATGAGTGTTTTTGTTGTTTTTAACTTAAAAACAATGAATTAATTTAAAATCTATGAGCAAGGGTAAAGGTTTAAATTTTGTTTGCGAGATGTGATTTATGAAACTTGTGGTTAATCGTGGTCTTTTTATTAAAGCCATGAGCTTTGTGGTGGAAGTGGCGAATCGTCATCGCTTACCAATTTTGGGTAATATTAAGCTGGTGCTAGATACAGACCAACTAACATTGACGGCATCGGATTTGGAGGTGGAGCTGACGTGTCATGTGTTGTTGCCTAAGGGAGCGTGTCAGCAAGTAGGGGCAGTTACTGTGCCTGCCGACAAGCTGTTTAGTATTTGCAAATTGCTTCCTGAGGACGATGTGTGTTTTGATGCGTCTGAAAATTTAGGCCGTTGTCATATTAGCAGTGGAAAGAGTAATTATTCTTTGGCAACTTTGCCAGCAAGTGATTTTCCAAGCATTGGTCAGCCCAATACCCAAAAAAGTGTCAAAGTCAGTCTTGATGATTTGTCAGGCTTATTAAAACACACTCGCTTTGCCATGGCGACCCAAGATGTGCGTCATTATTTGACGGGGTTGTTGTTGGAAATAAGCGGTCAAAATTTAACAGCAGTTGCCACAGATGGACATCGTTTGGCGGTGGCGTATCGCAGCTTGATTGAGTCGTGTGATGACACTCGTGTGATTATCCCTGGTAAAGCGGTGAGTGGATTGGAACGTTTGCTACTTGAACTTGCCAAAACTGCCCAGAATGGTGGTTTGGTAGAGCTTGGCATAGATGATGAATTTTTGTATTCGGCATTAAATTTTGGTCAAGAAATGACCATAAATCTGACCGCTCGTTTGATAGATGGTAAGTTTCCTGATTATCGCCGTGTGTTGCCAACCGCTAACGATAAAATTGCAGTCTTTGATAAAGATGAAATGGTGGCGGTGCTAAGACGTATTTCGGTCTTAAACACCAAAGAATCTCCCGGCGTACTCCTTGGGTTTGGTTCATCTGACACAGCCACCATTAGCTCCAACAATCGTGAGCAAGATGAAGCGGTGGAAGTGTTGCCTGTCAGCTTTACAGGTCAGCCGATAGAACTGTCTTTTAATGAAGGCTATCTGCGTGCAGTACTAAATGTCCTAGAAGGCGACGTTCGCTTAGAAATGGTACATCCCAACAGCCCTGCCTTGATTTATCAAGTGGGTGATGAGCATCGTCATCAATATGTTGTCATGCCAATGCGTGTCTGATGATTGATGAGCTTAAAATCCATCAGTTTCGCAACATCAGCACTGCTCATTTGTCTTTGGCAGAATGTAATGTGTTGGTGGGCAAAAATGGTAGTGGCAAAACATCGTTGTTAGAAGCGGTGTTTTTGTTGTCAAGGGGTAAAAGTTTTCGTCATCATGAACCAAAACGCTACATCACTCATCATCAGCACAGATGTGCAGTTTGGGCAAATACCAGACAAGGGCAGATGGCCATACAAAAAACACTTGATGATAAAGGGTTTGCCACCACCATCATAAAACAACACGGGCAACACGTCTCATCTCAAAGCGTGCTGTCTTTTGCCTTGCCAACTTTACTTATTGATCCAAGTGGTATGGAGCTGTTGGAGATGGGCAGCAACAGTCGCAGACAGCTTTTAGACTGGCTTGTGTTTCACATGGAACATGAGTTTTATGGTGAATGGTTGTCTTACCAAAGATTACTAAAACAGCGTAATATACTGCTAAAATCACCTGCCATTCAAAAGCGACTGCCAGAGCTGTATGCGTGGGACTATCAGCTTGCTTCTCATGCTCATAAAATCCACGAATATCGCCAAACGGTTTTTAATCGTTGGTTGGGTTATTTTGATAAAATGCTATCTTGTCTGTTGCCTCATTGTGCCGGGTTGATTTGGTTGTCTTATCAAGCGGGATTTGATGAAAAGGTGGGGTTATTTGATGTATTAAGACAACGCATCACGGCAGATGTGGAGCTGGGTTATACTCGGGTTGGCACTCATCGTGCGGACATATCAGTCGTATTTAAGCAATCAGGCGATGTTAGGTTTAAGGAACAGGCAGCTAATGTGTTGTCTCGGGGTGAAAAAAAATTACTCATCACCGCCTTAAAATTATCACAATTACAACTCATCTGTGAAACTGGCATTCGCCTTGTGGTGATGATTGATGATATTGATGCTGAGCTTGATGAATGGGCGGTACAAACCCTGCTTAAAACCTTAATGGAATTGCCTTGTCAGTTGTTTATCACAAATCTTAACAGCGATATTGTCAGTGTCATTCATGATGTTCAAAAACAGCTTGGCAGCACCAAAACGATGGCGGTATTTGATGTTAAAGATGGGACTATTATAAAGCGGATATAGTTTTATTTGATAAAATAATTAAGTTAAATATGTTAAATATTTTTGGTGTGGGGCGTCATTTATCCCACACGTTTAAATCATATATTTTTAGTGAATTAAATCAAAATTCCCAAGATTTCCAATGACCTTGCTTATTTATCTCAAATGGTCCACTACGAAATAATACTTCCTCCCCTGCCAACAATTTACGCACCCAAATGTCCGTATAGTCTTCGCCTGTGCCACGCACGATAAAACGAGTATTAGGAAAATTTGCAGATATATGATAAAACAAATCCAAAATAAGACCTGCATACATTTTATTAAAACCGTAACAAGAGCCTCTCGCTAACAATGATGTTAAGTCTGTCAGCAGACCTTCACGTGAGCACCCCATCTCATCACACTATTTTTCAGCAATGGGTTGAAGCAATTTAAAAGAAAATTCATGATTTTGTGTGGCTGGATTTTCTTTATCTTCCCAAACCAAATCCACATTAGTATAATAACTCATCATAAACCCTTGATTTTAAAACTTGGTATCAGCCATGCCATGTAAATTTTTAAAAGTTTTTGTATCATGTTATGTTATTTGTATATCTTTAAGATGATTGAATAATTGCGTTTCCTGATGTTATTTTGTTTACGTTTGAGGCTGGCAAATAAGTGAGTGATTGGTTTAATAATTTATGCTTAAAACAATTAACATCACATCTGTTGAGTTTGTATTTTATAAAAATCTATGTCATTTAACAAGCTTTTTAAATCATCAAAATACTCAATTTAATACTGCCCGATTTTGACCAAAGATGATTTTCCCCCTAAAAAATGCTATAATATCAACGTATTTTTGTCAAAAATTTGATGGCTTTTGCCAAGACAAATCCCAAATTAAGGATTTTTATGAGCGACCCAATTTCAACCCAAAATAATTATAATGCTAATAGTGTGCGAGTGTTGCGTGGATTAGAAGCGGTGCGAGTTCGTCCCGGTATGTACATTGGCGATACAGATGATGGCACTGGCTTGCATCATATGGTTTTTGAGGTGGTGGATAATGCCATTGATGAAGCGTTGGCAGGGTATTGCGATGAGATTAATGTGGTGATTCATGCCGATGAATCGGTGTCAGTAACAGATAATGGGCGTGGCATTCCTGTGGACATTCACCCAGAAGAGGGCGTGTCGGCAGCTGAGGTGATTATGACCGTCTTGCACGCAGGCGGTAAATTTGACGACAACAGCTATAAAGTCTCAGGCGGTTTGCATGGGGTTGGCGTGTCAGTGGTCAATGCCTTGTCCAAAAAGCTGACCTTAAACATCTGGCGAGATGGTTTTGCTCACAGCCAAGATTATACAGATGGTGTGCCTGATTCTCCCTTAAAACAACTAGAAGCAACCGACAAAAAAGGCACGCAAGTGCGTTTTTATCCCAGTGCTGAGATTTTTAGTGCCACCATTTTTGATTATGACATTCTTGCCAAACGTTTGCGTGAACTTTCTTTTTTAAATTCTGGTGTACGCATTGTTCTGACCGATGAGCGAGACGGCACACAACACGTTTTTGAACATAAAGGCGGACTTGGTGAGTTTGTTGGCTATATCAATGAAGGTAAACAAACTCTCAATGACATTTTTCATTTTACTGCCCAAAGCACAGACGGCATTGGTGTAGAAGTCGCTCTGCAATGGTCGGACAGCTATAACGAAAAAGTTTTGTGTTTTACCAACAACATTCCCCAAAGAGACGGTGGTACGCATTTATCGGGGTTTCGCTCGGCACTCACTCGCTGTCTAAATGCTTATATGGACAGCGAAAACATCAGCAAAAAAGAAAAAGTACAAGTAACTGGCGATGACGCTCGTGAAGGTTTGGTCGCCATTGTGTCGGTGAAGGTGCCAGACCCTAAATTCAGCTCGCAAACCAAAGATAAACTGGTGTCTAGTGAAGTCAAATCCGCCGTTGAGACGGTCATGCACGAAAAACTGTCGGAGTTTTTGCTGGAAAATCCCACTGCCGCCAAAGCCATTGCGGGCAAAATCATAGATGCCGCTCGGGCAAGAGAAGCTGCTCGCAAGGCTCGTGAGATGACGCGACGTAAAACATCGCTAGACATTGCAGGGTTGCCTGGCAAACTGGCGGATTGTCAAGAAAAAGACCCTGCTTTATCGGAGCTGTATTTGGTGGAGGGTGATAGTGCTGGTGGGTCTGCCAAACAGGGTCGTAGCCGTAAAACCCAAGCGATTTTGCCATTAAAGGGTAAAATTTTGAATGTGGAACGTGCCAGATTTGACAAAATGCTGTCATCTGCCGAAGTGGGTACGCTCATCACCGCCCTTGGCACGGGCATTGGTAAAGACGAGTATAATCCTGACAAACTCCGCTATCACAAAATCATCATCATGACCGATGCTGATGTGGATGGTAGCCACATTCGTACGCTATTATTGACTTTCTTTTTCCGTCAAACGCCCGAGCTGATTGAGCGTGGGCACATTTATATTGCTCAGCCACCACTTTACAAAATCAAAAAAGGCAAACAGGAGCTGTATCTAAAAGATGATGATGCTTTAAAATCTTATCTGCTGTCGTCCACGATTGATGATAATCAGTTGTTTTTAACCAAAGACACACCGCCTATCAGCGGTCTTGCCTTGGAAAGTTTGCTAAGCGATTATAGCCAAGCCCAAAATACCAAAAATCGCTTAAGCCAAAAATACCCCATCAGCTTGATAAATGCCCTAACCTTTGTGCCAAAACTACAAGCCGAGCAGTTAAAGGATAAATTGGCAGTGCAAGCATGGGCAGACAAACTGCACTCGGTATTAAACGACAAAGCTGGTGAGCTAAATCCACAAGTCAGCCTTGATGTGGTTGGTGGTGAGACAGGGGAGATGTATCTGCCAAGAATCACCATTTTTGTGCATCAGCTGCCACAGTATTATACGCTTGACCCGTTGTTTGTCAGCTCTGGTGAGTATGATAAACTATTAAGATTATCAAGTACTTGGAATACAATTTTGAGCGATGAAAGTTTTATCAGGCGTCATGATAAGGATTATGCGGTGAAGGATTTTGACCATTTGTGGGAGCAGGTCATGGCGGAAGCTCGCCGTGGGCTTGCCATTCAGCGATACAAAGGGCTAGGCGAGATGAACGCTGACCAGCTATGGGAGACCACGATGGACCCTGAAAATCGCAATATGCTCAAAATCACCATAGAAGATGCCATCGCAGCCGACCATTTGTTTAACTGCTTGATGGGTGATGAAGTAGAGCCAAGACGAGCATTTATTGAAGAAAACGCTTTAAATGCTGACATTGATACTTGATTGCTCATCAGATAAAACCCCAAATTTGGGGTTTTATTTTTTTAAAATTTGGACTGAATGCGTGCTACAAGGTCTATTTTATTGTTGAACCAAACGCGTATATTTGCAAAGAGTTCATATAACCACTAATATGGGGTCATTTCAGTCCAAATTTGCGCTTGGCTGTCTGTGCCAGCACCATCTCAATTTCATCATCATTAAGACTGGCAGTGTGGTGTAGTAGGTCCATCATGTCAGGATTTAGGACAAATCTGGCGTGTTTGGCGATGTTGTCAATACGCTCATCAAAGCTGATAAGACCATCATTGATTTGGATATAATCTAGGCGTTTTAAGGTGTCTAGAAAACTTGTAAACAATGCCTTATCAAACATATCAGGCAAATCATCACCATACAACAAAGAGATACGCTGACCAAGCACATAGCACAGATTGACCGTTTGTTCGGAGTTTAGGCGATTTGAGCCTTGTTCGGACAATAAAGTCAGTGCCATAAAATAGCGTTCTAGGCTTTGTTGGGCAGGACTGGCAAGTACGATAAGCTGTTGATAATGAGCAGAGTTGCTTTGGGGTGAGCCTATCACACCATCACCCAAATCTATCAGCACGCCTTCGGATATAAGAACGTCTAGTATTTGGCTGATGGTGTTGGCGATGTTGCGTTGAGCAAATTTTAAGAAAAATTCACTTTGTAAAAATGGATATAACAGCTCGCTGATACTGCTGATTTTGGCTTTATCAATCCAACCATTTCTTTGCACCAAAGATGCCAAAAAGCTAGATAAAATAAAGGCGTGCAAGATGTTATTTTTAAAATAACTTAGCAGGGGCGCTTGTTTGTCTGCCACCGTAATCATGTCGCCCAACACATGGGGGGTGCGTTCTATGAGTTTTAGGCGTAAGCCGTAGTTTAGGATGTCTTGGGCAGACATGTCAGTGATGAACGTGTCTTTATCGTAGGGCAAGGCTTGGGCAATGCGTTGATATAAGGCGATTTGTTCTATTGCTTGGGTTTCGCCTAGGGCAGATTTTTGGGTGGATAAAATGACCAATGCCAGTAGGGACACAGGGTTTATCACGGCTGATTTGTTGATGTTTTGCATGATTTTGACAGCGATGTTGGTAATCATGGCGTGCGTTTTTTGGGTATTTTCATCGCTGTTGTCGCCTGCTTTGACATCAAATTTGTTCATAAAATGTTCAATATGCAACGGCTCTCCAAAGGACAAATGCACCGTACCAAAAATCCGTTCAATCTTTTTGGCGGTTTTGGCAAGGTTTAGCAGGTTTTCGCTTTCTTTGGGTTTGCCTTTTAGTTCACCCACATAAGTTGCCCCTTCCATAATCCGCTCATAGCTGATGTAGGTGGGAATAAAGACCACAGGTTTGGCACTTTCACGCAAATAGCTATTGACAGTCATTGCCAGCATACCCAGTTTGGGTGGTAATAATCTGCCTGAGCGAGAGCGACCCCCTTCTATAAAATACTCAATGGGTACAGCACGCTGCATGAGTGTGTGGACGTATTCTTTAAACACGGTGCTATATAGGACGTTACCTTTGAAGCTACGTCTCATAAAAAACGCACCGCCATTTCTTAAAATCTCACCCACCACAGGGATGTTTAAATTTTCACCTGCTGCCACCAAAGGCACTCTGAGCCCCCGTTTATAAATGACATAGGACAATAGCAGATAGTCCACATGACTGCGATGGCAAGGCACATAGATGATTTGATGGTCGGGAGCAAGCTCGCGCACTCGCTCAAAATGACGCACTTCCACGCCATCATACAGCCGTGTCCACAGCCATGTCAAAAAATGGTCAAAAAAACGCACCACCGAATGCGAATAATCACTGGTAATCTCACTGATATAGCCTGCCGCTTCTTTTTTGACAGTGGCGATAGATTTGCCAGTCGTGTTTGCTTCTTGTTCTATGGCGGATTGTACGGTGGGCGATGATAAGATTTTGCCAGTGATGTTGCGTTTATCGGATAAATCAGGACCGATGATGCTGGTGCGTTGGTTGTCTAATCGCTCTTTTAGATGGGCGGTGATGTATTCGCTTAGGTGCGTGGCATTTGGGGTATCAATGTCTTGGGCGGTGCGTGCGTCTTGGATAAGGGTGCTTAGGTCTTGGGCTTGGGCAAATTGTATGACTGTATCTCGTCCCATGACGCCAATATTAAACAACTGTTTGCTAACACTTGGGCTGTTCCATTCATCTGCCATCAACAGGCGAAATAAAGAATCTTCTTTGTCGGGAGCTCGCCCCCACAAAATCGTAACAGGGATTAGGCGAATCTGTAAGCTGGGGTTATCAAGACACGCTTGCACCAAACGCTCCAAACGAGGTGAGATGGCGGTGGCAGAAGCATGGCGATGTTTTAAAAAAATCACAGACACGTTTTCATCAAGTGTGTCGGTTTTGATTTTGTTTAAGGCAGATGGTAGCCCCAGCTCATCGGTTTTTAAATCTAGCAATAAGCTGTTTGAGCGAGAGTATTCTCGCAACACATAAAATGTTGGTACATCATCATCAAAAACAGGGACTTCTCCGAGTACTTGGGCTTTGACCGCTAGGGATAGACCTTTGGCAGACAATGTGCGATAGGCAGGTTTGTGTTCGGTTGGTGGTGAGATTTTTGAGCGTTTATTAAGAAATTTGGTAAGTGCGGTGAGTGTGAACATGAGAAATCTTAAATAAGAAAATGACCAGTTAGTCCACTATTTTAACATTTTTAGGAAGTGATTAGGTAGAGCGTGCCAAAGTCAGATAACACAATTTACAATTTAGCAATGATTTGGAGATAAAAATCAGCAGATGGATGGGTGTCATTTTGTGATGAATTGTTGTGGTTTTGTATCAAATATGACGTTTCACCCATGCCAAAAAAAATGCTATGATATGGCAACATTTTTATCAGATGATATTATGACCGCTCAATCTTTGTTAGATGAATTGCTAACAGCACTTACTTTGACCAAAATCGCCCCTGATACTTACCAAGCCCCTAGCTTTGATTTTGTGGGAGCCAGAGTGTTTGGTGGTCAAGTGCTGGCTCAGGCGATGATGGCAGGTGCTTTGACCCTTGATGTGGATAAACCGTGCCATTCGCTCCATGGCTATTTTTTGCGTGGCGGTGATATTCGTTATCCTGTCATTTATCAAGTTCGCCGTTTGCGTGATGGCAAAAGTTTGTCCGCTCGCCAAATCGTTACGGTGCAAAACGTGCCTGATGGCGAAGGTGTTATCAGTGAGCAGGTGATTTTTAGTATGATTGCCTCTTTTTCACCGATGGAAGGCGGGCTAGATTACCAAGAAACCATGCCTGCTTATCCCAGTCCTTATCTATTAAAGGGCGAACAAGAGCTCAAAGCACAATATTTGAACAAAATCCCCCAAGCACTCCAAGCTCGCTTTATGAAAAAGCGTCATGTGGAGATACGCCCCATCAGTCCACGCGACCCCATAAATCCAGCACCCATGCGACCTAGACAAGCCAACTGGCTACGCATTGAAGGCTTACACCAGCAGCCTGTGGCGATACATCAGGCATTGTTGGCGTTTGCGTCTGATTATTATTTGGTCAGTACAGGACTGATGAGTCATGGGCTAACCTATGCCAGTCGTGGACTGCAAGTGGCGAGCATTGACCACAGCATGCACTTTCATCGCCCCTTTGATATCAGTGATTGGCTGCTGTATGACATGTGGAGCGACACCACCAGTCATGCCAAGGGGCTAAATCATGGTCAGTTTTGGCAAGATGGCAAACTGGTCGCCACTACCCAACAAGAAGGGCTCATGCGTCTGCGTGATGGTTAGCTGTGGATTGTACAAATCTTGTGCGATGTGTGTTTACAAAATATAAAAAAGTGGTAATTTGGTAAACAAGCCAGTTAAGTATAATGATGGCGTTTTGTCCCTTTGATAGATGGATAACTATGACAACACTGACAACCTTATCAAAAACTGCGATGGCGGTTGTGGCACTGCTGACACTCAGTGCCTGCCAAAAAGACGACACGCCAAGTACGCCCACACTAAGTGCCAAACAAATCGCCAAACTCATTCCTAGTCGCGTCAAAAACCGCCAAAGCTGGGCGGGCGATATTGAGCGTGTGTTTGATGAGCTAAAACTGCACAAAGACAAACAAAATCTGTGTACCGTCATTGCGGTGATTGACCAAGAATCTAATTTTCATGCCAATCCTAGCGTGCCAAATTTGGGTGAAGCATCGCTAAAAGAGATAGACAGCCGTTTGGAGAGTAAACTTGGCAAACAGCTTGCTGGTGTGTTTCGCACCATGCTTGCCACCAAGCCCAGCAAAGACAACAACTTTGTCAAACAAATCAAAGCGGTCAAAACCGAAAAAGAGCTTGATGAGCTGTATCAAGCCATTTTTGATTATTTTACCACCACTTATAAGGTGTCAGGGGTCAATAGCTTAACCAAGCTCACTGGGGAAGCCTTGGATGAGCGGCTCAATCCCATCACCACCCTTGGCTCCATGCAGGTGCATATCAACTACGCCAAAGCCCACCGCCGTGCCAACATGACCGACCGCACATTGCGTGCTGATTTGTATGGGCAATATGGCGGGCTGTATTATGGCATTCATCGCTTGATGAAGTATAAAGCCGATTATGATAAGCCCTTGTATCGTTTTGCAGATTATAACTCGGGGATTTATTCTAGTCGTAATGCCGCTTTTCAGCAGCGTGTGGCGACTTTGACTGGCAAAAAACTTGCCATTGATGGGGATTTGCTCTTGTATAGTGGCGGTGGCGTGTCGGACAAAGTGGGACAAACCGAGCAAGCACTCATTGCCCTTTTGGCGACCACACCCACACCCATGAGCGACAAGCAAATCCGTAGCGACCTTAAAAAAGAAAAAAAGCAAAGTTTTGAAAGCACGCAAACTTATCAAGAAGTCAATCGTTTGTTTGAAGCCAAAAGGGGCAAAAAACCCAGTTATGCCATCATGCCCCAAGTTACCATCTCAGGGCCCAAACTCTCCCAAGACTACAACACCAACTGGTTTGCCACACGAGTGGATAAACGCTATCAAACGTGTATGAGCACCGCCAAACAGCTAAAATTATAACCAACTGATGAAACGATGATGACCATTATTTATTTACATGGGTTAGACAGCGACCCAAACGCCACCAAAGCTGTCATCACCAAAAACCACGCTGGCACACATGACATCAAAGTGCTGTGCCCTGACCTAAATTGCCCACCTGATGAGGTAGTCAGCAAAGTGCTTGTTTTGATAAATGCCAATGATGACGTGGTGCTGATAGGCTCATCTTTGGGTGGTTATTTTGCCAATCTCATCTCGGACATGACAGGCACACCTGCGATTTTACTCAACCCAAGCATTCGTCCTGATGTCAGTTTTCGGCGGTTTTTGAGTGATAATTTTGACGATAAACCCTTGCAAAAAGACACGGTGATTTATACCACCACAGGCGGTTGGCAGATTAAATTTGCGGATTTGGCGTGGTTTGAGATGCACCCTTTGACCGTTGACAATCCCAATAAAATCAAAGTACTACTCAAAATGGGTGATGAGCTGCTAAATGCTCATGTCAGCTGTCAATTTTATCAAGACAAAGGAGTGTTTGTGCTTGCCCAAGACGGTGGCGACCATCGGATGAGTGATTATGAGAGTCAGATTGTGCAAATATTAAAATGGGTGGGTGAGATTGGTTAGTATCGTCGCAATTTAAGGGTATTTAATGTGATTTTTGATAATTTGTCTTTATTAACCAAATGGTTTAAAATTTTATAAACATGACCACCACTTGCTACCATAATCCCTTAGTGATTGAGGTTTGTCAGCCGAAGTTGGTGGAGAGGGATAGGTCGGTGGGTATGTGGTGGAGTTGTCTTTCTGTTGCTAATGAATCTTAATATTTTTATTCACTATTTAAAAAGGAAATTAATATGGCAAATTGGAAAACATATCGTATTTCTGATGTGGTTAATGAGATTGATGAAGGTAAATATGTTTTACCTGTTATTCAGCGTCCATTAGTCTGGTCTGAAGAAAAGATGGAATTACTTTTTGATACTTTATTAAAAGGAGATAGTTTTAGTGGGGTAATTGCTATAAAGGAGGAGAAAGATAAAAAACCTTTGTTTAATTACCGCCCTTTTACCAAAACAGGAGAATTTATTGATAGCCGAGAAATTGAAAATTTAAGACAAACACAATTTTTTATCATCGATGGTCAGCAAAGATTACAAACCTTTTATATTGGATTGACGGGATCTTTTTATGGTAAGGTTTTATATTTTGATTTGTATAGTAATTATAAATCTTATTATGAATTCAAATTTGAAAAAGAAGAAAGCCAATTACCTAAAATATCTAGAGATGATGGAAGAATTTTAAACAAACATTTATGGTATCCAGTTAAATTATTATTAAATGATTTGAAAGATATAAATGATGAAGAACAAGTGGCTGATGAGATCATAGAGCGTTTTTCTACTTCTGAAGATGTAGAAAAAGAGCATATTAGGAAAAATATTAAAGCATTTTACAAGCATGTTATTACTTCGGAGAGTCTGGGTATTTCTATTGTTAATATAAATAAAAGTCTCCCAGAACAAAAAAATAGACAGCGTATCGTAGAGTTATTTAGGCGATTGAATGATGGAGGAACTAAATTATCATCATTCGATTTAGTTGCGTCTATATTAAAAGGTTTTGATTGGAAAATGGAGGCTTTTCTGAAACAAATTCTATCGGATTATCAAGATATTGGTTTGACGCAAGATAATCTGATTAAGTTGATTTTTTTATTGCAGGATAATCACAATAAAGAAATGGCGGATATAGAAGCTAAAGATGCAGATTTTGCTATTGCAAATCAAGAAAAGATACAAGCAGTTTTATATTCGACTAAGCAATTTTTGAAAAATGCAGATTTGTATGGATATTATCAAGAAGGCAGTCGTTCATTTATTCCTTTGTTCTTTATTGCTTACCATTTATTTCATCAAAATAAATCAATAGAAAAAATCGAATCATATTTCGATAACCATGATACGGGAAATCAAGATTTTCTACTAATAAGAAAATGGTTATATCATTCTTTGATAAATGGTGTATTTCGTAGTCGTGGAGCAGGTTGGGTTTCCTATAAAACAGGAGTTCGTAAATTATTAAATACTATCAAATTTCATAAAAATGAACCATTTCCAATCCAGGAGTTGTTTGATGTATACATTCAGCATCCATTAAATTTTGTTTTGGATTACTCTGTAAATGATTTGGTTAATTTAGATTCTACCTTTATTTACTATTTAATGTACGACTGTAAATCTACTACTCGTGTCAATGATATTGATCATATCATGCCCAAGTCTATTTTACAGACATATAATTACTCTTGGGATAAGATTAATAGTATTGCTAATTATCAGTTGTTAGATTATTCAACTAATCGTGGTAATAAAAACGCTTGTGCTTTTGCAGAATGGGTTAACAATGAAAATAATGTGAAAGATAAAGAGCGTTATCTGCATACACATTTGATTCCAATAGATGAAATGCTATGGGGTGAAGATAAATTTGAAGAGTTTATTGAAGAGAGAGCAAAGTTAATTATCAAAAAAGTTAATTCTTATTTTATTAAATTGGATTAATTGATAATAAAAAAGCTTTGTAAATTTCAAAATAATTTCTGACACACTGTTATGCCGTTTGAAGCTTAAATTGGTAGGTTTATATCTAACCAGATTTGTTTTAGATGGAATTAAAGTTTTGGTTAGAACCAAAGGAGTTTTCCAACCATGCGCAAGCTGCAAAACACGCTGTATATCACCACCCAAGGCAGTTCGGGAAATGCTGGTGGTGGAGCAGGAGCGTAGGAAGATGGCGTAGTTGCCGGTGCATGCGATTGGGCGTATTTTTTGTTTCGGCAATGTGCTGGTGTCGCCTTTTTTTGATGGGGTTTTGCGGCGAGAACAATGTGAATTTGGCGTTTTTTACCGAAAACGGACGGTTCTTGGGATGTTTGCAGTGGCGGCAAAGTGGTAATGTGCTATTTGGTAGATGTGGTTGATTTGCCTTGTACTAATGTTAGTATACAAGCTGTTCCACGTGAAACATATTTGTTCTTTATGTTTTGTTGTGCAGGTCAATTTCGTGCAGATAATATTTTTCCATGATAACTTTTGATGTAAGTTGGGCTCTGTTATCTTATATGTTTTGTATCTTGCCATATATTCCCAAATGCTCTGCAAATTCTGTCGCTTTTTCGCTGTCTATTTGTACCATCATCACAACATCATGGGCATAATCTGCCGATAAAATCTCTCCTTTGACTTGTCCTATCAGGTAACGAACTTGGGCTTCGTGAGCAAAGCTGCACACAACTTTAAGCACAGATTTTGGTATAAAAGGCACAATCACCATCTTATCTACCACCATTTGTGTGGCGGTGGCATAGGCTCGTGTCAGCCCGCCCGCTCCTAGCTTGATTCCCCCAAAATATCGCACCACAACCACCAACACATTGCCAATACCTTTATGTTGTAAAACATTTAAAATCGGTCTGCCTGCGGTACCATTTGGCTCGCCATCGTCATCAAAGCCTGCGTGTGTGGTGTTGTTTGGGTCGCCCAAAATATAAGCCAAACAATGATGGCGTGCGTCTGGGTAGCTGCTTTTGAGCTGTTCCACGTGGAACATAAGCTCGTCTTTGCGTTTTATTGGGTAAGCAAATGCCAAAAACTCAGACTTTTTGATTTCATAGACGGCTTGACAAGGGGCGGATAAGGTGTGATAGGTCATTTTGCTTTATAAAAATTTTGGCTAATGATACAATGGTTTCATTTTAACATAAATAACATTACTTATGAGATTAGATAAATTTTTAAGCAAAGCCACCGAATTATCTCGCTCTGACGCTAAAAAAGTATTGCATCGTGGCGAAATTACTGTCAATGATAACATTGTTAAAGATGGTAGCATGCACATTGATGTCGCCAATGATGAAGTGTTATGGGTGGGCGAGCCTTTGTCGGTTGCTGATGGCAATCGCTATATTTTACTCTACAAACCTGATGGTTTTGAATGCACCTTAAAAGCAAAAGAATACCCCATTGTTACTGATTTGATTGCCGTGCCAGAAGTGGGGAATTTACGCATTGCAGGGCGACTTGATGTGGATACCACAGGGGCGCTGCTCTTGTCTGATGATGGAGCGTGGCTACACCGAGTAACCAGTCCTAAGCATCACCAACCCAAACGCTATGAGATAACGCTTGCTAACCCCATGAACGCTGATGAGCAGGCACTTGCCATCAAACAAATCGCTAATGGCATTTTACTTGAAGGCGACAACGAAAAAACTCGCCCTGCCAAGCTGTCTTTTGTGGACGACACGCACGCCACATTGATTTTGACCGAAGGTAAATACCATCAAGTCAAACGTATGATGGCGTATTTTGGCAATAAGGTGATTGAACTACACCGAGCAAGCATTGGCAATATCACCCTTGATGGTTTAGAGATGGGTGAATGTCGGTTTTTGACGGCGGATGAGATCAAGGAGTTTTGATGAAAGCGTTAATTCAGCGTGTCAAATCAGCTCATGTTGCGGTTGGTGATAAGTTGGTGGGTCAGATTGGGGTGGGCGTGCTGGCTTATGTGGGCATTGGTAGGGATGATGATTTTACTCATGCGTGTAAGCTGATTGATAAAATTCTAAGCTATCGTATTTTTGAGAACACCACCGATTCTGATAAACTTGGCAAGATGGATAAAAGCCTGGCAGATGTGGGTGGCGGACTGCTTTTGGTATCACAATTTACGCTCATGGCACATACTAATAAGGGTCGTCGCCCTGATTTTGCTCCTGCCATGTCTCCAAATGATGCCAAGGTGTTGTTTGATAAAATGATTCATTATGCTAAATCGGTGCATCCTAATGTCCAAACAGGTGAATTTGGGGCAGATATGCAAGTTCATGGCATCAATGACGGCCCAATAAATTTTCTATTGGAAGTATAGGTGTTTTGCTTCATATTAAGCAAACTATTACTTTGAGTTTTAAATACAAATGTTTAATTATGGCATGGTTAAATACCAAAATATCACAGATGATTTGATGAATTGTTTATTGATTGCTCTGCTTTTTTATTAAATGAAAGCCATTGTAAATAAGTTGTACTGCTCTATCAATTTCGTAAGCCTTAGTCATTCTTCCTGTACATATCCGAAAAGAGCATTCCACTTCTTGCTTTGAAAGACCCATCTGTCTTAATAATGGAGAGTGATATGAGCTAAACCCATTGCAGGCTGACGTTAAAGAAAAAACAAGGTGAGACTGTACGTGATTGAGTAATTGTAAAGCATTTAGAAAAACGAGATTTTCATAAAAGCTGCGTTTAGTTGCAATAAAATGCTAAATTTGAACTGTTGCTTTTTCTTTGGACAATTTTGTTAAAATATATCAGTCCAAAACCCCTTAATCTCAAACAACAAAAAAGCCCAAATCATAAGATTTGGACTTTTAAAATTTGGAGCGGGAAACGAGATTCGAACTCGCGACCCCAACCTTGGCAATCTTGGGCGACTATTTTTCTCCAAATAACCTTATTTTATCTTAAATTATCTCTTTAAATATCAATATTTTATGATTATTATCAGTGTTGATGATAATTACGCACTTTGTTGTATTTTTATATATTGTCACGAAAAATGGTAGGATAAATTTACCCCATCATTTTTCGTCATTTATCATATTTTTTAATTTTTCATGCTTAAGCTTGTCAATGAAAGCAGTAGGGATTGATTGAGTTAAATCATTTTTATTTATATTGCCTATTTAACAGTATTAAACTTTTTTATTCATATCCTGAAAGTCGCCAGTTTGGCTTGGTTTGGGTTGACGATTTTGCGGTGATTGTTAGCATTATTCACCGCATATGTTGCGGAGAATATGTGGTATAAATACCGCAGATAAGTCAAAATTGAAAATGTGATGGTTGATACTTATATTTATGAAGATCCAAATTGGACAAATTGGCATCATGCGCTATTTCCACAAGGAGTAAGTGGTATGTATGACATGAATGTAGTTGCATTACCAGATGATACCAATGATCCGATGCAGGTGGTTTCAGGCGCTAATGGTAAAGCCAAAGGACACTTTGAAGCACCACAGGCTGATAGATTAGCTGATGAGCTTGAGCGATTTTTTCAGTAGTGTAACCATACCACCCTAAGAGACATCAAGATCTGGTCAAAAAAGGGATTTTGGTGAAGTCGGCAGCCTCTGAGCGTAGTTAGAGCTATGCGCTTGTTTGTTTTGTGAAATAGGCCTTAATGGATATCAGATTAGCATAAGGATGCACTACCGCAAACCCAATCAGACAACTCTATTTTAAAAATTCACCCATATGGGATAAAGGTGTCTAAACTCAACCTAATGGCGTCGCTTTCTCATGTGTCATACTAACAATTTCATTATCAAACATAAAGTAGGCTTGCTCAATTTGGGCGAAGAGATCAACACTGTTTTCAGAACCTGTAAGGTGATGGGTGTATCAATACACTATTCCAAAAAAGCGTCAACCTCCACCATCAATAAAAAGCACACATGTTGCAGTATGGCGACACTACTGCGCTTCTTCTTATTAACGGTACAAGTATTTGAAATTAAGAATCCTGTATAAGAGCTATTTTTACGAGCTGGTTTTTTGGTGGTGATACTGGTTTCTTGCCTTAGTTGAGCCAACTCTTGGTTTAGATCAACAGGCTTTTTGATATCCCGCCTAGCAACAACTTCAATTTTCCAATACTTCTCGTCTAGTAGTTTGATGGCAATTTGTACAAATCGATAAACCAATGCCCGATCCTTAAAAGGCATTCGCATCTCACTGCGTACAAAACTTGCACTGCGCAAAATCATTACAAAATCATCAAATGCTTTACGATCTGTGTGATATAAATCGCCTAACTTTTCAAGCAAATTGTGTAGCAAAGTGATTTCCTACTTGGTTTTGGGAGTGATTGGCAGATACTGATACGGATTCTTTTTGCTACTATCTCCAAAATAGGGTTTTAATTTTTCACGATGAGTATCAATATAGTCTCTGATTTTTTCTGCTTTGATCACATCCAAGCCCTCAGCTCTAGCATACTCAAATGGGTAATTTTCCTGTAATTTACCCAAAAATTCCATCACAGCTACATATATATCAATCCTTAACATATCAGGTATATCCTTTTTGCGCGATGTTCGACGTGCAGCAATTTTGATAGCGGGCAGTTTAGTAGGGGCGGGTCTGTGATAAAAATCGGCGCCCAACTGTTTAATAATTAGCGTACGAGCATCATTTAAATTTACCATACCACTGTTTTTATCATAGGCATGATGTCCATTGTCGCTAAAACTTTGACGGCGCAGCCCCGTTAGTAACTGCACTAAAGTCACAGGCATTTCAATCGTTGCACAAGCCATTTGACTGTATGCAATCAAATCTGCCACATGAATATAGCTAGAAAATGTCGTTTCGGGCGATGCATGACCAGCAAATTCCGCCAAAACACACCATGCTGTTGTTGAAATCTTATGACTATCACCTAAAAAATTACGCTTAATAGTCAATATCTCTTCGGCACTATAATCACTAAAATATGGCAATAGTACATCCGCACCACCCAAAATCATCGCCATCACACTGATGGCATTATGGCGAAAGCCGTGCGGTGTGACCTTATCAGGCAAAGTATCCAATAGTACCGAGATTGGCTTTTGGGTTTCACGATACTCAAGCGCACTGTGTTTGTGCTCTAGTGTCAAAAAGTATGTCTCTTTTCTTTGCTTGCGCAATAAATACCGGATCAGTGTCTTGATTACAGTGTGAAAAGTAGCGATCAAAACTCATTATAGACTCCCTCCTTGGTAGACAAGCCACTTTCATATAGAAAGTCAGTCAAACAAAACGTCGGTAGCCCTGTTTTTACTCGACCTAGTCTTCGAGCGTACTTTAAATCATCATAGCACCAATGACCCATGGCACAGATTTCCTTATGTGTTAGTTGCTTACCAAAAATCAGCTCGCTTTGCTCAAAAAGCATTTGCTCAATATCAGGCTCTATCTTTCGCTGTCTGACAAATAAGTCGCATAATTCCCAACCCGCAGTGCGCACAAGCACTTCTTCTGAGAAATACTGATCAATTTGAGCGGTGATAACTTGCCGATCCATATGACGGATAAAAGCCAGATAATTTGCCGTTAAAAGATAGTCGCTCGGTGAAAGTTTGACCACGGTAGGACGGCAGTGTTCTGAGTTTATCATAGGGGTGGTAGTGCCGTATCTGCTTATCAACTCAGCAATGGAGATACATTTAGGATGGATTCAGATACTATATCTTTGTATTTGAACATGTTTTTTATTTTTAACTTTCACAGCAGATCCTTGCTTATATTGATTTACCAATCACAAACCACCTTAATTTTACGATAATATTTGTCGACAACTCAAAAATTTTATTAGTAATATTACAAAGATATTTTGCTGTGTGTTACTTTGAATAACATAAAATAACAATACCACCTAAATATTTCCAGATAGTATGTAGGGCTTCAAAAATATCTCTTAATTTTAATCCATTTGCAAATCAATCATCCTATGTGGAACTAATGTAAAAGTAAGGTTTTGGATTATAAGACATCTGATAAAAGGCGTAGTCATTCAGCATTTGGGCATTCAATGCTTCTACTTGACCCATAGCCCATCGCCAGATAGTTTTGATAGCAACGACTGATATCAAGAAAATAACACAGTCCATATCCTTCTTGAATATTGGGCGAGATAATTAGCTACATAGTCAGCTTGCTAGTAAGCTACAAAGTGTCATTGAGTTAATTAGCGTTCGAGTTGACTGTTTAGCAGTAATGTCTCAAAAGCACTGCCATCACGGCGCGCGGCATTGTGTTCATAACGACTATACACCTTAAAAAGCATTATGGTATTAATATGATCCATTTGCCGTGCAATCCATACAGGCGCCAGCCAAAGATTTTTTTAAGGTTGAATATCGCTTACATCCTACCTTGTATTTGATGGGTATATCCGTCACAGCAGGTTCTGCGACAGCGGCCATGGCAAACGCCGCCTTTACCTCCTTGGCCACCTAAGCAGGCACCACTCTGGTCAATAACAAAGGCGATATCAATAAAACCCTCAAAGACTTAAGCAAATCACAAGCTGCCAAGAACATGGCAAAAGTAGTGTTAACAGCTGGGGTGACTGCCAATCTGGATAAATTCTTAGGTCAAACCCCATTCATGTCATACATACCACTTACTCCTTGTGGAAATAGCGCATGATGCCAATTTGTCCAATTTGGATCTTCATAAATATAAGTATCAACCATCACATTTTCAATTTTGACTTATCTGCGGTATTTATACCACATATTCTCCGCAACATATGCGGTGAATAATGCTAACAATCACCGCAAAATCGTCAACCCAAACCAAGCCAAACTGGCGACTTTCAGAATGTAGATAATAAATTTACATATTGAATAAAAAATATAATAGAGGATAGGATAAATTTACCCTATCATTTTTCGTGACACTAATAAAAGTCATTAGATGGTAATAAGTATCCAATGTAGCCAATAGTCCCAAGATATTAATATATAAAGATATTATTGAAGGTAAAATAAGTTTATTCAGAGATAGCCCAAGATTGTTGGGGTCGCGAGTTCGAATCTCGTTTCCCACTCCAAATTTTAAAAAGCTCAAATCGAAAGATTTGGGCTTTTTTGTTGTTGAAGTTACTCATTTTAAGCATTTTAAAATTAATCAAGCAAAAGAATTTGCAAAAAGAAAACAATCATATCAAAGGCGTTGAATATTTTGATTGTAAGCTACTAAATCGAATAGCTAGAAAATGCAACGGTATGTACTCGAAAGCTTTTATCTTTTATCAACGAATACAATCTTAGGTTTAACGTTGGTAGCGTACTTATTTTGCATGTTTGACACATGATAAGTATTGTGGCTGTAAGTTGGTTTTATAAATGAATATCTAAATGTTTATTTACGTTATCCAAATAGTCCATCGGTTCTTGGTTTTGTTAAGATGCCCACATAAGAAAGACAAAATATCACAAAAGACGCTA
>NZ_NKHK02000060.1 GCF_002224245.2 Moraxella sp. VT-16-12
AAAGTTTTCCTTTTTGCAGCAAGAGTTCTCCTTCCTGACTTCTTCGCTCTTTCTGAACCACTATTTTTTACTGTTGACGGTGGCGCTATTGGTAGTGGCAGTGGTGGCAGTGGTAGCTTCGCCATTATATTCTCCAAAATCATTTAACATGCGGTTATTTTAGTTGTTTTTTCTTTTAAAACAATGACTTGTATGTTGTTTTGTGTGCAATTGTGCTGTTGCCTATCAATCTATAGACATCTTATAAATATCTATTTATTACATCTCGATGTATGAGTTGTAATAAATACAGCATATGGTGTCCTTTATTCAATGAGTTATGACTGGTTT
>NZ_NKHK02000006.1 GCF_002224245.2 Moraxella sp. VT-16-12
ATGATGGAAGGTAAGACGTTGCATGAGATTATCACTGAAATTAAGACAGCGTTTAAAGCGATTTTTAAGTAAGTTTATTTTTTTCCGCCCCACTTTGGGGCTTTTTTATGGAGTGAACTATGAGTAGTTATATCAAACAAATCCAAACCACACTTAAGCAAGCAGGGCTATACACAGACGAAGTTGACGGCATTGCCGGCCCCAAAACAGTTGCTGCAGTCAAAGCCGCTGCTGCTAACGAGCTGCTAGATGCAGAAGCCAAGCGAGCAGTTGAGCAACAAAACGCATCACACCCTGAGCTTGCCACACCCAAGCCTGACCAGCCACTTGTTGAAGCTAGTGGCTTTGAGCTTGGCGAAAAGAGCTTAAAGCGATTAGAAGGCGTTAATGACAATCTTGTCAAAGTGGTCAAGCGAGCGATTGAAATTACCCCCATTGATTTCATGGTTGTTGAAGGGGTGCGTACTAAAGAGCGTCAGCGTCAGCTTGTGGCCAAAGGTGCCTCTAAGACAATGAATAGCCGACATCTGACGGGTCATGCTGTAGATATTGCCCCCGTAGTAGATGGTCAAGTGTCTTGGGATTTTAATGACTACTACCCACTTGCAAAAGCAATGGCAACTGCCGCCACAGAGCTTGGCGTTAAAGTTCGTTGGGGTGGAGCATGGACGACCATCACTAATAAATCTGGTACACCGCAAGATTGGGTGAAAGCCTATCGTGCAGGTGGTGGACGCTTCTTAGATGGTCCGCATTTTGAGTTGCCTGCTTGATTCTGCTCCAAAAGCTGCTCATTTGAGCGGCTTTTGTTTTGCCTGAGCTGATTACTCTTGTTCTAGCTGATAAATCTCAATCACATTGCGACAGCGACTGTTATCCATCGTGTAGATGGCTTAAAATAAAAAACCCCATTTGGGGTTTTTATTGAAAATCTGGCGTATGCACCAGCTTTGATGAGATTTTTTAGTTAAGTGATAGGGTGAAATAATAAGAGTATATATGAAAGTATATTTAATTTCAAATATAAAAAAATACAATATTATCAATATATTATATAAGTAATTCCAGTCCGACCACTGGTACCATCTAAACTTCCGTAGAAGTTCGTTAAAGTTCAAAAACCCTTGAAGTGTATGGCTTTAAGGGTTTTTTATATAAAGTCCATAAATTTTTATTGCAATACACAATTTTAGGGGTAAAATTTGGGATGCATCATGCATTTAGGCATCATTCTAATGCCCCCAGTCATCTTGATAAGCCAGCCTTCTACTTAAAAACCCTTGATGACCAAGGGTTTTTATATTTGCTATGCTTGTTTATTTGGCAATCACCCCACACGCCATGCGAGCACCGCCACCGCCCAAAGGTGCTGGATGGTCAGAATGGTTATCGCCACCTTCATGAATCATCAAAGACAAACCTTTGATTTGTTCTAAGCGTTTGATGCGTGGTGCCAATACTGATGTGGAAGCTGTGCCATCAGCATTGACAATCAGCACAGGCAAATCACCCAAGTGGGCATCATGTTGCCAAGGCAGACCATGTTTGCCTGCATGTTTGGGGTCCCAATGACCACCTGCCCCCAAACCTGCTACCAGTTTGCCGTCTTTTTCTTTGGGTTCACAGCTTGGGTTTTCATGCAGGTGAAAGCCATGTGCACCAGCAGTCAAACCATGCAGTTTGGGTGTGAACACCAAACCATGTTTTGAGCGAGTTACTTCAACCACGCCAACATCTTTGTTGCCAGCAACAGGGTCAAGCAGTTGCATATTGATGGTCAGTGCTGGCTTTGCCATTGCTACTGTAGATACTGCCAATAGAGCTGTGCATAATAATTTATTGACAAATTTAATCTTCATAAAAAATCCTTGAAATGCCACTAAAAAAAATTAAAACTATCCACAACAGCCATAGCCGTCATGAAGGTGTGGTCATTGTAACAAAAATACACAAATAAGAAAATGAGAAATCTAAAAATTTTGATTGGTGGTTGGATTGTGGGTGCGGTATGGTAGGGTTTTCTTTTGTTTTTAGCGGTGTTTTAAAAATGGTTTATTGGCTTGATCATCTTGGTTTGCGGTACTGTAAATATCAAGATGACAAGCTGGTAATCCTTTAAATGTAGAAAAATTGATTGATATGTAGCAGATATCTTGATGAAGTAAAGCATATTTTACTAAGTCTAAATTACCACTTGGTCTTAAAATATGTTATATTAGGATGCTTTTACATTTGAGAATAACCATGAATATCTTAAAGCCCTTTGCTTTATCATTGGCTATTTTTTTGCCTTTTTATTTGAGTGCTTGCCAAACTTTAACCAATACGACCCCACAAAATACACATAACACACCCAAAACTCAACAATTACGCCTATTTCAAGACATTAAAAAACACAAATTAGACAACGGTCTTACTGTCATCATCAAAGAAGACAGGCGAGCTCCTGTCGTCATGACCCAGATTTGGTATGGCGTGGGGGCAAATGATGAGCCAGTTGGTAAAGGCGGGTTGTCGCATTTTTTGGAGCATTTGATGTTTAAAGACACCCCCAAGGTCTCTGGTGATGAATTTAGCCAACTGATTAGCCATTATGGGGGCAACAACAACGCCTATACTAACGCAGATGTTACCGTTTATCATGAGATTTTGCCTGCCAATCGCTATCCCTTAGCCTTGGAGCTTGAAGCCAATCGCATGAAAAATATCTTGTTTAAACCTGAACAAATCCAAAGCGAACGTCAAGTTATCCAAGAAGAACGCCGAGTTCGCACCGATGATAATCCCATGGCAAAGGCATTTGAAACTTGGCGAGCCTTTATTTATAAAGACACGCCACGTGCTCACCCTGTGATTGGCAGCATGGCAGACATCAACAACCTAAGTATGGACGACTTACAAAACTGGTATCAAACATGGTATGTGCCAAATAATGCCACACTGGTTATTGTTGGCGATGTGGACAGTGATGATGCTTTGGCTTGGGTGAAAAAATATTTTGGACAAATCCCCAAAGGAGCAAAGACACCCCCACGCACACCTGCCCAGTTTATTCATGCTGATGATATATTTGTTGGACAAGGCGGTATCAATGAACGTACCATCACCATTTACGAACCTGTCAAAGTACCAAGCATTATTTTGGCATGGCAAGTCCCAAGCTTATCTAGCTTACGCCTAAGCGGTCATGACAACCCCAAAACACAGCGTGAATTGCTTGCTTTGGGCTTATTTGATGACGTGTTAAGTGGTGGCGGGTCTAGCCGTTTTGCCAAAAATTTAATTAAAAATAACAAGGTTACTTCTGTCAGTGCCAGTTATCAAGGCACAAGCTATGGTGATGGCTTATTTGTTGTTGGTATTACGCCCAAAGCAGGGAGCAGCCTTGATGACACCAAACAGCTTGTGCTTGATGAAATAAAACGCACCATGACCGACCCCATTACCCAAAAAGAGCTTGACCGTTCTTTTATTGCTTTAAAAACCGCCTTGGTATTTGCATCCGAAGGCGTGTCAGGGCAGGCTCAAATTCTAGGTGAGCTTCACCACAACAACATCAGTTTTGAGCAAATCCAACAAGAGTTAGACACCATGCCAACCATTACTGCTGATGAAATCAAAAATGCGGGCAAAAAATACTTGACCGATGAACGTATGTACACAGCTTATATTTTACCAACTGATAAAGATGAGCAATGATTACCAAAATTATTTTAAAATGCCAGATGTGATTAACAGCTTAATTTATCTCAATCTTATTTTATCAGACTTACAATAAACACATCAAAGATACAAAAAATATGAAGAGTTTTACCCTAAAATCGCTCAGTTTTGCTTTGTTATTATGCACCACGCCCGTTTTGGCAAATCATCACAGCCACGTACAAACAACTACCAGTAACACGCCTTTGCCTGTGCTTGACAGCCTAAGTGATGATAAACCCCTTAAATTAAAAATCCCCCGCATGGAGCGATTTGATGTACAAGGTGTGCCTGTGATTTTTACACAAATCAATGAGCTGCCAATTTTAGACATTTCTATGACTTTTAAAGGCGGTTCTGCCAAAGATGACACCATTCGCCCTGATGGTCATGGTATTGCTCACATGACCGCCATCATGATGACACAAGGCACGACCAATCTTGATGAAAATGAATTTGATGAACAATCAGAGCTGCTTGGGGCAAGTTTTGGGGCGGCGGCTTATTTAGATACTTTTACTTTTGATTTTAGAAGTTTATCAGATGACAAAGCGCTTAATTCTGCCCTTGATTTGTTTGTTGAGATGATACAAAATCCCAGTTTTGACGAGAATATTTTAAAACGCAACCAAGCTCAGCTTGATGTGGGCTTTGAGCATGAAAAACAAAACCCCAGCCATCTTGCTCATTTGGCATTTTTACAGACCATGTATGGCACGCACCCCTATGCCACACCCATTATTGGCACACGACAAAGTGTCAGCATCATCCAACGTGATGATTTGATTGCTTATAAAAACAACTATCTTACCCAAAGTAATGCCCACATCACCATCACAGGCGACATCGGCCACAAACAAGCCCACGCCATCGCAAACCGCCTTGTAAGCACCTTGCCCAAGGGTGATAAGGTAAGCGATTTACCTGCACCCATGCCACCAACACCCCAACACGTCCACATCCCTTATGACAGCACCCAAACACACATCTATATTGGACACATGGGCGAAAAAGAAACCAAAGACCCCAAAGAGTGGCAACGTCGTACCAATTTTAGCCTTGGTAATGCAGTTTTGGCAGGGGGCGATTTTAATGCTTATTTGATGAACGAAATTCGCAAAAAAGGCGGTTATACTTATGGCATTCAAGGCGGTATGCATGTCTTTGATGAGCGGGGCTATTATCGCATTTATTTTGCCACTCAGACTGACAAAGCCACCGAAGCCATAGAAAAAACCCTAAATGTGATTAATAATACCAAAAAACATGGCATCACACAAAGCGAGCTTGACTTAGAACGCACCAGCCGTCAATATGCCCACCCCATGAGTCTTGCCACCAATTTGGCGATTCATCACACGGCAAGCACACTGGGCTATAATGATTTGCCTGATAACCACATCAATGATTATTTGGTGCGACTGGACAAGGCGACCTTAGATGATGTCAATCATGCTCTAAATACCTATATTCGCCCTGATGAGTTTATCATTGTTACCATTGGTAAAGAAAAACCCAATCTATCACATCTATTTGATAAACTCAAAAATAAACCAACTGATGACAAATAACAAATTAATATTTGGCAAATTAAAAAATATCTGGCTTTAAATAAGGCACATCATGCGATTTTTTGTAGAAAATGAATTAAGTGTTGGTACGAATTTTGTTTTACCTGATAACGTTTATCATCATTGGTGCAAGGTGCTAAGAGCCACGATGGGCGATGTTGCCACGCTGTTTAATGGGCAAGGGGGGGAATACACCGCCAAACTGACCAACATCAATAAACAGTCCGCCACGGTCTTTATTGATAAATTTAACCCCATTAATCGCACACCGCCATACAAAATCACCCTAATCCAAGCCATCAGCAAAGGCGAACGCATGGATTGTACCATTCAAAAGGCGGTGGAGTTGGGCGTATCTGCCATACAGCTCATTATAACAGAACGCTCTGAGCGTTTGCGTTATGAGCGTGATTACAAAAAATTGCACCATTGGCAAAAAATCGCCATTTCTGCCTGTGAACAATGTGGCATGAATCTTGTTCCTAAAATTTTACCACCGATTGTGTTAAGTGAGTTTTTACCCACCTGTCATGATGAACTAAAAATTGTCATGAGTCTGCCACATGATGACCACACTTTTCACCCAAGTATGCTACCTGCTACCATCAGTTTATTGGTAGGAGCAGAAGGTGGATTGTCTGCTGATGAAATTGCTCTGTGCCATCATCATGGTTTCGTATCGTGGGCGATAGGTGAGCGGATTTTGCGAACAGAAACGGCTGGCGTGGTGGGAATGGCAGGGCTTGCGGTGATAAATGCCATGCAATCGCATTAACCTGACTGGTGTGAATTGGATTTGAAAAATGCTGTTGAGATAAAAATTAGTTTATAGTACAGGCTTATGTTTGGGTTTTTGTTGAGTGAAAATGGCTATTATCTATTTTTTATACAAAAAAAAGGGTTTTTATCTCTATAAACCCTGATTTATTTAATATGGTAGGCCCAGCAGGACTTGAACCTGCGACCAAAGGATTATGAGTCCTCTGCTCTAACCAACTGAGCTATGAGCCCTTAATATCATAAATAAAATTAAACATTTATTAAGATAAATATTTTACAATAAATTAAAACTAAATGCAAATATTTTTTTCATACACATCAAGTTAATTAAAAATTCTTGTTACTACTTGCTACAAAAAAATCTAAAAATTTGCAAATATGATACAATATTCACTGTAAAAAACTTAATTTAATTACTTTATGATAAATCAGATAATGGATAAAAATTTAAACAGCTCTCTTGATAACCAACATCGTTTACTAAAACCCTTATACATCAACGGTTTAAAGATTGAAAATCGTTTATGGTTGGCACCAATGGCAGGCGTAACAGACAATCCCTTTCGCCGTCTTGCCAAGTCTTTTGGGGTAGGTCATGCCATCAGTGAGATGATGATTGCAGACACAGCGTTGTATGCTCGCAAAAAATCTTTGTACCGTGCTAATTTTGAAGGAGAAATTGCTCCCATATCTGCCCAAGTGGCTGGGGCTGAGCCTGACAAACTTGCCCAAGCGGTCAAGTTTCAAGTACAAAATGGGGCGGCGATTGTGGACATCAATATGGGTTGCCCTGCCAAAAAAGTGTGCCGTAAACTCTCTGGCTCGGCACTGCTACAAGATTTGGAGCTGGTTAAACGACTGCTGGATAGTGCGGTAGAAGCGGTAGCAAATTTGGGCGTACCCATCACGCTAAAAACTCGCCTAGGCTTTGAAAATGGCAAAGAAAACATTTTGACAGTTGCCAGTATTGCCGAGCAAGCAGGGATATCCGCCCTTGCCATACACGGACGCACCAGAGAAGATTTTTATACAGGTCAGGCACGTTATGAGCTGATTAAGCAGGTCAAAGCCCATGCCAAAATCCCCATCATTGTCAATGGCGATATTGACAGCCCCCAAAAAGCCAAATGGGTTGCTGACTACACAGGAGCTGATGCGGTGATGATAGGTAGGGCGGCTCAGGGGCGACCGTGGATTTTTAAAGACATTACCCATTATTTGAACACTGGCGAAATCCTGCCCAGCCCAACTGCTGGTGAGCTAAGACAGATTGTGCTTGCTCACCTTGATGAGTTGTATCGTTTTTATGGCGAATACTCAGGTTGTCGCATTGCTCGTAAGCACATTGCGTGGTACACGGGTGGGCTTGCCAATTCCAATGCTTTTCGTGAAGCGATGTATCGTGAAGAAACCACCGCAGGACAATATCGGGCGGTGGATGAGTTTTTAAAGCTAGAATCTTAGTGTTAATGAACTGCCTCAATCACGAAAACTTATGAACACTTAATGCTATTCTGACGTTGTGTCTTTGTTGGGGTTGTCCTTTTCGGTAATAATATCAGCATTGGGGTCGCCAAGGCTAAATATCTCACTAAAAATGGGCTGTGCTTTTAACAGCAGTTTTTCTTTTTGCACATAGGCATGGTTGATTTGTACTTTTTTAAAATAATCTTTGAGACGCTCTTTGGGTAGAAATTTGTTGGGCTGAATTTCTGCTGTTAGCCACCGCCCAATTTCCAAATAGATAAAATTGCCTTTGTATTCAATAAAAGGTTTGCCTTTTAATTTTGGCGACAGACTCAACAAAAAGGGCAGGGGGTCTTTGTTTAAAAAACGCCGATACATATTGATGACTGACTTGATGGCAGGTTTTTTCCACCATGATTTGGTGTGTAGGTCTAAAATTTCGGTGTCGCTGAGCTGTTCAAAGACAACAATTTGGGTAAATTTATCTGCTCTGATTTGCGTCAAACGAAAATTGCTGGCAATAGAAAAGTGCATGCCCAAAAAATTGGCAGTGCAATACAAACGTAAATAATCGTCTAACAATTCTACTTTTAAATCCAGTAACAAACCAACATTTTTTACAACGTATTGTTGCAGGGCATCATTGAGCTGAGTTTGGCTGACCATGACCAAAATCTCATCGGACAGATTATCTGTGGTGGTGGCGTAGCTGTGTTTGATATTGGCAAGTGTACTTTGCCAGTTGTTTAAAAAATTATCAGTCAAAGGAATGCTATAATCGTTCATCGGTTGTCTGTTAAAAATAAAAGGATTGTAACAAAAATTTTGGGCATTGTGTGTGTTATTTAAAAAATAGGGGCAATTTGCCCCTGCATAAAACCATCAAATACACTCGCCACGCCACAAATCGTCTAAGCTTTCACGTTCTCGCACCACACGATGTGTGCCATCATCACACATAATCTCGGCAGGTCGTGGACGGCTGTTATAATTGCTTGCCATCACAAAGCCATACGCACCTGTTCCTGTGATGGCAAGGGTGTCGCCTACTTTTAAAGCAAGTTGACGGTCTTTGCCCAAAAAGTCGCTAGACTCACAAACTGCCCCAACAACATTCCAAGTGGTAAAAGGTGTGTCTTGGTGTGGCTGAGCAGGAATGATGGCCATCACAGAGTCATACAAAGCAGGACGAATTAGCTCAGACATCGATGCATCCACGATGGCAAAGTTTTTGTGCTCAGTAGGCTTTAACACATCAACCTTAGTCAATAACACGCCTGCATTGGCACTGATATTGCGACCGGGTTCTAAATGTAAACCAAGCCCATATTTTTTTTGCAAATCAAGCAGTTTTGGCAGTAACGCATTGGCAAATGTTTGTACACTGGCAGGATTTTCATCAACATAACGCACGCCCAAACCACCACCCAAATCCAAATGGCGTAGATTGATACCAAGGCGATAAAGTTGGTCAATAATCTCAATCATTTTATCCAAAGCATCCACAAAGGGCTGTATGTCGGTCAGCTGTGAACCAATATGGCAATCAATGCCAATGAGATCAAGATTTGGCAGTGATTTGGCAAGCTGATACGCTTGAATGGCTTGGTCATGACTGATGCCAAACTTGTTGTCTTTTAAACCTGTGGAGATATAAGGGTGCGTTTTTGCGTCCACATCAGGATTGATGCGTAGGGCGATGGGAGCGACTTTGTTCAGTTTGCTTGCAACTTGACTGATAAGCTCAATCTCGCTGATGGCTTCCACATTAAAACAGCCAATCCCTGCATCTAGGGCAGTGGTGATGTCGTCAGCGGTTTTTCCCACACCAGAATAGACGATTTTACTGGCCTGTCCGCCTGCTTTTAATACACGAAAAAGCTCGCCCACTGACACAATGTCAAAACCTGCCCCTGCTGTGGCAAGAGTGGCAAGTACGGCTAAGTTTGAATTGGATTTGACTGCATAGCAAATTTGTACATCTGACAAAGGAGCAAAGCTGTCCACATACGCCTGATAATTGGCAAGTAGGGCGTTTTTGCTATATACATAAAGTGGTGTGCCATAAACTTCACTTAAAGTTTTTGTACTGACATTATCTATAAAAAGTGTGCCATCTTGGTAATGGATAAACGGCAAATCTGCCACAAAAGATTTTGGGTCTAACGTCAAGATGGGGTGTTGGGTGCTGTTTGCCATGACTGCTCCATGATGTGAGTGTTGGGGGCTTATTGTAACAAAAAATGATGATTTTACCATTTTTATTTTGGGTTTTGAGTGGTTTTAAAAGCTGATGACTGCCAGTAAAGGCATGATGACGATGTTTGGGGCTTTTTATGTTAAAATGGTCAAGGTTTTTCTTGATTTTAGATGTTATGACTGCACCAGTTTTAAAGCACCACACCTTTAAGGACAAATTTATTGCATGGCTACATTTGACACGTTTTGACAAACCAATTGGCACAGAACTGCTACTTTATCCGACCTTGTGGGCGTTATTTTTGGCAAACGTTGGGTTTGGGAGACTACCGAGTGTCGCTCATGTGGTGATTTTTGCGATGGGGGCAGTACTCATGCGTGCCTCAGGTTGTGCCATCAATGATTTTGCTGACCGCAAAGTAGATGGGCAAGTCAAACGCACCAAATCTCGCCCCTTGGCAGACGGACGATTGTCAGCAAAAACAGCAGTTTTGACTTTTGTTGGGTTGTCGCTTTTGGCAGCAAGTTTGCTTGTGTTTTTGCCCGTACAGGTGTTTTATTGGTCGCTCATTGCGGTGGTGCTTGCCTTTATTTATCCATTTATGAAACGTTATACCCACCTGCCTCAAGTGGTGCTGGCAATGGCGTTTGGGTGGGCGGTGCCAATGGCGTATGTGGCGACCATTGGTAAGGTGGATGTTTGGGGCTGGCTGGTGTTTGGGGCGTATATGTGTTGGACGGTGGCGTATGACACTCAATACGCCATGTGTGATAGGGATGATGACATAAGAATTGGTGTCAAATCTACTGCCATTTTATTTGGTCGACTGGATGTGGTCATCATCATGATGTTGCAGGCGTGTTTTGTGGGAATGATGGCGGTGGTGTTGTGGCATTATTTTAATGGTTGGGCGGTGTTAGGCATATTACCTGTGGTAGCAATGGTCATTCATCAGTATCATTTGATTAAACATAAAGAACGTCTCAGCTGTTTTAGTGCCTTTCGTCAAAATGCGTGGGTGGGGCGGTATATGTTGCTGTTGGTGGTTGGTTGCTGTTTGTTTTAACTTTTAGTAGTAAGCAATTCGGTTTTTATTGGTTTTTGGAAAAATGACCCAAAGAGTCAAATTCCATTTTGTAGCGATTTTATTTCAAATAAGTTAATTTTATCTATTTTATCTGGATGAACAACTATTCTTAATTGCGCTGGATATTTAAATCTTGTTTCACTAATTCTAAATGTCCATAGCATTATTTTTAATAACTCTTCATCAGTAATATTTTTATGTTCTTTTATCCGAGTAATGCCAGAGCCAAATATTGGAACCGATACACTTCTTTGAGCATAAACTGCATTGATTTCGTCCCAAAATTTAATCAAAAACTCCAAATACTCCGGCATTGTTAGAACTGCTTGATTTAAATTATTAAATTTAGCAAAAGCAGTTATTAAGTATTCATCATTATATAAACAAACTGTGCCAATTTTATATTTTTGTTTTTTTCCATCAAGACGGCTTGTATTTTTTTCTAAAATATTTTCATCTCTAAATTTGTATTTATTAATGTAGCTATCTAATTCATCAACAGTTTGATTAATTATTTTTTCAATAAAAATACCATTTAAAGAAGCTTTTGAAATAATTTCATTATCTACTTTTGTATCAAAGTACTCATTAAATGGAATGGCTTTCAAATCATCTTGAACAAAGATATCTCCAGTTACTATGGAAATAGTTGTATTTTCAATATAAAGATTAATTTTTTTCCATTTTGAGACATATATCCATAATCCTATATAAAATAAAAAGGAAAATGTAATTAATCCAATAGGATAATAGATTTTTTCTTTTAATGGTTGATTGTCAATAAATAAAACTATTAAACCAAATATTGTAGAGAAGGCAGAGAAATAGCTCCAAAACATTTTTCTTAAATTAGCATCAAAAAACGAACTTTCATTTATTATTCTCTAAAATAAAAAAGGAAGTTATTTCATAGAAATACTCCCCCTAACTTCACTTATCTATAAAAGTAAATTCCACTATCACGTTTATTTTGAACGGTAAAATTGCTATTATTCAATGCTTTTCGAATAGTCTCTTTTTTCATTGGGATATGCAATGTTGGTACATTTTCCATTAACTCACGAAACCTGGGTAAATTATCCCACAATGATTTAATTTTATTATTTAAATCTGTTTGTTGTGAGTTTAATAATGATGACTCATCTGAATAATCTGGATAAACCACAATAACAGGCAAACCTTTCGTTCCAATACCATATTCAATTTCTTCGCGCAATGCTCTTGAATTTAAGGTTCTTTCACTCAAAAATAAAATGACATTTTTAGATACGCTTAATCGTTGATGAAGTCTAGGTTTTAATGTTCCCTCCTAATCACTACCATCACGCACATTGTAAGTTGCATCATGTGCATTAATGAAAGGAAAAGAGTTGTCTGCTGCTTTCCAAGCTTTCAATAAATTGTAAAAACAAAAATCTTTAGTAGCATGTGCTTTTAAATTGCTTTCACTAAAAGGCTCTTTGACATAAAATGCAGAATAATTTTTGGTTCTGTTGCTCATATAGAAATCTCTCTAATTAAAGTTGTATGAATAAAAATATTGATTTTATGTGTTACACATAATTAATGAATATTAATGAATTTAACCCACTGTTACATTACAACTATCAATGACACCGCCACCCAAGCACACTTCACCATCATAAAACACCACCGACTGCCCCAAAGTAACCGCTCTTTGTGGCTCATCAAAGACCACACGCACTTTGTCATCATCATGGTAAATGGTGCAGGTTTGGTCGCTTTGGCGGTAGCGGGTTTTGGCAGTAAGTTTAATGCCATCAGCAGGCGGGCTAACAACCCAGTCCAGTTTGTAAGCGGTGAGCTCAGTGCTTTGTAACATGGGGTGGTCATGTCCTTGCCCAACAATTAAGCGATTATTCACCAAATCTTTATGCAAAACAAACCACGGCTCTTCGGGGCGATTTGCCACACCGCCAATGCCAATGCCGCCACGCTGACCGATGGTGTAGTACATCAAACCGTCATGCGTGCCTAATTTTAGACCATCATCACTATAAATGTCGCCTTGTTTGGCAGGCAGATAGGTTTGTAAAAAGTCCTTAAATTTACGCTCACCAATAAAGCAAATGCCTGTACTGTCCTTTTTTTTGGCAGTAGCAAGCCCATGTTTTTCGGCAATGGCACGCACGTCTTGTTTTTCAAGTTCGCCCACAGGAAATAAAGTTTTGGCGATTTTTTCACCACTTACTGCGTGTAAAAAGTAACTTTGGTCTTTGTTATTGTCTAGCCCCCGCAACAAACACGCTTTACCATCTTGTTCAAAGCCACGCCGTGCATAATGTCCTGTGGCGATATAGTCTGCCCCAAGGTTTAAAGCATAATCCAAAAAGGCTTTAAATTTGACTTCTTTGTTGCACAAAATATCAGGGTTTGGCGTGCGACCTGATTCATATTCTTCCAAAAAATGCTCAAAGACATTATCCCAATACTCCGCCGAAAAATTGGCGGTATGAAGTGTGATACCAATACTGTCCGCCACCGCTTGTGCATCAGCCAAATCAGTCATGGCGGTGCAATATTCGGTGCCGTCATCTTCTTCCCAGTTTTTCATGAACAAGCCTTCTACATCAAAGCCTGCTTCTTTTAATAAAACAGCAGATACAGAACTGTCCACGCCACCAGACATACCCACGATGACTTTGATGTCTTTGGGGGGTTTATTCAGGCTGGTGGCAACATCGGCAAGGGTAAAGGCTTGGGTCATAAGATGGCTCTTTGTGGGTATTTTAAACTTAAAATTATATAGGCATGGTGGTGCATTTTGCAAGTAAACAGGTAGCAATAATTTTCTTGAAAAAAGTACCAAATGGTACTATAATAGCTAAAATTAGTACCATATCGGACTTTTTATTTTTTGATATATTTTTTACAGTAAGGTCAATCATGCACGCACTAGATACGATTGCTGAATCCATGATGAAGTTTTTGAATTTGTATGAACAATGGGCAAAACAGCAAGGCTATTTAAATAATGAATTTTTTGTATTGTATTCTATTGGTCGGCATGGTCAATGCACGCCCAAGCAAATCGCCCAAGATTGGTGTTTACCCAAACAAACCGTAAGCAATGTTTGTAAACAGCTGATTGCCAAAGGTTTGGTTGTCTATCAGATTGATAGCACTGACAAGCGTGCTAAATTATTGCGTTTGACCACTAATGGACAAGAGGTAGTGATACCTATGTTGGCACATCTTGAGCAGATAGAATATGACAGCATGAGAGAGTTTGGTGAACAAGCATTGGTCAAATTTGAAACAGACATTCTAAAACTGACACAGATTTTAAGCCAAAATTTGGGTTTGGTGGGAATAAATCATGACAATGAATAGCACTAATAATGTTTGGTCAAGTCTTTGGCATATTGCCAAAACCAACAAACCTGCCTTGTCATTGACCTTTTTGTTGGTGGCATTAGAAAATGTGTTATTGTTGACTTATCCCTTGTTTGGTAGTTTTGCTGTCAACGCCATTGTTGTGGGGAATTTGTGGCAGGCGTTAAGTTATGCTGTGGTAGTGCTGTTGATTTGGCTGGTTGGCTCATCAAGACGAGCGGTGGATACACGCACCTTTGCTCGTATTTATGCCAATTTGGCGGTGCCTGTGATTGTCTCACAGCGTGAGCAAGGATTGGATACGTCTGCCATTAGTGCTAGAGTGGCATTGTCTCGTCAGTTTGTGAATTTTTTTGAGCTACATTTACCAGTGCTGATGACTGCTGGCTTTTCGGTGATGGGCTCGGTAGCCATGCTGCTATTGATTGAGTTTTGGTCGGGGGTAGTGGCTTGTGTGATTTTGGCAGTATTTATGGTGATTATGCCAACCTATACCAAAGTCAATGGTGGTATTTATGCCAAACTCAACAATCGCCTAGAAAAAGAAGTGAGCGTGATTGAGCGTGGTCGTTTCGATGAACTGATAAGGCACTATGACCTGTTGGCAAAAATTCGTATTCGCTTGTCTAACAGAGAGGCACTGAGTTATTTGATGGTGGGCGTAGCAATGGCGATATTATTTGCGGTGAGCATCATTCAGCTCACCACCAAAAGGGCAGAAGCAGGGCATATTTATGCCGTCATTACTTATCTTTGGACTTTTGCCATGTGTCTTGATGATATGCCGCGATTGATAGAGGAGTTTTCTAATCTAAAAGATATTGGTAAACGGGTGTCACTATCTTGATGTCTTTGGTGCTCATTGATGGAAAAAGATTAAGATGATACACTATGATAAATGATTGTTTGGGGATGGTTGATGTTAAGAATTGGTCAAGGTTTGGATGTTCATGCTTTTACACAGGGTGATTTTGTGACGCTAGGTGGTGTGCGTATTCCCCACACACAAGGCATCAAAGCCCATTCAGATGGTGATGTGTTATTGCACGCTTTGGCGGACGCACTTTTGGGGGCGTTGGCACTGGGCGATATTGGTCAGCACTTTCCTGATACTGACCCTGCTTTTAAGGGCACGGACAGTAAAGTTTTATTAAAACAGGTTTATGAATTGGTACAAATTTAGGGTTAAGGTAGAATTTTGCAAGGTGGTCAATGCTAACAAGATGATTATTGTATGGTATTTTGAGTATTTTGTATAAAAACCGCCCATAAATCATGAGCGGTTTTTGATGGTTAAGAGTGATTACTCATAGTTGTCGATACTCGGACAACTACAAATCAAGTTCTTATCACCATAAACGTCGTCCACACGACCAACGCTTGGCCAAAACTTGTGTTTACGCACATAGTCTAGTGGGAAGGCGGCATAATCACGACTATAAGCACGCTCCCAAGTATCAGCCGTTACTACGCTGGCGGTGTGTGGGGCATTGACTAGGGGGTTGTTGTCAAGTGTCCAGCCATCTGCACCATTTTTCACCTTTAAGGCTTCTTGTTTGATTTGCTTTAAGGCGGCAATGAAGCGGTCTAGCTCATCTTTGCTCTCGGACTCGGTGGGCTCAATCATGAGCGTACCTGCCACAGGGAATGACATGGTTGGTGCGTGAAAACCATAGTCCATCAAGCGTTTGGCGATGTCAGTTTCTGTGATGCCGGTTTCTTCTTTTAGGGGGCGGATGTCAATGATGCATTCATGAGCCACAAAGCCATTTTTGCCCGTATAAAGCACAGGATAGTCGTCTGACAGTGATTTGGCAACATAGTTGGCATTGAGCAAGGCTTGTTTGGTTGCTGATAGCAGTCCATCACGTCCCATCATGGTGATGTACATCCACGAAATCGGCAAAATGCTTGCTGAGCCATAAGGGGCTGCTGATACCGCACCTTGACCATTGGTGGCATTATGCACAGGCGTTACGCTGTGGCTGGCAATAAAGGGGGTAAGGTGGGATTTTAGACCAATGGGACCCATGCCAGGACCGCCACCACCATGTGGAATGCAGAATGTCTTGTGTAGGTTCATGTGTAGCACGTCCGCCCCTACGTCCGCAGGCTGCATGATGCCCACCTGTGCGTTCATGTTGGCACCGTCCATATACACTTGCCCGCCGTGTTCGTGAATCAGGTCGCAAATATCACGAATGCCTTCTTCAAACACGCCATGTGTGGACGGATAAGTAATCATCAACGCCCCAAGATTGTCAGAATGTGCTTCACATTTGGCGGTCAAATCATCAATATCCACGTTGCCGTTGTCATCGGTGGCAACGACCACCACTTTCATGCCCATCATTTGAGCGGTGGCAGGGTTGGTGCCGTGTGCTGAGCGGGGGATTAGGCAGACGTTGCGGTCTGTTTGACCTTGAGACTCATGATAACGGCGAATCGCTAAAAGCCCTGCATATTCACCACTTGCCCCAGAGTTAGGCTGCATACTGATTTCATCAAAACCCGTAATGGCTTTTAATTGCTCTTGCAGACTGTCAATCATCTCAATGTAGCCCAAGACTTGTTCACGTGGAGCAAATGGGTGAACATTGGCAAACTCATTCCAAGTAATCGGTAACATCTCGCTTGTGGCATTTAATTTCATGGTGCAAGAGCCTAGCGAAATCATAGAGCGGTTCATCGCCAAATCTTTGTCTTCTAAGGATTTAAGATAGCGAAGCATTTGATGTTCGGTGTGATGACTGTTAAAGACAGGGTGGGTCAAAATCTCATCTGTACGCTCTAAATCCCCCAAAGCACTTTCAGCCACATCAAGACTGCCAGTAGCTCCAAAAATTTCACACAAGGCATCAAAATCTTCTCTTTCGGTCAGTTCATGAAATGCCACTGACACGCCAGTTTCGCCGTGTGTCCATAGGTTGTAGCCACGTTCTTTGGCGGTATTAAAAACTTTTTGGGCGTCATCTGCCTTATCAAAATCAACCAGCACGGTATCAAAAAATACGTCATGACGTACCTTTAAACCACTTAATTTGACTGCTTTGGCAAAGGCGACCGCTAGGGCGTGAATGCGTGTGGCAATGCGTTTTAACCCAACAGGACCATGATAGACGGCATACATGCCTGCCAAGTTGGCAAGTAAAACTTGGCTGGTGCAGATGTTTGAGTTGGCTTTTTCACGGCGGATGTGTTGCTCACGAGTTTGTAGTGCCATACGTAGGGCGGTGTTGCCTTGGGCGTCTTTGGAGACACCGATGATACGACCAGGAGCAGAGCGTTTGTCTTTGTCTTTAAAGGCAAAATAAGCAGCGTGCGGACCCCCAAAACCCATCGGTACACCAAAACGCTGAGTGCTACCTAGGGCAATGTCTGCTCCCATCTCGCTTGGCGATTTGAGTAGGACAAGACTCATAATATCTGCCCCTACAATGGCGTACGCCCCTTTTTCTTTAACGGCAGCGATGACATCTATTAAGTCCACCACATCACCGTCTTTGCCAGCATATTGAAAATACGCCCCAAAAAACTCACCAGATTTGGCGGTGTCAAAATCACCTACTACCACCTCAAAGTCAAAATATTTGGCACGAGTTTTGATGACATCTAGGGTTTGTGGGTAAGTGCGACTATCCACAAAAAACTGGTTGGATTTGGATTTGGCACAGCGTTTTGCCATGGTCATGGCTTCTGCGGCAGCAGTCGCTTCGTCCAGCAAACTTGCCCCTGCCAAGTCCATGCCAGTCAAGTCAATGCACACTTGTTGGAAGTTGAGTAGGGCTTCTAGGCGACCTTGGGCGATTTCGGCTTGGTAGGGGGTGTAAGCGGTGTACCAACCGGGATTTTCTAGCACATTACGCTGGATAACAGCAGGCAGGCGAGTGGGGCTGTAGCCTTGACCGATATAGCTTTTGGCGACCGTGATGTTATCCGCCATCGCTCGCAGTTTGGCAAGGGCTTCGTGTTCGGTGGTGGCGGTGGGTAGGTCAAGTGGTTTGTTAAGACGCACTGCTTGGGGAACAACGGCATCAATGAAGCTCTCTAAATCATCAAAGCCCACGGTGTTTAATAGGGCTTGTTGTTCGTTTTGGTCTTTGCCAAGGTGGCGTTCCACAAAGGCGTTTTGGTTAAATAGGTCAGAGAAAGTTTGGGTCATGGGGTTTCCTTAAAAAAATATTAAGTTGGGATTAGTATGGGTTAAAATTTTCTTCAAAATCTTGCTTTTTCTCTAAAAACCACTCGTCATTGGGATGAAGTTCTATTGCATTATTCAAAGTGTCTCGGTATTCTTGATAAAGCGTATTAAAAATGTATTTTGCATTTTCATATTTTTCTGTATCTGCTGTTATCATTAAACCATTGCTAAAAGCAGAATAACCGTGAACTAAATAATTTAATGTTATAACTTTTTGAACTAAAATGTCAAAAGAATTTGGATTGTACTTTAATAATTCAGTTAAAATATGATTAGCAACAAATAAACGCCCATTTAACCTGATATCTAGTTGCTGATTTTCTGGTAATTTTGATAGTATTTCTGCACACTGATACCAAAATATACCTTTATTGTCTGTTTTTGCTAACTGAATGTATTTTTGATAGTCTATAATTTGATTATCTTCTTGTACCAATTTGGATAAATTTTCTAAAAATTCATATTCTTCTTTGCTAAGTTCATTCATTATTCGCTGTTTGTACTTACTCATGGCGATTGACTGATTATTTGTTTGTGAAAACAATAAATTCGGAAAACTAATGAAAAATATGATTGGTAAGATTTTTGATAATTTCATATATTCTGCATGATAAATTAATCATGGCGTAAATTTTTAAAAAATCACACCATGATTGCTTGTGCTTACAGACTGTTTTGATATTCGTCCGCACTCATTAGGTTGTCATAATCAGCAGGATTGGCAGGCTTAACCTTAAAGAACCAGGCTGCACCATAAGGGTCTTCATTGGCAAGCTCTGGGTTATCCACCAGTTCTTCATTGATTTCTACGATTTCGCCAGAGATGGGGGCATAGACATCAGAGGCGGCTTTGACGCTTTCAACCACCGCAATCTCTTGGTCAGCTTCCACAATGCTACCCACTTCGGGCAGCTCAACATAGACCACATCACCGAGCAAATCTTGGGCGTGGTCGGTGATGCCAACAGTGATGGTGCCGTCAGCTTCTAGGCGTAGCCACTCGTGGCTGGCAACGTATTTTAAATCAGCAGGGATATTACTCATGGGTGTCTCCTAGTGAGTTTGTTGTCAAAAATAGGGAGTAAAGCAAGCACTTTTAAACACAAAGTGCTTGAATGTTAAACTTAAATATTGGTTTCTAAATATACCATCTGTGTTTGTAGATATTCTTCCAGACCGTGTTTGCCATCGGCACCGCCAATACCTGACTTTTTCCAACCAGCATGAAAGCCTTGCATGGCTTCAAAGTTTTCACGGTTGATATAAGTTTCACCAAATTGTAGACGGCGAGTTACATAAAAGGCTTCGTTGAGATTGTTGGTATAAACCGAGCTGGTCAAGCCATAGTCGCAGTCGTTGGCAAGGGCGATGACTTCGTCCAAAGTCTCAAAAGTCGCAATCGGCAACACAGGACCAAAGGTTTCGTTTTTCATGATGTCCATGCTATTATTGACATCTACCAAAACAGTGGGCTCAAAGAAATAGCCCTTACCTTCGGCACGTTTACCACCCATCAGCAAAGTTGCCCCTTGTTCGATTGCACGAGCCACTTTGGCTTCTACCGTTTGGGCGGCTTGTTCGTTGATGAGTGGACCCATATCAAGCTCACCTTCGCCAGCTTCGCTTGGGTTGCCGTAGCGGACAGCTTTCATGGCGTCCATCATCTTGGCAGTAAAGGTGTCTTTAATGCTTGAATGCACATAAACACGCTCAGCACAGTTACAAATTTGTCCTGTATTGCCCACACGAGATGCCAGAATGGATTTTACCGCCAAATCCAAATCAGCATCTTTTAGCACGATGGCGGGGGCTTTACCACCCAATTCTAGTGAAACTTTGGTGATGTTTGGGGCAGCGGTCGCCATGACTTCTTGACCTGCACGCACCGAGCCAGTTAGGCTAACCATGGCGACTTTTGGGTGTCCTGCCAAATGACTGCCTGTTTCATTACCACCATTAACCACGTTAAAGACACCAGCAGGCAAGCCCACGCTGTCCACGATTTCACTAAAAATTTGGCAGTTGATTGGCGTAAAGCTACTTGGTTTAATCACAATGGTGTTACCCGTTACCAAAGCAGGTCCCATTTTGCGAGCGATTAAGAAAAACGGAAAATTCCAAGGCAAAATGCCAACAATCACCCCCAAAGGACGCTTAAACAAAAAGATATTTTCACGTGGGCGGTCGCTTTGTAAAATCTCACCTTCATAGCGTCTTGCCCATTCGGCTTGATAATCCAAATAATCGGCGGTAAACATCACTTCAATGCGTGCCAAATCACGGGTTTTACCACCTTCGGCAACGATGGTATCGGTCAGCTCATCAGCTCTGGCACGAATGCCGTCAGCGATTTTGTGCAAATATGCCCCACGCTCCACCGCAGGCAAACGCTCCCAAGCAGGCTGGGCAGTATAAGCAGCTTCTACAGCACGATTGACATCATCGGCAGTGCCAAGCGGTTCTTTGGCAATCGCTTCTTCGGTGGCAGGGTTGAGTACGTCAGTGTACTCGCCTGTAAAACCGGTATCAAACGCACCATTGATATACATACTTAAAGATTTCATCACGCATACTCCTTGTTTGGGTTGAAACTTTGTTTTGGGTATAGACTGCTTTTGCCATCTCTGACATTTGACAGTTTAACACAATTTTTTGCTCTGTTTTAAACTGGCAAGATTACTTAAAATCAATAAATTTAGCGTTAAAGTCTAACTTTTACAATATTTTGGCAAAATGTCATCAAAATAAGGCAAAAGCTTGCTGTTTAATTCTTTTTTAATATAAAAACCATCAAATGGCTTTTTCCAATATATGGGTTGTCAATTTTGGGCTGTTTGTATTGTGCCATCATCAAATAAATCTTTGCTATGCTTCATTGCTAATTTGATGGTTTCTTGCCTTACGGCATAAAAAAACACATATTCTTTATCACCAATAAACTGACTGCCATATTCAAAATATAATTGCCAATCAATCAAAAAATGCTTTTCCCAAAATTTGCCACCTTGTTGGGTTAAGCCCATATAGCCATCATCTTTAAGAAGCGTTAACTGTTGGGCTTTTTCATTTAAACTTGGATTTTCTAGATTTAAATTAAAACTTTCTACAAAATCATCGGCAAAAATGGCAGATGGCTCTACTCTCATGGTATGTAATAAATGAATGATGGTTAGACTTAAATCATTCATCTGTGAGTATCTTGGTTAATGGCAATTTTCTTTTTCAAAATCATCAATTTTTTGATAGATTTCATCATTATCAATAATCTTTGCTAATGCTTTTGCAGTCAAATGATGGTCATTTTCTATCAAGACATCAGCACCTTGGGCTAATAAAAACGCCACCACATCAATAAACCCTTGCTCCACAGCATTATGTAAGGGTGTGTAACCGTGTTCGCCCACAGCGTTAATATCTGCCTCATTTGCCAATAATAATCTAAGCTCATCAATACTGCCACGAACACTAGCAACATGAATGGGATAATCGCCAAAACTGCTTTTTTGATGAACGCTAGATAATTTCATGCCAATATATTCTGGCAGTTCATTGTACTTTTTTAATAAATTTAACATCTTGTATGATTTACTGTCTTTGTAAGATGTGCCAATCATATTTTTGTGTCAAAACTTATAAATGGCTAAGTACCAACCATTGTCCATCTTGTTTTATCATTTCTATATGGGCAGATTTGTTTTCACCCGACTCGGCAGATTCATAAATGATGTTAAAATTTAGGGCATTTTTGGCAGGCATAGACCAATTACCAATACGCACAACATTGAGACATTTGTCCTGTGCAAGATACTTCATGCCGTTGGTTGGGCTCCATAGGTTGACCTCGGCTTGCACATTGGGTGAGCGAATGGCAGCAATGCCTTGGACATAATAACCCATAGAGCAAGAGGCATTGATGGCAAGCGTTTCAATGTTGTTTTTTGCTTCATTGGCAGCGGTATCAATTTGAGCATTATTGGCTGACATAAAAGCAGACTTGACTGCTTGGCGTTGGCTAGCACTGGGCTTTAATAAAATTTCAGACTTGGCAAAAGATGCCTGATAAATGATGAGACAGCCAAGTACTGCCATAAATTTTAAGGTGGGCATAATCACTCCTTAGGTGTTTACCAAGTCTGCAAAATCAATCAAACTGCTTTTGACCGTTTCTTACAAATGGCAGTTTTAGCACTCGCACGTCCACTTCCTTGCCACGCATGATGACTTTGGCAGTATCGCCCTTAAAGTCGGCAGGCACACGAGCAATGGCGATGGCTTGCCCCAAACTTGGACTAAACACGCCACTGGTGGTAATGCCTTCACCTGCATCAGTAACGACCGTCATACCCGCACGTAGCACGCCACCTTTGCCAGTTTGTAAAAGCCCCACTTGTTTGACTGCCACACCTTTTTCTTTTAGGGCGACTAGGGCAGATTTACCGACAAAATCACGGTTTTCGTCCTTTAAATCCACCGTCCACGCCATGCCAGCTTCTAGTGGACTCACCTCATCGTCCATGTCGTTGCCGTATAGGTTCATGCCTGCTTCCATACGCAACGTGTCTCTTGCTCCAAGACCACATGGACTTACACCTGCTTTGACCAGCTCATCAAAAAATGCGACTGCTTGGTTGCTTGGCAAAATCACCTCCACGCCATCTTCGCCAGTATAGCCTGTGCGAGCCACAAACCAATCATCGCCCCCTGTTTTTTCCGAAAGGTCAGCTCCAACAAAGGGCTTTAAGCCATTGACCGTGTCTGTCCAGTCAGCTTTGATGGAAAGTAGTTTTTGAGTGGCTTTTGGACCTTGGATGGCAATCATCGCCAAATCATAACGTGGCGTGAGTGTTACGCCAAATTCTGCACCCACTTTATGAAATTGTGCTAAGTCTTTTTCACGAGTTGCCCCATTAGAGACGATACGATAAGCGGTTTGTGCTTCGTTCATGCGATAAACGATTAAATCGTCTATCACGCCACCATTATCATTGAGTAGGGCGGAGTATAGGGCTTTGCCAACAAAGGACAGTTTGGCAACATCATTGGCAAGCAGTTTTTGAAAAAAGGCTTTGGCGTGTTCGCCTGTTACGTCCGTAACGAGCATGTGCGAGACATCAAACATGCCTGCATCAGTACGCACAGCTTCGTGTTCGGCAAGTTGTGAACCGTAGTGGATGGGTAGCTCCCAACCGGCAAAATCAACCAGTTTGGCATTTGCTTGGATGTGAGCGTCATAAAAAGGGGTGTGTTGTAGGGCAGACATGATTTTTCCTTAAATTAAGTGCAACATAGTGATTATCAAAATTTTTACCAAACATAAACAATATTTGGTTGGTTGCACCCCATCTGTCCTGATACCTGAGATTTTCAACAGATAAATCCGTTTTCTTCCCTTCGGTGAACTTTTGTTCTCTCCAGATTGTGTTGGTAATATTTTACCAAATTTTTCAGTCCTTTTACCTGAGCGATTATAGGGTTGTTTACGCCTTCGGTGATGGTTTGGACAAACCATGCTCTCCTGAAAAATTTTAACGCCCATATTATGAAAAAAAATGCTACAATTTACAAGTAAAATTTTAAATTTTTGCAAAATAAATAGGTATCATAAAAAATTTATCTAAAAGTGAGAAAAACTTATGCATTGTGATGTTTATAAATTTCCCAAAAGTCCTGATTGGTATGTGTACATTGCTCGTCCTGATTATCCTAATGATACTGATGAGATTAAAGATTGGCTTGGTGTGTTGCCAAGCGAGCTACGTGCCAAATTGGGTTTGGGGACTTTTGTTATGCACTTAGATTTGTTAGCACGAGACAAATTAGCCCAAGCTGACATCAAGATGGTAAAGACCAAACTTGCTGAGCAAGGCTATTATGTGCAAGCCCCGCCAGCAGATGTGTTGGCACAGCAAGCTTTGGCAAAAGCAAAAGCTCTACAAGACAATAAATATGATTAAAAAGTGTGGTTTTTTGTAAAACTTCAAAATACCAGCATAAATTTGTGGTAGAATTGAGTGTTTATTTTGTGGTGTACGATTATGGATTGGCTAAAAAATCTAATAAAAAACTTGCCCTTAGATGCCATGAGTGAATGGGCAACCCAATTTATCACATGGTGGAGCAATATTACCTCGGGCATACCTGATGATGATTTGCCTTTTTATGCCTATGTGGGTGCGTCTGTTTCGGTATTGCTACTGCTACTTTTTGTGATTCGTGTGATGCCACGCACAATGGGTGGGGTGTTTTGGGTGTTTTGTGCATCGGTGCTTTTAACGCCTGATACTTTTTCAGGAGAAGGACAAGTAGCTCCTGCGGTGGCAGGGGTGGCACATGGCATTTTGATGAAGGATTATGCAGGAGCAATGGCTTCTTTACTGCCAATTTTGACGGTCTTTGTGGTGCTGTTGTGTGTGGGAGCGATTTGGCAGATTTTGCGTGGTGTGGTGGAAACCAGCGTTGCCAAAGCTCGTGAAACTGCACAAATTCAAGCGAAAAAACAAGAACTTGCCAAACAATCTGAAAATACCACCGTATAAAATCTTTTTTTTGCTAAAAAATTTTGCTATAATGAGTGGCTTGTTAAATGATTTTGGTATATTACTAAAATTGCTTTTCAATCTCCTTGCCATCATACAATGATGGCTGTTTTAATCCGTAGGGAGTCCTTATGAGACATTATGAAGTGGTGCTACTGGTACACCCAGACCAAAGCAACCAAGTTGCCGACATGGTAACAAAATATCGTTCTATCGTTGAAGAAAATGGTGGTACCAACCATCGCCTAGAAGATTGGGGTCGCCGTCAGCTGGCTTATCCAATCAACAAAATCCACAAAGCACACTACGTGCTACTAAATATTGAATGTAACGATGCAACACTAGCTCAGCTAGAAGAGCTATTCCGTTATAACGATGCCATCATTCGTAGCCTAGTTATCCGCCGTGAAGCTGCCATCACTGAGCAATCACCTTTGGCAAAAGAAGCCGAAGAGAAACGCACTCGTAAAGCCAACCGCCGTAACGATGTTCGCACTATTGAAAGTGAGAACGAAGTTGCTGACAGCGAATAATTAAGGAGACATATCATGGCACGTTTTTATCGTCGTCGTAAATTCTGCCGTTTTACCGCCGAAGGTATCACGCATATTGATTACAAAGATGTAGAGCTGTTAAAGCAATACATCAGCGAAAATGGCAAAATCATTCCTAGCCGTATCACAGGTACTTCCACCAAGTATCAACGTCAGTTGGCAGTTGCCATTAAACAAGCTCGCTATTTGGCACTATTGCCATATACCGACAACCACAAGTAATTAACGGAGAAAAATCATGCAAGTTATTCTATTACAGCGTGTCGTTAATCTTGGTAAACTTGGCGAGACTGTTGATGTAAAAGCAGGTTATGGTCGTAACTACCTAATCCCGCAAGGCAAAGCCCTGCCAGCTAACGAAGCAAACATTGCCAAGTTTGAAGCACGTCGTGCTGAGCTTGAAGCTGCCGAAGCTGCCGAATTGGCAGAAGCCAAATCTCGTGCAGACGCATTGGCAGATGTCAATGTCATCATGCGTGCCAAAGTGGGTGATGAAGGCAAACTATTTGGTTCTATTGGTGCTCGTGATATTGCTGATGCCTTGACCAAATCAGGCTTGCCAGTTGACCGCTCAGAAGTTAAGATGCCAGAAGGTTCATTCCGTCAAGTGGGCGATTACAAAGTGGTGATTCAACTTCATCATGACGTTACTGCTGACATCTTGGTAACTATTTTGTCAGAAGATGCAGAAAGCAAAACTGATGAAGATGATGAATAAGTAGTCATTAAATAAGACAAGCTCTTTTTAGGGCTTGTTTTTTTGTGGGAAATATTTTGTTGTATGTTGGATGATTTTTATAAAAAAATGTTAACAAGTGAGTGCTTAGATTTGTCTTTTCGGATGGAAACATCATGTCAGATTTAAGCGATATGTCTTACAAATAAGATATTAAAAAATATGCTTTATTTGGCATGTTTTTTATATAGTAACTGCATTATAAATCATGTTATGGAAGTGATTTAATGATGTGATGTTTGATGAATTAAAATCATACCTAAGTACATTTTGAGCTATCAAAAAAACCATGATGGTGATATTAATTTTTGGGGTGATTAGAATAAAAATAGCAGGCACCAGTTTTAAAGGCATGGCGTTGGTGAAAAAAGAGCCATTCCAAGTACACTAGTAAAAATAATAAAAAAGGGATAATATTGACTATTACCCCTTTTGTGTTGATGAATGTTATCTGTTTGACAAATGGTCTTTAACATTTTTAGCAAATTGACGTAGTGTATCCACGGTGCTGTCCCAGTCCAAACAACCATCTGTTACTGATTTGCCATATTCTAGTTGTGATAAATCAGCAGGGATATTTTGACGACCGCCTTTAAGATGACTTTCAATCATCAGGCCCATGATGGATTTGTTGCCGTTTTGGATTTGGTGGGCGATGTTTTGAATGACCATGGGTTGCAGATAAGGGTCTTTGCCAGAGTTGGCGTGGCTAGCATCCACCATGATTTTGCCCGATGTTTTGCCTTTGGCAAGCTCATTTTCGGCGGCCAATATGGCAGTCTCATCATAGTTGGGTTGGTCGTTGCCACCACGCAGGACGACATGAGCATATTTGTTGCCACGAGATTTGATGATGGAGACTTGTCCATCTGATGATAGCCCCAAAAAGCTGTGTCCTGATTTTACCGCTTGCATGGCATTGACTGCGACAGTCATGCTGCCATCTGTGCCATTCTTAAAACCAACAGGGCAGGACAGACCGCTTGACATTTCACGATGGGTTTGTGATTCGGTGGTTCTGGCACCAATGGCTGACCAGCTGATTAAATCTTGCATATATTGGGGGGTGTTGGGGTCAAGTGCTTCGGTGGCACAAGGCAGACCTTTTTCGTTTAATTCCAGCAAAAGCTTGCGAGCCATACCAAGCCCTTTTTCAATGTCAAAACTGTCATTCATATCAGGGTCATTGATAAGCCCTTTCCAGCCTGTGGTGGTGCGTGGTTTTTCAAAATACACACGCATGACAATAAATAACTCATCTTTTAATTCGTCTGCCAGCACTTTTAATTTGTCAGCATATTCATGCGCGGCATTAACATCATGAATGGAGCAGGGACCAACAACAACTAAAATGCGTTTATCAATGCCATCTAGGATATTTTCAACCACTTTTCGTCCATTGAGTACCGTGTTAAAGGCTTGGCTGGTTAAAGGGTAAGTGCGTTTTAATTCAGCAGGAGTAATCAGGGGGGTGATTTTTTCGATATTCACATCATCAATTTCGGTGTGGTGAGTTAAAAATGACATAATGCCTACCTTGCAAGATGGTTGGGTAAATCGTGCTATTATGCACATAAATCAGGGTTTTGGCAAGTTAAAATCTCATCAAAGATATGATAAGTTGGCATATCTATTGTATGTTAATGACAAAAACCGCCCAATCTAAATTGAGCGGTTTTTTGCATCAGATGATGTCTATTGATTAGCCGTGGCATTCACAAGGGGCTTTCATGTCAATCACCATACGCCCTTGAATTTTACCATCATGCATCTCTTGGAAAATTTGAGCGGTTTCGGCTAGGGTGCGTTTTTGTACCACAGGCACAACCAATCCTTCTGCACCAAATTGGAATGCTTCAGCAAGGTCTTGGCGAGTGCCAACAAGTGAGCCAACAACTTCAATGCCATCTAAAACAATGCGTGGAATGGATAAATCCATGGTGTCAGGGGGCAGACCAATGCACACCACACGTCCAGCTGCTCTGACAGCATCAATGGCAGAGTTAAAGGCATCTTTGGAAACTGCGGTTACAACTGCTGCATGAACACCGCCCACTTTTTCATGAATGACTTTGGCAACATCGTCTGTTTTTGGGTTTAAGGTGATGTCTGCTCCGCATTCTTTGGCAAGCTGTAATTTATCATCATTAATATCAATGGCAATCACGTGAGCTCCAAAGACTTTTTTGGCATATTGCACACCCAAGTTGCCCAGTCCGCCTGCTCCATAAATGGCTACCCATTGCCCTGGGCGTACGCCTGATACTTTAATGCCCTTATAGGTGGTAACGCCAGCACAGGTGATGGAGCTTGCTTGGGCAGGGTCTAATCCTTCTGGCACTTTAACGGCATAATCAGCATCTACGATACAATGTGTTGCCATGCCACCATCGGCGGTGTAGCCTGCATTTAGTACGGTACGGCAGAAAGTCTCACGACCGCTATTGCAGTATTCGCAAGCACCGCACGCTTTAAATAACCAAGCGATACTCACACGGTCGCCTACTTTTAAGGCGGTAACACCGTCTGCGATTTCGGTAACAATGCCAATTCCTTCATGACCAAGTACACGCCCTGGTTTGTCGCCATAATCGCCTGCCGCTACATGCAAATCTGTATGACAAACACCACAATACTCAACTTCTACAAGAGCTTCATTGGTTTGTAGGGGGCGAATTTCTTTTTCAATGATTTCTACGTTACCATCACAGGCTTGGGTAACAACTGCTGCTTTCATCTTTGCCATCATCAACTCCTTGTTTGGCAGGTGGGTGGAACAGTTATGATTAAATTATGCCCAAAAAAATTGCATTAATCAAGCAAAATTTACAAAAAAATACAATAAAATCAATCATTTAGATATGAAATAACATTTCAAAATAATTATCAGTTATTTTTGGACAGTTTTTGCGATAAGATTCTGATAAAAAGGGTGATTTTTCCGATAAAAATCCAATTTTGAGTATGGAGCGTGCTTGTGGTATGATAACGTATTTTTTGATTGATATGTTTGAGATAAATAATGACCACGCCCACTTATGCCGAGATTTTATCCGTTGTTGCCGATGACTTTGCTGTCATGGATAAGCAAGTTTTTGGCTCATTAAACTCCAAAGTTCAGCTCATCATGAAAGTATCTGACCATGTCATCAACGCAGGAGGCAAACGTATGCGACCTTTGATGACTTTGCTTGTTTCGCGTCTGATAAATGATGTGCCAAGCGATAAGGCAAATGAGCTTGCAGCCATTACCGAAATGCTTCATACAGCAACGCTTGTGCATGATGATGTGATAGACAGCTCGGGCATGAGACGGGGGCGACCTACTGCTAACGCCACTTGGAATAATGCCACGGCGGTCTTGGTGGGGGATTATTTGATTGCTCGCTCTTTTAATCTTTTGACGGGTTTTGGCGATATGACGCTTTTAAAGCTGTTTTCAGACGGCACGTGCGACATTGCCGAAGGTGAAGTGCTACAATTACAACATCAGCATAACATTGATACCACCGAGAGCGATTATTTGCAAATCATTGATGGCAAAACATCACGTCTGTTTATGATGGCGTGTGTGGGGGCAGCCTTATTGCATGGCAAACATCATGATAAAGAGCTGCTTGGTGCTTTGTCGGATTTTGGGCAGCATTTTGGTAATGCTTTTCAGATGATTGATGATGTCATGGATTTTGTGGGCGATAGTAATGCCATGGGTAAAAATTTGGGTGATGATTTGGCAGAAGGCAAACCCACTTTACCCATCATTAAAACCCTTGAAATTTTAAATAAGGCAAACTCACCTGATTATGACATCTTGCGTATCGCTGTGCAAACAGGTAAAACAGACAATCCTGCCGCTTTGATTGATTTGGTCAAATCATCAGGGGCGTTGGAGTACTGTAAAAACCGAGCAAGACAAGAGACCGTTTTGGCTCAAAATGCCCTTGATAAACTGCCTGATAACAAATACTGTCATGCACTTTGTCAGCTAACTAGGCTTGCCAGCAGTCGGCTGATTTGATGGGGCTGGCGTGTTTTTGATATTTGCCATTTGTGCCAGTGTGCTTGTGTCTGTCTTTTTAAAAATCGCAAGATGGCAGCACATTGACATAGCACAAGCGATTTTGGTGAATTATATCACCGCCATTGTGCTGTGTTTGGTAGTGTTAAGCCCTGATTTTAGTGGTGGCTTGACTGGTGTGTTACATGGCGGAGTAATGATATTTGTGCTACTTGGGATACTTTTGCCAAGTGTGTTCATCATCATGGCAAAAGCGGTGCAGATGGTTGGCATTGCCAAATCAGACGTGGCTCAAAGGTTGGCGTTGTTTTTGCCAATACTGGCATCTTTTACCATTTTTGGAGAAACCTTAACTCTTGCTAAGGGCGTGGGGATTGTTTTGGCGTTTTTGTCGTTGATGACTTTGACATTCAAGCCCAGCTTAAACTTTACTCAAAATCAACCAATTAGCACCAAGCAGACGGTATTGGTATTAGGTGGTGTGTGGGCAGGCTATGGCGTGATTGACATTTTGTTTAAACAGATGTCAAAGCTTGGCAATGCCTTTGCTCACACGCTACTGATTAGTTTTGTATTGGCATTTGTATTGCTGTTTGTTTATCTGATGACCCAAAAAACACGTTGGCATGGCAAAAGTCTTGCCAGTGGTGTGATATTGGGCGTGCTAAATTTTTGTAATATTTTATTTTATATTAAAGCACATCAAGTCCACAAAGACGACCCCACGCTTGTATTTGCAGGCATGAACATTGGTGTGATGTGTGTGGGAGCGATGGTGGGTGTGTTGATTTTTAAAGAAAAGCTAAATAAAATCAATATTTTAGGCATATTATCAGGCATATGTGCGGTGTGGTGTCTGTTTTATTTGGCATAACTGTGGAGTTATTATGAAAGCTTCTGCTGTTTTGATTTTAATTGTCTGTTTGATGGGCTGTCAAAATACCCATTTGTTTGTATCGCAACCTAAACTGTCGGATGATGCCCGTTATTTTTGTGAAAAAGAGTTATTAGGAGACATCATACAACAGCAAATCGGCGGTCAAAAGGTGGCGTTATGTCAGTTTGTGGACAATACAGGAAAAGTGCAAAGCCATGATGCTCATGCGTTACTAAAAGGTTTTGCTGATATGATGATAAAAGGCGATACGTTGCCTAGACGCGCCACCAAGACAGTAGGCGCGGCAAATCCTGCCAGCACCTATTGCGTGGAGCAAGGCGGTCAATCGCACATCAAAACTGATAAAGATGGCAATCAATATGGCGAGTGTCATCTGCCTGATGGGCGTGTGGTTGATGAATGGGAATATTTTCGTAAAAACAGCCCATCGCCCTAGCTAAATAAAAACTGATACATAAAAGATTGATTTTATCCATCATCGCCTGATTGTAAAGGTTTGTTTTGTGTCATCTTTTTATAAAAATCACACTGTTTGAGCTAAGATAAGAAAGGTGTCATATCAACTAAATAAATATGTGGTTATATTCCAGTTTATATTAAAGCCATCAGGCATATCTTACCAAAATCCCCCCATTTTTGTCAAAATCCATTATAATAATCGCCCCATTGATGATAATGAAGATAATCTATGAGCAACCTAAACCCCCGCCAAGAAGAAGCCAAATGCCATGTAGATGGAGCCCTGCTCGTCCTAGCAGGGGCGGGTTCTGGTAAAACGTCTGTCATTACCCAAAAAATCGCCCATCTTATCCAAAACTGCCACATCCCTGCAGAGCGTATCACCGCCATGACTTTTACCAACAAGGCGGCTCGTGAGATGAAAGAGCGTGTCAAAAAATTACTTCCAAGTGAAGAGACTCGTGGGCTGACGGTGTCCACGTTTCATCAGTTTGGTTTGCAGTTTTTGCGGTATGAACTCATGCACACGCCTTTAAAGGGGAATTTTAGTATCATGGATAGTGATGACAGCAAGCGTTTGATTGCTGAGCTGATGGTGCGTGATAATTTATCAGGGGCAGAACGTGGCGACATGCTTGGTAAGGCACTAAATATGATTAGTGATTGGAAAAATGACCTTATTGCCCCAGAAGATGCCCAAAAGAGCCTAGATGACCCAGAAGATGTGATTTTTGCCCATCTTTATGAGTTGTATGAGCGTCATTTGCGGGCGTACAATGCGGTGGATTTTGATGATTTGATTGTCTTGCCTGCTCGCATTTTAAAAGAAAATCCCATCGTCCGCCAAAAATGGCAAAACCGCATACGTTATTTGTTGGTGGACGAATACCAAGACACAAATACCGCCCAGTATGAGCTGATTAAGCTGTTGGTTGGTACATCTGCTCGCTTTACTGTGGTGGGCGATGATGACCAGTCTATTTATGCATGGCGTGGGGCAAAACCTGAAAATATGGCGTTGTTAAAGCAGGATTTTCCTGATTTGACCGTCATTAAATTAGAACAAAACTATCGCTCCACCAACCGCATTTTGTCATCTGCCAATGCAGTCATTGCCAATAATGAGCATTTGTTTGATAAGGTGCTGTGGTCGGATAAAGGGCATGGTGAAAAAGTGCGAGTGCTGACTTGTTTTGATGATACGGCGGAAGCTGAGCGTGTGGCAAAGGAGATTGTTACCCATCGCATGCGTCATGGGGGGACATGGGAGCAATATGCGGTACTGTATCGCTCAAACTTTCAAGCTCGCCCCCTAGAAGCACAACTTCGCTCTTTGCAAGTGCCTTATAAACTCTCTGGCGGTACGTCCTTTTTTGCTCGCACGGAGATTAAGGATGTGATGGGTTATTTGCGTATCATTTTAAACCCTGATGATGATTCGGCATTTTTAAGAGTGATTAACACCCCAAAGCGTGGCATGGGTTCAGCCACCTTAGAAAAATTAGGGTTGTTTGCCCAAGAGCTTGGCTCATCATTATTGGTGGCGTGCTTACATACAGGATTGCGTGCGGCGGTGGGGGCAAAAGCAAGCCATACTTTGCAGGATTTTGCTCATTTTATTGAGCATTATACTCGTGAGCTGTATGACAATCCTGACCCCATGCCCCTTGTGCGTCAGATGATTGTAGAGACAGGTTATATTGATTATATCAAAGCGGACAGCAAAACCCCCCAACAAGAAAAAAATCGTCTTGACAACATAGAATCGCTCTATCAAAGCATTGCTCGTTTGATTGAGCGGGCAGAAGACGATGATGAGCGAACCATAGATGCGGTGATTCGCAAACTGGTGCTACTAGACATGCTTGAACAACAACAAGAAGAAGAAAACACCAACAAAGTCAATCTGATGACCCTACACGCTGCTAAGGGTTTGGAGTTTGATTATGTGTATGTCATTGGGGTAGAAGAAGACATTTTGCCCCACAAAAACTCCATTGTTGCTGATACCGTAGAAGAAGAAAGACGGCTGATGTATGTGGGCATCACACGAGCAAGGCACGAGCTAACACTTATGATGGCACAAAAACGCAGAGTAGGTAGGGATTATAAACCTACCACGCCATCACGGTTTTTAGATGAATTGCCTGATGAGCATATTGATTATCCTGCCAAACGCAAAACCACTCATGCCGACCCAAAACAAATTGCTCATGAATATTTGGCAAATATTCAAGCCATGCTTGCTCAAAAAAGGGGCGGTTAGTTGTTTTGGTTGTTTGTTGCAAGTGCAACACACATGTCTAGCAGACGATTGGCATAGCCGACTTCATTATCATACCATGCCAAAATTTTAAATTGCTCGCCTGCTTGCATGAGCTGTCCGCCATCTATGATGAGCGAATGGCTATCACCGATAAAGTCGCTGGACACCAAAGGCTCATCAGTATAATCCATGATTTTTGCTAAGGTGGTTTGGCTGGCGTGTTTTAATAAGGTTTTGATGCCATCTAAGGTGGGCGTACGTTCAAAGATGATATTAACATCAATACAAGCGACATTTACCGTTGGTACTCGGATAGAATGACCGTTGATTTTGCCTTGCAAAAATGGCAAAACTCGCACGGTGGCGTTAATGCTGCTAGATGTGGTGGGTATGATGTTATGCCCTGATGCACGGGCTCGCCTTAGGTCTCTGTGGGCTTGGTCTAGGACGGTTTGGTCGGCGGTTACGGCATGAACTTCGGTCATCATCACACAAGATAGCCCAAAGGCGTTGTGCAGGGTGTGAAGTAGTGGCACAAGAGCTTGGGTGGTGCAAGATACGCCAGAGATGATAGGTAGGTCTTTGTGCAGTAAATTATCATTAACACCCATGACCACACTGGCATCCACTTTATCAAAAGGGGCTTGTCCGATGATGACTTGCTTTGCCCCTGAGATTCGGTGTAGGTTTGCTTGTTCATAAGAGCGAAAATGCCCTGTACATTCTAAAACAACATCTATATCTAGCGTATCCCATGCCAAAAGTGCAGGGTTTTTTTGATTAAACATTAAAATGTTGGCAAGGATTTGTCCATTTTTTTGCAAAATCAAACGCTCATCTTGTATGAATGCTTGACCGTTTAATCTGCCGTGTGTGCTGTCAAATTTTAATAAATGCAATAATGTATGAGCATCTGCCACATCATTGATGGCAATAATATCCAAACAAGAAAAATTTTCGTAATTTGCCAAAAACGCACGCACCAGCATACGTCCAATACGCCCAAAGCCGTTGATGGCAAGGCGAAGTTTAGGGGTGTGAGTCATAATCTTCCTTATCTGCCCTGATAAAGGCAAGGGCAAGACGTACGGTGTGATAAGGGTAGGGCGTGGGCAGAGCTTCAATAATGGGGCGAAGTTTGGGCGGGTCGTCAAGCTCGCCTTTGCTTTCTAGGTCATTTAATACCGCTTTGATGTCAGCAAGTACCTGATTGCTTGGGGCAAATCGCTCATAATCAGACACCCCATCTTGAGCGATGAGTTTGTTGATATGTTCTGTGATGGTGGATTTGGCAAGATGGCGTTTGTTGGCAATCTCATCTAGGTCAAGCCCCTGTTGTATCAGCACTTTGGTGGCGTGCAGGGTGTTTGTATTGATGGTTTTTGGTGGGGTGGTGGGTTTGGTGGGTATGTTGGTTAAACCGCCACAGGCTGTGATAAAGGCGGTTTGTTGAGCTTTGATGGCGTCATCTGTCATGGCGGTAAAATGGCGTTCATGTTCATCAGACAGATCCAACAGGCGTTTATCCACACGAAACACCCATTCGTCCAAACGCAGGCTTTGATGGTTCATGCCAAGCAGTTTTAAGCCGTCCAAAGAACGCAGGCGAGATAGTGCCACATAGCCTTGCCCAGTCTCAAAAGTGCTTGATAAATCAATCTCAGCAGCGTCCAAGGTCATGCCTTGGGATTTATGTACGGTAATCGCCCAAGCAAGACATAAGGGGATTTGGGTGTAGTTTGCCAAAACTTGTCCGTCGGCGTCTTCTATCGTCCACTCCTCAGGTTCGGCGATGACATTTTGTCCTGAATTTAAGCGAACAATGGGAGGTGTGCTGTGATTGGCGGTTTTTTTTGTGCCATCATCCAAGCCAACAAAGCCCACCACTTCCCCCATTGTGCCATTAGACACGCCAAGCTCGGGGTTGTTTTTGACAAACATGACTTTTGCCCCTTTTTTAAGCGTTAAAGTGTCAGTTGCACGTACGTTCTTTTTTAGGGTGTCAATCAGTGCTTTTTCGCCAAATGTGGTGCATTCAAAGGTATGAGATGGGGTATTTAAAGCAAATAGGGCTTCTTCGTTAATCTTATCCACACTGGCATTATGAGTATAAAGCCGAGTGCGATTTAGATTGATGGTGTTATTTTTGGTGGCAAGTAAAGTGTTGATGGCGGTTTGGCTGACGGTTTGGCTGCGGATTTGGTTTAAAATGTCGGTCAAAGAAATGCCGTATCGCTGGATTTCATCTTGGTTATTTTGGCGGTGTTGTTCTGATAGGTAGCACACTTGAAATTTGGCACTTAGCCATGATTTTGCCATGAACGCAAACTTTTCTTTGTTGCTTTCGCCTTTGCCACCAATGGGGGGAAGCTGAAAAAAATCCCCTGAAAAGATGACTTGCATGCCACCAAAAGCTTGGTCATTTTCTCGTACGGTGCGTAAAATTTCGTCCAATAAATCCACCTGCCGAGCATGAAGCATGGAAATTTCATCAATGATAAGCACTTTGGTGTCTTTTAGGCGGTCAATGACGGTTTTACGAGATTTTAGGCGAATAAAATCGTCCTTGGTAAAATGGTCTTTGATGCCCATGCCGCTCCATGCGTGTATTGTCATGCCATTTATGTGCGTAGAAGCAATGCCTGTGCTGGCGGTGATGGCAACAGGAATGTGTCTGGTTCTTAGGTGGCTGATGTATTGATTAAGGACATAGGTTTTGCCTGCGCCTGCCTGTCCTGTCAAAAAGACGTTTTGTCCTGTTTTTAAGATGTCAAGTGCAATGCTTTGTTTCATGGCGTTTTGATGTGTTTAAAAAGTGTAGGATAGCATATTTTTAAGTTTTACAAAAACAAAACCAAAAAATTGGCAAAACCACGCCCAACCCATTATTTTGGGAGCTGTGGGGGTTTTTCGGGCTTTGGCAAAGGGTTTTTAGCGTTGTTTTCGCTGTTCATGTCCAGCCCAATCTCACCAGCTTCTATGTGTCTGTCATGTTTGTCTTTGAGCTTGACCACATCAAGCGTTTCCTGGCTTAAATCGGTATTGGCGACTTTATTGGCGTTTTGTGGGCTTGTTTTTTTATTGCCTAAGCGTCTGACGACATAGCCATGTGGCATTTGGGTTTCTTTGACATTATCGTCTCGAATGATGCGACCTTCGCTGTCAATGCGTGCGTATTTGACGCTTTCATTTCTGGGCATGATAAAATCTTTGGGCTGAGTGATGAGATGTTTGATTATCAAATCCCCCAAATCTTTCCATTGACTAAAATGCACTTCTTTGGAGCGAAGGGCAATCATTAAAGAAAGCGAAAAACTCACCATCAAATTGACAAAACCAATAAGCAGCACGCCCAAAAATGAATACAAGGCAAGTTGCCACGTCAAATCAAGTGGCGATAAAAAAAACAGCCCATGCACAAGATTGGCCGAAGCAAAAGCAATGTGGCGAATGTCTAGTGGCAAACCAAGCATGTATCCGATGGTGGCGGTACTACCCAAAAAGCAACCAAAGATAAAATTCCCCATAATCGCCCCAAGGTTGGCTTCCACAAAATCACCCAGTTTGTTTTGCCAATGAATTGGCATGACATAAGATAACAGACGGTGTCTTTTGATACGCTCGCCAATTTTGTTAAAAGCTGCCAGATTGTCATAATAGCCAGAAATCAATCCTGATAAAAACAAAAACACCCCTGCAATGGCGGCGTGTGGTAAAGACAAGGAGCGAAGTGGGTCTAATTCATGCAAAAGATGGGCGGCTTTTTTGGTGTCAATCATGGGGGCATCATAGATTTGTACCCAAGCAAAAGCAATGATAAACGCCACAGGTATGGCAATGGAGATGTTGCCTAAAATGGCAATGAATTGTGTTCGCATGATGTCCACAATCAGCTCTGCAAGTTTGCTAAGCTGTTTGATTTTTTTGTTGCCACTTTCAGAGATGGTAGAAGCGATGGCGGCGGCGGTCATGGCAGGCTGTTTGGTGGCGACTGTGCCACCTGCGATATGAATACCCACAAAACCCAAACCATAAATCATGCTGTTCATAAAGGCTTTGCCAATAGGGGCAAGCACAAGATTTGAGCCTAGAATTTTTAAGGTCGCCATAAAAGCAATAAAAAATCCCCCAATGGCAGCCTTTTTATACATTTTTTTATATCCAAGGGTGTCGGTGCTGATATAGTGCTCACCAACACGCCCTGAATTTTCGGTGATTTTACGAGATAAAAGTTTGGTGTTGTTTTTGATAAGATGACCAAAACTGTAACGGTTTTTTGCGGTGCGGACGACTTCTTGGATAAGCTCTACAATGGCTTTGTCTCTGTTTTTGTTACAGTCAGAAACCAGCTCCAACAAGATTTGCATGCGATGAATGCTTTGTTCTAAACGCACCAACATATTGGTCATGCGAATAGAAATGCCCGTTTTATAGACACGTTTGCGAATATTATCAACAATATCACTACATTGCTCCAACATGACCAAGACAGGAGCAGGGTCAATGTCAATCTCGGGTATGGTATCGGTCATGGCATCAAGATTGTGAGCTTGTCGGTATTCATTGACAAACAATACAGTTTCTTGGTTTTGGGCGACAAAAGCTGCGGAATAAGACAGCACTTGTGGATAAGTTTCCATCATTTCAGCGTGTAATCCTATGCCACTGATGCGATAGGATAAAATAACTAAGGAGTTAAGAATGCTGTTTTTGGCACTGGCAACAAGCTCTAAGTTGTCTTGACCAACTTTTAAAAGTTCTACCAAGTCATCCCAGTTTTTTGCACTGATTAAAGAAAGCCACTCTTCATCGGTGGCACTATCAAAAAGGTAATTGGCAAGCTCTACAACAGAATCTTCTTCGGGTAATAATGGTAAAAAGCGATGACCGATTAAGCGGTTAATGCTATGAGAAAAGCTGTCATCAGACACAATGCCTGTGTTGGTGTAGAGAGTGATTCTTTGGTAGCTGTCAGTGAGTTTTAGAATAAATACCGCAAGCCCTGTGCTGTATTCTGGGTTTTGTTTTAAAATTTCAATCAAATCGGTGATTTTTTTGTTGGCAAGTTTTTCATCGCCATTATTCACTCTTAAAAAATCAATCAATCGCTTTAAGGAAGCAGGTTCGGGCAGTGAACGTAACGCATTAATGTGGGCTAAAATATGTTCTAAATCATTGCAAGTTGCAAGCAAAATGTATTTTCCTAGCTAAAATTAGCCCCTTATTCTATCATATTTGGTGAGTGCTGACATTGCCTATTTCGCATAAGGTATGAAAAACTGGAATAAAGCGACTGGCAGGCAAAAAAAGTGGGATAAAATTAAAGCTTTGTATAAAGCAATAAGGACGAAAATTCGCCCTTATTTTGCTTTATGTGGCGACATCAATCGGCAAAAAACTCAGGCTTAAAAGCCATGATGCTATCTGCCCCATGCGTTGCCATATCTGCATGAGCATTTAGACGTGGCAAAACACGAGCGACAAAATAGTCCGCTAAGCGTAATTTGTCAGCATAAAAATCCCCTGCTTTTATCTGTCCATCTGCCCCAAAGCAGGCACGTACTATCAGTACATACATATAGGCGTAGCACAAATAGCCCACAGCGTGCAGATAGTCCACTGCCGAGCCACTGATGGTGTTGGGGTTGGTTTTGGTTTGAGCCAATATATGTTCGGTCAATTCTTGTACACCTTCACAAGCCAAGAGCGTGGCAGAAATGATGGCGTGGTCAAAAGTGGCGTTTTGGCAAGTGCTTTTAATCTCATCAATCAAGGCAAAAAGCGTAACTCCTTGATTTTTAACCACTTTACGCCCCAAAAGGTCAAGGGCTTGAATGCCGTTGGTGCCTTCATAGATTTGGCTGATACGCACATCACGAACGATTTGCTCCATACCCCATTCTTTGATGTAGCCATGTCCACCAAAAACTTGTTGGCAGTCTATGGTGGCATTTAGTGCCATGTCGGTCAAAAACGCCTTAGCAATGGGAGTAAGTAGGGCGACTTTGGCATTGGCTGTTGCTTTGATGGTATCATCATCGGCAAATTTGGCAATATCAAGCTCACGAGCCACATACATGGCAAAAGTGCGAGTTGCCACGCTGTTGGTTTCGGCATTTAAAAGCATGCGACGAACGTCAGCGTGATGAATGATGGGGTCGGCAGGTTTGTCAGTAAGCTTTATACCATCGTCAGCACGTCCTTGTAGGCGTTCGTGAGCATAACGGCAAGCGTTTTGATAAGCAAGCACACTTGCTCCAAGACCTTGTAAGCCCATGGTAACACGCTCATAGTTCATCATCACAAACATCGTGGCAAGACCTGTGTTTTCTGCTCCAACCATGTAGCCTGTGGCGTTGTCAAAATTCATGACGCAGGTGGCAGATGCTTTGATGCCCATTTTATGCTCAATAGAACCCGCTTGTACGCCGTTACGCTCACCTAGAGTGCCATCAGCATTAACCAAAAATTTTGGCACAATAAATAACGATATGCCTTTTGAGCCTGCTTTTGCATTGGGTGTTTTGGCAAGCACCAGATGAATGATGTTTTCGGTCAAATCATGCTCACCTGCGGTGATAAAAATCTTTGTTCCTGTGATGCTGTACGAACCGTCCGCATTGGGTGTGGCACGAGTTTTAATCATGCCCAAATCTGTCCCCGCATGAGCTTCGGTGAGACACATGGTGCCTGACCATTCGCCTGTATAAAATTTAGGCAAATAAGTGGCTTTTTGCTCATCACTACCGCTTGCAAGCAGACACAAACTGGCTCCCACGGTTAAGTTGGGGTATAGAGCAAAAGATTGGTTGGTGGTAAACAGCATCTCTTCACACAGCATGGAGAGTATTTTTGGCATGCCTTGACCGCCAAATTCAGGGTCGCCTGACAGTCCAATCCAGCCCATGTCGCCGTATTCTTTAAAGGCAGTTTTAAAGCCTGTGGGTGTGGTAACTTGTCCATCACCAAGATATTTTGCCCCTTCGTCATCGCCCGATTGGTTTAGGGGGAGTAGGCGTTCTGTGGTAAACTTTGCCATTTCATTTAAAATCATCTCCACAGTGTCGCTGTCCATGTGCGATAGAGCAGGCGTGTTTTGCCAAAAAGTGTGAGTATCAAACACATCATATAAAGTAAAACGCATTTCATCAAGAGGGGCGGTATAAGATAGGGTCATAGGTAGTCCTTTGTTGATTTAAGAATGATGTATTAAATTTACCTAAATTTTTGGGCTTTGGCAAGAGGTATTTGTTTGGGTAATAAAGTGCGATAATTTATATCAAAAGTATCTTAGCACCAATGAATTGGTGAAAGCAGGTAAACATGAATTAAAACCCAAACTTAACCGATTAAAGCAACAGCTTAGTCATCATAAAATGCACCAGTATATGTCCAAAGGTTTAAAAAGTACCATTGTAGAAGACACCATCATTTTAAATACTGACCATACTTATGAGTCTGCTTTTGAAGAAGCCATCAGTCAATATACCAAACACATTCCTGATGTCATCAAACAAGGCTTTAAACTTTTAACACTTCACCCTGACACTCAGGCATATCAGTTTTTAGCACAAGCCACTCAGTATTCAGATTTTACAGCCAAATATGTCTTAGCAGAATATCTGCAAGAACAAGGTAACAGCCTAGATGACGCCATCAGTCAAGCCCAAGAGACATTCATTAACTTTGATGTGCCAACATCAAGGGGGCTTGATTATGCCAATAAGATGGGACTATTTATGTTTACTAAGTTTTTTATTAGATTCCAAAAAGTACTACAAAAGCAAATCAAAGACAATCCTGTACAAGTAGCCATACAATCTTTACTATTACATTATGGCTTAGATTTACCCACAGTGGTAGAACCTGCTTGGTTGCTTAATATAGACCCCATACCTGTTGATGGCAGTCTATTGATTGCTCCTAATGCCTTGGTGGACATTACACCGATTGACTTGGCTACTAGGGTGTTGTAGGTAGTAAGTAAAAAGACCTAATAACACTAGGTCTTTTTATTGGCTTTAATAATGTCTTCCACAGTTAAAGGGTTAGCTTTCCATTTAGTAGCAAGCAATTCAAAATCTTTAAATAAAGTATCTTTATTAACTTGTATTCTGAGTTGATTAACAGATGGACTAACTTGTTCCCAAAGCTGGATAAAGTTAGAACAGTGCATACGTTTAAACAGACGCTCATCTAACAAACCACTATTAATACCTATGGCATAAAATTCATGACGACTTAATACAGTGAGCATTTTAGTGCGTATGTATTCTTGTGCATAACTAAGTTCGTCCTTATCTTTTTTAAGAATGGCAGGTAAGTCTAAATACTCTTCTGCTGAGTCTTTAAGGTCTGAGTGCTTGATGTAGTATTCTTTATAGAAATGTTTGGGATTTTTCAAGAATAATAGCAAATCTGATTTGGCTTCAATAAGGTGTATGTCATTATTATCTGACAATATGATTTCCAAAGTTGCTTTTTCTTTGGAGATGGTTTTGGAAGAGTTGATGGTAAATACGGCAATAATAGCAGACACACCAATAATGGTTGTTTGTATGGCATAAATCCAATCAGAAACAGACCATGTATTGATGTGTAGTATTGTGTAGATTTTTTGTGGTAAGGGTATAAGTAGTCCAATGGTTAAAACAATTAACCATAGATAATAAACCTTATCATGTTTAAACTTCATAAGACCAGTTTATTGGTTATTTAACCGTCCCAACCCTCTGAGAATTTGTACACGATATACTCCTAACTTTAATGTTATGGGCTAAAAATGCCTTATATATTTGAAATATAAGGCATTTTAATTATTAAACAATAAATATATGATTTATACTAACATGGTTATTTAAGGAAGTAAATGTCTAAAAAGACCATTAAGGTAAAAATCATATAAGTTATTGACTTTTAAGGGTTTATATGGTGGAGATGGCGGGAGTTGAACCCGCGTCCGCCAGCACTACGCCCATGACTCTACATACTTAGAATCTGTCTATGGCTTTAATCCGCACCGAACCGACAGTCAGGTAGGCTTGGACGATTTGCTAAGAGTTTGCCTGACGCATCGCAACGCTACGTCAAACTATCCTTTGTGCGTTCGCATCGGGGTGAGCAACCAGACCAAAGGCAATCTGTGCCGACCCAAGTAGCCCTTAGGCTGCTAGTGCGTAAGTTTCGTCGTTTGCGACTATTTTAATTGTACGTTGATTTACAAGAGACATACGCTCTTGGTATGCATCATTGAGTTTCATTACCAGCGTCGAAGCCAGAACATCCCCAATATTTTGATTATAATGAATTTTTTTATAAAAATCAAGTATTCAATGCGACTAAGCCACAAACATATTTAAAAAATACTTACTATAACCTTATATAATACAACATAAATGAACAAAAAATGTACAATAATTGCTTTGACTTACATGATGTTCTTTGTTAGATTATCAATAGAAATAAGTGTTTCACTCATTTAAAAGGAGACGACAAATGCGTAGTAAATCACTCATTTCCTTGGCTATTTTGGTAAGTTGCTTATCAAGTGTATCAGCGTTTGCTTGCCAAAAACCAAATGTCAATCAATTTAACTATCAGTATGTCCATTGTCTAGAAGAGGGACTTGCTCTATTTAAACCCAGAGGTCAGCCTTATGGCTATATGGATCAGCGTGGCGATGTGGTCATTCAACCACAGTTTGAAGAAGGCAAACGCTTTAAAGAGGGTTTAGCTGCTGCTAAGGTAAATGGCAAATGGGGTTATATTGATAAAAGTGGTAGCTTTGTCATCAGACCACAATATGAATTTGCCAATGATTTTTATAATGGCGTGGCTGAGGTTCGTAAGATGGGCGATAACAAGCTGACAAAAATCAACAAACAAGGTTATGAACAAGGTGCAGGCAACTCAAATCCAGCAACATCTTCACGTCCGACCATTATAGACCCTTCATCGCATAGAGACATAGCGTATCCACAGCGGCAGATATACAGATAAACCATCCTGCCACTACTAAAAGCAAATGTGAATTCACTTGCTTTTTTGTTTTGATGGTTTGTTTTAAATCTACTAAGTTGATTTATCCATGTTTTGGTGCGTAATCCGCCAATTCTGGATTAATGTCTGTTTTACCAACATTATTGGCATAATTACAAAGCGTTGCCAGTGCCACGCCCATCACAACATCTAGGACATTTTGGTCATTGTAGCCAACCGCCTTAAAGGCTGCAAGCTCTTCGTCAGACACCGCCCCACGCTTGTCAATCAGCTGCATGGTAAACTGAGCAAGCGCTTGATATTTTTCGTTGCTGTCAATATTGGTGCGATTACGCAAGGCTTCTAGCACATCATTGGGCATTTTTAGGCGTAGTGTGCCAATTTTGGTATGTCCTGCCACACAAAAATCACAGCCATTGTGAGCGGCAGCAGTGATTTGTACCACTTCCACTTCTTCGGCAGTCAGCGAGTTTGAGCTGTTCATTTTGCCAACTTCTTGATAAAAAGCAAGGGCATTTGGCGAATTGGCAAGCACACCAATCAAATTAGGAATAAAGCCATTGGCTTTTTGCACCGCTTGCATACGCTCTTTGGCTTTTTCTGGGGCGGTATCAGGGGTGTGGACAGTCAAACGTGCCATAAATAACTCCATTAAACAAAAGTACTGTGCTTTATGGGTACATCTCTTAAAATTACAATAGCCAATCAAAAATTTATATTTTTTATTTAAAATCAATAATTTATAAATAAATTTTAACAGATTGGCAAACAGATGATTGAAAAATTTATCATCGCCTAGCATATATTTGACAAGAAAGCAAATTAAATTTTTAGTTTGCAACAGTAGATAAAAAGAAGGTACTTATGAATTTTGAAAAATACACCACCAAATTACAAAACATCGTCAGGCAAGCCCAATCTTTGGCACTCTCCAAAGACAACACCAGCATTGGTTCGGTACATTTGTTGGCTGCCATGCTTGCTGATGCATCTGTGATGTCGCTATTACAAAACGCCAAAGCAAATTTGTCTGTACTACAAGGTGAAACCCAAGCCTTGCTTGAACGCCAAGCGATAACACCCACACCAACTGGTCAGATAAATTTAGGTGCTGATGCTGCACAAGTGCTTAATTTGACCCAAAGTTTGTCCGCCAAAGCAGGTGATGAGTTCGTGGCAAGTGAGTGGCTACTGCTTGCCTTAGCATCACAAACCGACACCAAAAAAGTCTTTGCCCAAGCAGGTGTGAGCACCGACACCTTGACCAAGCTCATTCAAACCATCAGAGGAGATAACACCGTGAACACACAAAATGCCGAAGAAACTCGTAACGCCCTAGAAAAATACACCATCAACCTAACCGACCGAGCCCGCGAGGGTAAACTTGACCCTGTGATTGGGCGAGATGATGAGATTCGCCGTACGGTACAAGTGTTATCAAGACGCACCAAAAACAACCCTGTGCTCATCGGTGAGCCGGGGGTGGGTAAAACCGCCATTGTTGAGGGGCTGGCTCAGCGTATCATCAACGGCGAAGTGCCAGAGAGCCTAAAAAATAAAGAAGTGTTGTCGCTGGATATGGGTTCGCTCATTGCAGGGGCAAAATATCATGGTGAGTTTGAAGAGCGTCTAAAAGGCGTGCTAAACGACCTTGCCAAACAAGATGGTAACATCATTTTGTTTATTGATGAGCTACACACCATGGTTGGAGCAGGCAAAACGTCAGGGGCGATGGACGCAGGCAATATGCTAAAACCTGCCCTAGCTCGTGGTGAGTTACGCTGTGTGGGAGCAACCACGCTTGATGAATATCGCCAATACATTGAAAAAGACCCTGCACTAGAACGCCGCTTTCAAAAGGTCTTGGTGGATGAGCCAAGCGTGGAAGACACCATCGCCATTTTGCGTGGCTTAAAAGAGCGTTATGAGCTACATCATGGTGTTAAAATCACTGACAACGCCATCATTGCTGCCGCCAAGATGAGTCATCGCTATATCACCGACCGTCAGCTGCCTGACAAAGCCATTGATTTGATTGATGAAGCAGCAAGCCGTATCAAAATGGAGCTTGACAGCAAACCTGAGAGTTTGGACAAACTTGACCGCCGTATCATTGCCCTAAAAATGCAGCTAGAAACGGTCAAAAAAGATGATGATGCAGGCAGTCTTGCCCAAGCAGGACAGCTACAAAATCAAATTGATGAGCTAAGCCGTGAGTACAATGACTTAGAAGAGATTTGGAAAAGCGAAAAAGTCTTGGTAGAAGGCACCAAACAAGCCCAAGTGGCACTTGATAAGGCGCGTATCGCCCTAGAAAAAGCCCAACGTGAAGGGGATTTGGCAGAAGCGGCTCGTTTGCAATATGGCGTTATTCCAGAGCTACAAAAACAGCTTGCCGATGAACATCATGACGAAACCACCACGCCCAAACTCCTTAGAAATAAAGTAACCGATAACGAAATCGCCGAAGTGGTCTCAGCTGCCACAGGCATTCCTGTTGCCAAGATGATGCAAGGCGAGCGTGATAAACTGCTTACCATGGAAGACAAACTCCATGAGCGTGTGGTTGGTCAAGATGAAGCGGTGTTATCGGTTGCCAACGCCGTACGCCGTAGCCGAGCAGGACTATCCGACCCTAACAAACCAAGCGGTTCGTTCTTGTTTTTAGGTCCAACAGGTGTTGGTAAAACTGAGCTGACCAAATCGCTGGCAAATTTCTTATTTGACTCAGAAGATGCGATGGTGCGTATTGACATGAGTGAATTTATGGAAAAACACAGCGTGAGCCGTTTGGTGGGAGCACCCCCAGGCTATGTGGGCTATGAAGAAGGCGGTGTGCTTACCGAAGCGGTACGCCGTAAACCATATAGCGTGGTTCTGTTTGATGAAGTGGAAAAAGCCCACCCTGATGTCTTTAATATCTTGCTACAAGTTTTGGACGATGGGCGTTTGACAGACTCTCATGGACGTGTGGTGGATTTTAAAAACACTGTCATCATCATGACATCCAACCTTGGCAGTCATAAAATCTTTGACATGGCAGGTGATGGCTATGACAAGATAAAATCGGCGGTGATGGAGTCGGTAAACGCTCATTTTCGCCCAGAATTTATCAACCGTATTGATGAGATTGTGGTCTTTCATCCGCTTGGCAAAGAGCAAATGGCAGGTATTGCGGGCATTCAGCTTGACCGCTTAAGAGCCAGACTAAAAGAGCGTGAACTGTCCCTTGTTTTGTCAGACGAAGCAATGAGCGAGCTTGTTGGGGTGGGCTACGACCCTGTGTTTGGGGCACGCCCCTTAAAACGCGCCATCGTTCAAGAGATTGAAAATCCTTTGGCCCAAAGACTGCTTGCAGGTGAGTTTGTGGCAGGGGATACTATCTTGGTGGGGATTGATGACGGCCAGTTTATTTTTGAAAAATTAAAGCTGAACTGATGATTTGCCTAAGAGCTGTTTACCAAAATGAGTACAAAAAGATGGTTATTTTAACGAATGCTTATTTTTCTGATAAAATACCATCTTATGATAGTCATAACACCGCCCAAAAGGGCATTTTAGGAGATGACAGATGAAAAAACTACTGACTGTATTTGCTGTAAGCACTTCTTTGCTTTTGACTGCGTGTGCCAGTCAGCCTTACCAAACCAACACTCAAACTCGCAATGCTGTACTTGGTGGAGCGGCTTTGGGGGCGGCGATTGGGGCATTGAGCCAAACTGATGATGGCGACCGCAAAGACATTGGTAAAGGTGCCGCCATTGGAGCGGTGGTTGGTGCAGGTGCAGGCTACGCCACAACTCGCTAAGTGATTTGAAATAAAAAATCCCCAAGTCATTTGGGGATTTTTTTATGGGTCAAATCATCACCAAATCAGCTCATTGGCAGAATTTTGGGTGATAAAGCCATCAGGAATTTTACCATTATCTGATTGCCACTGAGCAAATGCACGGCGAGTGTTTGTGCCTGCCATGCCATCAGGTGTACCAGCGTTGTAGCCTTTGGCGTTTAGGTTCTCTTGCAGGCGTCTGACCTGAGCGGAGGATAGCGGGCGTTCGTGGCGAGGCCAATTTGAGACAATGCCACTTTGTTTGCCAATACGTTTGGCAAGCAGTGCCACACCAAGGGCGTAATTTGATGAATTATTGTACACTTTAATCACATCAAAATTTGGCGTTAATAGTAGGGCAGGTCCTAAGATGCCAGCAGGTAGCCACAGCTCAGCAGGTGTGTTGCTGTTGGGTAACGAAGTACCATTAATAGACAACAATCCTGCTTGTTGCCAAGCGCTTAGGGGCTGTTTTTGACCGATGAGCTGATGGTTAAAATGACTTGGTAAGCGAACTTCATAAAAAGCATCCAAACCAGCAATCCAGCCACTGCCACTTAAATAGTTAGCGGTGGAGCTTAGAGCATCAGAGATGACCCAAGGATTTTTTTGCCCATCATTGTTGCCATCTACGCCTTGGGCGAGCCATGTTGATGGGATAAACTGGGTGTGTCCCATGCCCCCTGCCCAAGAGCCTTTAAGTTGTGAGCGATTGACATCACCACGATTTATCATGTCTAGCATGGCGATAAGTTCCCCTTCGGCAAAACTACGGCGGCGACCATCATACGCAAGACTAGATAAGGCATTGACCAAATCTGTATTGCCCGTGGCTGCCCCATAAGATGACTCCATACCCCAAATGGCGACCACAATTTCACGGGGAACGCCATATCTGCTTTCAAGACGAGATAATAAACTTGGGTATTCATCAGCTTTGGCACGCCCTGTGCTGACCCGATTGCCTGATGTGGCGGATTCGGCATATTCCCAAGGCATTTTGGCAAATTCTGCTTGCTTACCATCTAAGGAGATGACTTGTTGGTTGAGACTGGCGTTATTCATCAGAGCATAAACATCGTTAGCACGATAGCCACGAGCAATGGCACGATTGATAAAATCGCTTTTCCATTCACCAAAACTGCCATAAAATTGTTTTGGTTCAACAATCGGAGCAGGTGCTGATACGCTGGGTGTTACCGCAGGCGTGGGGACGTTTTTGGTGGCAGGGTTGGGTGGTGTGGGCTTGGGGGCTTGGGGAGCAGGCAGTTTTGGTGGCTGAGCCACTTCAATGGGTGTGGGTTTTTTGGGAGCGGTATTGCACGCTGCCAATGCACCAACCATGCACGCAAGCACACTTAGATAAAAAACAGGGTGTTTATAAAATTTGGGTATCATAGTCATCACAGGGGTTAAGATTAAAAATTGAGTTTTTACTCTATCATTAGTCGGTTAAAAAGTCTAGGGCGTGTTGAATCTTTATAATGCAACTTACAAATTGGTAATACTGTGGCAAGATGTGAGATGATTATGTGTTGGTAAATATATATTTACCATGTTAAAAATTGTCCAAAACAAAAAGCCAAGATGTCTTGGCTTTTTGGCGGTTGATTTGCTATTTTTTGTGGTAGGCAAGTTTAACGCCAACAATATAGCCATCATTATCTTTAAATTGACCAGCTGTGGTGCGAGTGGGTAGCTGAGCAGTGGCATCACCAAATTTTAGGTATTTTGCCCCTGCTGACACTGACCATTCAGGCGTAAAATTATATTTTGCTCCCAAGCCCAAGCTATAATAGCCTTTAATAGGACCTAATGTGCTGATGGGGTTACCTGCACCACTGTCATAACCAATGTTGCCTGAGACAGAGACTTTATCGCTAAGTTTTTTACCAAGCCCAATCTCGCCTGACCACTGGTCTTTGGCGTAGTCAATGATGGGTGTTTTGGCGGTCTGAGTATAAAGTGTTGGACGAATGTCAAAATCACTCCACGGCACATAACGCACTTTGGCGGTCAGAAGCATGGTGGGCGATACACCTGTTTGAAAATCTAGGTTATAAGATTCAGGCAGGGTAACACGAAATGGCTGGGTTTGTCTTCCTGTCTGTCTAAGTGCAGGAAAAACTTCGGCGATGTCGGTTTTATGCTCAATGTCAGAGCGATAAGTCAAAGATGCTTTTAGGGCAATCTCTGGCTTGGTGTATGCCACCCCTGCGACCCAGCCTAAGGCATGGTCAGTACTTATTTTGGCATCATAGCCTGTCGCTCGGTCATAAGCTGTGCCACGCAGATGCACCTCACCATTTAGGCGTTGTAGGGCAGGACCGCCATAGATTTGGAAGTTTTTATTTTGACCAAATTTTGCTCCAAGCAGGAAAGTGGCGTTTTGGGTGCGGATTTCTACATTGGTGCCTTGACCTTTTTGTGCTTCAGCAGTGTTAGAAATTTGATTGACGGGCGCTAACTGTTTAATGGCTTCACTGGCCAGATGCTGTGCCGCAGCCTCCCCAACATCTATTCTTTGCTTATCTAGAATTTGTTGCTGTAAAATGGGTCCTAATCTTTTGCTGGCTTTTTCAAGTTCAATGTCGTTAATTGAACCATCTGGATTGACTGCAAGAGAACTTAATGCTCTTGGGATATTTTGACCATTTGTACCAGCAACTAAAGCTGAATAAGTTGCATCTGCACCTTGACTAACAAAATTACTGTTACCAAAATGCTCAACCGCCGCCCCCCAAGGCTCATCATACAGCACACCCACGCTAAATGTGTCATTGATGTCTGCTTTAACCCCAAAGCGAGCAAAATCATAGGCTTCTGCCAAATCTCCTGTACTGCCACCATTCATGTCCGTCCCTGAGACATCGGCATCAATATAGGTATAGACCACTTCTCCATAAGTGCCATCTTGTAAAAAAGCAGTAACGTCCTGTCCTGAACGGTCAAGACCCGCCCCATAAGTCGTCATGCTCAGTCCACAAAGGGTGGCAAGTGTTAGTGTTTTATAAGAAAAATATGTCATTGCTAACTCCTGTTATCAGTTTTTAAGTAACATTTGTAAAATATTACGCATTTCCCAAATCAATGTGTAACAAGCGTATATTAAAACAATCGTTTTGGAAATACAAGAAAAAAAATCCAATCATCAGATGAACGGTTTTTTGTGATAAGCTTTAAATGATAATAAGAATTGGTTTAATAGTGGGGCGGTTTGTCAGCCAACAAATCAAACGGAGCGATACCCTCATCATGCTCTTTTTCTAAAAATTTATAAATCAGTTTTAATTGGTCTTGTAGGTCTTTTAATTCACGGTCTTGTTTGGCAATCACGTCATTTAAGGTATCAACGGTATTTTCAAGATATGCCAGTTTGATTTGTAAATCAATCAGATGATTTGCCAAATCCGCAGTATCAAAGGCGACATTGGTCATATTTTTCCTTTTTGCGATAAAAATTTGCTATAATTGCCCCATTTTATCACCGATTATCACATATGGCACTAATTACCCTAAAAAACATCTGCCTGAGTTTTGGCGTCTCTCCCATTCTTGACCATGTGAATTTTTCCTTAGAACAAGGCGAGCGAGTCTGTTTGATTGGACGAAATGGCGAAGGCAAATCCACACTTTTTAAGCTCATCAATGGCACACAAACTGCTGATGATGGCGAGATTTTGATTGTTGATGGCATAAAAATCGCCATGCTTGCCCAAGATGTGCCAGATGATGACGGCACTTTGCTTGATGTGGTCATGAATGGTGATGAAAAAACAGCCAATCTATTAAGAACATATCATGAACTGTCTGAAAAATGCACCCAAGGTCAGATGAATGCTTGTGAGCAGATGGCAGGCGTGCAACATGAGATTGATGCTTTGCATGGCTGGGATTTGCAAAGAAATGCTCGCACACTCCTTGATAATATGGGCTTAAATCCAAATGATACGTTGGCAGATTTGTCAGGGGGGCGTAAAAGACGGGTGCTGCTTGCTCGGGCATTGGTGGTCAAGCCTGATGTGCTACTGCTTGATGAACCGACCAACCATTTGGACGTGGAGAGTATTGATTGGCTGGAAAATTATCTATTAAATCAAAATCTTACTGTATTATTCATTACCCATGACCGTAAATTTGTGGACAATCTTGCCACACGCATCATAGAGCTTGACCGTGGCAAGCTGTCAAGTTATGATGTCAGTCAAGGTATTGGTGGCTATGCTCGCTACCAAGAATTAAAAGAGTTAGAGCTAGAAAGTGAAGCCAAATCCTTTGCGGAATTTGATAAAAAACTTGCCCAAGAAGAAGTGTGGATACGCCAAGGCATTAAGGCTCGTCGCACCCGCAACGAAGGTCGTGTTCGGGCATTAAAAGCATTAAGAGAAGAACGCAAACAAAGACGAGATGTGGTGGGCAATATCTCCATCAGTCAAAACGTGGGTGAAAAATCAGGGAAAATTGTCTGCGAAGTCAATCATTTAACCTTAAAGTATGACAATAAAATTTTGGTGAAAGATTTTTCCACTTTGCTCATGCGTGGTGATAAAGTGGGTATTATTGGCAAAAACGGTGTGGGCAAAACTACCTTGATTCGCACAATTTTGGGGCTTGATGACACGGCAAAAACTGATGGTAAAATTCGCCTTGGCACCAATTTAAACATTGCTTTTTTTGACCAATTAAAAGACCAGTTGGAGCTTGATAAATCTGTGGCCGAAAACGTCTCGCAAGGCTCTGATTATGTGGACGTGGGCGGACGGCGAGTGCATATTTTGGGCTATTTGCAGGATTTTTTGTTTGCCCCAAACCGAGCCAGAACACCTGTAAAAGCACTATCAGGGGGCGAAAAAGCCCGAGTGCTACTTGCCAAAAATTTATTAAAACCTGCCAATGTATTGGTGCTTGATGAGCCAACCAACGACCTTGACATGGCGACTTTGGAGCTGTTGGAAGAATATGTGGTGGGTTTTGATGGAACCATTTTGTTGATTAGCCATGACCGCACTTTTATGGATAATGTGGTAACGCAAACGTGGGTGTTTGATACTGACAAAGATGGCAATGGGGTCATCAATGAATATGTGGGCGGTTATCACGACTATGTAGAACAAAGCCAAAGACAAAAGGTTGGTCAAACTGTTGTCAAAAAAGATGAAGCAAAAGCCCCAAAAATCAACAAACCCAAAACCGACAACACCCAACCGCAAAAACGTAAATTATCATATAAAGAACAACGAGAGCTGGAAAATCTGCCCAATGAGATTCATCAGCTTGAACAAGAGCAAGCGACATTAAATGACAAGCTGGCAGATGGTTCATTGTTTGTGAGCGATTTGGCATTGGCGACAACATACAGTCAAAGGCTTGGCGAGATTGATGAGATGTTGCTTGAAAAACTAGAACGATGGGACGAGCTTGAAAGTTTGAGCAAATAAATTTTGTGGGATGGGTGATTTATGATGGAAAAACGCTTTTTATCTACGTTGTGTGTTTTGTCGTGTGGACTGAGTGTTAATACAGTCTTTGCCGATATTTATGATAAGCAAGACGACCAACGTATCCAAGATGTGCATATTCAAAAACAGGTTGAAATGACACAACCTGTTGCCCCTGATGTGCCTAAAACATCAAGTGAGCAAGGAAAAAGCTTGTCAATATCAGCAGATGAGCTGTTAAACTACCCTGATTTGGTGGTGCGAGCGATGGCGATGGCGGTACTTCAAAACAACTTTGATGATGTTGCTTTTTTGTTGCCTTATTATCAAAAAATCCCCAATCATTTGCGTGAAACCATGCTAGAACAATGGGCAAAAGGCATGGTTGCAGAAGCCCAAGGAGACGCAAAAACTGCTGTCCGAGCCTATCGCAGTGCTTTATCGGTCAATAATGATGCAAGTTTGTTGCGATTGCGTTTGGCGATGGCGTTGTATGCCAATAAAGAATATGATGCGTCCGAAGACCAATTTACCAAGCTACTAAGCGAAGAGATGCCACCACAAGTTGCCCAGTTGATACATCAATATTTGACCGCCATCAAACGCCAAAATCGTGTGTCCATCAATGGTGGTATCAACTACTTGGCAGACAAAAACATCAACAATGCCCCTAAAAATAGCGATTTGGGTGGGGGTTGGACAGCCCCCAAGGCTCAGTCGGCTCATGGCATAGGCTTTAATTTTGGGGTGGATAAAAAATGGCGTCTGCCACAGGGGTTTTTTGGTCAAACACGCCTTGATACTTATGGTAAATATTATACCAATAACAAGCCTTATAATGAGCTGACGGTGCGTGTGTTGGCAGGAGCAGGACATGAGAATGCTCGTCATAGTTTTGCTTTATTGCCTTTTGTGGAAAAAAGCTACTATGCGGGGGGCAATGCGGATAATGACAAGCTGAAATATTTTTCCACATCCAAAGGCATATCAGCACAATGGAGCTATTGGCTAAATCCAAAATGGCAAGCCAGCGTTTATGGGGAATATGCCAAACAAGATTACACCACACGCAATCACCTGGACGGTGAAAGCAAAAGTTTGGGTGTTAGTGCGTTGTACTTAGCCAATGCCAAACGCTACTATTTTACAGGGATAGATTATCACAAAACCGACACAAAAGATGCCGATGATTCTTTTGTGCGTCAAGGTGTGCGAGCAGGCGTGGGGCAAGAGCTTGGGCTTGGATTTAGCACTCGTGTGAGCGTGAATGTGGCTCAAAAAGAGTATCAAGGTGTGGGATTTTTTGGCAAAATTCAAAAAAATAACGAATATGGGGCAAGCGTTTCTGTTTGGCACAAAAAAGTACATTATGCAGGCATTACTCCACAAATCACTTGGCAGTATAATAAAGTGGACAGTAATTTGCCTTTGTATGAATATGACAAACACCGAATTTTTATAGAAATGAGTAAAAAGTTTTGAATAATTCAGCCAATAAACATTGTTGTGGGTCAAATTGTCATTCTGATGATAATTTGCAACAATCAAACAATGACCTACCGCAAATTGACATTAAAAAAATGCCTGATTTGACCGCCACGCATAAACAAACCCATATGGCGGATAAATTGCCGTTTCGTTTGGAGTTTTTAATGCCAAAGTATTGGGGGATTTGGCTGGCGTTTATGATATTTTTACCACTGATTTATCTGCCACTACGTATTCAGTTTATGATTGGGCGACATATTGGCAGACTGGCTTTTTTATTGGTCAAAAGGCGTGTTAAAGACACATTGGTAAATTTGAATTTGGCATTTAAAGACAAATCTGATGATGAAAAATTAAAAATTGCCAAGCAGGTTTTTGTCAATCAGGGCATTGGCATTTTTGAGACCTTAAACGCATGGTTTCGCCCCAACGTATTTAAACGTACGTTTAGCATTTCAGGATTGCAACACCTGATTAATGCTCAAAAAGAAAATAAAGCGGTGATACTGCTGGGTGGGCATTTTACCACCTTGGATTTGGGCGGTCGGCTGTGTACACAGTTTTTTGGGGCGGATTGTATGTATCGCCCCCAAAATAATCCTTTGCTTGATTGGTTTGTGTATAATAGTCGCAGACGTATTTTTGATGAGCAAATCAGCAGTCGTGATATGAAAAAACTCATCAGTCGGATTAAGGCGGGCAGGGTGATTTGGTATAGTCCCGACCAAGATTTTGGGTTGGAGCATGGTGTGATGGCGACATTTTTTGGTGTGCCGTCTGCTACCATCACCGCTCATCGGCGTTTTGTGAGCTTTGATAAAAAAAATCCGCCTGTCTTTATTGTGATGGACATGATACGCCAAACTCCTGATTATATTCCAAAAGGCAAACGTCCGCATTATCACATCACGCTGTCATCTGTGCTTGATGGCTTTCCAAGCAATGATGAACAGGCAGACGCACAGCGTATCAATGACCTGTTTGAAGTTAATATCAAAAAAAATATTGCCCAATGGATGTGGTTTCATCGGCGATTTAAAACACAGGCAAGTGGCAAGAATTTTTATGAATAAGTTTTACGGTTTATCGTCTGGTGGTGTGTGATGGGAATTTAAAGAAAAAGCCATTGATTTACTTTTTTCTTTAATTCTTTTACAATAACCTGATACCAATAAAGAGCATTGTCATGTCTGACCAAAACGCCATCTCTATTACAGTTCTATCCAAAACTCCCATCACACCAACCTTATTTAGTTTTACGACCACACGCCCTGATGGTTTTCGCTTTGAAGCGGGGCAGTTTGTGCGACTAGGTGTTGCCCCTAATGAGTTACAGGTCAATCAAACTGCCCCAAAAAACGCCATTAGCCCCAAGATTTTTCGGGCGTATTCGGTGGTGTCATCGCCTTATGATGAGCATTTGGAGTTTTTTTCGGTGGTTGTGCCAGATGGGGCGTTTACCAGTCAGCTACAACATTTACAAGTGGGTGATACTTTGTATCTAAACCCAGAGCCGTTTGGTTTTTTGACCTTGGCACGCTATCAAGAGCCAGCTCCGCAGGATTTATGGCTATTTGCCACTGGCACAGGACTTGCACCATTTATTAGTATGCTTGGCGATATGATGACATGGCAAAATTATCGTGATATTGTGTTGGCATATAGCTCTCGCACTCTTGCTGAGCTGGCTTATGTGGATAAAATCGCTGATTTGCAAAGCCAGTTTGGTCAGTTCATAGACACGCCAGCACGTTTGCAGTTTGTGCCGATTGTTACGCGTGAAAAAGCTGATGGCTGTTTAAACGAACGCATTCCTACTTTGATTGAAAGTGGCAAACTTGAAACTCATGTGGGGCTAAGTTTAAACCCTGCCACATCACATATCATGCTTTGTGGCAATCCCCAAATGGTAGAAGACACCAAAGAAACTCTAAAATCCAAAGGTTTGACCATGAACCGCCGTGGCGTGGGTAATATTGCCGTAGAGAATTATTGGTAAAGGAGAAAGTGATGTTAAATCAAGCTCATACAGCGTTATTGGTTGTGGACATTCAAAATGGCTTTGTGGATGGTAATCTGGCGGTGTCAGGCTCTGCCAAGATTATCCCTGTGGTTAATCAGCTCATTGCACAGTTTGATAACGTCATTTTAACCCAAGATTATCACCCTGCTGACCACGTTTCTTTTTATCAAAACCATACAGGCAAACAGCCCTTTGATACCATTGAGCTTGATTATGGCATGCAGGTGTTGTGGAATCGCCATTGTGTGCAAGGCACCGTGGATGCGTTGTTTCATTCGGACTTGCAGGCGAGTAAGGCTCAGCTGATTATCCGTAAAGGTTATCATCGCGATATTGACAGCTATTCAGCATTTATGGAAGCTGACAGACGCACCATGACGGGACTGGCAGGATACCTAAATGAGCGGGGCATCAGCCATGTGTATGTTGTGGGCATCGCCACTGATTTTTGTGTGGCATGGACAGCGATAGATGCGGTGAATTTAGGCTTTGACTGCACAGTGATTACAGACGCCACCGCCCCAATAGATGTCAATGGCTCGTTAGATAAGGCGATGAGTGATATGACAAAAGCGGGTGTCAAATTGATGACATATAAAGAGATTTTGGTATAATCGATTTTGTTGTGTATTGGACTTTAAAGGAATGAATTATGCGTAAATTTACCATCTTGGCTATCGCACTTGTTATGGCTGGTTGTGCTTCTACTTCTGGGGTGCAGACACCACAAACCCGTACTGATAAGCTAACTGCTCAGCAAAATTTAGAAAAAGTATATTACCAAAATATTTACCAAGACAATATGACGGTTAATGATAATCAGGTGGTGTTAATTGGTCGTAATAAACAGATGATTAGCAAACAAGCTGATTATACTGAAAATGAGCTTGTCATTATCAAACGTAGCAAGACCGCCAACTAGCCACGGCTCAGACATTACTGACGGTTGCCAGTGTTTTTGCATTAACACCAATAACGCCCAACTCGTTTCAAAAAGACCAATTAAGAGGAGAGGTTTTAGAGCCTAAATTTGACAACAAAACCCTAGATTATGCTCGCTCGCTTTTACAAAATTGGATAAATACACAAGCAATGCATTTTGCTCCAAATGATAAACCCATCACTAAGGTGGTGATAGAGCCAAAGCGTTTTTATTTGGTTTATGAAAATTTGGTGGGTAAAGAAGCATATCGTCTGACCAACTCTTTGGATATTGTGCTTTATAATACCGAACTGACATCAGAGGCTTATCGTTTTGAATGCGAAAAAAACTCTCATGTGGAAACCTTAGCACAGTGGCAGGCAAATCATTATGCCAAAGTAAATCAAATCCTAAATGCTCAAATTGATTCATGTATGGCGGATTTGACGCGACATAAAGACAAAGTGTATGCATATCTTGCTAAAAACTTGCAGTCTTGATGGATTGTCATAAGTCATCATTGATGTCTTTTTGTTGTGTATTTTATTAAAAATTTATTTAAATCAATAGCTTAAAAAATTTTTTAAAATTTTATTAAAAAATGCTTGCCAATCTTTAAAAAATCATTATAATACGCACCATCAAGACGAGATGTCTTAATAAATCTGGGGTTGTGGCGAAATTGGTAGACGCACTGGATTTAGGTTCCAGCGGGGCGACCCGTGAGAGTTCGAGTCTCTCCAACCCCACCATATTAAAGACCTGCTATTATGGCAGGTTTTTTGTTATTTGCCGTTTGCCCAGCCATCATTGAGACAGCTAATGACCGTACACACTTTCAACCCCAAAGCCACAACCGAGCCATACCACCACAAAGCCAACCATAACCAAAACCGAGACATTGTTCAAAGCGAACAATTTGTCCCTACGGATTTATCCACCAAAGCCCCAAAAGTGGGTTTTGTGTCGCTTGGTTGCCCCAAGGCTTTGGTGGATAGTGAGCGTATCATCACCGAGCTGACTCGTGAAGGTTATCAAGTCGCCAAAGATTATGATGGGGCAGATTTAGTGGTGGTCAATACCTGTGGTTTTATTGAGTCGGCGGTGCAAGAGAGTCTCGATGCCATTGGCGAAGCGATTAGCAAAAACGGCAAAGTGATTGTAACAGGTTGTCTGGGCAAAGACGCTGATAAAATTCGTACCATGCACCCTGCGGTACTGGCAGTAACAGGGGCTCATGCTTATGATGAAGTCGTCAAAGCGGTAACACACCATGTGCCAAAACCTACCAAATCCAAAGCCTACGACCCAAAAATTGACCTTATCAATGACGCTGGTATTAAGCTGACCCCAAGTCATTATGCTTACCTAAAAATCTCCGAAGGCTGTAATCATCGCTGCACCTTTTGTATCATTCCGTCTCTACGTGGCGATTTGGTGTCTCGCACCATTGATAGCGTGATGAATGAAGCGGTAGCACTTCAAAAAGCAGGCGTAAAAGAGCTGCTCATTATCAGTCAAGATACGTCCGCTTATGGACTGGATTTAAAATACAAAATGGCATTTTGGCAAGGTCAGCCACTAAAAACCAAATTTTTTGATATGTGCCAAGCTCTTGCAAAACTAGGTGTTTGGGTGCGACTGCATTATGTTTATCCTTATCCGCATGTGGATGCTGTGGTACAAATCATGGCAGAGAGCATGGCGATTAGTGGCGGCAAAGGTGGGCTGTTGCCGTATCTTGACATTCCTTTTCAGCACGCCAGCCCTGATGTATTAAAGGCGATGAAACGCCCCGCCCATAGTGAAAATACGCTTGAACGTATCGCTAAATGGCGAGAAATTTGCCCTGACATTGCCATTCGTTCTACCTTTGTGGTGGGCTTTCCGGGGGAGACAGACGAAGACTTTGAGTATTTGCTGGATTGGCTTAAAAAAGCTCGCCTTGACCGTGTGGGCTGTTTTATGTATTCGGAAGTAGAAGGAGCGGCTGCCAACGAGCTGCCAAATCCTGTGCCAGAGTCTGTCAAGCAAGCACGTTATGAGCGATTTATGGCGGTTGCCCAGTCCATCAGCGAAGAAAAACTCCAAGAAAAAGTTGGCAAAACCTTAGTGGTGTTGGTTGATGAGATTGACGAAGAAGAAAACATCGCCATCTGTCGCAGTTATGCTGATGCCCCAGAGATTGATGGTCATGTGTATGTGGATAATATTGACCAGACGGTAAAAGCAGGGCAATTTTTGACGGTGGTCATTGATGAAGCCAGTGAGTATGACTTGTTTGCCAGCTTTTGTAACGCCAAATGACAGCGTGTTATTTTAAGTAGCTTTTTATGCCCTTTATGATATTTGGCTTGTGATTGCAGGATTAATTCAGTAGAATGACAGTCAAATAAAACAGTAATAACGGGTGAATTTATGGCAAAATCTTTTGCGGTGCGACTGGTTTTGGTGATGGTATTGTCCTTGATGTCTGTTGTTTCGGTATCTGTTCATGCCAGCCAAGGTAAATTACCACCACAGTTTAGTGCAGATAAAGACTATCATACGAATGTCGCTAAGGCTCGTGAAATGCTCCAAGCTCGTAGTAATTACCAAGTTACCAACATCAAAGCCAGTGTTCAAGAAGGTAAAAAATACCTTGAAGTAAAAGCCTACAAGGGAGCATCAGAATATGAGATTAAGTTGGACTATCCAAATTTAAAGATAGTCAAAGAAAACAAAATCGGCAAATAAACCAATCATTACAAAACCATTCATTCAGATGAGTGGTTTTTGTATATCTGCTTGAAAATCAGTTTGTGGGTTTGATGTCTTCAATCAGCCCCAATAGATAATTTCTAATTTCTGCCAATTTATCATCACTGGTTTGATTTAGCCAAGTGCCATCTGCGGCATGGCGAATTGCCATCAGGCGACTGTCGCTGTCAGTATCAGCATGAACAGCCAGTTTGGTGTTAAGCCAATTTGTCCATAAATCACGAAGTTTATTATCTGCATTCATGGCTTGAATGAGTCCCGCCCAATCACCAGATAAACCAATTTGTGTGTCATCAAAAAGTACATGAACATAAGCTTTGGTAAAAGTGCCAAATTCATCGGTGATGTGAGTCATGATGGCGGTGTTAATTTGGGCGATAAATAACTCAAAAACGCTCATTATTAGGTCATCTTTGTTTTTAAAATGATGGCATAATCCACCTTTGCTTGTGCCCGCCATATCAGCAACTTTTTGTAAAGATAAATTGGCAATGCCATCTTTGAGTATCAGCTCTTTGGTGCAGATGATGATGCGGTGGCGTAATGCTTGGGGGTTGTTTTTGCGTTTGGGTGATGTCATCATGTGCTTTGCTTTTCCTAATTAATGAGTGGTAACATTTGAAAAAACATTCATAATCACCACGCCAATGATGATAAAAATAATCCCAATGATGGCAGGAGTATCTGGGGGATTTTTTAAAATAAAAACGCCAATAAGAGCTGTGAGAACAATGCCCACCCCTGAACAGAGTAATTCACGCTTTGTAACGAGTGGGGTCTAAAACGCCTGCATCTATAAACCCTTGACGGCGTAACACGCAGCTATCACACACGCCACATGCTCGCCCATCTGTGTCGGCTTGGTAGCAAGATACGGTTTGAGCATAATCTACGCCCAGTGATAAACCCAACTGTAAAGTTTGGGCTTTGGACAGGTGCTGTAATGGGGCAATGATGGATAGGCGGTTACCTGCTCGCCCAGCAACGGTTGCCAAATTTGCCATCAGCTCAAAGGCCTGAATAAAATCTGCTCGGCAATCAGGATAGCCTGAAAAATCTACCGAACTGACCCCAATGATGATATGATTTGCCCCTGTAACTTCGGCGACCGCCAACGCATAGGATAAAAATATCGTGTTTCTGGCAGGAACATAGGTGATGGGCACACTATCTATGTGGTCGCTATGATTGGGTACGTCTATGGTGGTGTCGGTCAGGGCAGAGCCACCAAGCTGAGCGATGTCTATGTCTATGATGCGGTGTGATATGCCCAATTTTTTTGCGATTTTTTGGGCAAAAATCAGCTCACTGCAATGACGTTGCCCATAACGAAAACTGATGGCAGTTACGTCCTTAAAATGTGCTTTTGCCCAGTATAAACAAGTGGTGCTATCAAGCCCACCAGAAAATAACACGACAGCACGGTCGTTTGGATGGCTTGGGGTGAGTGTGATGTCATTCATGATTAAAATTATGTATTTTACCATGAAATATCAGTTTGGCAAAGGTTGGTCAATGTTTAAAAATATGCTTAAATTTTAAAACGATTGTGTTACAATAACGCAAAAAATAGGACATGGACATGGACACAGAGCTTATTAAAATCATCCTTGCCTTTGTGGTGCTAATCAATCCGTTTAGTACATTAAGTTTGTTTTTAAACATCACAAGTGGCTATCAGCCCAAAGACCGCCAAAAAGTCGCCCAAATTGCCTGTTTGACGGTGTTTATTACCATTGCCTTTTTTACCTTGCTTGGCGAGAATCTTTTAAAGGTGCTGGGAATTTCAGTGGGGTCGTTTCAGGTGGCAGGTGGGATTTTGGTGTTTTTGATTGCCATTAATATGATGAATGGTGGCGGTAACCCTGTCAAACCCAATGCTGATGAAGTGGAAGTCAGCTCATCTTTGGCGGCATCTGCTGTGGTGCCAATTGCCATACCAATGATGATAGGACCTGGGGGGATTTCTACGGTCATCATTTATAGCAGTCAGGTCAAAGGTGTATTTGCCATAGCCATGATTTTATCGGCAGGTTTGTGTATCAGTCTGTTTTGTTATGTGTCGCTGATGATGGCAGGGCGGATTAGTCGCTTTTTGGGGGAGACTGGACTTAATATCCTAAGTCGTATCATGGGCATGTTGCTTGCGGCGGTGGCGATTGAGATTTTGGTAAATGGACTGCGTGGGCTATTTCCCCAATTAATGATTTAGTTGATTGGCATTTAAAAACCCAGCGAACTGGGTTTTTATTTAGTGCTTAGTATTTAACAGATGAGTTTCAAGATAATGAATGTTTTGAGCATCTTCGCTAAAATTTTCATCTACCAAAATCACATCACGATGTAGTGGCACGTTGGTTTTAATGCCTTCAATCACCAGCTCATCTAAGGCGTGGAGCATTTTTGCGATGGATTGCTGGCGAGTTTGGGCATGACAGATGAGTTTGCCAATCATTGAATCGTAGTAGCTTGGAATGTTATATCCTTGATACAGATGACTGTCAAAACGCACGCCTGAGCCACTTGGGGCAAATAAATTATTGATTTGACCGGGGCAGGGCATAAATGTTTTGGGGTCTTCGGCATTGATACGGCATTCTATGGCATGACCACGAATGGTAATCTCATCTTGATGGTAGGACAGCCCATAGCCTGCGGCGATTTTAAGTTGTTCTACAATGATGTCAATGCCTGTAATCATCTCAGTAACTGGGTGTTCTACTTGGACACGAGTGTTCATCTCAATAAAGAAAAATTCTTCATTTTCATACAAAAACTCAAATGTCCCTGCACCACGATAGCCGATTTGCTCGCAAGCACGCACACAAGCATCTAAAATGGGCTGTTTAATGTCATCAGGAATGCCGGGGGCAGGAGCTTCTTCTAGTACTTTTTGATGACGGCGTTGCAGTGAGCAGTCTCGGTCAAATAAGTGCAAAGCATTACCATCACCGTCCCCCAAAACTTGCACTTCTACATGGCGGGGATTTTTTAAAAACCTTTCCATATAAACCGTATCATCACCAAAAGCACTTTGAGCTTCGGTTTTTGCAGCTTGGACTTGATTAATCAGCTCTTCAAAACGCTCTACCACACGCATACCACGTCCGCCACCACCAGCTGCCGCCTTGACGATGAGGGGGAAGCCAATTTTGCGAGCTTCTTCTTCGGCATTATGCAGAGTAATCGCCCCAACAGAGCCGGGGACGGTGGGTACGCCAGCTTCTTTCATGGCGTTGATGGCAGAGACTTTATTGCCCATCAAGCGGATATGGTCAGGGTGCGGACCAACAAAAGTCAATCCTGCTCCTTCAACTTTTTCGGCAAATTCAGCATTTTCGGACAAAAATCCATAGCCAGGGTGAATGGCGTCTGCCCCTGTTACTTCGGCGGCGGTCAGTAGGGCTGAGATGTTAAGATAGCTTTGGTTGGATGGGGGGTTGCCGATACATACCGCTTCATCACAAAACCTAAGGTGCATCAAATCCTTGTCGGCTGTGGAATATACGCCCACCGTCTGTATGCCAAGTTGTTTACACGCACGCACGATACGCAAGGCAATCTCACCACGGTTGGCAATCAGAAGTTTTTTAATCATGGGTCAAGCCTTATGCTTTATAACGAATGACAGGCTGTCCAAACTGCACGACTTCGGCATTAGACACCAAAATTTCTTCAATAATACCGCTTTGAGTGGCTTCTAAGGGGTTCATGATTTTCATGGCTTCAATGATGCCAAGCTGGTCGCCTGCTTCTACCTTTTGACCCACTTTGACAAAGGGCGGGTCATTTGGGCTAGGGGCAGAGTAAAACACACCCACCATTGGGGCGGTCTCTATTTTGCCACTTGGGGCTTTTGTCGTGGGGGCGGTAGGTGCGGTTGTGGTGCTAACGGCTTGGGGGACGGCAACGGTTTGTACGGCAACATTACGAGTAAGATGAATGTAGTCGCCTTTTTTGCCGTATTCAAGATTTGCTAAATCTTTTTCTTCCATCAAGTCAATAAGTTCGCGAATTTGTTTGATGTCCATTGTCATCACCTTAAAAAGTCAAAATACATAAAAACGAATTGTAACAAATTTTTTCAAAATCGCCTAGCACTTGCGGGGAATTTTGTAAAAATTTATTTAAATTTTTGTATAGTGTACATTCGTTGTAAATTTTTGCAAGTAATTTTGTGTGAACGACTGTAATATTTGTGCAAAATTAAGACGATTGTGCGTTTAAAATTTGTTGATACCATGTTGGCATTGACCATTTGATGGCTTTGGTTGGTGTATAGGCATACATTTGGTCAAGCAAGTCATCTGGGTCATCGGAAACACAGACTAGTTTTAGATTGTCTTTTGGCATAAAACCTTGCTCGGCAGTATGTGCCAACAAAGCCATTACAGGGTCATAAAAACCATTGGTATTTAATAGCCCAATGGGGCTTTGGTCTAGTTCAAGTTGGGCGTTAGACAGCACTTCAAACAACTCTTCATAAGTGCCAAGACCGCCTGCCATGGCAATATAGCCGTTTGCCAGTTCTATCATTTTTAGTTTGCGTTCGCTCATGGTGTTGGTTTTGATGAGTGTGGTTAGGTTGTCATGGACAATCTCTTTTTCTGCCAAAAAATGTGGCACAACGCCAATAACTTCCGCCCCGTGTGCCAAAGCGGTATCGGCCAGCGTTCCCATCAGTCCTACGCTGCCACCCCCGTAAACAATGCGATGACCACGGCGAGCTAGGGTTTTTGCCATGTTTTGAGCAGCATGATAATAATCAGCGATGTTGCCAAGATTTGAGCCACAATAAACTGTGATATTATTGAGTTGTTTCATAAATTTTCCTTGTTAAAAAATGTTAAAGATGTCAAAAATCGCCATGGTTGAATCACACCGAAGCTCATGCCCACCAAGCCAACCACCATGACCAAATCAAGTGGTTCACCCAAAAGTGGCACAGCAACAATGGCAGAAATAAAAGGGGCAACCGATGCGATGCCACCTGCGGTAAATGCGCCCAGTTTTGCCACTGCCAAAGCGTAGGTCATGGTAGCAACAATCATGACAATGACACTGTGAAACACCCCTTGTATGATGAGATGATGTGGTTTGACGTGGATAAAGTTTGGCTCAAAAAATAGTGCGTATATTGGCACATATATCAAAGCAGACCAAACGGCAGTGCAGCACATGATTTGCCATGCTGTCAGTGAGCTTTGCTTGACCAAAATGCCATAAGCCCCCCATGAAAAAGCACACAGCACAAATAAACCATCACCCATACCAAACGTTTGTTTTGTGATGACCATTAAGGCGGTCATACTCACAAGTGTTAAGCTGATGATGATTAGAGCGATTTTGGTGTCGTGGTCGGGACGTTTTTTTAGCCAAAATAACATGAGTAGGGCAGTGGCGACAGGTATCATGCCATTTAAAAATACTGCCCCATGTGCCACAGGAGCGATTAAAAATGCACGATATACCAACATACTATAACCCACACCACCAAAGATAGCAAGGCTGATGGCGGTTTTTGACCATAAAAATTGATGGTTTTTTTGGTAGATGATGATGGGCAACAAGATGAGTGCTGAAACGCCAAACCGAATAAAAATGATGTCCCATGCACTAATGCCCCAATGAGCATTTAGGCGAGCAAATAAACTAAACCCACCCCAAATCGCCATCGTGATGATGACGAAAATATAACCTTGAATTGGGGTGGGTAGGCGATTAAAAAAGCCCATCAATGCTTAGTCTTTGGCATTTTGTAGATTGGGGTCGGCAAAAACTACGACTTCTTCGGTAAATTCAGGCTTGACTTTAACCACAAAATCTTCACGAGATAGCCCCATGCGTAATGGGATTGAACTTGCGATATATACAGATGAGTAAGTACCTGCAATCGTGCCGATAAATTGAGCTAGGGCAAACCAAAACAGCCCTTCGCCCCCTAAAAACAGCATGGCAATGACCACAACAAAGACGGTGCCCGATGTCATAAAGGTACGCCTTAGGGTTTCGGTCAGCGATAAATCCACCACCTGACGGGGAGTAAGCCCACGCACACGGCGAAAATTTTCACGGATACGGTCATACACAACAATGGTGTCATTTACCGAATAGCCAATCAAGGCCAACACAGACGCAAGCACGGTCAAATCAAATGGCCAGCCAAAAATGGCAAACAAACCACACACCACAATCACATCATGAAATAGTGATAATACCGCCCCCACTGCCAATTTAAACTGAAAGCGTACTGCCACATAAATCATCATCAGCACCAAAGCCACGCCCAGTGCCATCAAAGAATTGAGATAGATTTCGTTACCCAACTGACTGCCAATGACATTGATGTTTTCAACAGTAGCACTATTTTGGGGCAGATTTAAAGCTTCGGTGAGTGCTTGATTGAGGGTGCTGGCATCTTTGCCGTCTTGGGGTGGCAAGCGTACTAACAGCTCATCTCTTGTACCTAGATATTGAACGACAGCATCGTTAAAGCCTTTATCTGCCAAAGCACGAGTAACCGAAGCTTGCTCCACAGGCTGACTGTACTTCACATCAGCTGACACACCGCCAGTAAAATCCAGCCCTAAATTTAGCCCTTTTACCGACAAAGCAATGACACTGGCAATCACAAGCAAAGTAGAAATGACCATCATGGGTATTTCTAATTTCATAAAAGGAATGATACGCTGATTGCCAATGAGTTTAATGCCACCTTCTTTTTCAGCAATATCATCAGTATCGTTATTGCTAACGATGGCTTGACCGTCTAGTTTGGCATTGGCAGCAGCGTTACTGCCTTTACCATTTCGGCGGGGTGCACGGCGACGTGGGGTGGTTTTGCCATCGTCGGTAGGGTCAATCGGATTATTTTCTGTCATGTCTGTCTCCTAACCGATGCTGATTTTGGTTAAGTTTTTGCGATAACCATACCAAATTTGCATTAAGGCACGAGTTATGATGATGGCGGTAAATAGCGATGTTAAGATACCAATGGCAAGGGTGATGGCAAAGCCTTTGATTGGACCTGTGCCAATGGCAAACAAGATAAACGCGACCAGTAGTGTGGTTAAGTTGGCATCAAAAATAGAGCTAAATGCACGGTCAAAACCTGCCATAATGGCAGTCTTGATGTTTGAGCCACCTGCGATTTCTTCACGAATCCGCTCAAAAATCAGCACGTTTGCATCCACCGCCATGCCCATGGTCAATACAATCCCTGCAATGCCGGGCAAGGTTAAAGATGAGCCAAGAATGCTCATGACCGCACCAAGCATGATGATGTTAAAAGCAAGGGCAATATTGGCAATGACCCCGCAAGCACGATAAAACACAATCATCCATAAAAATACCAACAGATAACCGATTTGAGAAGCAAACAGACCTTTGTCAATATTTTCTTGACCCAAAGATGGACCGATGGTACGCTCCTCCACAAAATACATGGGTGCTGCCAAAGCTCCAGAGCGAAGTAGCAAAGCAAGCTCAGATGCTTCGGCATGACTGTCTAGCCCTGTGATGACAAAAGATGTGCCTAGCACCGCCTGAATGGTGGCACGATTAATGACACGAGTTTCAGCATAGGGCGTACGCACTTCGGTGGTTTCGCCAGTGGTGGGGTCAGTCTCAAATTTTACTCTTTGTTTGTTTTCTATGAACAAAACCGCCATTTGCTTGCCTTGATTTGGAGCAGTGGCACTTTGCATGAGTTTGCCACCAGCATTATCAAGGGTGATGGAGACTTGCGGGCGACCTGTTTCATCAACACCAACTTGGGCGTTTTGTACTCTGTCGCCTGTGATGATGGCTTGGCGGTTGAGTAGTAGTGGCATGCCATCAAGCGTACCAAAAGGAAATGCTTCTGTGCCGGCAGGTGGTACGCCCCCTGTAAAGCTGTCTGCCCCATCAGCAACCAAACGAAACTCCAAATTGGCAGTGCGTCCCAAGACGCGTTTGGCTTCGGCGGTGTCTTGTACTCCGGGCAACTCTACAACAATGCGGTTTGTTCCTTGGGATTGCACCAAGGCTTCTGCCACACCAAGCTCATTGATTCGGTTGCGAAGTGTGGTTAAGTTTTGACCTACTGCATACTCATTGATTTGGTTTAAGGAAGATTCGGTGTAGCTCATCTCCAAGGTTGCCCCGTCTTGGCTCATCACAGGACGTAGTGCAAAATCTGCCATCGTGCCTGCAAGCGTTCGTTGGGCTTTATCACGTTCGTCATTGCTATCAAAAGTCAAAACCATGCCATCTGTGGTGGTGCGTAAGCTTTTTATGGCGACCTTTTCGTTTCGCAGATGACGGCGTACGTCTTGGCTAGCGGTTTCTAATCGCCGTTCTAGGGCTTTGTTCATGTCCACTTCTAGAACAAACCGCACCCCGCCACGCAAATCAAGACCAAGCTTCATCGGTTTTGCCCCAATGTCCCTAAGCCATGTTGGGGTGGTTTGAGCAAGGTTTAGAGCGACCACATAATTTTCACCCAAATTTTTACGCAAAGTATCTTGGGCTTTTAGTTGGTCTTCAGCGGTATTAAGACGAATCAGCACGCTGTTATTTTCAAGGTTGCCCCCATGATGGGACAGACCTGCATCATCTAGCAGACGTTGTGATTGGGTCAAAACGTTTTGGTCAAGACTTGTACCTGCTGATGTGCTGGTGATTTGTATTGCAGGTTCATCAGGATATAGGTTGGGTAGGGCGTAAATGCCACTAATGACAAGTGCGACCACGATGAGTATGTATTTCCAAGCAGGATAGTGCATAAGGGACTTCTTTTGTTAAGCCAATAACAAACCGATAAGTTAAAATGAATGATTGTTGTAGATTTTCAAAGATTTTTAAAAGCATTTAGATGGCATCAATCGTCCCTGTGGGCAACACACTAATGACGCTGGCACGTTGGATTTTGACTTCGGTTTGGTTATTTAGAGAGACAATGGCGTATTCGCCTTCAATTTTTTTTATTTTACCCATCAGACCGCCTGCAAAAATCACTTCTGTGCCAACTTTTAAGGCTTCTACCATGGCTTTATGCTCTTTGGCACGTTTGGATTGTGGGCGAATTAATAAAAAATAGAAAATCGCAAAAATTGCCACCATTGGCAAAAATTGTAAAAACGCATTTGGTTGAGCAGGGGTGGCCGTTGCTAATATAGAAAGTAACACAATGTTCTCCTAATCAATGAATAAAAATAACATAATATGATAGCATAAAATCACAATTTTGGGGCGCAAGTTTGATTTTTAAATGGTGGCAGGTGGTTTTATGGTGATAAATGACAATTTTGGGATAAATTTTTATCATTTTGGTATTTGCCCCTTGCAGTTGTGATGATTTTATCTTAACATAGGGGCTTTTATTTTATGTCATTGACCCATGCCCCGACAGAGACTTTTGCTTTTCGTTCTTTTGTTTTTGCCCCTATCAGCATATGCTCAGCCTACTGTGGCTACCAATACCAACATCGCTTTACTTGTCTTTTATGTCAGTTTTTCAATCTTGGTGTCGTTTATTTGTTCTATCTCAGAAGCCACACTGCTGACCATGAGTCCAAGTTATGCAGACAGTCTAAGTGATGACAACCCCAAAACTGCCAAATTGCTCCAAGATGTTAAAGTAGATAATATTGGCAAATCCATCTCAGCGATTTTAACCTTAAATACCATTGCCAATACGCTCGGCTCACTTGGGGCGGGGGCTCAGGCAACCATTGTGTTTGGCAATGCGTGGTTTGGGGTATTTTCAGCAGCTATGACCATGGCGATTTTGATTGGGTCAGAGATTATTCCTAAGACACTGGGGGCGACCTATTGGCGTACCTTTGCTGTGCCTGTGGCGTACTATGTCAAAGGGATTAGCGTGCTACTTTTGCCTGTCATTTGGGTTACTGAAAAAATCACCAAACTGCTCACACGGGGCAATACAGGCAGTGATTTTAACCGTCATGAGTTTATCGCCCTTGCCAACCAAGGACAAAATTCAGGGCAGATGAGTGAACTTGAAACTCGTATTATTAAAAACTCACTTGCTCTTAGTATGATGAATGTAGAAGACATCGTAACGCCCCGTTCGGTGGTTATGGCATTTGAAGATACCATGACGGTGGGTGATGTGTTTGCCACTTACCCTAAATTGCCCTTTTCTCGTTTTCCTATTTTTTATGATGATTTGGATAATACCACAGGTTTTGTCTTAAAATCCGACCTGCTTATCGCCAAGGCCAACCAAGAGATTCATACGCCCATCAAGCAGTTTCGCCGTGAGATGACTTTTGTGTTTGCTAAGATGAAGCTGTTTGATTTGCTAGATTTGATGCTCAAAGAGCGTGTGCATATCGCTTTGGCGGTCGGAGAATTTGGTGAAGTCAAAGGGATTGTCAGCTTAGAAGATGTGCTTGAAACTTTGCTTGGTCTTGAAATTGTTGATGAGATTGACCGTGTGGACGATATGCAAGCGTTGGCTCGTCAGTTGATGGACAGACGCATGGCACGACTTGGGGCAAAGATTGAGCACGATGAACATGATGAGACATCATCTTGATTTGGCACTAAAATTGCAACAAAATATTACAAAACCGTCATCATTCTTTATGGCTTGACTGTTATCTTAATGATTATCTAAGTTAATGATGAATATTTATGAAAAAATCCACCGCTTTATTTAGTGCCACCTTAGCCATCATTGGTGTGTATTATGGTGCAAAACAATGGCTTAAAAACCCCAAAGTTGCTCGTGCCGTTGGTGTGATGGGTCTGTCAGGCGTGATGGCAACAGCCCCAGCGTACGCCATGAGTGAAAGTGCTGTACAATCTTTTGCTAATGCAATGAAAACATCTGCCAATGCCCAAAATATTGGACAGTTATCCGTGCTGATTGATGATGAAGCGGTAATTTCTTTGACCCGACAAGGCAATACCGCCACATTGAACAAAAATGGCTATTTGCAACTCCTACAAAAATCATGGGCAGGTTCAAAGGATTATCGTTATGACATTGCCATCAGTGATGTGGTTGTTAGTGGCAATCAAGCCAAAGCTCAGGTTAAAATCACCGAAAGCTGGGTTAAAAATGATAAAAAAACCACCATTACAACCGTATCACGAGCTACTTTGCAGGATTCTGGTAAAAATGCGGTGTTATTAAGAGCAGTATCTCAAGTTACGGTAGAGTGATTTTTGGATAATAACCATACAAAATAATTGCTATTGATACACTTTATCCTTTGATATAATTGTTTTGCTATATTATAATGGTGAAGTCTTTTTTATCATAGGATAGTTATGAAATTAAGTAGCAAAGATAATCAGTGTGGTATTTTAAAGCCTTTGGCGGTTTCGGTGTCTTCTTGCTTGCTATTTGCTTGTGCTAGCACGCCATCTCACATGACTGCCAATACAAATACGGTGGCTATTCCTACTAAAACAGATGTGCCTGTTACGCCTGATATTGTTCCGAGCCAAGATGATTTTACAGGGGTGTTGGACCAAGCCACGCTTGATGAACTTGAAGATTTGCTATTTGCTACTGACATGAGTATGGTGGAAGGAGACCGCTTAACGGTACAGCGTTATGGCAATTTGTGGGACAGGGTGCGTCTTGGTTATCGCATGAATCATGTACAAAATAGGCGTGTAGAAGCCCAAAAATCATGGTTTTATAGTCGCCAAGATTATCTTAATCGTCTGACTGCCCGCACATCTCGCTATCTATATTATACAGTTACCGAAGCAGAAAGACGTGGCATTCCTACCGAACTTGCCTTGTTGCCCATCATTGAAAGCTCATACGACCCATCTGCCACATCTAATGCCGCCGCCGCAGGACTTTGGCAGTTTATTCCAAGTACAGGGCGAATTTATGGCTTAAACCAAAGCACCACCTATGATGGTCGTCGCGATATTATTGAATCCACTCGTGCTGCTTATGATTTTTTAACCAGTTTGTATAATCAGTTTGGCTCATGGGAGCTGGCATTGGCAGCTTATAATGCAGGACCAGGAAGAGTTTCTCGTGCCATCAGTGCAAACCGTAATGCAGGTTTGCCAACCGATTATTGGTCGTTGCGTTTGCCAACAGAGACCATGAATTATGTGCCGCGTTTTATGGCGGTTGCTCAAATTGTCAAATCCCCAGAAAGTTATGGCGTGTCCTTACCAGCGATTGCTAACCACACGCATTTTAGAACAGTACCAACCAATTTTGGGGTCAGTCTTTATGACATTTCCCAAACCACTGGCGTGCCATTAGACGAACTTCGACTGTTAAACCCTGCTTTGATTAGCTTTAATGTGGATAGTGCAGGGCCAGGTAGGGTGGTCATCCCAAACAGTTTGCCTATCAGTGTTGATAGGAAAATAACTGACTTAAAAGGTTATGGTTATGGAGCATCGGCTTATGTGGCAAGTCAATATGTCGCTCCAAAAAATACTGCCATTCAAAACATCAATTCCGCCAGAGCGTTAGCATCGGTCAATGCTTTGCCGACAACCAGTGCTCAGGTAACTGCAAAAAATACCATCGTTCAAGAGCCAGCACTTACCAGTGAAGAGCGTGATTTTATCGCAGCCCAAATTCAAGCCCATACTGCCGATAATGTACAGCCCATATCAGATGATGGTAATATTGAGCTGACTGCTTTGCAAACGGGTCAATCAGTACTAGAAGCTCGTGGCGAAACAAAAAGTCTTAGCTTTAATGCACCCAGTACCGCCACCGCATCTGATGTTGCACCCAAAACACAGCCGTCTGATAAGCCATCTAACACACAAGTCTCCACCGTTCAATCGCCCCCGCCCCCACCATCAAATACTACCATTCCTGCCACTACTCAAACTAAGCCCAAGCCCACACCAGCTCCTGCCAAAGTGGAGCGTTATAAAGTGGTGGCAGGCGATACATTGATAGGTATCGCCAATAAACATGGTTTAACGGTCGGTCAGCTTGCCAGCTATAATGGCATTTCTACCAACGCACAAGTGATTAATGGTCAAAGGTTGTGGCTTGTTCCTGGCAAGGTTAGTACGGTTACATCAAGCAACACCGCTCCTATCGCCAAGACCACCACTCATACTGTGCAAGCAGGTGAGAGCTTGACATCAATTGCTCGTAAATACAATACCACCGTTCAAGATGTCGCTGCCTTAAATGGGTTGTCTGTAACAGATGGTGTGCTGATTGACCAAAAACTTAAAGTCCCTGCCAGCATTAAGCCTGTGGCTACCAACACGCCAAAAACCACAGCACCACAACAGCCCAAAACAGAAAGCACGGTAAAATATACCATTGCATCAGGTGATAGTTTGACCAGTGTGGCAGCAAAATATAATGTCAGTATTGAAGCGTTGGCGGCTGCAAATAATATGTCTTCTGATGCAGGATTGGTGCGTGGTAAAACACTCATCATCCCCACCAAAGGCACGAAGACCGAACCTAAAAAAGCCGAACCCAAAAATGTGCAAAAAACACCCACGCAAACAACGCCTGTTAAAAAAGATGACCCAAAACCAGATGTTGCTCAGGGCAAGGTATTTAAATCCACTGAAAACTATACAGTACAATCAGGTGATACTTTGATTGGCTTGGCAAAAAAACATGGTGTGTCGGTCAATGATTTGGCGGCGACAAACAGCCTAGCCACCAATGCTCAGCTAAAAAGAGGTCAGGTCATTAAACTGCCAAAACTGACGGACACTCATGTGGTAAAATCTGGCGAAAGTCTGACATCTATTGCAAAAAAGCACGGCATTAGTGTGGCAGAGCTTGCCAAGATGAATCAGATTGAGCCAACCACTACCCTAAAAATTGGGCAAAAAATCACAGTTCCTGCCAATTAGCCAGTTTTGAATACGCTCCTATTGGGGCGTATTTTTTTGGGAATCAGTCGGACAAAAAAACCACCCTTAAAAAGAGTGGTTTGCACAAAATCAATATGTGTTTATACTGCCATGACGGTCAGGTTATTTGATTTTTGCTTCTTTAAAAAGCACGTGTTGGCGGATTTTTGGGTCAAATTTTTTGATTTCCATTTTGCCAGGCATGGTGCGTTTGTTTTTGGTGGTGGTGTAAAAATACCCAGTGCCAGCCGTAGAAACGAGTTTAATTTTATCTCTCATGATACTATCCTTTTGCTAAATTAAATCTTTTGACCCTGAGCACGCAAATCAGCAAGCACTTTTTCAATGCCGTGCTTATCAATGATACGCATACCTTTTGAAGACACACGAAGACGCACAAAACGGTTTTCAGACTCTACCCAAAAACGATGGTTGTGCAGGTTTGGCAAGAAACGACGACGAGTCTTGTTGTTAGCATGGGATACGTTGTTGCCTACAAGCGGACGCTTTCCAGTTACTTGGCATACACGAGACATGATGAACTCCTATATTACAATGATGGCACGGATATTGAGCGGTATCGGTTGTGCCGTTTAAATAATCACCATAAATTAGGTATGGACTAGGTGGCTTATTTAAACTTTTAAGTGATGCCACTTTTGTTTATCATAAAGGCGATGATAATAAAAAGATAGCAGAAAAATCAAAGCCCAAATTATACGCTAATTTTACTTATCTTTCAAGCAAAATTTTAAAATTTGGGCAATTTTATGGCAAAAATTAACGTGGGCTTAGGGCATTGATGGTCATACCAATGCCTTGCCAGCCATAGTACATAAAATTACGAATGTTAGCATGGTCTGTACCATTGGGAGAATTAAGCACTGCTTGATAGTGTTCACCAAACAGTTTTAGGGTATCCAACTGATTTAAACCATGCAACTTGGCAAAGCTAAACACTTTGGCAGAGCCTTCATTAGTGCCGGCGGGATTGACCACTTCGCCATTATAAAACTCAATGGGATGGTATGAATAATGACCATCTATATGAGCAATCACATCTTTAAAGCTAAGTTCGCCAGATTCTAGCTCATAAAGTAGCTTAGAGACTTCAGTGTTCATGATAAATCCTAGCGGTTAAAGTAATCGTCATCAAATGATGGTGGGGCAAAGTTACCTTGTTCTAGGTGGCTCATGTGCATTTGCATGGAGCGTTCGTGTTGAATGCGTTGATAAATTTCTTCTCGGTGTACAGCGATGTCTTTGGGGGCATTGACACCTAGGCGAACTTGGTTGCCTTTAACGCCAAGTACAGTAACGCTAACTTCATTACCAATCATTAAGGTTTCACCAACACGGCGAGTTAGGATTAACATAATAGCTCCTTGCTATATCAACAATATAAAAATAATAAAAGTTACCCAATTGGTTATTATAAAACTTCTTGGGTAACTTGTCAGCCATTTTTATAAAAATTTACGCAATCATCATCATTGGTAAATTTTATTGTTACATTGCCAAATGCTTTAACAGACGATTATAAAGTGGCTACTTTGCTTTCACCATCTTCACGGTCAAGCCCAAAGGCAGTGTGCAGTGATTTGACGGCTTTTTCTAAATGTTCTTCTTTAATCAGCACAGAAACTTTAATCTCTGAGGTGGAAATCATTTGCAAGTTGATGTTTTGTGATGCCAATGTTTCAAACATTTTACTTGCCACACCAGCATGAGAACGCATGCCGACACCCACGATAGAGACTTTAACCACATCGTCTGTACCGATGATTTGGGTTGCTCCGATGTCATCTTTGACTTTTTCGTTAAGGATTTTTAGGGCTTTATCAAAATCGCCACGTGGCACAGTAAAGGTAAAGTCGGTTACGCCATTTTCGGAGATGTTTTGGATAATCATGTCCACTTCAATATTGGCTTTGCCGATGGGGCTGAGAATGGCAGAAGCAATGCCCGGGCGGTCAGGCACGCCAAGTACGACAATTTTGGCTTCATCACGGTTAAAGGCAATGCCTGAAATTACGGCACGTTCCATATCATCTCCTTCATCAACGGTAATTAGTGTACCGACATTTTGTTTAAATTCATCATCAAAAGCCCCATCTGTGCCTTCATCAAAACTAGACAGCACACGAAGTGGCACTTTGTATTTACCTGCAAATTCTACTGAGCGGATTTGTAGGACTTTTGAGCCAAGGCTTGCCATTTCTAGCATTTCTTCAAAAGTGATTTTGGATAATTTTTTTGCTTTGGAGCTAACTCGTGGGTCAGTGGTATAAACGCCGTCCACATCTGTATAAATTTGGCATTCATCAGCACCAATGGCAGCAGCAATGGCAACACCTGTGGTGTCCGAACCGCCACGACCAAGTGTGGTCAAATCATTGTGTTCATTTACGCCTTGAAAGCCCGCCACAATCAATACTTTGCCACTGTCTAACTCTTGTTTTAGGTGCTCAGCATCAATGTGTTCAATGCGTGCTTTGGTGTGCGTGTTGTCAGTTTTGATGGCAACTTGGCGACCAGTCATGGATTTTGCTTCTACGCCCAAATCTTTAAGTGCCATGGCAAGTAAAGCGATGGACACTTGCTCGCCCGTGGCAACCATCTGGTCATATTCACGGGGGTCAGGGTCGCTACTGATTTGGCGAGCCAAGTCAATTAAGCGGTTGGTTTCGCCACTCATGGCAGAGACCACCACCACCACCTGATGACCGTGGTCGTGCCAACGTTTGACACGTTGGGCGACATTTTTAATGCGATTGGTGTTACCCATAGAAGTACCACCATATTTTTGTACGATTAACGCCATTATCGTTGCCTTTTTAATTTAAAGGGGTTAAAAAATAAAATTATAACTGAATTAATTTTTAAAATAAACTGATAAATTTATTTTAAAATTTTATAAATAAGAGAATATTTAGCAACATACTAAATATATCTATTTATGTCAAATCTGCACTGAGTTTTTTGGTTAAGTCCGCCAAAATATTGTTAAGATTGGCAGATTTTGGCGCACCACCTTGGGCATAGTCTGCTTTACCGCCACCTTTACCGCCAAGCTCACCTGCCAAATGACGGATAATATCGCCCGCTTTGACTTTGTCGGTCAGATTTTTTGCCACGCTGGCTGACAGTGCCAAATCATCTGTTTCGCCTACCAGTACGATGATGGCATTATCAAGGCGAGATTTGGCGGTGTCCATCAGTCCACGAATGGCTTTTGCATCCACACCGTCTGCCTTAGCAACCAGTAATTTGGCATTGCCCACGTCAATGGTGTGTTCTAGTAATGACACGATTTGCAAACTGGCAAGTTTTTGTTCGGCTCGTTCTAGCTGTTTTTCAAGCTCACGGTTTTTATCGGATAAAGCACCAATACGCACGCTAATTTCATTACGTTTGGCTTTGAAATTGTTTGCCAAATCGCCCAAAATTTGCTCACCTGTTTGTACATAACGCACCGCTCCCATGCCTGTCAAAGCTTCAATACGGCGAATACCTGACGCAATGCCGCTTTCGGAGACGATTTTAAACAGCCCAATGTCGCCTGTTTGTGCCACATGGATACCACCGCACAACTCAATGGAAAAAGTAGAGTTATCGGCATTTGTTCCCATGGTCAAAACACGCACCACATCACCGTATTTCTCACCAAACAAAGCCATCGCCCCTTTGCCAATCGCTTCATCAATGGGTAGGTATTCAATTTGTACGGGGGTGTTTTTTTGGATTTGTTCGTTTACCATGCGTTCAATTTGTGTCAGTTCATCATGACTGATGGGTTTGTCATAAGAAAAATCAAAACGCAACACTTCTGCTGATACCAGCGAGCCTTTTTGGGTAACGCCTGTGCCTAGTATCTGCCTTAAACTGGCGTGCAATAGGTGGGTGGCGGAGTGATTTTTGGCAGAAGCACGGCGAATATCGGCAATCACTTGGGCGTTGGCAGGCTGATTTGGGGTGATTTGTCCCATTTTGACTGTGCCATAGTGGATAATGGCTGTGCTTGATTTTTTGGTATCTTCCACAAAAAATACCCCTGTGGACGTACTAATCTCACCAGTTTCGCCCGCTTGTCCGCCCCCTTCGGCATAAAATGGCGTGGCAGATAGCACAACCACCCCTTCTTCGCCTTCGTTAAGGCGTTCTACTGCTTTGCCATTTTGGTAAATGCCAACGATTTGGCTTTGGTTATCCAATAAGTCATAACCAACAAATTCTGTGGGCGTGTCCACCTTGATGGCATTGCTATAATCCACATCAAATTTACCTGCTTCTCTGGCACGAGTACGCTGAGCTTGCATACAGACATCAAACCCTGCTTCATCAATACTCACGCCACGTTCACGAGCAATATCGGCGGTCAAGTCGGTTGGAAAACCATAAGTATCATACAGTTTAAATACTGTCTCACCTGTCAAAGTGTCGCCATCTGTCAGATTTTCTAACTCTGCTGATAGCAGGCGTAAACCTTGGGCAAGCGTTTTGGCAAACTGCTCTTCTTCTTTTAGGATAACGCTGGCAATCTCATCTTGTTTTTCGCTAAGTTGCGGATAAGCATCACCCATTTCTTTGACCAAAGCAGGCACCAGTTTGTAAAGGAAATTACCTGTTGCCCCAAGTTTGTTGCCATGACGTACGGCACGGCGGATGATACGACGCAGTACATAGCCACGACCTTCATTGCTAGGATGTACGCCATCAGCGATTAAAAATGACACCGCACGAATGTGGTCAGCTACTACCTTAAAGGATGGTTCATAGGTGCTGGGTACGCCAATGATGTTGGCGGTAGCGTCCATCAGATTGACAAATAAATCAACTTCATAGTTGCCGTGTTTGCCCTGCATGACTGAGCTGATACGCTCTAAGCCCATGCCTGTATCTACTGATGGTTTGGGTAGTGGCTCTAATGTACCGTCTTTTTGGCGATTAAACTGCATAAATACACAGTTCCAAACTTCCACATAGCGGTCGCCATCTTCGTCAGGCGTGCCGGGCAATCCACCCGCCACGTGCTCACCGTAATCATAAAAAATCTCTGAACAAGGCCCACAAGGCCCTGTATCACCCATAGACCAAAAGTTATCTGACTGATACAAACCGCCTTTATCACCAATGCGGATAATTCGCTCAGGTGATAGCCCAATGTCTTTGTGCCAAATGTCATAAGCTTCATCATCGGTATGATATACCGTAACATATAAGCGGTCTTTGGGTAGGGCAAGCCAGTCATCACCCGTCAAAAACTCCCACGCAAATTTTAGGGCGTCTTGTTTAAAATAATCACCAAAGCTAAAATTACCAAGCATCTCAAAAAAAGTATGATGACGTGCCGTATAGCCAACATTATCAAGGTCGTTGTGTTTGCCACCTGCACGCACGCATTTTTGTGAAGTAACAGCACGGTCATAGTCTCGTTTTTCAAGTCCCAAAAAGGTGTCTTTAAACTGGTTCATGCCCGCATTGGTAAAAAGCAATGTGGGGTCGTTATGTGGTATCAGTGATGATGATGAGACGTGTGTGTGATTTTTGCTTTTAAAAAAATCAATAAATGCCTGACGTACGTCATTAAGCTGCATGGTTTTGGTTGGAGTGTGAGTCATGATATGTCCTGTTTTGAAAGCATTTGGTCTAAAAACAAATCGGTCATTTTATCATAAACTAAAGCAAATAACAGTGATTTTGCAAAAAAAGAGAGTGGTTTTTTTTGGATAATACAAAAACCTTAAAAAATTTACGGATTTTTTGTAAAAAAGTATTAACATTTTTGCAAAAAAGGTGTATAACTATCACATATTCACAGCCATTAGGAGTTTTGCCATGAATATGCCATTATTTAGTGCCATTTTTTCCATTGCCTTTACTGTGTTGATTGGGGTGCTGATGGTAATTTTGTTTGTTAATGACTATGACAAGCCTTTGTATGTGTTTGGGGCGGTGGGGCTAGGAACACTGATAAGCCTGCCAATTGCTTATGTGGTAACAAAAAAACTTAGCAACTTAGATGGTAAATAGTTTGAAACTTTTTGGGTAAGTTGGTGCGATTTTTGCTAAAATGGTGAGATTATTTTAGGCTGTAAGGTATGTCATGAAACAATCTCATCATTATGGTGATTTTTCTTTTTTGGTGGATACACGTTGGTGTCTTGATGAGCTGTTAAAAGCAGGTATGATTGACCAAAAATCATACAATTTAGTCATGACCAGTCGTAAAGATGGTGGATTGCACCCCATACAAATACTGGCTCGTTTTCACCTGATTAACCCAAATTCCCAACAAGTACTGACCCTAGATAGCCTAAATCTTTGGCTGTCAGCCACAGCAGGTATGCCATTTGTACGGATTGACCCCTTAAAGGTGGACGTGCCTGCCATCACCAGTATCATGTCTTATGAATATGCCAAAAATAACCATATTTTACCCCTAGAAGTCAGCCAAGATAAGGTGGTGATTGGTACAGACCAGCCATTTTTTACAGAATGGTATGACAATATCCGCCAAATCATTAAACCCAAAGAATTTAGCACCGTTTATCTCAATCCTGAACAAATTAATCGCTATCGTACTGAATTTTATCAAGTAACACGTGCCATTGCGGGGGCGGATTTTGCTCAAAAAAGAGCGGCAGCAGACGTAACCAATGTAGAAGCCTTGCTACAACTTGGCGACAATAGCAAACCTGATGCTAATGACCAGCACATCGTTAAAGTTGTGGATTGGTTGTTACAGTATGCTTTTGAGCAAAGGGCAAGTGATATTCATTTAGAGCCACGCCGTGAGATAGGTAAGGTCAGGTTTAGGATTGATGGTGTGCTTCATACCGTTTATGAGATGCCAAGTGCGATTTTGACGGCGGTAACTGCTCGTATTAAGATATTGGGGCGGTTAAATGTCGCTGAAAAACGTAAACCCCAAGATGGGCGACTAAAAACCCGCACGCACAAAGGCTTGGAGACTGAACTGCGTTTATCCACCATGCCAACCGCCTTCGGTGAAAAACTGGTCATGCGTGTGTTTGACCCTGAGGTATTGGTGCGTAGCTTTGCCCAGCTTGGTTTGACAGGCAAACAGTTGGAAGTGTGGCATAATCTAACCGCTCACCCCAATGGCATCATTTTGGTTACAGGTCCGACAGGTAGCGGCAAAACCACAACGCTGTATAGTACACTAAAACAGCTTGCTACTGATAAAGTGAACGTATGCACCATTGAAGACCCTATTGAGATGATTGAGCCATCGTTTAACCAAATGCAAATCAATACCGCCATTGATTTACATTTTTCAGACGGTATTCGCTCACTCATGCGCCAAGACCCTGATATTATCATGGTGGGGGAGATTCGTGATGCAGAAACGGCAGACATGGCGGTGCAAGCTAGCTTGACAGGGCATTTGGTGTTATCCACACTACACACCAATGACGCACCAAGCTCACTTACTCGTTTGCATGATTTAGGCGTGCAGCCTTTTTTGACATCTGCCACGATTTTGGGTGTGATGGCTCAGCGATTGGTGCGAACACTTTGCCCGCATTGTAAAGTTGCTGAATCTTTAACTGAAAGCTCACCATTGGCAGACGAATGGCATGGATTGGTTGCCCCTTGGAATGCTCCTTTGCCGTCTAAAATCTACAAAGCCGTTGGCTGTGATGAATGTAGAAACACAGGCTATAAAGGCAGAATTGGACTTTATGAAATCATGCCACTGTCTCATGAACTTAAAAAGATGGTTGCCAAAGATGCCAATCTGGATGACTTAAAACGCCAAATGTACAGTGAAGGCGTGTTGCCACTTCGTATAGAAGGAGCAAAACGTGTCAGCGAAGGCATGACGACCTTAGAAGAAGTGCTTAGAGTTGTGCCACTGCATTAAGCATAAAAAACACCCAATAGGGTGTTTTTGGATAATTAGTTGTCGTTTTGTGCCAAATGAATGGTTTTGTCTTTTTCTACCTTTTTGACATCAACATCAACTAAACCTTGTGATAAGGGAGCAAGCTGAGAAAAACCTTTTTTGGTTAGGTCAATACGACCTGCTTTGCCAATGCGGTCGTTTACTTTGCAAACGATGGATTTGCCGTTTTTAGCATTGGTTACTTGAACATAAGTGCCAAGAGGGTATTGATTTGATGCACAAGTCATGCCTTGGTTGGTAAAGGTTTCACCAGTAGCGGTTTTGCGACCGTTAAATTTATCTGCATAATAACTGGCATGAGTGGCATGGGCTTGGCTAGCAAATAATGTGCCAATCAACAAAGATGAAGTAATTAAACGCATAAATCTAAAATAATAAAAAATGAACGACCATTATAATAAAAAATGCTAAAGCGTATGTTAAGCATTTGCAATTTTTTGTTATTTTTACTATTCATTCTTATTATCATGATATATGTGGTAAATATATGAGCAAAAAATGGTGATTTTGACAGAGTGTGTTATAATTCATCAAAATATTTTGGAATAATTTATGAGCATTCGCACCCCAAAAGAACTAAATCACACTCCCAAAAAACGCTTTGGACAAAATTTTTTGCATGATACGGGCATCATTCGCCAAATCGTAGATGGTGTGCGTTTATCTCGTACGGATAATTTATTGGAAATTGGACCGGGTTTAGGGGCATTGACTGAACCTTTATTGGCAGAAGTAGACGGCATGACGGTCATTGAGTTGGACCGTGATTTGGCAAATGCCCTTAAAATCAATATCGGGGCAAACAGCCATGCTGATTTTACCATCATTAATGACAATGCCATGGATATTGATTACCGACAGCTTGCCGAGCGTGTTGGTAAGGGGGCGTTTCGTGTGGTGGGAAATTTGCCTTATAACATCTCCACGCCGATTTTGTTTCGTCTTTTGCAATTTAGTGATGTGATTGTTGATATGCACTTTATGCTCCAAAAAGAAGTTGTGGACAGAATCACCGCCGAACCAAATACCAAAGCCTATGGGCGTTTATCCGTCATCATGCAGTATCATTGTATGGCGGACTATCTGCTGACTGTGCCAAATGGTGCGTTTAATCCGCCACCTAAGGTAACATCTGCGGTGTTTCGTTTAACCCCTTTTGCAGTAAAGCCATTGCAAGCCCAAGATGAAAAACTGTTTGAAACAGTGGTGCGTGAGACATTTAATCACAGACGTAAAACCTTGCGAGCCATTTTTAAAAGTGCAAGTGTGCTACCAAAACTCAGCGATGATGACTTTGCCAAAGCGGATATTAGCCCAACAGCACGTCCAGAGACATTAAGTGTGGCGGATTTTGTGCGCTTGTCTGATGTGGTTTTTGAAAAGTTATATAATATTGAATAAAAACATGAATAAAAAGACACAAAAAATCTATCGCCATCAATATGTGATTGGGGATTTGCAAGGCTGTTTTGATGCGTTTAATCGCCTGCTTGTGGCATTGGATTTTGATGATAACCAAGATAAAATTTGGTTGTGTGGTGATGTGGTGGCTCGTGGTGAAGATTCGCTTGCCACATTACGTCAAGTCAAACGTTTGTCTGATAAAGGGGCTTTAACGACTGTATTGGGCAACCATGACATCACGCTGATTGCCACATGGCGTGGTGTGCTGCCCATCAAGCCCAAAGACAAAACCGCTCCTATTTTTGATGCTGATGATTGTGATGAGCTGCTAAACTGGCTTCGCTGTCAGCCTTTGCTGGTTTATCCTGATGATAAAACGGTACTGACACACGCAGGCATACCGCCAAATTGGAAAGTAAAGCAGGCCAAAAGTTATGCCAAAGAGTTGCAACTGGCATTGTCTGGTAAATTAGATGAGCTTGATGAGTTGCTACCAAATTTGTACAGCAAAGCAATAGAGCCATGGTCAGACACCCTAACAGGTCATGCTCGCCTAAGGGGGATTGCCAACTATCTGACACGCATGAGATTGTGCGACAAACATGGCACGCTTGAATTTTCATTTAAAGAAACCTTAGATGACAAGATGCCCAAAGGCTATCAGCCTTGGTTTTTTTGGCAAGTCAGTCGTAAACGCAAAATACTTTTTGGACATTGGGCAGGATTAAAGGCCCAAGTCGCCACAGACAAAGTGCAATCTTTGGATGCAGGGTGTGTGTGGGGTGGACAACTGTTGGCGTATCGGCTTGATGATGGAGCGATGATTAGTGTGGGGGCAATTTAGGAGAACATCATGAAATATCAGCGATTGTTGGCAGGCGTGGCGATGGCATTGCTCACAGCTTGTGCCACGCAACCTAGCTATCAAAAACCCATTGTTGTTAAAAATTCACGGGGAGTGCCCAGTCATTATTTGGTACAACAAGGTGATACGGTTGGTAAGATTGCACAGCGATATGGGCTTAACTGGCGAGAAGTGGCAAGGATTAACCGTTTAGATGACAGCCATACCATCTATGCAGGGCAATGGCTCGTGCTTTGGCAAGGTAGCCAGCAGCGTGCAGTTCGTACTCCCACCACCCAAGCACCAAGCGTCCCTGCCCCAAATCGGGTAATGATTGTTCAAGGTCAGGTTGCTAAAACTCAGCCCCAAAAACAAACCACCCAAAAGCCTCCCGCTCAAAACACGCTCACCAAAGCAAATATCATCAATGACACAGCAGGTTTTGTACATCCTGTAAACAAAAATGCGACCGTGGTACGTGAATTTGGGGCAATGCGTCAGATTAATGGCTCAAATGTGCAGTCAGAAGGCGTGTGGTTTCGTGCCTCAGAAGGCGACCCTATCCATGCCAGTCGTGCAGGCACGGTGATTTATGCAGATGTCAATAGTATCGCTGATGCGTCTATTGCCATTCGCCATGCTGATGGTTTTGTGAGTGAGTATCGTTTTATCAAAGATGCCACCATTAAAGCTGGTCAAAATGTTCAAGCAGGTCAGCGTATTGCCAGTATGAAAAGCACCAATGGCGTGGTGGTGATGGAGTTTCGTGTGGCAAAAAACAATATTTATATCAACCCATTAACTGTACTGCGATAATTAGGTTTGTATGAAAAATATCACAAAATCAGCATTGTTCATGATTGCTGTTATGACTTGCCAAGCGTACGCTCAAACTGCTCACAAGCCTGATAAAAACAATATTGCTTTTGTCAAAGCGGTTGTTGGATTGATACAAGATGGCACGTTTATGAACTTAAAAACAGTGGCTCATGCCGTTGATGAGCCTGATTTGTATCATGATGTCATCTTTGATGATGATTTGATGAATATGTATCGTCCCAAGGACAAGAACAGTCCTTTTGAATATATCCGCCACCAAGTCATGCCAACTGCTGTGCAGACGGATTTTTCTCAGCTGACAGGGGTGGCAGAATTTGCTTTTAAACCCAGTCATTGTCCTAAGGCCACTGATATTGAGCAGGTAACGGGTGTTCAGGCACAAACAGTCCAACAGCCAACATCGCCTGACTTATGGACGGGGCAAGGTGGCAGTTATACGGTGCATTATTTTTATCTGCCCAATGAGAAGACATTTTCGCTGATGGGCTGTCGTATCAATGCGTACGCAGATGGTAAACTGTCTTAAATAAAAATTATCTGTTTTTTACTTGATAATCTGAGTAAATAACGCCAAGAGTTTCTTTGTTAATATGACGGTGTCTTGATGGCTGATGTTTAAAGCAGGTAGTAGGCGAACAACATTACCCCCTGTTAGGTTAATGAGCAGATGAAACTCATCACGAGCTATATCTACAATATGCGTGCAATCCACGTCATCAGGCAAACCAAACCCCATCATCATGCCACGCCCACGAATGTCTATTTGTGGGAATGTTTCACGCACGCTTTGGCGGATAAATTCGCTTTCATGCACGGCATTAGTAAGTACGTCGTTAGTTAAATTGTCATACACCGCACAGACGATACGAGAGCCAAATGGTGTGCCACCATAAGTTGAACCGTGTGAGCCAGCCCCAAACAAGTCTTTGGCACGTCCTGCTACCAGACACGCCCCCACAGGAAAGCCATTCCCCAAGCCTTTGGCGGTAGTGAGCACATCAGGCTTGATGGTGCTGTATTGGTAGGCAAAATATTTGCCTGTGCGTCCGTTGCCAGTTTGCACTTCATCAAGCATCAAAAGCCAGTCGTTTTCCTGACAAATGTGGTATAGCTTTTCTAGATAATCATCAGCAGGGGTGTGTAGACCACCTTCGCCTTGAATGGGTTCTACCAAAACAGCACAAATATCCTTATCGTCTGCTAAACTGGCCACTGCTTGAACATCATTAAATGGCACACGGATAAAATCATCATCTAAGGTAAAAAACCCTGCCCGAGCCTTGGTATTGGCGGTGGCGGTTACGGTCAGTAGGGTGCGACCATGAAAAGCATTTTCCATGACGATGACTTTGGGGCGAGACTTGCCTTGCTGATGGGCGTATAAACGTGCAAGTTTTAAAGCACATTCATTGGCTTCTGCCCCAGAGTTGGCAAAAAATACTTTATCCATACCTGCTTTTTGGCACAAGATTTTGCCTGCTTTTTCTTGCCAATCAATCTGATACAGATTGCTTGTGTGAATGAGTGTGTCAGCTTGTTCTTTGATGGCGGCACTGATGGCAGGGTGGCAATGTCCAAGCCCACATACAGCAATGCCTGTCAATGCGTCCAGATATGCTGTGCCATCAGCGGTGTATAAATATGAGCCTTGCCCACGCACAAAACAAATGGGCTGACGGGCATAAGTTGGTATCAGATAAGACATGATAATTCCTGTTTTGTATTTGATAAGATGTTTTGTTGTTTGCTAATCGCTCTTTAATTCATCACTAAATGGCGCATCATCAGCAGGCACACGGTAGCTTTCGTTTGCCCATACCCCAAGGTCAATCAGCTTGCACCTGTCGCTACAAAAAGGACGGTTGGGATTGTCTGCCCAAGTGGTGGGTTTTTGGCAACGGGGGCAAGGATAAGATAAAAAATGATTTGATGTTGTCATGAGTGATTAACCATTTTAAAAGTTCATTATAGCACAAATGGTTGGGTGTTAATGGCTTTGTGTGCAATGTGTAAAAATACAGTAGATTAAAAAATTGTTACAAATTATTAAGAAAGCTTGTTTAAAAAACAAAAATAACGCATGACAGCAACAAAAAAGATGGCTATAATCTGCTGTTGCAGGAAATAATGATATTTTTTTGCAATAGGACTTCAAAATAAGCCTTTTGGTATCATGATTGTACAAAGACAGGGATTTTGAAGAGAGTTTATCATCACAATAGGAGATTGTTTGTGAGTGATAGTAGCGTAAGTACGGATTTGAGTGATGAACGAATCCGAGAAATAGAAAGCAAGACCTATCAGGAGTTACATAAACCATCATCAAGTTTTGCAACTCGTGATGAATACCTAAAACACGAATTGCAAATCATGAAGCCTAAGCGTTGGCAGGTGAATTTACCATTTCGTGATTATCGTTTTGAGTTTGAAGATGCCATTCCTGCAATGGCAGCCACCATTGGTAAAATCGTCATGGTTGGTGCGATGGCAGCGGCATTTGCAGCTCCCTTGGGTCTTGGTGAAGATTTTGTGCTACAAAACGTCCGCTATGAGATGCTTATAGCGGCTTTTTTGGTGCTGTTATTTTCAGGTCTTTTGTTGCCTACGTCTAACTTGCCTGGCACACATGGACCACTAATCCCACTGATTCCATTGGTGGTGGCAGCAGGCGGACACCCCCTTGCCTTTGGTATTTTGATAGGGATATTTGGTGTCATCATGGCTTTACTAAAAGGTGGTAGTTTGATGTCTAAGCTCACCAGTAATGGTGTGGCAGGGGGGCTACTGCTCTATCTGGGCTTTGTGGGTACGATAGCTCAGGTCAAAAACATGATAGCATGGGCGGATAAAATCGGTCTGCCACACATTGCTTTTATCATCATTTTGGCAACCATCATCATGTATGCTCTTTTAGAGCATTGGCAAAAACGTTGGCTGGCTGTACCAATTGGCTGTGCGTTGGCGGCGATTTTGGCGTTTGCCTTGGGAGCACCATTTGAATTTAAAACCCAGCCTGGTTTACCGCCACTTAGCCCAACATACTGGTGGGGGGAAGGCACAGGTTGGACAATTGGTTTGCCTGATTTAAAAGCGTTTATTGTGGTGTTTCCATTTGCGGTATTGGCGGTTGCCATGTGGCCACCAGATTTTCTAGGTCATAAGGTGTTCCAGCAAATCAGCTATCCTGAGCGTTCTGAGCGTACGCACATGAATATTGATGACACAACGGTGATTTGTTCTATTCGCCAAATTATTGGTTCCGCGTTGGGTGGAGCAAACTTTACTTCATCATGGGGTACTTACATTGTGCCTGCTGCCATTGCCAAGCGTCCGATTCCTGCTGGTGCGATTTTGACAGCCATCTTTTGTATCGTGGCTGCCATTTGGGGTTATCCGATGGACTTGGCGGTGTGGCAACCTGTGCTTTCTACGGCTTTGATTGTTGCGGTATTTGTGCCACTACTAGAAGCAGGCATGGAGATGACTCGTAAGGGTAAAACCACCCAATCTGCTGCCATCGTGGTGTTTTCATCCGCATTGGTTAATCCTGTGTTTGGCTGGTCTTTGACCATGATGTTGGATAACTTGGGTCTGATTGGCGACAAAGAGCGTAGCCGTGATTTGGGCTTATCGGGCAGAGTGATTATTCCTGTGGTGGGTTTTGCAATTTTGTGCATTGCCATGGGTGCGGTGGGTATGTTCCCTGGTATCCCAGCATTTTTACCACAATTTAGAGTATAAACCAATAAAAAACCGCTCAATTTGGGCGGTTTTTGTATGTACGGCATATTTACAAATAATGTTTGCAAAAATTTTAATCAATGATTATAATAACCGCCCTAAATCAGCCAGTTTTGGAGTATCAATATGAGCGATGAGAAGACCACGTTTAATATGCGAGTGGATAAAAATTTGGTAGAGCAATTTAAAAAAGCTGCCAAAGAAAATAACCGTACTGCCAGTCAGCTTTTGCGTGATTGCATGATTGATTATGTCAAAAAAAATCGTCAAGCTGATATGTTTAAAAACTAGATATGAGTATGTTTAAAACTTTTTTGGGCGGTAAAATTCATCGGGCGACCGTAACAGGTGCAGATTTGAATTATGTTGGTAGCATTACTGTTGATGTGGCTTTGTTGGAAGCAGCAGACATTGCCATCAACGAAAAAGTACAGATTGTTAATAATAACAACGGTGAACGTTTGGAAACCTATACCATTGCAGGTAAGCGTGGTGGCGGTGAGGTGTGTCTTAATGGGGCGGCAGCACGTTTGGTGCAAAAGGGTGATGTGGTGATTATCATGTCCTATGTGCTACTATCCGAAGAGCGAGCCAAAACTCATCAGCCCAAAGTTGTGCTTGTTAATGAGGATAACACAATACGTGATGTCATTGATTATGAGCCAGCCAATACGGTTTTATAAATCACCTATAAATAAAAAAGACCTTTGATAAGGTCTTTTTTGTGGGCTAGATTAAGCTTTTAGTGCTTTAATCGCTTTGTTTAGACGGCTCTTATGGCGAGCAGCTTTATTTTTGTGGATAATGCCTTTGTCTGCCATGCGGTCAATCACAGGAACGGCTTTATTGTAAGCTTCGGTTGCTAGCTCATAAGATTTGCTATCAATCGCACTAACAACACGTTTGATGAAAGTACGCACCATAGAACGCTGAGAGGCGTTTTGGGCACGGCGTTTAACGTTTTGACGAGCACGTTTGCGTGCTTGGGCTGAGTTTGCCATAGTAAATCCTTAATAAGGTCAAATAAAGGTATGTGCAAGAGTATTGATGAGGAGACACACCCATCACAAAACCGCTATTTTACTAGATTTTTAAGTCAGATACAAGTTTGGCTAATCAAAAATCTTGTTAAGTGCTTGAAATGGCAGTGTTACCACATCAAACGCCACCGCAAAGGGGAATAAAACAAGTTTTTGTACAGGATTGCTGTCGCCGTGCTGATAGGTGGATTTTTCTTCATGGGTGTAGATGGTAACAGGATAGGCACGGCTTAATGTTTGTAGGCTTGCTTGATTGGTAACCACAGGGTAGGACAGCCCTTTAAGTGGAATTTCAAAACAGAAACTTTGGGCATTAAGCTGTTTTTCACTGTGGCTGGTGCATTCTTCTACGCCATTTTGTATAAAGAAGTTCACTTCATCTTTTTTGACGTCATCTTTTAGTTTGGTGTATTTAAACGCCAAAGAGCCTGTAAAACTGCCGTCATTATTGGCAGAATAAAAATTAAGTGGTTTGGTAACTTTGATGTTTTTGGGGTCAAGATGTGTCAAAAGTCGCTCAAAACGTCCGCCCCCTTCGGTCAAAACATAACTGTGCTTTTGCCCAACAATCACCACCGCATCGGCAGGCAAATTTGACAAACGCAGGCTAGGTTTTCCAAAGGCAAGCACGGTGTCGCTTACTAAGGTTTTTTTTACTTTTTCAGTTCGCATACCGCCTGAGTCCTTAGACAATAGAGTATGTGTGGCACAGCCTGACAAGGTGAGTGATGACACCGCTAAGGCGACTAAGGTGAGTTTGCCAAAAGATTTCATAAAAATCCCCTTGTTAAAAATGGATGATTTGATTATAGGGGAATTTGATATTGATGTAAATAGGGGTGATTAATTTGTGCATATATGTTTTACAATAGGGCAATATTTGGGTAATAATTCCATGATTTTGCTCAATTTTTTATCAAAAAATAAGGAGTAAAAAATCCAAAAAATGGTCATCACAAGATTGATGGTTAAGGATAAATATTTAGGTAGATTAATGTTTGTTTTTAATACAGACCAAATTATCATGTCTGTCTTTGTCCACAAGTTTACAGTTTGATACAAGTGATTGATACACTGCTAAAGTGCTAGCGACCATTTGCTCAATCAAATACTCATGGGGCATGGCGGGGCGTAGAGGGTTTTGTAGGTGGGATTTGATGGCTCTGCATAAAGCAAAAGCAGTTTGTTCTTTGACTAAGCCTTGGGGATAGATGGCGGTCAAAATATCAGCAAATGCCCCTTTTGCCCAACCGACCACAGGCGTGCCAAGATGGATGGCTTGAATGGCGGTAATACCAATGCTTTCAGGGCGTTCAGCAAGTGCCAGTACAACATTGGCAGATGAGAGCCATTCTTTTAGGTCAGGGGGATTTCTGCCGATAAATGTTACTTTATCGCTTAGTCCTAGGGCATATAATCGCTGGGTAAATTCTTCTTGGGCGACATCTTGGTCGGTTAGGTTGTGTTCGGTATCTTCGGTGATGATGACATGAATGTTGGGGAATTTTATTTGTAGATTACCCAAAATATCTATCAACCATTCTTGACCATACTGTGTGCCGATGGGTGTTGGAAAAATGAGCCATTTTTTGTGTTCTAATTCTGGATATTGAGCAAAAACATTGTGCAGCCAATAAACAGACGAATGATGGCGGTAGGGGTATTTTTTTGGGTCTATGCCACGACGAATACAAACTGTGTGAAAGGGGAATTTTTGAATGTTGTGTTCTTCTTTTTTTTGGGCGAGTTTTTCTTTAAGATATTTATCAATACTTCTAGAAGCGGTAATGATGACATCTGAAAAAAACAACGCTTTACTATAATGATTGAGTGGATAAAATCCATACATGGTTGCCACGATTTTGGGTTTTTTGTCGGCAGGCAGGGGGCGTGTTGCCCAATGCAATATCCAAGCAGGCGTGCGAGAATGTACATGAACAACATCAGGACAATGCTGTTTGATGAGTTTTCTAAGTTTAAAAATTTGCCTTAGCGACCACCAAGATTTTTTTGGCATGGGCAAACGATAGTACAAAGTATCATCACGCAGCAGGCGAGTAACCAGCTCATCATCAAAAGAAGCCGCACCAATGACGATGGAGCGATGACCTGCTTTGGCTAGGGCGTGGGTGATGGCATAAATGCCCCGTTCAGCTTCATCATGCTTTAATGATGACGATAAGTGCATGACTTTCATGACATATCACAAAAGTTCAAGTAATGTTTTGACATGGTCTTTGGCTTTGACATTGCGATAACTTGCCACCATCTGTCCATCTTTATCAAACACAAAGGTGGAACGCACCACGCCCAGATGGGTCTTGCCGTACATCATTTTTTCTTTGATGACATCAAAATGTTTGCACAAGGTTTCGTCTGTGTCGCTGATAAGGGCGATACTAAGCTCTTTTTTGTAAATAAAATTACTGTGAGATTTCACACCATCACGAGATACGCCGATGACCACATAACCTTTTTGGGCAAAGCTGGCTAATTCATGACTAAAATCAGTTGCTTGCAGTGAGCAGCCTTGGGTGTTATCCTTTGGGTAAAAATACAAAATTAAGCCTTTTTTGTGTGCCGTGAGATACTCTTTTAAAACAATATTTTCATCTATCATGCCGTTGTTGCTTTGATAAACCAGTCTAACGGCAAAATCAGGCAGGGCGATGGTTTCTTGGGTGTTTTTCATAAGGATAAATGTGATATAAAATTGCTTATTTTACCTAAAAACATCAAGATTTACTATATGGCAGTTTTGTAAAATTTCTCAGGAAAAATTTGTCAAAATTGTTGCCATACGGTAAAATTATCCGCTCATTTGATTTGGCAAAAATTTTAAGGCGTTTTATGTCTTTGCTTTCTTTTTTTAAAATAAATGAACGTGGCTCAACAGTTCGTCAAGAGATTATTGCAGGTTTGACCACATTTTTGGCAATGGTGTATTCGGTGATTGTTGTGCCTAGTATGCTTGCTGATGCAGGATTTCCTGCCGAATCGGTCTATATTGCTACATGTTTGGTGGCAGGGTTTGGCTCTATTTTGATTGGCGTGTTTGCCAATGTGCCAATGGCGATAGGCTGTGCCATCAGTTTGACGGCATTTACGGCATTTAGTCTGGTATTAGGACAAAAAATCGCCATACCTGTTGCTTTGGGGGCGATTTTTTTAATGGGGGTGGCATTTACGCTGATTTCAGTAACGGGCATTCGTGCATGGATTTTAAAGAATTTGCCCAGTTCCATTGCTCACGGGGCAGGGATTGGTATCGGGCTATTTTTGCTACTTATCGCTGCTAATGGTGTGGGACTTGTTGTGGCAAATGATGCTGGATTGCCTGTCAAAATGGGTGAATTTACGTCCTTTGGCGTGATGATGTCGCTGATCGGTTTGGCAAGTATCATTGGACTTGAAAAACGTCAAGTTAAGGGCGGTATTTTGTGGGTGATTATCGCCATCACCATTGTGGGACTGATTTTTGACCCTAATGTAAAATTTGGCGGTTCAGTGTTTAAACTGCCTGTGGTTTCAGGTGAGTCGCTGTTTGGGGCGATGGACATTATGGGGGCATTAAATGCGGCGGTGTTGCCTGTGGTGTTTGCTCTTGTGATGACGGCGGTATTTGATGCCACAGGAACGATTCGTGCGGTGGCAGGGCAAGCAGGTTTGATTGATAAAGATGGTCAAATCATCGGTGGGGGCAAGGCTTTAACCGCAGATTCTATGTCAAGTTTGATGTCTGGTGTGTTTGGTACAGCACCTGCTGCGGTTTATATTGAGTCGGCAGCAGGAACGGCAGTGGGTGGCAAAACAGGATTGGTGGCAGTCATTGTGGGTGTGTTGTTTTTGCTGATGTTGTTTTTTCAGCCTTTGGCATTTTTAGTGCCAAGCTATGCCACCGCTCCTGCACTGATGTATGTGGGTTTGCTCATGCTAAGTAATGTCTCAAAACTTGATTTTGATGACTTTGTGGGGGCGATGAGCGGTTTGGTTTGTGCAGTATTTATTGTTTTGACAGCAAATATCGTTACGGGCATCATGCTTGGTTTTGGTTTGTTGGTGCTGGGGCGTGTCATCTGTGGCGAATTTAAAAAACTTAATATTGGTACGGTGATTATTGCAGTGGCACTTGTGGCGTTTTATGCCTTGGGTTATGCCATCTAAGGGGTGAGCGATGATAAAAATCGGACAAGGCATTGATGTTCATGCCTTTACAGATGGGGATTTTGTTGTGCTTGGTGGCGTGCAGATTCCCCACACGCATGGCATCAAAGCCCATTCAGATGGCGATGTGATATTGCACGCATTGTGCGATGCTCTTTTGGGGGCATTGGCACTTGGCGATATTGGACAGCATTTTCCTGATACTGACCCTGCTTTTAAGGGGGCAGACAGTAAAGTGCTACTACAACACGTTTATGAGCTTGTTAAAAATAAAGGCTATGTGTTGGGCAATGCTGACATTACTGTCATCGCTGAACGCCCAAAACTTGCCCCACATCACACCGCCATTTGTGAGTGCATTGCAAATAATTTGGGCGTACAACGTGAGCAAATTAGCCTAAAAGCCACCACCAATGAAAAAATGGGCTGGATTGGGCGTGGCGAAGGCATTTATGCCAGTGCGGTGGTGTTATTATTTGCACACAATTATCCAAAATAAGTATTGAAAAATATCTTATCACCTTTATAATAGCACAGATTTACTCAATATTTTGGAGACGGTCATGACTGACATTAACCCTGAAATCAAATCTTTGATTGAAAACCAAATCAAAGACCACGCTGTTTTATTGTACATGAAAGGCACGCCCCAGTTTCCCCAATGCGGTTTTTCTGCTCGTGCCGTAGAAGTACTGACACAAATCGGCAGACCGTTTGCCTTTGTAAATATTCTAGAAAACCCTGAGATTCGTAGCACCTTGCCACTGATTGCCAACTGGCCAACATTCCCACAACTGTGGGTCAATGGTGAGCTGATTGGTGGTAGCGATATTATTTTGCAAATGTATCAATCAGGCGAATTAAAGCCATTGATTGAAGAGCATAGCCCAGAAGTTTAATGCGATTAAAAAACGGTCATCATGACCGTTTTATTTTTGGTGTTTTTATGACAAAAAGTGCTATAATATGCCCTTTTTGTAAGGGGGTTTTATGTCCATCAAATCTGACCGTTGGATACGCCAAATGGCACAAGAGCATGGCATGATTGAGCCGTTTGAGCCGCAGCAGGTGCGTTATAATGAGCGTGGTGAAAAGCTAGTCAGTTATGGCACGTCAAGCTATGGCTATGATGTTCGCTGTGCCAACGAATTTAAAGTTTTTACTAACGTGCACTCTGCCATTGTAGACCCCAAAAACTTTGATGAAAGAAGTTTTATTGATATTGTGGGGGACGAGTGTATCATTCCGCCCAACTCCTTTGCTTTGGCTCGTACGGTAGAGTATTTTCGCATACCCCGTGATGTGCTGACCATTTGCTTGGGCAAATCCACTTATGCTCGCTGTGGTATCATTGTCAATGTTACGCCCTTGGAGCCAGAGTGGGAAGGTCATGTTACTTTGGAGTTTAGCAACACCACCAATCTACCTGCCCGCATTTATGCTGGGGAAGGCGTGGCACAAATGCTCTTTTTTCAAAGCGATGAAGTGTGTGAGACGTCTTATAAAGACCGTGGTGGCAAATACCAAGGGCAAACCGGTGTAACCTTGCCTAAAACTTAATTTCACACTTGCTTTTTATTAGGAAAATTTATGTCAGACATTTATATTGAACAAACGCACAATTTTGATTTTGCTACTGCACGCACCCAAGCAAAACAATGGCTTGATGATGCACGCAAAGAATTTGGTTTTGATGCCACTTATCAAGAAGGGGCAAATCAAGACGTGGTTACCATCAAAAAATCAGGCGTGGACGGACGAGCGGTTTTGACGGCAGATAAAGTGGTGTTTGAAGCTAATTTGGGATTTATTGCCAAACCTTTTAAAGGCATGATAAGTGATGGTATCCAAGATGGCTTGATCAAATATTTTAGCTAGGACATTGTGTGAGATATTTTTTGAAATCTGCCTTGATGATGGTGGGCGTGTTGGCAATACAAACACAAGCAAATTTGCCTGACAGTATCGCCAAAAAAATCAGCGAACTGCAACTCACTGCCGACCAAGTCAGTTTGTGGGTGGCACCTGTGGGGTCAGATACGCCATTGATTAGCCATCATGCAGACACACTTCGTACGCCTGCTTCTACCCAAAAACTCATCACTACCGCCATTGCTTTACAAATGCTGGGTAAAGATTTTCGTTGGTTTACTCACGTTTATCATACAGGTGTTGTGGCAGATGGGGTGTTGTATGGCGATGTCATCATTGTGGGGCAAGGTGACCCATCTTTGACACATGAGCGTTTGGTTTCCTTGATGTCTTATTTGCCTGCCAAGGGTATCAGGCACATTCAAGGTGATATCATTGTGGATAATCGGGCGTTTTTTAATGTCGCCCAAAACCCAAATGCCTTTGATGGCTATGGTCAAAGAGCCTATAATGCTCAGCCAAATGCTCTGCTTATTAATTATGGCACGGTAGAGATTGATGTGTTGCCATCAGGCAGACAGGTATCAACAGGCGAGTTGGACAAAGCAGGCAGACTTGTCATGGGGTTTTTGTCAACTGGCGACAATAAAGTGGCGGTCAGAATTTTGCCCCCATTGGCGGATTTTCATGCACCAAGCAGTCTGACTGCCCAAAGCGGTGCGTGTGATGGCGAGCCATCTTTTCGTTTGTCCGACAATGCTTTACAAAGCACAGGCACGGCACGTTCGGCGTGTGGACGAGTCAGCTATTGGCTAAATTTTGCCGATGGCGATGATTTTATGATAAAAGCGGTAAAAGGTGTTTGGCAACAGCTTGACCCAAAATTCACCGGTCAAGTGCGTACGCCCAAAGCTTTTGAGACCCGCCCAAAAACACTGCCTTTGTTTAGCTTTCCATCACGAGCATTGTCTCATCAGATTTATGACATTAACCAATATTCCAACAACGTCATGACCGAACAGGTGGCACTGTCTTTACCTTTGGCAGTGGGGCAAACAGTCAGCACTTATCCCAAAACTTTTGCTCTGATGGATGGTTGGTGGCAGTCGCATTTGTCATCACCTGCTCCCATCATGAGCCGAGCATCAGGGCTGTGCCGAGACTGCCAAGTCAGCGTAAAAGCGATGGGTGAACTGTTGGCTTATATGGCAAAACAAGATGATTTTGAGACATTTAAGCAGTCTTTGCCAGTTGCAGGGCGAACTGGTACGATGGCAAAGCTGGCATATCGTAACGCCAATCACCCCGCCATTGAAAGAGCGTTTATCAAAACAGGCACCCTAGATGATGTAACGAGTATGGCAGGCTATGTGCTAGACAGTCAAAATAGACTGTATGTGGCGGTTGGCATGGTCAATGCTCCTAATGCATCTGGTCGGGGGGCGGTGGCGGTTTTAGATGAAATGCTGGCAGTGGTCGCACAATCCTGACTAAAATATATACAAAATAATAACAAAATCCATTCATTATGGGGTGTACAAACCTAAGTGCACCCCCTACAATTAAAGTGTCTAAACATTCACTCAATTTATAGCCAGTTTTGGAGTTGATGATGTCGCACTTAATCTCTGTACACTATCCTTTTAAGGAAGGCAAGTTGCCATTTAGTAAAGAGTTTTTCTTTTCACTGCTTGCTACCAGCTTGTCTTTGGATGTGGAAGAAAAAGTTCTCGTACTAAAAGAGTTGCCAAAACTCAATGAAATTCAGATAATTAGCTTGGTTGAAGTTTGGATTGAGGAGCGTGTTAAGTTTGTTGAGCTTGGTAAAGAAAGCCCTGATGACATCAAAATACTGTCTGATAAAATGGTTAAAGATTGGCAATCACTCAAACAGGCCTATGAGTTGCCTAAGCTGCTTGGTGAAAAAGAGCTGGTGCAACAAATTGAGCAATTATTACAAAATGTTGATTATCTTTCAGCATTAAAAATGGCAAAATTTCTTATGGGAGATGATGACAAAAATGATGATGAGACACAAACAAAAGATTCAATGACGCATGAGCGTTTGAGACAGCAAGATGAACAGGTGAGTCAAACAAAACAGGAAGTAGAACAAAAAGCATTTAGCACATTTAGGGATTTGGGCTTAGATGAAGAGATGGATAAGGGGTTTTCGGTTGATGTTGATATCCCCAAACTGATTGATGTCATGGATCAGCTTAGAGAGACTGTGATTGGACAAGAAGATGCGATATTTATCCTGACTCCTATGCTGTACTATCATAAGCTATTTGCCACTCGCTTGATACAACAATACACGAAAACTGGCAAGGAAAGTCAGGTTGCATACGCAGGCGATGATGACTGCCTTAGACAGCAACCTGTGTTATTGATGGGAGCAACAGGCACAGGTAAGACACATTTGGTCAAATATGCCACCAAGGCTTTTGATTTAAATGTGGTAACGGTGGACTGTTCAACTTTGGTAAGAACAGGCATTGTGGGTATCAATCTTGACACTGTTGGACGTATGATTTATGAAAGTGCTGACAGAGACATGAGGATTGCTGAAACGTCTGTGGTGGTATTAGATGAGTTTGATAAACTGTTTTTAAATGAAGGCGGAAACCTAGAAATTGCCATGCAGTTATTAACAGTATTAGAAGGTTCTGCACCATTTCCTGTGGAGCGGTATCATCAGGATAAATATTCTGATTATCCCATGAGTCTTTCATCAGAGCGAATGATGTTTATTGTGGTGGGCAGTTTTGGTGTTCATCAAAGCAATATGAAACGCCGCTTCAAGGGTTTTAGCCACGATGATTCTGATAAGACACCAAAAAATTATGACCACCTGTTTTTGAGTAAATGTGGTGTGCCTGATGAATTACTTGGACGTATTGGGCGCGCCATTTGTTTGAAGACATTAAGTGCTGATGATTATGTCAAAATCTTATACCAAAGCCCAACATCGCCATGGAATGTGCTACAAAATCAGCTTAAAATGGTAAACTCCACAGCAGAGCTATCAAAAGAGCTTGTGACACACTTGATTGAAAATAATCAAGAGGCGATTGATAAATTTGGGGCAAGGGGATTATATCAGGCATTTAGTTCCATGCCTGTTGTTGTAGCGGTCTTGGCTTATGCAGCATCTGCTGATTATGAGCATTTTGTCATAGAATACTATAATTATGCTACTGCTGATGGTAAGATGTTATGGTGGTGAGATGTTATATTGAGGCGTTTGTATGTCATAGGTGTTAAGGACACCCACAGCGTTTGTTGATGTTTACCAGAGCTTCTTCTATCAGCTGTTCGCTCACGCCTTTTTTGCGTAACTCATCAATAAATAATACGTCATCAGCCAGCGAATAGCTACAATTATCACGGTCAAGCCCTTGACGGATATAATAACGTATCAAGCCTTGAATGGTATTAAAGCCATGTTCACTCATGGTGTGTTCTAAATGCTTAATAATCTCTTCGGATAATTTAAGGTGAACAGGTCGCATGATGATTTGGGGATGGTCAGAAAACTGATTTTTGATTTTGGGAGATAACATGACATTCCTTGATGATAAATAGCGATATGGTAGCAATATTTGAGAATTCTTTCAAGGGCGGTTGTAAATTTATGGTTAAAATTGCCTAAAAATAGCAACAAAAACCCTTTAAATTTGCAAAAATCCCCTAGATTGCAACATAAAAACATGGCAAAATGCACGCATTATTAAAAATTAGGAGTCATTATGTCAAATCTTACATCGGTTATTAAATATTCTGTGGCGTTGTCAGCTGTGGCATTGGGTTTTGTGCTACCAACAATCAGTCATGCCAATACAGCCGTAACAAATTTAAACAAACTTTTGTCCAACACCAAGTCTATGACGGCAAATTTTGAGCAAACCACGAAGGCAAATGGACGTTCTAAGGTGTATCGTGGTAATATGGCGGTTCAACGTGGCAATCAATTTCGCTGGAACATCACATCGCCAGCTAAGCAGTTGATTGTGGTTAATGGCAGTACCATGTGGACACACGACCCCGACTTAAATCAAGCAACCAAACAATCAGTAACAAGCCAAGTGGGCGATACCCCTGCGGTGCTCCTATCGGGAGACCCCGCTCAAATCGCCAGAAGTTTTAACATCAGTCAGCCCAATCCTGCCAAAAACTATTATTTATTAACCCCCAAATCTGGCAGTTCTGAATTTCGTGATTTGTCCATCAGCTTTAATGGGGGGCGACCGGTTATGATGGTGCTTAATGATAATTTGGGTCAGACCACCAGCATTAAATTTAGTAATATTAGCATGAACAAAAAAATCAACGCCAGCCAATTTAATTTTACACCCCCTGCTGGCACAGACGTGATTAACCAATAATTTATCTTGTAAGATTTATTAACAAAAACCAAGTATCTTTATGCTTGGTTTTTTATGCTTTTGTCTGTTTCGTGGCACATTTGGAATTTTTACAGTAGGCATTTTTCTAAATTATGATATAATAGTTAAGATTTTTTTTAAGAACTAACAAGTATAAATCACATGGGGTGTGATATGCCAGCCTATTGGTCAGCCATTATTTATCTACTTGCCGCCACAGGATTGGTCGTGTTTATGCTGATGGTGCCACGTCTATTGGGTGGTCGTTCGTCAGGTTCACAAAAACAAGAAAGTTTTGAAGCAGGCGTGGTATCTGCTGGCTCTGCTCGCATACGTTTGTCCGCTAAGTTTTACTTGGTGGCGATTTTTTTTGTGATATTTGATTTAGAAGCCTTATTTTTGTACGCTTATGCCGTCAGCGTGCGAGAAGTGGGTTGGGTTGGTTTTACCACCGCAGCGATTTTTATTGTGATTTTGTTTGTGGGGCTCATTTACGAGATGAGACTTGGGGCGATGAACTGGGCACCTGCTGACAAACACAAACCCAAGCCACGCATTTATCAAAAGCCTGCCAATTTTGATTTGGCTGCCATTACTGCTTTTAATGGCATTGATGAGCTGCATACTGACCCCACGGGTAAAGTGCCTGCTCAATCATCAGGACGCATCAATGTCTCTAATGACATTGAAAAAAATAAAGCCCATATGGCAAATATTGACCACATCAATACCACAGGACGTGTTACTACCCAAGATTTTAATTCGCCAGCCGATTGATGTTGGCACATAGCAAGTAAATCCATCTTACAAGCCAATACAAGTTTTAGCCATGAAATATACTTTCACTCGTGCCAATGAAGAAGCCAGCCAATATCCCCATCAGACCCGCCAAGTGGTTGATGACATCACGCAAGCCGAAGTAGAAAAAAACGTCTTTTTGGGTCGCCTTGAAGATTTGGTGCATGCTGCTGCTAACTGGGGTTGCAAAAACTCTTTGTGGCCATTTAACTTTGGTACAAGCTGTTGTTATGTGGAGTATGCCACCACATTGACAGCGGTGCATGATTTGTCTCGTTTTGGGGCGGAAGTTATTAGAGCTTCACCACGTCAGGCGGACGTGATGATTGTGGCAGGAACGTGTTTTGTGAAGATGGCGCCAGTGATTTTGCGTTTGTATGAACAAATGCTTGAACCTAAATGGGTCATCTCTATGGGAGCGTGTGCCAACTCAGGCGGTATGTATGACATTTATTCGGTGGTGCAAGGCGTGGATAAAATCTTGCCTGTGGACGTCTATATCCCCGGCTGTCCGCCCCGCCCCGAAGCGGTAATTCAGGCGTTGATGCTACTACAAGAGTCCATCACTCACGAACGCCGTCCGCTTGGCATTCATCTTGACCAAGGCATTTATCAGCCGATTATGACGCCTGAGCGAGACCGCAAAATGGCAGAGCGTATTGCGGTTAAGAATTTAAGAAGTCCTGATAACGCACAATAACTATCGCAAGGATTTGTGATGTATGACACACAAAAAGGCATGAACGTTGTCGCTTTTACCAAGTTTATCACTTTGTTTAACCAGTGCTATGGACTGGGTGATGATGAACTTGATGATTTGGTAAAGATTTATCAAGATTTGTATCAAGACGTACCAAGTTTTCAAGCGTGGCTACAAGAACAAACAGGCGAAGTGGTGGATTTAGATAGCATTGATGAAACACCCAAAATGGTCTGGCTGCAAACTTTGATGGTGCATTTTTCCCCTTGCTATTTTGATGATTGGAAGTTTGATTGCCAAGCGTTGAGTGAGTATATTAGCCAATATACTGATGAGCCTTTTGTGATTACTGGTGAAGAGTATGCAGGCGATATGGATAATCTACTTGCCAAATTAGAAAGTAGCACCCCATACAGCTTGCTCCATATTTGGGGTGGTAATGATGACGTGCATTTTTGGTTGATTGATAAAACCCACAAGGCGACACTAGAAAATTTGGCACAAAAACTGGATATTTGGCTAGACTAACGGCATAAAGGTAAGAAATTATAATGAGTGTTCATCATATTCATGATTTTGGTGTATTACAAGAATTGACTGCCAAAAATCATCAGTTTATCACCCAAGAAACCGCAGACGGCATTCCCACCATTTGGGTGGAAAAATCAGACGTGCTTGCTGTGCTGATGACTTTGCGGACATTGCCCAAGCCCTTTGTCATGCTGGTGGATTTATCCGCCATGGATGAGCGTTTGCGTAAGCACCGTTATGGTTTGCCTGATAGCGACTTTACTGTGTTTTATCATTTGATGAGTTTGGAGCGAAATAGCGACATTCGTATCAAAGTGGCATTAAAAGAAAATGAAAGCATTCCGTCAGCGACCAAAATTTATCCCAATGCCAACTGGTATGAGCGAGAAGTGTGGGATATGTTTGGGGTGGTGTTTGATGGACACCCTCATTTGACACGCATTTTATTGCCAAAATACTGGGAAGGACACCCCCTTCGTAAAGAGTATCATGCACGAGCCACCGAGTTTACGCCATATTTTTTGAACACTGCCAAACAACAGTTTGAGCAAGAAAACTTACGTTTTGTACCAGAAGAGTGGGGCATGAAACGCTCTGGGCGCGATGAAGACTTTATGTTTTTGAACATTGGTCCAAACCACCCATCAGCACACGGGGCGTTTCGTTTGGTGTTGCAGCTTGATGGTGAAGAGATTGTGGATTGTATCCCTGATATTGGCTATCATCATCGCGGTGCTGAAAAAATGGCGGAGCGTCAAACGTGGCATTCGTTTATCCCTTATACCGACCGCATTGACTATCTGGGTGGGGTGATGAATGAACTGCCTTATATCATGGCGGTGGAGAAACTCGCTGGCATTAGCGTGCCTGAGCGTGCCAACACCATTCGTATCATGATGAGTGAGCTGTTTAGGATTACCAATAATCTGCTCTACTGGGGAACATTTATCCAAGACGCGGGCGGTATGACTCCTGTGTTTTATATGTTTACTGACCGTCAAAAGGCGTATGACATCATAGAAGCGGTAACGGGCTATCGCATGCACCCTGCGTGGTTCAGGATTGGTGGTACGGCGATGGATTTGCCAAATGGCTGGGAGCGACTGGTGCGTGAGTTTTTGGATTGGATGCCAAAACGTATTGATGAATACTACAAAGCCACCATGACCAACACCGTCTTAAAAGGACGCACGCAAAATGTTGCCCAATACGATGCCAAACACGCCCTAGCATGGGGTGTAACAGGGGCAGGACTACGAGCCACGGGCATTGAGTTTGATTTGCGTAAAGCTCGTCCCTATTTGGGTTATGAAAATTTTGAGTTTGACGTACCTGTGTTTTATAACGGCGATGCCTATGACAGATGTTTGGTGAAAATTGAAGAGATTCGCCAGTCTTTGCGCATCATTGAACAGTGCTTAAATAACATGCCAGGCGGTGCGTATAAGGCTGAACATCCCTTGGCAGTACCACCACCCAAAGACCGTACGCTACAAGACATTGAGACGCTGATTAACCACTTTGTATCCGTCTCTTGGGGACCTGTGATGCCTGCTGGCGAGTCTGCCTGTATGGTAGAAGGGGTCAAGGGGCTAAACAGCTACTATGTAACGAGCGATAACGCCACCATGAGCTATCGCACGCGTATCCGTACGCCAACTTTTGCTCATTTGCAGCAGATGCCCAGCGTGATTAACGGCTCTTTGGTGTCAGATGCCATTATTTATTTGGCAAGCATTGATATTGTGATGGCGGATTGTGATAGGTAATCCATCATGATTGATGTGGCTGTCTTGTCAGCATTTGTCGGTTCGGTGGTGTTGTTTTTATCCACTCCCGGCCCTGTAACTGTCATGGTGGTAAATAATAGTGTAAAGCAAGGATTTTTGGCAGGATTTGCCACCATTATAGGAACAAACATCGCTTCGTTGATGTTGATTGGCGCATCATTTTTGGTGTTGTATGGCGTATTTCAAGTTAGTGAATATTTATTGACTTATTTAACGCTATTTGGGTCGTTATATTTATTGTATTTTGCCACACAAATCATCAAAGATAGTTTTAATGCCAAGCCCTTATCACTAGATGTGTCAGATAAATCTAATCAACCTTTGATGAATTATGTTACACAAGGTTTTTTAGTTGGCATTAGCAACCCCAAAGATGTGCTATTTTTTGTGGCATTCTTTCCATTGTTTTTTAACGTTGATAAAAACATCAACATCGCCATGATGGTATTGACGTTAACATGGGTGGCATTAGATTATGGCATTTTATCCTTATATAGTATGATGTTTGCCAAGATAAAACACCAGTCATTTATTGCGTGGGTGGGAAGATTGTCAGGTATCATGCTAGCGATAATCGCTTTAATTGGACTTTATCAAACCATCAGTATATTATTTTAAGAAAACACTATGACCACACATCACATTGCCGAAGAATCCTTAATCGCCTTTGCCGAAGAGACGCTACACGAAGCACGCAACATCATGTTTAGTATGCTCACCAAAGTGGTGGAAGTGGGGGCTTCGGATTTGTTTATTTCGGCGGATTTTCCACCAAGCGTCAAACATCAAGGCTTGATGAAACCTTTGTCCAAACAGACATTAAGTGCCGATAAAACCAAACTGTTTGCATATAGTTTGATGAATGACAGACAGCGTGAAGAGTTTGAGCAAGATTTGGAGTGCAATTTTGCCATCAACGTGCCAAATGTCAGCCGTTTTCGAGTCAATGTGTTTGTTCAGCAGCAACAAGTCGGCATGGTGATTCGTACCATTGCTGCTGAGATTCCCAATTTTGATAAACTCAAACTGCCCCCAAAACTGCGTGATGTCATCATGGAAAAACGTGGCTTAGTGCTGGTAGTGGGCGGTACAGGCTCAGGCAAGTCAACTTCTTTGGCGGCGATGATTGATTATCGTAATGAGCACAGTGCAGGGCATATCATCACCGTAGAAGACCCTGTGGAGTATGTCCATAAGCATAAAAAATCCATGATTACTCATCGTGAAGTGGGCGTGGACACACACTCTTGGCATAATGCCCTAAAAAACACCTTACGCCAAGCCCCTGATGTGATTTTGATTGGTGAGATACGAGATACTGAGACGATGGAGCATGCCATTGCCTTTGCTGAGACGGGGCATTTGTGTTTGGGAACGCTACACGCCAACAACGCTAACCAGACATTAGACCGAATTATTAACTTTTTCCCCGAAGAACGCCGCAACCAGCTTTTGATGGATTTGTCTGCCAATATGAAAGCCATCATCAGCCAACGCCTTATCCGCACCCAAGATGGTAAGGGTCGGCGGGCAGCGGTGGAAGTGATGTTAAACACTCGTTTGGTGTCAGATTTGATTTTAAAAGGCGAGATGCACGAGCTAAAAGCGGTGATGACCAAAAGCCGTGAAGTGGGCATGCAAACCTTTGACCAAGCCTTGTTTGATTTGTATGAAGAAGGGGCGATTAGTTATGATGAAGCCATCAGAAATGCTGATAGTGCCAATGAACTTAGATTGCAGATTAAACTAAAATCTAAGCGTGGTGAAGAAAAATCATAAAAGCGGTGGCAAGATGAATGCTGTTTTGCCTTTGTATAAAAATATCAATGAGTTAAACGAATATTTAACACCATTTCCAAACATTGATGAGATATTTGTAGAGCGTCAATCTTGGTTAATAAAGCATTTTTTGCCACTAGTTAGTATTGATTTGGGTATGCTAAATGATGGGTGGCGTGGGCAAGTGGTGCATATGCTAAACCCATTTGAACCCTATGAAGGTTATATTGGCGAATGCACCAAAAAACACCACAATAAATTTGTCAGTGCAAATTGGCTTTCGTTTAGGCTGACCTGTGATAACAAGTATGAATTTTTGGCTGATGAGCGGTATTTTGCCAGAGGTTTAAACACTCAACCAACAGATGTTTTTGATAACAGCATTGATGACAAAGATTTTGATGATGTTCAAACATATGTTGAAGAGAGCATAGAGTATTATCAGTTTCGCCAAAAGCGTTTTTATCAAACAGGTAAATTACTTGGTGTTTATCCTAATGATGGTGATGGTGCAGTCGCACAAAATTGGCTTGATAGCATGGGTGGCAAGCTGTCTGAAAATGTGAAAGATTGGCTGTCTGATTGCGAGTTGCCAGCAGCATTTGTTTGTCAGTGGCAAGATGATGAGCCAGTGATTGCATACAATGACAAGGCGTTTTATTTTATTGCTGGTGTGCCTGCCTATCGCTATGGCTGTCATGGGGCGGATTGGATTATATTATTGTATGAGCCAGTAAGCCAAATTGTATTATTTACTTATGGTTATCTTTAAGCTTATGATGAGGCTAAAGTTTTTGGGATGAGCATTAAAAACAAAATTTTCGTCATTTTATGTGATTAAAAGGAAGTATAGATGAAAGGTCAATGTCTATGTCAAGCCGTTATTATTGAGACGATGGATAATCATGAACTGCACGCTTGCCACTGTGGCAACTGTCGCAAATGGGGCGGTTCGGCAGGATTTACCTTTGCCACCCAAGGCATTGACATCAAGGGTAAAGACAATATGACAAGCTATCAGATGGTGGCGTGGGGCACACGTAACTTTTGTAAAGTTTGTGGGACACATTTGTATTTTCACCAGCTTGGTACAGATAACTATTATGTGTCAGCGGGCTTGTTTGATGATATGGATTTTAAATTGGCATCACAAATTTTTATTGATAAAAAGGCGTGCTACTATGAGCTTGCCAATGATACGTCTAAGCTGACTGAAAGTGAGTTTATCACCATGCTGACAGATGGTTGTAAATAAATTTGGCACAGTCAATGCTTGGCACAAAATTGTCATGTGTGATATGTAATTAAGTGCTGAGCATGATATGTGATGTTTTAGATGGTTTGATAAAACCGCCAAAGTGAGTGATAGTTTGTTAAAATAATCCTAGCAAAGATAGCATTATTTTAGCTAATTTTAAATAAAGCGAGCGAAAGCTAGCAAAATCATGGTAACTTTATGAAAATAGTAACCGACAAAACGCCCAAAGTGGATATTGACAGCATTTTGACTGCCGATGAGATTGTTGGCATCAAAGAATATATCCACCATTATCCCCAGCCACGTGCGGCAGTATTGGATGCCCTAAAACTGGTACAAAGACGCAACGGCTGGATAGATGACGCCCAGCTTAATGCCATCGCCAATATGCTGTCTATCCCAGCAGCTGATGTGGAAGGTGTGGCAACCTTTTTTAATCGCATTTATCGTATGCCAGTAGGTCGCCATGTGATTTTGTTGTGCGATAGCATTGCTTGTTATTTGACAGGGTTTGAAGCGATAGAGAGCGAATTTAAACGTCAGCTTGGCATTGATTATGGACAAACCACCCCTGATGGCAGATTTACGCTGTTGCCTATTTGCTGTTTGGGTAACTGCGACAAAGGAACGAGTGTTTTGATTGATGAAGATACTTATGGGTCGGTAACGCCTGCTGATGTGTCATTGTTATTGGAGCAATATCTATGACAGCCAAACAAACAAACATGATGAGCGTGGCAGAGCAGATACAAGCACGCAAAAATGGACTTGCCCCAAGTCAGCTTAACCGCCAACGCATTCCCATTTATGGTGTGGGTTTGGCAGATGGCGAAGCACCTACAAGTCTAACACACCCTTTGACATGGCGGCTGTATCATCATGATGCGCTCTTGACTTTGGCAGATTATCAGGCATTAAAAGGCTTTGACGGTTTAAAAAACGCCTTAGCCAAAACTCCCAAAGAAGTCGGCGAGATGATAAAAGCTGCCAACGTGCGTGGACGTGGTGGGGCAGGTTTTAACGCGGGACTAAAATGGACATTTATGACGCCCCCTGATGGTGGCGTGCGGTATCTTATCTGTAATGCCGATGAGATGGAACCTGGCACCTTTAAAGACCGTCTTTTGATGGAGCGGATACCGTTTCAGCTCATTGAAGGCATGCTCATCTCTGCCTATGCCATTGGGGCAAGTGTGGGTTATATTTTTATTCGTGGCGAGTATATTTTGGCAGCTCAAAGGCTACAAAATGCCATTGATGAATGCTTGGCAAATGGACTGCTTGGCGATAATATTTTAGGCACGGATTTTAATTTTGAGCTTCATGTACACACAGGGGCAGGGCGATATATTTGCGGTGAAGAGACAGCACTGATTAACTGTTTGGAAGGCAGGCGAGCCAACCCACGCACCAAACCGCCTTTCCCACAGGTGTCAGGAGCTTGGGGTCGCCCCACGGTGGTCAATAATGTAGAAACGCTCAATAATATGCCAGCCATCTTATTAAATGGCGTGGATTGGTATTTGGATTTGCCCAAGAAAAAAGGCAAAAGCCAGACACCGGGTACCAAAATCATGGGTGTGTCAGGGCGTGTCAAAGATGCAGGGCTGTGGGAAGTGCCGTTTGGTTATACCGCCAGAGAGCTGATTGAGCTGGCAGGTGGCATGCAAGACGGACTGACCTTAAAGGCGTGGCTACCAGGGGGAGCAAGTACTGACTTTTTGACCGCCAGCGATGAGCATTTGGACACTGTCATGGATTTTGACCCAATCACAAAAGCAGGCTCTCGTCTAGGGACATGTCTGATGATGGTGGTGGACGAGACCCAAGACATGGTGAGTTTGTCAAAAAATCTACAAAAGTTTTTTCAGCGTGAGAGCTGTGGCTGGTGTACGCCGTGCCGTGATGGCTTGCCGTGGGGGATGAAAATCTTAGATGCCATAGACAGCGGACAGGGACAAGATGGCGATATTGACAAGCTGTCTGAGCTGACTGGTGATTTGTGGATTGGCAAAACCTTTTGTGCTCATGCCCCCGGTGCGATGGAGCCACTGATGAGTGCCTTAAAATATTTTCGTCATGAATTTGAAGCCAAAATTAACAATGACAAACTAGGGGAATAACATGGCGGTCATTCATATAGATGGTAAAAGCGTAGAAGTGGACGGCAGCGATAATCTATTACAAGCCTGTTTGTCGCTTGGGATTGACATTCCATATTTTTGTTATCACCCTGCACTTGGCTCGGTGGGTTCGTGCCGTCAATGTGCGGTCAAACAGTACATGAGCGAAGACGACTACAAGGCAGGGCGTGGACGGTTGGTGATGAGCTGTATGGTTGCTCCGACCAATGATATGTACATTTCTGTGGACGATGATGAAGCCAAGGCGTTTCGTAAGCGTATCGTGGAATATTTGATGACCAACCACCCCCACGATTGCCCTACTTGTGAAGAAGGCGGTCATTGTCATCTACAAGACATGACTTATATGTCAGGACATCGCCAAAGACGTTATCGCTTCACCAAACGCACGCACCACAATCAAGATTTGGGCGTGTTTATCAACCATGAGATGAACCGCTGTATCGCTTGCTATCGCTGTGTACGCTTTTATAAAGACTATGCAGGTGGCACGGACTTTGGTGTGTATGCGTCAAACAATCGCGTGTATTTTGGGCGTGATACAGAAGGGCAGTTTGACAGCGAATTTAGTGGTAACTTAACCGAAGTGTGCCCCACAGGTGTGTTTACTGACAAAACCCACTCTGACCGCTACAACCGTAAATGGGACATGCAATATGCCCCAAGCATTTGCCATGGCTGTTCCACAGGCTGTAACATCTCGGCAGGCGAGCGTTATGGTGAGCTTAGACGCATTGAAAACCGCTACAATCATGATGTGAATGGCTATTTTTTGTGTGACAAAGGGCGGTTTGGTTACGGCTATGTCAATCGTAGCGACAGACCTGTTGAGCCTTTGCAAAATATCAATGGTACATTTAGCCCCATCTCTGCCGATTTTGCCTTAGATGGTGTGGCAAACCTTTTAAAAGGTAAAAAAGTCATCGGCATTGGCTCAGCCAATGCAAGTTTAGAAAGTAACTTTGCTCTCAAAAAACTGGTGGGTGCAGATAATTACAGCACAGGCGAGCGAGCCATAGAGCAAGATTTGGTGGGGCTTGGCGTGCAGATATTGCGTCATACAGATGTGCAAAATGTTTCGCTGGCTCAGATTGAGACGGCAGATGCGGTGTTTATTTTGGGTGAAGATTTGACCCAAACCGCCAGCCGTGTGGCGTTATCGGTGCGTCAAGCAGCCAAAAACAAAGCTCGCCAAATGGCAACGGCTTTGCGGACAGAGCATTGGCTGGCTGAGCCTGTCAAGCGTATCGGACAAGAAGCATACAGCCCTATCTATGTGGCTGGCGTTACCAATAGCAAACTTGATGACATTGCCAAGGTTTCTGTGGTTGCCACGCCCAATGACATTGCACGGCTTGGTTTTATGGTGGGCGACATCATCAAAAATTTTGCTGATAAATTAAGCAAGATTAATGAAGATGCCTTAGCGTTTTTTGCCAAAGAAACTAAGCTTGTGGTTGATGATGAAACAAGTATGATTGCCCTTGCTTATCATATCGCTTATGATTTGATAATGGCGGAGCGCCCACTGATTCTTAGTGGCACAAGTTTGTCATCAAAAGCCATTTTGCAAGCCACAGGTTATATTGCCCAAACTTTAACTGCCAAACGCCAACAAATCGCCCATGTAGAGCGTGAGTATATAGAAGTACAAAACGCCAAAATTCGTGATGAAGTTAAACGTCAATTTTTAGATATTGACAAATCCGCCAAAACAGATGGCAATCATCACACTGAGCGAAACCCTGCCGATTTTGAAAAAGAACTCAGCTTGCGCCTGCTTAAAATCAACACCCAATATGCTGATAAAACAGGGGTGTATCTTGCCATGCCAAGTGCCAATAGTGTGGGACTAAATTTGCTTGGTGGGCGGTCAGTAGAAGAGATATTGACCAAAGATTTTGATGCGGTGGTGGTATTGGAGCATGATTTGTCCAATCTAACGCCAAGTCAATTTGAGCAAATCACTGGCAAAACATTGATTGTGCTAGACCATCAACGTTATGATTGGCATGATAAGGCGGATTTTGTGCTGTCAGTAGGCTCATTTGCCGAAAGTGATGGCACATTGGTATCAGCCGACGGGCGAGCGGGGCGGTTTTTTGCTGCTTATGACAAAAAATATTATGAGCCAAACAGCGACATTAAAGATGCTTGGCGTTGGCTACACGCTCTTGATAATGCTCTTAGTACAAATACTGCCAAACCAACATGGTGTCATCTAGATGATGTGCTTGATGTGTTGGTGGCTGATTGTCCTGAATTGGCATTGGTGCGTGATGTTGCACCGCAATCAGAGTATCGTATCACAGGATTAAAGGTTGCTCGTGAGCCACGCCGATATTCAGGGCGTACGGTGCTACGTTCACCGATTTCTATCCATGAGCCCATGCAACCTAAGGATTTGGACAGTGGTTTGACCTTTTCTATGGAAGGCTATGTCGGAGACAAAACTCACGCCAGTTTAATTCCTTTTGCATGGAGTGCAGGCTGGAACTCACCACAAGCATGGAATAAACTGCAAGACAAAGTGGGTGGCAAGCTAAAAGGTGGCGATGTTGGCATTCGCTTGTTTGACCATTTGCCAAAAAATGATCATGTATTTGAAAAACTGATGATTAATGCTAGTCTGTCTAGCAGTATTGCTGATGGACGAGCGGTGCTGGTGCCGATATACAACCTTTTTAGTTCAAATGCCTTGATAAGTCGCAGCCCGGTGGTGGCAAGTCAAATCAAACCTGCGGTATGGAAAATCAGCACAGATGACGCAAAAAAATGGCTGATTAAAAATGGTGATAAACTCACCCTAAGCCAACATGACATGAGCGTTACTTTGCCTGTGCAGGTGGTGGATTATCTGGCAGATGGCTGTATTGGTTATCCAGTGGGACAAGTGCTCTTTGATGTCAATGTGCCAACAACTGTCAAAAAAGCAGATGATGACACGCCTGTATTCGTACCAGCGTATCAAAAAAGCCTTAAAAAGCTGGCAGTTACACAAAGACGGACGATTTTTAGTCCAACAACAGGGTTTAATAATATGCCACTTGGTCAATCTAGCCATCAAGAAGTGGGGGTGTAAATGAGTATTCTTGTCATTCCTGATGTGCCGTCCTTTTTGAGCGGTTTGTCGTTTGAGTGGTGGGCTGTCATTTTTATGACGGTGCAGACCTTGGTGATATTTTTGGGGCTGGTCATTACAGCGGCACTCATGATTGTCTATGAACGGCGAATGCTGGCCTTATGGCAAGACCGCTATGGGCCCAATCGTGTGGGCTGGCAAGGCAGCTTGCAACTGGTTGCTGATATGCTCAAAATCTTTTTTAAAGAGGATTGGACACCCAATTTTGCCGATAAACGCTTGTTTACACTTGCTCCTGCGATAGCGATGTTTACCGCTTTGGCAAGTTTTGCCATCATTCCACTGTCTCCGACACTTGGGGCGGCAGATTGGGATATTGGCATTTTGTTCTTTTTTGCCATGGCAGGCTTGGCGGTGTATGCGGTGATGTTTGGTGGTTGGGCATCTGCCAATAAATTTAGCTTGCTGGGCGGTTTGCGTAGTGCTGCCCAAACCATCAGCTATGAGGTGTTTTTGGGTTTATCCTTGATGGGCGTGGTGGCGATGGCAGGTTCATTTAATTTGCGTGAAATCGTAGAAGCCCAAAGCACCGTTTGGAATGTCGTACCGCAGTTTTTTGGCTTTTTGTGCTTTGTGGTGGCAGGCGTGGCAGTGACGCACAGACACCCCTTTGACCAACCCGAGGCCGAGCAAGAGCTTGCCGAAGGTTATCATGTGGAATACTCTGGCATGAAGTTTGGTATGTTTTTCATTGGTGAGTATGTCAATGTGGTGGTGATTTCAGCCCTGATGACGTGTTTGTTTTTTGGTGGCTGGCTGGCTCCTTTTAACTTAGACATTCCCTTTGTGCCACCTGTGTTTTGGTTTTTGATTAAGACTTTGTTTTTTATGACCATGTTTGTGCTGGCTCGTGGCTCGCTCATGCGTCCACGTTATGACCAAGTGATGAATTTTGGTTGGAAAGTGTGTTTGCCAGTAACACTGGTCAATCTGCTTGCCACAGCAACGATAATTTTGGCGGTGCAATAAGGAGAGATTATGTTTGCAACATTAAAAAACACCGCAATGGGCATTTTTACCATCGCCCGCTCCATGTGGATGGTCAATAGCCATGCCACACGCAAAAGAGATACGATTTTATACCCAGAACAGCCTGTGCCTGTACCGCCACGGTTTCGTGGGCGGATTGTATTGACAAGAGACCCTGATGGGGATGAACGCTGTGTGGCGTGCAACCTATGTGCAGTGGCGTGTCCTGTGGGCTGTATCAGCTTACAAAAGGCAGAGCGTGAAGATGGGCGTTGGTATCCTGAGTTTTTCCGCATTAATTTTAGTCGCTGTGTGTTTTGTGGTATGTGCGAAGAAGCCTGTCCGACCACCGCCATTCAGCTCACCCCTGATTTTGAGATTGGTGAATACAACCGCCAAAATTTAGTTTATGAAAAAGAGCATTTGCTGATTAGTGGCACGGGTAAATACCCTGATTATAACTATTATCGAGTAACGGGCATGGCAACCCAAGGTAAAGATAAAGGCTCGCACCAAAAAGAAGCCGAGCCGATTAATGTACGGAGTTTGCTGCCATGATTGATGTGCTAAGTGGGATTTTGGCAAACGGCGATGTGGTGGGTTTTTATGCCTTGGGCTTTGTGACGATATGGTCAAGCCTAAGAGTGGTTACACACGCCAATCCTGTACATGCCATTTTATCCATGATAGTCTCGCTGCTTGCTGTGGCAGGGATTTTCTTTATCATTGGAGCTCCCTTTGCAGGCGTGTTAGAGATGATTGTTTATGCAGGGGCGATTTTGGTGCTGTTTGTGTTTGTGATTATGATGTTAAATCTAGGCACAGACACTGATGAAGAAAAGTCATGGCTGACAGCCAGTGCGTGGGCAATGCCAGTATGTTTAACTTTAATCATCACAGCGGTTTTGGTGGGTTTTTTGACACAAAACGATACTGTCATGCTGCAAGATAGCACCATTGGCATCAAAGAAGTGGGCGTCAGTCTGTTTACTAAATATGTGCTACTGGTAGAAGTGGCGGCATTTTTGTTGTTGGGGGCGCTCGTGGCAGCTTATCATTTGGGCAAAAAAGCCCTAGATGATGAGAACATCAGTCATTATCAAAACGACCATGACACGCCCAATCGTCAGCCTGACACCCCTGTATTTAGCCAGCAAAATCATCAGGGAGATAAGTGATGAGTCAATTACAGACTTTTGCCACACAAACAACTGAGCTTGCCAGTCTTGGCATTCCTGTTTATCATGGATTGATATTGGCAGGGATTTTGTTTGTTATTGGGCTGGCTGGGGTCATGGCACGCCGTAACGTTTTGTTTATGCTGATGAGCCTAGAAATTATGATGAATGCTGCTGCCCTTGCCTTTGTGGTTGGGGGTAATGTATGGGGCAAGCCAGACGGACAGATTATGTTTATTTTTATATTGACCTTGGCGGCAGCAGAAGCGGCGATTGGGCTGGCGATACTGCTTCAATTTTATCACCGTTACAAGAGCCTTGATGTCAATCATGCCAGTAAATTAAAGGGGTAATCATGCTTGCACTCACCATTTTGTTCCCTTTGATTGGGTTTTTGATATTGGCGATAGGGCGAGACCGCTTATCTGAAAAGCTGGCGAGTATCATTGGCGTGGGGTCAATGGGATTGTCGGCATTATTTGCTTTTGCTCAAATTTTTAGCTTTTTGGCAAATGCTCAAAAGGCAGTGTCTGTGCAGTTATGGACATGGCTGTCGGTGGGTGATTTTGCCCCAAATTTTGGGCTGTATCTTGATGGTCTTTCGGCGACCATGTTGGGCGTGATTACAGGGGTGGGCTTTTTAATTCATCTGTTTGCCAGTTGGTACATGAAAGGCGAAACAGGCTTTGCTCGTTTTTTTAGTTATCTAAACCTGTTTGTGGCAAGTATGCTCATCCTTGTGCTGGCGGATAACTTACTGCTTATGTATTTGGGCTGGGAAGGTGTGGGGATTTGCTCTTATTTGCTGATTGGTTTTTATTATACTAATCGTGCCAATGGGCGAGCTGCCATCAAAGCATTTACGGTAACACGTGTGGGCGATGTGTTTTTGGCGATTGGGCTATTTTTGCTGTTTGTGGTGTTTGGCACACTTGACATGGCTGTCATCAATGATAAAGCAAATGCCACGTTTGTCATGAATGACCCAACACTGATGTTAATTGTGGCAATGCTTATCGGTGGGGCGTTTGGTAAATCAGCACAAATCCCATTGCATACATGGCTTGCTGATGCGATGGCGGGTCCAACCCCAGTATCGGCACTGATTCACGCTGCCACGATGGTAACGGCAGGGGTGTATTTGATTGCTCGTATGCACCCTTTGTTTGTCTTGACCCCTGAAATGCTTCTTTATTGGGTTGGCGGTGTTGGAGCGTTATCTATGCTAGTGGCATCGTTTTGTGCGATGGCACAAACGGATATCAAGCGTATCTTGGCGTACTCTACCATGAGTCAGCTTGGCATGATGTTTATCGCTCTTGGGGTGGGGGCATGGCAAGTGGCAATTTTTCACTTGATGACCCACGCCTTTTTTAAAGCCTTACTGTTTTTGGCATCAGGGGCGGTGATTATCTCAACACACCATGAGCAAAACATCTTTAAAATGGGTGGCTTACGTCAAAAAATCCCTTTGGTGTTTTGGTCGTTTGTGGTTGGCGGTGGCGCATTGGTTGCCTTGCCTTTTGTTACGGTGGGTTTTTATTCCAAAGAAGCCATCATTTGGGAGACTTTTGCCACAGGGCATATGATGCTGTTTTGGGCAGGGGTATGTGGGGCGTTTTTAACCGCTTTTTATACCTTCCGTTTGATTTGGTTGGTGTTTTTTGGACAACAAAAAACCCATGCTGATAAACTTACTGGTATCAGCTATGCTTTGCCCTTGACGGTACTTTTGGTGCTATCCACAGGAGTAGGGGCACTTATCCACCCCCCATTGGCAGGCGTGTTGCCTGATAGCGTGGGCAGCACACTTACCGAAGGCAAGCACACCGCTGAAATCATTGCGGTGGGCATGACACTATTTGGTTTGGCAACCGCGTACTTTTTATATGTGTTAAATCAGGGCAAATTACTCAACCGATGGATAAACTCTACCTTTGGTGGTGCGTGCGTGTATTGGTGTTATCATGGTTTAGGTTTTGATGCGTTGTATGATTGGGTGTTTGTTAAGCCATTTTTAGCAATATGCAAATTCTTAAAAAATGACCCTGTGGATAAGCTTTGGGGCATTTTGCCTTGGTGCGCTTCTTTGGGCAGTAAACTCTTGGTCAAAACTCAAACAGGAAAACTTGGCTCACACGCCATCAGCTTTGGGGCGGGTTTGGCATTTGTGTTGGTCTTGGCAGTAATGATGGTGATAAAATGACAATGGAACAAAATTGGCTGTTGCCAACATTGATTGCCATTCCTTTTATGGCAGGGTTTTTGTGTTGGCTGATTGAAAAGGCAAACGACAAATTGCCACGATGGATTGCGTTATTTGCCATGTTATTGACCTTTGGCATAAGTTTAATGCTGTGGCACCAAGGTGATTTTAATCAGCTGATGGCAACAGAAGGCATGGCGGATAAATCAGCATTGCCTTGGGCGGCTCAGTTTAGCGTGCCGTGGATTTCATCTTTGGGGATAAATTTTCATTTGGCGATGGATGGTTTATCACTACTGATGATTGCTTTGACGGCATTTTTGGGAGTCATGGCGGTTGGCTGTTCATGGGGTGAGATTACTCGCCGTGTGGGATTTTTTCACCTAAATCTTTTGTGGTCGCTCGGTGGGGTGATTGGTGTATTTTTGGCGATTGACTTGTTTTTGTTCTTTTTCTTTTGGGAACTGATGTTATTGCCAATTTATTTTTTGATTGCACTTTGGGGGCATAATGCCACAGGGGGCAAAACCAAAGAATATGCCGCCACCAAATTTTTTATTTATACCCAAGCATCAGGGCTGATTATGCTCATTGGCATTTTGATGTTGGTGATTATTCATTTTAGTCAAACTGGGGTGTTGTCCTTTGCTTATCATGATTTGCTTGGTTTGAATCTTGGCAAATGGGAATATGTCATCATGCTGTGCTTTTTTATTGGTTTTGCGGTCAAATTGCCCGTATTTCCTTTGCACGGCTGGCTACCTGATGCCCATGCCCAAGCCCCAACCGCAGGCTCGGTGGATTTGGCAGGGATTTTGATTAAGACGGCGGCATTTGGCTTGCTCAGATTTGTATTGCCTTTATTTCCGACAGCGTCTGCTGATTTTGCTCCTGTGGCGATTGTTTTGGGGGCGATTGGGATTTTTTATGGGGCATTTGTTGCCTTTGCTCAAACTGACATCAAGCGACTGCTTGCCTATACCAGCATTTCGCACATGGGTTTTGTGCTGCTTGCCATTTATGCAGCTAATCTTGTCTCATTGCAAGGATTGATGGTGCAAATGTTGGCTCATGGCTTATCTAGTGCGGCACTCTTTATCATGGCAGGGCAGTTGTATGAGCGTTTGCACACACGTGATTTGACGGTGATGGGGGGTATGTGGGGTCAATTTAGGTATTTTGCCCCATTGCTGATGTTCTTTTGTGCGGCGTTGCTTGGCATACCAGGTACAGGTAATTTTATTGGCGAGATATTGATTTTGCTTGGGTCATTCAAGCAGTATCCTGTGATTGTGGTGCTTGCGACAGTCAGCCTTGTTTTGGGCGGCTTATATGCTTTGATTTTGATTTATCAAGCACTTTTTGGTCAAAATACCGCCCCACAACTGGCAAAGGTCAATGGTGGGCGTTTAAGAGATTTGGGAAAACGAGAATTATCACTGCTAAGTGTGCTTGCGATAGGATTGCTTTGGCTTGGCTTGTACCCACAACCTGTGCTAAATAAGTCAGAAAATGCAATGAGCTGGATTGCCAGTGCCTACACGCACCACGTTCAAGCAGGTGAGACCAAGCACGGCATTCGTTTGATTGATGGCAATATGGCAGATTATATGGCGGAGTATCAACACGTCCAATCGCACGCACATGACCATCACGGTCATGAACACGAACACACACCATCTACAACATCGGGAGAATAATCATGCACGGTTTTGATGTAAATTTACTGTCATCTTTTGCTCCTATGATGGTGGTTGGGCTAACGGCGTTGGTGGTCATGCTTGCCATTGCTTTAAAACGCTCACATTTTTGGTCAGCGACTTTGAGTGTGGTGGGTTTAAACATTGCTCTGATTGTGCTGCTATTACAGGCGTTTGGGTTTTGGCAAACCGCCCCAATCAACCATCCGTTGTTTGTGATGGATAATTTTGCTTATTTTAATATGGGCGTGATACTCATTTCATCATTGGCGTGTTGTACGTTGGCTTATGGCTATTTTGGCACATTAAAAGACAATAAAGATGAGCTGTATTTGCTCATGCTCATTAGCACGCTTGGGGCGATGCTTATGGTGTCAGCTCAGCATTTGGCATCGTTTTTTATGGCATTGGAGCTGTTGTCTGTGCCGATGTATGGCATGCTGGCTTATACGTTTTTGCGTTCTCGCTCCTTAGAATCAGGGCTAAAATACCTGATACTTTCTGCCACAGCGTCCGCCACACTATTGATGGGTATGGCGTTTATTTTTGCCGATACAGGAGCATTGGATTTTAACGGCATTTCTAATGCGGTGTTTGGGCGTGAATCATTATCGCCATTGATGGTGGTAGGTGCTGTGATGATGATGGTGGCGGTGGCATTTAAACTGTCAGCTGCACCATTTCATTCTTGGGTGGCCGATGTTTATGCAGGGTCTCCTGCTCCAATCTCGGCTTTTTTGGCAAGTGTGAGTAAAGTGGCAATGATGGCTCTTGCCATTCGTTTTTTGGTGCAAAGTGCATTGCCAGCATTGCCAGCGATGGAACTGATATTGATGGTCATCATTGCTTTGTCGGTACTGATGGGTAATGTGCTTGCCATGGGTCAAGATAATCTAAAACGCCTATTCGCCTACTCGTCTGTTGCTCATATGGGTTATGCGTTGGTGGCTTTGCTGAGCGTTGGCAAGGATAGTGGCAGCATTGTGAGTATGTATATGGCAATATATGCCCTAACTTCAATTGGCGCATTTGGGGTAATTACGTTGATGTCAAGTCCTTATAAAGAGCGTGGTCATACATCCGTTACAGGCGAAGCGGACGATTTGCGTTTTTATCAAGGGCTATTTTGGCGAAGACCTGTTTTAACTGCGGTATTAACCATCATGCTGCTGTCTATGGCAGGCATTCCTTTGACCGCAGGTTTTATGACCAAATTTATCGTGATTTTTACGTCCGTGCAAGGCATGAGATTTTGGGCGGCAGGCATGATTATTTTAGGTAGTGCCATTGGGTTGTATTATTATTTAAAAGTTTTGGTGGCACTCTATCAAAAACCCAAAGTCAGCCTTGAATTTGATGCTCATCAACAATGGGGCATAAAAGCAGGTGGTGTGATGGTGCTGCTTATCACTGCCATTGTGTTGGTGTTTGGTGTGTTGCCTGACATATTGTTTAACATGGCTACCATGGCAAGAGTCAGCTAATGAATGCAAGCGATGACAAGGCTTTTTGTGTTTTTGTTTAAAAATATGTTATCATTAGCCAAATTCAAGATAAAGTGAGTGATTATGAGCGACAGCAGTGGTGGTTGGTTTGCCCGCATGAAAGCAGGGTTGTCCAAATCCAGCAAAAATCTATCAGAAGGTCTGATGAATGTTTTGGTGGGTGGCAAAGAGATTGATGATGAACTGTTAGAAGAAGTAGAAGACCAGTTGCTTGTGGCAGATATTGGTGTGGAAGCGACCAAGCGGATTATTAATAGCCTGACTGAGCAGACCGCAAGGGGTGATTTGATTTACTCACATTCTTTGTATAAAGCCCTAAAAAAGGAGTTGGTGGAGATTTTAGAGCCAAAAGTTGAGCCTTTGCAAATTGATACAACCAAAAAACCCTTTGTGATTTTAATGGTGGGTGTCAATGGCGTGGGTAAAACAACCACCATTGGCAAACTTGCCAAGCGTTTGCAAGCCCAAGGTAAATCAGTCATGCTGGCGGCGGGGGACACCTTTCGTGCGGCAGCTACCGAGCAGTTGCAAATCTGGGGTGAGCGTAACAAAATACCTGTTGTGGCACAAGGGCAAGGTTCGGACAGTGCATCTGTTATTTTTGATGCCATGCAATCTGCCAAAGCTCGTGGCATAGATGTGCTGATAGCAGACACCGCAGGGCGACTACAAAACAAAACCTATCTGATGAATGAACTTGAAAAAGTCGTGCGTGTTATGAAAAAAGCCGACCCAACCGCACCACATGAGTGTATGATTGTGCTAGATGCAGGCACAGGACAAAATGCCATCAGTCAGGTCAATATTTTTAGTGAAGCCACGCCTTTGACAGGCATTACGATTACCAAATTAGATGGCACAGCAAAAGGTGGCGTGGTGTTTAATGTTGCTCAAACAACCAACATTCCCATTCGCTATATCGGCGTGGGTGAGGGTATTGATGATTTGCAAGCCTTTGACCCCAAAGAGTTTGTGGATGCACTCATTACCGAAGATAAATAAACATTCAAACATTTAAAAGGTGTATCTTATGATACACCTTGTTGTTTATGGGTTTAGTCATTTTCTAAAAATGACCGCAAATGCTCTGAGCGAGAGGGGTGGCGTAGTTTACGCAAGGCTTTGGCTTCTATTTGGCGAATGCGTTCACGAGTAACATCAAACTGTTTGCCGACTTCTTCTAGTGTGTGGTCGCTTGCCATGTCAATACCAAAACGCATTTTGAGCACTTTGGCTTCTCGTTCGGTTAGATTGTCTAACACTTCACGAGTTGCCTCACGCAAGCCCTCGGCAGTAGCACTGTCCACAGGGCTAGATATGGTGCTGTCTTCAATAAAATCCCCCAAATGGCTGTCTTCATCATCACCAATGGGCGTTTCCATGGAAATGGGCTCTTTGGCAATTTTTAGAACTTTACGCACTTTGGAGACATTTTCACCCAAGCGTTCTGCCAACTCTTCTGGACTGGGTTCGCGTCCCATTTCTTGAAGAAGCTGACGACTGACACGGTTGATTTTGTTAATTGTTTCAATCATGTGTACAGGAATGCGAATGGTGCGAGCTTGATCGGCAATAGAGCGAGTAATGGCTTGGCGAATCCACCAAGTAGCATACGTAGAGAACTTATAGCCACGGCGGTATTCAAATTTATCTACCGCCTTCATCAAACCGATGTTGCCTTCTTGAATCAAGTCAAGAAACTGCAAACCACGATTGGTGTATTTTTTGGCAATACTGATTACCAAACGCAAATTGGCTTCCACCATGTCTTTTTTGGCACGGCGAGCTTTGGCCTCACCAATCGCCATTTGACGAGCAACCGCTTTCATGTCCTTGATGTTCATTTGTAGGTTTTGTTCATGAACAAGGATTTTTTGTTGTAGGGCGACCACCTCTGGCATGACTTTTTGTAATGTCTCAGCAAAAGCGGGTTTGCCATCTATGCGATGAGACAGCCATTCGGTGTTTGTTTCATTGCTTGGAAAGGTTTTTTTGAATTCATCAAGGGGCATTTTGCCACGCTTAACCACCAATCGCATGATTTGACGCTCGTTTTGGCGAACATCGTCATACACTTCACGCATTCTTGCCATGATTTGGTCGGACAGGCGATTGTTAAGTTTGATGCGCATAAAACGTGTTGCAAGCTCGTCATAGGCGTTTTTGGCCTCGGTGCTGCCTTGACCATAAGTAGCAAGAGCAATTTTTGATTTTTCAAACAAATCACTAATTTCGGCAAAACGAGCTTTCACCTCTTCGGGGTCAAGACCGCTATCATCAGAATCGTCGCTGTCTGCCAGCTCGTCAGTTTCATCATCTTCCAAGTCATCGTCGGATAAGCTGGGTTTGGGTTTTTCTAAGTCAATCTCAGCATCGTCTTTGAGTTCTATGTGGTCATCGTGCAGGGGCAGAAAACCTGTAACCACATCAGAGATTTTTTTCTCATCAGTGAGAGTTTGTTCATATTCATTTAGGACAAATTTAATTGTGCCAGGCCAGTATGCCATGATATACTGAACTTCTTTCATGCCTTGTTCTACACGTTTGGCAATCTCAATCTCACCATCACGAGTTAGCAAGTCCACTGTACCCATCTCACGCATATACATACGCACAGGGTCGGTGGTGCGTCCCGGCTCTGCTTCTACACTGGCAAGGCTGGCGGCTGCCTCATCAGCAACAATGTCATCATCGTCATTGTTGGCGGTGGTTAGCAGTATGTCATCTTCGTCAGGGGCGGTTTCATAAATGGGAATGCCTACGTCCGTGAGTGTCTGTATGATGTCCTCTACTTGGTCGCTGTCAGTAACCGAATCAGGCATTTGGTCGTTGATTTCGGCATAAGTTAAATAGCCTTGTTCTTTGCCAAGCTCAATCAAAGCAGGTAGGGAAGTGGCGTGTTCGCTCATGAGTTCTCACTTTTGATGATGAAAGGTGGATTATAGCATAAGTTTTAAAATGGGGTCTAGGGGCGTGTCTTTCAAGTGATTGTTTGCTGATACAAAGAAGTCAGCTTAGCAAAAAATAGCTGACCATGGCAACAGCGTTGTTTAAAAAATGTAGCAACATCGCCAAGCCTAGCCCGTGTTTTAGCCGAGCATGGCAAAATAACACGCCCAACATAAAAATTGACATCATGCCAATCACATCGTATTGCAAATGAACCACTGCAAATAACAGACTGCTGCTGATGATGGATTTGGTGGGCGTGCCATCTTGATGGATAATCCCAAAAATCAGCCCACGAAAGACCACTTCTTCATAAATTGGAGCAATCACCACAATGGCGATGATGAGCCACCAAAAGGACGCAGCAGTCATGATGTCATCTAAAAAAGTCATGGGAGTGCTGTCAAAATAAATCGTCAATAGCTCACTAATGGCTACAATGATTATCATGATTCCTACGTATCGCCCCAAATCTTTGATGTTAAATTTTCCTAAATTAAAAAAATCTTTGGTTTGTGCGATAGAGCGGGTTTTTTGATAAATGATTCCCCAACACATCAATGACAGTACGCCGGCAGTAAACATGATGGATAGGGCGGTGATGATGCAATCTTGACTACCAAGCACGAGCCGAGTTTGTATGTCAGCATTGGGCATTTGTGGTGTGGCAAATAGATAGACACCAACCAGATTCATGACAAGCAAGGATAAGACGATGAACACGCACACGCCAAAACGCCACATGACCGAAACACGCAAAGAAGTCATAAACAACCATTAAGATAAGTGAATGATAAAAACAAAAAACCCAACTGTTGCCAGTCAGGTTTTTAAGATGGTGGGGACGGAGAGACTCGAACTCTCACGGGTCGCCCCGCTGGAACCTAAATCCAGTGCGTCTACCAATTTCGCCACGTCCCCAAGATGTCGCCATTATAATATAAAATTTTTTACTGTCAAGTACTTTTTAAATTTATGTGAATTTGGCGACAAGTGGTTTATTTTTTGGGAGCTACAAGCAAGTCTGCTCTTTCGTCTTTTTCGTACAGAGTGCCTGCTCGTCCAACGATAAGCGGGTCAATGTTGCCGATTTGGCGTTCGTCCTTGCCTTCATAGCTAAGTTTGTTTAGAACATAACGCATGGCATTTAATCTGGCACGTTTTTTACAGTCAGATTTGATGACTATCCAAGGTGCTTCGGCACTGTCAGTGTTAAAGAACATGGCTTCTTTGGCAAGGGTGTAATCGTCCCATTTGTCAAGCGATGCTTTGTCCACAGGAGAGAGCTTCCATTGTTTTAGTGGGTCGTTTTCACGACTGGCAAAGCGAGCTTTTTGTTCATCACGAGTAACGGAGAACCAAAATTTGATAAGATGAGTGCCAGATTCTACCAGCATTTTTTCAAATTGTGGCACATGACGCATAAAGGTTTTGTACTCTTCTTCGGTGCAAAAGCCCATCACTTTTTCTACAACGGCACGGTTGTACCAAGAGCGGTCAAACAGCACAATCTCACCTGCGGTGGGCAAATGAGCGACATAACGCTGAAAATACCATTGTCCACGTTCTTGCTCGGTGGGTTTTTCTAGGGCGACAACTCTTGCACCACGGGGGTTAAGATGTTCCATAAAGCGTTTGATTGTGCCACCTTTACCAGCAGCGTCTCGTCCTTCAAATAAAATAACGATTTTTTGCCCTGTGGCTTTGACGTGGTGTTGTAGTTTAAGCAGTTCAATTTGTAGTTTGTACTTTTGGGCTTCATAGTTTTTACGGCTTAGGCGGTTTTTGTAAGGATAGCCACCATCACGCCATGTTGCAGACAGTTCGGTATCTTTGGAATTATCGCTTTTAACTTGGGAGATGACTTGGCTGACAGGCAGATATTTACTGAGTAATAAACCCATCTCTGCCAAGTCATTTGGTGTGGCATGGTTTAACAAGTCTTCAAGCTGACTCATGGTTGTGGGCATGACAGCATTTTGGCGATTGGTTTCGCTTTTTTTTGGGGTGGTTGCCATAAAAATCTCCAAGTTTACAATTACAAAGATATAATGAAGTATTACAATTTTATTTCATACTTTCATATTAACACATTTTAGGTAACTCATCAATCATAAAAGCCTTACAAGCGGTAATGATTATAGGGGGATTTTGGGTTGTTAAAGTGGCTATTGGGCTTGATTTGTGCTGATTTATCACAGATGGCTTGTTTGGTGATTTATCATTGATAAGTTAAAAAAGACCACCAAACGGCAGTCTTTTTATGACAAGTGGCAATTACTGACTTAAATTGATATAAGCACCTGCACGCAACTCTTGCAACCAGTCTTCTTCGGCTTGGGGAGCTTGGCGATTAAATAAAATCTCTTTGGCAGCCAAACGCCGACGTTCTTCGCTCATGTCTTTTTGGCGAACGTCATCTATTTTTAGGATATGCCAACCAAATTGTGAGCGAAAGGGTGTAGAAAAATCACCTGCTTGGGTGTTTTTCATGACATCTTCAAACTCTTTGACCATTTGACCTTCACTCACCCAACCCAAACTGCCATTTTGAGTGGCTGAACCAACATCGTCTGAATAAGTGGTGGCAAGATTTTTAAAATTTGCCCCTTGTTGAAGTTCGGCATATAGGGCATTGATTTTTTGTTCTGCCATCGCTGGCGAATGGCTGTCATCTATCTTGGCCAAAATGTGGCTGGTTTGCCACTCAGAGACCAGTGCAGGCTGATTTGGCAGGCTTGCTCCCTCAGGCGATGCTAAAAATGCGTCTATTTCTTGGTCGCTGATTTTAATGCGGGGGGCAACTTGTGCTTGCCATAACGCCACCAAGGAAGCATCCTCTATGATTTGTTTGCGTAAAGCAACATAGCTCCCTGCTTTTTGGGTGTCTAGGTGTTGCTGAAAATCTTTTAGGTTGTTAAAGCCAGAAGACTGGGCAATTTGTTGTAATTGGCGGTTAATCAGGGTTTCATCAGGGCGAAATCCTGAACGATTGATGATGCCCAGTTGTAGTTTACGAGCAATCAGTTCATCTAAGGTTTGGGCTTGGAGTTGTTCGTTGCTGATACTGATGTTGCGAGCTTGGTATTGTTTGGCTAGGGTTTGAGCGGCGCTAAGAAACTCGCTTTTTAAAATAATCTCATCATTGACCTGAGCTAATACACCATCTTTGCTGTCATTGACACCGATGGCATGAGCAGATGTGCCGATGAGTATGGCAAGTATTAAGGCTAAGTGTGTGTATTTCATAAATTTTTCCTAAAATGTAAATGCCATAAGTGTAGCATGCTATGTTTGTTGGGTCAAATTGCCAAGTTGCTTTGCGTGAAAATTTAATAAGCGTGTTGCCATGCGTTATGAGCGTGGTCATAACCCAACACTTTATCACTCATCAGGCTATTGAGTTTACCCTTAGTGCTGATGCCATTTAAGCGAATTTCTGCCATGATGGCGTTGTGTGTGTTGGTGGGGTCTAGGTCGTTACGATAACGGCGAGCATATATTGACACCCCATAACAGCAATCTTCGTAGTTTACCCCAACCAATGCATCTAATAAACGGCTATTTTTATGGTCATATTGGGCTTGTGAAAGCAATCGCCAGCGATTATTGATGGGAAAGATGGCAGATGCGGTATAGGCAGATAGGGGCAGTTGTCCTGTTGCTTTATGCTCTTTTCTTTCAATCACGCCCACATTAAACAAACTGTGTTCATTGGGCTGATAGCGAATTTGGGCGATAACTGAGTTTAAATCATAATCAGATGTAAACGCCCCTGCGGTATCTACCCACAGCCGTTCTTGGGGTTGAGCGGATAATTTCCATGCCATGCCTGTGCTTTTGCCAGTAAAAACTTGGCTATTATCAATACCAACTTTGGTGTCTTGGAGCAAAATTTGTTCTGCCAAACCACCATCAAATCGAGTCAGACCATTTTTATCTACATAACGATAGCCGATGGCAGGCGTGATGGCATGCAAATCCTGTATGCGGTCATAGCCCAAAAACCAACTGTCTGATAAAAGCTGCTCATAACTGACCGCTGAGATGGCGGTGTCAAAGTTGGGGATTTTTGTTTGGTCTTTGTGGGGGGTGTAGGTGTATTTTAAACGTGGCATGATGAGCTGATAGCCACCTAAACTGTCATCATATAACCCAAATGGCGAGCCTTGTTTTTCAAAAAATAACCCTGCATCTATGCCCACACTGGGGGCAAAGACAGAATACGTGCCTTCGCTCTCGGTCAATCCCCGTGCAGATAGGCTGTCTTCATCATAGGATGCATACAGATGGTTTAAGGAGAGTTTTGGGGTGATATAGCCCCATGATTTTTCCAAAGGATAGCTGGCAGAGATTTGATTGTACATACGCACACCGCTCTTTTCAGTATCTGAACCATCTTTGATGGATTTTTTAAAATAAGCAGAGTGGTGCGTGCCTTGTATGTGCAGATTATCAAGACGGGTACTGTCATAAAAACGGCTAAGTTTTGGTAATGTATAAGACACGGCAAGCTGCGGCAGGCGTGAGTAAGGTTTGTCTTTATCGGTGATGGGTGTGCCATCATTGTTTGTGCCATCTAGGGTTTGGAAAGTTTCTGCCCGAAAATCTGCCGTCAGATAATCATTATAATAGTGAAAACCAAGGTTTCTAGGTAGGTTTAGGGGGTTGTTTTCTAAACCAAGCGTGTCAAAATCACTTAAATAGTCCTTATCTGATACATAATGATAATTGGCATAGCCTTTTAAACGGGGGATTTTTTGTGATGACCATAGGTGGCGATAGGAGACACGTTTACGGTCTTCATTGCCATATTTGCGGTCGCTTGGCAGGTATGAGCCTGTCAATGTGCCTGTGCCATAGTTTTTGGTTAGGTAACGAAACTCACCTGTGAGCATGGGATTTTTACTACTAAAAATGGTGGGTGTGAGTGTCAAGTCATAATGGGGGGCAAGGTTCATGTAGTAGGGCGTGTGAATTTCCAAACCATTAGAGCCAATCCCAGCATTGGGAAGCAAAAACCCACTAGAACGTCTATCGTCTATCGGAAAGTTAAAATAAGGCAGGTAAAAAATGGGCGTGTTACCAATTTTTAGGGTGCTGTTTTTGGCAATGCCACGACCTGTGTCAGTATTTAGGTCAATGCTGTCGGCATCTATGTGCCATTTGCGTTCATTTGGCGGACAGGTGCTAAACATGACATCGTTCATCTGATAATGACTGTCGCTTAATTGTTGCAACTGTTGGGCGTGTCCATGAGCTTTGATGGTGGTGCTGGCAAAAGCAACATCTTCGGCATGAGCGGTTTGATTGTCGCCGTAGTACATTTTTTGAGCAACACCGATGATGCCTGCACCCGTTTTATCATCACTGGGGTTGTTAAATAGCACATTACCTTCGGCAAGTGCCTGACCTGTGCTGGGGTGGTAGACCACTTTGTCAGCACTGACTTGTTGTCCGTTTTGTTCTATGATGACATTGCCTGACAGCTCAGCGTAGTCTTGATTGTCATAATAACCATAATCAGCTTGGGCATAAAAACTGTTTGCTATGCCATTATCCCCCAAACTTTGGGTGAGTGTGGTGCTTTTTGGGCTGACCCACTCGCCATGACAACGAGCATCTGTGCTGGGTTTGGTGTGGTAATGCTCGGCAAGCTGGCGAAGGCTTTGGCTGTCCGCCCCAAAACTTACAATAGGTAGCAGTCCCATGCCAAAAAACGCCAAGCGAATGCCTAGGGTGAGTGGTTTGGTGGGTTGGAAAATAGCGTGTGTCATGGCAAAGTCATTAAAACAAAAACGTCTCATTTTACACCATTTTTAAAAATTTTTTAATCAAAAAACAAAAATCATCGTCTTTTTGTGAAAAAACAACCATCATGATTGAAATTATTGTATAATTGGCTGATTTTACTTTTGACTTTGGATAAACCATGACTCGCCACGACCGCATGATGGCATTTTTGCACGACCATCTTACCCAAGATTTTCACGTTGAGACTTTGGCAGGGGACGCAAGTTTTCGCCGTTATCACCGCATACATTTTGACCTAAAAAGCGAGCAAAATCACACACACATGACCTATCTTTTGATGGATGCGCCCCCCGAAAAGGAAAGCGTGGTGGAGTTTGTCAAAGTGGCAGATATTTTATCAGAAAGAGTAAATGCTCCTGATATTATCGCTCGTGATATGGAGCAAGGTTTTTTATTGCTCCAAGATTACGGTACGACCGAATTTGCACACGTCATTACTAACAAAGACCAAAAAGACGCTTATTACCAACAAGCCTTAGATACCCTAGTACAGCTTCAAAAAATTCAGATTGATGTAGACTTACCATTGTATGATAACGATGTGCTGATTAGAGAGATGAATTTATTTACCCAGTGGTTTTTGCCTTATGTGGGTGTCAATGGTGATTTTGCTGATGGGCATGTGTGGCAACAATTACACCAAGTGCTGACACAGAGCATCCAAAGTCAGCCCAAAGTGATTGTTCATAGAGATTATCACAGCCGTAATTTGATGATAGATAAATCATCTGGCAGTCTTGGTGTGATTGATTTTCAAGACGCATTGATTGGAGCGGATACTTATGATTTGGTCAGCTTGGTCAGAGACGCTTATATTGATGATGATGAAGATTGGGTAATGACACAAATCACCAAATTTCACTCATTAAGTTTGCGTACAGATAGCCTGTTTGAATTTGTCAGGGATGTTAATGTCATGGGTGTACAAAGGCATTTGAAAGTATTGGGCATTTTTGTGCGACTGTCCCAAAGAGATGGCAAAGAGCGATATTTGGCAAATATCCCCAAAGTGATGAAAGACTTAATCCACGAATTAACTTGGCTAACACAAAAAGACATCCATCCCATCTATGGCGAATTTTTAGGTTGGTTAAATACAGAAGTTCTGCCTAAATATCACCATAAATTTAATGTCGCTTAACCATCTGATTAGTAAGTAGATAACATGATAACCCAAGCCATGATTTTGTCAGCAGGTAAAGGTACTCGCATGAGACCTTTGACCTTAACCACCCCAAAACCGCTTGTTCCTGTGGCGGATAAACCGCTTATTGTTTGGCATATTGAACGCCTAAAACAAGCAGGCATTAGCGATATTGTCATTAATGCAGGGTATTTGGGCGATGTGCTGATAGACAGACTTAGGGCGTTGGATTTGGGTGTGAAATTATCCATCTCTGATGAGAGTGTGTTAGATGAACCGTTGGAGACGGCAGGGGGCATTCGGTATGCTCTATCTCAGGGACTGCTTCGTGATGAGCCGTTTTTGCTGATTAATGGTGATGTGTGGACGACCTTTGATTTTGGGCGGTTAAAATCCATCTCATTAGGAAAAAAACTGGCACATTTGGCATTGGTAGAAAATCCTGAACATCACCGCTTGGGTGATTTTAATTTGGTGGGTGATTTGGTGCAACCTAAAACAGACGGCGTGCCATCTGTTACCTTTGCAGGGCTAAGTGTCATGTCGCCAAAAATGGTCGCTGATGTGGTGGCGGGGCAAATCGCACCCCTTGCTCCTTATCTGCGTCAAGCCATGAGCCAAAATTTGGTGTCAGGACAAATGATAGATGATGTGTGGGTAGATGTGGGAACGTTAGAAAGATTGGCATGGGTGGATAATTTTGCCCGCCATTTGACCAAATAACACCGCCTTTGGTCTGTTTTTATGAAAATTTTAAAAAATCACTTGCAAATTTTTTAAAACCATCTATAATAACGCTTGGCTTCATCGGTAGCTTCGCAACTTTGATTTATGAACCCCGCCAGGACCGGAAGGTAGCAACGGTAGTAGATTTAAAGTGTGCCGGAGATGTGCTGATGAAGTCATTTTTTTGCGTTTAAGATTTATTTAACATAATCTTTTTATTATTTTAATGTCATTAAACCAATAAATTCAAAACCATCATCAACGATTTTGTAACAAGTCAATTTGCAAATAAGCATATTCTAAAATTTATGATAAAATAATTCGCCTTTGATACCAATATTTTTAACCAAACACCATGCCATTTCACCTGATTGCCCAATTTTTTGAAAAAATATTTTATGAATTATACCAAAGCATTTATTTGTTTTTGGGCGGTTCGCTTGATGATGGCGTGATAAATTGGGCGGAGCGGGGTTTTGCATTTTTAGAAATTGCGATTAAGTGCATCATTTTGCTGATGGTGGTTGGTTTTTTTTATTGGCTATTTGTGTATTTTGTCAAACATTTGAAGAACAATTTGCATTTATCGCATCGCCAAGTGTGGATTGTTAGGGCGATATTGCGTTATGCTTGGGTAGTGATAAGCATTTTGGCAGTCATGACCCAAATTAACACACAAACTGCTACCATCACTGCCACTGCTAAGGGGGCGACATGGGCGGGATTTTATTATATTTTATGGGCAAATAGTGGGCAGATATTGGCAAGCATTTTAAAGCATTATGAATTAAATGCGTCCATTGAACAGTTATTAAAAAATCTTGTTTCTGTGATTATCATGGTGCTGGCACTGGCAACCATATTGGCACAGTTTGGTTTTGACATTGTCTCTTTGGTGGCAGGTCTTGGTATTGTGGGTTTGGCGGTGGGTTTTGCTGCTCAAAGCACGTTGGCTAATTTTATTGCGGGCATTACCATTTTGGTGGAACAATCATTTCAAGTGGGCGATTGGATTCGTATTAACAATCAAGAAGGGCGAGTGGTCAAAATTTCACTAAGAGCCACACAGATTTTAGACCGTGATAATATCATTATTATTATTCCTAATTCTACCATGTCATCATCACAGGTTACCAATTTAACGTCCAAAAAAATGATAAGATTTGATGTTAAAATTAAAATCGCCTTAACTGCTGATGTTGATATTGCCAGACAAGCGATTTTAAAATCATTAAGCAAAGATGAAGTGATATTAAAACACCCCGCACCCTTGGTTACGATAGGCGAAGTGGGCGAATATGCGATATATTTAGTGGTGCGGTTTTGGGTTGCTCCTTTGTCGGTGGCACGCATACCGATTATTAAAGAACAAATTACGGAAAAAATTAAAAATACTTTGCAAAATGTGGGCATTGAGATTCCTTATCCTTATATGAATGTGCAGTTTCATGATGAATTGAAACATAAAGAAAGCGTCATTATCCCAAGTAATAATACTGGCAATTAAATTAAACATTTATTTAATATTTATTTAATCATGATGATTAAATTTAAATTGAGTTAATTTTAAAAGTCTTAATTGGGGCTGATTATGTGCCAAGTTAAAAATACATTTTGATTTGATAAAATTTCCAAAATATTCAAACCATGCTATAATAAACGGCTTAGTTTTGCGTACTCACCGAGATTATCATGCCTTATTTTATACGTCCATTTGCCAAGTTTGACCCGCAGGCATTTAGTGTTGTCATCACCTGTGCAGATGGGCTAGAAAACGCCTTATTGACCGAGCTTGCCAGCTTTGGGCTGATGGGTGAGCAGATACGAACAGGGCGTGTGCGTGTCTTGGTTAGTCTTGCCAAATTTTATCACATTTGCCTATATAGCCGAGTGGCAAGCCGTGTGCTGTTACCCATTGGCGAGTATCACTTTCGCCAAAAAGCCCAAACCATCAGCCAAGTGCGTGAAACAGAAGGCAAAAAAGCTACTCGCACCATACAAACCAACGTTGTTGATGAAGATGTACCAGAGTCGTTATATGAGTTTACCAGTCGTTTTGATTGGACAAACGTTTTTGGGGTGGACAACACCTTTGCCATACGTCTGTCAGTGGATAAACGCTTGGCGGTCAATCAGCAATTTGCCACGCTGCGTATCAAGGATGCCATTGCTGACTGTTTTAATCAAACACTAGGCAGGCGACCCAATGTGGATAAATCGCCTGATTTTTATATTTATGCCCATGCCAGTCATGAGCTTTTTGAGCTGTATTTGGATTTATCAGGCACAAGCCTACACCGCCGTGGCTATCGTGTGGCAAATACAGACGCCCCCTTAAAAGAAAACTTAGCTGCCGCTTTGCTTTATGAATGTGGCTGGCACACAAACAAACATACTGCCATCATTGACCCCATGTGTGGCTCTGGTACGTTTTTGACCGAAGCACTGCTTATGCGTATTGCCTATCCTGTGGGGATTGACAAAAAGACCAATGAATTTGGTTTTTATGCGTGGGCGTTTCATGACGACAAACTCTGGGAAGAGACGGCAAGTCATGCCCTAAATCAGTTTCATGATAATTTAGCAACACTTGAAAAAGAATTTATCAACGGCTCATTTTCTGCCCTTGCGATGGATGCCAACGCCCAAGCCATCAAAGCCTGCCACAAAAATTTGATGGCATCTGCCCTTGTGCCGATCGCTCATCACATCACCCTAGAACAAAGGCCACTTGCCCAAGCAGGTGCTGCACTAAAATCCGTTTGTCAAAATAAAACTGCCGATTATCCACTTATCATCACCAATCCCCCTTATGGTGAGCGATTGGGCGAGCGTGATTTTATCAAGCCTTTGTATCAAGGCTTGGGGCTTTTGGTGGCAGACAGTTTACGTGATACTTGCCACACAGCGGATTTGGCGGTGCTTGCCAGTCATGTAGAGCATGCCGATACTTTGCTGATGATTGACCCAAAAACCCTAAAATGCCACAATGGGGCGTTAAGCGTGTATTTTCGTTATGGCAAGGTGGATTTTGATAAAACAGACGTCATCAAATCCAGTTTGATTGTCAATTTTAACAAACAAGAGCTTACCAATGCCGATGCCCAAGAATTTATTAACCGCTTACAAAAAAACAGCAGTCATCTAAAAAAACTGGCAAGCAAGCATTGTGTTACCAACGTGCGACTTTATGATGCGGATTTGCCCAATTTTAATGTTGCCATTGATGTGTATGGCGACAAAATCCATGTGCAAGAATACGCTGCCCCCAAACAAATCCCCAGCGATGTCGCCAAAGCTCGTTTTAATTTGGTGCTGTCTGTCATACGTCAGATTTTTCATGTCAATCGTGAAAGTATTTTTATCAAAACACGCATGCGTCAATCAGGCAATGACCAATACACCAAAAATGCCAAAGATGACAATCAAAAGTCTAAAAAAATGTATGTCGCTTATGAGCATGGGGCATATCTTTATGTCAATTTTACCGAATATTTAGACACAGGGCTGTTTATTGACCACCGCAACATGCGTGAAATGATAAAAAACGCCAGTCGTGGCAAAAGCGTATTAAATCTTTTTGCTTATACCTGTACCGCCAGCGTGCATGCTGCCTTAGGTGGGGCAAAGTCGGTAACCAGCGTGGATTTATCCGTCAATTATCTTAACTGGGGCAAACAAAACTTTGCCCTAAACGGGCTTGATTTACAAGCACTAACATCAGATGGGGCGGACAAATATCAATTTATCGCTACTGATGTGTTTGAATGGCTCAAAAATAACACCGAGCAATACGATGTGATATTTATTGACCCACCCACGTTTTCTAATTCCAAAAAGTTTTATGGCACTTTTGATGTGCAGCGAGACCATGTGGCACTGATTAACCGTGCGATGAATCGGCTGACCCCCAATGGCGTGCTGTATTTTAGTAATAACTTCACCAAATTTAGCCTAGATGATGAGCTAAACACTCGCTATGACGTGGCGTGTATTACTGACAAAACCATTGGCTTTGATTTTAATCCTAAAAAACCCATTCATCAAAGTTTTGTTATCCGTCATAAAAATACCAAAAAAGCCGATGCTCATGATAACAGTCGTATGACGCATGAGATGCCAAGCCAAGCCAAGCAAAATCAAGCCAAGCAGGATAAAAAAACAGATACCAAAGACAAGCCTTATAAATCAATCGCCAAAAAAGACACGCACAAAGTGAATAAAACCAAAAAATCTGACGTGCAGCAAGATGTCTTGACCAAGTATGGCAAAAAAGCAGATAAAATCACTCACTTTACAGCCAAGCGTTTTGATGAGCAGGATAAGTCATCAAAACCCACACAAAAAATCCGCTATGATAAAATAGATGGCAAAATGGTAGCAACCATACTAAATGACGAAATGGCAAGCATAGAGCCAACACCCAAAAAATACCAAGTAAAAAAATCTGGTCAATAAACTTTACAGATGACAGAGCAAGCAATGAATACACACTTAGACAGCGATGATGGCAGCGACAATCAAGACATTATCCACGCCTTAACTCACGGCAGCACACCAACCGATGACACAGCACATGAGTTTGATGATGGCATCACATCGGCTCGCTTTAAAAAGCTACAAAAAAAGCTAAGAAAAGAAGTCTCATGGGCAATTCGCGACTTTAATATGATTGAAGATGGTGATGTGGTCATGGTGTGTATCTCGGGCGGCAAAGACAGTTTTACGCTTTTAGATATTTTATTGTTTTTAAAGAAAATCGCCCCCATCAATTTTGACGTGGTGGCGGTCAATCTTGACCAAAAACAACCCAATTTTCCTGAGCATATTTTGCCTGAATATTTGTCAGCACAGGGCATTCCCCATTATATCTTGGAAAAAGACACCTACAGCATTGTCAAATCAGTCGTGCCAGAAGGTAAAACTTACTGCTCGGCGTGTTCTCGCCTAAGACGTGGCTCATTGTATGGCTTTGCCAAGCAAATCGGAGCAACCAAAATTGCTTTGGGTCATCATCGTGATGACATTTTGGCGACTTTCTTTTTAAATTTGTTTCATGGTGGCAGCTTAAAAGCCATGCCACCTAAGCTACTTTCTGATGACAAACAAAATGTGCTGATTCGTCCGCTTGCTTATGTTGCCGAAAAAGACATCATCAAATACGCCAATTATAAAAAATTTCCCATCATTCCTTGTAATTTGTGTGGCAGTCAAGAAAACCTGCAACGAGCCATGATAAATGACATGTTAAGGCAGTGGGACGATGCCCACCCAAAACGCTTAGCCAGTATGTTTAAAGCCCTACAAAATGTCGCCCCAAGCCAGCTTGCTGACCGTACGCTGTTTGACTTTGAAAGTTTAAAAACTGAGCGGACAAACGATGAACGGCTGTTTGAAGGCGACAATATCCAAGTAGGGGTGAGTGATGAGCTTGCCAAAATCGGTCTACCCACCAATCCTGCGGTACAAACCTTTAATCCCAAATTTGAGCAACAAGACAAAAAAATCCCTGTCATCAATCCATTGCTATAAACTTATTTAGGAAATTTATGAATTATTATAAACAAATATTAGTGTTGTTGGCATGCACGCTAACAGCAACCACAGTGTTAGCAAAAACAACAGATACAGTTGTGTATGAATTTACTGCATTTGGCGATAAAGGCGTTTATGAAGATGGCTGGCGTGCGGTGGTCAAAAAAAGACACATGTCGCTTGAATTCATTCAAAACAATGAATATCACCCCAAGATACGAACTAAGCGTTTGGCTTATGCCAAAGGCGTGGAATTAACAGGAAAGACCAAGACGGGTGAAGTGGTTACATTAAATATTCGTGGGCAGACTTGTATTGATGGTCAGGGCAGACAACATGAGTTTACTGCCACATTATATTACAAAAACAAAATCATCAAAGGCTGTGCGGTGCGTGGAGCTTATGGTTATGCACCAACTTAATTGTATCAATATTAGGGGTTTGTTATGAATCAACCAACAATGAATGTCATGATTAGTGCTGATGACATCAGCCAAAAAGTCAAAGAGCTGGGTCAAAAAATCAATGAACACTACAAAGACAGCGACAAAGAGCTGATTTTGATTGGGCTACTTCGTGGCTCGGTAATTTTTATGTCGGATTTGTGCCGAGCCATTGATAAACCGCATGAGATAGATTTTATGACGGTATCTAGTTATGCTGATGGCAGCACCGTTTCTAGTAAAAATGTGAAAATTTTAAAGGACTTAGACAGCAGTATCGCTGGTAAAGATGTGCTGATTGTAGAAGATATTATTGACTCAGGACACACACTTGCCAAAGTCATGCAAATGCTCCAAACGCGTGAGCCAAACTCCATTGAGCTGTGTACGCTAGTTAGCAAGCCATCTCGCCGTGAGATACAGATAGATGTACGCTTTTTGGGCTTTGAAGTGGAAGACAAGTTTATTGTTGGCTATGGACTAGACTATGACCAAAAATATCGTCATTTGCCTTTTATTGGGGAGATTGGACTTTAAAAATTAACTTATTGATTTTTATATAAATTATTTTTTATATTGTGATTTATATTACCAAGACTACTACTAAAACAAAACCCCTATGTTTTGCATAGGGGTTTTTTCATTCAAGTTCATCAATCCATTTTTGGATTTCTGACATTTTCCAGCGACTTGCTTTGCCGACTTTGATTGGTTTTTGGAACAATCCCTTTTTGATGTTACTATAAATAAAATCTTTTTTAAGACTGATGATTTTTTCAACACCTGTAAGTTTTAACAGTCTGTCTTGGGTGGTCATATATAATCCTTATCATTAAGGTTCTGTTTTTAATGGTTCTTCATTAGCTTCAATCCCTCTTTTAGCGGGGTTGAATCCATGATAAGATTACGCTCATTTGCCCAGTCAATGATGTTCTGGATAAGTTGGTTGATTTGGTTAGTATGGTTAAACATGGGTTTGCTCCTTTACGATTTCTGCATAACGTGGGTCGCTTTCTTTGCATTACTCTCTTATCGGTGGGTTGGATAATGGTTGCCAGTACGCCACTTCACTAGGACTTATGATGACAGGCATGACAACTGATGAGCAATTTTGGCTCTCAACACTAAGCCAACAAGGCAAATCATCGCCATGACCATTGTTATAACAAGCAATGGTGATGTTGTTTTGTAAGCCCAATTCACAAACCACCACATCATCATCTAAGTAGATAAGAACAGGTGTATTATTTGGTGGTAACTTGTCACAACACTAATCCAACCACCAGTTTTTGCAAAATCAACATTGTCATTGATAATGTGCGTCATTAACAATTCATTACCGTCTTTATCAATAACTGTTGCATTGTTAAGGTTGTGTCTTTTACATATATCAGCAAGCAGTTTATTTGTTGCTTGTAAACGTTGATAATACTCTTTCATATCTCACTCCTAGCTTTTTGTAATTGTGCAGAACATACTTCACACCTTATGCTTAACCATCTGACAAAAGAAACTGCATTCAATGTCAGGTTCATCTTGCATACGTCTTTCTCTGAAATACCAATCGCTGATTGCACTTTGTGTTTTTTCAATCCTTGTGGATTAGACATCAGCAATTGTTGTGTCAAATAACAATAGTCGCCAAATTGGTGAATTTGTCTTTTGCGATGATGAGCAATTGCTTCTACCGAGATACGTTCTTTTAATGAATTATGGCTCATCATGCTCTCCTGATTGTTGGGTGAGTCTCGCCTGCTCTTCTTTGGCTTTTTCAGCAATGATGATGTTCTCTTGATAACTGTGTTCCGCCCAGCTAATGAGAATAAAAGTCATCACTAGACTCAATAACAGACTAACAACAATGCAGGCGAGCAGGTCTTTGATAAATTTTGACATGGTGGGTCTCTTGTGTTTTTGGTTTAATTATAATTTAGTATAAAACTAAATAAAAATCAAGAAAAATTTATTATAAAACTAAATTATTTTTAAAATATGGGCTAAATATGCTAAAATAACTTATTCCAAACAACAAAAAACCGCCCCACTAGGGACGGTTATTTTTGCTATTGAATATTAAAACATAAAGATAATTTTATGAGTAAATTTAATGAAATAGGGCGGTACAGTGAGAATGGTATGAAGCAAACTGCACCATTGATTGATTTTGAGAATATGATAAAAACACAAGGAAACTAATGGTCTGTAAAAACTTACCACCAAAAGTTTTAGAATACTAAACCAGTCAGGCAAGGTATAACCCTGCATCTATCAATCTTTTGTGCTTTCTTGCAAACTGCCAACACGCAATGAGCTGTATCTGATGCCTAATATCTTTTTTTATAAAAGATTATAATACCATCAAGGCTATCAATCATCAGTTCGCCATACCACTAATGACTATTTTTTTGCCAACACTTATCTACATACTTTCTTTGATTTACTAATCGTGCCATCATTGCACATAAATCTACCATCCGTAGTACAGGCTTTAATACCACCTTTACTGCCACTACATGGACGATTGCCCTTGCCACCGCCACCACTAACAGAAGCAGATGAACTGGCTTTACTGCTTTTGCTGCCACCTTTACCACCTTTGGCAATGGCGGGTGTGGTGGTGATTAGAGCAAGGCTTGCTAAGATGGTGATGAGTGTTTTCATAGGTTACTCCATTCTGTTACTAGGTTGAATGAACCATTTTCTCAATACTGGGTAAAGCAAAGGGCGGATGAGAGACTATGTCAATCAAAACAATAAATTCATCATAACGACTATAATGTAATACATACTGACTTGTCATGTTGCCTGGTTTACCAAGATAGTAAGGTACGCCAAGATGATAATGCCAAAGACAATGCTTTTGGGCATATTGGATTTTCTCTAAATTCTTTTGTGTGGTTGGTGCTATGTCAGCTGATGATTTGTTGCGATCTTGCAAGCCACGTAAGCCATGTTTTTTGACATGAAAAATAAACTCATCAAGTGCATCTTTCAATGTTTCATCAAGCTCATTAAGTGTTTGTTGCAAATGATTGGTGAAAATGACATTCATACAGTTGCCCTAAGCGTAGGTAAAATATGTCTTGTCCAATATTTCAACTCTTCTAAGGTCTCAAAGTCAGGTACAGCAACACCGTTCTCTAATGCTTTTTCTTTGGTTTCAAAGCCCTTTAATCGCTCTTTCATGCGGTCAAGGTCATAATCAAAAGGCGTGGTATATTGTGCCAGTATTTGTAAGGCATACTGACTAGGGTCTATACCTTGCTCGCCTGCTTGATGAATAATATGAGTTTCTAAATGTTTTGGTATTTCTAATAGCATGGTTTTTTCCATTATTTTATTGAAATTACAAACCCAGCAGGCGTGCCAATAAGCCTTTTTTGTGTGATTTGGACTTAGGCGATAGACTTGATGAAGATTTTTTTGTTGTGCTTTTTGTTGTTGTTTTTGCTTTGGGTGTTTGTGCAGGCGTGTCATCGTCATATTCCAAATCCACCCACACACCAAATAGTTCCCCTGTGCGAGTTACAATTTTGGCTCTGACACTTAATAAGTCTTGGTCATAATCCTTACGGTATTTTCTGGCATTTTTACGAGACAAATGTCCAACTTTGCCATATGCCGAAATAACCGCCACCGCTTGATTGTCATATGGGTTATTATTATCTTTAAAGAGCTGAACATCGATAAAAACTGCTTGCCCCTTTCGGTAAGCATTAGGGTCATCATAACATTGTCTTAATATCTCAGTATAATGACTTTCACCCACGATGGGGGTGCGAAACTCATAACCATTGTGAATATCAACCATTGCACTTACTCCATGTTATGTGTAAATTGCATCTTTCTTGTCAAATTGTTGTTAGGCAGGCGTGCCGACCATTTTCATGAACTCATCTTCGGTGGCAATTTGTATGCCATAACCTTTTTCTATCAATTCTTCGGCTTTACGTTGTTTGGCACTTTTGGTTTCACCATGGCTAAGTAATTTTGGGTCATTGATGCCCACCACTAAATAGTGTACTTTTTTAGACACGCCTGCTTTGACTTCAAAACCATGTAAGGATGCAAGATGAGCCATCTCGTTTCGACCAATATTAAAAGACCCTGTAAAACAAATACATTGACCAAAGAATCGCCCACAAACCTGTCCTTGCCTAGGCTGTATGCTTTCAGGGTAGTTTTTTGAGCTGTTTTTATAAATTTGTGTTGTTTTAGGCGGAGTAATTGGTGTGATGTACTCATCATCCAACCAATCATGAATGCTTTGGCTTTTTTCTCTAAGTACGGTATTAGCGATAAAGCCGCACGCCTTAGCATCTTCTAAGGCACGGTGATGATGAAATTTATATCCCCAAGTGGCACAAACATTGCTCAAATTAAATCCTTCATTTGAAAACTTAGAGCAGGTCTGACGCACCATCAAACTTGCATCCACCCAACGCCAATGCGGAATTGGCAAATCATTATTTGCAAGGCATTGGTGCAAGGCTCGCTCATCAAAGTTGGTATAGCTCGCCACTACATGATTACCAACAAATTGAATGAGTTTAACAAATACATCATATGGTGGGAGCATCTGCCACAGTATCAGCAGTAATGCCATGTATGGCGATATTGCGGTCAGCAAATTCCCCCACAGGCTTAATATAGGTCTCAAATGCATCAACAATTTTGCCTTTGGCGTATTTCACCAAACCAATCTGACAGATTGAACCAATCATAGGGTTGGCAGTTTCTATATCTATGGCTACAAAATTCATTGTTACTCCATAAAGCTTGATAACCAAACCACACTACCCATAATTTGGTATTCTTGGGTAAATTCATCTTGGGTAAGTGTTACACCTGTCTTATCATATTCACTATATACACGCATACGAGAGCCTGTTAAACGCTCTAAATAGCGACAAATCAAAAGACCGCCCATATTAAGGACATAAATTTTATTTGGGTAAATCAAATCCCCTTCTTGGAGCTTAGAAACTGCCACTAGGGATTTTTGACGGATAACAGGTTGCATCAGGTTATCAATGGCAACTGTGGCAAAGGTGGCAGGTACAGATAATATTTGCTTACTTAGGAACAGTGTTTGTTTTTGCTCATTAAAATTTGCTGTTGGATAAAATTGCAGTTCTACTAAATCAGCCATGCCCTTATCACAGCAGGCGAGCGACTGATTAAGTGAGCTACTTATATGACTGTTATTAACTTGATTGCCATGATTGTTGTAAGTATTATTATTTATTTGTGCAGGTGAGCTATTATGTTGCACATCCATCCATCCATAAGGTAAGTTCAAGGCGGTTTCTATTTGTCTAGCAATGTCATTGCCCATAGTAACCCTTGCTCCTGATGTCTTAACTCCCTTTTTAAGTTGGCTTATATAAGAAGCAGGCGTACTGATTGCGTCAGCAAATTTTGCTTGTGTCTTAAATCCATCTATCAATACTAGCATATTTTCTCTGCGAATTTCTGCAATATCCATAATAGACCTCTCATAAAGTTAGCATTTAACTAAAAATACCATGTTAAGTAAATAAATTCAAAACTAAATTTGCAATTTTTTTATTTTAGTTTTAAACTATATAAAATTTTAGTTAAAGACATAATTATGAGAAATTGCCATCGCAAACGTAAGACTATTACTGCTCTTGTTAGCAAAATTAACAGCCTTAATCACAATGAACGCAAAGAACTTGCTCATGCATGTGGCACATCAATAGGTAATCTACGCCAAATCGCCTATGGTTTTGGGGGCGTATCACCAAGATTAGCCAAAAGCATTGTTCAAAATGCAGGGTGCAACATAACCATAGGTGAACTTTTGCCTGAACTTGCTGACTAATCAATAAAAAACCCAGCCATCACGGCTGGGTTCCAGTGTTTTCAATCAAAAATCAAGAATCAACAACGGCTCAAACGTGGCACAGCAATATATAAAGCTGAAAAAGCGGTGCGAAATGGCGAGGTAGTTACCATTAATAAACGTGTTGCTGGCAAAATCCGTCTATCTGCCAAACAACGTGCATCTATTAAAAAGGCAGCCAGATTATCCAGAAGTAGTAAAGCTGTTGCTAAACGCCAAAAATCATTAAAAGTTGGTAAAAGACGAGGTATGTACGATTAAGAAAAACCCACCTAAATGGTGGGTTTTTTACTTTTACTTTGTTCTTTGTCAAATTTACGTTTTAAACCATCATCTAAGGTTAAAAGCTGTAAATCATGGACTAAGGCAGTGGCAAGGATAAGGCAATCAGGCAGTTTGATTTTGTGGCATTGTCTAAGGCTGACGACCATCTGAGCAATGTCATCATTAATGGGCAAACAGGTAAAGGCTTTGGCAGTTTGTTCTAATTGGGCGGCTGTTTGTTCATCTACCCCATAAAAACCCACAAACTCCATATAAGTAATTAAGCTGATGGCACATTCGTCCATCATTGCTCCGTGGCTTTCTACCAATGCCATACTTTGAGGGGATTGATTTTGTAGCCCAATCAAGGTGCAAGTATCTATTAGATAATTAATCCCATTCATCACGCACCTTCTTTTGATAAACAACTGGGTCTATGTCTTTAAAAACAGTCAAAGGCTTTTTTTGTTTAAAAAAATCAGCCACTGATACAGGCTTGGCATGGGCGGTAATGGCATTGAATACCCACTCTTCGGCACTTACACCTTGTTCTTTGGCTTGATGAATGACGATTTGCTCAATGGTAGGGGGTAGGTCTAGTATCATGAGGTAGCTCCTTTAAGTGATTGGATTTCGCTTAGAATTTGGACAAGCATATCATTTTGGTCGCTAGATTTCTCAAAAGACTGTTCAAGTCTTGCCACAATATCTGCTGTCATGGTGCGATTATGTTCATCAGCAGATGCACGGATTTTGTCTTTTAAATCGTGTGGTAGGCGGATTTTAAATTGTGCGTCTGTTTGTTCGTAGTAATTTTTTTCACTCATGCTTAGCTTCCTTTTGTGAGACACTGTTATGAAAACTATGTCTTAAAACTTCAACTATGGTTATGACAACCACAGTTGAAAATATTTAAAAAATAAACCTACTAGGTATTGACATAAAAACCTAATAGGTTTATTATATCACACATAGACCTACAAGGTCTATAAAAAGCAGGTGTGCTAACCATTTAGCTCATTGGCACGTTAAATGGGCGTGCTTGGAAAATCTTAGACGTAACCATTATGGAAAAACCACCTTAATTAGGTGGTTTTTTCTTTAAGTGGCATATATTAGTAAGTATACCAAATACGAATACCATCTAAAACTTCACGGTTTTTATGGTCAAGACTGGTTATCATCTCTAATTTGACCAATTCATGTTCTGGGTATTGGGTGAAAAAGCGGGTAAGATAGGCAGAAGCAGCCATACGTGCTTTTTCATTATGTTCTAGTCGTTCTTGTGAGTTGTATTCTTCTGTGTATCGCCATTCAGTAAATATGTATTTTTTGGCTGATTTGCTCTTTGGTAGACTAGATGGAGCAATAGTTTGGGTAGAAGGCTTACTGGCTAGACCTTTGTCCATAAGTTCAAGCATAGCGGAATTTAATGACAAATTTCGCTCTTGGGCATAATCGGCAACCGCTTGATACTGTTCTTGGGGCATACGAATTTGGGTACGCTTCCAATCATCTTGTGTGAGCAACCTACCTAAATTAGGGGCTTTTTCAAACATTTTTAAAACTCCATAAAAAAATACTTGACACTATTATATAATCATAATATTATAGTGTCAATGATATTGACAGAGTTCAAATTTGTTATATCAGATATGCAAAAGAGCCTTGCAAGCCGTAGGAAAGTTGGCAAAGCTCTTTTTAGGTTCAACCATTTCGTAAGGAAAATTTATGAAACCCAGTGTAATTCTACCACAAACCGTGAATTTTCACAATCAAACCCTGCTTACTCTACAAAAAGACGGTATCGCTTATGTGGCGATAAGCCTATTTGCGAGAATATTGGTCTTGATTGGGATAGCCAACGTAAACGCATTGAACGTGATGAAGTATTGAATTCAGTTAAGGTCATGATGACCGCAACTGGTTCTGATAGCAAACCAAACTATACAAAATGCTCTGCCTACCAATCCACCACCTTAACGGTTGGCTCTTTGGTGTAGATGTGAGCCGTGTTAAAGCAGAAATCAAAGACAAGCTCATCACCTACAAAAAAGAGTGCTATCAAGCGTTGTTTGATTATTGGAATAATGGCGTGGCGGTTAGTCCAAGAGCCATCAAGATTAACGACACCCAAGCCTACCAAATCCAAAAAGCCATCAAACAAAAGTGCCAGTACAACAAGCTACATTACCAAACACTTTACCATGCCATTTATAATGCATTTGGTGTTAAAAGCTATAAGGACATTTTGGCATCTGATTTTGATGAAGTCATGAGCTTTATTGCAGAATTTGGGTTTCACGCCGACCTTATTCGTGAGCAGCTATATGACATCATTGCTGAATGTACCGTTCATTTGCATAATTATAGAGAACTACTAGACAAAATTAAACACCCAGAAGTATGGATTGTAGGTGGAGCATTGCGAGAACTTCAAATCACTATAAACCGTCTGGGTTTTGTCAATAGTCAAGGATTGCCTATGTTTGAATCATCCACACCGCTAAACCGTTTAAACTTCTATAATGGTTACCGGCAAGAAATTTACTGACCTTTCATCTTTGATTAAACAAAGAACAAAACCATCAATACCCTGCAAGTGAGCTTGTGGGGTGTTGGTGGTTAAGATTTGTTGTGGTGTTTTATTTATGTTAAACTAAACCAATTTTTATTTTAAGGTGGATATTTGCATGAAAAAATTCTTGGTATTGATGCTGGCTTTATTTTTAACCCCTGCATTTGCTGGGATCGAGGATTCTGTTGAGTATGAAAGTTCTGATGGTAATTATCATGTATATTCCACACAAGAGGACTTTATTTTTATTGATGCAAGTGAAGATTGGGGAAGTTTTATTTCCATCTCTATACCAACCATGCAAAAAAACGGTCGTGCAGGTTATGCCATCATTCCTGCTATGAATTTGCAGCAAATGAGCGATAATTTCCTTTTAGCGAAAGAATTTATATCAGATTGCGAAGAAGGTGGTGCTATTTTCATTCATAATGGCATTGCCTTGCCCATAAATGAGGTTGATGATTTGCACGCAGTTGCAATAGGAACATCTTGCAAGTTGCTTGATGAATACAAATAATCAAAATCTTACTAAATGCTCCAATTTACAAAACCCATAGCAGTATGGGTTTTTATTTTGGAAAATAAAATTTATAATTTCTTATGGTTGTGTATAGTGGTTTTCATAATTTTAACTGGTAAAAACTCATGCAAAGCACGCAACCTATCTTTGTTAATGGCACAGCCTACGCCATTAATGAATTGACACTTGGTCAAGCCATTGAAATAGCCAAAATCGGCAAAGGCAAACATGAAAAGAAAATCAGTGCCATCTTATCTGCCATTTTAAATCACCCAACATTGCCTTATGAATTAACTTTGCAAGAAAGGCATTATTTGGTCATGAAATACATTGAAAGCAAAAATGATGTCTTTGATTTTGGGTTAAATTTTAAAGATTTTGAAAAAGATGGACTGGGGTTGATTTTAGAAAATAATACTTAGCATAAGATAGTGTAGCACCATGCCCAATCCTGCACCACATCGGTATGAGTTGCCTGTGTTGGGGAGTGATGGTAGGGTGAGTACGGATGAGGCGTGAGAGTATCCCCACATCGGATGGTCTGGGTTTTTGTGGTTTGTTTTGGTCGTCAGTCAAGTTTTTAAAATATTTTGATTTTTTTTAATCTAAGTCTGTTATAATGTCTGTGTTAAGAGAGTGTAGCGAAAGCCTAAAACTACATAGCACTCTGCAATTTATGGGGTATAAAAAGGCAGTAATTAATTTTTTTTGTCTAACTATTTGTATAATTTTTATTAAAATTAAAATAAAAACATTAAAAATCATAGAGATACCATATATGTTTACGGACACTCACGCTCACTTAACTTACCTAAGTGTTTACCAAAACAACCCCCAAGCCTTGATTGAACATTTAAAACACATGAATGTTAACCGCGTAATGGCGATTATGTGCCATTTTGATGAGTTTGATGGCATTAAGAAATGGGTGGAGCTGTCTAATGATGACACTCATATCGGCATGAGCGTGGGCATGCATCCTTGCCAAGATAAGAGTATTTTACAACGTGTTAGTATTGATGATTTGCTTGCTTTAAACGGTGATAAAACATGGGCATTTGGTGAGACAGGGTTGGATTATTATTGGGATGATACCAAAAAACATGAGCAAAAACATAGCTTTGCCACACATATCCACGCCAGTCAAATTGCTAAAAAACCTATCATTGTTCACACACGTTCTGCTTATCACGACACGCTTGATGTGCTAAAATCAGAAAAATGTGAACATGGCATCATTCATTGTTTTACCGAAGATTATGCCTTTGCAAAAACCGCCCTTGATATGGGTTTGTATATTTCTTTTTCAGGAATTGTCAGTTTTAAAAAATCAGTAGATTTACAAGAAGTTGCCAAAAAGCTCCCTCTTGACCGTATCTTGATAGAAACCGACAGTCCTTATCTTGCCCCTGTACCAAAACGTGGCAAAGAAAATGAACCATCTTTTGTGCCTTATGTGGCAACTGCATTGGCTGGTTTATTTGGTAAAACAGCTGAGCAAATCGGTCAAATCACCAGCCAAAATTTTGACAATCTTTTGAGCCAATATCATTAATTTTACTAAAATTTTTAAAAAATAGTGGAAAAATACTGGCTTTTTTTATATAATAACCGAAATTACGATAAGCGAGTGATTATGAGAATTAAACTTAACTTTTGCCCCTTTTATGAGCAGAGTGAGTTTATTTTCTAATCATTCGTTTTTTGTGGACAAATTTTGATATTTTATCATAACATTGTGATATTACTGGCAATTTTGCCAAAAAATTTTGTCTAAAATTTGCCTTATCTTATCATAAACCATTAAAATTCTTGGAGTATGTCATGACCAAAAAAGCCATTTTAGCCCTACAAGACGGTACAATTTTTCATGGTGTCAGTATTGGGGCGGTCGGCAGTACGGTCGGCGAAGTTGTTTTTAATACCGCCATGACAGGCTACCAAGAGATTTTAACCGACCCAAGTTATGCTCGTCAGCTTGTTACGCTCACTTATCCGCACATTGGCAATACAGGATGCAACGATGAAGACAGCGAATCAGGGCGTACACATCAGGTGTGGGCTGACGGTCTTATCATTCGTGATTTGCCATTATTACACAGCAATTTTCGTGCCAAGCAATCGCTTTCTGACTATCTAAATGAGCATGGTGTGGTGGCGATTGCCGACATTGATACTCGTAAATTAACTCGCCTATTGCGTGAAAAAGGGGCTCAAAACGGGGCGATTGTGGCAGGTGATGAGATTGATGAAAAGCAAGCAATAGAGCTTGCCAGGAGTTTTGGCGGACTAAATGGGCTTGATTTGGCAAAAGAATGCTGTGATAAAGCAGGTTTTGAGTGGACAGAAGGCTCTTGGGAGTTGGGAGTAGGTTTTGCTAAGCCTGAACTAAAATACCATGTGGTTGCTTATGATTATGGTGTCAAGACCAATATTTTGAGAATGCTGGCTGACCGTGGTTGCCGTTTAACGGTAGTGCCTGCTACCACACCTGCTCAAACGGTGCTTGATATGAACCCAGATGGCATATTTTTATCTAATGGACCTGGCGACCCTGCGGCGTGTGATTATGCCATTGATGCGGTAAAAACCATTGTTGAGACAAGCAAAATTCCTATGTTTGGCATTTGTTTGGGACATCAGATTTTGGCACTTGCCAGTGGTGCTAAGACGATGAAAATGGGGCATGGTCATCACGGAGCAAACCACCCTGTGCAAGATTTAGACAAAGGTACAGTAATGATTACCAGTCAAAACCACGGTTTTTGTGTGGATGAAAGCACTTTGCCAAGCACGTTGCGAGCCACACATCGCTCATTATTTGATGGCACTAACCAAGGCATTGAACGTACCGACCGCCCTGCGTTTAGCTTTCAAGGACATCCAGAAGCCAGCCCTGGCCCACATGACTGTTCGGTGCTATTTGACCGTTTTGTAGAAGAAATGCAAAAGGCAAAAAGCTAATAACAGATAAATAAAACGATTAATAGCGATTACAAAGTGTAAGATTTTTGTACTACTCATCGTCTAATTGGTGTTTTATTGGGCAAGATTATCGCCTATAAATACACATTGGTTTTAATGATTTAGATGGTGGGTGTGTGATGACAACAATCGTAATTTTATTTGTGGTATTTTTTGCGGTACGTTTGGCGTTTTTGGCGGTTTCTATTAAAAACGAAAAACGCCTGATTGCCAAAGGTGCGGTACAAGTTGGCGAAAAAACATCAAAGATTTTAGCTGCCGCACATATTATTTATTATTTTAGTGCTTTGGCAAGTGCTTATTATTTTGATGTGGTGTTTAATAATATTTCTTTGCTAGGTGCGGTGATTGTCGCTATATCGCTATTGATGCTTGGGATAATTATTCGTGATCTTGGTGAGATTTGGACGGTCAAAGTTTATATCGCCCCCAATCATGTGATTAACCGCTCTTGGTTGTTTAAAACTTTTAAACACCCCAATTATTTTTTAAATATCGTGCCTGAATTAATTGGCATTGGGTTATTGTGCCAAGCGTGGTGGGTGATGATGATTGGTTTGCCAATTTATGGTGTGATTTTGGCTAAGCGTATCCGCGAAGAAGAGACTGCCATGAAACATTTGTTCTAAAAAGCGTTTGGGATAAATTTTGATGAATAAATATCCGTTTTACTTGGTGAATGTGTTTGCTCAAAGTCATTTTGGTGGTAATCCTTTGGCTGTTTTCCCTTGTGCTGATGGCTTGACTGATGAGCAAATGCAAAAGATTGCCCAGCAATTCAATTTAAGTGAAACGGTATTTATTGTTGCCCCGAGTGATGATAAAGCAGTGGCAGATTTGCGTATTTTTACGCCAAATTATGAAATGCCCTTGGCGGGACACCCAACATTAGGCTCAGCATTTATTTTAAAACAGCTAAATAAGTTACCTGATGTATTTATCTTAAACACCAAAGCCAAGCCTGTACAAATTTTTACCAACAAAGCTCATGTACAACTTAAAATACAGGGCTTTGAGATGGCACAAAGCCAAATGGATAAATCATCATTGGCTCATCTAAGTGGTTTAACTGCTGATGATATTGCAAGCAAGGCGTATTTTGTAAATAGTGGCACAGAGCAAATTTTGGTGGCACTTAGCAACCATCAAGCCTTAAAAAATTTGCATATTGACAGGTTAAAACTGCGAGTTTTAAATGCGGACAATCCATTTAAATCCACCGAAGAGCCATCTATTTATTATTGGTTTGCTGATGGAGAACGCGTTTACTCACGTATGTTTTTTGAGCAAAATGGCGTGATGGTGGAAGATGGTGGTACAGGTTCTGCGTGTGCCAATTTGGGGGCATATTTTATCAGCCAAAACCAATATCCCGCCACCAAGCATATCCATCAAGGCGATGAGATGGGCAGACCCAATCGCTTATTTTTGTCGGTAGATGATGAGCAAAATATTTATGTTGGCGGTGATGTGATAGAAGTGGGGAAGGGGGAGTTTTATGTGCCATAATTGTCTAAAATTTGTCCATTAATAAATCTATATCAGTAAATTAATAAAGATAATCTTTAAAGCGAGTAAACCATGCCAAAACGTACAGACATCAAATCCATCTTAATCATTGGTGCAGGTCCAATTGTCATCGGACAAGCCTGTGAGTTTGATTATTCAGGAGCTCAGGCGTGTAAAGCCTTAAAAGAAGAAGGTTATCGGGTGATTTTGGTGAACTCAAACCCCGCCACGATTATGACCGACCCATCTATGGCGGATGCCACTTATATTGAACCGATTACTTGGCAAACGGTGGCTAAAATCATTGAAAAAGAACGCCCTGATGCGGTATTGCCTACAATGGGTGGGCAGACAGCACTTAACTGTGCCTTGGCACTAGATGCTAATGGTGTGTTAGAAAAGTACGGCTGTGAGCTGATTGGGGCGACCAAAGAAGCCATAGAAAAAGCCGAAGATCGTAAGCTGTTTGATGAAGCGATGAAAAAAATCGGTCTTGAATGTCCCAAGGCTGATATTGCTGAAAATATGGAGCAAGCACTTGAAATTCAAGCCCGTTTTGGTTTTCCTGTGATTATTCGTCCGTCCTTTACCATGGGTGGCTCAGGCGGTGGTATTGCTTATAATAAAGAAGAGTTTTTGCAGATTTGTCAAAGGGGCTTTGATTTATCGCCTACCCACCAGCTTTTGATTGATGAAAGCCTTATTGGCTGGAAAGAATATGAGATGGAAGTGGTGCGAGATAAAAACGATAACTGCATTATTGTTTGTTCTATTGAAAACTTTGACCCAATGGGCGTGCATACAGGCGACAGTATCACCGTTGCACCTGCTCAAACGCTGACCGATAAAGAATATCAGCTCATGCGTAATGCGTCCATTGCTGTTTTGCGTGAGATTGGCGTAGAAACTGGTGGCTCTAATGTGCAGTTTGGCATTAACCCCAAAAATGGACGTATGGTGGTGATTGAGATGAACCCCCGTGTGAGCCGTTCATCTGCCTTGGCATCAAAAGCAACAGGCTTTCCGATTGCCAAAATTGCTGCCAAACTTGCTGTTGGCTATACACTTGATGAGCTTAAGAATGACATCACAGGCGGTAAAACGCCAGCGAGCTTTGAGCCATCTATTGACTATGTGGTTACCAAAGTGCCACGCTTTAACTTTGAAAAATTCCCCAAAGCTGAGCCTGTATTGACTACACAAATGAAGTCGGTGGGTGAGGTGATGGCAATTGGACGCAATTTCCAAGAATCCATACAAAAAGCCTTGCGTGGTCTTGAAATTGGGGCGACAGGCTTTGATGAGGTGATGAGCTTAGAGGGTAAATCCGCCAATGCCATTGTCTCTGAAATTAAAAACCGTTTAAGCATTCCCACGCCTGAACGTATCTTTTATTTGGCGGAGGCATTTCGTCATGGGTTTAGTCTTGATGAGGTGTTTGAGCTGACCAAGATTGACAGATGGTTTTTGGTGCAGATTGAAGATATTGTTAATACAGAAAATCAGATTAAAACGCTTGGTTTTGGGGATTTGACGGCTGATGTGATTCGTCAATTTAAGCGTAAAGGCATGAGTGATTTGCGTATTGCCACTTTGATGGGCATTAGCCAAAAGCAGTTTAGAAAGCAACGCTGGCAGTTGGGTGTATATCCAATTTATAAACGAGTGGATACTTGTGCCGGCGAATTTGCGTCCAACACCGCTTATATGTATTCAAGCTATGATGAAGAGTGTGAGGCAAACCCTACCAATAAAGATAAAATTATGGTCATCGGTGGTGGTCCAAACCGTATCGGTCAAGGCATTGAGTTTGATTATTGCTGTGTACACGCTGCCCTTGCCATGCGTGAAGATGGTTTTGAGACCATCATGGTAAACTGCAACCCTGAAACTGTCTCAACCGACTATGACACATCAGACCGCTTATACTTTGAGCCGATTACCCTAGAAGATGTGCTAGAAATCGTTCGCACCGAACAGCCCAAGGGCGTGATTGTGCAATATGGTGGGCAGACACCTTTAAAACTGGCTCGTGCCTTGGAAGAAGCAGGCGTGCCCATCATTGGTACCAGTCCTGATGCCATTGACCGTGCCGAAGACCGTGAGCGTTTTGCCCAGATGATTAACAAACTTGCTCTACGCCAACCCAATAACAGCATCGTCAAATCATCAGAAGAGGGCATTCGTGAGGCTGCCAAAGTAGGCTATCCGTTGGTGGTGCGTCCGTCTTATGTGCTTGGCGGTCGTGCGATGGAGATTGTTTATAACGAAGAAGAGCTTAAACGCTATTTGCGTGATGCGGTGCAAGCGTCCAATGAAGCACCTGTGCTACTTGACCGTTTCTTGGATGATGCCATTGAGGTGGATGTGGACTGCGTGTCTGATGGCAAAGATGTGGTGATTGGCGGTATCATGCAGCACATTGAGCAAGCGGGCGTACACTCTGGCGATTCAGCGTGTTCCATTCCGCCTTATTCACTAGTTCAAGAGATTCAAGATGAGATGCGTCGTCAAACCATTGCCATGGCAAAAGAGCTGGGTGTGGTTGGTCTGATGAACGTGCAGTTTGCTGTCAAAGATAACGACATTTATATCCTAGAAGTAAACCCACGTGCCAGTCGTACTGTGCCGTTTGTTTCTAAATGCATTGGCACATCGCTTGCCAAAGTGGCAGCTCGCTGTATGGCAGGACAAACGTTGGCAGAGCAGGGCTTTGTCAGCGAGATTGTGCCTAAGCATTTTTCAGTAAAAGAAGCGGTGTTTCCTTTTGCTAAGTTCCAAGGTGTTGACCCCATTTTAGGACCTGAGATGAAGTCCACAGGTGAGGTCATGGGCATTGGTCAGACCTTTGGTGAGGCTTATTATAAAGCAACTTTGGGCAGTGGCGACAGATTGACAGGGCTACCAGAAGAAGGTGAAACCAAGACGGTCTTTATCTCGGTGCGTGATAGCGATAAAGCAGGCGTAGTGGACGTGGCAAAACGTCTGTCAGGTTTTGGTTTTAAAGTGGTTGCCACAGGTGGTACGCATGATGTATTGACAGCAGCAGGCGTGGCTTGTGAACGTGTCAATAAAGTGAGTGAGGGTCGTCCGCACATTGTGGATATGATGAAAAACGGTCAAATTCATTTGGTGATTAATACCACCGAAGGTAAGCAGGCTTTGGAAGATTCTTTCCCAATTCGCCGTGAAGCTTTGCAAGGTAAAATCATGATTGCCACAACGCTAAACGCAGGGCGTGCCGTATGTGAAGCCTATGAGACAGCCTTGCCATTTGATGTGTACAAACTGCAAGAGCTTGGGGCTTGACATTTGTTTTTTAAATGTTAAAATACGCCCATAGCTTTTAACTTGATAAAACACCACCCATTTTGGCGTGGTGTTTTTCACTATGTCATTTTATTTATATTGATATTTTGGAGAAAATATGCAACGTTATCCAATGACCCCACAAGGACACGCCAGTTTGGAAGCGGAACTAAAACAACTTAAAACCGTAGAACGTCCACGCATTACTACTGCGATTGCTGAGGCTCGTGAGCATGGCGACTTAAAAGAAAATGCCGAATACCATGCCGCTCGTGAGCAACAAGGGCTGTGCGAAGCTCGCATTCGTGATATTGAAGCTAAGTTGGGGGGTTCTCAGGTGATTGACCCAACGACATTGCCCAGAGAAGGACGTGTGGTGTTTGGTGTTACTGTTGTGCTAGAAAACCTAGACACAGGCGAAGAAAAACGCTATAAAATCGTAGGTGATGATGAAGCGGATTTTAAAATCAATAAAATCTCTGTCAATTCTCCCATTGCTCGTGGCCTGATTGGTAAATCTGAAGGTGATGAAGCTAAAATTCAAACCCCAAGCGGTTTGGTGGAATTTGAAATTTTAGAAGTGCTATACGAGTAAGTCATGAAACATTTACATATGTTGATGGCAGCCATTACGGTTGCCTTGTATTTATATCAAGTGAGTTTTTTGGTGCGTGGCACAAAACCTGCACTTAGTAAAGCGTTTAAAGGGGCGAGCCATGCCGTTTATATGGCACTTGTGCTAACAGGGCTTTATTTGTTTTGGCAAATCTATCAAGTGGCAGGTATGCAGATGTGGGCGGTGTTGAAAGTGATTTTATTGGTGGTGGCGGTATCTGCCAATATTAAGGCGATTCGCCCAAGCACTACGCCTGTACAAACCAAGGCAGGATTTGTTATTGCAGGGCTTGCGTATCTTGGAATTTTATGGTTGGCAGTGGTCAAGCCAATGTGATTAAAAAAGCAGATTTCTTTGGGGGTCTGCTTTTCAGTTGTTGGTTTTTATCATTGTTATAACAAAGCTAATTGTTAGTCAAACTGGTTTTGTTAGCTATCTCATCATACTCTACTGTCTTAGGACGTTTTTTAAGATTAGTATAACGTTGCAGGCTATTCCAACTGTCATGCC
>NZ_NKHK02000007.1 GCF_002224245.2 Moraxella sp. VT-16-12
AGATGACTTTGGCTGATTTGTCCTTGAATTAAATCCAGCACCTTGTCTGCTTGTGCTTCGCTGGTCCCACGCACCCATGCCGTCCAATCACTTGTATTGCCAAGTTTGTCCACAATTCTTGCTCGGTAAAACTGCGTAAGATTGCCTTGCAAGCCTGTGATTTCGTGTTTATTGGTGGGGTAGGCAAAGGTGCCCAGGGTGGTGATATTGGAGCGACCATCAGGAGACACTTGGATTTCTGTGAAGTTGGTATCATCAGAGCCCTTGTTGAACACCCAAGCCAAATCCATGCCAAATAATTTACCTTGAACATTTAAACGAGCAATTTTGGGTGGTCTGCCTGTTTTGCCTGCAATGTGGGTTAATTGGCTAGATGTGGCGAGACTTTCATTATCAAAACTGTCCACAGCTCGCACTCGTGCCAAATAAGCCCCTGCATATACCCCATCAATATCCACGCTTTGCCCTGCCACTTTGGGTAGGGTTTGCCAGTTGCCGTCATCTTTTCGCCACTCCACAATGTAGGCAGTAGCCCCTTGAACCTGCTCCCAATTGATTGTTAGGGTTGTTACCGCTTGCCCTTGATGGGTGCGGGTGTTTGCCATCAAGGTTACGCTATTTGGGGCGGTGATTGGTGTGGCTTTTAGCACAGTCAAAGGTTCTTGGATGATGTTTGCCCCACTATCCACCACGTCATATTTTTGTCGTGCGTATTGCAATGCGGTGATGTCAAAGGTGGCGTCATCGTTTTGGGCAATGCTTAAAATGCGAAACTGCATGAGCTTTAAATCATCAGAGATGATTGCCCACACATCATCTGTTTGCCCTATGGCTTTATCTAGGGTTAAGACAGTATTGTTCACGGCAACAATTTTAGCCGTTTGCACCTGTTCAGCTGTATTTAGTGTGATGGTGTCGCCCACTTTTCCTGCTTGGCGGTCAAGGGTAAGCTGTTTGGCTTGGGCATTGGTAGAGACAATCCGCCCACTAATCGCTCGCCCGGCAAAGATGTCATCGGCAATATTGATGACTTGCCCCACTTGCGGAATAAAACCCATCAAGCCTGTTTTAAAGCTGACCGTTTGGGTTTCTAATTGCTCAGACTTTAACGCCCACAATCCTGCTCTTTGGGCTTGCCCCTTAGACGTACAACCCCATGCAGCGATGTCAAGTTTTTTAATGCCGTATCTGGCGATGGCTTGTTCATCTGCCACAGGTTCATACTCAGTTTTATACTCATTATCAGGATTAGACCACGCCACACTAATTAGCGTGTGGCGGTCTCTTGCTCGTGTGCCTTGATACACAAACTCACCACCGACCACATTGGCGCGGCTAAACGTATAGATAGGGTCTTTGGGTGTGTCGGCATCCACCACGATGTTGCTACCGTCCCAAAAGCTCATGCCCCGAAATACCGAAGCGATGTTTTGCAAGACCAAGTAAGCATCTTCGGCTTTTTGAATATAGACATTAATGGCAAAGCGTGGCTCCCTGCCGCCTTTACCGTCATCAACCAGCTCATCACAATATTGTCCGATTTGATACAATCGCCATTTGTCCACCAATCCTGATAGACGCTCGCCTAAGCCATAGCGTTTATGGGTGCAAATGTCATAATAGACCCAAGCAGGATTATTAGAATATGCCATTTTAAACGTACCGTCCCATAGTCCATTGTATTGGCGAGTGTCGGCATTGTAATTGCTTGGCACTTGGATAATCTTGCCCTTTAAGCGTACGGCGATTTTAGCAATGTTGCTAAATGTCTTGGCATTATAAGACAGACCCAAAACAGCGGTGCAAGGATAAGCCAATTTGGCATCAATAATCTCAGTCAGTGCGTCAATGTGGACAGTATCACTGACCAAATCGCTGTTGCGGTTGGGGGTGATACGCCGTACTCGGATTGTCCAACGTTTTGCCGTCCCTGCACTCGGCAGGTCAATACGGTGCGATTTTTTATAGCCTGCACTTGATTTGCCCCGCACGGTTTGGCGAACAACTTCAATAAAACTGCCACCGTCCGTTTGTACATCAATGGCATACTCAATGGCATAGCCCTTAATGTTGCCATTATTATCTTGCTCTCGTAGGGCATTGAAGTTGAGACGAACACGCACAGCAGATAATTCACGGTTGGTTATGGCTTTAACCCACGGACGGTCATGGCGTAACTCCACGCCCACATTGGTTTCATTCTCAACAGCAGGAAAGCCTGCAATGTGTGTTTGATTGAGCGTACCTGCCCGAAACTCCCAATTTACCCCTGTAAAATTAGGTTGTCCGTTATCATTGATGAGCGGTGTGCCATCTAGCTTGATGGATTTGCCCCCATCTGCCAAGCCGTAAATTTCTCCTTCACACAGACCATATAGAGCCTTAAAAGTGTCTTGGGAAACTAAGGTGTCAGGGGCAATGTGGGGGCGATGGGGTTGTTTTGAGCCTTTTTTTGAGCCGTGTATTAAAGATGAGTTATTCATAAGTTTTTCTTGACAGGGTTTATTTTTGTATATACAATAATTAAAAACAACGTAATTATAGGCAAACTATGCCAATCAGTTATGATGAAACCAAGCGGTTAACCAATATTGACAAACATGGCATTGATTTTATTGGTTGCGAGACAATTTTTGATAATCCAATGTTGACCTATGAGGATAACCGTTTTGACTATGGTGAAATGCGTTTACAAAGCTATGGTATTTTAGGCAATCAGGTGGTGTTTATGGTATGGACTGACCGTGAAAAACCACACATCATATCCATTCGCCCTGCCGACAAACAAGAAACTAAAAAGTTTATTAAAGCCATTTATGGATAAGCTGATTATGAAGAAGACAACATGCCAACCACCAATAGACCCCCAAACTTTGCTTGCCAATGCCCCTAATAGTGTAGATAAGGGCGATGAACAATTTGACTGGAATAATGCCATCATCAGCCAAAATTATGCTGATTTAAAAACCAAACTTGGCAGACCAATAAGTGATAAGCCAAAGCAAGCCATCAGCATTCGTTTTGATAGTGAGATTGTGGAATATTTTAAATCCCAAGGCAAAGGTTGGCAAACCGCCATGAATAATGCCTTAAAAGAGTGGATTAAGACACATTCAGTTAACACCTAAGCTACGCCTTATCTTCCGCATAAATCCCCGCACTGCTGATAAATCCACCCACATCCCACTTGCCATAAAGTAGGGGTACAGGATTGCCCTGTGCCACGGTGGTAACTGCACCACCAAAGCCATTATTAGGACGGTTGCCATCTTCGTTCATGGGGTCAAGTTTGGGGGTGGGCATCAGTAGGCTTGACACCCCACCAATTAATAATCCTGCACCTGCACCAATTAACGCCCAGTTGGTTACCCCTGCCACCAATCCCACCCCACCAAATGCCCCAAATCCTGTGGCGATGAGTGCCACTCCTGCAATGACTTGAATCCAACCTAGGGTTTTGCCACCACTACCGATGACTTTTGGGACAATATGGATATGACCTGCGGTGGTGATGTTATCTAGCTCTTGCTCGTTGATGTTGGTTTGCTCATTGCGTTTTTTACCGACAAAGATGGCAAAGCGATAGCCTAAGTTTTCACTGTCTGCCATAAATTGCTTAAAGGCTGGAATTTGGCAGGCAATCGCATGGCAGGCTTCTTTGGCACTTTGTACGTTAAGTTTAAAAAAGCGTCCAAACTTTTTAGCGAGAATGCCGTGCAGCTCAATCGTTTTCATTCATCAGCTCCTTATGTCTGACAATCATCGCTGTGCGTTTGTGCCAGCTCTCCCCATATATCTCACGCACACTCAATCTGCCGTGCGGGTGATGTAAAACAAGGCAATCACCCACACAGTCAGGGGTGGTTTCTGATTGTAATTTGCCATCACCAATAAAGATTAAGGCGTGATTGACGTGGTGTGTGCGACCAACACGACACAAAATCACATCGTGCTTTTGGGGTGTGCCTGTTACCACTTCAAACCTAGCTTTTTTAAAATTATTCTCATAAAGTGGTTCGTGGTCTTTGTCTTCCCACCACTCATCAACACGCTGAAAGTCAGGCAGAATGATGTTAAGCTCACGGTCATAATAATCCTGTACAATCCCATAACAATCTTGTGTGCCATGATGATACTCACGCCCGAGCAGTGGGGTGGTGTAGATGGTGGGTTTATGACATTTGATGTCAAAGTATTCTTGACCGTCTGCATGAACACCATAAGCACAGATTAGCCAATCCACCCCATGTAAGCCCATTTGAACTTTGTCCACTTCGGAAGGCTCGGCATTGCCGTTTGGGTGAGAGTGGACAATGGCTTGAATGTCGCCCAAAGCAGACAGTTCAATAAATTGCACAGGGTCAATCTCAAAGGTGTCAACAGGATTAGGGGCGATGTTGTTACAAGGATGATAAGTGCCATTAATGACAAGTCCACAACATTCAGATGGATAAACGGCTTTGGCGTGGGTGATGATGGCGGATTTTAGTTGTTTGGTGAGTTTCATTTTTTTATCCAATAAAAAACCGCCATTAGGCGGTAGGGTTGGTGTTTTTTGAATGATGTTTTTTAGGTTTAAATTGACTTGGAATAAAATGCACCAATATGTTTTTGTAATCATCATAGTCTAGCGTTTCATCATCAATCAATACATCAAGAAATTCATCGCTAAGATTTAAGCAATTATCAATATTGGTATTTTGCAAATAAACATCTAAATTTAATACACTCTCATATCCTATACTGCCAACATCAGTATCAACATCGTAATCATTAAAGTGGCGTTCTGATAAGAATTGATTCACTAAATGATTGATACGCATCAACTGATTGTAAGAGATATTGACTTGCTTTATGTCAGCAAGTGTTTTTTGGGTAAACTTTGGTTGCATTGGTAAATCTCCACTTAGGCATTTTATGATACATCGGTTAAAAACTTGACACATCAAGACCCAATCAAACTACTGGCAGGAAACCCACCAAATCTTTGTTCATTGCCCCGCAATTTGCACTCAAACAATCTGCCACTGCATTTGTCTTGCTCGGGGTCATCGGTAGGCTTACCATCAATGGTAAATCGCTTTGTGTCTGTATAATTACATTCTTCCCCACGATATTTGCCACAGACTGCCCAATGGCAGAAACTGGTGATTTGCCGAAAAGGGAGTTTTCGTCCTTCAAAATCCGTAGGGTTCGCCAGCTCAAAGGTGGTGGTGGCATTAATACTGCTTTCGTTGGTCTTTTGTTCAATATACCAAAGAGAGGTGCGGTAGTTTTGTTCGTCTGCTTGGCTGTTTGGGTTATCTAAGTACTCAGCTAAGGTATGAATGACAGTCAGCCTTGCCCCTGCAAAATCACCAAACCGCAAACACAGCAGTCGCAATGCTTGTGGCACACCACCGATGTCATTATGTATGGTGATTGTGGGCATGCTTGCTTTGCCATCGCCACGCACTTCCAAGCCTTCGGCAGTGATGGCAATAGGAATAAACTCTTGACCTTGCCAGATGATTTTGCCATCATTGTCGCTGTGGGCGTGTCCATGAAAACGGTAAACATCACCGCCTAATTTGCGAGCATCTAATTCGTACAAGGTGATGAAACCTTGTACACTGGATTGTTGAATGTTGCTGTTAAAGCTCATTGTATGACCTTGTTTAAAAGTGATGACTTGCAGTTTTAAATCAGTTATGATAAATTTACGTAGTAAATTTTAATGAACAATCATCATCGCCATGAAATTCAAACCCAAGTATTTAACTTGGGTTTTTATTTGTTTGCTTAAATGGGTTATTATGCTTAATGATACTTAGCCAGCAAATTAAGTCAGCTTTGTGCATCAGTGCTGTCTTGTTCATTGCTGATTGGGTCATTGACTGGCTCAGCATTGGTAGGTGTATCATCTGTGGACTGCTCGTCTTGGTCTTGCTTGGCGGGCTTTGGCACAAGGTCAATGCTAAACTGATTATCTTGATAAGCAACCATCAGCTTATCAGCATAGATGCCTTGGTATTCAAGTGTATCAAGCTGACCACTTGCCCAATGAATGATGTCAGCGGTTAGGCGAGACACACGGCGAGTACGCCCTTGATTGGCTTTATTGGTGGTAATCTCAAAATCCCCTGTGTCGTCTGAATACTCAATCTTGACAATACTGGCATCATCACCGTGGGTGTTTTGCCAGGTTGAGACTTGGTAGCCAAAGGCGGTTAAAATATCAAGCTCGGTGGTAGAAAGTGTTTTAAGTGTTTTGGTAGTCATGGTTTTGCTCCATTAAAAAAGCCCCAAAGTGGGGCGGTTAAAATTGGGTTTGGCCGAAGTTGGCCAATAAATTATATTGTTTAAAAACAATTACTTGTGTTTTTGGCTAATGTTGGCCATCAATCAAAATTGGCTTAAAAAACTTGTTCAAATTTAAGAGAAATCTGCCAAAAATTCCCCTTGCGATGACTGACTTGATACTCTTGACAGACATATTTAGCGGTTACACCATGTGGGTTGGTCCATAAAAAAGGCTTAATTCCTTGGTGTTCATCAATGAAGTCTTGAATGGGCTTAATCACAGTTGCCCAGTCGCCTGTTTTTGAGCCACTCCAATCAGTACGTTTGTTGTTAATGCCATGACTGACACGCTGAGCATAGCCATCACCGAACTGGGTTTTGGTTACATTGTGGCGAACATCGGCAGAAGCTCCCATGTTCATTTGCCATTTGAAGGTTTTGATATTATCTGCCATACAGCAAACCCCCTTGTCTACGTTCTTTTTGCAATTCAGCTTGGACGGCTAATTTAATCGCATGACCCAAGTTTTTACCCATGTCATGACTGGACTGCACATCGCCACCATCGCTATTTACGGTTACATTTACATTGATAACCTGCCCACTACTATTGCTTTGCAGACGGTTTAAGGTGTTATCAAGGTTTTGGGCGGTGTGTTTGGGTAATACTCTCTCGCCTTTTTCAAGATTCCAAGTGCCTGACTTTGGGACGGACATAATGCCATCGTGGGCTTGTCCGACTGGCATGGCAATGGAGCGAATGTCATTGATAATACCCATGCCCTGTGATACCGCTCCTGCGATTATGGGAATGTTTTTAGGAAAGCCTGTTTTACTTGCTTCGGCAATATTTGCTTTTAAAGCGATGATGGCTTTGGCAATAGCAAAGCCTTTTTCCATCGCAAACATCGCCCGATAAATACCACTTTGCTCCCCAAAAAATGACTTGGTCATACCACTTATGCCATGAAATACGTTTTGATAACCATCTAGCATTAGATTAGTTTTAGCAGCCAAATAGACTTGTTCAGCTTGCTGTCGTGCTTGTTGAGCTTGTAGCTCTACATTTGTATGAGAATCTTCGTAATCTTTAATGATTTTAAGCCTGTCATCCAGCTCTTTTTGTAACTTGGCAAGGGGCGATAGCTCACCCGCCATGCTCTTTGTCATATCATCAAAGGCGTTTTTTGTGTTGGCTTGGTGTTGCAAATGTTCAAGCTTGGCAATGGCAGAACGTTCACGAAGCAACAACATATTATCCGCACCACTAAAAGCTCCGTTTTGCCAATCATAATCAAACTCAGCAAGTTTTGACTGATTGCCAAACAAATCAATCTGCTTTTGCAAACTGTCATAATTAGACTTGGAGCGTTCATTGGCTTGGGCTATTTTGTTTTGCTCTTCTAGGGCTTTATTAAATGCCATTTGTTCGGCTGTTTTGGCTTTTAAATTGTCCAACACATTATCAGCAACCCCTTTGTATTTGTTGGTGTGAATGATTTCCCATTCCAGTAGTTGCAATCTATCAAATCCATGTGTGGAGATTTCTTTATGAATACCAGCAATCTCATCAAGTACAGTCTTGTTGCGTTCTAATTGGTGTTTTTGAGCAGTCAAGGCTTCAAGTTCAGCAGTATTTGCCCCCTTATATTTGCCAATACCAATATCATATTTTAAGGCATTGATGGGATTGTCATTGCCAAATAAAGCAATTTCTTTTTTCAAACCTGCCACAGCATCTGCGACTGTTTTTTGAATGTTATCCGCCATTTTCTTGGCTTGTTTGACAGCCTTTGGTGTGGCTTTTTTAATGCCTTGTGCCATACCTTCGGCAGTATGTTTGCCAAGTTTTTTCATTTTTCGGCTAGGCGAGTGAATGTCAAGGGCAGACTTGACCGTTTGATAGACTTTATTTGCCATATCACGAGCGACATTTAGTGCTTCGCTCATTTTGCCTTTTACGCCATTAATAAAGCCCTGTATTGCATCTCGTCCTGCTTGTAGTAGTTGGCTACCAAGATTTTTAAACGCTCCTACGATATTGCCTATCATGGTGCGAATGATACTGACAGCATTAGTCAAGCCTGTACGGATTGCACTTGCCACACCTTGCATATCTCCACGCACCAATGCCTTGATGACATTAAAAGTGGTGGTGAAGGCATTTTTAATTAGGGCAAATCCTGCGTTAAACACACTGGCAAAGACAGTTAGCCCTGCGGTAAATATGGCTTTTGTGCTGTTTATCCATGCTGACAAATACGCCTTAATACCTTCAAATACCACACCAATCAGGGGCTTTAATTCGGCAAATTTCGCCTTGACAGTATGACCAAATTGCTCAAAAATCGGTATAACCTTACTCATTGCCCCATTGATAAAATCAGAAACGCCTGTAAAAATAGATTTAATATTTTGTACCGCTTCTTGAACAGGGGCGGGCAATCCATTAAAAATTTCAGTCGCCTTGGTTTTGACTTCATCCCAGTTTTTATACAATGCCACACCCACCGCAATCAATGCAGTTACCCCTGCTATCACAGCCGTTACAGGAAAACCAAGCATGGCAAGGGCAGAGCCAAACGCTCCTACCATACCCACAGCAGATGACACCGCAGAGATGACACCACTTATCATTGTGGCAAAAAATCCACCTATGGCAATGATTGCCCCAAAACCACTTGTAACCGCAGTAAACGCAAGAGCAAGACCGCCAAGCGTTGCCACAAAACCAAGCACACCTGCCGTTACTGCCGTAATGGTGGCGACAAGCTCTGGGTTATTACTGGCAAAATCTGTCATAGATTGTAAAATCGGTGTCATGGCTTGCATGACATTATTAAGTGTTGGTAAAAATGCACTGCCCAAAGCAATTTTAACAGCAGTGATATTATTACCAAAAGTTTGCATTTGTGCTTGTGTTGTGCCTGCCATACCTTCAAATTCAGCAAGCATAGAGCCTGCATAAAAGCTGGCATCTCCCATGGCTTCTAAATTTTTTCGTAATGTTTCGGTATTGTCCACATATTGAGCAATAATTGGCAAAGCTTCTGTACCAAATATGTCATTGATGGTTGCTACCTGCAAATCTTTGGGTAACTTCTTGATGCGTTCAATCACATCTAAAAATGTACCCATACTGTCAATTTGCATATTTTTAGCGACTTTCTCGGCTGATAATCCTAATTGGTCAAAGGCTTCTTTTTGTGATTTGGTTGCACCTGCTCCTTTGGTCATGTAAATCATCATATTTTTAATGCCTGTTGCTGCTACATCAGGCTCTACGGCGGTGATTGACCCTGCTAACGCTGCGATTTGGTCAGCTGATACCCCTGCAATACCACCAAGTGAACCAATACGCTGTACCACTTCCAAAACCTTGTCGGCAGCATTCGGTGTAGTATTGCCTAGATAGTTGATTTTATCAGCCAATGTCTCAACTTCGTCTTGGCTCATTTTAAATGCCACTCGCATTTCTGCCATCGCTTGTCCTGCTTGTTCGGCGGTAATGTCAAATGCCACACCCATTTTTACTGCCGATTCAGTAAAACGAAACAGCTCAGCTTGGGCTATCCCTGCTTGTCCTGCCGCCGCCATAATTTGGGCGATTTGGTCGGCTGCCATGGGTAATTTTTGGGATAAACCAATGATGTCATCTTGCATTTTTTTGAATGCTTGGGGCGTATCAAAATCCACAACCTTTTTAACTTCTGCCATAGATTGCTCAAATTTTACCGCTTCGTCCACCGCCCCTTTAATACCATAAGCAATCATCCCCAATCCAACAGTGGCGATAGCTCCTGCATTTTGCAATCCTTGTAGTGCATCTGCATTACGTCTGGCAAATCTGTCCATACGTTCATGTAGTTGCTCCGTACGTCTAGCAAATCCATCAAGCGAACGCTGAGCAGAGCGTAGTCCACGGTCAAAAGCGGTAGTAGTCGCTTCTAGGACGATTTGTAATTTTGATACAACTGACATGGTTGCTCCAATTAAAAAACCGCTCAAAGGCGGTGGGGGTTAAGTGTCTTTTTTCTCAAATTCTTTATAGGCTCTATAAATCTCAGGCAATCGCCAAATTAAAATGCCCAGCAAGACAAAAATGCCAATAACAATTAATTTTTCCATAGATAATCTTTCACTTTGCACTAAAAATGTGATAAAATCGTTCATAGATTTAATCCTTTCCGTTAAAAGGTTAATACTAAAAAACCCAAGTTTTGGCGAACTTGGGTTTTTGCTTATCGTTGATTATGATGATTGTTCCATTTTGCCAAACATGGCAATCATCGCCTGCACTTCTGCCCTTGCTTTTATGGCGTGTTGTTCATCTTCCCACACTTGACGCTCATCATCTGTCATCGGATTTGGGTCAATCACAAGAAAATCAGCAAGACTTTTATCTGTATCACCTGCCTGTAAATAAGCAAGCAAGGCAAAACCCAAATCCATACGATAGCCACCAATGGGGTCTATTTCATCATAAGCACGCCATTCGGCAAGTTCGGATATGGTAAGTGTGCGTTCTAGCTCACTCACCGTTTTACCCAGATGTCCTGCCAGTTTAAACAAAAATAAGCGGTCTTTGTTGGCGATTAGTTTTTTTTGGTATCGTCCAGCTTGGTATCAAAACCATTAATTTCACTAATGACATTTACAATAGCGGTCATCTGCTCGACAGTCAGATTGCCAAGTTCTTTAACATCATTATCACCAAACAAGCGTTTACCATTTTCATCACAAAGCGAATATGCCACCATATTAAGGCTTGTGGTGATGTTATCGTTTTTCTCACCTTTTTTAGCAAGCTCGCCTTGCTCGGCAACGGTGAGTTTTTTTAAATAAACTTCGCCAATACCATCAATCTCTTTTAAAATTGGCGTGGCAGCAATCACGGCTAATAGCCCAGTTTTGGTTAATGCACTCATAAAATTTCCTTAATAAAAAAGCCTATCGGTGGATAGGCTTATGGGGGTAAGTTAGGGGTTAAGCGGTTAGTTCTTTGATAACTTCACTGGTGATAGAAATTTTGCCTTTTTTGCGTAACTTCTTTTTGATGTCGTCATTATCGGTGGTAAGTTCACTAATAATACCTTTGAATTGACGACTTTCGGTCGGCACTTCCACAAATTTTAACTGAAACACAAGCTCTTTGGCGGTCTCAAAGCTGGTCTGCAACAGCTGATGAGTGGTGTCAGTAGAATCTAACACATACTCAAAATCAATTTCACTGCCTTCTTTAAAGTCCACAGGCACTTTGATTTCACGGCGGTCATCGGTGGCAGTGATGTCGTCTAGCACCTTTGTTTCACTAGGGACACCGCATTTTTGTAGCAAGATGACCTTTTTAAACGATTGAGCTTGTCCATTGGCGGACACAAACAGCTGATAAAAACTGTCTTTGGTATTTTCTGCTGACATTTTTTGCTCCTATTGTTTGGTAAAATGGTGGATAAGTCTAACGACTATCTTTAAATTTCTACTACTGTAGATTGCTGACATATTATTCTCCTGTCAGTTGGTGGTTAAAAAAATCAAGTTGGCAAGGTCTGCCAAAATTCGTACTCTATCAAACCACGATATAACTTGGCTTCATCATCGTACAAATAAGTCGTTCCGCCATAGATTGACGGCTGTATGGTGTTTAATGCCTTGACCACTTGGGCGGACAGGCTGATTGTGTCGTCATAATTGATGGTATAAACATCTATCTGCATCCGCACCCACTCATGACCTGTAATGCCGTCTAGTACATTGTCAGGTATGTTTGAGATGATGTTATATACAATATAAGGGGGTGGCGATTTCTCACTTTCAGGCACAAAAAGCGGATAGCACCGTCCGCCTACCAAGTTAGCCAGTAGGCTATAAATGCGTTCACTAGCGGTCATATTATTTCCAATAAAAAAAACCGCCTGTGATTAGGCGGTTGTGGATTAAAAAGTTTACTGGTCTTTGTGTGCAGCACCTATAACAATGTTACCTGTGGATGGATAAACTTCCGTATAGTGCTTAATATCACCAATCATCATTGTTTCAGTTACAGCATCCTTGGTTTGAGTTGCTTTGGTGGTAGCATTGGTTGCCATTTTAGCCACCTGTCCTGCACTTTGCTCTTTGGGTATGTCAGGGTGTAGCACTTGGGCAGTTACTCCTGCCAATATCAATAAAGCAAAAACTTTATCGTTATTTTCATTGGGCTTAATAGTCATACGATAACTACTGGCTGATACTTTGCCTTGTTTATCAATGTTACCAGTCCAAAAAATACCCTGACCCAAATCCAATATAAATGTATCACCAGATGTCTGTATTTTACCTAACTTGACATCAATACCCAATGCCTGAGTAATTTTTTCATCAATTTTACTGCCTAACTCTTGGGGGGTCATGCCAAAGTTGGCTTGCACAGTTGGGCTTTGCTTGTCAGTATTCTGTGGCAACTTGGTAGGCACAACGTTTAAATGATTGGTGGCTTTTTCTTCTGCTTCTTTTTTGGCTTTATCTTCAAGTTCTACTTGTTTTTTAGCTTGTAATTCAGCTTGTTTTGCGTTTTCTTCGGCTTCATATTTTGCCTTATCTTGTGCCATTTTTGCTTCACGTTCTGCTCTTTGTTCAGGTGTCTCAAAAACAACAGCAAGTATCCCAAGGACAAAAAATAAGCCAAAGATGATACCAATGATTTTAAGTGCTTTTTTCATATCCAACCCAAATAGTAAAAATAATGAATAATCATATACCAATTAGCAACAATTTGGCAATATGCTAACCCATAATTTTATCAATCTGTTGTCCCATTTTTTCTGCAAATCGGCTTTCTGCATTGCCTATATTATCATCAAAAGCAGGGCGGATAAAGGGGATTGGCGGTCGCCCCCTTGCCCCATATTCTTCATGGAATATATAATAATAAGCATTTTGACGACTTTGGCGACTGCCTTTTAATGCCACATAAATGGCAATTGCCGCACCGTCCATGTTGGCACTATCACCCTTTGTTAGCCTACGTCTTTTGATTGACCCTTTAATCACACCAGTTAGAAAAGGGGCATTGGCTCTTGCCTGTTGGTACATTGGCGTACTGGCGAACATCAGCGAGCTATACAACACACCACCAGCTTCTTTGTTGCCAATTTCATCACGAATTTGGTGTAGTTTTGCGTTCAGTTCACTTAAACCATTAATTTGTACTATCACTAGACACACCTTTTAACACCAAAGTCAAATACTCTCGCCCACTGCCTTTATCTGCCAAAGGCTCACCCACAATTTCATACATTTTGCCATTATGTTCAACTCTCATGGTGTGGTCAATGTCGCTGCGGTAGCGGATTGTGGCTCGGGCAGTAATATTGGTTTTGTGAGTTTGTCCAGCAATCATGTCTTTGACTGACAAAGGGCTAAATTGTCCCCACAAAGCTAAAATATGTTCCCATTGCTCTGCTCGCACTGCTCCTGTTGATGAGCGTGTGGCGGTTTGGCGGTGGAATTTTAGGCGGTGGCGTAGTTGACCAGCTTGCATTTATACTCCTAATATTCTGTATGATTGCAGTAAATGAACAACTGAAAATGGCATTTCTGCTACATTTACCATATTATTTGCCACAGTTTCACGGTTAGCATACCAATGAGCCACCAACATTAAGCAAGCATGATTAATACTTGGTGTGATGATGATGCCATTTTTGTCATCATCAGGGATATTATCATTATATAAATTCCGCCCTGTGTGATTTTGGACGTAGTCATAAGCAGACAGAATGTAGCCATTTAGTAGCTCATCTTCATCATTGTGTTCAATACGACATTGGTATTTGACTTGTTCAAGTGTGATTTTATCCATTGCTTTGCCATCATGATTAATTTTCAGATTTATTTTTAGGTGGTGTTTTGACTTTGACTTTTGGCTCATCTTCCACACTCTCATCAGGCAAAGCAATCAACCCCATATCAATCAATGTCCGTGCATCTTGCTCATTGTCAATCTCTCGCACATCACCTGCCCAATACTGCTTATCACCGAAGTGTTGGATTAAAACTTTGTATTTCATAATTACCCCTATTGGTTGTTTGCAATCAAATAAAAGGCGTGAACCTTGCCACGTCTTTTAGCCCCCTTTATGCTGTCTTTTCAGCCAATGTGCCATGAATAAACGCCTCAGGGCGATACACTGCCAAAGCCAGTCGTTCTGTGGCTCGGATGGTGAGTAACATTTTGGTAAAGTCATCATTTTCAAAGCCGACTTCCACAGAGCTTTGACGGTGGTCAAAGATTTGAGCCCCAATGTCAAACGCCCCTGTCAAGAATTTACCCACGCCCATGCTTTGGGTTGCCACCACAGGCACGCCCCATAAGGTAGGTGATAGCACCCCTTGCGGATTACCAATGACATAACGACCATTTTCATCTTTGGCAAGCTCAATTTTCGCCCAGTCAATCGGATTTAACACAATACCACTGCTGTGATACTCTGATAGGGCAACTTGCAACATGGCAAGGCGTAACTGGTCAATGATGGTATATTTAGTCAGGCTTGCTTTGTCAGCAAAGGCAGTGGCTTGGGGAATAATGCCTTTTAGGTTATTGGTCAAACCATCACCATTTAAAATCTGCATCTCTTCCACCAGTTTAAGCCCATAGCTTAATCGTCCATCAATATGGCTAGCTAGTTGGCTGGCATCTTCTAATACTTGGCTTGATATTTTGACAAAATGCCCAAGCGTTTTAACCGCCACACTTTGTTCATCAAATTTGATACTTGACTGGGCAAGTTTTTCACCTTCGCCATTTTGGGCTTTGGCATTATTGGTAAAACCCGTTTCACGCATATAGACAATGGTGTTACTGTCGGTTGAACCTGCCATCAATAAATCACGCACCGTCAAACGGCGGTCAGGTGGGGCAATGATACCGCCTAGGCGAGTAGGTGCAATCAATGCCCCTGCTGAACCATCAGCGTTGGCGGTGGCAGATGTGATGGTAGATTTCACTTCCAATTTGGCGATTTTGCCATTGCCTTGATGGTCTTTGAGCTGTTTATATTCATCAGACTGAGCAAACTTTTCGCCAAGTGTGCGGTAATCGCTATCATCAAAGCCACGGCGTGCATCTTTTTGTTCTAAATCGTCAAGTCTGAGCTTGATTTCGTTCATTGCCACTAAGGCTTCATCAGCTTTGTCAATGGCGGACTGGGATAGCTTTTCGCCATTTGCCATTTTGCCCTTCATGTCTTCTGCCATTTCTTTGACTTGGTCGGTGGCGGTGGCAAATTTAGCTGCCAATTCGGTCAGTTCTTGTTGATTGCTCATATAAGCTCCTGTTATAGATTGATGTTGTTTAATATCGCCAAGGCGTTTTTTATATCTTGTTCGGTGATTGCTTGATGTTTGACTTGCGAGACGGTGCTGTCTGTATTGGCAGGAAAGGTAACGATTGAGATTTCTTTTAAGTCAATTTCCAAAAGTTCTAGCACGTTATCATCATCATTCCACGCCCATTTTTGCGTGCGATAGCCAATAGACAAGCCGTCAATTGCTCCGTTTTTGATAAGGGCGTAGGCTTCTTTTGCTTTGGCAACATCGTCAATGAGTAGTTTACCTTCGCCAAAAAGTCCGTGGTCGTCTTCATACAGTTTTGTCCATACACCAATAACTTGCCCACGGTCATGTTGCCACAAAATCGGTGGCATTTTGCCTTTTGCTTGCCAATCGTTCAGCGAGCTGACAAACGCCCCTTTTTTGACCACATCGCCATAGCTGTCTTTGACATCAAACACATTGCAATAACCGCTAAATGTGCCATCATCTTTTAAGCTGTCCGCTTTAAAGTTCATGGACTTGGTTTCTAAATTCATGTTTTTCCCAAATTTTGTAAATGTGTTAAATTGGTCTGTACCGTCAGCGTGTCGCCCCCATCAAGCGGTGGCAAATCTTCCAATTCTCGCACTTCGTTGCGAGTTAGCCAGCCATTTTGTAGAGCAGACGTATAAAACTGCGACCGCCCTTGACTGTCCGCTCTTAGCAGTCCTTCCACGCTCCATTTTGGTTTGTATTGGCTGCGTTCGGTGGGCGTGAGCAGTTTTTTGACAATCGCTTGTTCAATCTTGACCAGTACAGGACGGAGCGAATACATCAAAAAGCCCAAATTCATGTTTTCAAGGCTACTTGCCCACGAACTTGCTTTGTCGGTGTGATAAATCAGCTGTGGTGGTACGCCAAAGATACGGCAAATCTCTTCAATGCCAAAGTAGCGACTTTCTAGCAGTTGTGCGTCCTGTGGATTCATGCGTATGCCAGCACCACCAGCCACGTTCATGCCAGCTTCTAGCACCATGTATTTGCCCGCATTATCGGGTTTGCTAAAAAATTCTAGGCTTTTTCTCATGCCTTCTCGTTGCTCATCGGTCATGATTTTGTCATAGGTGATGAAACCGCCACCTTTGAAATGATTTTTAAATTCATGTTGCGTGGCGTTATTGGCATCTACTTGTAGTCCAATCACCGATGATTGGTAGCTAATCGGCGATAAACCTACAAGCCCGTCCAAACTAAATCCCTTGATGTGCAAAATCTCATCAGCCGTATAACGGGTATATTTGCCATTTTCCTGATAAATATAAGTAATCAAACCATCTTTGCCACGGCTGACACGCACACGCTCAGGGTTTAACACGTCCAATGCAACGATATGGCGTGTTTTTTTATGGCGGACAATCAGGGCGTAGGCATTGCCCCACAAATCAAGGCTTGCCACCAAACTTTCCCAAAATTCTGATGCGGTCATGTCGGCATTGGGGCTGTCGTGTAGCAAGCGATACAAGGGGTGGTTATCGGCTGTCTTTTTGTCTTTGCTGTACAAATGCAAAGGCAACGAGCCAATCACTTGGCTACGCAGTCGCACGCACGCCCAGACTGCGGATAATTTTAAGGCGGTGTCAGCATTGATGGCATTGCCACTTGTGGTGCTTGTGCCAATAAAGGGGTCGGACTGTTGCCCCTTATCTAGGCGAGACCGCCCAAATAGTGAGCCGAGCCAACCAAAAAAATTCATCTTTTTTCCTTTTTGCAATAAAAAACCGCTCAAAAAGCGGTTAAAATCAAAAAATTACTTGCAATTATAATACAATGTGTTATAATACATTGCATTAGTTAAGAGATAAACCACCATGTACACCATTGCCGAAACCGCCCAATTTATCAGCCAAGTAGATGACATCTGGACAGATGATGAACGCCTTGATTTCTTTGAATTTTTGGCACAAAATCCGCTCAAAGGCGATGTTATCCCCAATGCAAAGGGTTTACGCAAAATCCGCTATTCGGCAAAGGGACACGGCAAACGGGGCGGGGCAAGGGTCATCTATTACAATATGCTTGATGACGGGTTGATTGTTGCGGTTGCCATCTATCCCAAAAATGAGCGTGAAGACTTAACCAAAGCCCAAACGGGCAAACTTGCCAAATCAAAAGCCAAAAACCAAAAAATAGGAGCAAACCATGAAAAACCTACCCAATTTTGACGTAAGCGAAGTCATGCAAGCCATCATCGCCGATGAACCTGACCTTGCCGACCACCAAGACAGTTTGGCAACGGCTTTAACACAGTTAAAAAATGGCGAATTTGCTCGCACGACTGCCGTCAGTCAGCCCGCCCAAATCCGCCAAAAAGCCAATCTATCCCAAAGCCAGTTTGCCCGTGCCATCGGCATCTCGGTCAATACCCTAAAATCTTGGGAGCAGGGACAAAGACAGCCAAGCGGTTCGGCTCGGGTGCTGTTGGATTTGCTTGCCAAACGCCCCGAATTGATTGGCGAGCTTGCCACTGCTTGATTTGCTAAATACACCGCATAGGTGGCTTAGAAAATATTTAGCCACGCATTTTTTGCACCTACACAGTCATACACCGCATAGGTGGTTTAAAAACACCCCCAGTTTACGATTGGGGGTATTTACTTTTCTAGGCGATAACCATGTTATCAAGGTATTCATCAATATTCCCCCCATTTTGGGCGTGTAACTTGGCACGCCCAAGTGCCATAATCAAAGCCACAATGCCGTCAATCTTATTTTCGGCTCGCTCTTTATCAGGATAAATATTGTCTTTTTTGTCCACCACCGCCACGACATTAGACGCTTGCCACATCAGCACGGGACAATCCCCGTGGGCGATTTTACCTTGCAAAATTAGGGCTTCCAGCTCTTTCATTGGCTCACTCATATTTTGCACGGTGTGGCGTAGTTCCACCATTGTCGCCCCTTCTTTTTCCATTTCCTGTGCCAGTTGGGTGGCTTGCCAAGGGTCGTAGGCGATTTGTTGCACATCAAAGCGACCCATAAACTCACGCAAATCATCTTTGATGGCTTCAAAATCTACCACTTCGCCCATTGTGAGCGTCAGTAGCCCCATTGTGTCCCACGCTCGGTAGCGGTCAGTATTGCTGTCCATGTTCTCAAGCACTCGCACATCAGGCAAATAATAACGCCCATGCACATGATAGTTTGGGTCATCGGCAGTCGGTGGAAACAGTAGAATAAGGGCGTTTAAGTCAATTTTGGTGGCTAAATCCAGCCCAATATAACAAGGGCGGTTTTCAAGCTCGGCAAGCGACTTGCGAGCAGGGGCGTTTTGCCATTTCGCCATGTTCATCCACGCATTTTTTGCTCCGACCCACTCGTTTAGATGCTTGGTGCGAAATACCGATTGTTTGCGTGCGGACGTTTTGGCATCACGCTGACGAGCTTGTAAAAATTCGCCAGATACTGACACATCTAAGTTGGGGTTGGCTTTCATTAGAGCAATGTCGCTGTCCCACGCATCGTCTATATCTTTGCCATATAAAATCGCCCACATATCGTCTATGTCAAGGACCTTATCTAGCATTTTTTGGGCATCTTGGTACATCAGGTGGCACGCACCGCCAATGGTTGCCCCTGCGGTGGTGATGACAAGCATAATCGGCTGATTTCTTGCCCCCATGCCTGTTTCCATCGTGTCATACAAGCTGTCGTCTTTGTGTTCGTGGTATTCATCAATGATGGCACAGCTTGGGCTTGACCCATCTCCGGGCTTTCCGATGACAGGCTCAAAACGAGAGCCGTCCGCCACACGGTTCATATTAGACGCATTGACTTCTACGCCAAAATATTCTTTTAATTGGGGTGTGCGTTCCACCATTTGCTTGGCAGGGCGAAACACTTCCCATGCTTGCTTTTCGGTGGTTGCCCCGCTATACACTTCCGCCCCAAACTCACCATCAGCACAAAACATATAATTGGCGATGCCTGCTGCGATGGCAGATTTGCCATTTTTACGGCAAACAAAAATGAAAATGGTGCGAAAACGGCGTAAATTGTCGCTCTTTTTGACCCAGCCAAAGGGTACACAACAAGCGAACACCTGCCAGGCTTCCAAAAATATCTTTTCGCCACGCCTTGCCCATTCACCCTTGGTATGCGGTAACAGCTGGATAAACCTTGCCACCCGTTCGGCTTTGGCGGGGTCAAACTTGTAGGGATAATCTTTGGATTTACTTACCTTTTTGTCGTCAAAATGCCTTTGACAAGCGAGTTTTATCCATTTGTTAGCGATGATTTTACCATTGATGACATCTTTGGCGTATTGTTCGGCTCGTGCGACATTGGGGTATTTGCTCATAAGACATCAAAAACCACTCGGAAAAATGGGATAAAAAGTTTCCTAAAACTCTGCAAATGCGTTTTTAGTTGTTTCGTTTTTTGGTGTGCCAATCAATCTTGCCCGACTGGACGGGTCAAGCCCCAACAGCGAGCCAAATTGTATCATCTGCCGACTGGCTTCATTGACCACCGTAACCGCAGGATTTTTTAGTAATGCTCCTGTTTCTGGATTGGTGGTAACCACACCATACAGCGTGATAGATTCTTGGGCTTGTCGCCAACGAGCATAAGCCATGCAAAAGGCTTCCACATTGTGCAAATCCCCCACCGTCAAAAGGTCATTGGCACACAACTGGGGGACGACCCTTTGCCACATTTCTATCGCAAGCGGTTCTAACCATTCAGGTGGGTCAATGTTAGTTATCTGGTCAAATTTTGGCTCATTTTTATTCAACGCACGCTTACCAGCATTGCCGTTTAATTCTCTTAATTTTGTAGGTTTTGGCTTTCTTCCACGCCCTGAAACTGTCGCAATTCCGCCCATTTTTGTGTGTTTTTCCTAATTTTTAATTTCGCGGTTGTAAAAATTTTGATGGGTGGGCGGTCATACGGCAAAAGGCTGTGAACTTTTTACCCACCCCCACCCATGTGGCTCTCGGCTTGTGTCTTGGCTTTGTGGCAGGTGTGGCAGATGGCTTGTAAGTTGGTCAGCTCATCTGTGCCACCTTGTGCCTTGTTGATGATGTGGTCCACCGCCTGAGCTTGGGTGAATCTGCCTTGTTTCTGACAGACTTGACACAAATAGCCATCTCGTTCCATCACTTGTTGCCTGAGTTTTCGCCATGCTTGACCGTAGCCACGCTCTGTTGTGGTCTTGCCTTGTTGTTGCTTTTGCCAGCCATATCGGCGGTTGGCGTGCTTGTCGCAAAAACCTTTGTCTGCTCGGCTGACAAGGTTGGGGCAAGCGTAGGCTCGGCAGGGTGTTTTGGGCATATTAACATCCAACAAAAAACCGCCCAACTAGGACGGTTTTAATAACTTTGGTTCTAAAAGCCTTTGGTTATGACTTATTTCAATTATGCCATAAATATACTACTTATTGGGGTGCAAATCAAGACTTTTTTGACATATTTTTATAAACCTGTCTTTCAGCTTCATCAAGTAATCTTTTGACTGTCTTATGACATACAAACCTCTTCCTACTATCCGTATCGTCCATATCCACCTGATGCGGATATTCAAGCGGTGTCAGATACCGCCGTGAGATTTGCCGATATGACCAGCCTAGTACATAATGAGCAAACAAAACATTGTACAGCACCACAAAATCTTGCCTGAGCTGACCAACTGCTTTGTCTACTTTTAGAGCTTCATCATCGCTAATCTCTGGCTCATTGTAATTGCCTGAGCTGACCGCACCATTGGCACGCATAAACGCAAGCAGTGGTGTGTTATACTTATCATAACCGTTGTGTCTTGACCAAATACCCCATTCTTTAATTAAATTTCTCATCATCACTCCATAAATTCTCTGGGTCTGTCAATCTAAACCCCAAACCCGTATAATGCACATATATTGCATCTAAATACTGTTTATGCTGTTTTGTTGTCATTAGCCTTGTAACAGGAAAATCAAACGGCTCTGCCATAAATTCTAGCTTATCGGCATAGCTTCGCCATTTAACCTTTTTGTCATATAATTGGCAAAACCTTTCATTTTCGCTCCTTAGTATTGGCACACCAAAATGTAGCTTGCAAAAGGCACGATATTCTTCTGCGGTCATGTCGCCTTGCTCTGCCAATTCATTTATCCAAAGCCGTTGCAGTTTGTTTTGGTCAAGGCTTCTTTTGCCAATAATGCCTTGTTCAATGGTTACGGTGATGGGCTTTGACTGGTTTTGAATAAAGGCAATCAGCTGGGCTTTGTCTTGGTCTGTTTTGATAAAGCGTTTCATGTGATAAACTGTCATCATCTCCCCCAAATCAGCATGGCAGCATCTCGTCCATGCTCACTGGTACGATTTTGCCAACCTGTGATATGCTTAAATTCTTGGGCGGTGGTTTTGGTGCGGTTATGTCTGGGTGCAATCAGTTTAAAGTCTAGTCCATGATGCAAACAAAACTCTTCCCAAATACCACAATCTCGTTTAACACTACCCACGCCTTGCAAAACTTCATGCCCTTTGTTACCAAACCACTTTCGCTGTCTAGCATCTTCAATGTAGATTGTTAGGTGATTTTGGTTGTCTGCCAACTTTTTGACACACTCCATAGCTTCAATGATGGTGCAGGTTGTGATTTGATTGAGCTTGCCATCTATCATAACTGCAAGTCCTGTATTAACTCCTGCGTCTATGCCAATGAGTGTTTTATGTTCCACGGTTTTACTCCTTAAATTTTCTCACCAAACTTCACGCTTTGCCACCACCTGCCGATAACTGCCCCAGTCAAAGGTGATGAGTACAAGTTTTTCGCTAAATCTGTCCCAGCCCCTATCTCCCACCAGTCGTGCCACGTCTTGGGGTTTGTGGTTGCTGGTGATGATGGTGGGGGCTTTGTGGTATCGGCGTTCTAAGATTTGCCCAAGGCGGGTGCAGTCTTTTTCGGTGCTGACATCGTTATCGCCAACATCGTCTAAAATCAGTAGGTTGGGCTTTTCCAGTTTGTCTAGCAAGACAATTTCGCTGTCTAGCTTTCTGTCATCCCAGCTTGCTTTGATTTTGGCGATGTAGTCTGAGCTTTTGATGTGCTGGGCAGGGATTACTACATCTGTCGCCCAAGGCTCGTAGCGGTATTGTTTGACATACAAGCGATGGGCAAGGCAGTGGCACATGAACGTTTTACCTGTGCCTGTCGCTCCTACGATGAGCAGATTTGGGCTGGTCTCGTCCAAGGTGTCGGCGTAGTGTATGAGTTTATCAATCAGTTGTCGTTGTCGCTGTTCTTGCTCCACAAACTGCCAGTTTGCAAAGCGAGCATTGGGGTCAATGCGGTTGCTGACCATGCTGGCTGTTCGTCTTTGTACAAATTCTGCTTTGTCTCTTTTTGCTTGTTGGTCGGCTTGTTCTGCTTTGATTTTTTCGTAGTTGCAAATATGACAAACCATCTCACCTGATGGCAACTGGAAAATGGGCTGATTGGGATGTTTATCGCAACACTTAGGCTCTTGACGAAGCGATGTTTGGGTATTTACTGGTGCTACCATTGTGATACTCCTTGCTTGGTGGGGATAAGATTGCCGTTGCTGTCAAACTGACTGCTGTGGCTTTGTTGCCACTGCTGATTGACCGATGCTGTGATGGGCAGGGTTTTGGTGGTTTTTTTGGGCGGACGAACTTTGCTTGTGTTTTGCAAATCTTTTTCTAGCCACTGGCGTAACTTGGCGATGCGGATGTCGTCAGAGTTGAGCGGTTTACCAAAGCGGGCTTGTTCGCTGTAATACGCCTTAAAATCACCAACAACAGTTTGATAGCGGTTTTGTGTTAGGCTGTCGGCGTTTTTGCCTGCCAAGAACAACAATCCCTTTATCTCATCTAAGGTGGGTGGTACCCAGTCTTTAAGCTCTGTTGCTCTTTGTTCTCTGATGGCGGTTGCGGTTTGGTTGATTTGTGCTTGCTCATCAGTCAAATTTTTTGTGGGCGTGTCATTAATGTGTGTGTATATATTATTAGATGACGATGACGATAAAGGGCATGGTTCAAGCATTGCATAAGCATTGCTATTAGCATGCTGAATTTGTGCTTGTGCATTGCTTGTTTGTGCTAAATCATCTGCATCATTTTGACAGTTTTTTGATACATCAGATTGATTTTGTTCATCTTTTTTATCTTTACCCCAACGAGCTGCCGCCGCTTTTTTGGCTCTTTCTTGCTTTTTATCTTTATTGTCTTTTGCTTGGGATTTTTTACCCAAAAGATAGTAAGAAATTAACGATTTTTTATCATCAGATAAGCTGAATATGCCACAGTCAATGATGGCATTTTTAAGTTGTTTGACCTTGGCAGTTGTCATGCGAGTGATGGCACTGATGATTTTATTGTCATTGGGAATGTCGCCATTTTTCCAAAAATCCATCATCAGCAAGTGCAAACCACCAATCTGTTCAGTGGTCAGTCTGGTGGTCATAGAAAGTATGTCGCCGATGTAGATGGGCAACCAGATGGAAACTTCTGCTTCTTTGGGTTCTTGCATTTGGATTAGATTTGTCATATAATAAAAGCTCCTTTATGGAAAATGTTTAATTAAAATATCCTAAAAGCCCCTAGTTACCGCTGGGGGTTTTTAGTTTTTCAATTTCTGCAAGTCGTGGGCATAGGTCTATGGCTTTGAATTTGCCGTTGGTGAGTTTTTCTATCTTCTGAGCATTAAGCTCACTAACCCCATGCTTCATATTTAGCCAACCTGTAACTGTGCCTTGACTAATTTTTAGTGCAGTTGCTAAATTTTCCTGAGTTCCGCCAAAATGCTCAATCAAATCTTCAATAATTTTAGATTTCAATTTCATAAACGAATTCCTTTAAAAAAATATAAATTATAGGAATTCCTTTTTAAAAAGTCAATAAAAAATAAAGGAATTGTTGTTTGAATATTTAAAGGTTATCCTTTATAATGATATAATCATATAAATATTATGGGTTTGGTGTTGCTATGGAACTCAAAGACCGCTTGAAACTCTCACGAAAAAATGCTGGTTTCACACAAATACAAGTCTCAGAAGCCGTCAAAATGACACAAGCTACATACAGTCAGCTTGAACGTGGAATTGTAAAGAGTACAAGCAAAATTGTTGAAATTGCTCAAATACTGAATGTTAATCCAAACTGGCTCGCCACAGGCGAAGGTGAGATGTCATTGTCAGTCATTGACAAAGAAAAATATGCACTTGGCAATGTAGAAGCAGTTCCAAATTCAAAGCTATCTGTTCGTTATGCCCCTGTCCTTAATTATGTCCAAGCTGGAAAATTTACTGATATTGGTGATAATGACTATGATGAATACCTGCCATATACAGATGACAAAATTAGCGACAATGCGTATTGGTTAATTGTCAAAGGCGATAGCATGACCCCTGATTTTCAAGAGGGGGATTACTTATTGATAGATGCAAAGAGACAAGCACAATCAGGGGATTATGTCATCGCCATGATGAGTGATGACAATGAAGCAACTTTCAAACGCTATAAGCATTGTGGATTTGATGAAAAGTTAAATAGGGAATATTGCCAATTAGTTGCTCTTAATGACTTCTATTCACCAATAGACAGCCGACACACACATTTTTCTGTGATTGGTGTTGTCATGGAACACAAACGCAAACTCAAAAAATAAGGACATTTCATGAAAAAACTAATAATAGCTACCTTAGCGTTCACCATCGCCACCCCAGCCCTTGCCACCACTTGTAAGATTGTGGGCATATCTGATGGCGATACTGCCACAAAAGGTGAATACATACCTATTGAAAAGTTGTTGGCTATATAAGGAATTATTAAAATGTACCAATATTTTGACTTGGATGATAGTAGATTTGAAAACTTAGTGATTGCCATTTGCAAACAAATATTAGGACAGGCAACGCAAGGCTTCGCCAAGGGGGCTGATGGCGGTAAAGATGGTGAATTTCATGGTACTGCCAACGAATATCCAAGCAAATCATCACCATGGGTAGGCACAACCATCATTCAAGCAAAGCACACACAGGGCGTAAACAAGCATTTTTTAGACTCTGGCTTTTTTGGCAATAATAGTTGCATCTTAGCCAAAGAAGCCATAAAGGTAAAAAATATGGTAGAACAAGGTTTAATTGACCACTACATGCTATTTGCCAATCGCAGTCTAACAGGGGGAGCGAAACCCAAAATTATCCAGTATATTGCTGACAACACAGGATTGGCTTGTGATGATATTGCGATATTTGGTGATGATGATTTGGACTATTATTTGTCTTGCTACCCAAGCATTGCCAATATGAAAAACATCAATCTTGAACCACTTAGCCACGCCCCAGCAATTAACCTAAACGACCTATCAGAAGTTATTGGGCAACTTACCCAAATATTTGATAGTAAAAACACCAATCAAGAAGTTAGTCAAGTTTTCAGAACAACTTTCAAGCAGAAAAATCAACTTAATAATTTGTCAGATGATACTGCCAAATCGCTTGAACGAAACTACCTAAAATATGTATGGCAAATTAAAGACTTTTTAAATGACCCACAGAATCAAGTGTTGCAAGACCATTATCAAAATGCAGTTGAAGAATTTCAATTACAATACATCATACCCAAACAACGTGAACTACAATACTTTGACGAAGTGTTTAATGAACTGGTAAAATATCTAACCACCAGAGATTATATCTTAAAATCCAACACACGTTTGGTTAGAATGATGGTATTTTATATGTACTGGAACTGCGATATAGGAAAATCCAATGATACGCCCTAATAAACACAATCACCCTGACAAGACCGTTGTTTATGCCAGTTTTTTAATGCTAAAAACCCTTAAAAAAGAGCAAGTTATTAAGTATAATAATTTGTTGAATATGATAAAAGACAAAATCACTAGTGGTGAGTATCTGTTTTTACCTGCTTTAAATTTTTTATTTTTACTTGGTTTGGTTGATTATCAGTCCAAAAATGATACATTAGTGTACACCAAAAAATGAAGTTATCAAAACTCTATAGTAATCAGCCTAATTTATTTCAACCCATCATATTTAATCAAGGGTTAAATTTTATTTACGCTGATATTAGACAGCCAAAAAATCAACAGCTAGATTCTCACAATCTTGGCAAAACAACCCTTGCTAGATTGCTTGATTTTATGTTTTTAGCCAAAAAACATCGTGAACAATTTTTATTTGCAAATGAAGAAATATTCAAAAGTTTTATTTTTTTCTTAGAGATTCGACTTGCTACAAACCATTATTTGACCATCAAACGTGGTGTTACTGATAATGCAAAAATATTTTTTAAAGAACATGAAACATTCCATCAAGATTATCATCAATTACACGATGAAGGTTGGAGCTTTTCACCACCATCGTTTGATAAAGCCAAACAATATCTTGACGGCAAATTAAACCTAACCGCCGTTAAACATGGGTCTTATCGCCAAATCATCAATTACTTGATTCGTACCCAAGAAGATTTTGGTCAGGTATTTCAATTAAATAAATATCGTGGTAAAGATTCCGATTGGAAGCCATATATGGCAAACCTATTGGGCTTTAATGGCAATCTTGTGACGCAGCAATACCAAGTAAAAAAACAGATAGCAGACTTAAAAACTGATATTAAAAACTCAAGCACATTTAATAAAAAAAATGCCAGTGAAGCGTTAAGCAGAGTAGATAATGATTTATTGATACGCACCAAAGAACTTGCAGACATTCAAGATTTTGTTTCAAAATTTAATTTTCATGAAATAGACCAAAAAGCCATTGAAGAGTTGGTTGCCAGTATTGATAAAAAAATTGTTCATTTAAATATGCAAGAATATTCACTAAAAAATAGTATTTATCATATTGAGCAATCTTTTGTGGAAGATAAAATCAAGTTTAATCCACAAGAAGTTCAACAGCTATTTCATGAAGCCAATGTACTGTTCGCTGAGCAAGTTGTTAAGGATTTTGAACAACTCATTGCCTTTAACCTTGCCATCACCAAAGAACGTAATGAGTATTTAAAACAAGAGCTTGAAGAAAATAAAGTAGAATTATCACGCATTCAAGATGAATTGAAAAACCTCAACTTAGAAAGAGCCAAACAGCTTGAATTTTTACAAGAAAGTGAGTTAATCAATAAATTTAAAGATTCCAATCATCAAGTTTCTGAAATCCAAAGTCAAATTTTGTATTTGGAACAGCAAAAAAAAGCTATTGAGCACGTGTTAGATTTGCAAAAGAAACAAGGTGCTCTAGAATCATCATTGGTTAATATTAAAAATCAAATACAAACTGATATGACCAAAGTCAATAACTCCAAAGATAGCATTTTTAGTCAAATTCGTTTGTATTTTCATGAAATTATTATGCAAGTACTGGATAAAAATGGTCAAATTTCTGTTTTTTTAAATAGTGAAGATAATTTTGAATTTAAAGCAGAATATCACAACAAAAAAGGCATAAAGACTGATGAAAGCAAAGGTAGTACTTATCACAAATTTTTGTGTATTGCGTTTGACTTGGCAGTAACTAGAACGTATCTTGGTAAGAATTTTCCACAATTTATCTATATAGATGGCGTATTTGATGCCTTAGATAACCGCAAAAAACAGTTACTATTAGAGATTTTAAGAAAATATGCTGATATTGGCATACAAATCATTGCCACCACTATTAACTCGGAAGTACAAGGGTTAATAACTCCACTAGAGCCATCAGAAATCATCTTAACCTTACATGATGATGGTCAGGATGGTCGTTTGTTTAAAATGCCAACTTGGTAAAACCCTTTCAAAATAACTAGCCCCATTTAATAGCTTGACTTATAGTTACCACCAAGACTATTTTAGACAATAAAAACCCTTGCTTATCTTGCTCGTCAGCAAGCAGAGGCAAGGGGCATTTAGACTTCTTTAAGTAAAAACAACCGTTTTTCACCTGTCATGCAAATGGCAGGTTTTTTATTGTCTTTACAAAATGTATTTTAGCACAGTTAGCCCCATTTTGGGGCTTTTTTATTTTGTTTAAAATCATGATGTTATAAAATTTTTATAGGTTTTCTTTTATTTTTACCTATATTTATATTGACATAAAATAAAGGAAAACCTATAATAATCCCCATCAAGCCAAAACGATTGCCTTGCCAACTCTTTAACAACTTGCAGTTACGAAACCGTGCGAGATAACGGAACGAATAAGCTAATCAGCTATTGCCTGTTTGTGCCATGCACCTACAACCAAAAACAGGCAATGTCGGATTAACTTTTAGGCAATGACAGTTTAAGGAACTTATATGAAGCCTTTATTTCCCACTTTGAATGTGCCAAGCATTAAGCCCCAAGTGTTGGGGTTGGTGGTAGATGCTGACCATGAGATTAGCACCCATGATGGCGTGATATATGTTCAGCTACATCCCACAGATGATGAAGTGTACGCTGAGATTCATTTTAATTTTGAGATGGATTATGAGTATGTCGCCCCTGAGTATATGGACGGCTACTTGATGTGTGGTGGTGATGTACAGCTAGGCAAACACAACATCACTTCATGGGAAGTGGTGGAAGTTGAAGGCTGTCAATGGACACCAAGCATTGATGATAAAGCTAAGATTGAAGTGCTTATCAATAAATGGATAGATGACAGTTGTGAAACTATCGCCCAAGACATCTATGATAAAGCTTGTGAAGTTGAGTATTAGTTTAACAATGACTGCCAGTTTATCAAAGCTGGTAGTGGTGGCTAAACTTCTAAACTAAGGAAATGAATATGGATAAGGTATTAGGGGCAATTCTTTGGATTGCCCTAATCTTTATGCTTTGCCGTGCCGTACTGGGCATGGCGGAACAATCTGTTAATGACAGCTCACGATATGCCCAAGAGTATCAGGAGCTGTTAAAACAAGTTCAGCAAGAACAGGGGCAGTATATCTCCCCTGCTGACCAAATGTTAATTGAGATGATGAATTATAAGGAGTAAATCATGCGTTTTTACAATGAAAACGATTATTTGGACTGGCTAGAAAGCCAGCATTCTGCTGATGAGCTGGCAGAGCGTGAACAGTATGAAGCTGATGACGATTATTGGCACAATCAAACCTTAACACAAGGAGAAACCCCATGAAACTATACCAAATCTCTAATGAACTGTCTGCCAAGATGACAGCATTGGGCGAGATGTTGCTTGCTGGTACAGAGCCAAGCGAAAAAGAAAAAGAAGTTCTTATTACCCTAGATGGTGATTTGGATAAAAAGTTGGTTGGCTATGGCTATATCATCAAAAATTTAGATGCCGAAAGTCAAGCATTGGAAACAGAAATCAAGCGTTTGACAGCCAAGAAAAAAGCCAAAGAACGCCATATCGCCCTACTCAAAGAGCGTATGCAGTTGGCAATGATGGAAAATGGTAAAGATGTGATTGATGACCCCATCATGCCAGTACAGCTTATATTCAATCCGCCAAGTGTCAGATTAGATATTGACCCTAAGCATTTGCCGATTGAGTACCAAAGAATCAAGGTGGAAGCGGACAGAACAGCACTGTCCAAAGCACTCAAAGCTGGTGCTGAAATTAACGGCGTTGTTCTTGAACAGAAGCAACATATAAGGATTGGCTGATGGAAATTTTTAAGCAAATAAACGCCTTGCAAGCTGAGCTATCTAGCGTTGGTATTGCAAAGGACAAAAAGGCAGGTACTGGCAATTATGGTTATCAATTTCGTGGTATTGATGATGTGTACAACACATTAAGCCCATTGCTTGCCAAGCATGAAATTATCATCATGCCACGCTTTAGCGAGCGGACAGTTACTGAAAAACAAGGGAAAAGCGGTATCTTGTTTTATGTGTCTATCAAGGGTGAATTTGATTTTATTTCAAGTAAAGACGGCAGTAAATACACTGCCGTAACCTTTGGTGAAGCAATGGACAGTGGCGATAAAGCCACCAATAAAGCCATGAGTATTGCCTACAAGTATGCTTGCTTTCAAGTGTTCGCCATTCCCACCACAGGGGATAATGACCCAGATGCCACCATTCATCAGAATGTTCAGAATGTGCAACAAACACACCTCATCAGCCAAGACCAAGCCAACGAGCTTAAAGCCATTTTGGGTAATCTGTCTGATGTTGGCAGACAGCAGGCAATGGCTGAAATGCAAAAATGTGGATTGCCAACTATTGAGCAAATGCACCAACAGCATTTTAGTAACTGGAAAGGATTTTTATTAAGCCTTTCTTAAACCCTTTTGCAAGGCAGGAGTAGCTACCGCCACGCCTTGCACCCTATTTGGAGTTAAAAATGCACAAAATCCCCTTACAAGTATTATTGGCAAGCTGTGTTTGTGTCGCTAGAAAAGATTTTCGCCAATACCTTGAATTCGTATCTACAAATAGTAGAAATTTAAATAGTCGTTAGACTTTCACCATTTTAAAAAATATTTATCTTAAAATCAAGGAATAACCCATGTCAAACCTTATCAATTTTAACTTTGAAAACAATCAAGTTCGCACTGCCATTAAAGATAATGACAATGTGTATTTTTGCTTATCTGATGTTTTGCCAATTCTAGGCTTAGAAAGTCGTGCCATTAGCAAGTTTAATCTTGATGATAAAGGGGTGGAAAAACTTGCCACCCCTACCAAAGGCGGAATGCAAGAAGTTACTTTCATATCCGAACCTAACCTATACCGTGTCATCTTTCGCTCCAATAAGCCTGATGCGGTCAAATTCCAAAACTGGGTATTTAATGAAGTTTTACCATCCATCAGAAAAACAGGTAACTACAACACCAAGCCCACCAAGCTGACAGCCAAAGAAAAAGCAGAATGTTTAAACATTCTGATGGCGACCTTTGGTGATGTGTTATCCAAAGAAGCCAAAGAAACCATCTTAGTTACCACCACAGAAAATCTGTTAGGTTTGGATTTAAGGTATCGCCCACAGGTGCAAAAAACTTATTCTGCCACCCAGATTGGTGAAATGCTGGGCATTTCTGCTCATAAAGTTGGCAAATTAACCAATGCACATCACCTAAAAACAGATGAATATGGGGTGTGGGTATTAGATAAATCTGCTCACAGTAGTAAACAATTAAGCAGTTTTCGTTATTACAATTCGGTTATCCCTGTCATACAAGCGTTGTTAAACAACAATCATTAAGCCAATGGAGCATCATTATGTCAACAGTAAACAAAGTAATCATTGTTGGTAGATTGGGTCAAGACCCAGAAGTTCGCCAATTTACCAATGGTGGCAAAGTCGCCAATCTATCCATCGCCACAAGCGAACGTTGGACGGATAAAAATACAGGTCAGCCCAAGGAGCAGACCGAATGGCATAAGGTGGTGCTATATAACCGCCTAGCAGAAATTGCAGAACAGTATCTATCCAAAGGTAGTTTGGTCTATATTGAAGGTAGCTTATACACCGAAAAATATACAGACCAGCAAGGCATTGAAAGGTATGTTGCCAAAATCAAAGCTCAGTCCATGACAATGCTTGGCGGTGGTCAAAACCACCAACAAACAATGCAAGGACAGTATGGCACACAACAGCCAAGCCATCAAGGGCAACAGGGCTATCTGCAAGCTCAGATGAATAATCAGCCCATCGGTCAAGGTCAAGCCCCACAAGCCCAGTACTACCAGTCCATCAATGGACACCCAACCAATGTACCAATGGGGCAACCAATGGGGCAAATGGCAATGCCTACTGCCACATCAGCACAAGTGCCTGATGACGACATGCCATTTTAAGATTCTCAACCTAAGCATTAGGCGGTAAGCTATGAGAGCCGTCATATCCATAGCTGTGTTTGATTGTGTTCCTAGCGGATAACACCAACAAGGCAAACACCGAGTGGCTCACGAGACGGGCTGATTTAAACCATCATCTGATTCATCTGATGAATAAATAATAATTGGAGTAAAATGTTATGTGTGATTGTCTTAATACCATACCACAATTAATCGCTAAAAATCTGCAAAATCAAGGGATTGATATACAAGGCATGCCTTATATTGCCAGTCGTGAGTGTTTTAAGGGTGATTTTTATTATTGTGCTGTCGCTCTTGAAACTGTCTTATTTCAAAAATACAAAAAGAGAAATGGTGAGATTGGCACAAAGAAAGTCAAAAGACCTTTGATTCCTAAGTTTTGTCCGTTTTGTGGTGAGATATATGTTAAGGAGCAAAAATGAACCAAGATGACGAAAAGAAAAAAGAAGCAGTCAGCAATATGCTTGCTGGCTGGTTTGGCAAATGGGCAGATGCTGAGCCAACAAAACAAACACAATCATCTAACAATGGGTGGATTGGTACAGCCAAACAGCTACCCAAACCCGACCAGTTGGTCATCATTGCCGTGGATTTAGGCTTAGACACACCTAAAATCTGTCTTGGCAGTTATGCCAAAGATGATACACCCATTACTGATGATGAAGGTAACACCTATTCGTACAGTCATTGGTGGAATGATGAAAATGATGATTTTATGTGGGAGTTTGGGGAAGTGAAGTATTGGCAACCATTGCCAGAGCCGCCAAAGGAGACAAAGCGTGGATAGTATAACCGCTCAGAAATTTGCAGAAGTATATGGTATTGAAAAAATAAAACAAATTATTACCAACTGTCCGCAAAATTGTGATGTGTACCGTGAATGTGTTGGCGATACCATCATTAGACAAATACCCATTGGGGTATTTCAAACTGTCTTAGTAACACTTGGACATGAACCTAACCCACCAATAAAGGAGATAACCAATGACTAATCTACTAACCCCCCAAGAAGCTCTGCAAGCCTTGATTGATGGTCAAGATATTGAGTTTATAGAACAAGATAGTGATGAGTGGTTTGCATTTAATGAACGCTTTGCTATTAAGTATTTATATAAAGAAAACCTATCCTTTCGTAAAGTAAAAAAGCAAGAAATGATTACGATTGGTGATGTGTCGTTCCCTAAGCCTTATCAAGGTGAGATGGAATATAACGAAATCTACCATGTCCCAAGAATAGATTATAAATCGTTGTACAACAGCACACGTTGGGACGGTGGAGCAGAAGACCGTATGATGATGAGTAGGGGCTTGCTACACCTATCCAAAGAAAACGCCATTGCTCATGCTAAGGCTTTGATTCGGTTGAGTGGGGGTGAGATATGAAAACCTACACAGATGGTAATATTCTTGTACAAGCCGAGTCTATGACAGACGTTGAGTATTTTCGTGAGTATGACGGTGATATGTCTTATCCTGATGACAACCCAAAGATGGGTATGTTTGTAATGCATGGTAATGCACTAACAATGCACTGGGCATTTTACCCTGACCCTGATAATTTTTTTGCAAGATTTAAGGAGGTTAAAGATGAATGAATTAAAACGCCTAAGATTACCACAGGTCATTGAAAAAACAGGTTGGAAAAAGACCACCATTTATGACAAAATCAAAAAAGGCGAATTTCCAGAACCAAAAAAGGATGGCAGAACAACTTACTGGTTGTCCACTGACATTGACAACTGGATAGTAAGCCGATTCTAAACCCCACCCCCATGCCTTATGGTGTGGGGGTTTTTAGTTGATAAATATAATCCGCCCACACTTGAAGCATTTCACGCCTTTCATCAAGCCATTGTACACGGTTATATGCCCTACCATTACTATCTCTTACCTGATGACCTAGTTGCATCTCAATCATACGATAATCGTATTTGAATTTCTCTTCCAAAAGCGTGCGAGCGATTGCCCGAAAACCATGTGATGTTTGCTCGCTACTGTCAAATCCCATACGCCTTAGTGCTTGATTGAGTGTATTTTCAGATAAGGGGCGAGCTTGGGTGATTGCACTTGGAAAAACAAGCTCGCTATATGGACGATATTCTTTCATTTGCCGTAAAATTTCTATGGCTTGATGTGATAAAGGACTGACCATTTGTACACTTGTAGATTTTTTGGTTTTATTAGGCATGTATGTCCAAGTACCATTATCCAAATCCACCTGCTCCCAGGTCATATATCGTATTTCGCCAGGACGAGCAAACATGAGTAGCAAAAACATCAAGGCTTGACGAGTAACGAAATAACCATGATAGCCGTCCATTGCACACACCAAATCCCCAAGCCTTTTTTCATCAAGTATGGCAGGGTTGTGGCGGATTTCTCCCATCTTAAACGCCCCTTTGAGATTGATGGCAGGATTAGTGTCGCTCCGTCCTGTTGCCACAGCATAGGTCAGGGTTTGATTAATTAATGAGCGTACTTTTTCAAGTTTGGCAAAATGCCCTGCTTTTTCAATCGGCTTTAAAACAAGCATTAAATCAGGTACAGTAATGTCTGATACAGCCTTATTACCAATGACCGCCAACAATTCATCTTGATAATTCTGCATTTTCTCTTGGGTTTTTGGTGAGTAATTTTTGGTTTCTAGCCATTCTCTAAATACAGATTTAAAATCATTTTTTAAGGCATTTTCTTGTTTTTGACGCTCCAATTCAAAATAAGTCTTGGGGTCAATGTTTTGGGCAAGTAGTTTGCGGCAATCTTGGCAAGCAATACGGGCATCTGCAAGCGATAAAACAGGATAATCACCTAATTTGTACATTTGAGATTTTGTTGTGATGGGGTGTTTGTATTGCAAATACCAATATTTGCCCCCATTTGGAGTAATATTGATAACAAGTCCATTGCCATCATATAGGCGGTAAAGTTTATCTTTGGGTTTGGCTTTATCTATCTGTGTGCTAGACAGGGGCTTGGTTTGACGTGCCATAACAGTATGCCCTTTTTAAAAACAACAGTATGAGTACGATATACTGTTAATTGTACTGTTATTATTGACGGATTGCAACGAACTTTAACGGACATAAGCGGAATTATAAACAATAAAAAACCCTTGAAATTTAGTATCTTCAAGGGTTTTTGAACTTTAATAAACTTCTACGGAAGTTTAGATGGTACCAGTGGTCGGACTCGAACCGACACGCTTTTAAGGGCAACGGATTTTGAATCCGTCGTGTCTACCAATTTCACCACACTGGCATGATTGGTTAGCTGATTTGCTATGGGTGCGTATTATATAGGATTTTTGGATTTAGTCAAGTAGCTTTGTATCAAATAACAAAAAAATATTTTAAGACATTGATTTTTAAGGTCAATCTACCAACTCAAACGCCCTTTGTAATGCATCATCTAGCCTATCTGCTGCCATAATCACAATATTGGCAAAATTTTTATCGCCCGCTTTGGGAGCATTGGCTTTGGGAATGATGGCGTGTGTAAAGCCATGTTTCATCGCTTCTTTTAGGCGTTCTTGACCATTTGGCACAGGTCTGATTTCTCCTGACAATCCCACTTCACCAAAGACACATAAGCGAGCGGGCAAGGGTTTTTCTTTAATGCTAGATGCACACGCCAAAAGCACCGCCAAATCTGAGCCTGTCTCCATCACTTTAACACCGCCCACCACATTGACATAAACATCTTGACCACTGGTATGAATGCCGCCATGCCGATGCATGACCGCCAAAAGCATGGCAAGTCTTTGATAGTCAAGCCCCAATGCCATACGCCGTGGCTGACCTTGGCTATCGTCCACCAACGCTTGCACTTCCACCAACAAAGGACGAGTGCCTTCGCGACTGACCATCACTACAGAGCCAGCAATTGGTTTTTCATAACGACTCAAAAATATCGCCGATGGGTTGGCAACTTCTTTAAGTCCCGTGTCAGTCATGCCAAAAATTCCCAGCTCATTGACCGCTCCAAAACGGTTTTTGACCGCACGAATCATACGAAAACGACTATCGCTCTCACCTTCAAAATAAAGCACCGTATCCACCATGTGTTCAAGCACCCTAGGCCCTGCCAACGCCCCTTCTTTGGTAACATGACCCACCAAAAACATCGCCGTGCCTGTTTGTTTGGCATAACGCGTCAAAACGGCGGCAGACTCTCGGATTTGAGCCACGCCCCCAGGGGCAGATTGTATGACATCAGTAAATAAGGTCTGAATAGAGTCAATCACCACCACCGCAGGCTGTTCACTGGCAAGTGCCAAACAAATGGTCTCAACATTGGTTTCGGCAAGCACTCGCAAGCGGTCAGTTGGTAGTCCCAAACGCACCGCACGCATGGCAACTTGTGATAGACTTTCTTCACCGGTGATATAAAGTGCTGAACCTGCCAACGAGTCAGAGCTTACCATATTGATGGCGGTTTGCAATAAAATGGTGGATTTACCAATGCCAGGGTCGCCCCCAATCAGCACCACCGAACCTGCCACCAATCCGCCACCTAACACACGGTCAAATTCACCCAAACCTGTGGGCATACGGGTTTCTAGTGAAAATCCCACATGAGAAAGTGTCATTACCGCCGAGCTGTCGCCTGCATAATTGGTGCTTTTGGAGGTAGATTTTGAGCTTGTTTTTTTGTGGTGGGGCATGGCAACATTTGGTGCTTCGACCAAAGTGTTCCATTCGCCGCAGTCAGCACATTGCCCTGACCACTTGCCATAATTTGCCCCACAGGATTGACAGACGTATGATGATTTTTTTGCCATAATAATACTGTTAAAATTTTTGGTCATTGTAAAGGGTTATATGCCTTTTTACAAATGCTTTTTTAAACCCATCAAACATAAATCAAGTCTCCATCAGACGACATTCAAAGCAGTTGCTAGAAAAACAAAGACATGATATAAATCAAGTTAATTAATTAAAAAGGCAAAGATATGACCATTTTAGACCAACTCATCAATCTTATGCTGGAAAAAGTAGAAGTAGTAACAGTTCCCAAGCAAGAGCTAGATGATTTTTTATCGCAAAACAATATTGATATTTGTGATGAACATTATCAGTTTTTATTAAAATATGGGAATAGTGGGTTTTTAAAAAGTGATTTTGGAGATTTAAGTTTTTTAGAGTTTAAAGACTACTATTTAGATAATGAAATTCTTGATGATATGAAATTACCAAATGGATATAATTATATTGGCATGGATTTTTACGAAAATTCTTTATGTAAAGACCCAAATGAAAGTCAGTTGTATTCATTTGGATATGGTGAATTGAATATACCTTTTGACTATAATGGACTTAAAGAGCTGTTGTTTTGTAGTTTATTTTTTCATATAGATTGTGATGAATGTTTTGAATATTATGAAAATAATATAAAAATAAATGATATTAATGAATTTAAAGAAAAATATTTTAAATATGAAATAAAATATATTGATACCCATGAAATATATTTTTTTAAAGACAGTCAATTGATTATCTGTGATGACAAATTTTATCGTTACCATATCTATGGTGGTGGTATTTTAGATAAAGTGATTTTATGATATAAAACGATAAAATTTTACCAATTACATCAAAAAACCGACCTATTTTCATTATTTTTAATAAAATCATGTTAAAATAACCTATTTTAGGAAAATCCTATGTACCCATTTTTACGCCTTACCAAAACTTTGCTCAAAAGCTCGCTTGATTTTAAAAAGGGCAACACACTTAGCCTGCACGATACGGCAGAATTTTATTTTACTGCTCGTTTTAATGACATTGACAACTTTCTTGAAATGAACAATGGGCGGATTTTTACACTATTTGACCTTGGTCGTACTGATTTTGCCATTCGCACAGGTTTGGGCAAAAAACTGCTACAAAAGCGATGGGGCTTGGTAGTGGCAGGCAGCACCATTCAATACCGTAAGCGTATCCGTGCCTTTGATAAAGTGGTCATGAAAACACGTGTGGCTGCCATTGATGAGCGGTGGTTTTATATTGAGCAAACGATGTGGGTTAATCACAAATGCACCTGCCACGCCCTACTACGCACCGCGGTTACCAACATCAAAACAGGCAAAGTGATTGACACCAATCAAGTCATGCAAAGTTTGGGTTATCATGATATTAGCCTGCCACCTGATGAATGGGTGCAAGCATGGATAGATGCCGATAAATTGCGTCCATTTCCACATTGATATAAATTTTGAAAATATATTTATTTTTAAAAAAAATAAATATTACAATTTGTATCAAAATATGATTTAATAGCCCCATTTTTTAAATTCTGCTAATATATGTGTTGGTTTTTTGTATTTAAACCAAATCACACCTTTTGGCAGGTCAATATTAAAGTAGCGAGATTTCTCATGACCGCAATTACTGCCCCTGATTTTGTAAAACATCAAGCTCTTATCAACTGGGTCGCCCAAATTGCCGAGCTTACCAAACCCGCCCGCATTGAGTGGTGCGATGGCTCACAAGAAGAATATGACCGCCTTATCAAGCTGATGATTGATAATGGCACGATGGTTAAACTTAATCAAGAAAAACACCCTGATTCTTATTTGGCATTTTCTGACCCATCAGATGTGGCTCGTGTTGAAGACCGCACCTTTATTTGTAGTGAAAAACAAATTGATGCTGGGGCAACCAACAACTGGCAAGCTCCTGATGAAATGCGTGCCATCTTAAATGACAAATTTGATGGCTGTATGGCAGGTCGTACCATGTATGTGGTGCCATTTAGCATGGGTCCTTTGGGCAGCCATATCGCTCACATTGGCGTTGAGCTAACCGATAGTCCTTATGTGGTGGTCAGCATGCGTAAAATGGCTCGCATGGGTAAAGCGGTTTATGAGGTTTTAGGTACCGATGGTGAGTTTGTGCCTTGCGTGCATTCAGTGGGCAAACCTTTGGCAGATGGTGAAAAAGATGTTGCTTGGCCATGCAATGATGATAAATACATCGTGCATTTTCCAGAAACTCGTGAAATTTGGTCATACGGTTCAGGCTATGGTGGTAATGCCCTACTTGGCAAAAAGTGTCTGGCCTTGCGTATCGCTTCTGTGATGGGTCGTGAACAAGGTTGGCTTGCTGAGCATATGCTGATTTTGGGCGTAACCAACCCCCAAGGCAAAAAACACTATGTGGCAGCCGCTTTCCCATCAGCGTGCGGTAAAACCAACTTTGCCATGCTCATTCCACCAACAGGCTATGAAGGCTGGAAAGTAGAAACGGTGGGCGATGACATTGCTTGGATTAAACCATCAGCCGATGGCAAGCTCTACGCCATTAACCCAGAAGCAGGATTTTTTGGTGTCGCCCCAGGCACTAACACCAAAACCAACTCCAACTGTATGTCATCCCTATCATCTGATGTGATTTATACCAATGTGGCGGTTACCGAAGACGGTGAAGTATGGTGGGAAGGCAAAACCAAAGAAACTCCTGCCAATCTTACCAACTGGAAAGGTCAAAAACACGACCCAAACAGTGGCGAGAAAGCATCTCACCCCAACGCTCGCTTTACTGTATCAGCATCTCAATGCCCATCAATCGACCCTGATTGGGAAAATCCAGAAGGTGTGCCAATCTCTGCCTTTATCTTTGGTGGTCGCCGTGGTGATACCGTTCCTTTGGTAAGTGAAGCGGTCGATTGGGTGGATGGTGTATACAAAGCTGCTACTATGGGTAGTGAAACTACTGCAGCAGCCGTTGGTGCACAAGGCGTGGTACGCCGTGACCCCTTTGCGATGTTACCTTTTGCTGGCTACAACATGGCAGACTATTTTAGTCATTGGCTGGATATGGGTGAAAAAGTTGGTAAAATTGCCCAAGAAAATGGCAACACCCTACCCAAAATCTTTAATGTCAATTGGTTTAGGAAAGATGGCGAAGGTAATTTTGTGTGGCCGGGTTTTGGACAAAACATGCGTGTGCTTGAATGGATTATTGGTCGCTGTGAAGGCAATGCCAATGCGGTTGCCACCCCAGTTGGTCTGGTGCCAACCTATCAAGATTTAAATTGGACAGCCATTGATTTTAGCCAAGATGACTTTGATACTGTTACTCATTTAAACAAAGATGAGTGGATTAAAGAGCTTGCTAGCCACAAAGAGTTGTTTGATAAACTTGGTGAGCGTATGCCACAAGAGCTGATTGACCATGCTGATAAGCTCTTGGCACAAATTCAAGCCATGTAACCCAACAAAAATACCCCAAATTGGGGTATTTTTTTATGCCTGCATGGTGGATTTAATTCTTTCTAAATAAGTGCGAATATTCGTTACATAGTGCATACATTGCACATAACGGCTATTTTTATCAGCGTTTTGCGACAGATAAACATACATATCCGACCAACTGTGGGGATTTTTACCATCATCACTCAACTCTTTTTGGATGCGTTTGACCGCATTTGGTCCCATATTATAGGACGCAAGCACGAACCACAAACGCTCTGTCTCTGGAACGTCCGCAAACATTTTTTCCATACTTTCTAGATATTTTGCCCCACCTTGGATGCTTTGTATGGCATCTGTACGGTCAGACACGCCCATCTCTTTGGCAGTCTCATTGGTAAGCATCATCAAACCCTGCACGCCTGTGGGTGAAATGGCATCTGGATTTAAATGCGACTCTTGATAACTAATCGCTGCCAACACTTGCCAATCATGGTCGTATTTATCAGCTTCGGATTTAAAGGTTGGCTCATACAATGGCAGTTTTTGCGTTAAAGCCTGTTTAAAATGATGTTCACTATAATCATTTTTTAATAAGTTGCGGTCATAAAAATGAGCCACTGTTTGAGTTTGTCCAAGCTGTTCTTGACTGCACAAAAAACTTGCTGAGTGGTCAATCAGCCCCTTACTTTCACTCAAAAATGTCAAACCCACCTGCGGATTTAGCCCGCGTTCACTGAGCAGGCTTTGAGTTGTCGCATCACAAGCAATCAATTGTGTATGAAAATCACTCGCATCAGAGCCACTCACACCAAGCACCACATCTGCTTCGCCATGACTTAGGGCATTCATCAAACTTACTTCGTCTTCATAAGTTTTGACCGTCAAAGATACACCCAAATGTTCGGCATAACGTTTGGCGACATCATAACCAAAACCATGCAACAGCTCGCCATCTGCAAACACCGTGGACTCATCATCAATGGTTGCCACCACCATTTCATTTTTTGCAATGATTTTATCCACCCCAGAAACCGCCGGTTCAGCGTTTCCTGCTAATAGTGATTTGGCAGGCAAAGCAAGCAAAGATAATGCACCAAGCTGTAATAAATGCTTCTTAATAAAACGCTTAGTAGTTGATTTTTTAGCTTTTTTATCTGTGCAATGACAAATGCGTTTGGCGTGATGATGGGTAAATACCACCGACACACAAGACAAAAACGGATTAAATATCAATGTTTGATAACATTGTTTAGCAGATGATGGAATCGTTCCATAAGGTGTTACAGCTGTGCGAATATTATGCATGAAATTTCTCCTTTCTTAACCGTATGCCAAGCCTTTACTTGTTTTAAAAGTCATTTAAATCATAGACTTAGTAGCAAATGTTTTAGATAAATCGCTAAAATTTTACTGTGATTCAAAGATTTAACCCATCTGTTAGGATAGGTATCCTTGACAGCAAATTTTGCTTTTTAAATCAATATGGCATGATTGGCATGAAAGATACAGTCATTTTCCGTGCAAGATAAGTGCCAAAAAATAACATTGCACTTACTCAGTACTCATATTGCATTTGCTGACGGTTTGGTCAAATGGGCAATTTTTTCGCAAAATTGATTAAATTTTAAACTAAGGCTCTCAAAAGCCGATGAACTTACTATGCGAAATTTGCCATCAATCTGCAATCACAACTTTGTACACTGAAAATAAACGGTAGTTTTTTGGCGACAAACGGTAAAAAATAGCAAAACTTCACAATGTAAGTATTTGTAGGATGGTCTTGGTAATTTGTTTCATAAATTTTTATTATTTTCAAGTATTATTTATAAACTTATTGGTCATTTTGATAAAAATTATTAAAAATCAATATCTTATAAAAAGAAATCCCTTTCTTTTTCTTATAAATGATAAAGAATATTATTTAAAAGATGAGAAATGCTCATGATAATGCTTATTTCTTATACAGGATTGTCAATATCCACGAACACACACTCAACGTCAAAGTGCTTAGCGACTTGTTCACCTAGGGCGATAATCCCGCCTTTTTCAGTGGCATGATGACCTGCCCCAAAATAATCCACCCCCAATTCTCGTGCCATATGTGTGGTACGCTCAGACACTTCGCCAGAGATAAAGCCATCACAACCCATCTGATGAGCCTGCTCTATCATATCCTGGGCAGCTCCTGTGCATAGGGCAATTTTTTGGAGCATTCTGTCAGGATTATCGCCCAAATAAAGCGGTTCACGCCCCAATGTTTCACAAATTTTTTTAGCAAAATCAATGGCTTTTATAGGGGAGCAAGTTGCAATATTACCAATAGGTAGTTTCTCATCAGGATATAACGCCCCCACAATCGTCAGCCCCAACTTATCAGCAAGCAGTGCATTGTTGCCATACACAGGGTGAGCATCCAAAGGCAAATGATAAGCAATCAGAGATATACCGTGTTGTAATAACATGCGGATACGCTTACCTTTGATGCCCACAAGTGGCTGACTCTCACCTTTCCAAAAATAACCATGATGCACCAAAATCGCTTGGGCATTTTCTTGCACCGCCCTATCTATCAAGGCTTGACAGGCGGTTACTCCTGTGATGATTTTTGTGATGGGTGTATCCGCATCTACCTGCAATCCGTTGGGGCAGTAATCTTTAAACTCATTGGCATGTAGTAATTCATCACAAAATTGGGTGATTTGTTGAGCAGTAATCATGTCATCTCCGATAAATTAGCCAAATTAATCATAACTTTTTGGATAATTTATGTATCAAATTAAAATTTTTGGCATATAATGAATGGCTTTTTGGTGGGAAATGCAAATTTGCTTAACAAATAATCAAACAAACACATTAAACACCATTAAATCCTTACTGATTTATAAAATGTATCGCACAATACACGCACATCTTTAACCATATTACGACAAATTGTCAAAATTAGCAATTGGTTACTGTGTTATAGTGCGATTTTAGCAAGACCAAAACAGCTTAAAAACATGAGTGAGCATTTTATCAGCACCTGCAAACAACATTTATCACTAGGGGATTATCTGGACGCCGTCAAAACGGTGGTCAATAACACCTTTGATAGCCCCATGTGGGTGCGTGCCGAAGTGCGAGCGGTCAGCAGTAAAGGTGGTCATTACTATTTTGAGCTTGCTGAAAAAGGTGATGATGACGATATTATCGCAAGCTGTCGGGCAACCTTATGGCGGTATCGTGCAGGTCATGTATTGTCTAAATTTAAACGTCAAACAGGCACAGACATACAAGCTGGAACAACTTTATTGTTGCAAGGTCAAGCCACTTTTCACAGTCAATATGGTTTTAGCTTTAATATCAATGATATAGACCCAGATTTTGCGCTTGGGGCATTGGCACAGTCTTATCATGCCATGATAACACGCCTAGATGATGAAGGATTGACCAACTTAAACCGCTCCTTACCCCTGCCTTTTGACATACGCCATGTTGTTGTTATCTCTCCTGAAAATGCCGCAGGACTTGGGGATTTTCGCCGTGAAGCTGACCGTTTGGCAAAACATCAGGTATGTCAGTTTCATTATCATCACGCCACCTTTCAAGGCAATCATGCTCCCCAAGAGATTCGCCAAGCCATCATTCATGCGATGGATGCATTTACAGACAACCATCAACATTTGCCTGATTTGATGGTCATCATTCGTGGTGGGGGTGCGGTTGGGGATTTGGCATATCTTAATAATTATGAATTGGCATCTCTTGTGGCGGAGCAACCTGTGCCAGTGTGGGTGGGTATTGGGCATGAGCGAGATAACGTGGTTTTAGACAAGGTGGCTCATCACAGTTTTGATACACCTTCAAAAGTCATTCATGGCATTCAAAATCATTTGCGTCATATCACACAACTTGCCAAAAATGCCATCACAGATTTGCACCGTTTGAGTGAACATCGGCTAAGTCTTGCCAAAAAGGACGTGCTTTTTGAATTTCGTCAAATAAAAACAACCGCCCATCATAAAATTAGCCAAGAACGAGTTCTTTTAAACAACTTACTCACTCATACCAAACAACACACCAAAACAAAGCTGACTCAGCACAAACATCTCATCAATGAACATCTGCACACCCATCACAGTTTAAAACCCAAACTGACCACCCTAGCCCAAGAATGTCGCCATCTCCAAAGCGTGATACTGTTAGGCGACCCAAAACACACCCTAAAAAAGGGTTATACTCTTGTTTACCATCATCAAGCTCACATTTCGTCAGCCCAATCCCTAAATCAAGGGGATGTAGTACAACTTAATTTTTATGATGGCAAACGTCCTGCAATGATTTTGTAAATACCATCAAGCATCAAACACTCATCTTAGCAAACCATCAGATGAACACCCACATCAATATTTATCATGCAACATAGCCCAATTGTTGCAAAAATTTATATAATTCATCAGCAAAATAAGCATATCCTGCTCCGTTGGCATGGATTTGGTCAGATTTTAGGCTGTCATCAGATAAAATTTTTGACCATATTTTGTCAAATAAAGGCACGCCTGTCTCATCCGCCACTTCTTTATAAATGGGATTGTCGCTTGCCTTACCAAATAATGCACTGGCGGATAAATGCGGCTGAGCGATGAGTATCACAGCGATTTGTTTGGCTTGTAATGCTTGAATAATCTGAATTAGGTTATTTTTGGTATTTTCTGGATGAACTCGCCTTAACACATCATTACCACCAACACCAAGCAATATCAGCTTAGGATTTTGGTCAATCACACTTGTCAAACGGTCAAGAACATTTTGTGTGGTATCGCCATTGACGCCTGCATTGATGATGTGCCAGCCTGTTTTGTTTGCAAGCAGCGTTGGATAGCTTTGGGAGTTTGGCACACCATAACCAAAAGTTAAGCTATCCCCCAGTGCCGCAACTTTGGTGCCTTGTGGCAGTGGCGTAAATTTAGGGCTGTCATCACACGCAGGCAAAGCCAATGCCAGTGGTGTTGTTAGGATAAATTGCAGAAAAACTCGGCGGGTACTCATATCATTTGTGGTATAAAATTATTATTGTAACTTGCCTTTTTGTATTTGCCAAGAATCAGCAAAATACACAAAGATGGTTTTAAATTTTTCCATTAAAAAAGGCGATGATAACACCGCCCTTTTTTTGAAGTTTGCCAAACAATCACAGCAAAATCTTTCTTGGGTCTGCCAAAAGCTTAGCAACATAACGTGTAAACACCGCAGCGTCTGCTCCGTTAATCGCACGATGGTCATAAGACAGCGATAGTGGCAACATCAAACGTGGCTCAAAGGTTGAACCGTTCCAACGTGGCTGCATGGTGGATTCAGAAATCCCCAAAATCGCCACTTGTGGGTGATTGACCAATGGCGTGAAATACGTACCGCCCATGTTGCCTTGGCTAGAAATGGTGAAGGATGCACCTTGCAAGTCTTTGGCAGTCAGCTTTTTATCACGGGCTTTTTTGGCAAGCTCACCAATCTCAATGGCAAGCTGTCTGATGCCCTTGGCTTGGGCATCACGAATGACTGGCACAACAAGCCCATCATCAGTTGCCACCGCAATCCCCATATGTACTGACTTACGCACAATCATTTGAGTGTTGTCATCAGAGACGTGGCTGTTAAATTTGGAGTGCTGAGTCAGGGCATAAGCGGTCGCTTTGACAATAAATGCCAAAATGGTCAAGCCTATGCCTTGTGCCTTAAACTCACCCTTTAACTCATTACGCAGTTTTTCGGTGTTGGTAATGTCCGCCAAATCAAACTGTGTTACTTGTGGCAAAAGCGTGTTGAGATTAAGCTGTGGGATAGACACTTTTTGTAGGCGGGTTAAATCCACCGTCTCTATCTCACCCCAAATCTCTTTGTTGGACATATCAGGCAATGGTGGCAAACTGATTGCTGAACCACCACTTGTGGCAGTGGCAGGCTTAGCGGTCGCACCACTCATCACCGACTTGACATAACCAAACAAATCTTCTTTTAAGATACGCCCATTAACCGCCGTACCTTTGACTTGGCTGATGTCCACACCCAGCTCACGAGCCAATTTACGCACCGCAGGTCCTGCATAGACATCTTTGGCACGAGCATTCACTTCGCTTTCAGCCAATTTTGCACCACTTCGAGTGGTTTTTTGGGTAGGTACAGCTGGCTCAGGCTGTGGTTTGGCGGGAGTTGGGGCTGGTGCTGTGTCAGTTACAGGAGCAGAAACACCGCCGTTATCAGCACCTTTAATTGTGATAAAGGCTTGACCGTTTAATACAGTATCGCCAGCACCCACCAAAATTGCTTCTACCACGCCATCAGTGGGGGCAGGCACTTCCACAGATGCCTTATCAGACTCCACCAAAAGCAGCGACTGCCCTTCGCTAACTGTCTCGCCCACTTTAACCAACACTTCGGCAACTTCGGCAGACTCTACGCCCAAATCAGGCAAATTGTGGGTTTGACTGGTGGCTTGACTGCTTTGGGTAGTTTGGGCGACTACCTCTTGGGGCTTGTCTTGTGGCTGGCTAACAGGCTCTACTGCTTTGCTTTGAGCAGTATCGCCCTGCTCCACTTCAAACAAAGGCATATCAAGGCTGATATTATCACCAACATTCACAAGCACAGCAGTAATCACACCGCTCACAGGAGATGGAATCTCAACGGAAGCTTTATCAGATTCTGCTAAAATCAAGTTATCGTTTTCGCTGATGCTGTCGCCAACTTTCACCATAATCTCAGCAACTTCGGCAGACTCTACACCCAAATCGGGGGTTTTAATTTGCATTGTTTTCTCCTAGTTGGGTTACTTAATGTCGTCTTTTAGCTCAGGCACGGATTTTGGTGTTGGGCGAGCTGGGGCAGGTGCATCTGGATAGTAGTCATGATATGGCTGTGGCTGCCATGCTGGCAACTGGTCTGCGTCAATACCAAAGCTGGTGATGGCATCTTGCACCAAACGCACATCAATCTCGCCTTCATCTGCCAATTTTTTCAAAGTGGCAACGACAATATGATAAGCGTCCACATTAAAGAAACTACGCAAATTGGCACGTGTATCAGAGCGACCAAAGCCATCGGTGCCTAGCGTGGTATAAGGGCGATTGTCAGGTAGCCAGCCACGGATTTGCTCAGCGTAGTTACGCATATAGTCAGTAGCAGCCACCACAATACCTTTATGCGGTGCAAGCTCTTTAGTAATCCACGGCAGTTTTGGCTCATCGGTTGGGTGTAGGCGGTTGTAGTCATCGCACGCCATGCCATCACGAGTCAGCTCATTAAAGCTGGTTACGCTCCACACGTTAGCTTTGATGTTAAACTCTTCTGCCAAAATGCGAGCTGCTTTTTGCACTTCACGCAAAATCACCCCAGAACCAAGGAGCTGCACTTGACTAGAACCATTATCTTCTAGCAAATACATGCCTCGCTTAATGCCTTCTTCTACCCCAACTGGCATGGCAGGTTGGTCATAGTTTTCGTTCATCAGCGTGATGTAGTAGTACACACGTTCGCCATCGCCATACATACGTTTTAGACCATCGTGCATAATCACAGCAAGCTCATAACCAAAACATGGGTCATAGCTGACACAGTTTGGTACGGTACCAAATAGGATATGGCTGTGTCCGTCTTGGTGCTGCAAACCTTCACCGTTTAGGGTGGTACGTCCTGCGGTCGCTCCAAGCAAGAAACCTTGTGCTTGGCAATCCCCTGCTGCCCATGCCAAATCACCAATGCGTTGGAAACCAAACATGGAGTAATAAATATACATCGGAATCATTGGCAAAGCGTTGGTTGAGTAGCTGGTAGCAAGGCTAATCCATGAACTCATCGCCCCTGCTTCATTGATGCCTTCTTCTAGCATGTGTCCGTCTTTGGCTTCTTTGTAGCCCATGAGTGCTTCGGCATCTTCTGCCACATAGTTTTGACCCACAGATGAATAAATGCCAAGCTGACGGAACATGCCTTCTAGTCCAAAGGTGCGAGCTTCATCAGGCACGATAGGCACAACGTATTTATTGAGTCCTTTGTCTTTTAATAAGGCAGAAAGCAGACGCACAAACACCATCGTGGTGGATTGTTCTTTGCCCTTAGAACCTTGTAGTACACCATTAAAAATAGACAGCTCAGGGATTTCAAGAGGGATATGACCGCTACGGCGAGATGGCAAATGTCCGCCAAGGGCTTCACGTCTGCCCATCAAATAGCGATACTCGGGGCTGTCTTCACTTGGACGATAAAAAGGCAGTGATTTTAATTCTTCATCGCTAAATGGCAAATCAAATCTATCACGGAAATATTTTAGTCCTGCTTCATCAAGTTTTTTAAGCTGATGGGCTTTATTGACCGCTTGAATCTGGCTAGACAAACCATAACCTTTGACCGTTTTCACCAAAATCACCGTGGGCTGACCTTTAGTTTTCATGGCTTCGGCATAAGCGGCATAAACTTTTTTGGGGTCATGACCGCCACGATTAAGATGGCGAATCTCTTCATCAGACAACTCAGACGCCATATCAGCAAGCTCTGGATATTTACCAAAAAACTCTTTACGCACAAACGCCCCATCTCGTGCCGTATATAGCTGATACTCACCATCAACCACTTCTTGCATACGATGGCGAAGCACGCCTGTTTTGTCTTTGGCAAGCAAGCTGTCCCATTTGTCGCCCCAAATGACTTTGATGACACGCCAACCCGCTCCACGAAACACCGATTCTAGCTCTTGAATGATTTTGCCGTTACCACGCACAGGACCATCAAGACGTTGTAAGTTACAGTTAATCACCCAAATCAGGTTGTCTAGCTTTTCACGCCCTGCCATGCTGATGGCACCCAAGCTCTCTGGCTCGTCTGTCTCACCATCGCCCAAAAACGCCCAAACTTTGCGGTCTTCGTCCTTAATCAAACTGCGATTGATAAGATATTTTTGGGTGCGGGCTTGATAAATGCTCATCAAAGGACCAAGCCCCATAGAAACGGTTGGAAACTGCCAATAATCAGGCATCAAATAAGGGTGTGGGTAGCTTGACAAACCTTTGCCATCAACTTCACGGCGGAAATTTTTAAGCTGGTCTTCGCTCAAACGCCCTTCCATAAAGGAGCGAGCATACATACCTGGAGCACCATGACCTTGATAATAAATCAAATCACCGCCATGATGTTCGCTTGGGGCACGCCAAAAATGGTTAAAGCCTGTCTCATATAGCGTGGCTGATGACGCAAAAGTCGCCAAATGTCCACCAAGCTCATCGTCATTTTGGTTGGCACGCATGACCATCGCCATGGCATTGTAGCGAACCATAGAACGCAGTTTACGCTCAATGTGCAAATCTCCTGGATAAGCAGGCTCATCCTCTGCAGGAATGGTATTGACATAAGCGGTATCAAGGCGGTTAAAGGGTAAGCCTTCTTGTACCGCCATGTTGTACAAGGCTTTTAATAAAAATTGGGCACGTTCTTTGTCGGCATTTTTAATGACCGATTCAAATGCATCAAGCCACTCTTGGGTTTCTACATGGTCGGAATCGTTGTAATAGGTCATAAAGTTATCCTAAGTTGCGTCAAAAAGTTTGACATAAAATGATGATTTAAAGGTATAAATCATTTTAAATCAGAGTGTTAAGTCTTTAAATACATTTTGTGTATTATAAGCCATCATACAAAAGTATATTTTGTTTTTATGACACACACACAATCAAAACAAAACTTAACACACCCCAAATATTCATTTTGTATTATAAAAGAGTTTGGCAAAAAACGTTATCTTTTTTTATAAATAGCCATCGCCAAAGTATTTTTAAAAAAAATGTTCGTTATCACACCAAACATATTTTGGCACATCAATGATGAATGATATTTAATGGCACATCATCACACGCCACTTGATAAATGGTGTTTGCTCCACGGAAAATATAAACCACATAATGGCTGTCTAAACGTGGGTTGGTGTTTTGGCTGACTTGTTTTACCTGTGCTAACACCATCATTTTATCTGGGCGAGCAATGACTGCGTGCAAGTCTGATTTGTCCAAATCCAACATATTAACCCCAAAAAACTGCCAAGCGTCATTAATCGTCATCAGCTCCAATGGTTCAGGATTGTCCCAAATCGTCTTAGCCCCAACAGGTTCTTTCATCTGCATGGTGTATTTATCGCCATCTTGATTGATTTTGATTTGGGCAGGCTTGGCTTTATCAATGGTATAACACCCCGCAAACTCCCCATTTTGTTGGGCAGAAGTGGTTTGGACGGGTTTACTACAAGCACCAAGAGCAGATAGTATCACCACAAGCGGTAGGATTTTGAATGACATAAATTATCCAAAAATAGATTGAAATTTACTTTAATCAGGGCAACTAGATAATCTGTGATAACCCACGCTTTCACCAACATCACCCACAAAGCCTTGCTGTCGCCAAACTTCATACAGACAAATCGCCACACTGTTTGATAAATTAAGACTGCGAGAATCTGGAAGCATGGGCAATCTTAACCAGTTGTCCGACCCAATATCATCACGCACTGTGCTTGGCAATCCATCAGTTTCCGAGCCAAATACCAAAGCCACCGAGCCATTATTTGCCCCAAAATCATAGTCATAAAAAGGGCGACTAAATTTGGTGGTCATTGCCACAATGGTATGTACGTTTTGATGTGCCAAATACTCACGACACGCCTGCCAATCTTGATGTACCTGTATGTCAGCATATTCATGATAGTCTAGCCCTGCTCTTTTGAGTTTTTTATCATCAAGCTCAAATGCCAAAGGCTCAACCAAATGAAGCTTTGCCCCTGTATTGGCACATAAACGAATGGCGTTACCTGTATTGTTGGGGATTTTTGGGGTGTATAAAATAATGTGAATACTCATGGCAACATCATCAAAAAATGCTTATTATACACCGTTTTAATGTTGTAATATATCATTTAATCGTCGCCAACACACAAAGCACCGCCCTTTATCAAAAAATACCTTAAAAACTTGGTGAATATTTTGTGATTTTTTAAAAATCGTTTTACAATACATCATACAATCATCAAAAACGCTGTCATGACCGCTCAAAATCGCCTACATTATCTTAGCCACGCCGAACAGCAACGCATCACTCGTGTTTGTGTGCGTTGTGCCTTATTGCTCATGCAGTATGGTGCAGAGTCGGTGGTGGTGGTTGATTTGACCAAACGACTTGGTATGGCACTTGGTGTGTCGGGGGTAGAATGTGCTTTATCGTTTAACGCCATCACTTTGACCACCTTACATAACAACCAATGTATCACAACCGCCAGAAACACCGTACATCAGGGGATTAACGTTGCCATCTTGGTGCAAATTCAACAAATTATCCTAGATGTAGAAAATCGCCACATTGCTTCTGATTGGAGCAAATTTCATGATGAGCATTTGGTCTTTGACATAGAAAAACGCTTAGACAGCATAGACCGCACACCCTACCCAAATAACACAATGGCATTTTTTGTGGGACTGTCGTGTGCGTGTTTTGCTTACCTAAATGGTGGTGGGTTAGCCATAGTGCTTATTACGTTGGTGGCTTCTTTTTGTACCATGCGTATCCGACTTTATTTGTCCACCCATCATTTTAACCCCTTTGTGGTGGTCATCATCAGTGCTTTTGTGGCAACCTTGCTTGGGGCAAGTGCGTATTTTTTAAACTTAGGGGACAATGCTGATATCGCTGTTGCATCTAGTGTCTTGCTACTCGTGCCTGGCTTTCCAATTATCAATGCCCTATCCGACATCTTAAAAGGCTATATTAACATGGGTGTTGGTCGGTGGATGTTTGCTACCATGCTCACCTTGTCAGCTTGTGTTGGTATTGTGATTGCACTTATTTTATTACAAATTCCGCATTGGGGGCTAAACTGATGATGTTTATTAAAGACATTATACTAAGTTGTATCATCACGTTTGGGTGGTGTTTAATGTTTAATCTGCCCATGAAATACATCAAATTGTGCCTATTGATGACAGCATTGAGTTTTGGCTCAAAAACGCTCATGACAGATTTTGGCATACAATTAGCAGTGGCGACTTTTTTTGGGGCGATGTTTTCTAGCTTTGTGGGCGTGTATTTTGCTCAGCGTCATGGTCTGCCACCAAAAGCACTCATTGTGCCAAGTGTCATCTGCCTGATGCCGGGAATTGTGGCATACAAAGCCATGGTAAGCATGGTGCAAATTGGCTATTTTGGCTTTGAAATGTCGCTGTTTATACAAATGATGACCTACTTTTTTGAAGCGATTTTTATCATTTCAGCGTTGGTGCTCGGATTGTCCATACCGGGGATTTTATTTTATCGCAGAAAACCGATTGTATGACCAACAAAAAACCGCCCATTAGGACGGTTTTTATGGGGTGTGGTTATTTTCTAACCGCTTCTATCTGAATGTCAATCTTGACATTTTTTGCCATGCCAATATCTACCAAATAGTTCATGCCCCATTTGGTGCGGTCAATGGTGGTAGTAAAATCGCCACCACAAACTTCCGCTTTTTTGATTGGGTTTTGGTAGCAGTTAAATTTGGTTGCTTTTAGGCGAACAGGATGGGTTTGACCCAAAAGAGTTAATTTACCATCAACTGATGACAATCGGCGGTTTTTGCCTTTGCCAGTGTAGTTAAATTTTGCAGACTCAAAACGCATTTGTGGGTACTGCTCTGCATGAAAAAGGTCAGCAGATTTTAGGTGTTTTGTAAAGGCTTCTGAACCTGTTTGTAAGTTATTGACAGGAATGGTAATGTCTATCTTGTCTGATTTGGCATCACGATTAAATTCAACTTCGCCTGTCAAACCATAAAAACCACCAACGTTAGTACTGGTTGCAAAATGGTCAATAGCAAAACGAGCATTGGTATGCTCAGGGTCAATCTCATAAGTGGCAGAATGAGCCACGCCCGCCATCAACACAGCAGAAAGAGCCAAAAGTTTTTTCATGATAAATCCTAAAATCAAAAAAGGTTTTATATATTAACAAGTCAGCTCAATAAAAACAAGACTTGTTTTAAGAAAGCCACCTTTAACCATCAAGAAAATATCGGCTCTTAAATAAACTCCACTTGTGCCCCTTCTTCTATCGCTCCAAATAAACCCAAAGCGTCCCAATTGGTCAAACGCACACACCCTGCTGATGTTTGTTGACTGATTTGTTCAGGTTGGGGACTGCCATGTATGCCAAAACTTGGTTTTGAGATGCCTATCCACACCAGACCAACAGGGTTATTTGGACCAGGTGGTATGGCACCTTTTTTGTTACGAAAATCTTTGTTGTAGCTTGGCTCCATGATACGACTGGTAACTTTATAACTTCCCTTTGGAGTACGAGCAAGATTTACTGTGGTTGGATAACTTGCCACCAAATTATTATCTTTATCATAGGCATACAAAATGTTTTCTTTGCGTTTTACTTGCACACGGCTTACCGCCACTTCATTGGGCTGATAAGGATTATACACCGTAATGACGTTTCCTGCTTTTAGGGGCGTGTTAGGATTGAGTGATTTTAACAGCTCTCGGCTCATATGGAATTTTTCGGCAACTTTTTCAGCAACGCTAACATATTGGCTACGCCCACCATAAATCTTAACATCATCTGCGGTCAGCTCATATCGCACAAGCACAGGCTGTTCATTAAGATGTTGATTGGCAGATAAAGCTTGCCATGTTGCCAAATCCATCGTCTGAGTCAAAGGTAGTCCATTTTTTTCTTGAAACACTCTCATCGCTTTGATGGTGTTTTTATTCATCTTGCCATCAACCGCACCCACCCCGTGATGATGCCAATTTAACAGTGCTTGTATGCGTAATACGGTTGGCTCATCTAAGGTGCTTTGAGTGCTTGGTGCTTGGGGTGGCGTCCAAACGGCTTGATTGACTGATTTGGCATAATCATTCAAGGTTTGTACTTCATAAGGCAACTCCTGCAAGGCTTTGGCAAGACGCACGTTCACCAAATCCAGACCCACAAACTGCTGACTGACATTGGGTCGGCGAACAATGGGGGCAGGCTCATCAACTGGTGGGGTGGTTTCAGTGGTGGTTACTGGCGCATCTTGGCTGGTATTTGGGGTAGGTTTGTCGCACCCCACCATCAATCCCATCAACGTGGCAAAACCACACCCAACAAATAATTTTATCAAACGATTCATGAATGCACAAGATTTGTTAAATTGCTGTCCATTATAAAAACAAATCAAAAAATACTCAATGGCATTTCACATAATATGCGACAAAAACACAAAAAAACGCCCCAAAAGAGCGTTTTTTAAAACAAATTGCAACAAACTTAAATCAAAAAGAAGTAAGCCCAAATGCTGACGATGATGACCGAGACAATATTGAGTATAAAGCCCACGCTCATCATTTCTTTTTGTTTGATGTGCCCTGTACCCATGACGATGGCGTTTGGTGGGGTTGCCACAGGCAGCATAAAGGCACATGATGCACCAATACCAATCACCATAATCAACACCTCTGGGGGCAATCCAAGCTGAACCCCAATCGGAGCAAACAACGGCACAAGCAATGCTGCCGATGCTGTGTTTGAAGTAAACTCTGTTAAAAAGATGATAAAGGCAGCAATCACCACGATAATCACCAACACAGGAGCAACGTCCAGCAAGGCAGCGATTTGCTCACCCAATACCTTAGATGCACCAGAATGTTTCATGACGTTGGATAAAGCAATACCACCACCAAAGAGCATGAGCACACCCCAGTCGGTGTTGTCTGACACTTGTTTCCAACTGACCAAACCACACGCCAATACTGCCACCGCCGCAAACAAAGCAACCACCGTATCAGGAGATTTAAAACCAAAAGCCTCACCAAGCTGTTTGCCAAAAATCCAGCTAATTGCAGTAACCACAAAAATAATGGCGGTCAGCACTCTTGATGTGGTCCAAGGAATGACCTCGTTGTTCATCTGCACTTTTTGTTTTAGATTGGGTTTTAGATAAAAGTACATCGCCCCAAGCAGTGCAGGCAACATCACCAACATCATTGGCACACCAAATTTCATCCAACCCATAAAATCAAGGTTTAATGCTTTGGCAGCAATGCCGTTGGGTGGAGAACCAATCATCGTACCTAAACCACCAATACTGGCAGAATAAGCAATGCCCAAAAGCACAAAAATAAAGGTGTTGCGGTCTTTTTCCTTATCAATCTGACCTAGCAGACCAATGGCAAGCGGCAACATCATTGCAGCGGTGGCAGTATTACTAATCCACATGGACAACACGGCTGTTGCCACAAAGATATAAACAACCGCCACACCCAGATTACCGCCTGCCATTCTCACCAAGCCAAAGGCGATTTTTTTGTCCAAATTTTGAACGTGCAAAGTTGCCGCTAAGGCAAATCCGCCAAAAAACACAAAAATAATTGGGTCAGCAAAACTTGCCAACGCCTGCTTGGTCTCAAACTCAGGAATGCCCATCAGCATCGCCAAAAGTGGCACTAAAATGGCAGTCGCTGTTACATGAATGGCTTCGGTCAGCCATAACGTTCCCACAAACACCAAAAGTGCCAAGCCCCGATTAACCATGTCATCAAAAGGAAAGACGTGGGTATATAAAACAAATGACACAATGGCAGCCACCGCCGTGATAATCATACCACGAACGGCGTCTTTTGACAGTTTGCCCGATGGTGGTGGCGTATCATTATCACCTTTAAAGTCTGTTTCAAGCGTCAAATCGCCTGAATGATTGTTATTTGTACTCATAATTATCCTTAGAGTTACCAAATCAATGTAACTAAACTGAATAAATGGAACATACTCTCAGCGAGAATATTTCGCCATCATAACAAAAAATTTGCTGTTTTGAAATATATAGAAACAATTTTTATACAATTTTCAGGCTTGATTTTTGGGTCAGTTTGTGATAATAAATTTTAAAAATACCTTCATTTAGATGAAATATATCTAAGACAATGTTTTTAATGCTTGTAACCTTTCTCCATCAAACAGCTCCATCTGTGGGTCTAATGCCAACATAAAGCGGTCAAAATACAGCAGTTGTTTGGTTAAAAGTGCAAAGTCCTTGGGAAAATGTATGCCGTGGCGTTTGCCAATCTGCCCAAGCTCCATCATCATCACATTTAGACCATCTGTCTGCTTGGTGGGGTCAGCAGCATGAACGCTGTCTAAAAATTTTTGCAAATCCTGTGCTAAAACCTGAGCATTAACGCCTGACCCTTTGGTCATACCAATGTCTATCATGGCATTTGCCATCGCTAGATGGTCTTGGTTTTGCAAGGATTGCACCAGCGTAAAACACGCCTGCAAACTTTTGGGGTCAATCTGCCCCACCAACCCAAAATCCAAAAATGCCACTTGTCCATCGTCTAACATCATCAGATTGCCTGCGTGCAAATCTGCATGAAATTGACCTGTCATGATGACCGACAAAAACCAAGTATCTAACACCACACTCATCGCATGGCTGGCTTTTTCGTCCGATAAACCCAAACTGTCATCCACCAAAGATTTGCCCACCAAAAAATCCATCACCAATAATCGCTTGGTACTTAGGTCATGATGAACACTCGGTGCAGTTACGGCAGTGTTACCTGCTTGCTTTAAAAACGCCAAAAACTCATCAATATGGCGAGCTTCTGCCAAAAAGTCTGTCTCAGCAAGCATTCTTTGTTTTATCTCTGCCATGATGGGAGCAAGATTGACCGCTTTTAAGGATGGCACAAGCTTTTCCATCGCCCAAAATGCCCCATGCAACACCTCCAAATCCGTGGCAATGACTGCTGATACGTCAGGTTTTTGTACCTTTAAGGCAAGCACTCGCCCATCTTTTAAAGTGGCTTTATGCACTTGTGCAATGCTTGCTGACGCAATAGGCACAGGGTCTATATCAAGCTCAAAAAATCGCTCGCCAAGCTCATCTTTGAGTACCTGTTGTATATGATGATATGGCACAGGTGGCGTTTTATCCAAGCAATCATTAAACGCCATGACGTATTCACGGGGGAAAATAGATGGCGTACTGGCAATAAACTGCCCCAGTTTGATATAAGTAACGCCCATTTGCATGAACGCATCACGCACCAGTTGAGCATCAGCAGTATCGCCTTTGGCAACTCTTAGGGCAGACAGACCTGCCACAGAAGCTGTTTTTTGGACACGCCCCAACACACGAATGCCTGTACTTAGGGTTTTTTTGGCAAGATTTATGGGAGATTTTTTCATGACATATTCTTGGTATTAATCTAAATTTGCACAAATTGGGCAATCTTTATTTTTTTGAAAATTCAGTTTTCTTAGACTCATCTGTCGCCCCTGCCACAGTAGCAACTGCCCTTGTATGGGATTGTTGCCACGCCCAAGCACATCAAGAGCGATTTGGGCGGTCATTGAGCCGATGATACTGACTGTACTGGCCAACACGCCACTATTAACACAGTTATTGTCATCACCCATCTCCGCCCCAAACACACAGTGATAACAGCCCGCTTGTCTATTAAACATGGCAATTTGCCCCATTTCGCCAATGGCTGAATTAGACAAAAGTGGCAGATTTTTTTGGATACAGCTTTTGTTTAACAAATCACGCACCGCAAAATTATCCGTACAATCAATCACCAAATCAAATTTTGCCACACCAAACAGCTCATCAATGTTATCACAAGTCAGCTTGATGACGGTGCCATCAATGTCAATCAGGTGATTTTGCCTAATTAGGGCGGATTTGGCAACATCGGCTTTGTATTTACCCACATCGTCTTTGGTAAATAAAGTTTGGCGTTGTAAGTTGCTGTCGTCTATCGTATCATGGTCGGCAATATGAAGATAACCCACGCCTGCTCTGGCTAGTATTTGTGCTACAGGACAGCCCAAACCCCCTGCCCCCACAATTAGTACTTTGGCATTTTTTAAGCAAATTTGAGCGTCCATGTCCCAATCCGTCAGCAAAATCTGCCGAGCATATCTTAATAACTCATCGTCATTTAGCTCATCATTCATCACAAACCCCAAATGTTACCCTGTCATTACCGCCATAGTCTTTGACGGTCTTGACATTCACAAACCCTGCATCATCAAATAACAGTCGCACTTTTTCGCCTTGGTCAAAACCATGCTCTATTGCCAACAATCCACCCTTGTTAAGATGGTTTTTTGCCCCTGCAATGATGATTTTTATGTCTGATAAGCCGTCATCATCAGCCACCAATGCCGTGATTGGTTCAGCAGACAATCGCCCCAAATGCTCATCATCTTTGGCAATATAAGGCGGATTTGAGACAATCACATCAAACTTGCTCTGCACATTTTTATACCAATCTGACACGACAAACTGACAATTATTTGCCTGTAATAACTCACAATTTTGCCCAGCAATGTGTATCGCTGATTGCGAAAAATCCACCGCCAACACCGACCAATCAGGCAACGCCTTGGCAAGACTCAGTGCAATGCAGCCAGAGCCTGTACCCAAATCCAAAAGATGGCTGTTTTTTGGGGTGTGATGGTCAGTAAAATCCAACACCACATCTAGCAGTATCTCGGTATCAGGACGTGGGATTAGGGTGTGTTCATTTACAAGAAACTCATGACCAAAAAATCCTTGTTTGCCCATCAAATAAGCAAGTGGCACACCTTGTTGCATTTTTTTAATGCCAGCAGTCAGCCCATCATATTCATCATCAGACAAGACATAATCACCATCAGTGATTAAAAATGATTTGTCTTTTTTTAGGACAAACAACAGCCAACTTTCTAGCCAATGATAGGGCAAAGTGTCATGACTGATTTGGCGAAAGTGGGATTTGAGTGCTTGAACGGTCATCATTGGGCGACATCACCATTTAAGGGGATTTTTTTGTGCACCCAATACACCAAGTACAGCACAGGAATGCCAATGATGAAGGTTATCATAAAAAAGACAGGATAACTGGTAGCATCCACAATCGCCCCAGAGTATCCCCCCAAAATCTTGGGGGATAAGGTCATCAAAGATGAAAACAGGGCGTACTGCACCGCCGTAAAGCGAATGGAAGTCAATGCCGATAAAAAAGCAATAAATACCGCACTTGCTAGCCCTGCCGCCAAATTATCCACAATCACCGCCGAATACATGGCAACATTTCTAAGCTCCATGTGCAATGTCCACACATGGTTTGCCAAAGACAACTGTTCATTGACCAGCACCACCCCTGATGGAGTATAAAATAACCCAATAAACATCAAATTGGTAATACACGCCAATAACGCCCCCACCATCATTGCACGCATGACACCGATTTTTTGGGCAATCCAACCCCCCACAAATCCCCCACCAATACTGGCAATCACACCCACCACTTTGACGGCATTGGCAATTTGGGTTTTACTAAACCCCAAATCTTGATAAAACAAGTTGGAGATGTTACCTGCCACAATGTCTGAAATGCGATACAAGCCAATCAACAGCAGCAACATCAGTGCTTGGTTGCCATAACGGTAAAAAAAATCGGTAATGGGTGCAATCCATGTTTTGACTGCCACGTCTTTTTTGACCACACCAATTTGTACAAGCAAATAACCCACCACAAACATTGCCACGCCACTTAGTAAAAACCGCACCGCACCAAGCAAAAACCCCAACAAAGCATCTTTGCTGTCAGGCAATACCCCACCCATCATGCGATATATCATCACAAAGGACACCACAGACAACGCAAACACCGCCACAAGGCGAGCATAATCGGCGGTACTTTGGGGCTGTTTAGGGCTTTGTTTGACAGGCTCACGCAACACAAATAAGGTCGTCAGCACGCCCACACCCATCACGCACGCCATGATAAGGTAGGTTTTTTGCCACGCCACATAGTTGTACACGCTTTCGGTAGAGCCAAAAAAGTCCGCCAAATACAACGCCCCTGCCCCTGAGACAATCATACCAACACGATAGCCCCCCACATAACTGGCCGATAATGCCGTTTGCATTTCACTAGGGGCAGATTCAATCCGATAAGCATCTATCACAATGTCTTGGGTGGCTGCCGAAAAACCTAATAATACCGCTCCCATCGCCATGATTTTTAAAGTCGCTCCTGTGGGGTCGGTCATCGCCATGATGATGATGGCGGTGATGATGAATATTTGGGATAACAACAGCCACGAACGCCGATGTCCCAGTTTGTCAAGTACTGGCAAAGGCAACACGTCCACCAAAGGCGACCAAATAAATTTAAAAGAATAACCCAATGCCGCCCAGCTAAACATAGTAACAGTCGCCCTATCAATGCCTGCTTCACGCAGCCACAGCCCCAAACTGCTAAAAATAAGCAAAATCGGTACGCCTGCACTAAACCCTAATAAGAGCATGGCAATGGCAGGTCGGTTAAAATATGCCTGTTTAAAGACTTCAAAGCCAGTTAGGGGAGCAGACGGGGGAGTTGAACTCATGACAAACAACCAAATACTAAAAGTGTGTCATTGTAGAGCATATTTCATCAGATAAAAAGCCCAAACCGACAAATAACAAAACAGCGTTACAAACTTTGATAAATCTTAAATAAGCAACATTGCCATTTTACAAAAAATTACATTTAGATAATATCTGTACATATGAACATCTGAGCGTTTCATGATGGTTTGATATTCTTTATTTTCATTAACTTTATCAGATTTGGCATTTTGTTTTGAGTAGATGGGTTTTATAATAATTCCACCCATTAACCATATAAAAAGGCACAAGCATGGCCATAGATGTTGTCATCAATCAAAAACACTTGCAAATCCAGCTCAAACAGCTTGAAACTGTCTGGCACACCGTTGTCAATGGCTACAATCTCAGTAAAGCTGCCGAACTTTTACACACCAGTCAGTCCAGCTTATCCAAACAAATTGCAGGGCTGGAAAATCAGCTCAAAACTGATGTTTTTACCCGTCAAGGCAAACGTTTGACGGGACTGACTCCCATTGGCAAGGCACTGCTGCCCCATATTGAAGCGATTTTTGCTGAGATTCGCACCATTGAAAATTTAAGCCTTGATTTTAATAACGCCCAAGAAGGCACGCTCACGGTCGCCACCACACACACCCAAGCCCGTTATGTGCTGCCCCAAATCGTCAAGACCTTTCGTGAAAAATTTAACAAAGTCAATCTGGTGCTGTCCCAAGCTGACCCTGAAAGCATCGCCCAAATGGTCATTCGTGGTCAAGCAGATATTGGCATAGCCACCGAAAGCCTGCTTAATAACAGCGTTTTGCGTTGTCATCGTTATTATGATTGGTCGCATATTGTCATCGTCCCAAAAGAGCATGAGCTTGCCAAATTTGCAGGCGTGGTCAATGGCGTGGATTTGCCAACATTGGCAAGCTACCCCATCATCACCTATCATGGGGGATTTACAGGCAGAAGTGCGATAGATAAAGCCTTTGCTAAGGCAGGTTTGACTCCTGACGTTGTGCTTGCTGCTTTGGATTCTGATGTGATTAGTACTTATGTATCATCAGGGCTTGGCGTGGGCATCATTGCTGAGATGGCGTATGAGCCTAATCATTATTCTGATTTGGTCGCCATTCCGATTACGCATTTTGGTCGGTTTACCAGTTGGATTGCGGTGCGTGATGACAGCGACATTCGCAAATTTGGACAAGAGTTTATTAAATTGTGTCAAAATCAGTTTGATAAAAAATAAGCAAATTCACCAAATACCAAATTTAACCAACACAAGCCCCATAAAGAAGATGAAAGCCGATTTAACCCTTTGTTTTAGAGCCGACTATCGTACTGATGTTGAAACTTGGCTAAAAAATCACCACTATCCCCATTTGATAGAATTGTGTGTAGAAAATGACGATATACTTCTCATCTTTAACCACAAATCCTTTGACAAATTGTCCGATTGGCTGGATGAAACCCTGTCTTTGATTGATTATGCCAAACACAAAGACTTTTTTAAAAAAATAGACCGTGGTATTTTGCACTTAAATTTGCCGTTTGATGAAAATCATCAAACTGCCGATTTGTCATTTCATGCCACACACGCCATTGTTTTGCGTCAGCTGTCTGCACTGTTTGATGTGGATTATTACACTACTGACCTACCAATCCATCAAAAACTGCCAAGGTGAACCGCCATCATGATAACTGTTAAAATAGACTGGGTGATTGCTTTTGACATTTGCCACCAAAAAGAAGTGTTAAACCATGCAAATAGCCATGATGCTTTTGGCACTTCGTTTTGTAAAAATGGTGATGAAATTTATCTGCACATCAAAGGCGAAAGCGACCACTTTGGTGATTGGCTGAAATATGCCATTGGTGTTATTGACTATCATAAGCATATCAAATTTTTTGAAAAATGTAAGCAAAGTATCATTCATCTTTATGTGCCATTTCATGATGAAAATGATAAAGTGGATTTATCGTTTAGTGCCAAATCGGCTGCCATTTTAGACCGTCTATCCACCGTTTTTGACATAGACTATTACGCCTATTTTGATGTGTATTGACCCAAGTTTACCAACCCAAATTAACCCAAACCCAGTTTTATCGCTGGGTTTGCTTGTACAGACAAACCAAATTTCATCAATAATTCCCAAAACCCTGCTCATTTGTCGTATAATAGACACATCTTTATCATCATTTTGGATAGGCAATGAGCAACGACAACGATTTTACCAACCCCAACATTCTCCCCACCGGCACGCCCCAAGGACAGTCCGTCATGCAGACCCCTGCCAGCAGTGAACAAACTGACGCCCAAAGCCGTTATTCTGAAAATGTGGGTGAAACCACGCATTTTGGTTATCAAACTGTCAATGCTCATGACAAAGCAGCCAAAGTTGGACAAGTGTTTACATCTGTTGCTACCAAATATGACATCATGAATGACCTGATGAGTTTTGGCATTCATCGGCTTTGGAAGCGTTTTGCCATCAAAATGAGTGGCGTGCGTGCTGGTCAAAATGTGCTTGATATTGCTGGCGGCACGGGAGATTTGGCAAAAGTATTTAGCAAAGAAGTGGGGCGAAGCGGGCGTGTGGTGTTGTCTGACATTAACGAAGCCATGCTAGAAGTTGGGCGTACTCGCCTTATCAATGCTGGCTGTAACAACGTGGATTTTGTGCTTGCCAATGCCGAAACGCTCACGCCTTTTGATGACAATGCTTTTGATTTGGTAACAATCAGCTTTGGACTTCGTAACGTTACCGACAAACAAAAAGCCCTAGAAGCCATGTGGCGAGTGCTAAAACCGGGTGGGCGATTGCTCGTGTTGGAGTTTAGTAAGCCTGTGTTTGAGCCACTGTCCAAAGCCTACGACCTGTACTCCTTTACCGCCCTACCACTCATGGGCAAAATCGTGGCAGGCGACAGCGACAGCTATCAATATCTGGCAGAAAGTATTCGCATGCACCCCGACCAAGCCACATTAAAACAAATGATGGAGCAAGCAGGTTTTGTTAATTGTGATTATCACAATTTAACGGGCGGTATCGTGGCAGTACATCGTGGCTTTAAACCCCGTCAAGGATAATCATGCTGACTGTGTTGGCTCTTGGCATTGCCGAAACCGCCATTAACCGCTTGTTTGATGACCTAAGCGATGATGACAAAGCCTCTTTGGTTGGCAAAACTTTGCGTGTTCACATTGGGGCGGTTTTACTGCATGGCTTGGTGGTTGATGTGGTGTTTGACACCAACAAAGTACGCTTTGAGCCTGCACCATCTGCCCTTTTTGATGACATAGATGGCACATTAAGTGTCGCCAATTTACAAGAGCTGATGGCGTGCCTGACCGATGATACTGACATTTGCCAATACGCCACCACAGGTGATACAGCCATCATACACGCCATTCGCCACATCATACACACTCACCCAAAAAGCCAAGCCCTACTTGACCGCTTTTATTTATATTTTTAATCATGCTCATCGCTCACCGAAAACGCCTACTAAATCTATATCGCATTTGTGCCAAATACCGCCTAGACACGCACCTACCGCTTGATGACATGCCAGAGCTTGCCCCTTTGGCACGGCTGATTCGTTTGCACCCAGCCAGTTTTGGCAAATCACATGAGCCTTTGGGGATTAAGTTTGCCTTTGAAGAGATGGGGACACTGTTTTTAAAACTGGGGCAACTGCTCTCCACTCGCTCTGACCTATTGCCACCCGACATCATCGCTCAGCTGTCGCTCCTACAAGACAAAGTCGCTCCCTTTGATGTGGCAGTCCTAAAACAACAAATCCAAAACCCCAAAACAGGGCTTGGTAAATCAGTTGATGAACTGTTTGTGCGGTTTGATCACAAACCCCTTGCTGCCGCCAGTATCGCCCAAGTGCATACCGCTTGCCTGCCTGATGGTCGTGAAGTGGTGGTTAAAGTCGTCCGCCCTGACATCAAACCCATCATCATCAAAGACTTTGAGCTACTGCGTGAATTGGCAAGCTGGCTGTCGGCTCGCTTGGAGTCGGCTCGTGCGATACACATCATCAATATTGTAGAAGACTATCGGCAAATCATGCTCAATGAGCTTGATTTGACCTTAGAAGCCGCCAACGCCACCAAAATGCGTAACAACTTTTTAAACTCACCGCTGATTTATGTGCCAGAAGTGTACATGGCAAATCAATCGGTCATGGTGTCAGAGCGTATTTTTGGCGTACCGATTTCTCAGACAGATAAATTTGATGCCCTTGGTTATGATAGGGCTTTACTTGCCAAAAATGGTCTGACCATCTTTTTTACCCAAGTATTTCGTGATAACTTTTTTCATGCGGACATGCACCCCGGTAATATCTTTGTAGAGACTTTACCAAATGGACAAGCGGTAGCAAAACCACGATATTTGGGGTTAGATTGTGCCATCATGGGCGAGCTTGCCAAAGATGACCAACTGGTCGTCGCTCGCCTGCTACTGTCAGTCATGAACGGCAACTACGCCACACTTGTGGACATCATCAGTCAAGCAGGCTGGATACCGCCATCAGCCGACAAACACGCCTTGATTCAGGACATGGCTCGCACCGTTAGTCCCATGGTGTCAAAACCGATGAGCGAGCTTGATTTTGCAGGGATTTTGTTTGAGATTCTCTCCATCGCTCGGCGTCATCAGATGAGCATACCACCCCAGCTCATGCTACTACTTAAAACCTTGGTTCATGTAGAAGGGCTTGGGCGTGAGCTGTATCCTGATTTGGACATTTGGTCGCTTGCCAAACCGATACTCACCACTTGGGTCAAAGAACAGCTTGACCCACTCAAACACCTAGAAGCATTACACAACACCTTGCCAGAGCATTTATTATCTGCCAGTGAACTGCCCAAATTTGCCATTCAAAGCATCCAATCCCTTGCCACACTTGGTGCAAGACAAGACAAAAACTTACGTGAATTGCAAGCCCTAAGAGCGGATTTTTTAAATCAAAAACGCCATGATTGGGTGGCGTTTGGTGGGTTTTTTGGCTTGATTGCCATAGGGCTGACCGTGCCTGTGTGGTGGGTGGGGGTCATTTTTCACCTGATGGCGATGGGCTTTGTGCTGTGGCGAGTGCTAATATGACCAATCAATGATTCACCAAACAATACAACAACTTAAAATCCGCCGTGCCAAACAAATACTGCAACAAGAGTTTGGCTTTTTAAATATTGAAAGCATTGTCCATGCCGATGACGAAAGTGGCAAGGTGCTTTTTACTGCTTTTAGACAATCAGGGATTTGGCATTATGACAATCAACCAATAGTGTCGTTTGCCTTTGATAATCACAAACAGTATCACTCACAGCACAATACCGCACGGCGTTTTTTTATCCAAAAAATCAAAGCCTTGCATGGTAATGCCGTCTGGATACTGCTTAATCAGCATGGCTTTGAATTTTTTGTACAAATCTCTTTATCCACGCTTTGTCAGCACTTAGATGGTTGGTTTGACAAATATGATGATTTTGTGCTGTTTATCCCCAACCAGTACGTTTTGGCAATCCATGATGGTGAATACGCATGGGAAGTTTTGGAAAAAATTCTCACTCCATAATCCCCCATCATTCATCGCTTTTTGGATAAAATTTAATCAAAATTGCCATCACGCCTTAAAATTGACAGGTTGCTCCGCATTAGGATAATGATGCTCATGCTCCACATCGCAGTCATCGCCGATTGTGTTGCCTTGTTTGTCTTTGGGTTTTTCAATATAACCTGTACGCTCATGCACAGGCAAATACTCATGTTCCCACACCATCACCGCCTGCATGCACGTTTGGCGTTGTTCATCGGTCAAACGCACGCCATTATCCCATTTGCCAATCTCAATGGCGGTGCGAAATTTGGCGACAATCTCAGGGGTCAGGCTGTTTAAGATGTCTTGTTTGTTCATAAGTTACTCCAAATTAAAGGCAGATTATAGCACAATTCATGACAAATAATAATGACGTGGTACGATGACGGGCGGTAGCTGACACCCCAATAACGCCAAAGTTTCACGCTCCATCAGCCGTGTCATGGCATCTAAGGGCAAATCGTTGTGTGCCACACCAAATGGCTCTTCTAATTCTTTGGACAGCTCATCAAGCCCCAAGAACAAATAAGCCACCAAACCCACCAAAAGTGGTGTCCACAGCCCAAGCACGCCACCAACCCCAAAAGGCAACAACCAACAAAAACAAAACACCGCCCGATGTAGCAGTACCGAATACGGCAAAGGAACAGGCGTACTATGAATGCGGTCGCACCCTGCTTGAATGCTACCCATCTCCACCACATGACGTTGCATGCTCACATAAATCATGTCGCTGATTTGTCCTGTTTTAACGGCATTCATCAGGCGAATTTGCATACGCTCCAACATCACTTGTGGGGCATTAAGGTGAGTGCTAATAAGTGTGTTTAGATCATCTTTTTGTTGTTCACAAAGGTTTAAATATCGGGCAAAATTATCAGCAGGCAGACGTTGGTTTCGCAATCTGTCTTTTAATAAATTCACAAAAATCAGCATGTCCACCAATATCGCTTGGCGGTCGTCTTTGCTCAAAAAATGGCTGTCTCTGGTCAAATGGCGAGTATTTGCTACCAACGCACCCCACAATTTACGCCCTTCCCACCATCTGTCATAACAGGCATTATTTCTAAAACTTAAAAATACCGACAACACCACACCAAGCACCGTAAAACCAATCACAGGCACACTTTTTACAGTATAAACTTGATAATGCGACAATCCCCACGCCACGACAGATACACACATTAATATGATGACCATGGGCAACACTTTGGGCAATATCGTCCCACGCCACATAAACAACAAAGCCAGATTGTTGGATTTTTCACGGATAATCATGCGGTTTTAAAATTGAGCAATAATCATCGCCATACGCCCTGTGGCAGATTTTTTGGCATGGGTTTGTTGTCGGTAAGAATATAAATTTGGCACATCATAACTGCATGGCACATCATGATTTATCAGCTCAATGTCTAAATGCGCCAGTTGTAATTTGGTCAGCTTAACAATGTCCATCAGACATTTGCCATCTGGTTTATCCATGACAACCTGTTGATACAGTTCATCAAAAGACAAACCCACCAATGATTTATCAATCACGCTTTGAACGATGGCATTTGCCAACGCGTTATCCATCTCATAATTTGCCTGACTGATACACGCCCCAATCACCGCTTTGATGGCTTTGTTGTTAAATTGCTCAGCCGTATTTTTGATAATACCTTTTGTCAGCCCCTGCCAACCTGCATGAATACAGGCGATTTGTGATTGGTGAGTGATTGTGCCATCATTAAACAAAGCAATCGGCACACAATCTGCCGTCATGATGGACAAACCAACGCCACATTTGTCCGTGATGAGCGCATCAGCATTTGGGGGCGTGAACTGATGTTTGTCAATACAAACCACGTTATCGCCGTGGATTTGGTTTAGCCAATGGATTTCTTGGATTGGCTGACTGGTATTTAGTTTATTTAAATTTTCCAATAAAGCCAAACGATTGCTTAACACACGCTTGTTATTATCCAAAACATGCAAAGCAACATTAAACTCTCCATATAAATCATCGCCCCATTTATCAAAATTGCCTGCATGGGTTTGGATAATCAGCCTATGGCTGTCTTGATATAAAATATGAAACATTTGATTTTCCAATTGATTTAAGAATTATCCTGCAATATCGCAATCATCTCCACCATATCAGATGGCAAATCAGCACTCAATACCAACGATTTGCCCGTGGTTGGGTGAACAAAGCCCAATTTATGAGCGTGCAAAGCTTGACGTGGAAAATCTAGCACCGCTTGACGAATGTGGCTGTCAAGTCCTGATTTTGGTGCCCTGCCATAAACTTTATCGCCAAGCAGAGCATGACCAACATGGGATAAATGCACACGGATTTGGTGGGTGCGTCCTGTCTCCAAGCAAACATGAAGCAAACTGTAATGTGTGCCAAGCAACGTGGCGTGTGTGATGTGCGTAATAGCAGGTTTACCACCGTCCACAACCGCCATTTTGGTGCGGTGAATGCGATGGCGAGCAATGGGCAACTCAATGGTGGCATGACGCAAAATATCACTTGGCACGCCTGTGGCAACACACACATACTCACGATACACCGATTTGTCTTTTAATTGCTCGGTCAAGTCAAGCTGGGCGGACTTGGTGCGAGCCACAATCAGCAGTCCTGATGTGTCCTTATCAATGCGATGAACCAGTCCTGCTCTGGGCAAATAAGCGTTGTCTGGATAATGATAAAGCAGTGCGTTCACCAAAGTGCCTGTGCGATTGCCTGCCCCAGGATGCACCACCAAACCAGCAGGTTTATTAATGACCACCACCTCATCATCTTCATAAACGACATCAAGTGCAATATTTTCAGGCAAATCCTCACTATGATTATCCAGCACCGCCTTTAAGGTCAGCACATCGCCTGATTTGACACGGTATTTGCTTTTTTGGGGCATGCCATTGACCGTCAAACTGCCATCATCAATAAACCCCTGTATCTGCACCCGTGAAAAACCATCAAAACGCTCGGTGGCGATTTTATCAAGGCGTGTGCCAATATCCGTCTCATCTGTGGTATGGGTATATACATGAGCTGAGCTATTTTGACCATCATGGTCAATATCAATATCATCACTGCTGTCAATATCACAAAATGGCTTATTCATGGTACGCTACTTAATAAATTTTAGGTATTTTACCATGATTTCAACAAATTAACTTTTTATTTGATTAAACCACACAACAAGGCATTTTCGCTGTCATGCAAAAGCACAAGCTACTAGCACCCCCTTGTTGATACTCACAATAAAAGTTTAACACGCCCTATAAAACTTTGGCGTTTTTGTGGTAAACTAGTTGACACTTTGATAAAACATCGCATTAGGATAATTTATGAACACTCCCACCAAACTGCTATTTCTGAGTTTTATAAGCATCAGCATGGGCTTAACAGGTTGTGCCAGCATTAAAGGGGCAATAAAAAAAGACAAAGAAGTCATCACAACTGCCGAAAAAAGCGAGCAAGATTATTATCAGTCTGCCCAAAATGCCCTAGCCAAAGAACGCTATCGTGAAGCCATCATTGCTTTAACCAATGTACGCACCTTTTATCCCACAGGCAAATACGCCCAACAAGCCTTACTTGATTTAATTTATGCTCAATACCAAGCCAAAGATTATGAATCTGTTACTGCCAGTACCGCAGAATTTATGCGTTCGTACCCAACCAGTCCACACGCTGACTATGCTTTGTATGTACAAGGCGTTACCAACATGGACGGCTCGCCCAAATCAGGTCGTCTTATTCGTCTAAACCAAGCAGAGCGAGATACGTCCTATTTGCGTTTGGCATTTAGTGATTTTAGCAATTTGGTCAATCAATACCCAAATAGCGCCTATGTGCCTGATGCCGTGCAACGCATGACCGCTTTGTATAATAACTTTGCTTATCATGAATTAGAAGCGGCTCGTTGGTACATCAAACGTGATGCCTATGTGGCAGCGGCCAATCGTGCCAAATGGGTGTTCCAATACTTCCCCCAATCTGACCAAGTACCAGAAGCGATTGCGATTTTGGCGTATAGCAATGCCAAACTTGGGCTGACCGATACCGCCAATCAGTATAAAACCCTATTACAAATCAACTACCCCCAATACCTAAACGCAGATGGCACAGTAAAAATTAACAGCAATTTTGGGCTATCTTATGGCAAAAAAGCCCTATCAGCTTTGACTTTTGGTAAATTTGGACGTACCACAGACACCCAAAGCTATCAAGGCAATTATGATGGTCAGACTCGCACCCAGCTCATCACCACCGCCAACGCCATGCAGCTGCCTGAAAGTGAAATTCCCACCGAGCGACCGCAGCCCACCCAAAAACCACGCACCATCGGACTTGGGCTACCTGATGAAGCCACCCCATAACCATGAAAATCCCAGACAGCACCCTAGAACGCTTGAACAATCAAGCAGACCTAGTCTCCATCATCAAAAAACACACTTCGCTCAAACCAGCAGGGCATGAGTTTAAAGGGTGCTGTCCTTTTCATGGCGAAAAAACACCATCTTTTCACATCAACCCACAAACCAACCTATATTATTGTTTTGGCTGTGGGGTCAAAGGTAATGCCATCACATTTTTGCGTGAGTTTGAACGCATGACTTTTATGGAAGCGGTGCAATATTTGTCTGACCAAACAGGCATTGATTTACCAAAAGATGATGGTTTTGCTGACAAAATCCGCTACAAAAAAACCCAACAACCACAGCCTGCTCCCCCCATCAGCCCCATACCTAGCACACCACCCACCCCAAATACGCCAGTCGTGGCAGATGCCGACCAAGATGGTGATTTGTACAGTTTATTGGCTCAGGTATGTACTTATTATCAACAACAGCTTAAAAATACCCCTTCTGCTTATCAATATTTTATCTTGCGTGGACTGACCGATGAAACCATAGCCACTTTTGGTTTGGGCTATGCCCCAGCAGATTGGCAACACCTAGAACAGGCTTTTCCCCATGATATAGAAGGTTTGCGTATGCTGGGCTTGGTGCGAACATCTCAAAAGGGGCGAGAGTTTGATTTGCTTAGAGACCGAGTGATTTTTCCCATCAAAAACCGCCAAGGAAAAGTGGTGGGTTTTGCAGGTCGGTCGCTGGGTGATGAAATGCCAAAATACATCAATTCATCCGAATCGCCCGTATTCACCAAACAGCATATTTTATATGGCTTATATGAAGCTCGTCTTGCTCGTGCGACTGATTTTTTGGTGGTGGAAGGCTATATGGATGTTATCGCCTTGTATCAAGCAGGGATTTATGGGGCGGTCGCTCCAATGGGTACAGCGGTCAATGAACAGCAAATTGACCATTTATTAAAATACAACAGCACGCTTACTTTGTGTTTTGATGGTGATACGGCAGGACAAAGAGCGGCTTGGCGAACACTAGAAGTCTCCGCCCCCATACTAAATGATGGCAGACAACTTAAATTTTTAACCTTGCCTGATGGGCATGACCCTGACAGTCATATCAAAGCGTTTGGGGCAGATAAAACCCGTCAAGCCATCAGCCACGCCCAAAGCACGTCCGATTATGTGTTTGATGTGTTGAGTGCTCGCCATGATATCAGCACCCCAGAAGGCAAAGCCATGGCAATGGCAAATCTAAAAGAGCTGACCACCAAATTCCCCAAAGGGTCTAGTTTTAAATGGTGGCTCAACAATGACATTTATCAAAAACTCAACCAAAAACGCCAAAACAACGCCCCTGATACCAAAAGATACATCAGCGAGATTGACAGTGGTTTGCAGCTGTGTCTTTGCTTGTTGCACGCCCCCACTTTACTAACAAACGACCCGCTTCATACACTGTTGTGCGTATCAGGCGTACAAACGGCTCACAACCTCTATGCCAAACGCCTACATGACACAAATCTTGAAATACCCAAACTGCCCACTTGGCAAGAGTTAGATGATGAGCTTGGTGAATTGGTTATTGCCATTGAAAAAATTTTATCACACCCCAACCCACCGATTAACCTATCAGACAGCACGCCTGCCATCATAGACCAGCGAGCCCATTTTATCATGGCAAGCCTGACCAATACCAATCTACAAGCCAAACTCATCAAAGCATGGCGAGAGTTTTTTCATCAAACGCAACACCATCATCTGACTGATATTCGCCCTTTGTTTGATGAGCTGTTATGCCAAGCACTGCAAGATGCCATCAAAAAGGCTCGTGAACACAGCAAAAATCTTGTCATCTCTGAAATTCACAAACGTCGCTTAACCGCCCTACATCAATGGGATAATGAACAAAAAATTCGTCTTGCTGGTGAATTTGATAAAGCATAAACCAGCTTGGCTAAACAAATATTTGTCCGCCTTGCTCTATCGCTCGTTGATAGCCTTGTCTACTTTGACAACGGTCTAGCCATTGCTGTAAACAAACCCATCCATCTAAACCACCACGGCTTTGTAGGGCTTTTACAGCAAAATATGCTTGTATGTCCGCTCCTGTAAAATCACCAGCAATCCACAAACGATTTGCCAAATGCTCGTTAAGTAAACCAAAACTTTGAGCAATGGTATCACAAATCACCAGCGTCTCAACTTTACTCGCAATCGCTTTGGCAATGGGACGCACAAATATGGGTGATTTTGTAGCGACTTTATCCATAATCAAACGCATGACTAATGGTGGCATCATGGTACTTTCTGAAAAATGTAGCCAAAACGCAAAATCTTCCCAAGTATCATCGGTGGGCGATAATTTACCCTCTTTATCATAGTATCTTAATAAATATTCAATGATAAATCCGCTTTCCACCAAGGTTTGCCCACGAGTGCTGTCCACCAAGATGGGAGCTTTGCCCATCGGGTGAATGTCTGCCATCTCTTTTGGGGCAAGATGATTTTTGGTACGTTCATGACAAATCAGCTGATAAGTTGTGCCATATTGTTCATTTAATTCACACAACAGCCATAGGATGCGAAATGAACGAGAATGGTTTAGATGATGAAGTGTGAGCATAAGATTCCTAAATTTGAGATGTTTTGGGTTTTTATAGATTTACCAACAATACTAGTTTAAGCCTAAATGATAGATAAAAAGGCGAATCTCCATCCGCCTTTTTGTCATTACTTATGCTTCACTTAGATTTGGTTCGTCATTTGGCAAATCATCAATCTCGCCATTTTCAACCAATTCATGCTCATCACTGTCTTCATGCTCCACACACGCCAGCCCCACCAAAGTCTCACCTTCTCCGATACGAATTAGGCGAACACCTTGGGCGTTACGTCCTGCGGTCATAATATCAGCAACAGGCGTACGTACAAGTGTGCCTTTGTCTGAGATTAAAATCACATCTTCATCGCCTGTTACTGCCACCGCTTTCACAAGCTGACCGTTACGCTCACTGGTCTTGATGGCAATCACCCCTTGACCGCCACGACCTTTGGTAGGATAATCATCAATGGGCGTGCGTTTGCCATAGCCATTTTCACAAGCACACAAAATCTCGCCTGCCTGCGGAGCGACCACCAACGACACCACACGGCTCACTGATACCACGCTATCACCGCCATCATCTTCGCTCACCTCATCGGTTGTGTCATCGTCATCAAGCCCAAGATTTGCCAAAAGACTGACACGAATGCCACGCACCCCTTTTGCAGTACGCCCCATCGCACGAATGGCAGACTCTTTAAAGCGAATGGCTTTACCTTCATTACTAAACAGCATGATTTCTTGCTGACCATCAGTAATCGCCACGCCCACCAAACTATCGCCATCTACAAGGTCAATCGCTCTTAGACCATTGGCACGCAAATTGGCAAACTGTGATAAAGCCACCCGTTTTACTGTCCCACTGGCGGTAGCAAAAAAGACAAATTTACCATCATCGGCCAAACTCTCTACTGGCAAAATGGCGGTAACACTCTCATCAGGCTCAATATTGATAAGATTAACCAATGGTCGCCCTTTTGAGCCACGAGAAGCGATTGGCACTTCAAAACCACGCAGCCCAAACACTCGCCCTGTATTGGTAAAACACAAAATATGTGCGTGCGTGCTGGTAACAAGCAAATGCTCAATCACATCATCTTCTTTCATGGCGGTGGCAGATTTGCCCTTACCACCACGTTTTTGAGCTTGATAATCACCAATCGGCTGTGTCTTGGCATAGCCTGTGTGCGATACAGTCATCACCACTGTTTGCTCTGGGATTAAATCTTCACGGCTAAAATCAGCTCGTGCGTCCACAATGTCAGTCTTACGCTCATCGCCAAAATCATCACGGATTTGGATAAGCTCCGCCTTAATCACACCCATCAATTTATCAAAATCAGACAAAATGAGCTGTAAACGTGCAATCTCACCCAAAATCTCTTGATATTCTGCCGAAAGTTTGTCTTGCTCCAATCCTGTCAAACGATGAAGCTGCATGTCCAAAATCGCCCCCACCTGCTCAGGCGACAAACGATACTGCTTATCATCATTTATCAGCCCAAAAGGTGCGTTCAAATCCTCGCCTTCAATCATCTCAGGACGGATAGAGCTTGCTCCTGCATTTTTGAGCATGGCAACCACACCTCCCGATTGCCAAATGCGTTTTAGCAGGTTTTCACGAGCTTCACTTTTATTGGCAGAATGCTTGATGGTATTGATAATCTCATCAATGTTGGCAAGGGCAATCGTCAGACCTTCTAATAGATGCCCCCGAACTTTGACTTTATTGAGCTCAAAAATCGTACGGCGAGTAACCACTTCTTGACGGTGGCGGATAAAACTTGCAATCAAATCATGCAAAGTCATCAGTTTGGGCTGTCCATTATCCAGTGCCACCATATTGATACTAAAACTGGACTCCAAGGGCGTTTGCAAAAATAAATTATTGACCACCACCTCGGCATTTTCGCCACGTCTTAGGTCAATAGCAATACGCATGCCCTCTTTGTCGGACTCATCACGCACACCTGTGATGCCATCTAATTTTTTGTCATTGGCCAAACTGGCAATCTGCTCAATGAGTTTGGCTTTATTGACTTGATAAGGAATCTGTGTAAAAACAATACGCTCCCTGTCCTTACTGCTACCCTCCATGTTTTCAATCACATAACGCCCACGAATGTGCAGTCGCCCCTTGCCTGTGCGATAGGCATCCGATATGCCACTACGCCCATAAATAATCCCGCCTGTCGGAAAATCAGGCCCCAAAATATGACTGGCCAGCTCATCAACAGAAATCTGTGGGTTATTGGCATAGGCAAGACAAGCATTAACCACCTCAGTCAAATTATGCGGTGCCATATTGGTCGCCATACCCACGGCGATGCCCGTTGCCCCATTGATGAGCAAATTTGGCACACGAGCAGGCAACACAGATGGCATTTTTTCTGAGCCATCATAGTTGTCTTCCCAATCCACCGTGTCTTTATCAAGGTCGCCTAGCATTTGATGGGTAAGCTTTTGCATACGCACTTCGGTATAACGCATGGCAGCAGGCGGGTCTCCGTCCACCGAACCAAAGTTGCCTTGCCCGTCCACCATCATATATCGCATACTAAATGGCTGTGCCAAACGCACAATCGCATCATACACGGCGGTATCGCCATGCGGGTGGTATTTACCGATAACATCGCCCACCACACGAGCGGACTTTTTGTAGGGCTTGTTGTAGTCATTAGACAGCTCATGCATGGCATACATGACACGGCGGTGCACAGGCTTTAAACCATCTCGCACATCAGGCAAGGCACGAGAAACAATGACACTCATCGCATAGTCAAGATAGGACTGCTTTAATTCATCAACAATACCAACGGGGGTTACGCTATCGGTCATAATTTGTCCAAATTACTATTTTAAAGGCGGTATTATAGCATAAATCGCAAATTTTGACTAATGCGTAGCAATCTGCCCATATGTCATAGATTTTTGGCAACAATACAGTAACATTTTACTGTCTGATTTTTATTCAAAAAAACAACTGCTTAGAAAAAATTTATTTGTTTTTCTTATCAATATTTTGATAACTGTTAGCGAATATTACACAACTTATACGCTTTTTTATTGAAATAACTATTTATATTTGTTAAGGTTTTTACATAAATTTCACCATATTTTGACAAATTTTTAGATAAGGTTTTGTGGATTTTTATCCAAATATCATCCAAACTTTAGTAAGATTTATAAGGATATTCTCATGAATAAGCCCACGCAAGAACCCCAAAACAGGGTTAAAATCAGCAAGTTTGCTATTTTTCCACAAGTGAGTTTGCCCGTGTTTGTAACATCAGCCCTATTGATTGTTATCTTTATGATTTTTGGGGCATTATTTAGCGAAACCGCAGGGCATATGTTTAATACCATGCAAAGTTTTATTACCACAAAATTTGGCTTTATGTTCGTCATTTTGATGAATGTTGCTTTGGTGTTTTGCTTATATATCGCACTTAGTGGTTATGGTGATATTCGCCTTGGTCATCAAACCGAAACGCCTGAATACAGTTTTGGTTCATGGATTGGCATGCTGTTTTCGGCAGGGATTGGCATTGGGCTACTGTACTGGGGGACGGCTGAGCCTTTGTATCACTTTGTTTCTCCACCTTTGTCCAATCCAAGCAGCGTACAAAGTGCCAAAGATGCCATGACCATCTCATTTTTACATTGGGGATTGCACGCTTGGGCGGTGTATGCAGTGGTGGCATTATCCTTAGCGTATTTTCATTATCGGCGTGGCTTACCCTTATCCATCCGCTCGGTATTGTTTCCGCTCATCGGGCAAAAAATTTATGGCAAATGGGGTCATGTGGTGGATATTTTGGCGGTATTTGGGACGATGTTTGGCGTGGTAACTTCACTGGGCTTGGGAGTCATGCAACTTGATACAGGTCTTGGGCAAATGTTTGGCATACCATCAAGTCTTGGGCTAAAAATCGCCCTAATTGCAGGCATTACCGCTTGTGCCACGGTATCGGTCATGGCAGGACTGGATAAAGGCGTTAAATTTTTAAGCGACATCACCATCATTGGCACGCTGATTTTGCTTGGCTTTATGATAATCATGGGTCCTACCCAATTTATTTTTGACAGCTTTGTTGAAAATGTCGGCAACTATACATCAAACCTGATTTCGCTTGGTCTGTGGAATGAAGCTTATATGGATACCAATTGGCAGGCTTCTTGGACGATATTTTATTGGGCATGGTGGGTAAGCTGGTCGCCTTTTGTGGGTATTTTTATTGCTCGTATCAGTCGCGGACGGACGTTGCGTGAATTTATTTTTGGTGTGTTATTTGTGCCTATGCTGCTGTTATTTTTATGGTTTACGACCTTTGGTGGTGTCGCCATTAATATGGAATTAACAGGCGATTTTGGACTATCCACAGCCGTCATGGCAGATACAGGCAGTGCGATTTTTAAATTTATAGAATATTATCCTTTTAGCCAAGGCTTGATGGTGGTGATTTTAATCATGATTGTGCTATGGTTTGTTACCAGTGCTGACAGTGCCAGCCTTGTGGTAGATATGCTAACAGCAGGGGGCAACACCAACCCACCTAAAATCCAGCGTCTATTTTGGGTGGTGTCCGAAGGGATTATCGCGTGTATTTTGTTGGCAGCAGGTGGGTTGTCCGCCCTACAAGCGGCGGCGATTGTGGCAGGATTTCCTTTTGCTGTGGTGATTTTTGTGATGATGTATTGTTTGATTCGTGGTCTTGGGCGAGACCGCCTAACTTTGTATCGCAAAAGCCAATGGTACATTACCGAAGAATCTGCTGAACACAATAGTGCCAATGAATTTGTGGATGAACACTTGCTTAGCTATCCAAGCAAAGATGAACTTGAACAACAACAAAAACAGCTTTAATATCAGCAAGCACAGCCCATCTCCAATGATGGGCTTATTAAATGATAAAGCCTATCATTCTCTATAAAGGCATGATTTTTAATTAAATTTTTCAATCGTAAAAATTCACACAAATCATTAAAAACAATCTTGACTATTTTACTAGGGATTATTATAATACACCCATCATTTACCCACGCCTAGTGATTTAGGCTAGGCAATTTGGAATTAGTATATATGCGATTAACGACTCGTGGACGCTATGCCGTTACTGCCTTATTGGATTTGGCGGTACAAGAAAGTCGCCATCAAGGAGCGGTGTCATTGTCCGACATTGCAAAACGCCAGTCTATCTCCATATCCTATCTTGAACAGCTTTTTTCTAAACTTCGCAAAAAAGGCTTGGTCAGTAGCACACGGGGTGCTTCTGGTGGCTACCATCTTGCTAAGCCACTCAACGAAATTGACATCATGAGCATCATTACCGCCGTAGATGAAAGCGTTAATGCCATGCAATGCGGTGGCAAAGGCGACTGTCAAGACGGGGCGATGTGTCTGACCCACGATTTGTGGCATGGCTTGTCCGCTCATATTGAAGCTTATCTTAGCCAAGTTACACTTGGAGATTTATTAAGCTCTCACCACACACACACCATCGCTGACCGTCAAGAAAAATTTGTTCATCACAAAACCAACAAAAAAGACACCATTAACACCATTAATTTATTTGGAGCAAGCCCAGCATGAGCCAGACTTCTTTAATTTATTTAGACTATGCCGCCACCACGCCTGTTGCCAAGGAGGTTGCTGATAAAATGGTCAATTATATGACCTTTGATGGCATCTTTGGCAACCCTGCATCTCGCTCACATGGTTTTGGTTGGCAAGCCGAAGAAGCGGTTGAAAATGCTCGTTTGCAGATTGCCGAAACCGTTGGTGCTGACCCCAGAGAGATTGTGTTTACTAGCGGAGCGACAGAATCTGACAACCTTGCACTTAAAGGTGTGGCTCATTTTTACCAAAGCAAAGGTAAACACATCATCACCAGCAAGATTGAGCATAAAGCCATTTTGGACACCTGCCGTCAGCTAGAAGAAGAAGGCTTTGACATCACCTATCTTGAACCAGAACATGGCACAGGGCTTATCTACCCCCAACAGGTCGCAGATGCCATTCGTGAAGACACCATCTTGGTCAGTCTGATGGCGGTCAATAACGAACTTGGTACCATCACAGACATCAAAGCCATCGGCGAAATCACACGCGAAAAAGGCGTGCTGTTTCATGTGGACGCCGCCCAAGCGGTTGGCAAAATCAAGATTGATTTAAATGATTTAAAAGTGGATTTGATGAGTTTTTCTGCTCACAAAATTTATGGTCCTAAGGGTATCGGTGCATTGTATGTACGCCGTAAGCCCCGTGTCCGCATCAAAGCCGAACAGCACGGCGGCGGTCATGAGCGCGGTATGCGTTCTGGCACACTTGCTACCCATCAGATTGTGGGTATGGGCGAAGCCTTTGCATTATCAGTACAACGTTTTGATGAAGACCATGCTCACATCTCTCACCTAAGAGACAAACTATGGCAAGGACTACAAAACATTGAAGAAGTGTATCTCAATGGCTCTCTTGAGCAAGGCGTGCCAAATGTTTTAAACGTCAGCTTCAACTTTATAGAAGGTGAAAGTTTGATGATGAGCCTAAAAGATTTGGCGGTGTCATCAGGTTCGGCGTGTACGTCTGCCACTTTGGAGCCGTCTTATGTGCTGCGTGCCATCGGTCGCCCTGATGAGCTGGCTCATTCGTCCATTCGTTTTAGTATTGGTCGCTACACCACCGAAGAAGACATTGACCGTGTGCTTGCTCAAATTCATGATGCGGTAAACAAATTGCGTGAACTGTCACCACTTTGGGACATGTTTAAAGAAGGCGTGGATTTTAGTCAGGTTGAGTGGCAAGAACACTAATCAATCAAGGTAGGCATTATGACGATTTCTCATCACACCCCAAAAAATTTGTTTGCCCCCATTGGTCCTTATAGTCATTTTAGCCAAGTTGGTAATTTTATACAAATTTCTGGCACACCTGGTGTCAATCCAAAAACGGGTGAGATGGCAGGTGCTGATGCCTACTCACAAAGTAAACAAATTTTGCTCAACTTTGAGCATATGTTACAGATGGTCAATGCTGATTTGACAAATATTTTACACATTCATGTCTTTTTAAAAAATGTAGAAGATTTTGCTGAAATGAACCGTGCTTATGCTGAAATCTTTCAAGAGCATTATCCTGCCAGAACAGTGATTGTGGTAGCCGACCTACCTAAGGCAGGGGCATTGATGACAATGAATGCAACCGCAGTAACATCCAAATAAACAGACAACAGAGAGAAACTTATGGCATACTCAGACAAGGTCATTGACCATTACGAAAACCCCCGCAACGTCGGTAATCTTGATAAAAACGCCAAAAATGTTGGCACAGGCATGGTCGGAGCTCCCGCCTGTGGTGATGTCATGCGTCTGCAAATCCAAGTGGGCGATGACGGCATCATTGAAGATGCCAAATTTAAAACCTATGGCTGTGGCAGTGCGATTGCGTCAAGCTCACTGGTTACTGAATGGCTCAAAGGCAAAACCCTAGATGAAGCCGCCGCCATCAAAAACAAAGACATCGCCACCGAGCTTGCCCTACCCCCTGTCAAAGTGCATTGCTCTGTTTTGGCAGAAGATGCCATCAAAGCAGCGATTGAAGATTATCAAGCCAAAGCGGCCACCGTTTAACTTGTCATCAACACATAGGAGAGCGTATGATTACCCTAACCAAGCGAGCGATTAGCCATGTCAAAGAGTTTCTTGACAACCGTGGTCAAGGTGTTGGCATTCGTGTGGGCGTACGAACGGCAGGGTGTTCAGGGCTTGCCTATGTGCTTGAATTTGTGGACGAACCCAACGACACCGACGAGCGGTTTGACAATGATGGTGTGAGTGTTTTTGTAGACCCAAAAAGTTTGGTCTATCTAGACGGCTTACAGATGGACTATGTAACCGAAGGGCTAAACTCTGGCTTTAAATTCACCAACCCCAACCAAACTGGTGAATGTGGCTGTGGCGAATCCTTTACGGTGTGATATGAAACAAAATGATTTTTTTGCCTTATTTGGTCTGCCTGTAAGATTTGACATTGACAAAACCGCCCTAAAACAGCAGTTTTTAGCACTACAAAAACAACACCACCCAGATAATTTTTTGGGTGATGAGACTAAACACGCCGAACAAAATACCGCCCTGATTAACCACGCTTACACCACCTTAAATCGTGATGACAGTCGTGCGGTATATCTGTTAGAATATGTGGGTGTGGCATTTAATTTGGACAAATCCATCTGTGATGAGCCGTTTTTGATGCAGATGATGCAATTTCGCATGGACTTAGAAGATGCCATCCTTGACAAAGACCACGCAAGCATCCAAGCCATCGCTCATACGGTCAGCCAAGCACAAACCCTAACCGCCAAAGAATTTCATCAGGCATTTAATGACAAACAGTGGGATATTGCCCAAAACATCGCCCAAAAAATGAAGTTTTTGGCTAATTTATATGATGACATTCATCATGCCCTATCCCAAGCCAAACTTGGTGATAACACAGACAATGACGATGATTTATATGTTTAATGTTAAGTTTGCTTAAAAGCCACCAATACCAAAAACATTAAACACATAAGATTACCAGTCAATTTTATCGCCCACAAAGCGTGTGCCATTTGCTCAGCCAATTTATCAGACCAAACTACCATGTCTTTACTCCAAATCAGCGAACCCAACCAATCTGCCAAACCCCACGAACATCGTTTTGCCTTAGGTATTGACCTTGGGACAACGCATTCTTTGGTGGGAGTCGTCAAATCTGGACGAGCAGACGTGCTACCCTTTGGCAGCTCACCTTTGATGCCAAGCGTGGTCTATTATGGCGACAAATCAGACATGCCTGTGGTGGGTCATCACGCCCTGTCTTTTGATGACCCAAAAAACACCATCATCTCCGCCAAACGCTTTATGGGTCGCTCGCTTGATGACATCAAATTTAGCCACCCTTATGAGCTGACTGGCACAGACAATGCCATGCCCGCATTTATCACCGCCCAAGGTGAAAAATCCCCTGTGGAAACATCGGCTCATATCCTAGCCAAGCTATTTAATCACGCCAAAGCCAGTTTGCCTGCTGACAGCATACAAGGGGCAGTGATTACTGTGCCTGCCTATTTTGATGAAGCACAGCGTCAAGCCACCAAAGACGCCGCTACCAGCATTGGACTGCCTGTCTTACGCCTGCTTAACGAACCAACCGCCGCTGCCATCGCTTATGGTTTGGACAAATCTGCCACCACAGGCACCTATCTGATTTATGATTTGGGCGGTGGCACTTTTGATGTGTCTGTGCTACATTTAAATGATGGCGTGTTTGAAGTTTTGGCAACAGGGGGCAACAGTGCCTTGGGGGGCGATGACATTGACCGTTTAATCGCCAACTTTTTTATCAGATCAGCAGGCATTGACCCCAAAGACGTAGATAGCACCCAAAAATCCGCCCTAGCTCGCCTTGCCAAAAGCTACAAACAAACCTTGTCAAGCCGTCAAGCGGTATCAGTAGATATTGACATCAATGGCACGCCATTTACCACGCTTTTAACCCATGAACAGCTACGCCAAATCTGTGAGCCTGTCATCAAAAGAACCATGCAGATTGTTGGGCAAGTACTGACAGACGCTCGCCTTGACAAACCGACGATTGACGATGTGGTGCTGGTGGGTGGCTCAACACGCATGCCGATTGTGCGTGATGCGGTGCAAGCATATTTTGATAAAACCCCCCTTTGCTCCATCAACCCTGATGAAGTGGTCGCCCTAGGTGCAACACGACTGGCTCATCAGCTCATCTCTAACGACAGTCAAAATCTGCTTTTGCTTGATGTTACACCCTTGTCGCTAGGGCTTGAAACGATGGGCGGTCTGACCGAAGTGATTATCCCACGTAACACGCCCATTCCTGTGGCACGTCGCCAAACCTTTACCACGCACACAGATGGGCAAACAGGCATGGTGATTCATGTGGTGCAAGGCGAACGTGAAACCGTGGCAGATTGTCGCACCTTGGCAAACTTTACCTTAACTGGCATTCCGCCCATGAAAGCGGGGCTTGCTCGTGTGGAAGTTACCTTTGCCATTGATGCCAATGGTCAGCTTACCGTCTCTGCCATGGAGCTAAGCACCAAAGTTGCTAGCAAAATTGATGTGGTGCCAAGCTATGGATTGAGCGAAAGTCAGCAAGAAGAGCTATTAAAAGCCGGATTTATTCATGCCAAAGCAGACAAAGAAAAACGCATGCTCATTGAAGCACAAGTAGAGGCTGAGCGTGAGATTTTGGCATTAGATTCGGCTTTGGCAGAGTTTGCTGATTTATTAACACAAACACAAGTCATTGATTTACAAGAACAAATAAACAAAGTCAAATCCGCCATCGCCACTGACGACAAAGCGGTGCTAGATAGTGCGGTCAGTCAGCTCAAACCTTTGTCAGACCACTTTGCCTCTGTCATCATGAATCAAAACATCAAACAAGCATTGGCAGGCACAAAAACAAGCGACTGGCGATAACTTAGACATTTTTATCAAAAAGAAGTGAATACTATGGTAACTGTAACCGTACTGCCCCATCATGAGATTTGCCCAGAAGGGGCGACCGTTGAGCTTAATGAAGGCGACAACCTACTAGAAGGCTTGCATGAGCATGGGGTCAAGATTGAACACGCTTGCGACATGTCAAAGGCTTGCACCACCTGTCATGTTGTCATTCGTCAAGGCTTTGACAGCCTAGAAGAAATGGACGACATAGAAGCCGACCTGCTTGACCGTGCGTGGGGCTTAGAGCCCAACTCTCGTCTGTCTTGCCAGTGTATTGTCGCTGATGAAAACTTGACCATTCATATCCCCAAATACACCCTAAATCACGCCAAAGAAAATCATTAAACTGCATGACAACACCCAACAAAAAACCCACCACCAAAGAACTGCTGACAGAGTTTGTGGCAGAATGCAACTTTCAGCTGACACTAACCCTTGTGATTGGCATACTTGGCACGCTAGTGGGTTTTGTGCTTTGGACAAGTTTTTGGGCGTTGTTTTTGCTATTGCCTTTATTTGCAGTGATTTATCATCTTATCAAAAAACATCAAAGTCAGCCTTAATGTCTGATGACAGATAAATCTTAGCAGGCTATTTATCAACGTCAAATTATTTGTTACAATATATAAATTTTCATTGGAGCGACCTATGGCACTCGTATCTTTACGCCAACTTTTAGACCATGCGGGCGAACACGCTTATGGCTTGCCTGCCTTTAACGTCAATAACTTAGAGCAAATGCGTGCCATCATGATGGCAGCCGACCAAACTGACTCCCCTGTGATTGTGCAGGCTTCTGCTGGGGCTCGTAAATACGCAGGTGCACCGTTTTTGCGTCATTTAATTTTATCCGCCATTGAAGAGTGGCCACACATTCCTGTGGTCATGCACCAAGACCACGGTACCAGCCCTGCCGTTTGCCAACGTTCTATCCAGCTTGGATTTAGCTCGGTGATGATGGATGGCTCATTAAAAGAAGATGGCAAAACCCCTGCTGATTACGAGTACAATGTAGGCGTTACTCGTGAAGTCGTCAAAATGGCTCATGCTTGCGGTGTGTCGGTAGAAGGTGAAATCGGCGTGCTAGGTAGCCTAGAGACAGGCATGGCAGGCGAAGAAGACGGCGTGGGAGCTGAAGGCGTGCTTGACCACAGTCAGCTTTTGACCTCAGTAGATGAAGCTCGTCAGTTTGTCGCTGATACAAATGTGGACGCTTTGGCAATCGCCGTGGGCACTTCACATGGTGCGTATAAATTTACCCGTCCACCAACAGGTGATATTTTGGCGATTGAGCGTATCAAAGAAATCCATGAAGCCCTACCCAATACCCACCTTGTCATGCACGGTTCAAGCTCTGTCCCCCAAGAGTGGCTAAAAATCATCAACGAAAATGGTGGCAATATCGGCGAGACCTATGGTGTGCCTGTGGAACAGCTGGTAGATGCCATCAAACACGGCGTACGCAAAATCAACATTGACACCGATTTGCGTTTGGCAAGCACAGGGGCAATTCGCAAGTTTATGAACGAACACCCTGCCGAGTTTGACCCTCGCAAATACTTGCAGGCTTCCATCAACGCCATGAAAGACATCTGTGTGGCACGTTATGAAGCCTTTGGTAGTGCAGGTAATGCCAGTAAAATTCGTCCCATCAGCCTAGAAAAGATGGTAGAATATTACAAATAATCGTACACATTTTGGCAAAACCCAGCGATATGTTGGGTTTTGTTTTTTGATACCAAATAAGGAAAGCTATGATTGGCATGATTACAGGGCAAGTTGCCTACCTGTCCGCTCCTGTGGCTTGTGTGATGACAAGTGGCGGTGTGGCTTATGAGATTGAGCTGCCCATTGGGGCATTTTGTGGGCTTAGTGTGGGGGCAAGTGTCAGCTTATTTACCCACCTTCATGTGCGTGAAGACGCTCATCTGCTCTTTGGTTTTACCGACAAAGCTGAGCGAGAAATTTTTAAAAAACTTATTAAAATCAATGGTGTGGGTACAAAAATGGCACTTGCCATACTCTCCACACTGCCCGCCCAAGAGCTACGCCACGCCGTAGAGTATGGTGATGAAACCGCCCTAACTCGTGTGGCAGGCATTGGCAAAAAAACCGCCCAACGCCTTATCATTGAGCTAAATGGTAAACTCGATAATATAGGTGATGACAATTTTGTTGATACCAAGCACCAGCCAAGCCAAGAAAACAACCAAACCGCAAACCCCATGCACGTCATCGCTGAGACCGAAAGTGCCTTGGTAAGCCTTGGCTACAAAGAAAAAGAAGCCCAATCCGCCATCAAAACCGCCAAACAAACCCTGCCTGATGATGATTTGACCACGTCCAACCTATTAAAGGCGAGTCTAAAAATTTTGTCAGGGTTTTAATGGTCGCACGCCACACAGCACCAAAACGCCCCGCTCATCCATATAAAATTCCACGTCCACCGCCCCATAACGCATCACAAAAACGCTATCGGTTTCTGTTTGGCGATAGGCAGGGCGTGGGTCTTGGGCGATTAAATCGCTAATCATCTGCATATCTTGTGGTTGTAGCACGCCATCAGACACGCAATCAGCCAACTTAGCCTTGGCTGGCTCACTGATGATGACTGTTTTGGTAACTGGCCTATCCACACCCACCGCACCACTGACATTATCCACAAAAGGCAAATAAGGCTTAATGTCAAAAATGGGCGTGCCATCTGCCATATCCGCCCCTGTAATGTGCAAAATCGTTTGATTGTCCACCATCTCCACCTTATCAAGAGCCACCACCGACAAACCAAGCTGACTGGGTCTGTACATACTGCGTGTGGCAAAAACACCGATTTTATCGTTACCGCCCAATCTGGGTGGACGCACCTGTGGACGAAAATTGGCTTGGCTTTTATTATGATGAAACTGCCACAGCACCCACAAATGACTATACTGCTCAATACCCGCAAAAGCATCCGGCGTATCAAAGGGAGCAACAAAGCGAATGTGGCTTTTGATGGCAACAAGGTTTGGCTGACGGGGAATGCCAAATTTTTGGGTCAAAGGTGAATGATGGTAACCAATGATGGGAAGTGTATGGGTGTTCATGGATTTTTTAGGGGATTTGTGCTAAAATGATGGGCGTTGCCAACCATTAGTAACTGTCTGTGGCAAAAATCATTATCATAACACACATTTTGTCTTTACCCAATGTTGTGGTACTTTTAGCAACCGAAATAATTCTCAATCCTAAATAAAAGTGATACGCCATGTCAAAATTTATCAAAGAAACTGTTACTTATGTCCACCACTGGACAGACAGCCTATTCACCATCAAAACCACGCGTAGCGACAGTTTGCGTTTTCGTAGTGGCGAATTTGCCATGATTGGGCTAGAAGTTGATGGCAAACCACTCGTGCGTGCCTACTCTATCGCTTCGCCTGCTTGGGCAGAAGAGCTAGAATTTTACTCCATCAAAGTCCAAAACGGCCCTTTGACATCACGCCTGCAACACATCAAAGTTGGCGATGAACTGCTGGTCAGCAAAAAACCCACAGGCACACTGGTGCTCGATGACTTATTACCCGGCAAAAACTTATATATGTTAGCAACAGGTACAGGGCTGGCTCCGTTTTTGTCGCTTGTGCGTGAGCCAGAAGTCTATGAACGCTTTGAAAAGGTAATTTTGGTACACGGCGTGCGTCATGTGGAAGATTTGGCGTATCGTGAGATGTTTGAAAACGACTTGCCCAATGATGAGATTTTTGGCGAATGGGTGCGTGAAAAGTTCATTTATTATCCCACCGTTACTCGTGATGAATTTAAACACACAGGACGTGTTACTGAGCTTTTAAAATCAGGCAAACTCTTTGAAGACATTGGGCTGCCCCCCATAAGCAAAGAAAATGACCGTGTGATGATTTGTGGTAGCATGGCAATGAATGCTGACACGTCTGCCATTTTGGACGAATTTGGTCTGACTGTTTCACCGCGTATGGGTGTGCCTGCTGATTATGTGGTAGAGCGAGCATTTGTAGGCTAATTTAAAAAAATCCAAATTTGGGCGTGTTTTTTGCAAGTCAAGTAATGATATCAACAAATACGCCCATTGAAGGATTTTTATGTACATTGAATGTCAACAATGCCACGCCAACAATCACATAAACACCGAGTGTATCAACTGTCATGCCACATTAACCCATCATGTTGCACAAAAAAAGCCCCTATTAGCCTACCTTTTAAAAACGGTGATTACAGGCATCTTACTTATCATCATTGCCTTATTTGCTTACGAATACCATTTTAGAAACGCCCTATTTCCCCAAACTCCCAGAAACGCCATCTCCCAAGAGTACACAGCCATTGATGCGTGCATTAAAAAATTTTACACCCATCACAATAGCTTATCCATCTGCTCGCAGGCTCTTGAAAAAATGCAGGCAGAATATCCAAATGCCCCAGAGATTAACCCTGTCATACTCAACGCCTTTGCCGAAATTTACTCCCAACAGCTCCGATAATTTCATCATTTTTTCACATGACATCAAAAAAAGACGTGTTAGACTAAGGGCAAGCCTTTTATTATTGGTGTTTGTTTATGAAAATCGCTCTATCTGTGTTTGCCCTACTGATTTTATCTGCTTTTGCGGTGGTATTTAGTCAAGCTCCCACCAATCCTGCCAGTCAAGCCACTGCTCCATCAGTCACATCCCATGGGTCTGCCATCGCCCAACACACTCTATCGCCAAGACAGCTAGAACTGGTTAATCAGCCCGCCCTACCAGCAGGCACGCAGATTGACAAGTTGATTGTTTATAAATCCAAACGGGAAATGCACGCTTTTTATCAAGATAAACTGATTAAAATTTATCCGATTTCACTGGGAAAAAGTCCCATAGGGCACAAGCAATTTGAAGGCGACATGAAAACCCCCGAAGGCGTTTATTCTATCAATGACAGAAATCCAAACAGTGCTTATCATAAAAATTTGGGGATTTCTTACCCAAACGCCCAAGATGTCGCTTTTGCCAAATCGCATGGCAAATCCGCAGGCGGAGCGATTAAAATTCATGGCATTAAAAACGGTCTTGGCGACATCATCGGAGCAAATCACTTATTAAAAGACTGGACACATGGCTGTATCGCCGTTACCGACCGTGAGATGGACGAGCTGTTTGTGGCGGTGGTGGACAATGCCCCCATTCATATTTTGCCCTAAATTTGGTTTAACCAAATGGGTGGTAGCCGATGTGTAAATGCCAACATATCTTTTTTAGCATGACGATAATACTCACGATACGCCTGCACCGCATCATCACAGCGATACTCATCAGGCATGGCTTGTGGCGGTGGTACAAACGGCATGTCTGTGGTAATGGGATTGGTGCTTAATATGGCACGCAGTTTTTTGTCAGTCAGATGCACCTTGCCATAGCGGTGTGTATATTCATCACACAAACAGACAAACAACTGATACAACCAGCCATAATGCCAACAAGACTGACGCACCCACAGTGCAGATGGGTGGTTTTGATGGGTGGGGCGATACAACATGGCTTTTTGTTCATCATCAAACGTCTTTGCACCACATAAATGATGTGTGGTACAAAGTAGCTGAGCATATTCAAGTATCATCTTGACCACGTGTTTATCAGCATGATACATAGCACAAATGACAGGGTCGCTGTCCAAATAAAAGATATTCAAGCTGTTACAACACCATCATCAATCTTGGCACTGATTTTACTTGCCAGCAAAGCAAGCTCATCTGGGTCGGCAAAGCTACCTTCATGCTTACCAAGTTCGTGGACATGGCTAGGGATTAGGTGCAGGTGATAATGAAACACGCTTTGACCTGCATCTTGGTGGTTAAGCTGCATTTGTACCACGCCATTGACCCCAAGTGCTTTACGCTGAGCTTTGATGATTTTTTGGGCGGTGGCAATCACGGCGGTGGCATATTCTAAGGGCAAATCAGTCAGCTCTACCGCTTGGTATTTTGGCACAACCAACACATGACCTGTCGCCTGTGGCATGACGTCCATAAATGCCAAAGTTTTATCATCTTCATAAACTTTGTGGCAGGGAATCTCGCCACGTAGGATTTTGGCAAAAATATTATCAGAATTGTAGCTCATCGTCATTTCCAAAGTAATCTAAACACACCATCATTGTAGCAAGAGACGCTTGATAATACAATCATTCTACGCACAGATAAGGCAAATAAACCATCGCCAAAAAAGCACACTTTTCACTATCTTGTCTATCAAAACATGATTTTCTCTTTTAAATGATTTATGATATATTAACTTATTTTAATCAAGAGCCAGCCATGACCGATACTTTTATACTTCAAGAATTTATCATCAATGACACTTCTTTTCGGGTACACAACGTTAAAATAGACAAGCTCATCTGTGAGCGTGATTTGCCCATGATGTTTTTGGCACATTATGACAGCTTGCCTGATGACATCAAAACCGACAAACCACTTGCGACATTTTTAAAATACAGTACCCAAAAAATGACCACCCAAGAAGCCGCCACCTTGCTTGGTCTACCCCCAAACACCATCAAACCTGCCACCCACATCAAAATCACAGGCACAACCGTACTGGTTTGGGACGATTTTCCGCTTGCTTTGCATTTACAATTCACCAATACCGCCAAAGAATTTCAGACCCACTACGATGGCGAACCAAGCAGATTAATGCAAAAAGAAGCTCAGGCTTTTGCTTTTTCGGGCAATGTCCACGTCCTACATAAAACTACCACCAAAACACTCATCAGCGTGGATTTATCCGATGATGAATTTACCATCGCACCAAATGAAAGCTACACTCGCCTACCCAACAGCCACGCACTTGCTACCACGCAGATTTTAAACATCGCCAAAGACAAGTCGCCACAGTTTTTAGCACATTTGGCAGACGTCATCAGCACCAAGGTAATGGACAGCCTTTGAGACGGTCAAGCCCCAAATTATCCTTTATAATTTTGGTATAACGTGGTAAGATGAAACGGCAAATTTGACGAAAATAAGGATAAACAAATGCTGATTGAATTTACCAAAATGCATGGTCTTGGCAACGATTTTATGGTGATTGACCTAGTAACGCAACGCATGAATCTAACGACTGATTTGGTAAAATTGCTTGCTGATCGTCATTTGGGTGTTGGCTTTGACCAGTTGTTAATCGTAGAACCGCCGAGCCGTCCTGATGTGGATTTTAAATATCGGATTTTTAATGCAGATGGCCAAGAGGTTTCCCAATGTGGCAATGGTGCTAGATGTTTTGCCACTTTTGTCCAAGCTCGCAAACTTTCCTTTAAACAACGTCTTCGGGTGGAGACAGCAAGTGGCATTATCACGCTGACTACTGACCGCTATGGTTGGGTACAAGTAGATATGGGCAAACCCAAATTTGAACCTGATGAGATACCTTTTGCCCCCAAAGCCATCACCAAAGTTGGTAACAGCTACCGCATGATGATAGATGATACGCCTGTATCGTTTTATGTTTGCAATATGGGCAACCCCCATGCCGTCATACAAGTGGACGATGTGCTCACCGCCGATGTGTCAAGACTTGGCAAACTGATTGAAAGCCACGAAGCCTTTCCAGAGCGGGTCAATGTTGGCTTTGTACAAGTGGTCAATCAGCGTCATATCCGCTTGCGTGTTTATGAGCGTGGCGTGGGCGAAACCCAAGCCTGTGGCACAGGGGCGTGTGCGGCAGTTGCGGTGGGCGTGCGTGAAGGCTGGCTTGATGAAGGCGTGGACATCAGAGCCCAGCTTTATGGGGGCAGTCTTGCCATACGCTATCAAGACGGCTACTCGGTGATGATGACAGGTCCAACATCGTTTGTGTATGAAGGCGTGTTTAGTCCTGATGGTCTTGCCGCCCAAGCAGGGATTAACCTAACACCCAGTCATGATGGCGAATAATCAACTTGGCATTCAAGGGCAAGTCGCCCTTGTGCCTTGGTCGCCCCATTATGGCTCGTCAAACTCCAACTCTTCAACATCACCGTCCAACACATCTGTCCCAAATACCAGCCCCATTAAGGTTTGTAAATACTTGTCATTGCCTGATTGTATGTTCTTTAAAAACTCATCTTTATAATCTAGCAAATTAATGCTGTTACTGGCATTTGGGGTTTGTAGATGACTTGGCAGGCGAGCAAAGGTTTTGGTTTGGCTGGCATCTTGGTGGATTTTGGTAAAAACATCAACCATCATCGGCACATCTGACAGTTTCTTTGTCAAGCGACCTTGGTTTTTCAAATAATAACGCTGACTTACCCAAGACACTTTGCCACCATCAATGCCATAATACACCAAACTGGGCGTGCCTGTATCATTACCAACATCATCTTGGGTGGCATTTTGCTCATCTAGGCTATGATAGTAGCTTTGTACTTGTTGGTTTAGATTTGATAAAAACATGACCGCAAAAAAGCGAGCGTTTATTTTGGGTTCTTGGGGCGTGGCACTCTCATCATTTTGTGGCTTATCAGCATTACGCACCGTAACAACACTTTCGCCATCAACAATATCTCGCTCCATCGTTTGTAAATCATAACCTAGCAACTGCTCCAATGCCAAATCTGGATATTTTTTAATGATGGTATTATACAGCACTTCGGCAAACACATAATCACGGTACGCCTTATCTTTTGCACTAAGCTCATTTTTGATGATGCGGGGCGTGGCAGTCATGGTGGCAAATGTCGCTTGGGGAAGGTTGTCCACCAAAAATGGCACGCCTTTTAAACTGTCAGCACTCACCCAATCAAAACTCTCATTTGGCGTTACCAAAAAACTCTCTTTTTTGGCAGTCAAATATGCTTGGGTCAAATCTTTAATAAAATCATCAGGCAAACTGCCATCATTTAATGGTAAAAACAACCATTTATTTTGCCACTTATCGCCCAAATTCTTATCTAAAAACTGGCTGTTCGCCAATGCAAAATTATCCGCCCACAGATATATCCCGCCTGCTTTTATGTCAATATGTATGGGCTGATTGACAGAAAAATGTAGGTTTTTGGCATTGTATTGCACACTTGGCAATGCTGTCATATAGCCCTTTAAGGGGTGATAACTGCCCATGACAGATACACGACCCGACTGCAATAAGTAAGCATTTAGCAGCTCAGCTTTTTTGGCGTTTAAGGCATGGTCTGTTGAGTTTTCATCATTTTCCACTTCATCAATCGCCATTTGTGCCACCACATGAGCGGCAGTATCTGCCAAAAAGGCTTGGGCTTTTTCGTCTGCATTTAAAGCATGATATTGTTGATAAAATGCATCAAAATCAAAAGGCTCATAACCATCTTTATCGCCAATCACCGCCGTCATACAGGTTTGATATGCAGATTTGATGGCTTGTTGTTCTTGTGAATAATTCTTCTTTAAATACTCATCAAGTTTTTTACCGCCCTGTTCATCACGGGCTTTTTTTAACAACGCCACATAAGCATCATCATGGGTTTTATTGCAGTCATTTTCGGTTGGCACGCTGTCATCTTGGGGAGCATTGGCAAGTTCATCACGGTGAGCATGATTGGAGACATAAACATCTGTTTGATAACCAAACGAATGATATAACTGTGATTTGACCGCAGATGCTAGGCTATCTTTGGCACTCATTGCAGATGGCGTGGGATTATCATGGGTGATTGGTGATGTTGTGGCACAAGCCGTCAAAAAGCTTGCCCCCACCATCAGACAGGTCATTTTTTGTAAAGTCATCATCATTCCTTAGGCGGTTTATTTATATTGGCGTGTTGAACATTCTTTTTGCTTAAATGCTTCTGCCATCTGACGAACATCATCGTTAGCAGTTTCTGTGATGTTGTCTGTATTTTGCATACAAAGATTAGAAACATTAGACGTATCGTCATTGCTGACAGCATCTAAACTAAAAGCATATTCTTGTCGGACAGACTGGGCGGTCTTTTTAAAACGATAATCATCAACAGATGATTTTATCAACGCCACACCATCAACAGAAGTAGGCTCACTGAATGCCTGATAAAACTGCCCTGACAAAACATGACTATCAAAAAAGGCTTTGTCGTGGCGAGTTTGGGTGATATTTTTTAGGCGATAATCATGCAACTCATCACGCAACTCCATCACACTTTGTGAGCCCAATAGTTTACCATCAGCACTTAAATACACATAGCTTGCAGTATTCATGCTAAAAGGCAAAAACCCTTCTATCGCCTGCAACAATCCACCAACATCACTGCTGCGATGAGCCATGGTTAGCGTGGCAAAGTCCTTGATGGCTTTTTTGACAGTATCGGCGGTATGTTCACCCTTTTTAATGCCTTTGTTTTTATCGTTCTTGGTGGCGATGATGTCAGGATAAATATCAGGGTTTGCGTCCACATAAGCATTTAAATCTTGCACGACCATTTTGGCAATGGTGGCGTACATCTCGCCCATCTGCTGAGTACCAAGATGAATTTTGATGGTATGGCTGGCACGAATTTGTTTGGCAAAATCGTCTTGGCCTGCCACAGGGGTAAAGCTCTCACTGTCTAGCTCTTTTATCGCCACAACCACACCACGACTGATGGCATCATAAATAACATGGCTGGGTATTTTTTGGGCAAGCTCATGGGGTGCTTTAAAATACATCTGACCATTTGGTACATCTTTTGGTAAAGGTGCATATTTAGGCACAATCGCTGCCGCCAAAGGCAACAACGCCGATACGTCCGCATTCACCACACCCGTTCCAAAGTCTGTCTGTATGGGCAGTTGTGCTGACTGACGAGCGGTGGGCGACTCAAAATCTAGCGACCACAATATCGTTGCCTGACGATTGGCAGGATTATGATGACTCAGGCTGGTGATGGTGGTGTTATTGTACTGATAAAGATTTTTGGCAGTCAGCTGCTCAGGTGTTTGTTTGATATAATCTAGCATGCTTGCCATCATACTGCCATATATGCCAAACCTGTTTAAAACAGACAGCTCATCATTGGGCTTACTGTCTGTATTTTGACCGTATTGTTTCATGTCTCGGTAAGCTTGCAACCAACCAGATAAACCTTGATATTTGTCCACTCGGGTGTGGTACTCATCAAACTCACCATAATCTCGCACGTTTCTCATGGGATAGGTGGCATATTTGGCACTTTCAAAATCAACAATCTCATCATCAACGCCCAAATGCTCACCAGCACATTTGGCAAAATCCACATAATTGTCCAAATACGCTTTATCATCATTGGCATAAGTACGACCTGATGCACGCAAAGCACGCTGTCCTTGTATTGCTTGCTTTTGACAGGCCAATAAGTCCTTTGTAACGTTAAGATGATGTTCTGTATAACCGTTGGCAATATATGTGGCAGGCGTGATGGTTTTGTTTAAACCATAACCAACCGTACAAACGGTGTAGTTTTGGTAGAGTAACTGAACTGTTTGTTCATCGCTTGCACTGATAGATTTTTTTAAAAGTTCACGCACCCCTGTCTCATAATCACCTAAGCACGCTTTTGTGTCATTTAAATCTTGGATTTGATAACCTTGGGCAGATTTTTTTAGCTCGTTATGTTCGGCATCATGCTCTTTTTTTAGCTGATTAAGTGATGATAAGATGTTTTTGCCTGTTTCATCTTTCTCACTCACACGTCGGGCGGCGATGGCAGATAAAATTTCATCATCCAAATCGCTAATGGTCTCATTAGTAGCCTGCACCAACCCATTAATTTGATGATTTACTTGCAAATAAGTATCATCGGTCATCGCCACAGTTCTGCCAACAGTTGAGCGGTCATCTTGGTCATTATAACGCAAATAAGGTAAATCAACCATGGCGACATCATCACTCATGCCTTCATCTAAATATTCAGATTCGGTGCGATAAGGTTGGTGATTAATGTCTTGGTGGTTACGCTGAAACTCTTGCACCTTAACAAAACTGCCCCAAAATGGGTCTGCATTTTTATTTGGGCTGTCATCAGCATATAGTGGCATGACCTGTGAATAATGCGTGGAAACCGTATGACGTTCTTTGAGCAGATATTCGTTAATGGCTTTTGTAAATTGTGCTTTGGCGGTGGCAGATGGTGATGTTTCATCAAAAAATGCTTTGGCACTTGGGGGAATGACACTTGTGGTCGTCGGTGCGACAGTCAAATCAGGCGTATGCTGACAGGCAGTAAGAAGCACCATTGCCACTGACAACACGGCAGGTTTTAAATAAAATTTTGACATCAGATTTCCATAAAATATCAGTAACAATAACCACAGCAATTATACACAATTTTTAAAACGAAAAAAGATTTTTTTATATGACGGTTAATTAATTCATCATTTTTTCATCATTTGACAAACTTTTGATGGCGATTTAATCACACCCCCAATATTCATCATTTTACACAAAAAAACACCCAAGATAATCTTGGGTGCTGGTTGGGATAACTGTATCAAAAGATTATTTGATACGCATATCTCCTGTTTCAACAAAACGCTGATGCCATGACAGAGCTTCTAGCAAAATGTGTGGCGTGTGGATACCACCTGCTTTTTGGCTTGCCACCAAGGCACGGTCATAATAATCACGCAGCATATCACGATAATCAGGGTGCGAGCAGTTTTCAATGATAAGTTTGGCACGCTCTTTTGGTGCTTTACCGCGCAAATCTGCCATGCCCTGCTCAGTAACAATAAACATCACATCATGCTCGGTGTGGTCATGGTGGCTGACCATAGGCACAATGGCAGAGATTGCACCACCTTTGGCGGTTGATGGACTGACATAGAATGAGAAAAAGCCATTACGCGTAAAGTCGCCAGAGCCGCCAATGCCGTTCATCATGCGAGTGCCCATGACGTGCGTGGAGTTTACGTTGCCATAAATGTCCGCTTCAATCATAGAGTTCATGCCAATCACACCTAAGCGGCGGATAATCTCAGGGTTGTTACTGATTTCCATCGGACGCAAGATGATTTTATCTTTTAAAAACTCAATGTTTTCGTTAAAGCGAGCTAGGGCATCTGGGCTAAATGACAAGGCGGTGGCAGACGCTGTTTTCATCTTTTTGGCAAGAATCAAATCAAGCATACCGTCTTGGAGTACTTCGGTGTAGCCCACCAAATCTTCAAATGGTGCATCCAAAAGACCTGCCATCACCGCATTGGCAACGTTACCTACGCCCGATTGAAGTGGTAATAAGCTCTTGGGCAAGCGACCTGCTTTGACTTCATGGTCAAGAAAATCAATCACTTGGGCAGCGATACGCTTAGAAACGTCGTCAGGCTCAGCAAATTTAGAGTTACGGTCGCCAGCATCAGTCAGCACAATCGCCACAACCTTATCGGTATCAATGGTAAGACCTGCTGTGCCGATACGGTCAAATGCTCCTGTGATAGGAATGGGCTTGCGGTGCGGTGGCAGACCCACTTCGCCATAAATGTCGTGCATGCCTTCTAAGCCTGCACTTAGGGCAGCGTTAATCTCAATGATGACTTTATCGGCATTTTTGACCGCTTCTACGCCATGACCAATACCCATGGCAAAAACCAGCTCGCCGTTTTCGGTGATGGCGGTAGCTTCTACGATGGCAATGTCAAATTTACCATAAAAACCTTGACGCATTTGCTGTTCAACGTGCGATAAGTGCATGTCTTGATAAGCAATCTCGCCTGCGTTAATGCCGTTACGCAAGGTTGGGTCAGATTGAAATGGCGAGCGAAAATGCAAGGCTTTCGCTTCTGCCAGCACACCATCACACTCAGGAGCGGTGGACGCACCTGTTACCATACCAATGCTAAACTTTTCGCCTTTGGCGTGCAAATCTTTGGCTTTATTGGCAATGGCAGTTGGTAAAGCCTTAGGGTATCCAGCCCCTGTAAAGCCTGTGATGGCAAGCATCATGCCGTTTTTTACAAATTCTGCCGCCTGCTCAGCACTCATCACTTTATCACGCAAACCTGCGTGGCGAATACGGTCAATAGACATAATCATTCCTTATCCAATAAATGAAAACTTAGCAAATAATCATTTGCACAAGTATTAAGATTTTAACACCGATTACCCACAAAATAAATAGCCGATTGTTGTTTTATCATGATTTTTTTAAATCAAAGCATTTGGGTATTTTGACAACAAAATAAACCATTTAAAAAATTCTGCCGTCATTACGCACTTTAGCATATTGTCCAATCTTATCCTCTATGTTTTTGGCAATGTCCAAATAAAAATGAGCAAAATCATCACCTTGGATAACACTTGGTACGCCATTATCCACACTTTCACGAATGGCACTTGCCAAAGGCAGTCGCCCCAAAAATGGCACGCCATAATTTTTGGTCATCTCATCTGCCCCACCTGTACCAAATATGGCTTCGGTATGTCCACAGTTGGTGCAGGTATGTAAAGCCATGTTTTCAATAATACCTATGATGGGAATGTGGGTTTTGGCAAACATCTCAACACCTTTTTTGACATCAAGCAGTGCAATGTGTTGTGGCGTGGTTACAATGACTGCTCCTGTAACAGCAATACGCTGAGCCAAAGTGAGCTGAATGTCGCCTGTGCCGGGGGGCATGTCTATGATAAGATAATCTAAGTTTGGCCAGTTGGTTTGGTTGTAAAGCTGCATCAACGCCCCTGTTGCCTTAATCCCACGCCATGCCACAGGCGTGCTGTTGGTATCTAGCAAGCTACCAATGGACAGTATGGCAAGCCCATGAGCATCAATGGGTACAAATTGCTCATGCTCTACAATTGGTTTAACACCTGCCACACCAAGCATGTCAGGCACACTAGGCCCATAAATGTCCGCATCTAACATACCCACTTTATGACCCAAACTTTGCAATGCCAACGCCACATTGACCGCCGTGGTGGACTTACCTACACCCCCTTTACCTGACGCTATCACGATGGTGTGGCGAATGCGTGGGTGGGGAGCAATGTCATCTTGGGTGGGAGCAGTTTTTTGGGGGCTGTTGGCAGGCGTGGTTTCTTTGGGGTGAAATGTTTTGGCTGATGAAACTTTGGCAGTTTTTGACACATGAAAATTTAGCTCACCCACGCCCACGCCTTGTAGCTGACTTTGTAAGGCATGGTAACTGCGTTCAAGCTCACGCTCATCTGCTGCATTGTCTATCTTTAAGGAGACATCAAGCACATCTTCATGGGCAGATTTGTCGGTAATAAAAGACGTGATTGGCTTGCCAAACAATTTGGTATTAGCCAATATCTCATCTACGGCTTTCACATCAATCTTAGATTTTTTAAATAATGAAAACATAACACCGCCCATTTTACTTTAACACAACCAATACAACATCTGTCCGCCAATATCATCATCTGAGCTGGTAGAATGTTGTGGTAAATTTTTGGTCATGGCTAAATCCACATCTACGCCATCATCAGCAAAACCAATCAGCCCACGTTTCATCAGCTCCAACACCGCCACAAAACTCACCACCACACCCACACGCCCTTGTGTTTTATCCAGCAACTCATGAAAAGTCGCCCCACCTTGTTTACTTAAAATCCGACTGATTTTTGCAATACGCTCAGACAACGGCACAGGGTCGGTTTTAATGTGGTGCATTTGATAATCAGGCTTGATTTGCATTGCCACAAGGCTGTTTACCAATATGTCGGCTGAAAATTTATGGCAATGGTCTTGCATGGTTTCTACACTTGGCAAGCTGGTAAATGCCACAAACACATCACGCTCAAAACGAATCAGTCCATCAAGGCGAATGCTGGCTTCTTTGATTTGAGCATATTCTTCTAGTCGCCTAATGAGTCGTGCTTTGGGATTATCTTCATCGCCTGATGGTTTGCTTTGTGGCAAAAGTAACTCACTTTTGATGGCAATCAATGTGCTTGCCATGAGCAAATAATCGCCAGCCAATTCAAAATATGAGTCGTCCAACTCACGAATATAGTTCAAATATTGCTCGGTAATTGGCAAAATGGCAGTATCCGCCAAATCAAAATTGTTCTTTTTTACCAAATACAATAAAAAATCCAAAGGGCCTGCAAACTGCTCCAACCACACCGCAAACGCATGGGGAGGTATGTACAAATCATCTGGCAGACTTACCACAGGCGTATCAAAAATGCGAACGCCTGTGTCGTGGTTGTTTTGCCCAGTTTGTGCCATAACTGCCTTGATGTGTTATTTTAGTTTGGCGAGTGGTCTAATCCCTGTTGCTCTGCGTGTTTTATCAAGCTGTTTGTCAGCATATCGTCTTGCTTTAACCGCACCCATCTGCAAAATCTCTTCTAGCTCTTTGGGATTATTCATCAAATGAAGGTATTTTTCACGCATTGGGGCGATTTCATCATTGATTTTATGAAATAAAATGTCTTTGGCTTCACCCCAGCCAATGCCACGGCGATAACGCTCGGCAAGCTCATTTATCTCATCTGGTGAGCCAAATGCCTTATAAATCTCAAAAATATTGCACTCATCAGGGTTTTTTGGCTCTTCGGGGGCTTGGGAATTGGTTACAATTTGAGCAATCGCTTTTTTTAGTGCCTTTTGGGGGTCAATATTTGGGCTGCCATCACCAAATAGTGGTATGGTATTGCCATAGGATTTGCTCATTTTGCGACCATCAAGTCCTGTTAATAGTGGGGTATTTTCATCTGTAACCGCCACAGGCAGTGTAAACAGCTCTTTGTATTTGTGGTTAAATGTGCCTGCGATGTCTCGTGCCATCTCAATGTGCTGAATTTGGTCTTTGCCAACAGGAACGTGAGTGGCATTAAACATCAAAATGTCCGCACTCATCAAAACAGGATAACTAAACAGCCCCATACTGATACCAAAATCAGGGTCAGTATCGCCCTTTGCTAGGTTCATGTCCACACTTGCCTTATAAGCGTGAGCCCTGTTCATCAGCCCCTTAGCACACGAACAGCTCAAAATCCATGACAGTTCTGGAATTTGGGCAATGTCTGACTGGCGATAAAAGATAACTTGCTCAGGGTCAAGACCGCACGCCAACCAAGTGGCGGCAATGGCTCGTGTGGAGCGATGAATCTCATCAGGGTCAAAGCATTTGATAAGTGCGTGAAAATCCGCCAAAAAGAAAAAAGCATCACCACTATCATCAGCAAAAGCCTGCTTAGCAGACGCAATGGCGGGACGGATAGAGCCAACATAATTGCCAAGATGGGGAATGCCTGTGGTGGTAATGCCTGTTAAAATGCGTTTTTTGGTAGAAGTTTGGGTTGTCATGACTGACCTTAATTGATTGATAAAACGATAAAATCACCCCAAAGATAAATGATGCTTTGGGGTAGAGTTTTAATGGTGATGTGTGGTCAAATTATTCATATTGCCAAATTTGGTGCTATTTATTGCTTTGTTAGCAATTTGAATTATTATACACCATTTAATAAAAAACATATAATGATTTGTTAAGTGCTGATGAGTAAATTGGTTGCACTGCCCTATGGATTATTTATAAATCATATAGCAAGTAAAAAGATTATGTTAAATAAAATTGGCATAAAAAACACACCCAAATTGATTGGGTGTGTCTGTTGGTGTATATCAGGCGTTTAGCACCGCAAAAATCTCATCACGCACTGCATTAATGTCTTTGGTGCCATCAAATTGGTGATAACTTGGGGCATTTTCACCTGACTTGGCAACATCTTGATAATGCCCCACCAAAGTGGCGGTCTGAGCATGATAAACAGACAAACGGTCTTTGATGACTTCTTCTTTATCATCATCACGTTGCACCAATTCTTCGCCCGTAACATCATCTTTGCCTGCCACCTTTGGCGGATTATGAATGATGTGATATGTGCGACCTGATGGCAAATGTGCTCTGCGGCCCGACAGACGAGAGATGATGTCCGCATCTGGCACACTAATTTCCACCACATAATCAATGTCCACGCCTGCATCTGCTAAGGCCTGGGCTTGGGGAATGGTGCGTGGAAAGCCATCAAAAATACAACCATTGGCACAATCAGGCTCATTAAGACGCTCTTTGACCAAATTAATAATCAGCTCATCAGAAACCAATTGACCTGCTTCCATGACGGCTTTGGCAGTTTGACCAAGCTGTGTGCCTGCTTTAATCGCTGAGCGGAGCATATCGCCTGTGGAGATTTGAGGAATATTAAATTTTTGAGAGATGAGCTTGGCTTGTGTGCCTTTACCTGCCCCCGGTGGCCCTAACAAAATAATACGCATAACTTTCTCCAAATTAAATAAACTACACTATAAACCACATTTGCCCATTATTCAAGCTGTTTTAAGGAACAATCTGTGAAATGGTTAAATCCGCCTGATTTGCTGTCTTTGACAAAACCACAGGGTTGGCAGATAAATCGCCAGACTCACTGATGGCATTACCTGTACGACTGATACGAGCATTGACCATCAACGTCTCGTTATCCACCCTTCCCGCCGATAGCGTGCGACTTGGCATCATAGCATCAAGGTCGCTTAACGTTACCATCAATGTTCCATTTTTAATCTCGCTCACAGGCAAACGTTTAACCGCATAAGGGGCTTGTCCATCAGCACCTGATATAGAAACAAACACCACGTCTGTCTCACTGATTTGGGGGATAAGCGTGTCTGATACGCCAATGGTAATATTAACGCCTTGCTGAGCTTTTTGTTCTTGGGCGTTAATGTTAGCAAGCAGTTCATCAAGACTGGCAAGGGCTTGGCTTCTATCGCCTGACTTTTTGGCGATACTAGAACGCAAACGTGCCACCCATGCCTTAGCATTGGTAAAGTTGCCTGCTCTCATCTCACCCATCGCCATCATCATCTGCACCCCTTCGTGGTCAGGGTTGGTTGCCAAAATTCCCAATAAAGCGTTTTTGGCATTGGCATCTAGGGCATTGTTATTGACAAAAAAGCTCGTTTGAGCATAAGTCAAAACAATCTCTTCATTGGTGGGATTTAACCGATAAGCCCGAGACAATGCTTCTAAGGCTTGGGGTTTGGCATCTAGTGCCATAAACAGCTCAGACAATCTCAACCAGCGTTGTGGGTCATCAGCATGATAATGCACGTTTGCTTGCATGGCACTGATGAGTGCTGTACTATCGGCGGTTGCCCATTGGGGGGGCGTATCTATTTTGCCTGTTAATAAATCATCTGCCACCTGCCCTACCGTGTCTTGGGCTGTCCAAAGTTTAAACACAGGCGTACGGTCAGCAACTGTCAAATACGCCAGCACCGTCAATACCAAAATCCACACAATGACAATCAGCCGACCCTTGATACCCACCGCCTTATACGCATCTTCTTGGCTTTGGGCATTGATGAGCTGACGTTTTAGCTCGGTCTGTTGAGAGGTATAAGTGGCTTCATCTATCAGACCAGATTGTCTATCACCATCTAACTCGGACAAACGCTCATGAAAAATTTGCACATTAAGTGCCATTAGGCGATTATCGCTTGCTTTTTTGCCTTTGAGCCAAGGAAACACCACCACAAAAGCCAGCAGCACGCACATCAGTACGCACACACTAAAAAACAACAGCAAACTTGGGGTCATGGTGAATCCTTATCAGGTGTTTGATGATTTTTTAAGATGGCTTTAAGCTGAGCTTCTTCACTGTCGCTCAATGCGTCCACCTGCTCACTGATTTTGCGACCCTGTTTGGCTTTATAAAACCAACCCATCAGTAGCACAATCAGCAAAATGGGCGGAAAAATCCACAAAATCCATGTAGATGGTCGCACAGGTGGCTTATAACTGATAAAATCCCCATAGCGTTCAAACATATACGCCCGTATCTCGGTATCGCTCCGTCCATCATTAATCATCTGATAGGTTTGGTTTTTTAAATCCACCGCAATGGGTGCATCTGAGCCTGCTAAGTTTTGGTTTTGGCATTTGGGACACCGCAGCTCTTCTATCAAAGCTTTATAGCGAGCTTCATCTTCGGCAGTTTTGAACTCATAAATCTCAATCGCCCCAAAACTTGGCACATTCAATGCCATCAGCAAACACACAAAGGCTAAACGCTTCATTGGCACAACTCACTTTTTTTGGTGTCATCAAGCGATGGGTTATTTAGAGCATCAAGACAAGGTTTGATGTCATTTTGCCAGTTATTTTGGTCAATCACACCAACAATGTGCTTATAAACCACGCCTTTTTCATTGACCACAAAACTTTCAGGCGCTCCTGTCAATCCCAAATCCAAGGCATATTTACCATCTAAATCCTGCACCGAGTACACAAAAGGGTCTTTGTGTTTGTTTAAATACGCCAAAGCGTTTGGTAGCTCATCTTTGTAGTTGATGCCCACCATGGGCACACCTTGACCAGACAGCTCCATCAAAAATGGATGCTCTATCACGCAAGATGGACACCACGACCCCCACACATTTAGGATAAAAGGCGTTTTTGGCAAATCGTGATTGGTCATGGTGCGATTAAGGTCTGACAGCAGTGGCAAACTCATGGCGGGCAAGGGTTTGTTCATGCTGGTTGTGATGACCACATCCGTCGGCTTACCCAAACGAAATAAAAACATCACAATCAACAGCCCAAACACCACCAAGGGCAACAAAAACATGAGCATTTTTTTATTTTTGGCGGTCATTTATTTTATCTCCTGTTGAGTTTGGTTGGGCATGGTGCGTCTGTCTTGCAAACGATAACGCTTATCTAATACTGCCAGCAGTCCACCCAAACTCATAATAATTGCCCCCAACCACAGCCAACGCACCATCGGTTTGATATACACCCGCACCGCCCAAGTATCTGTTTTGCCATCTTTAACAATCGGTTCACCTAATGCCACATAAATCTCATTAAATAAGCTAGGATACAGTCCTACTTCGGTCATTGGCATCATGGAGACCACATAATTACGCTTTTGTGGGTACAATGTGGTAACAAAAGTCTTGTCTTTTTTGACGTTAATCGTTGCCTGAGTGGCATCGTAATTACTGCCTGTGATGGTGCTAAACTCTTGCAGATAAAACTCATAGTTTTGCACTTGTGTGCTATCACCCACCATCATTGCCACGTCTTTTTCTACACTCAAACTGCTCACGCCTGCCACGCCCAGTGCAGTAATCAGAACGCCCACATGAGCGATATTCATGCCATGATAACTTGGTGAAAGTTTGATAAATTTGGCAAACCGTGAACCTTTGGCATGACGGATTTTATCTTTAATGTCATAAACCATCAGCACCAGCACCCATACTGACAAAACGGACGTGATATAAATAGACCCATGAAATGCCCCATCGCCCAGCCGTGCAATAAGATAAGTCATGCCCGCCCCAATGATAAGGCTAAGTAAAGCACAAACCACGAGCAGTTTAAAAAAAGGTCGGTTGTCTGATTTATAACGTATCATCGCCCCCACGCCCATGACTGCCAAAATCAGCCACGTCAAAGGCACAAACAAAGCATTAAAATATGGCGGTCCTACTGACACTTGACCAAGCTTAAAGGCATCTGCAATGATGGGATATAGCGTACCCAATAGCACCACCAACGTTGCAATCAAAAGGACGATGTTATTGACCACCAACAAGGTTTCTTTGGACTTTAAACGATAACTGCTCTCTACGGTCAATCGCCAACCACGCAACGCAAACATAAGTAATCCACCACCAATAATGACCGCCAAGATGGCTAAAATCGCCATGCCCCGTGTTGGGTCAGCAGCGAACGAGTGCACTGATGTGATGACCCCTGAACGCACAAGAAAGGTGCCAAGCAAAGACAAAGCAAAGGCAAAAATGGCAAGCATCATCGTCCATGCTTTAAACACTCCCCGTTTTTCAGTAACAGCCAGCGAGTGTATGAGTGCCGTACTGGCAAGCCACGGCATCAAAGAAGCATTTTCTACTGGGTCCCAAAACCACCAACCGCCCCAGCCAAGCTCATAATACGCCCACCAAGACCCAATGGCTATCCCCAAAGTTAAAAAGCCCCACGCCAACACCGTCCAAGGTCTGCTCCATCTTGTCCATACCGCATCTATCCGACCTGCCCATAGCCCCGCCATACAAAACGCAAATGGCACTGCCAGCCCCACATAGCCCATATACAGCATGGGCGGATGAAAAATCAGCCCTGGGTCTTGTAGCAGTGGGTTTAAATCTGCTCCGTCCACAGGCAAATTTGGCAAGGTGCGATTAAAGGGGCTGGACGTAAAGACAAGCATTAAAAGCATCATCGTTTGTACCATGCCAAGCACAGCAAGCACTCTGGCTCTCATGTCAAGTGGCAAACCACGGCTAAACACCGCCACCATCATGCCCCACGTCGCCAAAATCAACACCCACAACAGCAGCGAGCCTTCATGACCGCCCCACGTTGCCGACAATTTATAATACCAAGGCAATAAGCTGTTGGAGTGAGACGCAACATAAACCAAGCTAAAATCGTTATACAAAAAGCCTGCCACCAACCCCAAAAAGGACAACCCCATCGCCAAAGAGCCTGCCACCGCCAAACTTGGGGCAAGACGTTGCCATGGCACTTGGTGTTTTAATACGCCCAAAGTTGGCAATACCGCCTGTAAAATGGCAAGCACCAATGCAAGCAAAAGAGCAAAGTACCCAAGTTCTGTGATGAGCATAAAACGACCTTAACCTAAATAAAACACGCCATCAACATCTAAAATCATGACAGCCAATGCGGTAGTATAGCAAGTTTATAAATTGATATTATCAAATAATACTTTTTGTAATGATTAAAATTTTAAATAATAAAAACTAAAAGAACACCACCACCAAATGTAGCCAGCCTGCCAGCAGTCCTGTAATCGCCCCGAGCACCACAAGGGTCATCTCATCTTCTTTGAAGGCAGGACGGAGTAAATTTTGAAATTCATGGGGGGTCAAAGCACGAATGCGACTTTCAAACAAACCAAAAATCTTAGACGCACGAGAAGTGTTTAACTCAGGGTCTCGTATTGGCACCATGGTCGCATCTATGGACTTATCTATGATGGTGTCTTTAAATTCATCTAAGCTGTCGCCCATGCCCATTTTTAATGTGGTGGCAACCACAGGGGATTCTAGCATTTCGTATAAATGTGATTTCATCAGCTCACGTGTCTTGTCCGCTCTTGTGCCGTACATCATCTCGTGCATGACATTTTCCAAGGTAACCAACTCTTTGACAACAATATTGGCAAACACCGTAGAGACTTCATCTTGACGTTTCATAAAACCACCCTGCCACAAATAGCGATGAATGTGGGGAAACATCAAAACAATCCGCCCATGTTCATAACGAAATAACCGCAAAAACCACACAGGACGTGGCTCAACAGGATTAAACACCATCCAAATGGCAATCCAGTTTGTTAATGCCCCCCAAATCGCCGCAAAAAATGGCACTGTCCAATGCTGTGGCACAAAATAAAAAATCCCCATCTGGATAATCCCAAAACCAAAACCAATGATGGCACTGATTTTCCAGATAAATTTAATCTCTTTTTTGCCAACCTTTAAAAACATATCTACCATGAGTTTGCGGTCGTTTTCCATACGTCTGACAATCATTTGACGCATGTCCACCAAATCTTCCACATGATAGGTCAAGTCCAGCACCAAAGCTTTCATAATATGGGGCAGCTCATCATGAGCGTGGGCGTAAATTCTGCGTTTGATGGCATAAGGCAGTTTGCTCCACAACACATAATAACGTTCAAGCATAATCTCATCAATCAAGCTTTCTAGATTTTTATCCACCGTAGCGGTGATAAATTCTGCCATCTCCTCAGGCTCCATTGCCCGAAAAAACTCATCAAGCGAGCCAAGTTTTGAGAGCGTTTGGTCAACAATCACCCCTGATATTTTACCTGCTTTGGCAGGAACGATGCCTTGCCAGCCCAAACCTTGTAAGCCCCAAGGCATATTTTTAATACCAATGCCCCAAAACTTAATAGGGCGAAACAACATCTCTAACGCCATCCACACATGAGCCCACGTTACAAAAGCAGTAACAGGCGGTATGGTGAGCATGGCGATAAATTCAGGGTGCTGGCTTAGCAGTTGCCACAAAGACGCAAACATGGGTTTTATTTATCAGCAAAAACGGCAATAATTTTACCACAAAATTCATCAAATGACTTGTTTTATCATGCGTTTTTTACTGTCATAACTGATAGGTGTGCTTAAATTAACAAAATCAATCTTTTGTTTTTAAAAATTGTGGTAAAATTTAACATTTATCATCAGCCAATTTGTCGCCGTTTCATGAACCAGCCTTTAACACAAGACTCCGACCAAAGTACCGCCACGTTTCACAGACGAATCATCATCGCAGTTTTGTTAATTTTGTTAGGACTGCTTGGGCTTGCTGTACGCTATGGCTACCTACAAATCACCCAATACGAAAAATACCGCACCAACGCCGAAAACAACCGCATTAAACTCATCTCTGACCCGCCTTCTCGTGGCTATATTTATGACAGAAATGGCATTTTGCTTGCTGACAACACGCCTGTTTTTACCGCCGTCATCAGCCCTGATGAAATAGATGACCCTGCTCATACCTTGCGTCTTTTAACGCCAATTTTTGAGCTGACAGAAGAAGACATTACTGACATTTTGGCACGGATTGACAAATCAAAAAACGACAGCGTTACCATCAAAATGGACTTAACTGAAGAGCAAATCGCCAAATTTAGCGAGCGTAAGCCATTTTTTCGGGGGGTGAGCATTCAGACCAAGCTGACACGAGTTTATCCGCATGATGAACTGTTTGCTCACGTCATCGGCTATGTGGGGCGTATTAATGATAAAGAATCCAAAGCCATCAAAGCTGACCCCATCAAAAAAGATTTGTATGCAGGCACCGATTTAATCGGCAAACTTGGCATAGAACAGCAATACGAAGAAGTGCTGCTTGGTAAACCCGGCTATCAATCCGTAGAAGCCAATGCTCATGGCGATGTGTTACGTAAACTGGACACCAAAGCCCCCATCGCAGGCAATGATTTGTACCTGAGCCTGGATTATGGTCTGCAAAAAGTCGCCCAAGACCAACTGGCTGGACGGCGTGGGGCAATTGTGGCACTTGACCCAAAAAATGGTGATGTGCTTGCCTTTGTGTCCAATCCAAGCTATGACCCCAACCCTTTTGTCTCTGGCATTTCATCAAAAATGTATGCCGCTTTGCGTGATGACATTGACCAGCCACTTTATAATCGAGCATTGCAAGGTTTATATCCGCCCGCCAGTACCATCAAGCCCTTTGAGAGCATGGGGTTTTTACATCATGGCATCATGGGCTGGAATGACACCATCTTTGACCCTGGGTATTTTAGCCTACCAGGGGATAGCCACCGTTTTCGTGATTGGAAAAAAGGCGGTCATGGCACGGTCAATATGAGCAAATCCATCATCATGAGTGTGGACACTTATTATTACAAAAACGCTCATCGCTTGGGCATTGATAAACTTCATGACTGGATGAGCCGTTTTGGTTTTGGTCAAAAAACAGGCATTGATTTACCCAACGAAAAAGCAGGCATCATGCCATCTCCCCAGTGGAAACAAAAAACCTACAACAAAGACTGGCTACCTGGGGAGACCATTTCGGTATCTATCGGTCAAGGGGCATTTTTGGCAAGCCCCCTACAAGTCGCCAACGCCACCGCCATGACTGCCATTAAAGGCAAGCACCTAACCCCTCATATTCTAAAAAGCTCCAAAGGTGAAGCACCTGTTAAAATCATTGACAAACCTGATGGCGTGATTGACTTTAATGGCACAGAAGAAGACTGGCTAAATATGCACACCGCCATGGAAGATACCGTCAAACGTGGCACAGCCAAGGGCATTTATACACCCGTCTATCGTATCGCTGGCAAAACAGGCACCGCCCAAGTCAAATCCATCGCCCAAGGCAAAAGCTATAACAAAGCTGCTTTGGATTCTCGCCATTGGGACCATGCGTGGTTTACAGGTTTTGCGCCTGTTGAAGACCCCCAAATCGCCCTAGCAGTCATTGTAGAAAATGGCGGTGGTGGTAGTAAAGTCGCCGCCCCCATTGGGCGAGCGTTGTTTGATTATTGGGTACTCCATAAGGACAAAAACCCCATCAAACCCCCAAATGAAGAAGAAATGGCAAAATTGCGTGCCGAAAAACACGCCATCTTGCAAGCCAAGATAGATGCCATGCAAAAAGCCAAAGAAGCCCAACAGACTCAGCAAAAACCAAGCCAAGATAACAAACCAAAAACCCAATCATGAAAAAAACAACCAACCAAGTGCGTATCATCGGTGGCAAATTTAAACGCCGTCAGTTGTTATTTATAGATACCGATGGTCTGCGTCCCACACCTGACCGCCTAAGAGAGACGGTTTTTAATTGGTTAATGGCAGACACCTTAGATGCTCGTGTGCTAGATGTATGTGCAGGCTCAGGCGTACTAGGCTTTGAAGCTTTATCTCGTGGGGCAAAATTCGCCACTTTTATAGAGTCAAACCACGCCCAAGCCACCATCTTATGCCAAAGTGCCAAAAGCTTACATTTAAATGATGATGATTATGCCATCATCAACGCCACCGCCCAAAACGCCCTACCCACACTGTCAGAGCCTTTTGATATTATTTTTATAGACCCCCCATACACCCTAAACCTATGGCAGACCTTTATCACGCTCATTAAACAGCACCATCTTGTGCATGCCAACACTCAAATTTATCTAGAAAGCGACCGTCCGCTTGATGACATCTGCCACACGCTCACGCCCATCAAAACCACCAAAGTTGGGCAAGTATATGCAGGGATTTTTGAGCCTTAGCTCATCGCCTTATCCATAATCCACAAGACGAGAAAAACTTATGCTAAAAAGAAGTTTCAATCCCACAAACCCCCATCAAGCCCAAGTATGGCAACAACAACACCAATCCATGTATTTTAATGACGTGGTCAGCATCGCCATCATCGGGCACACCAACACGGGTAAAACTTCACTCATGCGGACACTGCTTAGAGACTGTGATTTTGGCGAAGTCAAAAACGCCCCTGCCACCACTCGTCATGTAGAAACGGTAAAAATCTTAGATAAATACGGTGCTCCTTTGGTAACGCTCTATGACACCCCCGGCTTAGAAGATGCCACAGGTGTGATGGATTATTTACAAGAGCACACCAACCCCCGCCATGATGGCGTAGAGCGTCTCAATGTTTTTTTGCAAGCCGTCCAAAACAACAGCCAAGCCTTACTTGGCGATTTTTCCCAAGAAGCCAAAGTCGTCAGTACACTGCTGACTGTGGACATCGCCATTTATGTGATAGACGTGCGTGAGCCTGTGTTGTCCAAATACAAAGATGAACTGGCGATTTTGGCAAGCTCTGGTACGCCTGTACTGCCTGTGTTTAATTTTATCAAATCAAACAGTCCCTTTACTCAATCATGGCAAGAAATGCTCTCTCGGCGAGCCTTGCACGTGATTAACGCCTTTGACACGGTGGCGTTTGATTTTGAAGCAGAAATGAATCTTTGGGCAAATCTTGGCACATTAACGTCCGCCCCTTGTTTTTTAACCCTTCAATCAGAACGCACAGAGATTTGGCATGACATGGCAGAAGAAGGCAGTATGATTATCGCTGATTTTTTGATTAATGTTGCCAGTTTTAGCAAAAAAATCTCAGATGGTGATGATGAACAAGGCGTGTTACTCGCCATGCAAGAAGCCACCCGCCAAGCCTTTACCATCATGCAGCATCGCCTGCTTGAATTGTATAAATTTTATCATGCTGACATTGATGATACACCCATGAGCATACAAGGCAGCAACCAAGACATTTTTGATAATGACTTGCTGGCTCGCTATGGCATTCGGGCAGTTGGTGGGGGCGTGGCAGGTATGATTATCGGTGCTGGGATTGATGTGGCGACTTTTGGGGCAAGTTTGGGACTGGGCACTGCCATTGGGGGTGTGATTGGCGGGCTACTGCCCAACAGTAGCACCATCAAAGACAAAGCCATGGGCATAAAAACACTCACCATCAGCAATGAAACCTTAACGCTACTGTCTGCCCAATCACAATACTTGCACCACACCTTGCGACATCGTGGTCATGCCAGTCTTGATGTCATTCATTTAGATGGCGATACCGCCCTACCTTGGCAATCGGACAAACTGCCAGCCCCACTTAAAAAAGCTCGTGCCTACCCACATTATTCAAGCCTAGACACAAATTATGATGACCATCAATCCCTAAGAGCCGAGCTTGCTGACAAACTTGCCATCATACTAGATACTCATCTTAGCACTTTGGAAAAATCACATGACTAATTCCTCCATCACCGCCCAAAATATCCGCCTAAGACGTGCCGATACCAACGACATCAGTGCATTAAACCAACTTATCCACGCTTGCCACCCAAGTAGCACGGAGCATTTGGACACACTACATCAGCTCATCACATCAGGCTACGTCTTTTGTGTTGATGACCCCGCTACCAAAGAGCCTATGGCGTGCGTGGGGGTGGTTTTTTGTGATGGCAATGCTCACATTTATCCTTGGGTTGTACTGCCACACCTGCAAGGCAAAGGGATTGGTCGCACCATGCTAAGTGCCATACGCACCTTTGCTACTCGCCATGCCAAAAGCCGTGGCATTCACGCCTTAACTTTATCACTCACAGGCAGCACTCACCCAAGCGGATTTTTACCATGTCATGCACCTGATGAACAAGGGCTGATGTTATTTAAAAGCCCTTTATAAAACACAAAAGCACCCAAAATAGGTGCTTTTAAAATGGCGACTTAACTATTTGGCAATACCATCGTCATTGGCAGGCTCAATCACCGCCACATTATCAGGCTTGGGCTGCACCAGTTTTACACCATCGTCTGTATCGGCAGGGCTTGCCACCACATCATGCTCACTGGCAAGACTGGCAGTTTGCATGGCTTGTCTTTGTTTTTGAAATTCAGCCACCTGCTCGGCGGTCAAACTTGCCCCGCCACCCAACACTTGATATAGGCGAATTTGACTGATGACCTGCTGTTGTTCTAATGCCAAAATCGCTTGTTGATTGGCAAACAATGAACGCTCGGCATCTAACACATTCAGATAATTATCCAACCCTGAACGAAAGCGTGCATGAGCGATTTGATAAGTCTCTTGATAGTTTTTTTGTAAGCGGTACTGCGTTTGCAACTGCTGACCGATGGTAGCACGAGCAGCAAGCACATCGTTTACTTCATAAAATGCCGTTTGAATGGCTTTTTCATAAGCAGAGAGCATTTGCTTTTGGGCAACTTGGGCAACTTCATAATTGGCACGGCGAAGACCTGCATCAAAAATCGGCAAGTTGATGGCAGGTCCAAAAGACCAACCAAAAGCAGATGATGACAGCAAATCATTCAAACCAGATGAACGATAACCCAGCTCACCTGACAGCCTGATGGACGGAAAATAACTGGCACGAGCCACGTTAATATTTGCCCCTGCTGACTTTAAGGCGTGTTCTGCTTTGACAATGTCAGGGCGATAATACAACAGCTCGCTTGGCAATCCTGCACTAAATACTGATGGGCTGGTGATTTTGTTTACCGCCATATCAGGCATCAGCTCCACAGGCACAGGCGAACCAATCAATAACTGCAACGCATTACGCAACTGCAAAATGGACGTGTCCGCCTTATAAATATCCAATCGCACCGCTTCTAAGGACGCTTCGGCTTGCAAACTGGGGTTTTTGGCATCAATACCTGCTTCAAAACGCTTTTTATTGATAAACAGCGAGTGCTCACGAGTTTTTAGCGTTTCTAGGGCGAGCTGACGTTGGGCGATGGCGTAGCTTAGATTGACATAGCCTTGGGCAATGTTAGAAATGAGTGATATTTGTACAATATCTTTGTTGGCATTACTACCCAAATACTCATGCAATGCCGATTCTTTAGCACTGGCAACCTTACCCCAAAAATCCAACTCATAGCTAGACATACCCAGACCAACCGTATAACCTGAGCTAGGATTGCGGTCTTGGGGGCTTGCTGAACGAGACGCACTTGCTGATGTTGCCACCGTAGGAAACATATTTGCATGGGCGATTTGGTATCTGGCTTTGGCTGATTCAATGGCAAGTAGTGCTTGTTCTAAATCTTTGTTATGTGCCAAACCCATCTCAATCAAAGATTTTAGCTTATCATCAGCATAAAAATCCTGCCAACGCACAGCCGCAACGCTTGGGCTTTGGGGCGTGCTGATGGTTTCTTTGTCCAAAACTTCATAGCTTTCATCCACAGGAATATTTGGCTTGGCGACCACCGTTAGGGGCGCTTTTGGGGGTATGACATTACACGCCCCCACCGCCAAACTCAAAGCAGATAACGCAAATAAACGCATGATTTTCATAATTTCTCCTGACTGACAGCGTCGGTGGTTTTGGCAGGCTTATAGGGAAATACTGAACGCACCCACACATAAAACATCGGGATAAAGAACACGCCCAAGAATGTCGCTGTGATGACCCCACCAACCACACTTGTGCCAACAGCGTTTTGACTGCCTGAACCTGCCCCTGTGGCAATCATCAACGGCACAACGCCGATACCAAATGCCAAAGACGTCATGATAATGGGACGCAGTCGCATACGAGCAGCTTGCATGACCGCTTCTTTGAGCGTTTTGCCTGATTCTTGGAGTTCTTTGGCAAACTCAATAATCAAAATGGCATTTTTGGCAGAAAGACCGATCACCGTCAATAAACCCACTTGCAAATACACATCATTTGCCATGCCTTTACTGGCGGTAAACAAAACCGCTCCCAAAACACCAAGCGGTATCACCAGCATGACCGAAAATGGAATAGACCAGCTTTCGTACAATGCTGCCAAACACAAAAACACCACCACCATAGAAACGATGTACAATTTCATGGCTTGACCGCTTGTTTTACGTTCTTCTAGCGACAGTCCTGTCCATTCATAACCAATGCCATCAGGAAGCTTGGCAATCATCTCTTCCATCGCCAGCATGGCCTCTCCTGTGGATTTACCGGGAGCGGCTTGACCTTGGATACTCATTGATGACAAACCATTGTAACGGTCAAGTCCTGGGCTACCATATTGCCATTCGCTCGTGGCAAATGCCCCAAAACTAATCATCTGACCGTTGGCGTTACGCACATGCCATTTGTTGATGTCTTCTGGGGTGGCTCGGCTGTCAGGGTTTGCCTGCATATAGACTTTTTTGATACGTCCACGGTCAATAAAATCATTGACATAACTGCCCCCAAAGGCTTGGGCGATTGTGGTATTTATCGTTGCCATATTTAGATTATAGGCGGCCGCTTGCTCTTGATTGATATTGACTTTAAGTTTTGGGGCGTCTTCTTGACCATTAGGACGCACGCCTGCAACATTGGGATTTTGGGCAGACATACCCAGCAGCATATTGCGAGCTTCTAGTAGTTTGTCATGACCCACACCACCGATGTCTTGAAGACGCAAATCAAAGCCGTTTGCATTACCAAAGCCTTGAATGGCAGGCGGAGCAAGTGGATACACCAAAGTCGCTTCTGGTATCATCATGTTTAAAGCCATGGCTTTACCAGCGATTGCTTTGGCAGAGCTGTCAGGGGTGGTACGCTCACTCCAATCTTTTAAACGCACAAACGCCATGCCCATGTTTTGCCCACTGCCCATAAAGCTAAATCCTGAGATGGCAAAAACGCTCTCAACTTTGTCTTTTTCTTGTTCACGGAAATAATGGTCCACTTTTTCCATGACTTGCTTGGTTTGGTCAAGCGTTGAGCCTGCCGGCAGTTGCACCAACGTCATCACAAAACCTTGGTCTTCTTCGGGCACAAAAGACGATGGCAAAGCTCTAAACGTCAGCACCATCACACCAATCACCACCGCATAAGCAATGGCAAAAAGCCATCTGGCATTAAAGGTTTTGCCAACAAAGTTTTCATAACCACGACTTGCTTTAAAAAACAAACGGTTAAACCAGCCAAAAAAGCCTTTTTGGGTATGAATGTCCTTGTGGGCTTGACGTTTTAAAATCGTAACACAAAGTGCTGGCGTAAAGACAAGTGCGACAATCGCCGACAGCGACATACTGGTGATGAGCGTGGCAGCAAACTGACGATAAATCACGCCTGCCGACCCAGCAAAGAAAATCATTGGCACAAACACCACCGATAAAATCAGTGCAATGCCAATCACCACTTTACTAATCTCACTCATAGACTGAATGGTGGCATCTTTAACAGAGATGCTTGGGTCTTCTTCTAAGATACGCTCTACGTTTTCTACCACCACAATCGCATCGTCCACCAAAAGACCAATGGCAAGCACCATCGCAAACATGGTTAAGATATTAATCGTAAAACCAAACGCCGACAACACAGCGAACGTACCCAAAATCACCACAGGCACAGCCAGCGTTGGAATGATGGTTGCTCGCCAGCTCTGTAAAAACAAGAACATGACCAAAAATACCAGTCCAATCGCTTCTAGTAGCGTCATCACCACCTGTTTGATAGACAGTTTGACAAATGGCGTGGTGTCGTATGGTATTTCGGTTTTTAGCCCTTTAGGAAAGCCAACAGACAGCTCATTTAGGCGTTGCTCTACCGCTTCACGCACTTCTAGGGCATTTGCCCCTGATGACAGCATGATGCCGATACCTGCCGCTTGCTGACCATTATAAAAAGTCTCTACTGCATAGCTTTCAGAGCCCAGCTCCACCTTTGCCACATCTTTGATACGCACCTTAGCCCCTGATGAGTCGGTTTTTACCAAAATATTACCAAACTCTTCGGGGGCCTTTAAAAAGCTTTGTACACTGACTGTGGCGTTGATGACTTGACGATTAAGATTGCTTGGTGTGTTGGCAAGCTGACCTGCTGACACCTGTACGTTTTGGGCTTGAATGGCGGCTGACACATCAGATGGCATGAGCGAATAAGAAGCCAGTTTGGCAGGGTCTAGCCAAATACGCATGGCATAAGACGAACCAAACACGTTCACAGAACCCACGCCATTGACACGGCTAATGCTATCTACCACGCTTGCATTTAGATAGTCAGCAATGTCCGACCTATCCATGTTACCATCTTCGGAGAAAAATGATACAACCATCAAAAAGCTACTGCTGGATTTTTCTACTGTTACCCCTTGACGCTGTACATCAGCAGGCAGACTACTCATGGCAGATTGTAACTTGTTTTGCACCTGAACTTGGGCAGTATCAGGATTGACCGAATTATCAAAGGTCAAAGTAACTGAACCTGTCCCAAACGATGATGAGTTAGATGACATATACGCCAGACCATCAAGCCCTTTCATTTGTTGCTCAATGACTTGGGTTACGGTGTTTTCTACTGTCTCAGCATCTGCCCCCGGATAAATGGCATTGATAGAGATGGTTGGTGGTGCAATCTGTGGATACTGCTCAATCGGTAGGCTACGCACAGCGATGACCCCCACCAACATGATGAGCATGGCAATCACCCATGCAAAAATCGGGCGTTCAATAAAATACTTAGACATACCGCCCCCTAGTTACCAGCTTCTGCACTGTCTGCCAAAGCCTCAGCTTCGCTTTGGGCGTCTGATGTCGCTGGATTTGCAGGTGCCATCACGCTGTTTTGACCTTGTTGTGGTGCTTGGTTGTTTGGTTGGTTTTGGGCTTGGGTGGCTGGTGTTTGTTCTGGTGATTGCTCATCTTGTGGCTGTTCATTTTGCGACTGCTCACCTTGCAAGTGGGGATTTGCCACCACACGCACTTCAACAGCTTGGTCAGGTTTTACCTTGGCAGCACCCATCACCACCACTTTATCGCCTGCATTTAAACCCTCAGTAACCACCCATTGACCTTGAAGTGTGCCTGATGTTTTGATTGGACGCACTTCAATTTTGTTATCTTGATTAACCACATATACCTGAGCTTCGCCCTTGGGTGTTAAACTGACCGCAGTTTTTGGCAATATCGTGGCATTTTCTACCACCGATTGGGCAAGGTTGGCATTGACGTACATACCAGGAATTAACACGCCATCAGGGTTGGCAAATACCGCCCGCAACACAACAGAACCTGTCGCTTCATCTACTTTGGCATCTTCTAGGGCAAGCCGACCAATAAGCGGATATACTGTGCCGTCTTCTAAAATAATTTGCACCTCTGGTGAGCCTTGACCTGCTTTGCCTGACATAATCTGTTGGCGTAATTGGAGCATTTGTGATGATGATTGCTGAATGTCCACATACACCATGTCAGTGCGAGAAATGGTTGCCAAAGCACTTGTTTGAGATGCTGACACCAATGCCCCTGCGGTTACTGCTGAAATCCCAATCCGACCTGAAATGGGTGCTTTAACAACAGTACGGCTCATGTCCAACAAACTGGCATCATGAGCCGCTTTGGCACTGTTAATAGATGCTTGGGCTTGGGCAACATTGGCTCGTGCTGATTCAACATTAGCTCGTGCTGTATTGACCCCTGCTTGGGCAGATTTTACGCCCGCTTGAGCAGATTGCACCCCTGCTTGGGCAGTTTTTACAGCGGTTTTTGCTTGGTCGTGGACTTGTTTTGATACCGCATCAATACTCACCAAACTTTGCACTCTGGCCAAATCCGCTTGGGCTTGGGCTAATGTGGCTTGGGCAGAAGTCAGATTGGCTTGGGCGGCGGTTAAATTCGCCTCTTGTGCACCTAAGCTGGCTTGTTGTGCATTTAACTCAGAATTGGCACGCACCAAACTTGCCTCAGCCGTATGAATGGCTGCAAGGCTCGTGTTGGCACTGCTGACATAATTATCGCGGTTAATGCGGTATAAATCTTGACCTTTTTTAACGTAACTGCCTTCTCTAAATAACACTTCATCAATAATACCGCCCACCTGTGGACGTACCTGCGATGTCTCAATGGCGGACACCCTACCAGAAAAATTTTGTATTAAAGGCACAATCCCTAGCTCCACCACTTGCACCTCAACGGTGGTTGGTGGCATTTGTTGTTGGGCAGCGGCTTGTTCAGCATTTTGCTTTTTATTACAAGCAACCAAACCGACACCCATCGCCATCATCAACATGACGCTTAGTATTTTTAGTTTTTGGTTCATAAAATCGCCTTTATTTTGTTGGCTTGTGGTGATTTCATGTAAAATCCTGCAACACAAGCAATAAAAAGTAAAAGTTAGTTATTATAAACCATTTTTAAAGGTTGTTTTTGTAAATTTTTGCTCATACGGTTCATCTTTCCTGCTTGACTTTATGAATAAAATGTGTACAAAATTATGGATTTATCGCCCAAAACATAAAACACAACACATCACTCATCATCGCCAAAAACCAAAAATTTAGCCGCTGGGATAAACTTGCTCATTTTATTTCTAAAATATTGCTAAAATGTAAAATATATTATCATCACTTAAAACTATTAAAAATATGCTTGCATTTTAAAAAATTTTTGCTATCATAGCACCCACTTACATGGCTGGGTGGCAGAGTGGTCATGCAGCGGACTGCAACTCCGTGTACGCCGGTTCGATTCCGACCTCAGCCTCCATTGTTTGCCCGGGTGGTGAAATTGGTAGACACAAGGGATTTAAAATCCCTCGCTCTTTTGAGCGTGCCGGTTCAAGTCCGGCCCCGGGCACCATATTTAGTTTAAACCTCTAACCTTGTTAGGGGTTTTTATTTTTAGACGTGCTTTTAACCCTTGCTTTTTATAAAAAAAGTTCGTATAATATTGTGTGTTTTTTGAGAGCCTTCGTTTCCCCACTCTTAAAACAGATAAAATCAAGCAACTGCTTGAATTTTTTTATTTGTTCTACTCTCAAACTCAATGATTTAAAGGTTTATTATGACTACTACTGTAAGTGCAAAACCTGCTGACGTGGTTCACGACTGGTATGTTGTGGACGCAGAAGGCAAAACGCTAGGTCGCCTAGCCAGCGAAATCGCATCACGTTTGCGTGGCAAGCATAAGCCATCTTATACGCCCCATGTTGATACTGGTGATTACATCATCGTCATCAATGCTGACAAAGTGGCAGTTACTGGCAAAAAAGCCCAAGATAAAAAGTACTACCGTCATACAGGTTATCCAGGCGGCATCAAGGAAACTAATTTTACCAAACTTATCGCTCACAAGCCAGAAGATGTGCTACATAAGGCGGTAAAAGGTATGTTGCCAAAAGGTCCTCTTGGTTATGCCATGATTAAAAAATTAAAGCTGTATGCTGGCACAGAACACCCACATGCCGCTCAACAGCCACAAGTACTAGACATCTAAGGAGACATTATGGAACGCAATTACGGCACTGGTCGCCGCAAGACTTCTACCGCTCGTGTCTTCTTGTCAAAAGGCACAGGCAACATCGTCATCAATGGCAAAAGCCTAGATGAATACTTTGGTCGTGAAACTTCTCGTATGGTTGTGCGTCAGCCTTTGGAACTACTAGAAGCTATTGACAAATACGACCTATATATCACCGTAACAGGTGGTGGTGCTAGCGGTCAAGCAGGTGCAATCCGTCATGGCATTACTCGTGCCTTGATTGAGTCTGACGAAACTGTCAAGCCTGCCCTAAAAGCGGCTGGTTTTGTTACTCGTGATGCTCGTGAAGTTGAGCGTAAAAAGTTGGGTCTACGCAAAGCTCGTAAACGCCCACAATTCTCAAAGCGTTAATTCCTTATCGCTTGAAACTCCGCTTTTAGCGGGGTTTTTTATTGGCTAAAATTGGGGTGGTATAATATCAAAATAGCAAGACCACTTTGCGTACAATGTCCATCAGATTAATTTTTGGTAAAATGTTCCAATATTGAACATTGCCACTATAATCTTCTTGGTCAAGCCCATCTGCTTCTTTAAAATCATGGCTGACAACACAATACCACAGTCGTAACAGCTCTCGTTATTTGACTTAGACTTTTATTAATATACTATTTTGGGCTAAATTATATCATCTAATCCTTAATAAAGACACTTGATAAGTAGGCAGTTTTACGCCATTTTTTAAGGTAACCCTACCTAATTATCAAGGTTAAAGATAGCTATAATATTTGAGCAAATGCCTACAAACTCAAATACACACTCACCAACAACACCTATGGCAATATACATCAACCATCTTCTTTTGTATGCTCAATCCTGATGATGTGTCAGCTCCAACAAACGAATAAAACGCCCCTCCACATCCACCACCGTGATTTGCCAATCATCAATCGTTACTTTTTCACCTTGTAAATAACTCACCGCCCCCAGTGCCTGCATAACCAACCCACCCATGGTGTCCACGTCTGTATCATCAAATGCAGTACCCAATTCATCATTACAATCACTGATGAGCGTGGATGCTTGCACAAGCCAAGTATGCTCTTGATTTGGGTGGGGGACGATGTTGTTGATGGTACTGTCTTCTTCTATGTCATCATGCTCATCCACGATGTCGCCGACAATCTCTTCTAGCAAATCTTCCATCGTAACCACACCGACCACCGAACCAAATTCATCAACCACAATCGCCATATGTACCTGAGCTTTTTGTAGGGAACGAAGCAAGGTATCAGCACGGGCAGTTTCGGCAATGTATAATGGCTTTCGCACCAATTTATCCAAAGACAGTGGCACATCTGTGTCTGTCAGTTTTTGTTGTAAAATCCCTATCAAATCTTTGACCAACAAAATCCCAAGCACGGTATTATCATCATGAGTGTCAAACACAGGGTAGCGAGAATGCTCACTGTCTAGCACCAATGCCAATATGTCCGCCAAATCATCATCACTGCCGATGGCTTTTACCTGTGGGCGTGGAGTCATAATCTCACGCACTTGGGTGGCAGGCAAATCCAACACGCCTTCTAACATATCCACCATATCAGAATCTAAAAACTGCCGAGAATTTTGAACCAAATTTAGTAGGTCATCACGGGTTTCAGGGGCAGTAGAAAGCCAGCGTTTTAAGCCACGTCGCCAGCCACTAGGATTGTCATCAGACATGAAAATTTGTTCCTATAAAACCATAAAATTTCACTTAATTTAGCCCAATTATGCAAAATATTCAAGCCCTTTTTATAAAATCATCAGCCTTGACAAGGCACATGGACGTTTTTACAATAACCAAATGAATGACATACAAACTTTATCATAAACGCCATGATTGCTCAAACTTTATATGCCAATTGTCAAAAACATGCCATCACTCCCTTATATGCGTGTGAAAGTGGCAGTCGTGCGTGGGGATTTGCCAGTTCTGACAGTGATTTTGACGTGCGAATGATTTATAAGCACACACCTGATTGGTATATGTCCATTTATGAAAATAAAGACACCCTTGAATTTATCACGCATGATTTATTTGATGTGCCATTTGATGTTGGTGGTTGGGACATTAAAAAAGCACTCATTCATATTCACAAGTCCAATGTAGTCATCTTTGAGTGGCTATATTCACCCATAATTTATCATTGTGATGATGAGTTTATCTATGCCATCCATCCTGTTTTAATAGAGTTTTTTAACCCACAAGCCATCTATCATCACTATCAAGGTTTGGCAAAAAAGATAAATGCAGGCATGGATTTGACCAAGCCCATTCATCTTAAAAAATGGTGTTATCTTATTCGTGCTTTGCTGGCAAGTTTATGGCTCAAAGAATATCAAACCATGCCACCTGTATTAATCACAAAGATGTTTCACCTGCTAGGTCATGATGAACAAAACGAATTACAACACATCGTTGATGTCAAACAACATCAGCATGAAAGCCATCTTTATCAGTTACCCAAGCCCATGATAAAATTAACCCATCAGCTTTGGCAACATACCCAGCATTTAAAATTTGACAAAAAACCAAAAAGCGATGTTGAGTTGTTAAACCACATCTTTCAAAAATTGGCGTTTGATAAATAAAACCACACCATGGACATCACATATTTAAAAAACAACCGTCTTATTTTATTAGAATGTCTCTCTGGCAGTCGTGCTTATAACCTTGCCACGCCAACATCGGATACAGACATTAAAGGCGTATTTTATCTGCCAAAAACCCATTATTATGGGCTACACAGCGACTATATCCCCCAAATCAGCAATGCCACCAATGACATTGTTTACTATGAGCTTGGGCGATATGTGGCGCTGTTGTTACAAAACAATCCCAATATGATGGAACTGCTTGCCAGCTCTGATGATGACATTCTGTACAAACACCCACTGATGGAGAGATTTAATCCTGATTGGTTTGTGAGCAAATTATGCCAAAAAACCTTTGCAGGATTTGCCATGAGCCAAATTAAAAAATCTCGTGGCTTAAATAAAAAGATTGTCAATCCCATAAGTAAAGACAAAAAGAATATTTTGGCATTTTGTGTGGTGTTTGATAATCACAAAAGCATCTCTTTAATGGATTGGTTGGCACAAAATCATTTGACCCAACAACAAATTGGCTTATCCAAAATGGCACATAGCCGTGATATGTATGCCATGTTTGTTGGTGATAAATTTTGTGGTGTGATGAGTGATGACAAAGCCAATGACGTGTCATTAAGCTCAATCCCAAAAGGTTCGGTGGCAGTTGGCTATTTGTCGTTTAATAAAATGGGATATTCTAAATACTGTCAAGACTATAAAGACTATTGGCAATGGGTGGATAACCGCAATCATGAACGCTACCAATCCACCATCACGCATGGCAAAGGCTATGATGCCAAAAACATCATGCACACTTTTCGGCTACTATACACCGCTTTGGATATTGCTCGCACAGGCAAAGTGATTGCCAAAAGGGATAATCGTGATGAACTGCTTGCCATCAAATCAGGGCAATTTGACTATGATGAATTACTCATCAAAGCTGATGAACTGATGGCTGATGTACAGATGGCATTTACAAAAAGTCAGTTGCCAGATACACCAAACACCACCGCCATCATAAACACACTCATCAACGTGCGTGATGAGCTGTATGCGTCTTGTTCTTAGTTTTCGTCCAACAAATCTCTTTCACGAGCCGCCGCCAAAATGGTGTTTGAGCGGTTGCCTGTGCGACAAAACATATGCAAAGGACGCTCGGTATCATTAAAAAAATCTGCAAAGACTTGGACATGATTCATGTCTAGCATACCACCTGCAAAAGGAATAAATCCATAAGCAATGCCATGTTTTTGACATGCTTGGGCAATCTCATCGGACGTAGGCTGTCCTGCTTCTTCACCATCAGGACGGTTATTGACGATGGATTTTACGCCCGTCTGAGCAAGGGTAGCGACATCATCAGGGGTGATTTGTCCTGAGATGGTGATGGTAAATTCAGGGGCGACATCGCTCATGGCTTCTCCTAATGTAAAATAAATAAGATAGTTTACTCATATTTTGATGATGATACAACCTTTTTATCTCATCTTTTGATAATGTCCATCGCACATACAAAGGCAGATGACCATGCCCACTGAAAATTATAACCCCCCAAATGTCCTGTAACGTCTAACACTTCCCCAATAAAATACAAACCATCGTGCAAGCGACTTTGCATGGTGTTACCAAAAATATCCTTGGTATCTACACCACCTTTGGTTACTTCCGCCACCCGATAGCCTTCTGTGCCTGATGGTTTAAGTTGCCATGTGTTCATGCTTTGACCGATTTGGATAAGCTCTTTATCTTTAATGTTGGCAAGCTCAATATGTGCCAATGACTGCCAAAAATGACCTTCTAGGGCAACCAGCAGATTTTTGGCAAAATATGGCGTTAAAGCGGTGCGTATCTTTTGTTTTGGGTGAGATTTTTTGTGCGATAACAATAACTGACCAATGTCTGTCTGTGGCAATAAGTCCACCCAAATGCTCTCACCAATTTGCCAATAATTAGACAACTGCAACATGGCAGGTCCTGACAGTCCACGATGAGTAAACAGCATGGGCAGCTCAAAGCGAATTTTATCATTAAACGCCACCACATCAAGACTGACACCGCTTAACGACTTTATCATCTCGCCCACTTTGTCTGTAAAGGTAAATGGCACTAAGGATGCTTGGGTGGGTATGATTTTGTGTCCAAACTGCTCAGCAAATTGATAGCCAAAACCACTTGCCCCAAGGGTTGGGATGGACAGCCCACCTGTGGCAATCACCAAAGAGCGTGCTGATAAGGTTTGACTTGTTTGGGTAGATAATAAAAATCCATCATCACAAGGCGTGATGGTATGTACGGTGGTATTAAGCTGTATAGTGGCGTGATGGGTGCGACATTCATCAAGTAACATATTTAAAATATCTTTTGATGAATCATCACAAAATAGCTGACCGTGCGTTTTTTCATGAAAGGCAATGTTGTGCTTGTAAATATATGCCATAAAATCATGGGGCGTAAATTGTGATAATGCCGAACGCACAAAATGGCGATTTTGACTGATAAAATGAGATGCCCCAACGTCCATGTTGGTAAAATTACAACGCCCACCCCCCTGACATCAAAATTTTTTTGCCTGCTTTGTTGGCATGGTCTATAACCAATACACTTTTACCGTGTTTGGCAATATTGATGGCACAAAATAATCCTGATGCTCCCGCTCCGATGATGATAACATCATGATTGTGCTGTGAGTTTTTGGTCGTCATAAGCCGTCTTTGATAAAAAATGGTGGTATTGTACTCAAAAATCCCCCAAAAAGGCAATTTTCGTGTGATTTAGGTATAAAAATTGCTAATTTTACGGTATCATATCCACAAATTTTAAACCACGTTTGCCATGTCTGACCAAAATCACCATCAGTCTAGCACCATCTTTAACCTACCAAACAACCTGACCATCGCTCGCATTTTGATGATACCGCTCTTTATTGCGATTGCTTATTGGCCACCTGCTTTGGGGATTGGTGTGCCTGCCATCACTGATAATGCCATCGCACGATTTGGCATGATGGCGTATAGTGATAATACGCTACGGCATTTTTTGCTGACTTTGGTTTTTGTTTTAGCGGCAATTACCGATTGGCTTGATGGGTTTTTGGCTCGCAAAATGGGTATCACATCTGCCTTTGGGCGATTTTTGGACCCTGTGGCAGATAAGCTGATGGTGGCGGCCGCACTGATTATTTTGGTGCAGTGGCACGCCAATATCGTCATGGCAATCAGTGCCATCGTCATCATCTCTCGTGAAATCGCCGTATCTGCCCTACGTGAATGGATGGCAGAGCTTGGCAAACGTACGTCTGTGGCGGTCTCTTATGTGGGCAAGCTCAAAACCGCTTTTCAAATGGTCGCCATCACCGTACTACTACTAAACTGGCAAAGCCTAGAACTCATTGGCTATGCCCTTATGTTGGTGGCAGTGGTGCTGACTTTATGGTCCATGATGATTTATCTAAAAGCGGCTTGGCCCTACCTGAAACAAAACTAAAATAGCCCCACAATTTGTCCATCAATCACATCTATCGCTTGGGCAGAAGGACTTTTTGGTAGCCCTGGCATTCTCATGATGTCGCCACAAATCACCACAATAAAACCTGCCCCATGTGCCACCACCAACTCACGCACCGTGATGTCAAAATCTGATGGACAACCTAAAAGCTTGGGATTGTCTGATAAAGAGTATTGGGTTTTTGCCATACAAATCGGCAGTTTATCAAAACCAAACTTATAAAGACGCTTAATATCACGCAAGGCATCCGCCCCAAACTGCACGCCTTTTGCCCCATAGACATTTTGGGCGATTTTGGTTATTTTTTGTTCAATAGTATCGCTCTCATCATAGCTAAATGTAAAGGATTTGGGTTTATCCATGGCTTGCAATACTTTATCTGCAAGTGCCAAACCCCCTGCCACGCCCTGCTCCCACACATCACATAAAGCCACATCAACACCTACTTGTTCACACGCTGACAAAACCATGGCAAGCTCATCATCACTGTCAGTGATAAAGCGGTTAATCGCCACCACCACAGGCAAACCAAAGACTTGTTGCATGGTATGGACGTGTTTTAATAGATTTGGCAAACCATCACTTAGGGCATTTAAGTTTTCATCTGCCAAATCCGCCTTAACCATGCCACCATTATATTTTAAGGCACGGACAGTCGCCACCACCACACAAACATCAGGGGAAATATCACCAATACGGCACTTGATATTACAAAACTTCTCTGCCCCCAAATCTGCCCCAAAGCCTGCTTCGGTAACCACCACATCCGCTAAGTGCATGGCGGTTTTTGTGGCAACAAGCGAATTACAACCATGAGCGATATTAGCAAATGGACCACCATGTATCAATGCAGGGGTTTGAGCCATGCTCTGTACTAAATTTGGATAAAATGCGTCCTTTAACAAAGCAGTCATCGCCCCGTGAGCGTGCAAGTCTTTGGCAAAAACAGGTGTGTTATCAAAACGATATGCCACCACCATCTCACCCAGTCGCTTTTTTAAATCATCCAAATCACTCGCCAAGCAAAACACCGCCATCACTTCGCTTGCCACCGCAATATCAAAACCATCAGGGCGAATCACACCATCTGTCGGCTTACCAATACCGCTTAATACATGGCGAAGCTGGCGGTCATTCATGTCCAAAACCCGCTTCCACACGACTTTTTTGGGGTTGATACCCAGCTCATTGCCTTGATAAATGTGATTATCAATCATCGCTGACAGCAAGTTATTGGCAGAGCTGATGGCATGAAAATCTCCCGTAAAGTGCAAATTGATACTTTCCATTGGAATGACCTGAGCTTGCCCGCCCCCTGTTGCTCCGCCTTTGACACCAAATACAGGCCCCAAAGATGGCTCACGCAACACCATCATGGCTGTTTTGTCATCTTTTGCCAAGCGATGAGCCAAAGCATCCGCCAAACCTATGCTGGTGGTGGTTTTACCTTCTCCTGCTGGGGTAGGATTGATGGCAGTTACGAGAACTAATTTGCCGTTTTTATTGGGCAGATGACAAAGTTTATTTGTGTCTATTTTGGCTTTATAACGTCCATAATGCTCTATCATGTCATCTGTTAAGCCTAATTTTTGGGCAATTTGTCCGATGCTTGCCGCATGAGTTAGGGCTTTTTTGGCGATTTGTTCATCGGTAATCATCATTCATCCTTTATTAATACAATAAAACATAACGCCCTATCTTATCATAATCTGACGAGCAAAAACAAAAAAAGCCAACATAAAGTCGGCTTTTTTTGGCTGGTATGTTACTTAACGTCTTTCCAAAATTCTTTATTGAGAAGATATACCGGAATGAGCAACACAAGTAAAAATAACAGCACAAACGCACCATAGATTTTACGCTCATGGCGGACAGGCTCTGCCATCCACGCCATAAAATTCACCAAATCACCCACACGAGCTTCGTACTCTTCTTTGCCCAAATCTTTTTGTAGATTGTGCAAAACGTGTGGCATAGCAGCGTTAGCAAGCACTAGGTTGTTTGCACCCCAAGGACGGCTTGGGTCTTCATAGAACGATAACAGATAAGTATATACCCAGTCATCACCACGCAGACGAGTTTCTAGTGATAGGTCAGGTGGAGCAGCCCCAAACCAAGCCCCTTGCAATTCAGGGTCAATATCGGCAGTAATGTGGTCGCCAATTTGGTCGGTTGTTACCATCAGATACTTTGCCACCAACTCTGGTGGAATGTCAAGGTCTTGGGCAATACGAGAATGACGCACATACTGAGCTGAATGACAACCAACACAGTAGTTCATGAACATATTAGCACCACGTTGCAATGAACCTTTATTGGTCAAATCAATGGGAGCTTTGCTACATTCTAGAGTAACTTTTGAGCCATCAGCTTCGGTATATTCGCCACAACCATGACCACCTGCACCAAAAGCGGATGAGCTTGCCATCACACCTGTTGCCAAAACAAGACTGGCACCAAGCGTTTTTAGATTAAATGCTTTCATTAGTGGCCTCCTGTAACACGTTCTGGCGGTTGCTTGCACGTTTCCATTGATGTATAAAATGGCATTAGGATAAAGTACAAGAAGTATAAAATAGTACAAACACGACCAACAATGGTATTTACAGGTGAAGATGCCACACCACCTAAATAACCCAAAATCAAGAAGCTAATCACAAAAATCACCAAAGCAATTTTTGATAAAGCACCCTTATAACGGATAGATTTTACTGGTGAGCGGTCAAGCCAAGGCAACACAAACAAGATAAGAATCGCCCCAAACATCACAATCACCCCTGGTAAAGCTGAGCCAAACATAGAAGGTGTGGCACGAAGCATGGCATAAAATGGCATATAATACCAAACAGGTGCAATGTGAGCAGGTGTTTTTAGAGCGTTTGCCACTTCAAAGTTGGGTTTTTCTAGGAAATAACCGCCACCTTCTGGGGCAAAGAACACCACCGCAAAGAAGCAGATAAAGAACACCACAATACCTACCATGTCATGCACAGTATAGTAAGGGTGGAAAGGTACGCCATCTAGTGGTACGCCATTTTTATCTTTGAGCTTTTTGATTTCAACGCCATCTGGGTTGTTTGAACCAACATGGTGCAATGCCACCAAGTGCATAAACACCAGGCCCACCAACACCAATGGAATGGCAACAACATGCAAAGCAAAGAAACGGTTTAGCGTAATACCAGAGATGATATAGTCGCCTTTAACCCACTCAGCCAAGCCATCGCCGATGAAAGGAATGGCAGCAGGCAAATTCAAAATCACCTGAGCACCCCAAAATGACATATTGCCCCAAGGCAACAGATAACCAAAGAATCCTTCTGCCATCAAGCACAGGTAAATCGCCATACCGATAATCCAAACCAACTCACGGGGCTTGCGGTATGAACCGTACATCAGACCACGGAACATATGTAAATACACCACCACAAAGAATGCGGACGCACCTGTGGAGTGCATATAGCGAATGAGCCAACCACCTTTGACATCACGCATGATGTACTCTAAGGACGCAAACGCCCCTTCGGCACTGGGGTTAAACATCATGGTCAGCCAAATCCCTGTAACGAGCTGGTTTACCAAGACCACCATAGATAATACGCCAAAGAAATACCAAAAGTTGAAGTTTTTTGGTGCATAATACTTTGACATATGGTATTCATAGGTTTCAGTCGCAGGGAAGCGAGCATCTACCCAACCCATAAATTTCTTAGCAATACTCATGATTATGTCTCCCCAACGGTCAAGATGGTGTCTTCAATCTTGTAGATAGGTATTGGCAAATTTAAAGGGGCAGGCATACCACTATATACACGACCTGACAAGTCGTACATTGAGCCGTGGCATGGACAGAAAAAGCCACCCATCCAGTCCGCCCCACCTAAGTCTGCCGCTCCCACTTCTGGGCGAAATAGCGGTGCACAACCCAAATGCGTACACACCCCTTCTACCACCAAAACCTCAGGCTGGATAGAACGAGTCTCATTTTTGCAATTTTCAGGTTGAACAGACCCATTAGACTCAGGGTCGGCAAGTTTTGATGTAATTTTACTTAAATTTGCCACCATCTCTTCGGTACGCTTAACGACAAAGATAGGCTTGCCACGATATTTAACTGTAATCATCTGACCGTTTTCAATACCGCTAATGTCGGTAACAACGGCAGCACCTGCGGCTTCCGCTTTGGCACTTGGATACCAAGAACGCACAAATGGGGTGGCTATCGCACCGACACCGACCGCACCAATGGCGGCAGTAGATGCAATCAGGACTCTACGGCGTTTAACATTCACGCCTTCGGCATGGCTCATTAAAACTTCCTCCAGAAAATGAATGGGCTAATCCCATACTGGGTGTGTGGCTATGATAAAACAGCTTTATCAAAAAATCCACATTTGCTGTGCCTATTTTTACTAACCTGTCTATTTTAAGCTATTTTTGACATAAAATAAATTCTTATCGTACAAACTTCTGCAAAAAAGTTATAAAAAATTCACAAAAGTGTAAAAAATCCCGTTACTTTCTAAGGATTTTTAATAAATGATTATCGTTATATTTTATATTGATAAAAAATCACCTAAATCAATTGGGTGTTTTTTATTAGAATTCTAACTTTTAGTAATGATTAAAGATATTTTTATGAAAAATATGATTGTATAAATATGTTTATTTCTAAATTTTTACCCATGTTACAATACGCTCTTCTATCACATCATCGCTTAGCCCCTTTTCAGACACACAACGACCACGCACACCCACTTTATCCATCGCCTTATCATGGCGTGCCTGTCCTGCCACCAAATAATGCCAAGATGGCAAACCTTGCCCCAAATGCAGACGTTTATAAGCACAATGCCTAGGAAGCCACATCATGTCAGGCACCATCTCTGGCGTCAAACGGATACAGTCAGGCACATGGCGTTTGCGGTGCTGGTAGTTTGAGCAATGCCCTGTGGTACAATCTAGCAGTTGGCAAGCAACGTCCGTATATTCAGTCAGTGCCACATCATCATCGTCAAGATATTTAATCAAGCAACACACGCCACAGCCATCACACAAAGCTTCCCATTCATCATTAGTCAGCTTGTTTAACGCAAATTGCCAAAAATTGGGGCGAAGTGTGGTCATTGTCTTAATCTTATGCAAAAAACATTTATTGTAACAAATTTATAAAAAATCATCGTGAAAAATTGGTAAAATTTGGTTATTATGCAATTTTTTGATGATTTATCATGATTTACGACATCATCGGCGACATACATGGACAAGCTGACAAACTCATCGGACTGTTAAACAAACTTGGCTATCACCACGATGGCACAAGCCATGTTCCCCCAAAAGGTCATCAGGCGATATTTATTGGCGATTTTGTGGATAGGGGCAGCCGTCAGTTAGACACCCTAAAAATCGTCTTTGCCATGCTAGACAACCACCACGCCCAAGCGGTCATGGGCAATCATGAATACAACGCCCTAGCCTATGCCACACCTGACATTCACAACCCCACAGGTGGCTATCTTAGACCGCACAGCCTACACAACACCATTGGACATCAAGCCTTTTTAGATGAGATACCTTTTGGGTCATCTTTACATCAATATTGGTTAAATCGTTTTTATGAATTACCACTTTGGCTAGAAACAGATGACTGCATTTTTATTCATGCCTGCTATGATACTCGTGCCATTGACGCTCTTAAACCTTATTTAACAACACAAAATCAGCTCACACCTGATGCTCTGCAAGCAACTGGCAGACATCGCACGCCGTCTTTTTTGGCGATAGAGCATTTGTTAAAAGGGCTTGAAACCACCTTACCCCAAGGCATGACCATGACCGACAAAACTGGCATTACTCGTACAAATGCTCGCATCAAATGGTGGGTTAATGACTGGCAACATCAGCCCATGAGTCAAGTGCTGTTTGCTGATGATTTGCCAAATACGCCCCTAGCTTGTTTATCTGACATGCTGGCAAATTTTTATATCAACACCACAAAACCCATCTTTATCGGACATTACTGGCTACATGATACGCCCGCCCCATTGTCATCACAAGTGGTCTGCACAGATTATTCAGCAGGCAAAGACGGACATCTGACCGCCTATCGCTTTGATACCACCAACCCAACTTTATCGGCGAACAATTTTATACAATATATAGAGCCACTTTCACCAGTTGGGTGAAAATCTGTTATAATACGCCATCTTTAATTTATCATCTCTAAGGATTTTTCATGTCAAGCACTACCGCCCCTGCCCCCATTGTTTCACCAGATGGCACACCAAAAGTCGGTATCATCATGGGCAGTCAGTCTGATTGGGCAACCATGAATGAAACAGCACAGATTTTGGCAGAGTTTGGGGTGGCATTTGAATGTGAAGTGGTCTCAGCCCATCGCACCCCTGACAAACTTTTTGATTATGCCAAAAATGCCAAAGCTCGTGGCTTACAAATTATCATCGCAGGGGCAGGTGGTGCAGCTCATCTGCCGGGTATGTGTGCGTCTCAAACCGCCCTGCCTGTGCTTGGTGTGCCTGTCAAATCCAGCACGCTCTCTGGTTGGGACAGCCTGCTGTCCATCGTACAAATGCCAAAAGGTGTGGCAGTAGGCACGCTCGCCATCGGGACGGCAGGGGCGTTTAATGCTGGGCTTTTGGCAGTACAAATGCTGGCGTTGCATGATGATGAGCTTGCAAGCAAACTTGATGAATTTCGCCACACCCAAACTCAGACCATCCTAAACAGCCCAATCCCCGGCATTATAAATTCCTGATTTTTCTGATATTTTTAATTGAACGGTTTTGACATGACCCAAACACTCGGTATCTTAGGTGGCGGACAGCTTGGCATGATGCTCGCCCAATCCGCCTTACAATTAGGACATCAATGTGTCTTTTTAGAAGACACCCCCAACCCGCCTGCCAGTTTGTATGGCAAAGTTTATCACAGTAGCCAGTTAGAGCAGTTTATTGCAGACAGCGACATTTTTAGCCTAGAATTTGAAAATACCCCTGTTGCTATCGCCAGTCATCTGGCAAATCAAAAAGCAGGCATTTATCCACCGCCAAATGCCCTACACATCGCCCAAGACCGCCTAAAAGAAAAAGCCTTATTTAATGAGCTAGACGTGCCAACCGTGCCTTATCGTGCGGTCAATTCGCCAGATGAGCTGGCATTGGCTTGTGATGAGCTTGGCTTGCCACTGGTGCTTAAAACCAGTCGTGGCGGCTATGATGGCAAAGGACAGTTTGTACTACGCACAGCAGATGACATCAGCACCGCTTGGGATGAGCTTGGTAGAGCCACCACACATGAAGAGATGCCTGCCCCTTTAATTGCCGAAGGGTTTATTGATTTTGAGCGAGAAGTATCACTCATTGCTGTGCGTGGTCGTGATGGCGAGATTGTTTATTATCCATTGGTGGAAAATACTCACCACCAAGGCATTCTTGCCAAGACAGTTGCTCCCGCCCCAAATGTGGCACATTTAACCCAAGACGCTCAGCACAACATCAAAAAAATCTTGGAAAAGCTGGACTATGTTGGCGTGCTGACACTGGAATTATTTGTTACGGAGACTGGGCTGATTGCCAATGAAATCGCCCCACGTGTGCATAATTCTGGACATTGGAGCATTGAAGGGGCAAATACCAGTCAATTTGAAAATCATGTGCGCGCTGTGTTGGGGTTGCCACTTGGTGATACAGGCATTATCAAACCATCTGTCATGCTTAATGTCATTGGCAAATACCCAAATATTAATGAACTGCTTACCATCAAAGGTGTGCATTTTCACCACTACCACAAAGATGAGCGAGCAGGTCGCAAGATTGGACATATCACAGTGATGAATGATGAGCTTGATAAAACGATTGAACAGGTAGAAAGTTTGTTGAGATAAACTTGTGTTTTTGTAGGCTGTCTATCAATATCAAGTTGTTGGCATAATTTTTATCACATCAAGGCTTTTTGTCCTTGTTAAAAATATTTGTCAAACATCATGACAAACATACGTCCACACCACCATTTAGGCACTTGACCAATACCATTCATGAAACTTTACATAGACGCTGATGCCCTACCCACCATCGCCAAAGAGCTGATTATCAAAACTGCCAATCGCACTCGGACAGTTGCCGTTTTTGTGGCAAATGGCTTGATTAAACTACCACCGTCTGTTTATCTGACATCAGTGGTGGTGTCCCAAGGCTTTGATATGGCAGATAACTATATTGTAGATAATGTGGGTGTTGGCGACTTGGTGATTACCAGCGACATTCCTTTGGCAAATGACGTGCTAGAAAAAGGAGCAAAAGTTTTGACAGCACGGGGTGAAGTGTTTACCCTTGATAACATCAAACCCAAACTTAACACTCGTGATTTTATGGAAAGTTTGCGTGGCACCAACCTACTTGACCCAAAAAGCATGGGCGGACAAAAACCCTATGGCGAAAAAGACAAAATCGCCTTTGCCAATGGACTAAATCGCCTTGTACGACCCAATTTGCCCAATAAGTAGGCATTTAACATCATTCTACTTTTAACCTAACTTGCCAACATGATTGAACAATGGAATAAAGAATTTATCCTACAACGACTGCTTGCCCTTAGCTTGCTTGTGGTGCTGTTTGTCCTGTGTTTTAAAGTGGTGCAGTTTTTTATTGTACCTGCATTATGGGCGGCGATTTTGGCGTACGTTACCTTTCCTGTCTATACTTTTTTTCATACAAAAGTCAGATTAAGCCCAAGTTTTAGTGCTTTTTTGATGACGTTTAGTATCTCGCTAATGATTGGTATTCCTTTGATTTTAGGTATTTTTTATCTGCAACATGAAGTTGTCAGCTTTGTATCTATGGCAATTCGTCGCCTGCAAGCTGGCTATGTGGATTTGCCTGAACAAATCAAAGATTTGCCCGTAGTAGGACAAGTCATCAAAGACACCCTATGGGAGATTAATAAAAATCCTGAGGCCACCATGGAAGCCGTGCGGGCGTGGGTACAGTCGCATTTATATTATGGTAAAGTGGCGTTTGATGTGGTGCTAAAAAATCTTGCCAAACTGGGTATGGCACTGATGACCTTGTTTTTCTTTTATCGTGATGGCAAAAGTTTGATTCGCCAAATCCGCCAAGCCTTGCGTAACATCATCGGTGATAGGATTGATGATTATTTGGATTCGGTAGGTGCAACCACACAAGCGGTGGTTTATGGCATTGGGCTGACTGCATTGGCTCAGGCAATCTTGGCAGGGCTTGGTTATATTTTTGCTGGTGTACCAAATCCCATTTTGCTCACCATTTTGACCTTTGTCATTGCCATGGTGCCTTTTGGTACGCCTTTTGCGTGGGGTGGTGTGGCGGTCTGGCTGTTATCACAAGGGCATACCGCAGAAGGCATTGGGCTTGCCTTATGGGGGACACTGGTGATTAGCTGGGTGGACAACCTAATTCGCCCCATCGTGATTAGTGGTGCCACCCAAATTCCTTTTATCATCATCTTTATTGGTGTGCTTGGTGGACTGACGGCATTTGGTTTTGTTGGGCTGTTTATCGGTCCTGTGGTGTTGGCGATTGGTTTAGCGGTATGGCGTGAATGGATAAGTCAGCACAAAAACGAGATTTTTGCCACCAAAAACAACCTGCCCACAGCAAACACAACAAAATCGGAAAATCCATGAACAAACTTAGCATTTTGGCGGATGAAAACATTGCCCATTTAGATGATTATTTTGGCAATTTTAATTTGATTAAACTCAAAGGACGAGACATCACCCAAGCTGCCATAGATGCCCACAACCCTGATGCACTGCTGATTCGCTCAGTAACACCCATCAACGCTGGCACCATCACCAACACCAAAAATATCCGCTTTGTTGGTACTGCCACAATTGGTACTGACCATGTGGATACAAACTTTTTAAACAGTCATGGTATTTGTTTTGCCAACGCCAAAGGGTCAAGCAAACATTCGGTTGCTCAATACGTCATCACTGCCCTACTCACCAAAAACCCCAACCTATTGCACCAAAAAATCACCCTTGGTATCATCGGTTTGGGCAATATTGGTAGCACACTTGCTAGCTATGCTCATGATTTACATTGGCACGTTTTGGGTTTTGACCCTTATTTGGCACAGTCGGACATCAATAACAGCACGTTTGATGAGCTATTAGCCACAAGCGACATCATCAGCATTCACACACCGCTCACCAAAACAGGTGAGTATCCCACTCATCAGCTATTTGACCAAGCCTGTTTTGACAAAATCAAAGACCACGCCACACTCATCAATACCGCCCGTGGTGAGATTATCAACCAAACCGCTCTTATCAATGCCATTGATGATAAACACTTGGACGCAATCTTGGATGTGTTTCCCCATGAGCCAAGCATTGACAAATCTTTACTGGATAAACTTACCATCGCCACGCCCCACATCGCAGGCTATACCCTAGATGGTAAATTGCGTGGCACGGATATGACTTATCAAGCATTTTGTCAGTATTTTGGACTGCCCATCACACAAACGCTAGATGGCATACTACCCCACAATCCCCATCATTGGCAAAAGCTAAAAGTATCACTATATGATAATCCTGATATGCTTAGCACTTATTATGATATTTTAAGTGATGATATGGCATTAAGAAATGCCTGCACTGACCAAGTGCTTGGTACAGATTTTGACCGTTTAAGAAAAGACTACCTACTAAAAAGAGAATGGATTTATGCATCATGACCATCGCCCCAGTATGAGCCTAGACATTGCCATTCAAAAAGCCCAAATGCTTGCTGATATTCGTGTGTTTTTTGCCAAAAAGGGTGTGTTAGAAATCACCACACCGATTTTATCACACGCAGGCAATACCGATGTGTTTATTCAAAGTGTGTCAGCTCAATTTTGCCATCAAGGTCAAGCCAAAACAGGCTATTTACACACATCGCCAGAATTTGCCATGAAACGAGTTTTGGCAAACTATCAGGTACCCATTTACCAAATCTGCCAAGTATTTCGTGATAATGAAAAAGGACATAGGCACAATATAGAATTTACCATGCTTGAATGGTATCGCCCAAATTTTAGTTTGGAAAATTTGGGCGATGAGCTTGGCGAGCTACTTAGCATCACACTTGGCAAAAGTTTGCCCTTTAAACGCTATCGCTACGCCCAAGCCTTTATGGACACACTTGGCATACACCCATTTGGTGCTGATATTGCCACACTAAAAGCGACCGCTCTTAGACACAACATCCGCTTAGATATGGGTAATGACAAACAAGGTTGGCTGGATTTGTTATTTAGCCATTTGATAGAGCCAAAATTGGGATTTGATTTGCCCACACTCATCACCGATTATCCTGTGGCGACAGCGTCTTTGGCAAAAATCGCCACCGATGATGATGGCTTTGATGTCGCCAAACGCTTTGAGCTGTATATCAATGGCTTGGAGATTGCCAATGCCTATGATGAGCTTATCAATGGCGATGAATTATTGGCACGTTTTTTACAAGACAACACAGAGCGAAACAACTTGGGACTGCCAACCATGCCGATTGACATGAATTTAATCCATGCGTGTGATAAGTTGCCACCATGTAGCGGAATTGCCTTAGGGATTGATAGACTGTTTATGGTGCGTGAAAAGCTCGATGACATCAGTCAAGCAGTGATGTTTATCACAGATAAGGCGTAACTACAACAAAACGCAATCAAGCAATAAATGCTTGATTGCACTTCACCATCATTCCACCGTAACCGACTTGGCAAGATTTCTGGGTTTATCCACATCGGTACCACGCACCAGTGCCACATGATAGGACAGTAATTGTACCGCAATGGTATGTACAATCGGCGACAACACACCGATATGACGTGGTGTACGAATGATATGCACGCCATCAGATTCATGAAAATCACTGTCCAAATCCGACAGCACAAACAGCTCACCACCCCTTGCACCCACTTCTTGCATGTTGGCTTTGACCTTATCTAGCAGTTTATCATTGGGGGCAATCACCACCACAGGCATGTTTTCATCCACCAATGCCAAAGGTCCATGTTTTAGCTCCCCTGCTGGATAAGCCTCAGCATGAATATAGGTCAGCTCTTTGAGCTTTAATGCCCCTTCTAAGGCAATCGGATAATGAATGCCCCGCCCCAAAAACAGGGCTGATGGCTTGGTAGCAAAGGCTTTTGCCCATGTGGCAAGCTGTGGCTCTAAATTTAAGGCGTGCTGAATGCTACCGGGCAACTGACGCAAATCATCGGCATATCCTACCATCTCATCATCGCTGACCAAGCCACGCATTTTACCCAAAGTAACTGCAAGCCCAAACAAAATCACAAGCTGCGTGGTAAATGCTTTGGTACTAGCAACACCAATCTCTGCCCCTGCTCGGGTATAAATCGCCAAAGTACTTGCTCGTGGCAAAGCCGACTCCATCACATTACAAATGGACAAACTATACTCATGTCCTTGCTGTTGCGCGTATTTTAACGCTTCCATGGTGTCTAGTGTTTCGCCCGATTGGCTGATTGTAACAATCAACTCATTGGGGTCAGCGATGACATCACGATAACGATATTCGCTGGCAATCTCCACATCACAGCGGATTTTGGCGATGGATTCTAGCCAGTATTTGCCTGTCAAAGCAGCATAATAGGACGTGCCACACGCCAAAATCTTAATGCTGTTAATCTGTTTAAAAATCTCTGGTGCAGTCTCGCCAAAGTTTTGTGGCACAAAACCACCATCCAAAAATATCTCTGCGGTATCTGCCACCGCACGGGGCTGCTCGTTAATCTCTTTTTGCATAAAGTGGCTATATCCACCCAACTCCAAACTTGCCAAAGACAGCTCAGAAGTTTTGACCACACGGTTGGTTTGATTGCCATCTTTATCTATCAAAAGCTCAATGCCATTTGCAGACAGTAGGGCAATATCCCCATCTTCCAAATAACTCACACGGCGAGTAAAAGCAATCACCGCCGACACATCAGAAGCAATAAAGGTCTCATCATCACCAAACGCCACCAATAGCGGACAACCCATACGAGCCACCACCATATGCTCGGGGTCATCATGACACATCACCGCAATGGCAAACGCGCCATGAAAGCGACTGCACGCCGTTTGCACCGCTTGATACAAATTTTTGCTGTTATTATCATACTCATGGCGAACACTGTGGGCGATGACTTCGGTATCTGTTTGCGACTCAAACTCATAGCCCAGTGCCTGCAATCGTGTACGCTCAGCTTCAAAATTTTCAATGATGCCATTATGCACAACCGAAATCAGCCCACCTGAGATGTGTGGATGAGCGTTTGGCTCAGTAACACCGCCGTGTGTTGCCCAGCGAGTGTGTCCAATGCCGATATGACCTGTCAGTCCTTTTTGCTTGACCGCTTCTTCCATCAATGCCACACGCCCAACTCGGCGTACACGCTTGATTTTATTTTCTTGCTCACTAAACACAGCAATTCCTGATGAATCATAGCCCCGATATTCTAGGCGTTTTAATCCATCAGTTAAAAAATCCACCACATTTGCTTGGCTACGAATAGCCCCAACGATACCGCACATAGACGTTCCTTAGTATCAAAAAATTAATAAAATCCACCAATATCACTTATGCTTTTTATTGGCGACTGTGTTCAAATGAACATCTCATTATAGCCCAGCATGCTCATTTATCCAAATAGATTTTTAAAGCACCCCATCACACCAAAACCCCCACCATCAGGCAGGGGTTTGTCTTACGACCAAGGACTGGGTTGTAT
>NZ_NKHK02000008.1 GCF_002224245.2 Moraxella sp. VT-16-12
TATTATACCTGATAAAATAGGATTGTAAAGGGGGTTTTGGAGATATTTTGTAAGTGGTTGGTTTTTAAATGAAAATGACCAATCCATTTACCAAAACCAAAATAGCCACAATAGCCCCCAGTTGTTTACCCAAGCAATCAGGGTGTGTGCGATATTTTTGTACAGCATAAATATGCCTTACCAGTAAAGGAACAGCCAACATTAACATCCATGCTGTTTGATCTGCTGCCACTAAATGCCACACATAACAAAACATCGCCAGTCCAAAAAGTCCAAAGTAAGCAATGATTTTGTATCTGCCCAGCACAAGTGCAAGGGTTATTTTGCCACTTATTTTATCGCTGGCTACATCTCGCAAGTTATTGATATACAAGACGCACGCAGACATCAATCCCACTCCCATGGCAATCACAACATGGCACATCTCCACCTTGCCCACTTGCAACCAATAACCACCTAATACCGCCATAAACCCAAAGAAAATTAGTACAGAAAGCTCTCCAAGTGCTTGATAGCCGTAGGGTTTTTTGCCCATTGTATAGCCAATCGCTGCCAGAATGGATGCCGCCCCCAAACCAAAAAATAGCAAAATCTCTTTGAGATTTGACAGGCTCAGCCAAATCAAAAGCCCACCTGCAAACATGGTTTGAAACAACCAAACCATCAACCACCACCAAACTTGTTGTGATGACACCACGCCACTTCCCACAAGACGTGTTGGGCTATCAGCATGACGATGCTGGTCCGTGCCACGAATGCCGTCGCCTAAGTCATTAGCAAGATTGGATAAAATTTGTAAGGATAAAGCAGTATAAATAATAAGCCAAGCCATCAACCATTGATGACCATCAAAACCACCCAAAGTACGGTATGCCAAACTTTGCCCAACCCCAAGACTTGTTATGGCAATGGGGTAAGTGCGTGGACGAGTGGCAGATAAAAACTGACAAATGGTAGATTTTGGCATGATGTGGTGATTTTAAAATCATCTGATGGCTATTTGGTATAAGTCTTTTTGGTGGTTAATGTTGTCCAAAATCCGCTTATTGCATAAATGACTCCAATGGCAAGCACCCCCACAGGAATGTCATAAAGTATCACACCCATGATGAGTACGCCCACAATCAATGCCACAAAAGGGACTTTTTTCTTGTCAAATTCTTTAAAACTATAATATTTGACATTACTAACCATCAGCAATCCACAAATCACCGTCCATATCGCACACCCAATAGCAAGAGCATGGGGCGTAAGATTGGCGTGATCCTTGGCAACCATCACACTTGATGTTACCAAAATCGCCGCCAAGGGGCTTGCCAAACCAATAAAGTAGCGTTTGTCCACCACACCAATTTGCACATTAAACCTTGCCAAACGAAATGCCGCACACGCCGTAAACACAAACGCACAAGCAAGACCAAATCGTCCCAAATCAGACAGAGCAAAATGATACATTAAGATGGCAGGAGCAAGCCCAAAAGCGATACAATCGGCAAGACTGTCAAACTGCTCACCAAAAGGGCTTTGGGCGTTAAGCATACGAGCTGCTCGTCCGTCCATACCATCTAAAATCGCTGATAAAAAAATGGCAAGGCAGGCTTTGGTAAAATCACCACTGGCACTAGATGTGATGGAAAAAAACGCCGAGAGCATGGATGCTGTCGTGATAAGATTGGGCACAAGATACACACCGCGACTTACCTTTTTGGTGTTACCTAATTGCTCAGTTTCCACCACTTCAAAAGTGATGCCATCATGGTCATCATCAGATTGGTTTGATTTGTTCATGGTTTATTTGGTTATTTTATAATCATCACTCGCCCACCAACCACTTTACCACCACCATGTCATCAAGACTCATGCGTGGTGCGTCTGCGGGCTTTAATATAGGGGCCAGCGTTGTTAAGATGTCTTTGGCATGCTCATCAAACTGCCAAGGCGGATTGATGACAAACAATCCTGTGCCATTCATACCCACCGCCACATCATTGGGGTATAAATTCAGCTCACAAATCAGCTGTTTTTTGATGCCAGTGCGTTTCATTTTTTTATAAAAAAGCTCAACCGCTTCTTTATTTTTGATGGGATACCACAGCACAAACGTCCCTGTGGCAAACTTCTTATGACTTGCCACAAGCAAATCCACCAAACGGCTAAAATCTTTATGCTCTTGTTCAAAGGGTGGGTCAAGCAGGATAATACCACGTTTTTCTTTGGGGGGCAGCACCGCAGGCACACCTTCAAAAGCGTTGCGATGATGAATGCCAATAGGTAACTGGTACAGCTGATAATTTAGGGCGTCGTACTCATCTGCTTGACTTTCAAAAGCTTCAGCTCGCAAAGGTGCGTCTGTACTATGGTGCAAGGCGTGGTTGGCAATCCACCATGGCGAGCCCGGATAAACATATTTGTCATAAGTTTTACGAGCAGTTGCAAGGTCAAGCAAATATTGAGCGATGGCTTTGGGTGGTGTACCAAGATTGGCGTTTTCTAAGGCACCGATACCTTTATCTGCTTCGCCTGTTTTGCTTGCTTCTGTACTTTGTAGTGAATACAGCCCCCGCCCACCATAGGCATCTAGCACATAAAAAGGTTTGGCTTTGGCACTAAATTGGCTAAGTAATTGTAATAATAAAATGTGTTTGGCAACATCGGCAAAATTGCCAGCATGATAGGCGTGCTTGTAATTCATATAAATTTATTAATCATTAAATGACTTATAATACCATAAGCTCAATGTTTTTGGCTATTTTATTTTGGTTGCCATCTGGCAAGTGCCATGTAAACAAATGACTGCTGATTTGACAAAACAGCCATTGGGTTCACTGATAAAATTCATCACATGATAAAATTTTGGCTTATTTTTACATGATATTTTGATAAAATAAGATAATTTTTTATGCGATTTTGATGATGAATACAGTTTTTACAGCCGATTGGCACGCCCAAATATCCACGCGCCTAGATAATTTTATTGCCACAGGTACGATGGTGCTAGATGATGTGTTTGATGACAATGATTTGACCGCTTTGCAACAAGAAAGTGGCTTTATCACTTACAAGGCTGCACATTTAACTCATGGCGAACGAATGGCAAACATTCGTGGCGATAGCATTCGCTGGATTGATGAGTCTTGCCCTGCTGGCATGGCGTATTTGGCAAGCATCAATGCGTTGGGGCGGTATTTTAACCAGTCGCTTTATACAGGCATTCGCCACGCCGAAGCCCACTATGCCTGCTATCCGTCAGGCTTTGGCTATCAATGGCACACCGACAACCCCAAAGGACGTGATGAACGGGTAATCTCTGCGGTGTTTTATTTAAATGACGACTGGACAGACAGTGATGGCGGACAAATCACAGTCATTGATAAACAAGGTCGCACCATACAGCTGCTGCCCAAACTGGGTCGTTTGGTAATTTTTGATAGCAACCTACTCCACCAAGTAGAAATCACCCACAGACAACGCTTTTCTATCGCCACTTGGCTACGGCGTGATGATGGGGTGTTGTAACTTAATTGGCAGATAACTCAGTTTTTGTTCAAATTTAAGGATGCATATAAATTAAGGACAGGTATGAACATTTATTGTTTGTTGTTTCACGACTATGAAACGCTGGATTTGATGGGAGCGGTAGAGTTTTTGGCTCGTTGCCCTGATGTGCGTTTGCATTATGTCTCACAGTTTGGCGGCTTGGTTGATAGCCATCAAGGATTTGCTGTACAAACCACGCCACTAGATGGTTTATCCACAGACAGCATTTTGGTGGTGCCGGGCGGACAAGGCACACGCACTTTGGTCAATGATGCACTATTTTTGCAACAACTTGCCACATGGGTGGAACAAGCCAGTATATGTCTCAGCATTTGCACAGGCTCGGCACTTTTGGCAAAAGCAGGCTGTTTGGACGACAAAAAAGCCACCACAAATAAAAAAGCATACGCATGGGCAACCAGCCAAAGCAGTCAAGTACATTGGCAAAAACACGCTCGCTGGGTACATGATGGCAAATTTTATACTTCATCAGGGGTGTCAGCAGGCATGGACATGACACTTGGCTTTATCGCTGATTATTATGGCAAACACATCGCCCAAGAGATTGCCAATCACTGCGAATACCGCTGGCAAAGCGACCCAAGTCTTGATGAGTTTGCAGATTTATATTAAATGTTTTCAACTGTGTATGGATGATAAATCCACACAAAATCACAAACAATCACACAACACCAAAAAAGCACAAATATGGCAGACATACATTTATTTGACCGCAGCCAAGGCTGTTTGCTAGGTTTGGCGGTTGGCGATGCCCTTGGTGCAGCCATAGAATTTCGCCCAAAAGACAGTTTTGCCCCCATCAAAGATATGATGGGTGGTGGCATATTTAACCTAAAAAAAGGACAATGGACAGATGACACTTCCATGGCGTTGTGCTTGGCAGACAGTTTAATCGCCCAACAAGGCTTTGACCCCCAAGACCAAATGCAACGATATTATCGTTGGTATCAATTGGGCGAAAACTCAGTAACAGGCAAATGCTTTGGTATGGGCAAAACCGTCCTACAAGCCTTAACGCTTTTCAAATATGTTGGGGCTTATGCAGGTTCAGACAATCCAAAAAGCTCAGGCAATGGCTCACTAATGCGACTTGCCCCTGTGCCAATTTTTTATCATCATGACCTAAGCTGTGCAGTAAAATACAGTATATTAAGCTCAAAAACGACACACGGCTCGCCAGAGTGTCTGTCCGCCTGTGCTTATTTTGGCGAAATATTGTGGCACGCTTTACATGGTGAAACCAACAAAGACACCCTACTAACCCCCACAAGCAACTACGCCTTTTCGCCCAACATACAAACCATCATTGATGGTAGTTTTAAACAAAAAGCTCGTGATGACATTTTTGGTACAGGCTATGTGGTAAACAGTCTTGAAGCGGCTTTGTGGTGTTTTTATCATACAGATAATTTTAAAGACGCTGTGCTACAAGCGGCAAATCTTGGTGATGATGCTGACACTACTGCTGCCATCACAGGGCAGATTGCAGGAGCGTATTATGGCTTGGCTGACATGCCCCAAGATTGGGTACACAATGTTGCTTGGCATGAATATATTTTACAAATCGCAAATAAGCTACTTACCAAAAATCCCCAAGAATAAACGCACCCCATCGCCACCACAATACAAATTGTCAATTCCCCATAAATTGTGGCATAATATAGCCACCATTATGTCCTAATTTTTGGAGTTATCATGAAAGCCAAGTTCACCCTAGCCATCATCGCTACCGCTACCTTAATAACTGCCTGTGGTGGCAATCATGAGAAAGTTTATGCTGTGGACAAAATAGAAGAAGCTCAAAAACAAGCCCTAGAAAAAGCCCCAAAAGCCGAAGAGATTAAATTTGCCGACCACGGTCAAACGCCAATGGGTGGTGTTGGTGGTGCAAACCCACAACAGCCCACAGCTACCCAAGCGGCTGAATCCGCCAAAGCAGCAGCAGTTGCCGAAGCTCTAACCACCGCTCATCATGGTGCTGCCACCAACGAATCTGCTACTGCCAATGAAGCAGTTGCTACCGCAGATGCCACCAAAACCGACACTCCCAAAGCTGACACCGCCAAAACCGACGAAACACCCAGTGAAACCCCCAAAACTGACACCCAAGCACCAAGCCAATAATACAAAAATACCACTCCTATTGGGGCGGTATTTCGTCAATGCCAATGACGGCTTAGTGCCTTCTTTGCTCTATCAGCAGTGAATCAATGCCATTGTTGCTTAGTTTTCTTTCTGCTTCAATGGCTGACATTCGGTTAGAAAACGGCACAGAGATGACCTGATACAACGACACGCCTGATGGGTCTATGCGATGTACCACCCGTGCATCCACGCCCGCCATGATGACTTCTAGGCGTTTTTTATCCGCTTCTTCGGCATTGTCATAACTACGCACTTGTAAAATGTAAGTCTTGCCAGTTTGAGCAGTACTAATTTGTATTTGGTCTATTTGCTTATCCGTCTGGGTGTCTGATGGGTCATCATAGGTGTCATTTTCTTCTACCACGGTGATTTGTGCATCATCAGCCTTAGTGCTGACCACCACATCTGGGGAGCGTACTGTTTCGGTGCTAGATGGATTTTGACTGTTTGTGTTTGAAGTGCTGCTCTCATCAGGATCGTTGCCCAAGCCTGCCTGACTGCTGCGAAAGCTACGCTCGGGCAAAATCTCATAAAATTCATACTCTTCGGGTTTTTTTTGCTCTTGGGGCAAAGGTGTTACAGGCACTTCTTGATTAACGTCCACATCTTTTTTAAAGCTATCAAACAATGGAGATAAATACAAAAATACCGCAATCATCACCGTAATAATCGCCCCCACAAACATCCACAAAAGACTCGCCCAACCCAAACGTGTGCGAGCTTGTTCTTTGCGACTGACAGGTTCTTTATAAGGCTTCATGGAGTTCTCTATTTATTTTAATAAAAACCAAACAAACTTTAACACATCTTTGATTTGAATTGTTGTGATGAATGGATATACTGCTAAATTGATTAAATTATAATCATATTATCTCAATTTTATCATCAAAGCCAATTAATAGGCAGACTGCTTTTATTTTAGCAAGTTTTAATCACTTTGGCAATTTTAGAATTTAAGAGACACCCCACTAAAAAATTTCATTGGTTTTTGTTATAATATGTCTGATATGTGGTTAAGTGGTTAAATTTGGGGGTTATATGTTATTTGCCATTTCCGAAGGAACAATTGTTAAACTGGGTCTTTATGGATTACTGCCCATCTTTATTGGTTTTTTATTTTTTATTATGTGGGACATCTCCAAAAAATCACACGCAGGTAAAGCAGGCACATTTTGGATTTTTGTGGCATTAGGCATGGGATTTTTTGGATTTTTGGCAAAGATTGTGATTGAATTTGTCTTAGAAAAATTTATCTTGTAGCCACCATCACCGCCCTTTTGGGTCTGGGATGACCTTCTATGGTTTTGGTGTCATCATCAGGGTGCAAAAAATCAGCCAACGAATGATAGGTCATGTACTCGGTGGCACGTTGCTCTTGTGTGGTGGTGGTATTGATGTCCACGCAACGCACATTTTTAAAACCCACTTTGATGAGCCATTTGGTGAGTGCGTCCACGCTTGGTAAAAAATACACATTGTTCATCATCGCATAACGCTCTTGTGGCACAAGCACAGTATTTTCATCGCCATCTACCACCAGCGTCTCCAAAACAAGCTCTCCGCCTTTTTTAAGCTGATGTTTTAGCTGTAACAGACATTCAAATGGGGAAGCACGATGATACAACACCCCCATACAAAACACCGTATCAAACAATCCGCCTTGCTCGGCCATGGGCAACTGTTCTAGTCCCACAGGAATAAAATGCACAGGATAATTGCCATATTTATTTGTCATCTGTCCCAAAAAATGGCGTATCATCATAAACTGATGATAAAACAAACAAGACGGATCAATGACCACCACCGTACTTGCTCCTGCCCCCACCATGCGAAATCCATGATAGCCTGAGCCACCGCCCACATCAAGCACACGCTTGCCTGTCAAGTCCGAAATAAAAGGCACTATCCGCTCCCACTTTAAATCAGACCGCCATTCAGTGTCTATATGTATCCGTCTGTCGCCTTGCCCAATCACAAATCCGCCTTTTCGCCACGGCATCAAATTTTTGATGAGTGCTTGGGTTTTTTTAAAATCCGCATGACTAAAATCCACCACGGCAGTGATATCTTTGGCATCTAACTGCACTGACATGGGGGTAATTTTTGGCAACTTATCAATCACAGACGCATAATAAGGGGCGTGGGCGTAGCGATTTTTATCTTTGATGGACGACAGCCAGTCAGGAAGCCGTCTTAGCCAATCGGTCGCCTGCGGGTGATACAAACTCATATCAAATAAGGTATCATACAAAGCTTTTTCAGCAATAAAGATGGTATTTGGCATGGCATTTCCAGTTTAATGGTCATTTAAAAGCAATCATGGACGCAAAATTTAAAAACATAAACCACGTCAGCACCCTATCAAACCCCGCCTGTCTTAGGCGGTCATGGTGCGTCTCTATCGTGTCAGTCATCAGCACATTTTCTAAGGCATCTCTTTTGCCACTGATTTGCAGCTCGCTGTATCCATTGGCACGCTTAAAATCATAATACCGCTCTACTCGCCAAGCATCATCTTGTTCATCGCCCAAATGAGTTTTTTCAGTCAATATCAAAATCCCCCCTTCATCTAGGGCGTCATAACATTTTTTTAACAAATCAAGGCGTGTGTCTGGGGATAAAAATTGCAAGGTCAGATTTAGCACAATCATGTCGCACTTTTTAAATACAATGTGATTGACATCGTCCAACACAAACTCAATGTCATGATTTGGATAATGTTCGCTCATCACTGCCTGAGCTTTATCAATCATCGCCGATGAAATGTCCACCGCCACAATGTGCAAATCATTGGGGGCGAATTTATCCGCCAAAGCAAACGACACCGCCCCAAGCGATGTTCCCAAATCATAAACACGGCTGATTTTTTTGCCATCTTTCAACTGACGATATGCCAAATGACGTTTAGCAAGAATCGGGAGCATGGCAAGCATTTGTCCGTAACCTGGCACACTGCGACGAATCATGTCAGGAAAACACGCCACAACCGTCTCATCAAAACTAAAACGTGCGTGCTTATCTAAGGGGGTGGTAAATAGCATATCGTGGGTCATGGCTGTCTTTGTTGGGTTGATACTTGACAAAAATGCGTTATTTTACCACTTTTTTAAGACTTTGGCTGTTTTTCAAAAATGGCTTATTTTAATCGTGCTCACACTCCATTGCATTGAATGATTTTTACCAGAAAAAATCTTACCCCATTCTTACAAAACATTGGTTTTTGGCAATATCGCTTTTTATTTTTTCAAAAACTTTGTAAGATGACTTATTTTATATTGAGTGAAAATTTATCATGCAAAAATCCACACTTTTGGGGCTATCGCTACTGGCACTTGCTGGCACACCTGCACTCGCTAATGATTTGCCAAATTTATCAAACAGCCATTTTCAATCTTGTCTAACTAATCTAAAAAATTCTGCCACCTTTAAGGGTGTGTCTGCTACTACCTTTGAACGTTATCGCCCCAGTGAGCCCGACCCCAGTGTCATTCGCTCCTTAAATTACCAACCAGAATTTAAAAAAGACCCTTGGGATTATCATGCGTCTTTGGTGGACAGTGAACGCGTGGCAGATGGACTGCGTGCCAAAAATGAGATGGCAGACGTATTAAGACGTATTGAGAGCCGTTATGGTGTCAAAGCAGAACACGTGCTTGGTGTGTGGGGCGTTGAGAGTAATTTTGGTCAAACCTTAGGCAAAAAAGACTTATTTACCAGCCTTGCCACCCTATCATGTTTTGACCGCCGTCAGTCTTATTTTCGTGGCGAGTATGCCAGTGCCTTAAAAATTGTCCAAAATGGCGACATTCGCCCCCAAGACATGACTGGCTCATGGGCAGGGGCATTTGGTCAAACACAGTTTATGCCAAGCACGTTTTTGCGATTGGCGGTGGATTTTGATGGTGATGGTCGTAAAGATTTGGTTAATTCTAAGGCAGATGCCCTAGCAAGTACCGCCAATTTTTTGGTAAAAAGTGGCTATCGTACTGGTGAGCCTTGGGGCTATGAAGTTCGCCTAAACGGTTATTCAGGCACAAGCGGTCGCAAAAACAAAAAATCCATCAGTCATTGGCAAAATATGGGGCTGACATTGCCTGATGGTCGCCCCTTACCACATAATATGGCAAGTGCTGGATTGCTACTGCCTGCTGGTCGTCATGGTCCTGCGTTTTTGGTGGGTAAAAACTTTGATACCTTTTATAGTTATAATGCGTCCGAAAGTTATGCTCTTGCCATTGCCCATCTGTCCACATTGATTGAAACCAATAACACCAACACCAATTTTGCCACCGCTTGGCCTACCGATGATGCAGGAATCAGTCGCCGTGAGGCCAAAGAAATCCAACAAGCCCTAATCAACGCAGGCTACGACATCGGCAATGCAGATGGTATCATTGGTGATAATACCAGACGAGCCATCATGGATTATCAACGCAAATCAGGCGTTACCCCAAATGGACGAGCAGGACAGCAATTTTATCGTCTGATTATGAGTCATCAACAAGGAAATCAGCCTGTCGCCACCCCCACCAGTAACCCCAACATCAAAATCATTCGGAGGGCAGTTCAATAAAGCTCTCATCACCATCAGTTTATTGATTGTTCTTTTGTTGGGATTGATGATGGTTTGTCTGTGGCAAATCAAACACTAAAAAAAACCACACCCTAAAAGCCAGTTTAAACCAAGCTTTCAGGGTGTGGCTATACAGCTAAAAATTACTCAGGTTTTATGGGTTCAGCAACTTTGGTGGCACCAAATGCCCCCGCAAAGTTAGCACTTTTGTAAACACCGCTCATCTCACTGGCATCTACCCCATAAAATGCCCCATTGGTCTGTACACCATTAGCAAAACCAGAAAAGGCACTGCCTTTGATGTCAGCTTCCAAGGCAACTTTACCACCTGTGATGTACTTGCTGCCACCAATCTCACCTTTAACAGTTTTTGCCCCAAAATCCACATCAAATTTAGAAACCGCTTGTCTTTCACGGCATTCTTCACAGTCATGCAAAGCAAATCCAGTATAGCTCATCTTACCTTCGGTTGGCATTTTATTAGGTGCAGTTTGCAGACCTTGATAAAAAACATAGTCTTTTTCTATGCCTTTATCTTTATAACCAACAATACCAAATTTACTATGCCCAGTTGAACCTACTTGACCCCCAAGACCTGCTTGGTGAAGTGGTGTCAAACCTTCTTCGTGTACATTTGTTAAATCCAACGTTTTGCCATCAACGACCAGCTTATTTAGCACATCAAGATTATCCGGTGCAATACCTGTCATGTTATGAAACTCAATAGTAGAGCTTTTTTCTGTATGGGCTAATTGCCAATGCTGACCTGTTGCCACTTGTTTGTCTTGTGGAACAGCAGTTGGGTTATTTTTAGAATCGGCATTTTTAGGCTGTATCATGGTTGATGCACCCGCCTTTACAGAATCATCAGAACTGCTACACGCCGTCAATGCCAATGTGGCAGATACCGCCACCATACCAATCATGAATTTTTTCATGACATTACTCCTTTAATGTTAAGAAATTAAAAACCCATACTTTTTATGGGTGATTAATAATTTATAATTTTTTAGTACATAAAGCAATGATTAATCATTAAAATGTACAAACTTTCATCAAATAAGTACAAATGTAAACTTTTTATTATCATTATAATACATTCATTCACAGCGTGTCGCCATAAAAAAAGCCCACCGAAGTGGACTTTTAGATTAAAGTTGGTTGGCTATTCTATGTCGCTTTGACCCAACTCATCAGCAAACGCTTTGGCAAAATCATCAGTATTTTGCTGATTCACAGACAATAGCTCATCAGTCATTGCCTGAATTTGGCTATTTGCCTGACGCTGACGGTTCTGGTGATATGCCAAGCCTGTACCTGCGGGAATTAGACGACCAACCACCACATTCTCTTTAAGACCTGTCAAATCGTCCACCTTGCCCATCACTGCTGCTGCGGTCAAGACACGCGTGGTCTCTTGGAAAGATGCCGCCGAGATAAAGCTCTCAGTAGCAAGACTGGCTTTGGTAATGCCCAATAGCTGACGTTCATACTGCACAGGGAACTTATTATCAGCGATAAGTTTGGCATTAACTTCACGAATTTTATTAAATTCAGCTTGGTCGCCTTTAAAGTAGTTAGAATCACCGCCATCAGTAATTTCTACTTTGCGTAGCATTTGACGTAAAATCACTTCAATGTGCTTATCGTTGATTTTTACGCCCTGCAAACGATAGACCTCTTGGACTTCATTGACCACATAATTTGCCAAAGCCGTCTCACCTCTAAGACGCAAGATGTCATGCGGATTTTGTGGTCCATCAGAAACCACTTCACCACGCTCCACTGTTTCACCTTCAAAGACGTTGATTTGACGCCATTTTGGAATAAGCTCTTCGTGGACGTTACCATCTTCATCTGTAATGATAAAGCGATTTTTGCCTTTGGTTTCTTTACCAAAACTTACCACACCACTCATCTCCGCCATGATGGCATGGTCTTTTGGTTTACGTGCTTCAAACAAGTCAGCCACACGTGGCAAACCACCGGTGATATCTTTTGTGCCTGATGTGGCTTGTGGCACACGACCAAGCACCGAACCTGCGGTAACCGTATCACCTTCTGACACACGAATTACCGTTTCAGCAGGCAAGAAATACACCACTTCTTTACCCTCATCAGTATCCAACACAATGGCAGGACGTGCATCTTTGGCAATACCAGGTCGGTCTTTGGGGGCTAATATTTCAAATGAGCTCATGCCTGTGGTTTCATCCACTTTGACAGTGGCAGTCATACCATCTGTGATGTCGCTAAATCTTGCCACACCTGAAACTTCTGTAATGATTGGGTGGGTGTGTGGGTCCCATTTGGCAACCACGTCACCTGTATTAACTTCTGCACCATCACGCACCGAAACATTAGAGCCATAAGGTACTTTATAGCGTTCACGTTCACGACCTTGGGTATCAATCACACCAATCTCTGCTGAACGAGACACCACCACCAAATGACCACTGGCGTGTTCTACGGTTTTCATGTTACGAAAACGTATTGTACCCGCATTGCCCACAGACACACTATTATCAACGGTAGCAGAGCTTGCTGCCCCACCAACGTGGAAAGTACGCATGGTTAGCTGAGTACCTGGCTCACCAATAGACTGGGCTGCCATGACACCAACAGACTCACCAATATTAACCAAATGCCCACGAGCCAAATCACGACCATAACACTTGGCACACACGCCATGATGAGATTCACAAGTGATGACCGAACGTACATACACTTCATCAATGGCATTTTTATCCAACAGCTCCACCAAACGCTCATCAATCAATGTATTGGCAGAAATAATCACCTCACCATCATGATTAACCACGTCTTTGGCAGTAACACGACCCAAAACACGGTCGCCCAAACGCTCCACAATCTCGCCACCATTAATCACGGGGGTCATCAGTTGTCCTGCACTTGTGCCACAGTCATCATGGGTAATCACCAAGTCTTGTGCCACGTCCACCAAACGACGAGTCAGATAACCTGAGTTGGCAGTTTTTAAGGCAGTATCAGCCAAACCTTTACGAGCACCGTGGGTTGAGATAAAGTACTGCAACACCGACAGACCTTCACGGAAGTTTGCTTTAATCGGGGTTTCAATGATAGAGCCATCAGGTTTTGCCATCAAACCACGCATACCCGCAAGCTGACGAATCTGTGTGGCACTACCACGAGCTCCTGAGTCTGCCATCATATAGATGGAGTTAAACGACTTTTCACGTTCAAGCTCACCTTTGGCATTCACCACTTCATCAGTGGACAAGTTATCCATCATCGCATTGGCGATTTTATCAGAAGTACGAGACCAAATGTCCACCACTTTGTTGTAACGTTCGCCCGCAGTTACAAAACCACCTTCAAACTGCTGCTCAATCTCACGCACTTCGGCATCAGCACTGTCCATGATGTCTTTTTTGGTAGGTGGAATGACCATGTCCTCCATGCCAATAGAGATGCCTGACAAGGTTGCTTGGGCAAATCCTAAATACATCAAATGATCAGCAAACAGCACCGACTCTTTGACGCCCAGTTTGCGATAACAAGAGTTTAGTAGCTTAGAGATGTTCTTTTTGGTCATCTCTTTGTTGCATTCTTCAAATGCCATGCCATCTGGCATGATGTTCCAAATCAACAAACGACCTGCTACCGTATCATAAATGCTGGTTTTGGTGATTTTTTCACCTGTGGCATCATCAAATGTTACTTCTTTAACACGCACTTTGATTTTGGCATTGACTGATAAATCATCAGAACCAATGGCACGCAATGCTTCATTGACCGTGCTAAATATCATGCCTTCACCTTTGGCATTGATGTGGCTACGGCTGATGTAGTACAGACCCAAAACCACGTCTTGAGACGGCACAATAATCGGCTCACCGTTTGCAGGTGATAAGATGTTGTTGGTGGACATCATTAAAGCACGAGCTTCAAGTTGAGCCTCTAAGGTCAAAGGCACGTGCACCGCCATTTGGTCGCCGTCAAAGTCAGCGTTAAATGCCGCACATACCAATGGGTGAAGCTGAATGGCTTTACCTTCAATCATCACAGGTTCAAAAGCTTGCAAACCCAAACGGTGAAGTGTTGGTGCACGGTTGAGCAGTACAGGATGTTCACGAATCACGCTGGCAAGCATGTCCCAAACCACAGGGTCTTCACGCTCTACCATCTTTTTGGCAGCCTTGATGGTTTGGGCGATGTTGTTTTGCAAAAGTTTGGCATAGGTAAACGGCTTAAACAGCTCTAATGCCATTTTTTTGGGCAAACCACATTGGTGCAAACGTAGCGTAGGACCTACCACAATCACTGAACGCCCTGAGTAATCCACACGTTTACCCAATAGGTTTTGACGGAAACGACCTTGTTTACCTTTAATCATGTCTGCCAAAGATTTTAAAGGGCGCTTATTTGAACCTGTGATGGCACGACCGCGGCGACCATTGTCAAGCAGTGCATCAACCGCTTCTTGCAACATACGTTTTTCATTACGTACAATGATGTCAGGGGCGTTTAATTCCAACAAACGCTTTAAACGGTTATTGCGGTTAATAACACGGCGATACAGGTCATTTAAATCCGATGTGGCAAAACGACCGCCTTCTAGTGGCACGAGCGGACGCAAATCTGGTGGCAACACAGGCAACACCGTCATCACCATCCATTCAGGTTTATTACCAGAATCTCTAAAAGATTCCAATAATTTTAAACGTTTAGACATCTTTTTAAGCTTGGTTTCTGAGCTGGTTTGCGGAATCTCAGCACGCAGCTCATCAATCTCGCCATCTACATCAATGTCTTTGAGCAAATCTTGAACCGCTTCTGCGCCCATTTTGGCAATAAATTCATCACCGTACTGCTCTAAGGCGTTAAAATATTGCTCATCATCTAGCAGTTGATACTTTTCAAGAGCAGTCATACCAGGGTCAGTAACGATATAGCTTTCAAAATATAGCACACGCTCAATATCACGCAAAGTAATATCAAGCAGCAAGCCAATACGGCTTGGCAAAGATTTCAAAAACCAAATATGAGCCACAGGACTGGCAAGCTCAATATGCCCCATGCGTTCACGTCGAACCTTGGCAGCAGTAACCTCTACGCCACATTTTTCACAAATAATGCCTTGGAATTTACGGCGTTTGTATTTACCACACAAACACTCAAAGTCCTTAACAGGACCAAAGATTTTGGCACAAAATAAACCATCACGTTCAGGTTTAAAGGTACGATAGTTAATGGTTTCAGGTTTTTTAACTTCACCATGCGACCATGATTTAATCACATCAGGGCTGGCAAGCGAAATCTGAATGCTGTCAAATTCTTTCATGCCGTTATCGGCAGGATTTTTCATGATGTCTAATAAATCTTTCAACTGTTTTCTCCGCAGTTTTTTAATTGAATTTATGTCCTGCCCACCTATTGGCAGGCAGGTTACAGCACTTACTTTTTGTCTTTTAGGTCAATGTTAATACCCAATGAGCGAATCTCTTTGGTCAATACGTTAAAGGACTCAGGCATACCCGGATTCATGTATTGCTCGCCATCCACAATGTTTTTATACATACGGGTACGACCTTCCACATCGTCTGATTTGACCGTCAGCATTTCTTGCAAGGTGTAAGTAGCACCATAGGCTTCTAATGCCCAAACTTCCATCTCACCAAAACGCTGACCACCAAACTGAGCTTTACCACCAAGTGGCTGCTGAGTAACAAGGCTGTACGAACCCGTTGAACGGGCGTGCATTTTGTCATCAACCAAGTGGTTGAGTTTGAGCATGTACATATAGCCCACCGTTACGGGACGGTCAAACTTTTTGCCCGTACGTCCATCATACAAAGTCTGCTGACCTGATTTGTCCAACCCTGCCAATTCAAGCAATTCTTTGATTTGGGTTTCTTTTGCCCCATCAAATACCGCCGTTCCCATTGGCACACCAGCACGCAAGTTTTGAGCCATGTTTAAAATGTCTTCATCAGATAAGCTGTCCAAATCTACCTGCTCACCGCCGACTTTATTGTAAATTTTATCTAAAAATTCACGCAGCTCAGCAACTGCCACCTGCGAACGCAACATGTGATTAATCTTATCGCCCAAACCGCGAGCCGCCATGCCAAGATGCGTCTCCAACACCTGACCGATATTCATACGCGATGGTACGCCAAGTGGGTTTAGCACGATGTCCACAGGATTGCCATTTTCGTCATAAGGCATGTCTTCTACGGGCATGATGCGAGAAACCACCCCTTTATTACCATGACGACCTGCCATTTTATCCCCAGGCTGAATGCGACGTTTGACCGCCAAATACACCTTGACAACTTTTTGCACACCATGTGGTAAGTCATCGCCTGCGGTCAGCTTGCGTTTTTTGTTGGCAAATTTCTCATCAATGTCTTTTTGTTTATCGGTCAAAAATTCAGCAATTTGCGTTAAACGCTCTGAAATTTCTTCTTCGGCAGGCTGAATGTCAAACAATCTGTCCAAAGGCAAGCCATCAAGGTCGGCTGTATCTAGCACCGTACCTGCCTTAAAGCCTGCACCGCCACTGACCTTTTGACCTGCCAGCAACGCAATCACACGACTGCGAGCCGCCGCTTCAAAAATCACCAACTCTTCTTTTAAGTCTTTGCGATAATCATCGAGCATAGCTTTTTCAATCGCTTTGGCACGACTGTCTTTTTCTAAACCATCACGCGTGAATACTTGCACATCAATTACCGTACCTTTGGTAGATGATGGCACACGCAAAGACGTGTCTTTCACATCGGCAGCTTTTTCACCAAAAATGGCACGAAGCAGCTTTTCTTCTGGGGTAAGTTGACTTTCACCTTTGGGGGTAACCTTGCCCACCAAAATATCACCTGCGTCCACTTCTGCCCCAATATAGACAATGCCTGCTTCGTCAAGATTAGCAAGAGCGGCCTCACCCACGTTTGGAATGTCGCCTGTAATCTCTTCTGAGCCAAGTTTGGTATCACGAGCCACACAAGTCAGCTCTTGAATATGAATGGTGGTAAAGCGGTCTTCTTGTACCACACGCTCAGATAGTAAAATGGAGTCTTCAAAGTTATATCCATTCCATGGCATGAATGCCACACGCATGTTTTGACCCAAAGCAAGCTCACCTAAGTCGGTTGAAGGCCCATCCGCCAAAATATCGCCACGAGCAATCACATCACCTGTATTGACAATCACACGTTGGTTGATACAAGTGTTTTGATTAGAACGGGTATATTTAATCAGATTATAAATATCAATACCTGCTTCACCTGCCACCATCTCATCTTCATTGACACGCACAATAATACGGCTGGCATCCACCTCATCAATCACACCACCACGCTTGGCGACCACGCACACACCACTATCTCGTGCGACATGACGCTCCATACCTGTACCCACCAAGGGCTTATCGCTACGCAAAGTTGGTACAGCTTGACGTTGCATGTTTGACCCCATCAATGCACGGTTAGCATCATCATGCTCCAAAAACGGAATCAAACTGGCTGCCACCGACACCACTTGGCGTGGTGATACGTCCATATGTGTTACTTTATCAGGACTCATGCGTACCGAATCACCTTGATAACGTACCATCACCATTGGGTCAGTCAGCTCACCTTTATCATTCATGGGTGAGTCTGCCTGTGCAATCACCGCACCCACCTCTTCAATGGCAGACATATATTCAATGTCGTCAGTTACTTTACCGTCCACAACACGGCGATAAGGCGTTTCTAAAAAGCCAAAATTATTGGTCTTAGCAAATACCGCCAAAGAGTTAATCAAACCAATGTTTGGACCTTCGGGCGTTTCAATCGGACAGACACGACCATAATGGGTGGCGTGTACATCTCGCACCTCAAAACCTGCACGCTCACGAGTCAAACCACCCGGGCCGAGTGCTGAGACGCGGCGTTTATGAGTAATCTCTGATAATGGGTTGTTTTGGTCCATAAACTGAGACAGCTGGCTTGCACCAAAAAACTCTTTAATAGATGCCACAATAGGTTTAGAGTTAATCAAGTCTTGTGGTTGCAGATTATCAGAATCCGCCAAACTTAAACGCTCTTTGACAGCGCGCTCCACACGAGCCAAGCCAATACGAAACTGATTTTCGGTCATCTCGCCTACTGAGCGAATGCGGCGGTTACCCAAATGGTCAATATCATCTACCTCGCCACGACCATTACGAATCTCAATCAGCTCTTTGACCACATCAATGATGTCTTGTTTGGACAGCACGCCTTGTTCACGCTGAACATCAATGTCATCACTTTCAATAAATTCACGCCCCAAACGGCGGTTAAATTTCATGCGACCGACATTTGATAAATCATAACGCTCATGACTAAAAAACATCTGCTCAAAGAGTTTTTCTGCGGTTTCCAGTGTTGGCGGCTCACCCGGACGCATGACTTTATAAATCTCAATCAATGCCTCTTCACGGCTATTCACCACATCTGCACGCAAAGTATCTGCAATGTAAGTACCTTGGTCAATGTCATTAGTAAACAAAATCTTAAAGGATTTGATGTTTTTTTCGCTTAATTTCACCAAAAGCTCATGGTCAATCAAGCTGTTTGCACGAGCAATCAACTCATCATGTACAATGATGTCTTCTGCCAAAACACGCTCGTACAAATATTCATCAGGTACAGCAAGTTTGGTCATGCCTGTCGCTTTAATCTCTTTGATACGGCGAGCATTGATACGCTGACCTTGCTCCACAATGGTTTTGCCCTCTGGTGAAACAATATCAAACTGAGCCATCTCCCCCTGCAAACGCTCTGCAATCAGCTCAATTTCAAAAGATTCATCACCTTTATAAACTTCTATGGTCTCAAAAAATGTATTTAAAATGTCAGTGGTCGTCATGCCAATGGCACGCAAGATGATGGTTGCCAACAGCTTACGGCGGCGGTCAATACGAGCATAAACCAAATCTTTTACATCAAATTCAAAATCCAACCATGAGCCACGATAAGGAATGATGCGAGCATTATAAAGCACTTTACCGCTAGAATGTGAACGCCCCTTGTCATGGTCAAAAAACACGCCAGGTGAGCGGTGCAATTGTGAAACAATCACACGTTCTGTGCCATTAATAATAAACGTACCATTGTTGGTCATGAGTGGAATCTCACCCATATACACTTCATTTTCACGCACGTCTTTAATGGTGGCTTTATTGTCTTTATCCTTAATGACTAAGCGAATCTTAACACGCAATGGAGCAGCAAAAGTAGAGCCACGCATGATGCACTCACGCTCATCAAATTCAGGTTTGCCCAAATAATACTCTACAAACTGTAACTCAGCATTGCCTGAGTGGCTTGTGATGGGAAAAATAGATGAAAATGCCGCTTGTAAACCAACGTTAGCACGAGCCTTTGGTTTTTTATGTTCTTGCAAAAATTGCTCATAAGAATCCACCTGAATGGCGAGCAAATAGGGTACGTCCATAACGTCTGGCAGTCTAGAAAAACTTTTGCGAATGCGTTTCTTTTCGGTATAAGAATATGCCATTGGGATTCCTTACAATAACAATATGATGACACTCTACCGTAGCAGAGACCAGATGAGTAAAGCGATTGAATCGCTTTTTAAAAATCTACCAAAAACAAAAAATCGCCAAACACTCTTTTGAGTATTTAGCCCATCATTTATGATTTAGCGATGAAGTTATTTTGCATAAAGACACATGAATTCATGTAGATATTGTGTTATGACCTAGAACCAAACACAAAATGTCAAATTCTATATTATATAATAATAAATCCGACAATGCAAGCACACCATCGGATTTTTGCAAAATAATTTTATCAACAGGCAATTGCCTGCTTATAATTATTTAAGCTCAACAGAAGCACCAGCTTCTTCAAGTTTCTTTTTAAGCTCTTCGGCTTCTGCTTTAGAAACGCCTTCTTTGAGGGTTTGTGGTGCACCTTCAACTAGGTCTTTGGCTTCTTTTAGACCTAAGCCAGTTACCTCACGTACCACTTTAATCACTGCTACTTTCTTGTCGCCACCGCCAGTTAGAACAACGTTAAAGTCATCTTTTTCCTCAGCAGCAGGAGCATCGCTAGCAACAGGAGCAGCCGCCAAAGCAGCAGCAGATACACCGAATTTTTCTTCCATCGCAGAGATAAGCTCAACGATTTCCATGACTGATTTTGCCGCAATGGCATCTAAGATTTGTTCGTTAGTTAATGACATAGCAATTTCCTATGAAATAAAAATTTGATTAAAAATAAAATGAAAACCTGCTTTATGATTAAGCAGCTTCTGCTTCCATTTTGTCGCGAAGAGCGGCCAGTGTGCGAGCCAATTTGCCAGCAGCCGCTTCTTTCATTGTACCCATCAGACGTGCAATTGCTTCGTCGTAAGTAGGTAGGGTTGCGAGTTTATCAATAGATTTTGCATCAATAAATTCGCCTTCAAAAGCTGCACCTTTGATTTCAAACTTGTCATTGGTCTTAGCAAACTCTTTAAACAAACGAGCAGCAGCTCCGGGGTGTTCGTTTGAGAATGCAATCAAAGTAGGACCAACAAAAACATCGTTCATGCAAGCAAAATCTGTATCAGCCAAAGCACGGCGTAATAGAGTATTACGCACGATACGCACTTCAACATTTGCCTGACGAGCTTGTTTACGAAGTTCAGTCATCTTTGCTACTGTTACACCACGAGAGTCGGCAACAACAGCAGACAGGGCAACTTTGGCAGCTTCATTTACCTCAGCAACAATTGCTTGTTTGTCTTGAAGGTTTAGTGCCATGGGTTGTCTCCATATTTATCACTAAGTGATTGAAATTACAAATCCAAAGATTTGCACCGAAATACGGCGAGTCTTTCACCGTCTGCGTAGGCTGATGATTTTACTCATCAATTAGGTCAATGTTTAAGAATAATCACTGACACCTACGGTCTTAGACAGCACAACCCGTTGTGCTGAACTAATTTAAATCTTATCTTCTACCAAAGCAGGGCGGGTCGCTTGATAAAAGCCTAACCATTATAAGCGAAAAATCACAAAATGCAAGTATTTTATATTGATGACTTTTCGCCAATCCTATTTGGAATTATTTGTTGGCACGATGTGGTACAGGGTCAATAGCAATACCAGGACCCATGGTGCTAGATAGCGTAATCTTCTTGATATAAATGCCCTTAGAAGTTGCTGGCTTAGCACGTTTTAGGTCATTAAGCAAAGCTGTGGCGTTTTGCTCAATTTGCTCGCCTGTAAAGCCCACTTGACCGATAGACGCATGAATAATACCTGCTTTATCAACACGGTACTGAGCCTGACCTGCCTTGGTGTTTTTTACCGCAGTTGCCACATCGGCAGTTACCGTACCAACTTTTGGGTTTGGCATAAGACCACGTGGACCTAAGATGGTACCCAACTGACCAACCACACGCATGGCATCAGGAGAAGCAATCACCACATCAAAGTCTAAATTACCTGCTTTAATGCTCTCGGCAAGGTCTTCAAAGCCCACCACATCAGCACCAGCTTCTTTGGCAGCCTCAGCGGCCGCACCTTGGGCAAATACTGCCACACGCTTGGTTTTACCAGTACCAGCAGGTAGATTGGTCGCACCACGAACCACTTGGTCTGATTTACGTGGGTCAACACCCAAATTAATGGCAATGTCAATAGATTCTTTGAATTTGGCAGGTGGCAAGCTGTTTAAAATTGCTACTGCTTCTTCAATGGTGTATAGTTTACTGTTATCAACTTGCTCGTTGATAAGTTTTTGGCGTTTAGTTAGCTTAGCCATTATACACCCTCCACATTGATACCCATTGAGCGAGCAGTACCTGCGATGGTACGAACAGCTGCTTCTAGGTCAGCACCTGTCAAATCTGCTTCTTTGGTTTTGGCAATTTCTTCTAGTTGAGCACGAGTAACTGTACCCACTTTGTTTTTGTTTGGCACACTAGAACCCTTAGCAATACCTGCCGCTTTGCGTAGCAATACCGCCGCAGGTGGCGACTTCATGATGAAGGTGAATGATTTATCACTAAATACGGTAATGACCACAGGCACAGGTAAACCTGGTTCCATATTAGCAGATGCGGCATTAAATTCTTTACAAAATGCCATGATATTCACACCTTTTTGACCCAAAGCAGGTCCAATTGGTGGTGAAGGGTTTGCTTTGCCAGCAGGCACTTGTAGCTTGATGTAGCCATCAATCTTCTTTGCCATGATATCTCTCCGATGGTGGGTAAAACGCTAAAATAGCTCCCCAATTAACACAATAAACGCTCCAAACCATGCTTGGAGCTAAAAATGGCATATTATACACCGTTTAGATGGTTTTTTCAACCTTGTTAAATTCAAGCTCTACTTCGGTAGGACGACTAAATACGCTCACCGTCAAAGTCAGTTTAGATTTATCATAATCCACTTTTTTGACTTCACCTTTAAAGTCAGTGAATGGCCCATCAATAATAAGCACTTCTTCGCCTGGCTCAAACATTGTCTTAGGACGTGGTGCTTCATTGCCTTTATTGATACGATTTAAAATGCGGTCAGCTTCTGCTTTTGTGATGGGGGCAGGCTGGTCTTTTGTGCCACCAATAAAGCCTGAAATATTTGGGCAATCTTTCACAACGTGCCAAGTATCTTCACGCATTTCCATCTCAATCATGACATAGCCTGGGAACAATTTGTGCTCTACCGTGCGTTTTTTGCCATCTTTCATCTCTATGACTTCTTCGGTTGGCACCAATACATTGCCAAAATATTCGGTCAGCTCACTTCTTTTGATACGCTCAATTAAGGCACGTTGTACCTGTTTTTCATAACCAGAAAATGCCTGAATGATATACCAACGCATGATGTATTCCTAAAATAGAAATGATTAAGATATGAAAATCTAATTTAAAATAAAACCAAGTATATAATTAAAGAAGGTGTCAATCACCCAAATAAAAAATCCCACAATCACCATCACAACAAGCACTTGCCAAGTGTAACGAAACGTCTCTTCTTTGGTTGGCCATGTTACACGGCGAAGCTCAATGCCTGCATCTTTTAACAAAGTCTTAAAAGCACGTCCTTGATGGGTAAAGACAAGACAAAGCAACGCAAATACCGCCAAGCCAACCGTAATGGCAAACTGCGTGATTTCATTGCTGGCAGGCGCCCAATATTTTGGGAGATATTGAGAGATTAATGTGGAGCTAATCAGTGCCACAATCGCCAAAAACCACAGCACCATGTCCTTGACAGAGCGAGTTTTGGCAACTTCTACGACATTTTCTTCGGACACAACGACGGCTTGACGCTTATTTAGCATATCCTGAGCAACCGCTTTGGCATCTGCCAATTTGGTCTCTAAGCTGTCTTGCTTGGGGGTTTTATTGTCGCTCATGCAAAAAATGCCTTGCAATAATCAATCGGCTATCAATTAAAATGATGAATGATATGGAAAATATAGAAGATGGCAGGCGACGAGGGACTCGAACCCCCAACCTGCGGATTTGGAGTCCGCTGCTCTACCAATTGAGCCAGTCGCCTAAGGGTGCTAAGGACTGCTATTATATACATATTTTTAAACTTTGCAAGTAATTTTTTATTATTGATACGAAAATCTTAAAAGTTATTTATTTTTTGGCTTGAAAGACCCCAAATAAATTGCAAACATCACCAAAAATGCCCCACCCCATTGCATGACATTTATCATTTTATCAAGCCAAAAATAATCAATCAATAATGCCGCCACAGGTTCGGACAGCAGCAAAAGTCCTGTCAAAGATAGGGCAATTTTTGGGATAGAATAAGCAATCAGCCCCCACGCCATGCACTGCATGACCGCCCCATACACCAACACCCAGCCCCACTGAGTCAGTGTTGCAGGTGCAAGTTTATCCCCATCAAACATCAGCATCAATGGCAACAGCAAAACCGCACCGCCCACTCCCACAAGACTCATCATGGGGAAAATTGGTACGTCTGCCACTTCATGTGTTTTTCGCACAAAAGACATGGACACCGCCAAAAACGCCCCTGATAAAATCCCAGACACAAAGCCCCACACCGCCAAAGAATTGTGTGTCAATTCAGGACTTGCTATCAGCCCCACACCAACAGAGGCAAGTGCAAGGCTAACAAGTTGTATTTTACTTTGTTTTTCGCCGAACCAAACAAATGCAATCAACGCCAAAAAGAAAATTTGTAAACTGTTTAATAAAGTAGAAATGCCCGGTCCTACTGCATAAATGCTTTCATGCCATAATGCCAAATCCAACCCCAACGCACCGCCTGAGATGAGTGCAAACACGATGGCACGACCAGAAGTTGGGAATTTTTGATGAAATATTTTTGCAAGCATCACAAAAATCAGCGTTGAGATTGCCAGTCGCCAAAACGCCATGGCATACGCACCTACGCCATCTACATGAGCCACTATCAAACTACCAAGCCCAAACAGCACACAGCCTAGCACCAAGCCTATCATAGAAATCAGCTCAGATGATGTATGTTTGATTTTGGTAGCTGACATTGATTACTCCTAAAATTTGCCAAAAATAACCAAAAATAAATCATAATTTTATGGTAAAAGGTTGTGTTATAATGTTTTGAGTATCTTTGTTATCATCATGCCAAACTTAGGGAGTTATTATGAAAAGTATTTATGTCATTGTGACCACTTTGCTTATCAGTGCCTGCACCGCCACACCAGACATCGCCAATCCTGCACCTACCGCCATATCCGCCACCCCAAAAACCACCCATCTGGTTAGCAATTATGACTTTACCACAACGGTAAATCGCCTAAAATCCACCATTGAAAGCAAAGGCATGACCATCTTTGCCACCATTGACCACACCCAAGCCGCCAAGGACCACGGTCTCAATATGCAACCTGCTACCGTTTTGATTTTTGGCAACCCCAAAGTTGGCACGCCTTTGATGGTAAAAGACCCAAGTTTTGCCTTACAATTGCCCTTAAAGGTACTTATCACTCAAACCAATGGGCAAGTACAAGTGATTTATACTCCTGCTGACACGCTCATCAAAGGCAGTCAAATCACACCCACGGAAGTTGCCACAACGCTTGCCAACGCCGAAAAGCTGATACAAGCCACCATCAAATAAGCTGCAACAATAAGCCCCATCAGTTAGGGCTTATTTTATGAATTTATGAACAATTTGTCATATTTGTCTGCCATGTTCTGCCAGCAGTGCCAAAAACTCATCTTCTAGCACCACTTTGACGCCAAGGCTATGGGCTTTATCTAGTTTTGAGCCTGCCTTTTCGCCTGCCAGCAGTGCCGTTGTTTTGGCAGATACTGAGCCTGAGACTTTCGCCCCCAACCCTTGCAAATGTGCCTTGGCTTCATCTCGCCCCATCAGCGACAATGTGCCTGTTACCACCCATGTTTGACCATCTAAGACGGCAGCATTGGTATCTTTGACCACCGCTTGCCAATGCACTCCCAGATTGATTAAATCATTGATAATATTAATATTATGCTGGGCATTAAAAAACTCATGGATATTTTGGGCGGTAATCTCACCAATGTCAGGCACTTTTAACAGCTCGTCCACACTTGATGTCTGCAATTTATCAAATTGACCAAAATGTTTGGCTAAATTAAGTGCTGTACTCTCACCCACCCCACGAATACCAAGGGCAAAGATAAAACGTGGCAAGCTGGTCGCTTTGGATTTTTCAATGGCTAAGAGCATATTTGCTACTGATTTTTCGCCCAAGCCTTCTAAATTTTGCAAAATTTCGGTTTTGTCTGCCAAACGATAAATGTCAGCAACCGTCTTAATCAGCCCCATCTCAAAAAACTTAATGAGCCATTGGCTGCCCAGCCCATCTATGTCCATCGCTTTGCGTGAAACAAAATGTTTTAGGGCTTCTTGGGCTTGGGCTTGACACACCAAACCACCCATACAGCGTGCCAACGCTTCACCTTCTGGCAACACCACAGGCGATGAACAAACAGGGCAAACCGTTGGCAAGCTGATTGGGCGAACAGTCTCATCACGCAACTGCATCATCACGCCTGACACTTTGGGAATCACATCGCCTGCCCGATGTACGCTCACCACATCACCTATCATCAAACCCAATCGCCCAATCTCACCAAAATTATGCAAAGTAACATTACTGACCGTAACACCCCCCACATTAACAGGGTCAAGTTTACCCACAGGTGTCAGCTGTCCTGTACGCCCCACTTGCCATTCCACATCAAGCAGGCGAGTGGTGGCGGTTGTGGCAGGAAATTTATAAGCGGTTGCCCAGCGTGGTTCACGACTTAAAAAACCCAAATCGTTTTGTAGCTGCAAGGAATTTACCTTGACCACCATGCCATCAATCTCAAAAGGCAACTCATCTCGTTCATCAATCGTTGCCCTATAAAACTCATCAATCTCTCCCAAATCCACCACCACCTTAAAAGGCGACACTTCAAAGCCCTGCGACTGCAAAAAACTCATCGCCCCACTTTGGGTGGTGATGTCATTTGGCAGACCCTGATTGACCGAATAGCCATAAAATGCCAGTGGGCGAGTGGCAGCAACATTACTATCAAGCTGACGAAGCGACCCTGCGGCGGCGTTTCTTGGATTGGCAAAGGTCTTTTCACCACGCATTTGTTGTTCTTTATTTAGTCTTAAAAATCCTGCCTTGGGCATCAGCACTTCGCCACGCACTTCCATCAGCTCAATGTGCATACAATCAGGCAACACCAATGGCAAATTACGAATGGTACGAACATTATGCGTGATGTCTTCGCCCACCTGCCCATCTCCACGAGTAACCGCTTGGGCAAATACGCCATGACGATATTTTAAAGACACCGCCAAGCCATCAAGTTTGAGCTCCATCTCAAACTGGGGGTTTTTATTTTTATCATCTAAGCGGTCATTAACACGGCGGATAAAATTCGCCATGTCATCTTTATCAAAAACATTCCCCAAAGACAGCATTGGTACATCATGTGTGATTTGAGTAAAGAAAGGCAGTGGTTCACCGCCTATGGCATCTGTTGGGCTGTCAGCTTGCTTTAATTGGGGAAAATCGGTTTCTAATTTTACAAGTGCTTGTCGCAAGCTGTCATATTCACCATCTGTGATGGTGGGGTTATCAAGCACATAATAAGCATGGTTGTGGCGTTTTAAGGTGGTGATGAGCAGACGCATTTGGCTGACGATTTGGGCATGGGTATTCATGAAAGTTCTCTACAACATAAAATTTAAGGGTTAAAAAACCGCCTAAACGACGGTTTGACATTTATCTTATTTGCTTAGTTTATTGATAATTTTGTACTTGCAAACGCAATTTTTCAAAATAAGCATCATCAAAAATATAGCCTTCTTCATCATGAATATCGGCATTTAAATCCTTAGCAATCAGGCGAGCGGTTGCCACCATCGTGTTATAGCCACGCAAAGCGTGTGGGTGTGGCAATGACAAAAATAGCGACAATCCCCTAAATCGCTGGTCGGTTAGCGTATTTAAATCAAAATCTTGCACGCCATCACGCCCAATGCCAAGCATACTAAACCACAAATCCCCTGAGCCGTCTTCATGTTCATAGCGATGATACATATTCATCACGCCATATTTTAGCCCATAGATACGAGCGATTTCTAGCACTTCTCTGCCTGATAAACCAATGGCATTATGGCGAGGGCTGATAAGTAGTGTAACAGCATCTTTGGCATTTAAGAGTGGGTCGTTATTTTGGTCAAAATTCTTTTGTTTGTCCAAATGACGGTCAAGCAATGGCGAATTTTGAGTAAATTCGTTACTCATATGCACCAAGTTTTCTTTACTTTTGGGTGTATCTTTGGCTTCATCGTCTTTAGGCAACTCCATCTGACTGACCGCCATTGCCAAATTTGACAAAGCATCAGGTTCTTCGGTCTTTTGGGTGGGAGTGTCTGACGCTACTGGCGTCTCCTGCGTCGCTCGTTGGTCTCTGGGTAAAATCGGTAATTCGTCCTTGTATTCTAAAAACTTATCATCACCCTTATAAGTTTTGGAGCGTAGCATTTGTATGATAAAAAACATACCCACCAACATCACCAAAACAATCAGGACAATAATCAACGTATCTATCATGCCCAATACTCTACTTTTAATCTAACTCAAATTGCTAATAGTGTAACACGCTCACATGATTTCGTCATCTACCAATTTAGAAATTTCATGCCAAAATCACAAATACCGCCCCACCATCTGTGCCATCAGCTCAATATGCAGCTCATCGCTATTGAGTGCAGGGATATATTGATAGGATTTGCCACCTGCATTCATAAAATTATCACGATTTTCTACCGCCAGCTCTTCTAGTGTCTCCAAGCAGTCTGCTGAAAAAGCAGGGCTTAACACCTGCACAGACACGCCTTGACTGCCCCATTCGCTAAGCAGTTCATCAGTATAGGGTTTTAACCACTCCTGAGCCCCAAAACGAGACTGGAAACTTATCGCCCATTCATGTGTGCCAAGCCCAAGCTCACTGGCAACCAACACCGCCGTTTTGCGACATTGCTCAGCATAAGGGTCGCCTTTATCAGCATAGGGCTTAGGAATGCCATGAAAACTCATCAAAAGACGGTCAGCTTGTCCATGCTGTGCCCAAAAATTACGAATGCTTTGTGCCAATGCCTTGATGTATAAAGGGTGGTCATGATAATCACGCACAAACTGCACCGCAGGCATATTGCGTTTACTCATACAATACTGAGCCACTTTATCAAACACCGCCCCTGTGGTCGTGGCAGAGTACTGTGGATATAATGAAAAAATAATCAAATCATCATAGCCTTTATCTTGTAGCTGCTGCATGACATCTTTGATGTTTGGGTTGCCATAGGTGGTGGCAGGAAACACAGCGACAGGCTTGCCATCATGGGCAAGTTTTTCTTGCAATAAAACCGCTTGCTTTTTTAAAATCGCCAAAAGCGGTGAGCCGTCTTGTGTCCACACGCTTTGATAAGCATGAGCAACACGCTTAGGGCGAGTGGTCAGCACAAATAAGTTTAGGATAATTTGCCAAATAAAAGGTGGGATTTCAATCACCCGAGTATCAGACAAAAACTCACGCAAATAACGGCGAACACCTGCGGGTGTAGGCTCATCTGGCGTACCCAAATTAACAAGAATGACGGCAGTTTTCATGGTTGGTTATCATTTACTAAAAATGGTTTAGTTTAGCATTTTTTGGCAAAAATAACAGTTGATTTATAAAAATTTCATGATAAGTCATACAGGTTATCGCAAGTTTTGCCATTGATGACAATAAAAACACCCTTGGTGCACTTAAACACAAATGTCATTGAATTTATCAAAACGCTTACATACAATAAACACACGAAATTGCCCCATTATGTTAAAAGTCCTGATACCAAGGAGCGACCATGTCAAAAGTGCAGTTCCAAAAATCCAAACCCACATCAACCAATCGCCAACCTGAAAAGTGGTTTCGCCTATTTTTGTGGTTTGTGGCGGTGATTTTTGCCAGTTTTTTGATTGGGTTGGGTAGCAAACTGGTCGCTGATTTGCCTTATATCAGTACTGAGTATGTGCAGATTGCCGATTTTGTGGCTGACCGCCCATCTTATGACAAACTGCAAGATGATTTAAAAGTTGCCGAGCGACAAGAACAAGACATCACCCACGAATGGGAACAAAAAAATCATGAGCTGTCAGAGCAACGCACTTTTAACCAAAACGCCCGTGAGACTTTTGATAATTGGCTTGCCACTCGCTCTGTTACTGAACAATCCGACCAAAACCCCGAAGTCATCAAACGCACCAAAGAGCTAGATGAGCTCAAACAAAAAGAACAAACCCTACAAAATGAGCTGTCCGCCATTGATAAACGTCAGCTAGACAGACGTCAAGCCGTAGAAAACATACGCACCAAAATAGATGACATGGAAGAAATGGCTCGCACAGATTATGATAAATATCTAAAAAAACAAGAATTACAAGTATTTATCTATCGGTTACTCATCACCTTGCCCCTGCTGATTTTAGCGTGGTATTTGTTTAGACGTTATCGCCATTCAAATGCTTGGCCGTTTGTGTGGGGCTTTGTATTTTTTGCGGTGTTTGTGTTTTTTGTGGAGCTGGTGCCATATTTGCCAAACTATGGCGGTTATGTGCGTTATGCGGTGGGGATTTTGATGACGGTGCTGATTGGGCGTTATGGCATCATCGCCATGAACACCTACCTACAAAAAAAGCGTGAAGAAGAAGCCCTATCCACCACCGAACGCCAATCACAGATGAATTATGACCAAGCCCAAAGCAAAATCGCCAAAAGCATCTGTCCTAGCTGTGAGCGTGGGTTGGATTTTAACAATCCTGATTTGGACTTTTGTCCGCATTGTGGCATACATTTGTTTGAGTATTGCACCAACTGCACCACTCGCAAAAGCACCTTTAATCACTATTGTTTTAAATGTGGAGAAAGCGGCACGGACTCTTTGGGCTAGTTTACTGGCACTTTAATTAGCTTAGCCAATCGCCATTTGACAAACCACAATCTTGGCAGGCGTGTTTGATGCGCCTGTCAAATTAGGCAAAAACGGCGATGGCTGTGGTGCAAAAGAGTGCTTGAAGTTGGCGAAAAATTATTCTATGATATGATTTTTACAAATTCTAAGGAACACCCATGTTCAGCTCACTTAAAAACGCCCTAGGACTTGACACTCTAAACGTACAGACCCACCTAAATCAAGAGAGCGTCATGGTTGGCACTACCCTAAAAGGCGTGGTCAGTATCACAGGTGTGGCAAATGACAAAACCGTCAATCATGTGGATTTGCATTTATTAACCACTGCCGAACAAGACACCGATAATGGCGACATCAAACGTTCGCACACCTTAGGTTCAGTGCGTTTGGCTCATCAGCTTATCATACCTGCTAACGACCAAATCACCCTACCTTTTGAGCTTGCTTTGTCTGCCGAAACACCCATTACCAATGTAGGCTATTCCCATCAAAACGGCACTCACTTATGGCTACATACAGACGTAGATGTCGCTCGCACCTTGGACAGCTCGGACAAAGACCCTGTCTATACCACGCCCACGCCCACAATGGCACGTTTTTTGGACGCCATGAACGGCTTAGGATTTAGACTTATCAAATCAGATGTGGAGCTAGGTTATCTAAACACCGCCTATGGTCGTTCAAGCTATGGTTGTTATCAAGAATTAGAATACGCAGGACGTGGTTTTGGTTTAAACAGCGTAGAAGTGTCGTTTTTACCCATTGGTGAACAAACTCATGTGGTGCTTGAAATTGACCGTGCGTTTCGCTCAGACAGTTATGGTGTGATTAGTCTGACTGACAACATGAGCGTGGCAGATATGATGGCGTTGATTCGTCAAAGAGTAGGGATTTAACATTTGATAACAATCTAAGTCATAAAGAACACACATGGCAAAGACGATGGTTGATACATTGGTGTTTAAGCCTTGGCAATCAGTTGGGGTTTTTAAATTTGATGATGATATTGCCAACTATCAAAATGAGCTTGCTGATTGGGTTTTTGAACCAATTGATGAGTACGGTTTAGAACATTATCATCTTAACGATGACAGTCGTATGATAAGCATTCGTCATGGCAAAATCGGCAGTATTTTTTGTTACGAAACACTGATTTATCAAGGGGTAAATTTAATTGGTTTGACCATTGATGAATTTAAAAACATCACTCAATCTGATTATGTGGGTACGCCCGAAGAGATAGATTTTGAAGATGATGGTTATCCACAAGTCATTTATAACTTTGATGATATTGGGGCAAGAGTTTGGGTGAAGAAAGGCAAAATCGTAACCATCATCGTCGCAGGCAAAGACAGCTACTCTGACGAACCTGCTGACGACTAAACACCGCTTACCACAGCAGACAATGAAAAGGCGACAAGGCAACTTGCTTCGCCTTTTTTACGCTGCCCTGCCTTGTAAATCCACTTGTTTGCCCTTAAAATACCCCCGCGGTCAGCAAAGAAATAAAAAGGCAATTTAAGCAAGAAAGAAAAACAAGTGTTGAGAAAGAAAATTCAACGTATTAGAGAAGATGCCCAGAAAAAAGCAAAAGGAGAAGAGCATGGCAGACGTGGCAGATAATGTTTTGGAGTTTATCCCTTGGAAGTCTGTGGGTAAATTTGAGCTTAATAGTGATATTAAAAATTATCAATTCCCCAAACAAAATTGGGAATATGGTGAAAAAGATGAATTTGGTGATGAATTTTATAGAGCTACCGATAATTCTTTAACCATTTCATTTCAAAACAATAAAGTTCACAATATCTTTTGTTACGAAACACTGATGTATCAAGGGGTAAATTTAATTGGTTTGACCATTGATGAATTTAAACACATTACCCAATCTGATTATGTCGGCGATGTTGATGTGCTGGATTTTGAAGATGACGACTACCCCCAAAGCGTGTATGAATTTGAAGACATTGGTGCTCAGGTTTGGGAAAAACAAGGCAAAATCGTAACCATCATCGTCGCAGGCAAAGACAGCTACTCTGACGAACCTACTGACGACTAAACACCGCTCACCACAACAAGCAATAAAAGGCGACAAGGCAACCTGCTTCGCCTTTTTTACGTTGCCCTGCCTTGTAAATCCCCCTTTTTAGCCTTAAAATATCCCTTTAAAAACCAAACACAATAAGAGATATTTTGTGGAAAATCACACCCCCCCATATTTAGACCCCACATCAGTTGGCATCGTTAGCCCCCAAGTCCTACATTTTGATGAGCCTTTAACCTTAGAATGCCAGCGAGTTTTGCCAGAGTTTGAGCTGGTGATTGAAACCTATGGCACATTAAATGATGACAAAAGCAATGCCATTTTGATTTGCCATGCTCTATCAGGCAGCCACCACGCCGCAGGTTATCACAGTGAAGATGACAGCAAAGCGGGCTGGTGGGATAATTTGATTGGCAAAGGCAAGGCCATTGATACCAATGATTTTTTTGTGGTGTGCCTAAACAACATCGGCTCATGTCATGGCTCCACAGGCCCTACCACCATCAACCCTGCCACAGGTGAGATTTGGGGGGCGGATTTTCCGCTGATTACCATCAAAGACTGGGTAAAAACACAGGTCTTACTCTCTGACCGCCTAGGCATTGATAAATGGCACGCCATCATCGGTGGCTCTATGGGTGGCATGCAAGCACTACAATGGTCGGTGGATTACCCTGACCGCTTAGAACGTGCCGTCATCATCGCCAGTACGCCCAAGCTGTCCGCCCAAAACATCGCCTTTAATGAAGTGGCTCGCCAGTCCATTTTGTCCGACCCTGAATTTTTTGACGGTTGGTATCTTAAACATGGCACTTATCCACGACGTGGGCTGATTTTAGCTCGTATGGTTGGGCACATCACTTATATCACCGAAGACGCCATGAAAGCCAAGTTTGGACGGGATTTAAAATCTGGCAAATTTATGTACGGCTTTGATGTGGAGTTTCAGGTAGAGAGTTATCTACGCTACCAAGGCGAGCGGTTTAGCCAAAATTTTGATGCCAACACCTATCTTTTGATGACCAAAGCCTTGGATTATTTTGACCCCAGTCGTGATTATGCCGATGATGTATCCGATGAAGCCGCCCTAAAAGTCGCCCTAGCTCGCACCAAATGCCAGTTTCTTATTGTGTCATTTACAACTGATTGGCGGTTCAGCCCCGAACGCTCGGTGGAGATTGTGGATGCTTTGATGGCAAACGAAAAACGCGTGAGCTTTGTCAATGTGGACGCACCGCATGGGCATGACTCGTTTTTGTTTGACATACCCCGCTATACCAGTGCTGTCAAGGGCTTTTTATCTGCCCCCATTTTAAAAAGTCAAGTAACACAAACCAACCTGAGCCCCAAAGACATCTCAAAATTAGCAAGAAAATAGAAGTTCAACATGAAAAAACTAGTTAGTTTATCAGCTTTGGCGGTAAGTGGCGTGATGTTTTCATCATCCGCCCACGCTTGTGCTGGCAATGACCATGCGTGCATTCAAAGACAACAAACCATCGCAGCACTGCACAACAACCCCGCCATGTGTCAATATGGCTACAACCCCAACTGTCAAACCCAAACTGCTCGCTCATCCATCAACGACATCCCGCCCCCACAAGTTACCACCGACCAATGCCAAGCTCGCCCACAAGGGGGCAAAGCGTGTCTCACCATCTACAAACAAGACCCTGATTATAAATTTCACCTGATGGAAACCAACGCCCAAGGCAACCTTGTTTATGCTCGCTTTTATCACGTTGATGGACAAACCATCAAAAGCGAACAATGGTACAACGCCCAAGGCATCAAGCACGGTGCTTTTAAAAGCTACCACCCAAATGGCACACAAAAAAGCCTAGGCAACTTTGTCAATGGTCAGCTCCAAGGCGACTACAAAATCCATGATGAAAACGGACAGCTCATTAAGATTGAACATTATCAACATGACAATATTGTCCTAGAAGTTTTTTATCAAAACGGCAAAAAACACGGACAAGAGACCGAATTTGACTATGTCCAAACCAAAAAAGGGCTCGCCCAAGTCATCGCTCGCACCGCTCAATGGGTAAGCGGCGTCAAACACGGCGAAGAACAATTTTTTGAAACCAACCACAAAGGCAAAACAAAACTTGTCAAAACCATCATCTGGCAAAACGGCAAACCCAACAGCTAAATCATCAAATTAAGCCACCACAAAAAAGGACAACGCCATGAACATTGACCATCAACTTGCCGAAAAATGGATAAAACCCCACGCCAAAGTGCTAGATTTGGGCTGTGGCGACGGCACGCTTTTAGAGCATTTACAAACCAATCTTGGTGTGTTTGGTTATGGACTAGAAATTGACCCTGACAAAATCAACCAAGCCATCGCCAAGGGTTTAAACATCATTGAGCAAGACCTAAATGACGGACTGGCACGCTTTGCCGACAACAGCTTTGATACGGTGGTGATGGCTCGTGCCTTACAAGCGGTCAAAAACCCCCAAACCCTGCTTAATGACATGTTGCGTGTCGCCAAATTTGGCATTGTTACCTTTCCCAACTTTGCTTATTGGCAAAACCGCGTCTATCTTGGCATCAAAGGCATCATGCCAATGAGCGAAACCCTGCCCCACCAGTGGTATAACACGCCCAACATTCACCTTTGCACCTTTAAAGATTTTGAAAGGCTCTGTCATGACAACCACATTCGCATTTTAGACACCGTTGCTCTGTGGGACAACCCAAACCCAAAAATCCCTGCCTTTATCCGCAACAAAGCCGTCAAATCTGCCCCAAATCTTTTGGCAGACGTGGCAGTGTATCGCATCACACGTCAGTAATTAAAACAAACTGTTACGTTTTGTCGGGGTGCAGAAATTGAGTTTTTTTGTAAAAAATGTTATGATGTAGCTTTTAGTAATGGCAATGTCATTGCTTTACCATCATTTTTGATGACAACCAAGATGGGAGTTTATATGAAATCTTTAAAAATCGCTCTACTGCTTGGGGCAATATTTAGCGCCAGCATTGCCAGTGCCGAGCTAACAGGCACACATCTAGGGTCAAGTTTTGAGACCATGGACATCACCAGTTTGACCAATCAAGCCAGTCAAGGCAACCATCACGCCCAGTTTTTTTTGGCAAAACGCCTACAAAAAGGGGAAGGTGTGGCAAAAGACGCTGCCAAAGCCATCTATTGGTACACCCGAGCTGCCGAGCAAAACATCGCCCCTGCTCAGCTCAACCTAGGCATCATGTATCTGCGTGGTGAAGGCGTCAAAGCCAATATGGCAGAAGGTCGCAAGTGGCTAGAAAAGGCTGCTCACCTTGGTGATAACCGTGCCAGCTATGCCTTAGCGATGATTGATGAAAAACAAAAACGCTTGGTAGATGCTTATAAATGGTACGATTTGTCTAGCCGTGATGGCATGCTTGATGACAAAATCCGTGATAAAGCCCAAACCAAAATCAGCCAACTTGCCCTTAACTTGTCATCTAGCGACATTGAAAAAGCCAAAACCAGTGCCGATGATTGGTTTATCATCAAATAACTCTCATTGATGCACACAGACATACCCACAACTTAGATTGTGGGTTTTGTTTTATGATAAGGATAATTGATGAAACACTTGCTTTTTATCAGCCTGTTGAATAAAGCAACCGCCAATCAATTACGCCTTATCTGTGCCAATGATAAATACTGTGATGTTAATGCACTAAACAACACCTTACAAGAAAAGGGCTTATAATCACTTTTTAGCCTGTGCCACATAGTCGCTTGCCCAACGGATGACGGGCATATCCACCATTTGTCCATCTATGGCAAAAACCGCTTGGCGAGTTTCTTGATAATGAGCAACCACTTTTTTGGCAAAGGCAAGTTTGTCCTTATCTCTATCCATCTGTTTGATGATGGCGACTTGTTTGGGGTGGATAAGTAGCTGACCACCAAAACCAAAATCCTGCCACGTCTGCACATTTTGCTCAAAGCCCACATCATCACCAATATCAGCATAAATGGTCTCAATGGGTGGGGCAAGTTCATTGGCGGACGAATGCAAAAGTAGCTCCATCTTGACATGCTCAAACAGCAGTTTTGCCGATGGGCTATGAAGTGCCATCCCCAAAGACGTCGCCAAATCCAAACAACCATAACTGAGTGCATACACGCCACTTTTGGCGATATGACCAACATTGAGTACGCCCTTGGCACACTCTATCATGGCAATCACAGGCTTGTTTGTCTGCCCTTTTAGTGTCAGTACGTCATCAGCGTGCCTAACTTTGGGTAGCACTACCCCATAAATCGCCAGTTGCTCCACCAACGCCACATCACCTGCAAAATCAGGGTGCGACACGCCATTGATACGTAGCCAAATCTTATCAAACGCTTGCCAGTCCCAAACATCAAAAAAGTGTATTAAGGCTTGGTACAAAGCCGTTTTGTCCTGACCAATCACTGCATCTTCTAAGTCAATGATGACATTATCCGCCCCACTGTCCACCGCTTTGGCGACACGGTCAAGGCGACTGGCAGGCACAAATAAATAACTGCTTTTTTGCTGCTCCACGTTTGTCATGACACCCCCAAATTTTATTTGACTTGGCTGACCATATAATCCACCGCCGCATACACTTCAGCTTCTGAAACATCGCCTGTTACCTGAGCAGGCATTTTACCAAAGCCTTTGGCAGAATGCAGATACAAAGTATCCATGCCTTTGTCTAGGCGTTTTGCCCAGTCGGCTTTGGCGGTCAGCTTGGGTGCGTTTAGTAGCCCTTGGTCATGACAGACGCGGCAAGTTTTTTCATAGCGAGCTTTACCTTCTTCTAATGACACCGCTTTGACCGCTTCTTTGGGGACTTCTTTTGTAGTAGCTGGCTCGGGTTTTTCCACATCACCAACAGGCTCAGGCTCGCTTTGGGCAGTCTTTGTTTGTTCAGTAGCTTGGGTAGGCTCGGCAACGGGCGTGCTTTGGGCAGGACTTGGCGTTGATTGGGTAGCTTTGTCAGGGGCGGGCTTGTCATCACCACAAGCGGTCAAACATACCGCACTGGTCAATAATACCGCTAAGATTTTGCTGGGAGTGTTCATAGGTTACCTTGCAAATTTTTATTATCATAAGTACAGACATAATATAACTAATTTTTATCAGCTTTTAAAGTTTTTTTATGATTTTATGGGGTTTTATTGGGTGTGGGTTTTTGCAGATTTTTGCCTTTTGCTTTATAATAATCTGTTATTTTACCAACAGTCAAAGAGCCATCTTTATGACCAACACCACCCAACAAGACTATAAAAACACCCTAAATCTTGCGGACACGCCCTTTCCCATGCGTGCTGACCTTGCCAAACGTGAACCAAAATGGCTTGATGAATGGGAAAAAGATGGGTTATACCAAAAAGTGCGTGAGTCCAAAAAGGGGCTGCCAAAATACATCCTACACGATGGCCCGCCCTATGCCAACGGTCAAATCCACCTAGGTCATGCGGTAAACAAAGTCCTAAAAGACATCATCACCAAATCCAAAAACTTATCAGGCTTTGACGCGGTTTATGTGCCGGGGTGGGACTGTCATGGTTTGCCGATTGAGCAAAAAGTTGAGCAAAAAGTTGGCAAAGTCGGTCAAAAAGTGGACGCCACCGAGTTTCGCCGTCTGTGCCGAGACTACGCCAAAAGCCAAATCGCCCTACAAATGAAAGACTTTAAACGTCTGGGCGTGCTTGGTGATTGGGATAACCCTTATCTGACCATGAATTTTAAACAAGAAGCAGGCATCGTGCGAGCTTTGGGTAAGATTTATGACAATGGTCATATCGTGCGTGGTCTAAAACCTGTGAACTGGTGCTTGGACTGTGGCTCTGCCCTTGCCGAAGCCGAAGTAGAATACGCCGACAAAAAAAGCGACGCCATCTATGTGGGTTTTGACATCACCAATCGTGATGCCCTGCCACAGACCAAGGATATACAAGGCAAACTACAAGCAGTGATTTGGACAACGACCCCTTGGACACTGCCTGCCAACCAAGCCATCAGCGTGCATGAGACGTTTGATTATGCAGTTGCACAAGGTGTATTGCCACCACCTGCCTTTAAATTACCCAAAACTTTAACAGCAGATAACTTTTATCTTAGACCACTCACCAAAGACGACAAAGACGCTTTATGGCAAATAGCAAAAGACCCTGCCATTTGGGAGTTTATGCCAGAAAAACGCCACGAACCTGCTGTTTTTGATAAGTATTTTCAACAATCACTCACTCAACACGCCTATGTCATTATTGATCACACCAGCGAGCAAGTGATTGGGGCGACACGTTTTTATGATGACAAACCAAGTGATGACAGCATTGCCATCGGTTATACCTTTTTTGCCCCCAGTTATTGGGGAACGGGTGTCAATGCCAAAATTAAACAAGCCATGTTGGATTATGCCTTTACCCAACGCCAAAAGGTGCTGTTTTATGTATTCCCAGACAACAAACGCTCTGGCAACGCCCTAAAAAAACTGGGGGCAACCTATCAGGGTTTTGATGAGCAAAGCCATCGTGATATTTATGCCATCACTTCCCCAAACCCCAGTACCAAAGTTACCCAAAACTTTATCATTGCCAAAGATTTATTAGAAGACTTTGTCAGCACCACCAAACTTAATAATCCACAAGTAATAACCACCATCAAAGGCAAAGAGCTGACCGCCCTAACCGCTCAGCACCCACTGATTGACAGCCGTCAAGTGCCCATCATCACAGGCGACCATGTTACTGCCGACAGCGGTACAGGGCTTGTACACACCGCCCCTGCTCATGGTGTGGACGACTACAATGTTGGCATCAAATATGGCTTACCAACCGACAATCCTGTGAGCGGTAGCGGTGTGTATTTACCAGAAGCAATGGCGTTTGTGGGTGAGCACATTTATAAAGCCCAACCCAAAATCATTGACGCTTTGCAAGCAAGTGGTCATCTGCTACATCACAGTGTCATCACCCACAGCTATCCGCATTGCTGGCGACACAAAACACCGATTATTTTTCGTGCCACGCCCCAGTGGTTTATCAGCATGGAAAAACATGGCTTACGCCAAAAAGCCTTAGATGACATCAAAAAAGTTACTTGGACGCCTGCTTGGGGTCAAAACCGCATTGAAGCGATGGTAGAGTCTCGCCCTGACTGGTGTATCTCTCGCCAACGCACTTGGGGCGTGCCAATTCCCTTTTTTATCCACAAAGAAACAGGCGAGCTCCACCCACGCACCAGCGAGCTGATTGAACAAGCCGCCCAACTGATTGAAAAAGGTGGTATTGAAGCGTGGTTTGAAGCAAGCTGTGGCGACTTTTTGGGCGATGATGCTGACAGTTATGACAAAGTTAGCGACACGTTGGACGTATGGTTTGATTCTGGGACAACACATTGTGCGGTGCTTGATGAAGATGACAATTTAACTAACCCTGCTGATATGTACCTAGAAGGCAGCGACCAACATCGTGGCTGGTTTCAAACCTCGCTACTCACCAGTGAAGCCATCTATGGACGAGCTCCCTTTAAGCAAGTCTTGACACATGGCTTTGTGGTGGACGAAAACGGCTACAAAATGAGCAAATCGCTTGGTAACATCATTGAGCCACAAAAAGAGATTGATAAAACAGGGGCGGACATGCTCCGCTTATGGATTGCATCTAGCGACTATCGTTATGAGATGAGTGCAGGACAAAAAGTCTTTGCAGGGGCGGTGGATAACTACCGACGTATCCGCAACACCATTCGCTTTTTGCTTGCCAATACCAGCGATTTTGACATCAAAACAGACGGTGTGCCACTTGATGAACTGGTTAGCCTTGATAAATTTATCTTGCACAAAGCCCACCAAACCCAACAAACGATAGTCAAAGCTTACGCCGACATGGATTTTCATAGTGTGGTACAGGCAGTGAGCGTGTTTTGCTCGCAGGATTTGGGCGGATTTTATCTGGACATCATCAAAGACCGCACCTACACCACCAAAGCTGATGGCAAGCCCCGCCGTTCGGCACAGACTGCTTTGTATCATATCGCCCAAGCCTTGGTACGCTGGATTGCTCCGATTTTGCCCTTTACCGCTCAAGAAGCGTGGGGTTTTATCCGCTCTGACATGGACGAAAAATACATTTTTTCAACGCTTTGGTATGAGCTGCCCACCCCTGCTTTAACCGCCATCACCAGTGATGACTGGGTGATGATTTTGGCAGTCAAAGACACTGTCAATAAAGCCATGGACGAAGCTCGCACGGATAAACTCATCAGCAGCAATCTCACCGCCAAAGCCACCATCACCACCGATGGCGACACCTTGACCGCTCTCAACAAACTGGGCGATGAAGCCAGATTTGTGTTTATCACCAGTGATGTAGAGCTAAAACAAGGTGAGTACAGCGTACTTATCACGCCTGCTGATGGCAAAAAATGCACTCGCTGCTGGCATATCCGCCCCGATGTTGGCACACACGACAACCATCCAGAGCTTTGCACTCGCTGCGTAACTAACGTGGACGGTGATGGAGAAGTACGCCATTATGCTTAATACACCCAACAGCAAATCGGCGATGACTTACTACATCATCGCTGTGGTGGTGCTGATACTTGACCAAATCAGCAAGTATTATTTTAATAGCACCTTTGAGCTTTATGAAAGTGTGGACGTGATAGCACCTATTTTAAACTGGACACTGGCTTATAATTATGGGGCGGCGTTTAGCTTTTTGGCAGATGCTGGTGGTTGGCAAAAGTGGTTTTTTGCCATTTTGGGCTTGGCGGTTTCGGTATTTATTATTGGCTATCTAAGACAAACCGCCACCCATGCCAAAGTGCTGTCATTGGGTTTGGCACTGATTTTGGGCGGAGCGGTAGGCAATGTCATTGACCGCTTTATTCATGGTTATGTCATTGATTTTATTCATGTTCATTATGCTGATGTGTGGCATTATCCTGTGTTTAATATCGCCGATATTGGGATATGTGTGGGCATGGCATTGGTGGTGTGGGACATGATGTTTTTGGAGAAAAAGCGAGCAAAAGAAACGCCATAATTTCTTATGCTAATACAGCATAAAAAGTTGCAATAATGCCAACAATCCTTTTATTTTTAGCGTGCTACAATGCACGCTTATTTTTTGTAATAAGGAACTACTTTATGTCTGTTGGTGCAAACCGCGACTTTTATCCCCATGAAATCTTAGAAGACACCATCATCAAATCCCAAGGCAAGGCCAATGCCAGCATAAAAACCTTATCTATTTTGAGTTTTTTGGGTGGTGGTTATGTGGGTTTTGGTTATTTGGCGTATCTTAAAGTCGTCAGTGGCATTCCCCCTGATTGGGCAGGGCTTGCAGTATTGCTTGGTGCTTGCGTGTTTCCCATTTGCCTAATTTGTATCTTGATTGGCGGGGGCGAGCTGGCAACAGGCAGCATGATGATGATGTCGCTGGGTTTTTTGACCAAACGTGTGCCTTTTAAAAAACTGGCACGCAACTGGGTGATTGTCAGCTTGGGCAATCTTGCAGGAGCAATGGCAGTGGCGTACTTTTTGGGGCATTATGTGGGGCTGGCAGAACAAGGTGGTATCGCCACCAAAACCATTGCCATTGCCGAATCAAAAATCGCCATGAGTTATGGCAAATCCTTTGTCTCTGCCATTGCTTGTAATTGGTTGGTTTGTATGGGTATTTGGTTTTATTTGGGTGCTAAGCACAACTCAGGGCGTATCATGGGTATGTGGTTTCCTGTGATGATTTTTGTGCTTTTGGGCGTACAGCATTTTGTTGCCAATATGTTTATTGTACCAGCAGGCATTTGGGCAGGGGCAAATATAAGCTGGACCGAGTTTGCAGGCATGATGATACCGGTGTTTTTGGGTAATGTGGTGGGTGGTTCATCTTTTGTGGCAGCATCTTATCTACACGCTTATCGGCATTTATTAAAAGATGATTATTCCATTTAATCCCATGCAAATACCCAAAACAAAAGCAAGATGAATATCCAAATCATCAACGCTCAGCCACCACAATCAACCAACATCATTTAGCCTGATTGCAAATGATTGATTAACGCCTTGATTTTGGTGGGCATTTTAAGCTGATGGCGACATCTAGGTTTCTTGCCACGGGCTTACCATGAATAAGATATGGCGTGTATTTGGCTTTTTTAAAGGCTTGGGTAATGTGCAATGCCAGCTCTTTATCCTTGACCGTCAAGCCTGACACGCCAGTTACTTGACCTTGTTTGTCCAACGCCAAAACCGCAGATGTGTGGATAAACTCACCATTTTTACAGCTTTTGGTGGGCAGATGGCGAAAATCAGGGGATTTGACCACTTGTGGGGGTGTGATGGCATTTGAAGTTTGTTTAATGGGTTTGGTTGTGCCACACGCCACCAATCCCAAAGAACTGATTGCAACAAATAACAAATGATTTTTCATAATATCCCCCATAAATCGCTCATCTTAGCCCATCATCGCACAACTTTCAATCATAAAAATGTATGCTTGTGTGGGTTAAGTTACAACAGTTTGGCAGTTAGATGACAAATTTTATCTACAATTTATCATTGCCCCGCCATGTGTCTTGTTGGTTTATTTATCCCCATCTTTATGCTTGCTTAGCTTTATTTGCTTTCATCAAGATTTATTTTTTAACTTAATATAAATTATGATAAACTAACGATTATTTTTGATTTTGGATAACCATGACCCCCATCTTACCCAACGAAGAAATCCGCATCACAGACGGCAGTACTGTGCAGCTGCATTTTGAAGTTAGCCTACCCAATGGCACGGTGATTGACTCAACCTTTGGACGTGATGAGCCTGTCAGCTTGACCATTGGTGATGAAAGTTTGCTCTCTGGCTTTGAACAGGTGCTGATTAACCTAAAAGCAGGCGACACCCGCACTGCCCATCTGCCACCTGAGCAAGCCTTTGGTGAGTGGAATCAAGAAAATGTCCAAAGTTTTAGCCGTGCCAAATTTAGCCTATCAGAGCCAAATCCTGTGGTGGGCATGATGATGGAGTTTGCCGACAAAGGCAATAATACCCTTGCTGGGGTGATTAGTGAAGTCAATGATGACACGGTTAAAGTGGATTTTAATCACCCATTGGCAGGGCAAGATGTGTTATTTAAGGTACAGATTTTTAAAGTAACGCCCAAAGGTCAAAGCACGCTGACCCTAAAAATCTAAGTTTTATGCAGGGCATTGCCACACAAAATCCGCTATTGGTGCACCAGCTTGTGGGCGATAGTCATAATGCCACCACTCGCTATTGATTGGCTTAAAGTCATACTTTGCCAAGATAGTTTTAAGCAGTTGGCGGTTGGCAAGCACGTTTTTGGGTAGCTGACGATAACTGTGATGAGTCTTTTGTCCAAAAAAATCAAAAGGCGTTCCCATGTCTAGCTCTTTACCCTGCTTATCCACCAAAGTCAAATCCACCGCCGCACCACGATTGTGTTTTGAGCCTTTGGCAGGATTGGCGACATAAGTAGAATTTGGCAAAATTTGCCACATCTTTTTTTGTACAGACAATGGTCGATAGCAGTCAAACACCTTAATGCGATAGCCTAGCTGTTGAAACTCTTGATTGGCTTTGATAAGTGCCTTGGCGGTATTTTGTCTTAGATAGCACTCACCACAAGGATAAACGCTCTGCTTTAAAAAATTATCGCTGCTGGCGTATTTCATGTCCAACACAATGCTGTCATCTAGCGTTTTGACATTGACAAAATCTGCATTAGCAAAGGCTGACATACCAAAACTTAATAACACCACATAGTTTAGCTGTTTTATCATACTCATTTTATGCTGTTAGTACTTGTTTGTGTAACTGGCTAAGTCCAGCTTCCATACGCTCTTGGAGTATTTGGGTCAGCTCATTGCGACTTTTGCCATCAGGATAAATGGGAGCAAGTGGCAACACATAAGCACGAATGCCGGCACTGTCCGCAACACGCTTTAAACTCTCTGCCATCGTGCGATTGCCACAATACGCAGCATCATCAGAAATCTTGCCGTTTTTATCCACATAAGCAATCACCACAGGACAAATCGGCAAGCCTGTATCCATAGAAGCCTGCAACAGTTTGCCGTGGATTTTTTTGATGTGTTTGCCATCGGTAGTGGTCGCTTCGGGGAAAAACACCACCGATGAACCGCCACGCAAAAAGTCGGCAATCTGATGGCTGACTGTATTGGTATCACCCGAGCCACGCTTGATAAAGAGTGTCCCCCCTGCTTTGGCAAGGCGACCAAAAATAAACCACTCGCTTATCTCTGCTTTTGACAAAAAAAACACAGGAGCAACCGAGCCTACCACAGGAATGTCAAGCCATGAAATGTGGTTGGATACCCACAATCCATGTGTTTGTGGCACAGGCTCCACCTGAATGACTTCCACCCCAAAAGAATTTGCCATCTTGCGACAAAAAATTTGAATGTACTTGGGAAGCTTGTCTCTGGGTGGCGATTGAAATGCACCGATTTTTTGGGCAGCACGAAAGCCACCAACAAGTGTCGCCCCCATATGGATGGCTTTTTTGGTGCGGTTAAGTTGAGTTTTTATAAAATTTGCCATAAAGGTTTGTTAATCTAAAAATGACCCATGCTATAAAAATTTAACAAAAATTGCAAGTTATTTTTGTGCACATTTGTATGATGTACCCAAAAAAACACCCGCCAATATGACGGGTGAATATGATTTACTGCAAAAATGGCAACTGTGTAAAGATTTGTAGTACTGCGGCATTGACAATGTCCACAAAAAACGCTCCCACCATTGGCACAATCAAAAATGCCTTATGTGATGGCAAGTAGCGGTCAGTAATCGCTTGCATATTGGCAATGGCGGTGGGCGTTGCTCCCATACCAAAACCGCAATGACCTGCCGCCAATACTGCCGCATCATAGTCTTTGCCCATAATGCGAAAAGTTACAAAATACGCATACAATACCATCACCACCGTTTGCACCAGCAAGATAATAAGCACAGGACCTGCCAAATCAGTCAGCTCCCACAGTTTTAATGACAAAAGTGCCATTGCCAAGAACAAACTGAGCGATGCGTTACCAAAAACATCAATGGCACGGTCAAACATGTCAAAAAAATAAGCGTCAAGACATTACGCAATATCACGCCCCCTGCCAATGCCCAAACAAAGGTCGGTAATTCAAACCACGTGCCCTTTGCCACATCTGTCATAATCCCAGCAAAAGCAAGCGTAGCAGCAAATAGTGCCAAAGTCTCAATGGCAGATGATGCGGTGATAAGACGAATGTTGTCAGGCTTTTCAAAGACTTCTTTGTTGGCACGGTCTTCATTTTCACTGTGTTTGGTGCTGTATAGAGATTGAGCTCCTGCAAGTTTTTCAACTTCGCTTTGGTTGGGATTAACAGGTGTCGGCTCAATACCAAGTTTACTCACAAGACGTTTGGCAACAGAACCACCAATTAAACCACCTGCCACCAAACCGTAAGTAGCCACTGCAATGCCCAAAGTGGTTGCCCCAGCAATGCCATACTTTTGTTCAAGTGTGGCACCCCATGCCCCTGCGGTACCATGACCACCTGTCAAGGCGATAGAACCCGTTACAAGCCCCATCAGCGAATCTAAGCCTAGCACGCTTGCCATGGCAACACCCACGATGTTTTGTGCAATGATAAATCCTGACACCACCAGCGTAAAAATAAATAATGGCATACCGCCAGCTTTTAGGCGACTAAAATCAGCACTTAAACCAATGGACGCAAAAAACATCAACATACATGCTGTCTGCAACTCTTTTTGAAAGATAAAACTAAATCCAAACATTAAATTTAGACCATATACCACCGCAGCAGCCACCAAGCCACCTGCCACAGGCTCTGGAATGTTAAATTCTTCTAAAAATTTTATCTTTTTTACCAAAAATCGCCCAAGCAACAATACCAATGTCGCCAAAATCAGCGTGTAGTAACCATTTAAAGTAATCTCGGTCATAAACTTCCTTAACACTCACTTATTTTATTAGGTGATGGCACATCACCCAAAAGCCACATAGAAATATTTCTAAGTGGCAAACATATCCACAAATAAAATAGCTAATTTAACTCTCCAAAATTTTGGACGATAAATTAGCTACTGATATTTAGGTAAATTAGGCAGTTGGCAATGGTGGTGGTAACTCATCAGCTTTGATGATGTTTACCTGATTGATTGTTGGTACTTCGTGTTGGTACTCTTTTGGCTCTCGTGGGGTTTCACCATTCATGATTTGCAAAAACTGCTCACGGTCAATGGTTTCCCATTTCATCAAAGCGTCCACCATGGCATGCATTTTGTCATGATTATTGTCAATCAACTGATACGCCACATCGTACTGTTCATCCAAAATCGCTCGCACTTCGGCATCAACTTTTTGCTGAGTCGCCTCAGAGATGGTGCGTGTTGAACCGCCAAAATATCCGCCATGCTCTTCGTCTTCATAGACCATCACACCAAGTTTATCGCTCATGCCATACTTGGTAACCATGGCTCGTGCCATTTTGGTGGCACGCTCAAAATCGTTAGACGCCCCTGTGGATTTGCGGTTGATAAAAATCTCTTCGGCAATCCGCCCACCAAACAAAATAGAGATGTCATTGAGCATTTTATCGCTATAACTGCTGACTGCGTCCTGCTCAGGCAACTGCCATGTTACACCCAACGCCCAGCCACGTGGCATGATGGTTACTTTATGTACAGGGTCAGTGTTGGGCAATAGATGTGCCACCAACGCATGACCTGCTTCATGATAGGCAGTTGCTTTGCGTTCCTCTTCACGCAATACCATAGATTTACGCTCAGGACCCATGTAGAGTTTATCTTTGGCATCTTCAAAGTCGTTCATGTCCACGCTGTGCTTGTTGCGGCGAGCGGCAAAAAGAGCGGCTTCGTTGACAAGGTTGGCAAGCTGAGCACCACTAAATCCGGGTGTGCCACGAGCCAAAGCATTGACATCCACACCGATGGTTTGTGGCAGTTTTTTAAGATGAACATTTAAAATTTGCTCACGACCTTTGATGTCAGGCAAGCCCACAGATACTTGACGGTCAAAACGCCCCGGTCTAAGCAAGGCTTTATCCAAAACGTCCACACGGTTGGTGGCAGCGATAACAATCACGCCATCATTGCCTTCAAAGCCGTCCATCTCTACAAGTAGCTGGTTTAGGGTTTGCTCACGCTCATCATGACCGCCACCCATGCCCGAACCACGATGACGACCCACCGCATCAATCTCATCAATAAAGATGATACAAGGTGCGTTCTTTTTGGCTTGCTCAAACATATCACGCACACGGCTTGCACCCACGCCCACAAACATCTCCACAAAATCTGAGCCAGAGATGGAAAAAAACGGCACTTTGGCTTCACCAGCGATGGCTTTGGCAAGCAAAGTTTTACCTGTACCGGGGGGGCCTACCATCAGCACACCACGGGGAATGGTTGCTCCTAGTTTGGTAAATTTGCTCGGGTCTTTTAAAAAGTCCACAATCTCAACCACCTCTTGCTTGGACTCTTCACAGCCAGCGACATCAGCAAAAGTTACTTTGATTTGGTCTTCTGAGAGCATTTTGGCTTTGGATTTACCAAAACTCATGGGATTACGACCACCCATGCCGCCACCGGCACCACCACCGCCCATGCCGCGCATAAAAAACCAAAACAGTCCAATAAGAAGCAAAATTGGAAACGCTGCGATGAGTAGCTGTGTTCCCACCCCTTGACGCTCAGGGACTGTGCCTTGTATCTCTACGTTGTGTTTACGCAACAGGGGCATCAGCTCATTGTCAGTAATGGCAGGACGTACGGTTTCAAAGTCTGAACCATTGACCTTTTTGCCCACAATCTCCTGTCCGTCAATCTCTACCTTTTGGATTTCACCTTCGGAGACTGCGGTTACGAACGCTGAATAGTTCATCGTGTCCGCCTTGCCTGAACCACGGTCAAGACTGCTAAATACCATGACCACCACAGCGATAATCACGAGCCATAATAAGATATTTTTTACCATATCACTCACAAACGTTTCCTGTTTAGCATTGCTAACTTTTAAAAATAGGTCTAGTAAACCGATATAAGGCTATTTTCATCAAAATCAAGTCATCTATTTGGTTGCCACCCAAAACATCTCTTTGGAGCGTGGGCGAGACGCTTTTGGTTTGATGCTTTTGATTTTGCTAAATTGTTTTTGCATATTGGCTCTGAGCTCTTGTGAGCCTTCGCCCTGAAATACTTTCATAATTAAGGCACCGCCATCAGGCAACACTTTTAGGGCAAAATCCACCGCAAGCTCACACAGATACATCATGCGTGGCATATCCACCGCTGCCATGCCCGATGTGTTTGGTGCCATGTCTGACAACACCACATCCACACGCCGTCCACCAACTTCTGCCATGATTTTATCAAAAATCTCTTGTTCACGAAAATCACCTTGAATGAAGGTAACATTTTCCAAAGTATCCATCGGCAAAATATCAGAAGCAATCAGCGTGCCTGTCTCACCCACGAGCTGTCCTGCCACTTGCGACCAACTGCCCGGGGCACAGCCCAAATCCACCACCGTCATGCCTTTTTTGATGAGCTGTGTTTTGTCGTTGATTTCTAGTAATTTGTAGGCTGCTCTGGCACGATAGCCGTCTTTTTGAGCTTTTTGTACATAATAATCGTCAATATGCTCTTTCATCCAAGCACGACTTGATTTAGAAAACTTCTTGTTGGTAATGCGAGTTGCCATGATTGATGAATTAATGAATTAAAAATAACTGCTTAGTTTACCACTATTAGCACTAAATTTGGCAATTTTTCTGCTATAATGTGTAAAATTTTATCTTTGAGAAATCTTATGGCAAAAAATAAATTTGACAGCTTGTCAAACGACACACTAAAAGAGCTTCGTGGCACTGGTCATCACCTAAGCCCCATCATTATGGTAGGCGGTCATGGTTTATCGCCCACACTCATTGAAGAGACTGCTCGTGCCCTAAATGACCACGAACTTATCAAAATCAAAATCCCCGCAGGCTCTGCTGACGAACGCAAAGCGTGTGCTAATGCTTTGGCAGAAGCTACTGAAAGTACAGTTATTCATCATATTGGACGTATGGTGCTGTTGTTTCGCAAAAATAACACGCCCAACGAAAAATTATCAAACCTTGTTCGCTTTGGCTTTTAATGAATTTTACCACTTCTCATCTGCACGCCTTTTGGGGAAATGCTTGCATATCAACAGATGGCTTTCGTTATTTTTGCCTAAGACCCCACACCCCAAATATGCTTGATATCACCATCAATGTGGTATCTAGTGTGCAGGGTGATTGCTTGCAACTTAGCTATTTTATTGATGGCAAATGTGCAACAAAAAACCCACATCGCTCATCTACAACCGCCTTGATACAGGCAGATTTTTTGTGGGAAAAGACATGTTTTGAGTGCTTTTTTGATTTAAAAGGGATGGATAAAAGCTATTTTGAGCTAAATTTTTGCCCAACAGGCAAATACAACCTATATCAGTTTGATGATTATCGCACACCAAACACTCTGCCCCCCAAACGTGCAACTGGCATGGTGTTTTTAGCAGACAATACCCACGATGACTTACAAGCATCTTATCATCTTGGCATAAAATTAGACAACATTCACACACTCACACCCAATAAAATTCACCCAACTGCCATCATTTACCATAAAGACATGCCCTATTTTTATGCCACAGAACATAGCACACCGCCTGATTTTCATGACAAACGTATTTGGCAAAGTTTTTAGCAGTTATTTGACACAAAAAAAACCGACTTTTATTGTCGGTTTTTATCATCTTACTCATTAAACGCCAAATGCGTGTTTGTGGTGTTAGACGCATCTATATAACGAGTATCACGCCATACGGTGTAGCCATTGTGCTGACTGTATGGACTAAATTTATTTTGGCGGAAATCTGATACCCATTGATTGCCATCATAAATCTGAATATGACCATGTGGGTGTTTACCGCTGCGGTTAAATACCGCCACATCACCTACTTGGGGCGTGTAATTATGATTGCTCAGCTTGGTAAAACCTGCTCCTGCCAAGATACCTTTGCTGGCATACATATAGGCAGATGGCTGGGGGGTAAACTTATAGCCTGCTGACTGCAAGGCTTTACGCACATATAAGGCACAGCGACCTAGGCTTTTACCATGAGCAGCTCTGGTGGCAGCTCGGGCAGCGATACGTGGTGCATCGCTATTTAAGGTGGCGGTTAAAGAAGTGGTATTTTTATTAAATTGATTAAATGCCAATTGAGTATCACGATAAGCTTCATCATACCCATTATTAGATGACATCTCCAAATAACTGTTATCACCTGATGTGATGCCTGTTAAAGGGCGGCTTTGACTGCTTGCTACCAGCCCATCAATCGCTTGGTCTAGCTCAGCATCGCTCATGGTCTTAGCTTCTGGCTTACTCTTTGAGACGATAAATACTTTTCTGCCATCTTCGGAGCTGATACTAATTGTGCCACTTTGAGCGTTTGCACTACCAACTGTCAAGCCAATGGCTGATGCCAACCAAAAAATCTTTTTCATAAAAATAACCTTGAATTTGCAGGATAGATTAATTATCTTATCTGTAAGACTGTATAAGTCGCCTAAGACATGATAAACTAATCTGCTTTACTTTTTTGAGTGTTTAAAGAGTGTCGCCATGCCATCATTCCCTGATTTGCCCCAACATCATTTTGATGATAAGAAAGTCAAAAAACACCTTCCCAACCACCTTGCCACTCGCATAGAACTCCAAGCAGCGGCAGGAGCAAGATTACCCAGTACACTCGCCAAACAGGTGTCCAAGCGACAACACTTAACTGAGCTTGTAAAACAAGCACTGCAAGGACTTCTAACATCAGAAATCCTAGCCTTGTGTCAAGTGGTGCACGCCACCGAAAATAAGCTAACCCTTGCTTTACCTTCGCTGACCGCCATCAACCACCTGCGTTACTTGCACGCAGAGTGTCTTGGTGCATTTAGGCAAAATCCCAAACTGTGTCAATATCAAGAACTTAAATATATCCTAAGTTCAACAAAATATCAACACACATCTTCACAAAACAACTCAAAAAAACCACTAAGTGAAAACACAAGACATACTATAACACAGTACACAAACGTTGTCATCAGTCATGAGCCTTTGCGTCAATCACTTTTAAAGCTAGCACAAAGCGTGCCAATTTCTGATGAAAATCCCTAATAAATTTAGGGAAATTTTTTGGTCAATGTTACTTTATGTAAACAAACCTGTCTTGTTTGAAAAACACCACTTTTTATCGCCAAACAATAAACACTCTCAACACCTTAAAACAAAAACCAATCCTTGATAAGATTGGCTTTTTGAAGTGGTTTTATCATCACGATTAAAAAGCGTATTTCTTGCCTTTTTGTTGCAAGTTTCACGCCAAAAAAAATTTAAAATGGTCAATACATCATGAGACCAACGTGATATTTTCACTAAATTTGCATAAATTATAAGCAATTGGGCAAGTTTCCTTGTCATAAAAAGTTACAATTTTATGGCTATTTGGGTCTGCCAATACCGCTCTGATGAGTGCGTTATTGAGTGCATGACCTGATTTGTATGCCGAAAACTGCCCTAAAATGGCATGACCGATGACATATAAGTCGCCAACAGCGTCTAGCATTTTGTGGCGAACGAACTCATTTGGGTATCTTAACCCACCTGCATTCATCACAGAAGTGTCATCTAACACCACTGCATTGTCCAAACTGCCACCTAGTGCTAAATTGTGCTGACACAAGTATTCTAAATCCTTTAAAAAACCAAAGGTACGAGCCTGCCCCACTTCACGGATAAAGTTTTCAGTATTAAAATCCAGTGTGGTTGTCTGATTGGTCGCTTGAATGGCAGGGTGGTCAAAATCAATCTCAAATTTCATCAAAAAACCCCCATCATAAGGGTCAAATCTTGCCCATTTGTCGCCATCACACACCACAACTGTCTGCTTGATTTTGATGAATTTTTTTAGGTCAGATTGCTCCATCACGCCCGCTTTGTCTATGAGTGATAAAAACACACTGGCTGAACCGTCCATGATGGGAATCTCAGGTGCATCTACTTGTACATACAAATTATCCAAACCAAAGGCAGATACTGCCGACAACAAATGCTCCACCGTGCCAACGCGAGCATCCCCTGCCACCAAATTTGATGACATCATGGTGTCTTGGACGAGCGTGGCAGTCATGGGAATTTTGGCATTTGCCAAATCAGTACGCACAAACACAATACCTGTACCCACAGGAGCAGGGGTCAGCGTTAATGTAACTTCTTTACCACTGTGCAGTCCTATTCCTGTGGCAGTAATGGGCATGGCAAGTGTACGTTGATAAACGGGCGTTTTTTGATTTGACATGAGTTTGTTTTATTTTGTTACAATTGGGGATATTTTAGCACCTGATGTCTTGTTTGTCATCTGCTGACACTTTGATTTAGATGGACTTGTCATTTAGGAAAATCTATCATGGCTTGCCTGAGTGCTTGCCAAGTTGTTTCATGTTCTGGGGCAAATATCCAAAGCACTCCTAAAATAGCGTACAAAACAGCATAAGCAATGGGCTTATTACTCTCAAAAAATTTAAATGCTGTGCCTGATGATTTTTTTAGCTTTAAACCCCACACATCAACGCTGTATAATTCATCTAATATCAAATGCACCAAGCTACCAATGAACAAAAAACCACCAAATAGCCAACTGACTAAGGCGGTTAACTTTAAGCCATGATAAGCCCCATACACCACAAGCAAAGCAAAAACTGCCATATAAGGCACAGAATGCACCATGCCACGATGTACTGTAACTCGGTGAAAAATCTCAAAAATCACATATTTTAGAAAGCAAAACACCGCCACCCACACCGCCAACGCATTTATCACCGCATCAGTGCCAACATGATGAGAAGCGTACAAAATCGCCATGAGTGTCGCCAAAAACAGCTCTGCAATGGCAAAAAACTTTTTGGCAGGGCGTGATGTCCTTAGGTCAATATCAGGCAACAGCCCCCCTATTGTGCCGATAATTGCCCCAAATACGGCGGTACTCACACCATATAATCCCACCCCAAAGCCTGCGACCGCCGCCGCCGAACTTGCCACGACAGCGACAGTTAAATGCGTACGAAAATTCGCCATAATTCATCACAGTAAAAAACCAAATTGTAGCACGAATCATGCCCAAATTTCACGCAATACCCAACTGACCTGTCAGGCAATAGACTGATTCATCTGTCATTTAAGAAGCGATAAACACCATAAATAATCGCACCAATGATGATAATCCCCACAATGAATGTCAAAATCTGCACCCAAAACTTATAGATAAGAAAACCAATGGATACAAGCAAAATCAGACCCAGTATCATCATCGCTTCATCATCGTTTTGTTTTTTAGGATTGGCAAGTTTGTGCAAAAAGTGTAGCACCTCACGCATGTCCTTTTCGTACTGCTGATATTCGTCTAGGGTGGGGTTGTATTTGTCGTGCATGATACGATTGCGTAGATGGTTGCAATGTTGTATTTTTTGTTGAATGTTTTGTGGGAGCTTATCTTGGATGCTAAGATATTTTTCTTTGATACCTGCGCCTGTGGCTTGGCACGCCGCCAGAGCATTTTCTAAGTCCACGCTGTAATTGCGAACATTCATAATGCGTTTGGACATATCCACCACTGTTATTCTCCGTGTTATTATTGGATTATTGTTATTGTATTAGGTTAATTATAAAATAAAATGCATAAACTTTAAAGTTGTGTTTTTTAGTGAATAATGACAACAAAAACCGCCAATTTAGGCGGTTTTCTTATTTTATGGGTTAGTCAAAAATCTTGCCTGCATTCATGATGCCATTAGGGTCAAACACCGCTTTAACTGCTTTCATGTATTCAATTTCAACAGGCGAGCGGGTATAGTCCAAATAAGGCTTTTTGGTCATGCCCACGCCATGCTCGGCAGAGATTGAACCTTTGTATTTTTTGACAGTTTCAAAGACGTATTGATTGACCACTTGGCATTTTTCAAAAAATTCTTCTTTGGACAAATGCTCAGGTTTTAAAATGTTTAAATGCAAATTGCCATCACCAATATGCCCAAACCAACAGATTTCAAAATCAGGATAGTTGTCTTTGACAATGGTCTCAATATCGGCAATAAAATCGCCCAAATAACTAATCAGTACCGACACGTCATTTTTGTAAGGGGTAAACACCGAAATGGTCTCTGAAATGCTTTCACGCAGTTTCCACAGCTCGTGCAGTTGCCCCACACTTTGACTCATCACGCCATCCACAATCAAACCCGCTTCGGCACAGCTCTCAAACACGCTCATGGCGGTATCTAGCACCTCATCAGACACAGCTTCAAATTCTAGCAGGACATAAAACGGCGTTTGGCTGTCAAAAGGGGCTTTGGTATGCCCTGCTTGTATCACTTTATCCACAGCGATTTGGTCAAAAAACTCAAAAGCGGTCAAATGAAGTGCTTTGCCAAACTTGTCAAGCAGTCTCACCACAGCGTTAAAATCAGGCACGCCCAGCACCATGGCGGTCAGATTGACAGGCTGTTTTTCTAGTTTTATCAAAGCCTTGGTAACAAAACCGAGCGTGCCTTCTGCCCCGATAAACAGATGGCGAAAATCATAGCCAGTGGCGTTTTTGAGCATACCGCCGTTTAGCTCCAATACGTCGCCTTTGCCTGTTACCACCGTAAGCCCCAAGATTTGATTGCGTGTCATGCCATAGCGAATCACCTTGATACCACCAGCGTTGGTGCCGATATTGCCACCGATTTGGCTTGACCCAGATGACGCAAAATCCACCGCATAATACAAGTCTTTACTTTCGGCAAACTCTTGTAGAGCCTTGGTAACAACGCCTGCTTCCACTTCCACCATGCGGTCAGCTTCATAAAAGGTGCCAATGGCATTCATTTTATCAAAGCTCACCACCACTTCACCAAAAGCTGCCACCGCTCCAGCCGACAGCCCCGTGCGTCCGCCACTTGGCACAAGATGAATCTTGTACTCATTGGCAAGACGGACAATTTGGGCGACTTCTTCGGTGCTTTTGGGAAACAAGATGGCAGAAGCATTGGGGTCAAAATGCTTTGTCCAGTCTTTACCCCAGTTGTCTAGGCTGTCTTTGTCGGTTTTGATGGTCAAATCGGGCAAAGTGTTATTAAGCTGGTCAAGAAAGGTGCTGATGGTCATAGATAAACCTTTATGATGTGATTGGGCTAAAATTTGGCTATGATAACAGAAAATTGACTTTTGAGAAACCAAGTAGGTATTTGGTGGTGATAATTTAATTGGTTTTGAGCAGTTGCTAGCCAATGCCAAAGTGCTCAGATAAGTCTTGTTCGGTTGTCTCAATCATGCGTTTTAGCCACTTTAATTGTCCATCAGGGGGTAAAAATGGCAAATCTTGCAAACGCCGAATGAGCCGTTCATCATCTACTTGCCATAGGCGGTTTAGACGCTGATGATAGACTTCATCAAAATCACAAGCAAAATGCTCTTGATAGATGGGCTGGGCGTCCTGCCATGATACGCCGAGTACAGGGGCAAGCGGATAAAACTCATTGAACACACTGGTGTACATAAATTTGAGTATCACATCCGTCCACAAAAGTGGCAACTCATAACTGCCAGCTGATTGCCAACGCTCAAACACTAAGGCATACACATCAATGATGTGATTGGACATCTCGTCAAAACACAGCACAAAATCATGGCTAAATATTGGGTGATAACACCAACGCATACCAAAATAATCGGTTAATACTTGACCAAAAGCAATGCTTGCTAACTGGCAAAAGTCAGCTGCATTGGTGCAAAACATTGAATACAAATCTTCGTACTCTACATAGCATACCGCCTCCCAGATGGCGGCACTATTGGCGTTTTGTAGGTCAATTAGGGTGTTTAGTGATGAATGCTTCTGCCACGTTTGGCAAAACTTTGCCAAGCGAGCATCTCGCCATAGGATAAACTGATGTCGTGGTGGGTTAGGGGTGATGATAAAAGGATTAATGGTCATGACTTGTTATGAAATTTTATCCAAACACCATAAATACTAATCACTCGCAGTTTACACCAACAAATAATCACAAAGCAACACTCATCAAAACAACATCAATCTTTCTGCATACTTATTATATTTACTCAATCATGAAAGTATAAATAAAAAAACCCAAACCGAAGTTTGGGATTTTATAATTTGGCACTCCATAGGGGATTCGAACCCCTGTTACCGCCGTGAAAGGGCGATGTCCTAGGCCTCTAGACGAATGGAGCGTAATAACCTAATCAACCAACACAAGAAAATTTGCCTAGGTGCTTGTGTTTTGCACTTTTTAACTTGATATTAAAAAGTGGTGGAGCTAAGCGGAGTCGAACCGCTGACCCCTACAATGCCATTGTAGTGCTCTACCAACTGAGCTATAGCCCCTAATGTTTAGGTGTGCGTATTATAGCAAAAAATTTTATACGGTCAAGAGATTTTTTCTAAAATTTACCAAAAAAAATGATAAAATTTTGATTTTAAAATAAAAATAGCATACTACCAATCTCTTGTAGCAATGATTTCTTCTAGCTCATCACCGGTCAGCTCAAACCCATAGGCAGCAGCAATAAAATCAAACTCTTCACCCATACACTCACGAGCCACCGTTTCAAGGTCAAGCTCACTGTCATATTTATCTTGTAAGTCGTTGATTTTTTCTACGGCAGGATGAGTATATTGGCATAATGCTTCAATCGTGGCAGGTTTACCAGCTTCTATTTGAATGCACATTTCAAGCAAAATTTGCTCAATTTTTGCCACCAAATGTTTGGGATAATAGTCATCCTCATACATCTCTGCCAAAAAGTTGTGATTTTTTAAGGTTTGATTGTTTAAAGTATCTTTGTTTGGCATGGAGTTTCCTTTTAATCGCGGTAAGTTTATCATAAGAGATTTTGTATCAAAAAAACAAGTCATATAAAAACCGATAACTTACTGAAAATTATCGGTTTTTATATGATGATTTATGCTTGATTTAAAAAACTCGGCAAAGATTTATTCACTTCTTCTAGCTTTTTGAGCTTCTTTTTGCCCAGTCCGCCCAAAACTTCACAGGCGTGTCTTAGACGTGCCAAAGTCATGTCCGCCCCAATCACATACATAGAATTCATCACGGGCGTGGAGCTGGTAGAGCCTGCAATCGCCACAAAAAACGGCTGCATAAAATCTTTAAGTTTAATCTCAAAATGAGCTGCCAAGCCTTTGAGCGTGGCATAAATATTCTCTTCGCTCCACACAGGCAAGCTCTCCAACTGCCAAGTGGCAAGGTAGAGAATTTCTAAGAGTTTGTCATTATCTAGTGATTTGTGGGTAAAATCATCTGCACTGATGTTTGGCAGATTTTGAAAATAAAAGCCTGCCCAGTTTACCGCATCTGACAAAACGTTAATGCGTGGGGCAATGGCTTTGGCAATGGCGGTGAGTTTGTCATCATTGCTTGCCCATGCCAAAATCTTAGCCTTTAATTCGTCTGCACTCATGGCACGAAGATACTCGCCATTGAGCCAGTAGAGTTTTTCAACATCAAACACAGGCCCACCCAAAGACACTCGCGTGATGTCAAAGCTTTCTATCATCTCATCAAGGCTAAATTTCTCCGCTTCGTTTGGCAGGCTGTATCCCATACGCCCCAAATAGTTAAGCAGAGCTTCGGGGAGCACGCCTGCGTCCCGATAATAGGTAATGGACGTGGGGTTTTTACGCTTAGAAAGCTTGGATTTGTCAGGGTTACGCAGCAGTGGCATGTGGCACAGCACAGGCATCTCCCAGCCAAAATATTCATAAAGTAGCTTGTGTTTGGGGGCAGAGTTAATCCACTCTTCACCACGAATCACATGGCTGATTTGCATCAAATGGTCGTCCACCACGTTGGCTAAATGATACGTTGGTAGACCATCTGTTTTTAGCAAAACTTGCATATCCACCGTCTCCCACGGAATGCTAATCTCGCCACGCAGCATATCGCTAAACACGCAGTCGCCTTCGGTTGGTACACGCATACGAATGACAAAGGGTTTACCACTTTCTGCCAGTTTATCGCTCTCTTCACGGCTTAAATTGGCATAACGCCCATCATAACGCACAGGCAGGCCTGCCGCTTCTTGCTGTTTACGCATTTCATCTAGCTCATCAGGGGTGCAAAAACAGCGAAAGGCATAACCTTTGTCCAAAAGCTCTTGGGCGTACTTTTTGTAAATCTCGCCACGCTCGCTTTGGCGATAAGGAGCAAACTGACCACCCACATCAGGACCTTCACTCCATGACAGCCCTGCCCATTTTAGGGCGTCCAAAATCATTTGTTCAGATTGGGCGGTGGAGCGAACTTGGTCGGTGTCTTCAATACGCAAAATAAACTCACCGCCTTGGGATTTGGCAAATACCATATTAAACAGGGCAATGTAGGCAGTGCCAACATGGGGAAAGCCTGTGGGGCTTGGGGCAATACGGGTGCGAATTGGGCGTGTCATAAACTTATCTCAATGAATATTTTGGTATATTATAGTCAATTTTGATACCATTGTGGCAAATTTCTAGGATAATTCATCTATTTTACCAAACCAAACAGCTCTTTTATCTAAATAGCACTTATGGCTTAACTGATGATGAAATTGATGTTTGCACACTCATCACACCCCAATTATCCAAGGTGTTATATCTTTATTATCAATAACTTGGGCAAACCATGTCATAAATCACACCCAAGACAACCTATTAGCCCCAAGTGAGCTTTATTTTTCAAAAAAATGGTGATTATTTAGTATTTTATGCCAAAAATCAAAAAGCGTGCATTTGGGGCATTCGCCAAGATGAGTTGTCGTTGGATAGTCCACCTGTTTATCACCATGATGATGAACAAATTTGGCAAAAAGAGCATGGGACGTTGAGTGATTTTGTATCTTATGGCAGATGTACAAGTAGTGTTTGGCTTGTCTTATAACAATGAAGAATTTATCGCGATTGATAGCAATGCCAAAGCTATGATACAAAGCCAATTTAGAAAAGTATGGGGCATTTGTTTATTGGCTTGGCATAGAAATGTTTGGTAATCGTGCTGATGATGTGATGATATTTGGCAAAATGATGGTGATTATGATGTGGCGTACGACTCAGCAGTCAAAGAGCAATTTGATGAGCTTGATAAATACTTAGGGCAGTTAGATTTATCTTCACGACAATGTCTTAGACTAATGTCAATCTTGCCCCTATTGGCAAATGGTCAGACAAATCAGACCACGGCACACCGCCATAAACTTGGGCAGATAGCACCCTTAGATGACGCACATAAATGCGGTCAAGACTGAGCATGGGTAGCTTAGCAGGAAAAGTGGCAGGGTGTTTGCCGTATTTGCTATAAAACACTTCGTGCAAACCCAACCGCCCCAAAAACTGCCCTGACTTTTTTGCCCAATCATTAAAATCCCCCGCCAAAATCAGTGGCTTATCTTTATCAATCTCACTGGCGATATACTCGCTGATGGCTTGGTATTGTTTGGCACGGTCGCTCTCTAACAGATTTAAATGAGCGTTTAGCACCACCACTGGTACGCCCCAATCACTGGGCGTAATCTCACTATGTAGCACGCCACGCTTTTCCAAGGCAGAGACGGTGATATTGACATTGTGTTTGGGGTCAAGGCGGTGGCGTGATAGCGTGGCGTTGCCGTGATGTCCGTGTCCATAACTGGCGTTTTGTCCATAGCTGTGCGACAGCGACAGATACTCGCCAAACCAATCATGTTGTGGGTTGTCAGGATATTCATTAAAGGCAATCGCACGTTTTAGATTTTGCCCTTGTACTTCTTGCAAACACAAAACGTCTATGGGCAAATCTGACAATGCCTGCCCCATGCTTTGCAATTTAACCAAGCGGTTTAAAGGCGACATGCCTTTGTGGATGTTATAAGAAATGACGTTAATGGGAGTCATGATACAGCAGATAAAACATAAGATGACGCATAAAGTATCATCTTATGGATATGATGGCAAGATGGTTTATTTAATGCCACACTTAGTAGCGAGTTACCAAAGCAATATCATCTTGTGCCAAATCTTGTGGTAAAAACACCACATCACCGCCATGACTTGCCACCAGCTCAATGATATCACTCACCACATCATCAGTAACGCCATCACCTGCTGGGTCGTCTGCCAAAGTTAGGCTTTGCATGCTTTCATCAACCAGTGCAGGCTGAATGTAACCAATACGCACATACAAACGCTCGCCCAATCCTTGATAAGCTGACTGATAAATGCTTTGTAAATCGGTACGTAATAGCCCACGAGATTTAGCAAGCCCAATGCCTTCTAGGGACTGTTTTTGACGCTCATCGTGATAGGCTTTGACTGCGTCTTGCACGCCTGCAATGATATGTGCTGACGAGCCGTTTTCTAAGTCAGTGATGTTATCAGCTGAGCCTGCAATGATGTCAGGACGGTCGCACACGTCTTTATAAAACGAGATGTTGCGGGCATCACCCACCACAAACAAGGGGATTTTTTCGCCAGATTTGCCAATCAGCTCTTGAACACTCTTATCCACACGATTTAAAAACTCTTTGAGATAATTATCTTCGTTGGAAGCGGCTGAACGGTCTGCCCCACTGGTGGTGTATAATGTGGTGTTTTCAATCGGAAACGGCAGGTTATCAAACACGCCACGCTCTTGCTCAGGACTGTTTTGGTCAAACTCACGCACCACACGGTCATTAACCGCTTCTATCAGGCGAGCGTGCGTGCGAGTTACCACCACCACATAATAATGCACCGCATGGCTTAGCTCACGCACCAGCTCTCGGGTGGCAAATTTTTTGTCCACCACCACACGTGGCGTAACATCTAAGGGCAAACGCAGCACTTGAACGTCATCTTTGGTGGCAAAAATCGCCAAAGTATCCAAATTATAATTATGGTCAAAGTCAGTCAAAGCGTCTTGGATTTTTGTCATCAGCTCATCGCTGGTGCGTTTGTCATATTCGCCAGTCAAACGAGCAGACGCATCAGATAACGCATTTTTTAAAGCAATGGGGTCTTGCTCATTTTGTGGGTGGGTGCGATGCGTTTTAAGTAGTACCGACAAGGCGGGGTCAGCAGTTACTGCACGCAAATTTTTTAGGGTGTGTTTTAGGTTGACAGTCATCATAACTCCTAGTTGTGTCAATGTCCAAAAGAAAATACCTAATCACAGCTTCATACTGTTAAAACCACTATAACAAAAAATCCCTACGCTTATGGTGGCATTGTATGGCTTTTTTATCACAGACTCTAAAAAACTGTTGATAATAAGTAATATACGCTCACATTGACTTGTAAAATCACCCATCGCCCCCATTTACCGTCCAAAACAAGGCAAACCCAACGGACACAAAACATGATAACATTTACTAGCCCCGCCTTTGATTCACGTTTACAGTTGGTGGATTTTGACAAAACCGATGCTGGCACACTAAGCACACTCATACACCAAGATTTACAGATGGCTGATGAGTTTTTGGATGCCCTGCCCGCCACTGACGACCCACAAGTTGCTCTTGATGTGATTAACCAGTTTAATCGCCTAATGCTGGCTCTAAATCGCAGTTTTGGCGTTTTGTCGCACCTAAACAGCGTGGTCAGCACCGCCGACATTCGCACCGCTCATCATGAAGTACTGCCAAAGCTGTCCGCCTTGCACACCAAAACGGGGCAATCAGTGGCACTTTATCAACTATACAAATTGGTTGATGGCGACAAAAATTTACTCAAAGATGCCACTTTGGCACGAGCCATTGTGTTATCTTTACAAAGTTTTGAACTGTCTGGCGTGGGCTTAGATGATGATAAAAAAGCCCAGTTTGCCAACATTGCCAGCAAACTATCCACACTCTCTGCCAAATTTTCAGACAATGCCTTGGATGCCAGTCAAGCCTTTGCCCTACCCTTGACCGAGCAGCAGCTATCAGGCATTACCCCAACAGGACTAGCCCTACTAAAATCAGCAGGCGATGCCTACAAAGCCAAGCACCCAAACACCGTCCTTGCCACCGACTATGTCGCCACGCTGGATGTGCCAATGTATCTGGCGGTCATGCAGTACGCCGATGACAGAGCCCTGCGTGAAACGCTTTATCACGCCTACAATACCAAAGCAAGCGACCAAAGCACCTTTGGCTATACACAGTTTGATAACAGCCAAATCATGAGCGAGATTTTGTCGCTACGCCAACAAAAAGCACGCCTTTTGGGCTTTGATGACTACACCCAAGTCTCCTTAGCCACCAAAATGGCAGACAGCAAAGAAGAAATTGAAGCGTTTTTGCTGGATTTGGCACACCACGCCACCGCCTTTGCCAAAGCTGAGCTTGCCGAAGTGAGCATTTTGGCAAAAACGCTTGGCATAGATAACGTTGAGCCTTGGGACGTGCCGTATTTGAGCGAAAAAATCCGTAGCGAAAAATACAACCTAAACAGCGAAGAGCTGCGCCCTTATTTTCCTTTGCCTGTGGTGCTGTCAGGGCTGTTTGGTATCATTGACAAACTTTTTGGTGTACAATTTGTAGAACGCACCAGCGAAGTGCCACGCTGGCATACAGACGTGCAGTTTTTTGAGCTTATCCAAGACGGTCAAGTCATCGGCGGCATTTATTTGGATTTGTTTGCTCGCAATGGCAAACGTGGCGGAGCGTGGCTATCCACTTTCCAAGACAAACACAAAGACCAACATGGCGAGAGTCTGCCTGTTGGCTTTATCGTGGGCAATTTTTCGCCTGCGGTGGGAGATTTGCCAAGTTTGTTAAGTTTTGATGAAGTAACCACCTTGTTTCATGAGTTTGGTCATGGGCTGCATCATCTTTTGACTACCGTCAGCCTAAGCGATGTGGCAGGCATTAACGGCGTAGAATGGGACGCGGTGGAGCTGCCCAGTCAGTTTATGGAAAACTTTGCCATTGACAAGGACGGTATCGCCCTTATCAGCCGTCATGTCCAGACAGGTGAGCCACTGCCCCAAGACAAACTAGACGCCCTAATCAATGCCAAAAACTTCCAAAGTGGGCTACAAACCTTACGTCAAGTTGAGTTTGCTTTGTTTGATTTACGCATTCATGGGGCAGATTTACGCAGCTATGATGATATTTTGGCAACACAAAACGCTGTCCGCTCTGATGTTGCGGTCATCATCCCACCTGCCAACAACCGCTTTGCCAACACATTTAGCCACATTTTTGCAGGGGGCTATGCGTCTGGTTATTATTCTTATAAATGGGCAGAGCTGTTGTCAGCGGATGCGTTTAGTAAGTTTGAAAACAACCCAAATCTTGCCACACAAGGCGTGCTTGACCCCGCCACAGGGCTTGCCTTTAAAAGCGAAATTTTGCAAAAAGGCGGTTCTCGCCCTGCCAAAGACAGTTTTGAAGCCTTTATGGGTCGCCCCAAAGACGTCAATGCCCTACTCAAACAAAGCGGTTTTGTTCACTAAACTGACACTTAGACCAACCCTTTTGTCAGGTTGGTCAAATTTGGAAATACTATGCGTTATCAATCCAATCGTCCAAAACGCCAATTTTTGGCAGGGGTAAAATGCTCATCGTGTGGCACGCTAGATAGCACGGTGCAGATACAAATCTTTGAGCCTGCGTTTGATGAATATATTGAATGTGTGCAGTGTGGGCATAGTGAGCGTCGTCCTACCGCCGATGATTTACCAAACATACACAGCGAAAATGACCATAATGGTGTAAGTGTTGTGCGATTTGTGCCAAAATGAATTTTTTGGCATATTTTTTGCTATAAAAATAACATCTTTTATGGATAAACTTGTATTTATTTTATTATTGTGGGTTTGCTGATAAACACCACTCATCATCAGCCCAAGCGAAAAGGTTTATTATGTCAGACCAAAAAAATACCACCGAGACACCAAATATAGATGACTACCTTCTTAACATTGATACAGAAGGCAGTAACGCCCCATCACAGACGATGGAGCAAGGACTGGACATGGATTTTTTAAATCAGTTAGGTGGCGACAGCCCTGACATCTCTACCCAGCCTGATAATACCAATCAAGATACCCCTCTTGATGAGTTTGACTTAGACAGTTTGGAGCTAGATAAGCCAAATGAACCCATGTCGTCTGATGATTTTTTGAACAACAGTTCTGCACCCACCAACGAACCAATGGCTGATTTTTTAGCCACAAGTCCCCAAAATAGCGACACCGACAAAGAAGCTGTTGCGGTTGCAGGTGCAACTGGTTTGGGCGTTGCATTGGCAAAAACTGCCAGTACCGCCAAAAACACACAAAACACAACAGATGACACCAAAAAAAGCAAAGGCTTTTTTAGTGGGCGATTTGGCAAAAAAGAAAAGCCCGCCCCACAGTCTGCCCCAACTGACAGTAGCGAAAATCTGACTGAAACCCTACTGGCAAATAAAGCCCCAAAAAAAGGCTTATTTAGCCGTCTTAACAAAAAAGAACCCACCACAAAGGCAGAAGCCCCCAAGACAGCACCTACCAAAGAAAGCACAAAAACCTTTGGTGGTTTTGGTAAAAAAGCAGACGCTGCCAACACACAAAGACCATCAAGAGCATCCAAAACACCCAAAACCACACCACCTAAAAAAACAGCAACCCCTGATGCCAAAAAGAAACAACAGCTACTTCTTGGTGCCTTGTTGTGCTTGGTGTTATTGGCGGTTGTGGCATATTTATTTTTAAATAACAACACCCCAGAGCCAGCCCCCATCGCCACGCCTGACCCCGCTCCTGCTCAGGTAGAACCAACGCCAGATGAACAGACACAGAGTATTTTGCCAGAGAACAATATTCCTGCGGTGAATCCTGATGAGATTTTAAATGCTGAAATTCCATCAGACCCTGCATTGGTCAAAGAAGAGATTGACCGCTTAAATGACACAGGGGCAAGACTTGATGAGCAAGGCAAAATCATTGAAGAACAACTGACGCTGATGGAAGATTTGACGACTGCCAAAGCTGAGCAAATCGCCCTGCTAGAAAAGCAAATCGCTGAACTAGAAAAGCAAAAAGCTTCTGTTGGTACGCCCGCCCCAGAGCAACCTGCCACCGCACCCCAACCGCAACCGCAACCACAGCAATAAAAAAATAGCCCATCTGGGCTATTTTTATGAGCTCAAAACTATAAGATGCGTATGGCTTGCTCGTTTTTTTGAAGCGCTTTGCCTTCTAGGACAGATTTGGCAACTTGACGCTCTTTGTCCGTCTCAAAACCTGAAATGTGCCAACTTCTGCCCAAATCAGCAATGATGAGCGTGGTATCTGTCAGTGTGATTTGAGCATTATTGGTAAGCTTGATGTGCTGACCGTTTGTAATAAAGGCATGGTTTTTGATGGTGATTTGACCACTTGCAACATGACTTTGATATTGTAAACGGTTTTTGTAGATATTAAATCCAAAAATCAGCACCGCAAATACCGCCATCACACCAATCGTTATTTTTACAGGCATGGTCATTGCCACCACCGCCACCACAACAGCAAGCACAATCAGCCCACTTGCCATCATAAAAAGCGGATTTTTATCCTTACCAACCAGCGTGATGGACACACCATCATCAACAACTTTTAGCATGACAAGCCCAATGTTTGCTGTTGCAGTTTAAAAATCTCTTGAATGCCCACTTCGGCAATATCAAGCATGGCATTTGCTTGCTGACGAGTAAAATGCTTATCTTCTGCCGTGCCTTGAATTTCAATAAATCCGCCTGCTTGTGTCATCACCACATTTAAATCAGTATCACAAGTAGAATCTTCGGCATAGTCCAAATCCAAATACACCTGTCCATTTTTAATACCCACCGACACCGCACCAACCAGCCCAATCAGTGGGTCAGCAGTCAGCTTTTTGTTTCGTTGCAAGTCATTTAGTGCATCAATCAATGCCACCGCAGAGCCTGTAATGCTTGCCGTGCGTGTGCCACCATCTGCTTGTATGACATCACAGTCCACATAGATGGTGTTTTCGCCAAGTTTGGACAAATCCAGCATGGCACGCAATGACCGCCCAATCAGACGCTGAATCTCTTGGGTACGCCCTGACTGCTTGCCACGAGCTGCTTCTCGTTGCGTGCGAGTGCCTGTGGCCCTAGGAAGCATGCCATACTCAGCAGTCAGCCAGCCTTGACCTTGCCCTTTTAACCAACGTGGCACACCTTGCTCTATACTGACGTTGCATAATACTTTGGTGTCGCCAAACTCCACAAGCACCGAACCTTCGGCGTGTTTGGTATAATGACGTGTAAAGCTAATGGGGCGTAAAGCGTTTAAGGGGCGGTTATTTAGTCGCATAAGTTCTCTTTTGATGGTCGTTTATCGCTATTGTAAACCACAAAAAGCCTTTTGACAATTCTCAAAAAAACATTACAATACAATTAAATCAAACCCATCACAAGGACATCTCATGACCGCCCCTTATTTGATTTTTGACATTGAGACCATTCCTGACTTGGTTACGGGACGTGTGCTGTACGGCATAGACATAGAAGATGATAACGATGCCCAGCAAGCACTCATCGCCACACGCCAAGCCGAAGCAGGTAATGATTTTATGCTTTTGCCTTTGCATAAAGTGGCGTGTTTGTCATTTTTGTGGGTGGAGAATAACCAGTTTACTTTACGCTCCTTGTCGCTTGAAACCATGAGTGAAAAGGAAATTTTAGCCACCTTTTTAAGAGCCTTCAAAAAAAATCCCACACTCATCTCATGGAATGGTGCAGGTTTTGATTTGCCTGTACTGCTATATCGCATGACCCATCACAAACTCAACGCCCAACCCCTTGCCAATGCAGGTGTTGGAAAATATGATTATCTAAATCGTTATAGCGAAAAACACATTGACCTGATGGATAAATTTAGCTTTGGCACATGGGGCAACAAACAAAAACTAGACACCATCGCCAGTTTGTGCGGTTTTGCAGGCAAAGGTGAAGTAGATGGTTCACAGGTTGTGCCAATGGTTCAAAATGAAGCGTGGACACAGCTTACCACCTACTGCGAATCGGACGTGTTAAACACATGGCTGATTTATCTAAGATGGCAAATATTAACCAGTAAAGTTGCCCCAATGGCATTTGAAGAGCAGATTCACCAAACCTTAGATTTTATCAGCACACTCAAAAATCCAGATGACACGCCAAGACATCCTAGATTTTTAGAGCAAAAATAGTAGCAGTCTTGCCTTGACATCAATGGTGATTGTGATGGCTGTGGTCGTCATGATGACCTTGATGATGGTGAGAATCATGAGCATCGTGATGACCGTGCATTAGGTGCATGACCGTAGGCGACAACATCACAAACAGTCCAGACACCAACATGACCGCCCCACTAAACTTACGCAGGTTAAATGCTTTGACTTTGCTTTGTAGCCACGATAATGCCGTTCCTGTCAAAACCAACATCGGCAACGTCCCTATCCCAAACGCCATCATAAACAGCATACCCATACCACTAATTGAGCTGGTCGCTGCGACGCTCATTGCCATCACCAACGCTCCATAGACCAAACCACAAGGCAACAAACCCCACAGCAGTCCTGCTGATAACGCTTTGGGAATGCTATCCATTGGTAGCACCTTTTGGCGAATGGGTGCTAAGGCATTCCAAACCCCCAAACCAAGCCTTTCAAGGCGATTTAAAAACGGCACACCCAACATCAGCAAAGATGCAAACACCAATGCCAAACCAAGCACAATGCGTGGCAGGGCGTTATTTGTCAAAAACGGTGCCAACACTTCTTGACCAAACAAACTGGCAAACAGCCCAAGCCCCATATAGCTCATTATCCGTCCAGTGTGATAAGTCGCTATCAGCACACCACGTTTTTTGGGGTTCAGTGATTTCATAGAAATCCCAAACGCCGTAACAATACCCCCACACATACCCATACAGTGCGGTGAACCCAAAAACCCTATCAGCAAAGCAGGAATTAATAAAGTCATACTCATTGGCTATCTCTTATTTATTGACTGGCGTATCGCTTGTCTCTATTTGTCGTCTTGATTGACGGTCATCTAGGATAATCTGGTCAGGTGCGTTATCTAAATCTTCAAACTGATTAGATTTTACCGCATAATAAATCGCCCAAATTCCCACCACAAAAAGCATTAAGCTCAGCGGAATGAGCAAATAAATACTAATCACAACAATCACCCAATTATTATTTTCATGACACATATGGTGATTTACAAGAACTAAATCACATCTACCATTATAAAACCAAAAACACACAAAAACCACCAAAAACATTGGCTTGTGCCAAAAAAATCCCCAATTTTTATGATTGAAAAATAACCATTATTTTACTAAATCGTAAAATATTGTAAATTTATTAGCCAAAATATTAACAAAAAAGTGTATTTTTTACCATTCATTCAACAAATCAACACCGCTTGTCTTGACTTTTTCTCAAACTACAATAAAGCAACAAATCCGCCACTTTTTGTACAAGATTAACGCACGAATAAGTGTTAAAATTACTAGCATAAATAATCACTTAGCTCATTTTTTGTCATACCAAAAGAAGACCCATCATGAATCATCTATGGACGAACTTACCCCACTTTTTGCGTACGGCATCATGGCGTGCGACAACTTGTGCGTCCTTATGTCTTGTTCCGATGATGGGGGGATTTGTGGCAGGCTGTGCAGACACTCAAAACGCCAAGCAAATCCACGCCATACAGCATCCATCAGAGGCTGAGTTTTCACCTTTGGCAACTTTCACCGCCCCAAATCAAGTCGTCATACAAGGTCAAAAAAACGCCTTGATACATTTTATGGCAAAAAAATGGCGATTAAAAAACATCAATCACATTCCCGTTGGTCAAGAAGTCATTGTTGATTTAAGCCATTTTACCCAATCAACAGGGGTGGTTCATACTGATTGTGATGAGATTTTTTTTGAGATGGACACTCAAAAGGTGCTTTCAGGCAGTCTTAGCACCATCAGTTTAGAACGTAAAATGAAAGATTGCACTCATGATTTGGGAGATGACATCATGCGAATTTTGGGAGATTTGCACAGTTTTTCTCACAAAGACGGTGTACTGACCTTGATTAGTCTCAAAGACAAAGTAGAGCTGGTGGCGATAAATTAACCTACCCATTTACCCAAAAATCTGCTAAACTCCTTATGTGAAGTCCACAAGGAGTTATTATGAAAGTTGTTGCTATTTTTATTGATGCTGATAACATCTCTGCCCACTATTCCCAAGACATCATCACAACCGCCAAACGTTATGGCACAATTAGCATAAAACGTGTTTATACCAACTGGATAAAAACTCAAACTCACACTTGGAAAGATGAATGCATCAAATATGGACTAAGTGCTGTTCAACAATTTGACCATCTTAGTGGCAAAAACTCCTCCGACATGGCGGTCAGCATTGATGTAATGGAAGCCTTATTTACCAAGCAGATTGATGTATTTTGTTTGGTATCATCTGACAGCGATTTTACGCCTTTATGCACCAAACTTCAAGAATATGGCAAAACAGTCATTGGCATGGGTGGTAAAAATGCCTCCAAATCACTCATCAATGCCTGTCATGAGTTTCATTATCTCACCAAAAATGACATTCCGCCACCGCCTGTGTTTGTCAAACCCGTAGATGCTCACCACCAAAAACACCGTCCCAACCCCAATAACGACCAAAGACTCATCAAAGCCATCATGCAAATGATTAACGAATATGGCAATGATGGCAAGCTGACCACCGCAAAACTTGGGCAGACACTGCGTGCACAACACCCCAACTTTAACCCAAATTTCTACGGTTATGATAAAATCGGTGAGCTGTTGCGTGTGATGAAAGATTTTGACGTTGAAAACGTTGGCTCTACTCAGTATGTCAGCCTGCACCAAGCCAAAACGGTCAATCTGCCTTATGACGAAATGACGCCATCTGCCACCATACAATCTGCCACAGATGCAACCGCTCTTTTCAAAGACACCGTACTTACCAACGCACTGTCTAATGCCATCGCCCTGCACCAAGACGCAGATGGCTGGGCACCTTTAAATGATGTAGAACCTTATTTAAATGACACTTTTGGGATTTTAAGCCAAAATTATGGCTACGCTAATATCAGCGACCTACTAAAAAATCTCTCCATGCTCTTTAACACCAAAAAATATGCTGGCGTTTATTATGCCCAAGACAAACGCACCACCCCCACCCAAAAAACCGCCATCTCAAATGCTCGCCTGCCGACCGATGAGCTCCAACAAGACACCCATCTTATCCAAATTCTGCGTCAAGGCATCCGAAACCACGCTGATAACCACGGCTGGGCAAGCTGTGCAAATGTGGGTAAGTTTATGCGTGAACATCAGCTCTCCCCAAAAAACTATGGCTATCGCAATTTGACCGAGCTGGTCAAGGCATTGGACATTTTTGACATTAAAATTGACAACAACGCACACTACCTAAGCGACCCTAATGCCAAACCCAAGCCCACACCACCTGTTACACCAGCAAGCTTTGAGCATGAGCAAGCAGATGACACCAATACGCCAATCACACAAGAGCTGTTGTCTTTATTGAGTGAATCAGATGACGACGAGGACTTAAACGACATTGTCAAAGACATCATCAGCACCCTAAGCCCTGATGGCGACTGGGTAAGAGCTTCTAGCGTTACTAGCCACCTACGCCGACGTCATGAAGTCAAAGCAAGTGATTTTGGTTTTAGCACATTTGCTGAGCTTTATGAGCAGTTAGATGGCATACAGTGCCAAAAACAAGGGCGTGTCTTACTCATCAAAACCATCTAAATCAAAAAACAGTTGCCACAATGGGCAGAGTTTGAGAAAATAGACACTTAAATGAATGCTATTTAAGCAAGTTTCATTTTCTCATCTGAACTTATGCCCAAATCGGGATAACTGACAAAAAGAGCTGACTTTTGAGTTTATCATCATTAAAAATCCAATCTCTGCCCAGATTTTCGCTCAACTTTGCCGCTAACATCATGGCAAGCTTGCTTATGCTCATCGGTTCTATCAGAGCCTTTGAATGGGTTAAGCCAAGTTTTAGTCAGTTTTTACTGTTTTGTGGATTAGCATTAAGCTCTAACATCTTGTTTTCTTGGCTGGTTGCAGATACGGGCAGTCATTTTAACAAACAAGGTCTGATTGGTTATTTGATTTGGCCAATGGTCATGCTGATTGCTGGCATTGTTTTATCCAAACGCTATCAAAACGACACCTTGTTATTTGTCCCTGCAATACTGTGGCTGACTGCTGACACCATGTTGATTTTGCTCCAAAGTAGCATTCAGTTTATGGAGCTGCAAGGCTGGTTGCCAATTTGGACATACGACATCATCGCCATTTCATTCATGTTATTATTTGTGTGGCAAACGGCGTCTTTGTTTTGGGTGTTTGCAAAAAAATTAGGCTGGCGGTGGTGGGAGCAGGTCAGTATGCTCATCGGAGCAGTTGCGATGCTGTGGGTATGGCAACAAAACATCAAAGACCAGCCCATTTTTAAAACCGATGACACAGCCCCAACCATCAGCGAAACTGCCTTTTATGTTCAGCCACTTATCCTAACAGAACAGTTATCCGCCCTACAAAAAAACAACGAAGGGGTCAGCGATTGGTATTTTGTTGGCGTAGCAGGTTTTGGCGGTCAAAATGTTTTTATGAATGAAATCAATAAAGCTCGCCAGCTTTTTGATGTTCGCTTTGGCACGCAAGGCAAGTCCATCACGCTCATCAACAACCCCAACACATGGCAATCTGAACCCATTGCCAGTCGCACCAGTTTAGACAAAACATTAAAACACTTGGGACAAACAATGAATCCCAGTGAAGATGTGTTATTTTTGACCATCAGCTCTCATGGGGCCGTGTCAGAAAGTGGAAAGATTTTGGGGGATTTGGTGCTAGATAACGCCCCTTTGGAGCTTGATGACATTGACCCTGATTGGCTAAGACAGGCTTTGGACGACTCAGGCATACGCTGGCGAGTGATTGTGATTTCAGCGTGCTACTCAGGAACTTTTATAGAAAAACTTAGCTCACCAACCACCACCATCATCACCGCTTCAAGAGCTGACCGTGCGTCTTTTGGGTGTAGTGATGATGCGGATTTGACCTACTTTGGGCGGGCATTTTTTGCCGAAGCCCTAAGAGACACCACCAGTTTAGAAGACGCTTTTAAATACACCACCGAACGCATTGCCAACCGTGAAGCTTTGATGGGGTTTTCTCCCAGTGAGCCACAAATGGTGTCAGGCAGTCTGATGAAAAATGCCCTACCTGAATTTGAAAAAGCACTATTTATCCAAGACAATGTTGAGCTTGGTGATGACAAAAAATAGATTATTGACGTCTTTGTAAAAACCACATTCCAAACAAAGCACTCACTAAAATGGGCAAAATTGCCATCACCAAAGGCGATATGCCACTTGCTAATGCCACAAAGCCCGATAAATCTGTCAAATAACTAAATAGCAACCCTGTCAAAAGTGCCATCACCACACGAATGCCTAAGCCTTGTGAGCGAAGCGACCCAAACACAAAGGACGATGCTACCAACACAAGCGACAGCACCGCAAAGGGGGACAATAGCTTTTGCCAAAACGCAAGCTCATGACGAAGCGACCGCCCACCTTGCTCACGCATGAGTCTTTGGTGAGCATACAAATCCGACAGCGACAAATCATCGGCATCTGTGGTTAATAAATGCACATCTGTTGGAGCAATTGACAAAGCAAGCTGACTGCTGTCTTGATGTTCACGCACCACCCCTGCCCCATCAATGGTGATTTGACTGACATTATTTAGCCGCCATGTGTAGCCATCTTGGTTTTTGCTTTGGTATGTATGCTGGTATTCACCTGTTTGGGCGGTGAGTGCATGGGTAAGATTGGCATGATTGTCCAAATGATAGCGTTTGGTTTGCCCCAGTTTGCCTGTGTTGTCCGCATAACTGATATAAGTAATGTCCATGCCATCATCTTGACTGTTTACTGTCCAATAGCCTTGTACTGAAATCAGCTTGGTATCAGCGACATGACCGGCAATGGCGGATGCTTTTTGATTGGTAATTGGCAAAATAAACTGGTTTATCCCAAGTGATACCAACACAAACAAAAAAGCTGGCAACATCGTCCAACCAATAATCCGATAAATGCTCACCCCACCTGCTCGCATGACCACCAGCTCACTGTTGCCCGCCAATAGCCCGAGCCCTATTACCGCCCCAAGTAATGCCCCTGTGGGGATAAACTGCACCAAAAAATAAGGTGAGCGATACAAAATAAATTGCAAAGCATGAACAAAAGTATAAGTATCTGACAGATTTTCAAGCTCAGACAGATACGCAAACACCATCTGCAACAGCCACAATCCGACCACCGCCCCCACCATTGCCAACAATGCTGAGCGTATCACATAACGTGGTAAAATTCCCATCACATCGCTCCTGTTGCTTTATCTGCCTGGGTGTGAGCAGACAGCCTAAGTCTTGCCATCAGGTGTTCATGATAATTCAAATAAACCGCAAACATCATCATCGCCAATACCGCCACAGGATACACCCAAACACCGATTTTGCCTTTGCTGATGGTTTCTTTTAAAGAGATGAGTATCAAAACATTTGCCACAAAAATAAAAATCGCAGGGATAAGTTTGAGCCACCTACCTTGACGGGGGCGTACAGTGGCAAGCGGTGTGGCAAGCAGCACAGCAATCAGTATCAAAAATGGTAAAGACAAACGATAACCCAGCTCAGCATAAGCATCATCATCAGTGCGAACAAAAAGCTCTGTGGTAGGCACGCCTTCTATTTTCATGGATTTTGGGTCTTTGTCTGTATTTGCCACCAAGCTGATACGATACCGCCCAAAACCCACTTGACTGTATTCACGGGTCTGGCTGTCCACTTCGTATCGGCGACCTTCATGCAAATCCAAACGCACCACACCATCATCGCTATCTACTTGGGTGGCGGATTTGGCATAGATGATGGCGTCCTTTTGGCTGATGAATGCTTTGGGGATTTTATCAGTTAAATCAGTGGTTTGGGTGCCTGAAATATCATCTACGTTGTCTTTTTTGGCGGGAGTTTCTATCAGTGAGCCTTTGCCATTCATGCTGATGACAATCACGTCTTTGAGATAATCTTTGTTTTCGCCCACTTCGCCAACATACAAATGATAATCACCACTGCTGATAAACTGTTTTGGGCGTATCAACTCAAAAATCTCCACCACCGACTGCTCTTGCCATAAATTTGTCGCCTTTGCCACGCCCCACGGTTTACCTACAAGCACAATCAAACCATGTATGATAAACACAATCATCACCAACGGCAAAATCTGTCTTGACAATGCCCCACGGCTGATACCCCCTGCATTTAACACCGCCATTTCATGGTCAGCATACATTCTGCCAAAAACAAGCATTAGCCCAATAAAAAACGACAAGGGTAAAATCAGCTCCAAAAAGTAGGGCAGATTGTAACCAATGAGCGTCCATAACACGCCCACATCTAGCCCACCTTCGGCAGCGATACCAAAGTAGCGTATCAAACGCCCACCCAAGAGCATGACTACCAAAAACCCCAGCACAAGGGCGGTAGTCATGGCAACTTGATTTATCATATAACGGCGTAAAATCACAACCCATTTCCAACAAATAAATCATTTATTATAACAAATTTTACGTTACTTTTAAAAATTCATACAAAAAACCGCCCAAAAGAGCGGTTTTATTTGACTGACGGTGTATCAAAAACTATCGGCTGGCACCCACACTTCACCCGTCATCAGCCGTCTTGCACTTCGGCTCATAGACACCTTTTTGGCAAGCCATTTGCCGTCCACGCACTCAGACTGACCACCAACCAGTAACGTACCTGATGGGTGTCCAAAACGCACCTCAGATAAGGCTTGTCCGCCTGCCGCTTCATTGACAATCGTTCCCACAATGGTTGCCGCCGTACCAATCGCCACGCTTGCCGTTCCCATCATCGCATGATGCAGTTGCCCCATGCTCATCGCTCGTGCTAAAAGGTTAATCTCGCTTGCCTTGACCTGTTTACCGCTAGACGCTGTGTAGTCGGTGGGAGGTGCCACCCAAGCGATTTTGGGTGTGTGCTGGCGTGTCTCAGCTTCTTTCACATCTGAAATCAAACCCATTTGCACCGCACCATAGGCACGCACTTTTTCTAATTTGGCTAAAATTTCGCTATTGGTATTGATGTCTTTTTGTAGCTCTGTGCCTGTAAAACCCAAATCAGATGCTCGCAAAAAGATGGTGGGAATGCCTGCGTTGATAAAGGTTACGTCAAACTCGCCCACATCAGGCACGGCAAGGTGGTCAATCAAATTGCCAGTGGGAAACATATCGCCATCAGCGTCCACAGGGTCAATAAATTCAATCTTAACTTCTGCGGCGAGGAAAGTTACGCCGTCTAGCTCAAAATCGCCAGTTTCTTGTACTTGACCATCGGTGATAGGCACGTGGGCGATGATGGTTTTGCTGATGTTTTGTTGCCAAATTTTGACTTCACAAATGCCGTTATCAGGGATTTTGGCTTTATCCACCAAGCCGTTCATGATGGCAAATGAGCCAACCGCCGCGGTGAGATTGCCACAGTTGCCCGACCAGTCAATCATTGGCTTGTCAATCGCCACTTGCCCAAACAGATAATTGACATCGTGGTCGGCTTGGTCTGACTTGGATAAAATCACCACTTTGGACGTACTTGATGAGCCATTGCCCAGTCCATCAATTTGCTTGCCGTAGGGGTCAGGACTGCCAACGACACGCAACAAAAAGTTATCTCGTGCTTGCCCTGCCACTTGGCAAGGCTCGGGTAAGTCGGATAGTTTAAAAAATGCACCTTTGGAAGTACCGCCACGCATGTAGGTGGCTTTGGCTGATGTTTGCATAAAAACTCCTTTGCTGGTGAAATGAATTATTTTGCCAATTTTAAAATATTTCTGGCACCAAATAATACAATGACAAAGACAATCATGCCAATGATTAAATCAGGATAGCTAGAATGAGTCAATAACGTCAATGCTCCCGCCGCTATCACACCGATATTGATGATAATGTCATTGGATGTAAAAATCATGCTGGCTTTGATATGGGCTTCTTTATTTTGATTTTTGCTCAGTAGATATAAGCACAGCCAGTTTGCAATCAATGCCAAAAATGCCGTGCCAATCATCAGTTGATAATTGGGCAGCTGCTCAGCACCGATAAAACGCCTAATCACTTCTATCACCCCAAATAACGCCAATATTATCTGCGTTATCCCCGCCAAAAATGCCACACGTTTTTTATACGCCAGCGTCATACCAATGGCTGATAGCGCCAATATATAGACAAAGCTGTCCGCCAGCATATCTAAACTATCAGCAATCAGCCCCATAGAATTAGCAAAAATACCAACCGAACACTCTATGATAAAAAATACAAAGTTAATCATGAGCACTTGATATAATAATCTTTTTTCTAAGTGCTCATCAGGCTTATTAAACACTATCTTATCAACAATCACTTCGGTGGAAATGATATGACTATCAAAATTAAGCGGTTCAAGTACTTGTAAAATCGTTGTATCTTGATTATCGTGATAGACGGTTAAGCACCGCCCAGCAATATCGAACTGTAATTCATAAATATCAGATACATCTTTTAAACGCATGCGAATGAGTTGCTCTTCGGACGGGCAGTCCATTTTGGCAATGTTAAAAATGGTCTTTTTCATCTATTTAGTGCCTTGTTTTGATTAGGTTGGCTCAAATAAATCTGTGTTTATATTGCTGCTTGGTAATTTTTGGATGGTTTGAGTAAATTGATTAGGTTAAAATTTACCTTTGGAAGTACCGCCACGCATGTAGGTGGCTTTGACTGATGTTTGCATAGCTACTCCTTAACTGTTTTAACATTATCATTATTTTGACCATCTTTACCCTGATTATCCACACCATTTTGCTCGCCAACAGTACGTTTAGCTATCGCCTGATGTGCCAAGTTATGCTCTCGCTTACCAACGGCAATCACATAGACCACCAGCACCTCATCAATCACTTCATAAACCAAATGATAACCAATAGCTTTTAGCTTGATTTTTAGCGATTGATACTGCCTGATAATCATGCTGATGGTACATATGGATTTTCTGGGCGTTCAGCCAATTTTTTAGCAAATTGAGTTTGATATTGGGAGCAAGTTTTCACCATTCTTTTTGAGTTTGCGGTATAAATTTAAGCTCAAAAGTCATCGCTTCACAATTCATCTAGCGTTACCGAAACAGCTTTATTCAATCCTTTGTTCGTTCATCACACAAGCGATTAAGCTTAATACCATCCAATAACTCCATCATTTTTTCAAAAGTTTCACTAGGTACAAGATAGGCTGATAGCGTGTTGTTATTTACAATCACAATTGGTTCGCCCATTGCTTGTTCAATTAAGGCGGATGGATTACGTTTGATTTCAGAAATACTGGTGATTGGCATGCGTATAAAGGTTGCATAATTTCCCTAATTTTGGTTGAAATTTATTGCTAATTTTAGTATAGCTTTTTGGTTTATTAAATCATTTTACAAACCAATCTTAATTTTACAAAAACTCAGCTTCTTTAATCTTACCATCCTCAATTAAAACTTTCATGGATACATCGCCAATTTGATTTAAGCCTTTTTCTCTTTCCAAAAGAAATTCTTTAAATTGTTTTATTTCATAAGTTCTGCTTTGAAAAAATACTTGGTTTGCTTTGTCTGTTGAATCAAAATTCGTGATTGATTTACTATTATTTTTAATTAATTTAATATGATTTTCTAGGTTTTCAAATAATCCATTAAAATAATTTCTCGATTCTAAAACAAAATCTTTTGTTATATCAAAATAATAATTATCTTGGTCTTTTTCCAACTTTTCCAATAAATAATTTATGGTATAAATTGTATCTAGACACATGATATTTTGCTGAAAATAATCTTTAAATTTATTAAATTTTTCATAAATTTTTTCCAAATCTTTGGTATTATTCCTATTGAAAAAAGTATCAAATTTAATTGATATAATTTCATTAGATAAAACTTTTAAATCTACCTTTAAATGCTCATAAATACCGGCAATTATTGTATAATGATTTTTTAACGATATTTTTTCAGAATCAGGGATATTCTTACCTTCTCTAATCACTGTAAATATGCGATGACAATCTTTATATGCTGATATTATTTTGGCATTTCTTTCATCTTCTTGAAATTTAAAAACTTTATTTACCAAAGATGCAATTTCATCTAACTTTTGACTAATATCCGCCAAATGTTTTTGTGCTAAAATCGTTGAGGCGAAACCCATGACAAGATTGGCATTAACCATAGTTGTCAAATTATCTGGTTGAAAAATCCTTACATTTTCTAAAATACCAAAATGCCCATCTTGATTATATCCATGAACCATACCACGCAAACCATGACCATCTTTTGCAGATGTTAATTTATCCAAGCTAATATTTAAAACAGCATAATTGTTATTCATGGTTTCATGCTTAATGATTGCTGTTGGTAAATTACCAAACATTTGATTCAATGCCGTAATATTTGTTTTATCCAACTTTTCTTTCATTTTATTATTATCAATATCTCCTGTAAAATAGCGGATATTTATAACTGATTCTTGCGATTCATTTACCAACAAATCTTTAACTTCACTATATTCAATTTTATTATATTTTTGGTATTTTTTCTTTAACCAAATTATTTGAAATATAAAAGGCAAAGTTATTCTATCAGCACTAGCACCGTCTGTAAATGCCATTATTTCTATTTCTATGATGGTTGATAATAATTTTCCTAGAAATGGTATATTTAATAACTCCTCCAAATTTTTATAATTTTTCCTTTGAAAATTAGAAATTTTTTCAAATCTTTTTGAAAAATCTAGTGATAAATAATTATTATCAAAACAACTTAATAATAAATCATTTTCTTTTTCATTCAAAGATTTTTTATCATTAATTTCAATCAAATCCTTAAATGTTTTTTCTATTAAGGATTTTTTCAGATTAAATATATTTGAAAAATTGATTCTTTCTGCAATTATCAAACTAACTTTTCGAAAAACAATATACTTTGTGTATATCTCATTAAAAATTTTGCTATACGAGACATTATTGTCTGTAAACTGATTCATGATTGTATTGCCTGCAAATTTGTAAAATTCATCTACCAATAATTCTATGGCTGATTTATGATACATAGGTGTGTTGCTTTTCTCTCTCAAAAGCACATCTTTAACCGTAGAGTTTAGGGCAATTCTACCATTACCAAAGTCGGTGAGTATGTCTACCAATTCATCCACATATTGCTTATCAACAGTTAATAGAAAATCGACCAATTCTTGCTTTTCCATAAAAATCCCTAATGATTTGGTTTTGACATATTTTAGCACAGCCAATACTCTGTAACTATAAACTTATTTATAAAAAGGCGTAAAAATTACGCCTTTTTAAACATCTATTTTAGATTGCTCACCCCTTCAAAAACTCCCCCGCAAATTGCTGTAACACCCCGCCTGCTTTATAAGTCTTGACTTCGGCATCGCTGTCTAGGCGGCAAGTTACAGGCACTTTGACCACATCACCATCACGCTTATTGATAACCAAAGTCATCTCACAGTGTGGGGCAAGCTCACCAACCACGTCATAAGTTTCGGTGCCATCAAGTCCAAGCGTGTGGCGAGTCGTGCCGCCCTTAAACTGCAAAGGCAACACGCCCATACCAATCAAATTGGTGCGGTGAATGCGTTCAAAGCCTTCTGCCACAATGGCTTCCACGCCTGCCAAACGTACGCCTTTTGCTGCCCAGTCTCGGCTTGACCCTTGTCCATAGTCCATTCCGGCAATGATAATCAGTGGCTGTTTGCGATTCATATAGGTTTCAATCGCTTCCCACATACGCATGACTTTGCCGTCAGGCTCAACACGAGCCAGCGAGCCTTGACGGGTGGTGCCGTCATCATTTTTGACCATTTCATTAAACAGTTTGGGGTTAGCAAAGGTGGCACGCTGAGCGGTCAAATGGTCGCCACGGTGGGTGGCATAGCTGTTAAAATCTTCTTCGGGCAAGCCCATTTTTGCCAAATATTCACCCGCCGCCGAGCTTGGCAAAATGGCGTTTGATGGCGACAAATGGTCGGTGGTGATGTTGTCAGGCAAAATCGCCAAAGGACGCATGCCTTTTAAGGTACGCTCGCCAGCGAGTGCCCCTTCCCAATACGGCGGACGGCGAATGTAGGTGGACATGGATCGCCAGTCATACAGTGGGCTATCCGCCTTTTGACTGCGGTCAAGGTTAAACATCGGAATGTAAACTTCACGGAACTGTTCAGGCTTGACGTATTTGGCGACAATGTCGTCAATTTCTTCGTCGCTTGGCCAGATGTCAATCAGGCGAATTTCTTTGCCGTCCACCACGCCAAGCACGTCTTTTTCAATGTCAAAGCGGATTGTCCCTGCAATGGCATAAGCGACCACCAGCGGTGGGCTTGCCAAAAAGGCTTGTTTGGCATAAGGGTGAATGCGTCCGTCAAAGTTGCGGTTGCCTGATAATACGGCGGTGGCGTACAAATCACGGTCAATGATTTCTTGTTGGATTTTAGGGTCTAAGGCACCACTCATGCCATTACAAGTGGTACAAGCAAAGGCGACAATACCAAAGCCCAATTTTTCAAGCTCAGGTAACAAATTGGCTTCTTTTAGATAAATTTCCGCCACTTTTGAGCCGGGGGCAAAGGACGATTTGACCCAAGGTTTGCGAGTTAAACCAAGCTCGTTCGCCTTTTTGGCAAGTAAGGCAGCGGCTACGACATTGCGTGGGTTTGATGTATTGGTACAAGAGGTAATCGCTGCGATAATCACCGCCCCATCAGGCATCAGTCCATCAGTACGGTTTTCTACCACGCCTGCAATGCCTTTTGCTTTTAAATCAGCCGTTGAGACACGAGCGTGCGGATTGCTTGGACCTGCGATGTTGCGAGTTACGCTAGATAAATCAAAGCTCAAAACTCGCTCATACTCTGCTGTTTTTAGGCTATCCGCCCACAGTCCTGTATGTTTGGCGTAAGTTTCAACCAGTTTCACCTGTTTATCATCACGTCCTGTCAATCTTAGATAATCAATAGTTTGCTGGTCAATGTAAAACAACCCTGCGGTCGCTCCGTATTCAGGGGTCATGTTGGAAATCGTGGCTCTATCGCCGATGGATAAATCGCTCGCCCCTTCACCAAAAAACTCCACATACGCCCCAACGACACGCTCTTTACGCAAAAACTCGGTCAAAGCAAGCACAATATCAGTGGCGGTAATGCCTGCCTGTCTTTTACCTGTTAAATGCACGCCGACAATGTCAGGCAATCGCATCATGGATGGCAAGCCAAGCATGACGCATTCGGCTTCTAGTCCGCCCACGCCCACACTAATCACGCCCAAAGCGTCCACGTGGGGCGTGTGGCTGTCTGTGCCCACACAAGTATCAGGATAAGCCAAGCCGTCTTTGACTTGTACCACAGGCGACATTTTCTCTAAGTTGATTTGGTGCATAATGCCGTTGCCAGCAGGGATTACGTCCACGTTCTCAAAGGCGGTCTTTGTCCAGTTGATAAAATGAAAACGGTCATCATTTCGGCGGTCTTCAATGGCACGGTTTTTGGCAAAAGCGTCAGGGTCATAACCACCATGCTCCACCGCAAGTGAATGGTCTACAATCAGCTGGGTCTGCACCACAGGATTGACCTTGCTTGGGTCGCCCCCTTGCTCAGCGATGGCGTCTCGCAAACCTGCCAAATCCACAAGGGCGGTTTGCCCCAAAATGTCGTGACACACCACACGGCAAGGATACCAAGGAAAATCGGACGTGCGTTCACGGTTGATGATTTGTTTTAACGCGGTGGTGAGTTCGTCTTTATCGCTCACTTTTCGCACCAGTTGCTCTGCCAAAATGCGTGATGTATAAGGCAGTTTGTCATAAGCGTTTGGCGTGATGTCATTGATGGCTTGACGGGTGTCAAAATAATCAAGCTCGGTGTTAGGTAGGGGTTTACGGTATTGGCTATTCACTGTCATATTGGCTACTCCGTGGTTAATAAACTTAGTTTACAAAATAAATTTTGCCATAATCTATTGGCATATCTATGGGCAGGGCTGTCTTGCTTTGGGTATTTAGCAGTCGTATTTTTTCCATTGCCAAATCTAACTCACTTTGCTGATGTGTCAATTCATCAATGATGACAAAAATCGGCGATGACATTTGATGGATTTTTAATAAAAATTGATGATAAGACGTTAAAACTGTTTGCGATTGCGACAAGACATTGCCGCCCATGCGTCCATACACATACGTCTCACTTTTACCGTCTGCATAAATCAGCTCATGTTTGTGATATCTGTCTTTACTGATGTCATCTATTGATTGTTTGCTGATGATTAAGCTACATAACGACATATTTTATTTTCTTTATTTAAATCATGACTGGCATTTAAAATTTACGATGTTTAACGCTTGGTCGCCACCACAAACAGCCTTGGCAATGCCAATAAAATACAGCCATCCGCTTGAGTGGGATAGGCTTGACTAAGTGCCTGCACATACTCATCAATAAACGATTGCTGTTGGTCATCATCAAGCTTTGCCAAATACGGACGCATTGCCGTACTGCCAAACCACTGGGCAATACTTGCCACACTTGGTAACACATGATAATAAGTGGTACGCCAAATATCCACACCACAGCCTGCTTGTGTCAAAACGCCATAATAATCATCAACGCCCAACATCACAGGACGCACCGCCACATCGGACAGCTTGGCACGCCATTTGGGATGATTGGCAACATCACGCATCAAACGGTGCGATGGCTCATTTAAATTATCGGGCATTTGCACCGCCAGCACGCCACCATCTGCCAAATTTGCCACCAACCTAGGCAACAGTTCACGCTGGTTAGGCGACCACTGCAAAGACGCATTAGCAAAAATCACATCTTGGGGCGTATCTGCCTGCCACTGATGAAAATCAGCTTGGATAAAGCTAACTTGTGGCAATCTGGCTTGGGCGGTTTTTATCATGTCTGGGGAGCTGTCTACACCGATAATGTGAGCATCTGACCAGTTTTTGTACAAAAGCTCGGTGCTATTGGCAGGACCACAGCCCAAATCGGTGATAAAACGCGCCTGATGATGAGCGATAAAAGCCAGTAGCTCCTTGGCAGGGCGAGTGCGTTCTTGTAAAAATTTGCTGTATTGTTTGGCGTTCCAGTCGTTCATCATCACTCCTATTGTCAAATCTAAATCCATTATCAGCGTGGCTGTGTAACTTCATAAAACACCCACTGCGACTGTGCCAAAGGGGCATTTTGGCATGGTTGCATGGACAAGGTTCGCCAGCGATGGCTTGGGTCAAAGGTGGCATCAGAATCCGCCCCTGCTGTTAAGCAAAGCCCAGAGCCAACAAGCTCAATACGTCCATCCTCACGATAGTTAAAATGCTGTAAATATTGGCTCTCCAAAAACGGACTACGCTCACCACACGCTCGTGGCATGACCGCCGCCCCAGCCAGTACGCTTTGATTGACCCCTGCGGCGGTGGCACAGGCGTTATAAGCAGGAAAGCGGATTTTGCCGTCCGCTTGCCATGTTACCGCTTCATCTTCGTACAAGCCGGGTTTGCAATTATGCACCGTCATCGGCATATCAAAACGAACGTACTTGCCAGAGCCTAAAATATCCAAACAATAGCCATCATCACGGTCAAGATTGTTTGCCAAACGCAGCTGCCCGATTTTGTCAATCGGTGGCGGTGTGTGCTTGGTTTTGGTTTGGGGCTGTTTGGCACACGCCATCAAGGGCAAAACTAGTGATAACACACACGCCATCAGCACAGGATAAGAAAAAGATTTCATACATTACTCATCAAATTGATTAAAAGTGCTGATTGTAGCAGGTTTGTTGGCTTTGTACTTAATCACCAAACCACAATTATAAAATTAACAGATAATTTAAGTTAAACTGTGTTTGTCAGTTATTTTGACAAACCCACCAAACAAACATTAAAACACAAGTTTCATTAGCAAAGCTAATAATCCGAATATTCTTTTAAAGATTTAAATTCATAAGGTGGATTAAACAAATCCATTTCATTGCCATATTTATCAAACCAGCCTGTGCTTATCATACCAATGCTTTCATCGGCATCACGCTGGGCGATATTATAACCAACCAATTGACCTTGATTATCATAAAAGCCAGTTTTGGCGGTGTCGGGGTCTAGCCATTCGCTCTTTCTGGTTTGCACCAAACACAATTTCCCATCTATCAAGCGATAATCTTCACTGCCATTATCTGTATATTTTCTCATGCCAATGATGGTAATATAATCCGAAGCAAAAACAACATCTGCAACTTGTTTGCCTTGACTGTCATATTCACACATTTCATCTTGAATGACATTGTCATTCAAATCTAAAATCAAAACTCGTTGAGCTATGCCATCTTCATTTCGGTATAGGATTTTTTTAAAATCATCGTATGTTAAAATCTCTACTTGCATATCAGTTTAAATATTAAAACCAAGTCAAGACACAGAAAATTAGGTGTTTGCCAGCCAATCAAAACAACTTATAGCCAAAATAGGCTACCCTGTGTTGAGTAGCCCATTTTTTTATTAGCGTTTTTCCATCTCCACAAACGCCAAATCATCAGGACCTGTGTAGTTGGCAGATGGACGGATAATTTTGCCATCAGCACGTTGTTCTAACACATGAGCTGACCAACCAGTCGTACGGCTAATCACAAACAAGGGGGTAAACATCGCTGTCGGTACACCAAGTTTTTGATAGCTGACCGCACTAAACCAGTCAAGGTTGGGGAACATTTTTTTCTCATCCCACATCAAGGTCTCTAAACGCTCAGCAATGTCAAACAAACGCATATCACCAGTCTCAGCCGATAAGTCTTTGGCAACTTGTTTAATGACTACGTTGCGTGGGTCGCTGATGGTATAAACAGGGTGTCCAAAGCCAATGATGATTTCTTTTTTGGCGATACGCTCACGAATGTCAGCTTCTGCTTCGTCCGCATTGCGATAGCGTTTTTGAATGTCGTACGCCACTTCGTTAGCACCACCGTGTTTTGGACCTTTTAAAGCCCCAATAGAGCCTGTGATACACGAGTAAATGTCCGAGCCTGTGCCAGCAATCACACGACTGGTAAAGGTGGACGCATTAAACTCATGCTCAGCATATAGGATAAGTGAGATGTGCATGGCTTTGATGTGCGACTCGCTTGGGCGTTTGCCGTGGAGCATGTGCAAAAAATGTCCACCAATGCTGTCTTCTTCGCTTTCAACGGAGATACGCTTGCCATTATGGCTGTATTGATACCAGTACAGTAGCATAGAGCCAAGAGATGCAATGAGTTTGTCAGCGATATCACGAGCCTCACTGGCAGGCTGGCTTTCACGCTCAGGGTGCACACAGCCAAGCATGGACACGCCCGTACGCATCACGTCCATGGGGTGCGTGTGAGCAGGTAGGCTTTCTAACACTTCAATCACCCGAATGGGCAAGCCACGCAAAGATTTGAGTTTGGCTTTGTAGGCAGCAAGCTCAAATTTGTTGGGCAAATGACCATGAATTAAGAGATGTGCCACTTCTTCAAACTCACAATGCTTTGCCAAATCCAAAATGTCATATCCACGATAAGACAAGTCATTGCCTGAGCGACCAACGGTACACAGGGCAGTATTGCCGGCTGGCACGCCAGAGAGCGCAACGGACTTTTTGGGTTTGAAGGTGGGGGCTTGGGTGGTGGTTTGGTCTGTCATGATAAACTCCTTGTTTGACAGGTGGGCTGGTATTAAAATTAATACTGGCGATAATCCAGATGATTGTTAAAGGGTGCATTTTAAAATAAAACACCCATTCACAGAATGATTGTAAAAGATTTGCCCAAAGCACGCAAGGGCAATATTGGTTATTTTTTAGTGGCAAATAAATTATCTAACTTTTGCTCAAAATCATGATAACCCAAGAAGTCATACAATTCAGCACGAGTTTGCATGCTATCCACCACATTTGCCTGCGTGCCATCTCTCATGATGGCTTCATAAACATTAAGGGCTGCTTTGCTTGCCGCTCTAAATGATGACAGCGGATATAACACAAGCGACACGCCATTATCAGCAAGCTCTTGTTGTGTATAAAGTGGCGTTGCCCCAAATTCGGTGATGTTGGCAAGCACAGGCACGCCCACCGCTTCGCTAAATTGTTTATACATGGCAAGGTCAGTGATGGCTTCGGGGAAAATCATGTCCGCTCCAGCTTCCACGCATGCCACCGCACGCTCTATGGCAGACTCCAAACCTTCCACCGCTAGGGCATCAGTGCGAGCCATGATGACAAAATTTTCGTCCACACGAGCATCTGTTGCTGCTTTGATTCTGTCCACCATTTCATCTTTGGCAACGATGGCTTTGTTGGGGCGGTGTCCACAACGTTTTTGGGCAACTTGGTCTTCAATATGTACCGCCGCCACGCCTGCTCGCTCAAAGTTACGAATGGTGCGTGCAATGTTAAACGCCCCACCCCAACCCACATCAATATCCACAAGCAAAGGCGTATCAACATTGTCCGTGATACGGCGAGCATCAATCAGCACATCTTCCATGGTAGTAATGCCCAAATCAGGAATGCCGTTTGAGCAAGCCGCCACACCACCGCCTGACAGATAAATGGCTTTAAAACCACTGGCAGTCGCAAGGCGAGCAAAGTAGGCATTAACACAGCCAACAACAGCTAAAGGGTTGGATTGGGCAACAGCTTGGCGAAAACGCAAACCTGCGGATTGATTACTCATGGCGATTATCCTTAAAACTTTTAACCAAATATTTTATCAAGTTGCTGTGAGCATGATGGGTTTAGTATAACGATAAATGATGGGTTTGTCTTGTAAAAATTTTGGTTAAAAAATACACAAATGCAAGCAAAAAATCTTTGATACTATTTGTTTTTTGCATATTAAATAAGAAATTTTACATAATATATGAGATGTTTTATAAAAAATCTGCATAGTTTTCAGAGATATTGAGAATTACTCTTGATAAATTGAAATGTTTTGTTACAAATTTGCTGAATATGCCATCTTTTTGTAGCTAATGTTTTGTTCATCATATACCGCATACACGGCGTGTAGCAGTGCTTTGATGTGAGGGTGCGGGTCGGACGCTTTGGTGTTTAGATAAATGGGTGATGTGGCATGAAAATGGCTGATGGGACGATAACATAGCTCTTCACTGCGGATGCTTTTTAAACCATCAGGAACAATGGTAATCCCCACACCGACTGACACCAAGCCCAAAGCAATCTGAATATCACGGGCTTTGGTGGTCTTTGTGGGCGTCAAATGGTGTGTATAAAATAAATGCAAAATCGGGTCTTGACTGTGGTCAGGAGCAAGCGTTAAAGGCGTGCGATGATACAAAATTATCGTCTCTTCTAACAACTCAGACAAACTTAGGGGCGTCTTGTTTTTTACCAAAGGGTGCGTGTGGGGTAAAGCGACCACGAGGCGTTCATCTCGCAAAAATATCTGATGGATAAAGCGGTCATGGCACGCAAATCGCCCAAATCCCACATCAATTTTACTTGATTTTAGGGCATAGACTTGTTCATCAGAGCCAATCTCCATCAACCGCACGTCTAAATTTTGGGCGTGCTGTTTTAAGGTTGCCACGATTTTTGGCAGCAGTCCATACAGCACCGAAGCAACAAAACCAATGGTTAATACGTCCGTCTTTTTGCTGTTAAAATTTTGGGTTAATGTGATGGTTTGTTTAATGTCATCTAGGCTTGGTGTGATATGCTCCAAAAAAAACCACCCTGCATCCGTCAATCTCATGGGGCGATGATGGCGGTCAAACAGTGCCACACCAAGCCTGCTTTCAAGTTGGGAGATGTGGCGTGAAAGCGTGGGCTGTGAGATGTTTAGAGCGTGGGCGGTCTGTGAAACATTGCCTGTGTGAGCCAGCTCAATAAATGCGGTCAGTTGGTCAAGAGAGATAGTCATTTGAGTCTCATTGTTTTTGGTCATTTTATCACAACTATTGGCAAATTTACGCCCCAATTTATCACACCAACGCCCCAAAATATGCTAAAATCCAAACAATCCCTTTTTATCTGCAAACAGGAGTTTGTATGTCAAAATCCCCCCTGACTTTGAGTGTTTTAGACACGTTTAATCCAAAAGCCACCAAAAATCCCCCCCACCTAGTGCTATTTGCTGACAAAGACGGTAAGATTTTAGGCAACCTAGATGGCGAGCATATCAGCCGTGCCAATGCTCTTATTAAAGCGTCCGCCTTTAAAGGCACACTAGGCAGTACAGTCAGCGACCACGCCTTAGATAGCGGCTATCCCTTGACGGTTGTCGGTGTGGGTGCATTAGACAAACTGGCAAACAACATCAAAAAACTTGGTAAGCCCACCTACGCCGCCATCAAATCTGCCAAAAAAGCGGTGATTTTATGGGGTGATACCATTTGCCAAAAACACTTTGGGCAGTTTGTATTAAGCCTGCTTGGAGCAAGCTACCACTTTGGCTATCAAAGCGAAAAACCCAACAAAGACACCATCAGCCAAATCACCTTTATCAATAATCAAGCCGATAATGATTACGCACAGGTTTTGGAGCTGACCCAAGCGACCTTTGTTGGTCAAAGTTTGGCTCGCACCCTTGCCAACGAAGCACCCAATATCTGCACCCCAAGTCATGTCGCCAAAATCGCCAAACAACTTGGCAAAGACCATGCTGACAGCGTGAATGTTCAGGTACTTGGCGAAAAAGAGATGCAAAAACTTGGCATGGGCTGTTTTTTGGCGGTATCCAAAGGCTCAGAACAAGAAGGTCAGCTTGTGGTGATTGAGTATTTTGGCAAATCAAACAAGAAAAAAGGCAAGCTAAAAAATCCCATTGCCCTTGTTGGTAAAGGCATCACCTTTGACACAGGGGGAATTTCTTTAAAACCTGCTGCTGGCATGGACGAGATGAAATTTGACATGGGCGGAGCTGCTGGTATGCTTGGCACGATTAAGGCAGCTTGTGAAGCCAAACTTCCCCTTGATATCGTGGTGGTATTGGCTTGTGCTGAAAATATGCCATCAGGCAGAGCCACTCGTCCCGGAGATGTCGCAGTCGCCATGAATGGCATGAGTGTTGAGATTTTAAATACTGATGCCGAAGGTCGCTTGGTGCTGTGTGATGCCCTATGCTACACCCAAGATACCTACACACCACGCACCATCATTGATGCTGCCACTTTGACAGGGGCGTGCGTGATTGCCTTAGGTAGCGTGCGTTCAGGTTTATACACCAATGATGAAGACACTTTGTTTGCCCTACAACAAGCCAGCGAAACATCGGGCGACCTTGTGTGGCAAATGCCCCTAGATGATGACTATGACGCACAGCTTAAATCCCCCATCGCTGATGTGCAAAACATCGGTGGACGTGAAGCCGGCTCAGTAACGGCGGCGTGTTTTCTAAAACGCTTTATCAAAGACAACCAAGCATGGGCCCACTTAGACATCGCAGGCACAGCATGGCAAAGTGGTGAAAATAAAGGAGCAACAGGTCGTCCTGTGCCTTTATTGATGAGCTATCTATACAGCCAAATCTAACCTTAAAAAGCGATGACTGATGTTGTCGCTTTTTATTTTTATCACACACAAAAAAAACAGCCATGATTTCATGACTGTTTTTTTTGGTATTATATAACCATCTGCTTAGAATGCCAAGTGAGCACCCACACCCCAGACACTTGCATCAGAGTTTAGATAGTTATAAGTAGCTTCTACACCTAAGTTTTTGGTTGGTTTAAAGCCGACACCCACGCCACCTGCTAGGCTGGTTTTATCAGTTTCGTGGCTGTAACTGTTATCACTGATACTTTTGTCTTTGACTTCGGTTTTTGCCACACCCAGTTTACCTTTCACATAGACAGGCGTGTTCGCAAACTGATAACGGTAAGTGCCATAAGCACCATAAGTTTTGGCTTTTAGTTCGTATTCAGTGCCATTAAATTTATATTTATCGCTGTCAGCACCTTGATACTCTGCTTCAATACCAAGATTTTGGTCAAAGTTGTAACCACCATAAACACCATAAGCAGTCAAATCACCTTTATGACCTTGAATGCGGTCAATGTCAAACTGACCTGCTTTAACACCCACATAAGGCTCACCTGCATTGCCATAGCTAATCTTAGCATTAGCACTTAGCGTCATGACTGATGCAGCAGTTAGAGCTAGGATTGCTTTTGTTAGAGTTTTCATCTTCTTCTCCTAAATGGTGCAAGCACCGAGTTGTGATGGCAAGCCATCGTTTTGTTGATGGATTTATAGTAACAAAATATTTCTTAAAAATTGTGCGTCTTTATAGATGAATATGTAAAGTTTTGCAAAGATTACAACTTTTTCGCCCAAAAATTCGCCAAATTATTACAAAGACCGCTCTATTATTGCAAAATAAGCCAAACATTACGCAAAAATTGCGTATTTCTCCAAAAATAACGTAAAATAGGTCAGTTTTTCTTTGATTTTTGATTAAAAACGAGCAGGTCATCATCAAACAAGTATGTTGATTAAAAAATTTTAGAAAAATTCACCCAACATGACCCAAGTTTGACATTTTTTGTTACAAATTAAAGGCATTTATAAACTGGGCTGTTACATTCTTATTGACGATTTAGGAGCAAGCATGGTTGTTCAATCCCCCAAAAAACTCATCATTTTTGACCTAGATGGCACATTGATTGATAGCGTGCCTGATTTGTCAGTGGCAACTAACCAAATGTTAGCCACACTTGGGGCAAACGCTGCTGACACAGAGCAAGTGCGTACTTGGGTGGGCAATGGCTCTTTAAAACTGACCGAGCGAGCATTGGCATGGGCAGGACTGCCAACCGACATGTATGCGTTAAAACAGGCACATCAGCTGTTTTTGACCGCTTACCAAACCCACATCAAAACCCATAAAACGTGCGAATACCAAGGCGTCAGTATGGGGCTGGACAGACTCAGACAAGCAGGACTGATACTGGCGATTGCCACCAACAAACCGATTGCTTTTGTGCCAGAGATTTTGACAAATATGGGTTGGACAGATAAATTTGCTTGTGTGCTAGGGGGTGATAGCCTGCCTACCAAAAAGCCCGACCCCGCCCCACTTTTGCACATCTGCAACAGCCTAGATATAGGCACAGCACAAGCGGTGATGGTTGGCGATTCGGTCAATGACATACAAGCAAGCAAATCAGCAGGCATGACCGCACTGGCACTTAGCTATGGCTATAATTATGGCAAGCCCATCGCTGATAGCAATCCTGATGCGGTATTTGATGAGTTTGGGGTATTGGTGGATTTTATCTTACAAAATTTGGTCAAATAAAAAGGGCAAATCGCCCTTTTATCATAAGTATCTGTCATCAAAATAGCACACTTCATCAAATGCCATGTGGGTTTTTTGGCTAAAATACCAACAAGTATAAGGTCGTATATTTAACTCACCTTCATAGTACTGGTTTTCTTGGGCTTCATTTAACAGCACAAAAGTCTTTGGCATACGCAGTCTGATGTTGGCAGGTTTGCCATTTAAATTTGTCCATGATTCATCTTCGATGGCTTCTCCGTGCTTATCAACCATCAGCTCATCATTAGCATCTGTCTTAAATGTTGTGCCAGCATCTAAGCGGATTTTACCATAGCCTTGTACGTTAAAACTCCAACCATAACCACCACCATACATATTACCATGCTCAAAGCCACTTGCCAGACAGATTTGTTGTTTGAGTACCTTGCCGTCTTTTAAAATGGCACAAGGCAGTTTGACATTATCATACTCGCTGGCACCTGCTAACGCCATCTGACCAAGCCCCAAACCAATGCTAGCAACGACCATTGCTTTTAACAACTTCATAAACCACTCCTTTTGTTGGGTAATTTGGCGGTATTTTTATTTTATGGCAAAAATTTATCAGTTGGTGTGATGATATTGTTAATTTTTGTCAATCAGCGGTAGCTGAGTGCTTCTGCCAAATGCGACACGCCCACCTGCTCTTCCCCTGCCAAATCGCTGATGGTACGAGCAACTTTTAACACACGATGGTAGCTTCTAGCAGACAGATTTAGCCGTGTTTGGGCAGTGGCTAATAGTTGTTTTTGGGCAACGCCAAGGGGAATAAAGCGGTCAATCTCACTTGGCAAAAGCTCGCTGTTGGCTTTGCCTTGGCGGTCTATGGCGATTTGCCTTGCTGTTATCACACGATGACGCACGACAGCAGATGATTCGCCTTGTGGGGCATTTTGTAGGTCATCTATCGGCAAAGCAGGCACATGAACGTGTAAATCAATGCGGTCAAGCAATGGTCCTGACAGTTTGTCTTGGTAGCGTTTGATTTGCTCAGGTTTGCAGCTGCAACGACCTGACGGGTCGCCATGATAGCCACATGGGCATGGATTCATTGCCCCCACCAGTTGAAAATTGGCGGGATATGCCACTTGACTGTTAGCACGACTAATCACAATCTCTTTGGCTTCTAAGGGCTGACGCATGACTTCTAGGGTTTTACGGTCAAATTCAGGCAATTCATCTAAAAATAAAACGCCATGATGAGACAAAGAAATCTCTCCGGGCTTAGGTCGTGAGCCACCACCTGACAGTGCCACAGCACTCATGGTATGATGACAAGAACGAAACGGTCGCACACCAAACTGATACGCCACGCCTGCCACCGAATAAATGCTCGCCACTTCTAGGGCTTCATCATCGCTCAACGGTGGCAATATGCTTGGCAATCTGCTTGCCATGAGCGTTTTACCAGAACCAGGTGAGCCTTTAAATAGCATGGAATGTCCGCCTGTGGCACAAATCTCCAAAGCTCGTCTTGCGTGGTGCTGACCTTTTACATCAGCCAAATCCAAAGCATAAACTGGCAGGGCTTTTTTGGTTGGTTTGGGCGTAGGAGCAAGTTTATCATCAGCACTGCCCATGCCACAGACAGCATTTAAATGGCGACATACTTGTGTCAGATTATCCGCTCCCAACACAATGGCATCCATCGCTTGCAGTGCTTCATCTGCATTAGATTTAGGCACAAACAACGTACGGCTTGACTTTATCGCACAAGCCACTGACAAAACTCCTGTTACGCCACGCAAATCACCATTTAAAGCGAGCTCGCCAACAAACTCAAAATCATCGAGCACGCTTGCATCAATCTGACCACTGGCTGACAAAATCCCAATGGCAATCGGCAAATCAAGCCGTGAACCATCTTTGGGCAAATCAGCAGGGGCAAGGTTGATGGTGATACGCCGATTTGGAAAATCAAAACCACTATTAATAATCGCTGAACGTACACGGTCTTTGCTTTCACGTACGCTGGTCTCTGGCAAACCCACAATCGTCAAAGCGGGCAAACCTTGTGAAATATGCACTTCTACCGTAACAGCAGGTGCAACCAAACCAATGACGGAGCGAGTATGGACTTGGGCAAAACTCATGGGATACTTATCATGTTAAAATTTATACAATCGCTTTTTGGTAAACGTCTGCAAGTTCGGTCAAATTCACCGCATATTGCACGCCTGCCACATGGGGGCTGATGTAATTTTGCAAAGTCGCCATGACACACCCCACCAACTTCGCCTTAATCTCATCAGAGCGACCTTTTAAAATACACAAATGAGCCACAACAAAATGCTCGCCGTCTTGGTGTGTGCCATCATTACCAAAACCAATCAGGTAACCATCAGTGCGATACAAGCGACTTTTGATGTCTTTGCTGTGTTTGAATTGACCGCTTTGGTATAAAGCAGTATTGAGTTTAAGTAGCAACTCTGTTTCATCTGCAATGGGCAAATGTTTAGAAACTTCTAAGGTCAAATGTGGCATGATGTTCCTTGTTATGTGTACTAATTCGGCTTGACCGCCACCAACACTCGCACGCTGTCAGGCACCAGTGACAGATGACTAAATGCAGACAGCCCTTGGGTTTTCATGTCGTACAATGCTTTAATCTCATCATCACGAACATTAGGATTGATGGCTTGTAGTCGTTGCAATCTGCCAATCTCTTTGTCCATATATTCGCCAAACTGACTGCTGGCAAGCTGCCCAATATCAGCAAGCTGTCCGCCTGCCAAGCTTTTGGCTCGCTTAGATAGCTCACTGATGAGCGTTTGGCGGGCTTTGATGACTTGGCGGGCTTTGGTTTTGTCAAGGCGTTCTATGAGTGGCAACAGTTTTTCGGTGGTGGCAACGTTTGTCAAATCACTGCCATTTTCAGCAATCAGCACTCTGATGACTTGTTTTGACAAATATGCAGATAAATTAAGATGACTCGGAGCAACAACCTCCACACGAAACTGACTTTCCACCATCAGTGTGCCTTGGGGTATGGCAGATGAGCGAAGCAAAGCAACTTGGGTGTTGCCAAAGGTGCCTGTTTTTATCATCTCAATGATACTGGTGATGAGTGGGTGCTCCAAAGTCATATAAGCAATGTCTTCACGAACCAATGCTTGTTTGCGGTCAAAGGTCAAAGTCATGCCTTCTTCATCAATCGGCAAAGCATCCACACCTGTGCCCTCGCTTTGACTGGCATCAATGGGATGTATCACCCATGAGCCATCTCGTTGCACGCTATAATCCACGCCTGCTGCTTCTAAATAATTTGCTAAAAATACTGGCAAAAGTGGCGTTTTATCAAGCTCATGCATTGCATCACAAATGCGAGTTGCCACGCTGGGGCGACATGAATTATACTCCAACAGACGGTCTCGCCCTTGTTGTAGCTCATCTTCCAACTGTAAACGCAGCGTAGTCGCTTGTGCCACCAAAGTCGCAAACTCATCAGGCGTGCCTTGCCCTTCTAATAGGGGCTTTAACTGGGCAATAAAATGTTCTTGCACCGTTTGGGCGGTGGGGCTGATGTGATTAAAAATGTTTAAAGCATGGTCATACCAATGATACAAGCGTTCTTGGGCGGTGTTCATGATAAATGGCACATGAATGACGATTTGGGCAATTTGCCCAATGCGGTCAAGCCGTCCGATACGTTGCTCCAAGGTGTCAGGGTTGGCAGGCAAATCAAACAACACCAAATCTTGGGCAAACTGAAAATTACGCCCTTCTGAACCAATCTCAGAACATAGCAAAATTTGAGCTCCGTGCGTGTCCGCAAAATACGCCGCCGCTTGGTCTCGCTCCAACAGATTCATCTGCTCGGTAAAAATCGCCGTCTTAATGCCAGCATGCAAACGTAGCACCATCTCCAAACTTTCAATGGTCGCCCCAGAACGAGCAATCAGTAGCACTTTTTTGTGTTTTAGCTCACCTTTTAATAAACCCATCAGCCACGGCACTCTTGGGTCAGTTTCTAGCCATGAACCATCAGGGGAGCTTTCTTCGCCCCACAACTGCTGTCGCAGTTTGCCCTGTGTGTATAGGGTGTTTTGCCAAGCGGTTGGTAGCGGTAAAGGATAAGGGCGTGCCACTCGCCCAAAAAATCCTTGCACGCTATCACGTGTATTGCGAAACAGTACCCGCCCTGTGCCGTGGCGGTCAAGCAGCTCATTAAGCACAAGCTGACGGACACGGTCATCATCATTGATGTTTGCCAACTCATCTGATGTAAAATCAATCAGCCCTGCGATGGCTTGGATTTGTTTTTGGCTCAAAGGTTGATTGTCAATCAGTACTGTTGCCACACTTGCCACATCAGCAAAAGCATCTTGACTGGCTAAAAAATCATCCAAATCATCAAAACGGTGCGGGTCAAGCAGCCTTAGACGGGCAAAATGACTCTCCACCCCAAGCTGTTCAGGCGTGGCGGTCAAAAGTAGCACGCCATCAATCACACTTGCCAGACTCTCCACCAGCTCATATTTATCATTACCGCCCACATCCATGTCCCATGCCAAATGGTGAGCTTCATCTACCACCAACAAATCAAAGTCCGATGCGTAAGCTTGTTCATACAAATCAGCATGGTCAAGCAATAAATCAATACTGGCAATGATGAGCTGTTCTGTGCCAAAGACGTTTTCATTGGGGTTATGTTCTTTGATAGATGCAGTACGCACCAAATCAAAAATGGCAAAATCCAAATTAAACCGCCGTTTTAGCTCAATCAGCCATTGATATTGCAAGCTATCAGGCACCAAAACAAGCACACGTTTTGCCTTAGCAGTGATGAGCTGCTGATGAATAATCAGTCCTGCTTCTATCGTTTTGCCCAGTCCCACTTCATCCGCCAGTAGCACGCGTGGTGCAAGGCGTTTGCCCACTTCATGAGCGATATATAGCTGATGGTCAATGATGTCCACCCTAGCCCCAATCAGCCCACGCAAAGGGTGGCGTGAATGTATGGCGGACAGCATTAACGCATCTTGACGCAGATTATACCATTCGTTGTTTTCAATACGCCCCGCCAAAAGTCGCTCCAAAGGCTTAGCCAGCGTGATGTTCGCCCCAAGTCTGGTCTCCATGAGTGTCTTACCACAAGTTAGGTGGTATTTCATCACATTGGCAATCTCTTCACAATGAGCGACAATAAACTCATTGCCATCTTGGTCAGTAATGGCGTCCCCTACACCAAACACCACACGAGACAGCAAGGCAGATGCTTTGGCATAAACACGAGTTTCATCACTTTGGGGAAACAGGATATGAACAGAACGTTCGTCCATATCAATGACCACCCCCAGCCCCAGACTGCTTTCGGTGTCGGAGAGATAACGCTGACCTATGGCAAATTGATTCATGATTGACCTTTTGTTTATTTTTATATAAACTGTCTATTTTACTAAAAATGAGACCTTTTTACACTTAATTTTTTAAGTCGCCCCACTCTTTATTAAGACCATCACCCCACAAAAATCACCCATTTAATTTTATTGATGATTGTATCCATTATAAACCCCTAAAATACTGCATTAAACACGGTATCATTACCCCAAACCAAGCGATTTATTGTATTTTATTTGTACTTTTTATATAATAAAAGTATAGATAATGTCCGTGCTTTTAAACCAAAGGGGATGATGATGAACAAATTATTAATGTTGATGGTTTTAACAAGCCTGAGCGTGGGCAGTGCTTATGCTGCCGACTGGACGCCTTATTTGTCAGACATTAAGCACAACTGCAACGTAGAAAAAATCCACAACACGCTATTTACCCAAAGTTTTGCCAACAAAAAACTACCCCAAGCCCTACACGCCGACCTTGTCAAACGCACAGGCAAAATCAACCCTGACAGTGCGTCAGGCGAAGTGGTATTACAACTTAAAAACGCCACCGCTTTTGGGCAACCCCTAACCAAAATCAGCTATATGGTAGGAGACAGCCAAGCAGAATGGCATTTTTATTTTGCCAATGATGGTTTTATGAAATTATTGCCTACTTTTTATACAGGCGAAGGCAAACACACCAAACCAGCAGGCACACAGCATTTTTGGCTACTTGAATTTAAATACGCAGATGATGACACTTTTAAGATTGCCCACACTCACAACCGACCTTATAAAGACGCTGGCAAATGGTGGGATGACGAGCTAAACATTACCTCAAGCGATGATGAACATCTCATCAAAGGCTATCAAACCACCAAAACAGGCTTTGTCTTTGGTACAAACTTTGCCAACACCACTTTGAGCTTTAATCCACAAACCAAAACCATCAGTTGTGAAAGTGCTTATCAATAATCACGTTCATCATTTATCACAAGGCAAAAGCCATGAAAAATTTTGTTGCTGATGGTGGTCGCCATCAGCAATGTCGGTCAATAGAGAAAGGTGCTTGCCACGCTCCGTTTTAAGCATCAAGACAGCAAAACATGGTGGCAAACATAATGATGTCTTTCATATTCAAAACACCAGCAAAGACAACTATTTGATAGGCTATCAAACCAACAAACAGGCTATTGCTTGACAACTACTTTGCCAACACCACTTTGACATTTCATTCACAAGCCAAAACCATCGGTTGTGAAAGCTTTGGGGATTGATAAGCTCATCATTAAGCGTTTTTATGCTGATTTGGTGGGTTTTGTTTGACATTGGTGCAAGTGGGAAAATTTACCCAATCAGCACAAACTCTTATCAGCCATCAGTCGTCTTAGTGTTGGCGATTGCCTTGCACAAATTTACCCTTTATCACCGTCTGTGTCTGCCAAATGTATCAGCCATAACACAAAATAACGTTGCGTTTTTTGTGATAATCATTGTATATTAAATACACATCCACCAACCCCAACCAAATCAGGACATCTCATGAAAGCGGTATTTTTAGACCAAGCAACTTTTTCACCCGAAGTCGCCCTATCCACCCCAGATGGGGTCAGCGAATTTGTGCGTTATGACAGCACCCCAAACGACTCTGACACCATCATCGCTCGCACCATTAATGCTGACATCATCATCACCAATAAAGTCATCATCAGCCGTGATGTCATCGCTCGCCTGCCAAAACTTAAACTCATACAGCTTACCGCCACAGGCACAGACAATGTAGATAAAACCGCTTGCGATGAGTTCGGTGTGGCTTTGTATAATGTGGTGGGCTATTCAAAAGACAGCGTGCCTGAACACACTTTCATGCTCATGTTGTCTGCCATGAGAGCAGTTAAAGATTATCACAACAAAGCCACTGACGGCAGATGGCAAGCAAGTGGCAAATTTTGTCTGTTGGATACGCCCATTTTTGATTTGGCAGGCAAAACGCTTGGCATTATTGGGCGTGGGGTCATCGGTCAAAAAGTTGGGCAAATTGCCAGTGCCTTTGGTATGACTGTCTTATATGCCGAACGCCAAGGCAAAGCCCCAAGAGATGGCTACACCGCCTTTGATGACGTACTGGCAAATGCTGACATCATCAGCTTGCATTGCCCGCTTAATGATGACACTCGCCATCTTATCAATACCGACACCATTGCCAAGATGAACCAACGCCCACTCATCATCAATGTCGCTCGTGGAGCGGTGGTGGATACTCATGCGATTACATCTGCCTTAGTAAATGAGCAAATTTTAGGTTATGCCACCGATGTGTTAGAACAAGAGCCCCCTGCCGATGAGCCATTATTTGCCCTAAAAGACCACCCTAGGGTCATCATCACGCCGCATAACGCATGGGGCAGTCTGTCCGCCCAACAGCGTATGTGGGATATTGTCTGCCATCAAGTTGGCAAGTTTATCCAGTCGCATCAGCCCCATCATTAACACAAAAAAAGCATTGGCACACACCAATGCTTTTATCAATTTTAGTCTGTTTAGATGTTTTGGATTTTTTCACGAAGCATGGGCAGATGACGGCGAGAAACTGCCAAAGTCTCACTCATGCCACGAAAACGCACTTGGTACTGACCGCTATCCACGGTTTCCAATAAATCCAAATAATCCAGATTAATCAGTGCATTACGGTGAATGCGAAACATCATGCCTTCAAACTCTTGCTCTAAGTCTTTGAGCGTTTCATCAATCAGCACCATGCCATTTTTATGGCGAACTTTGACATACTTTTGGTCAGCGGTAAAATAATACACATCAGCCAAAGCAATCAGCTCCACACCACGATGCGTACGGGCGGCGATATATTGACGGGGGCGTGCCGTCTTGCCTTCTTTGATGTTTAAAGTGGTTTGCTGGGCGGCGTTAAGACGGCAGGCTTTTTCCAAAGCGACTTTTAGGTCATTTTGATTGACGGGGATAAGCAGATAGTCCACCGCACCTGATTTTAAGGCGGTTAATGTGGAAGTAACGTCATCAAGTCCTGAAAAGATAAGGGCAGGTGGGTTATTAAATTCACGATTTAGCACTTGATAAAAATCATGTACATTTGGGGCGTGAGCACTTAGCAGCACCACATCAGGCTGACGCACTTTAATCTCAGGGATAATCTCGTCCAATCGTTCTAATTGAGCAGTAACTTCATGACCTAGGCTCTCAACAAGACCTGCTAAATGCTTACGCACGGCCAGTTCAGAATCGCAAATGATGACTTGCATATAAAACACCTATAAAAAATAAAAAATTATTTCATGGTTTTAATTCAATGACCCAGTCAGGCAATTTCCCTAAAACTCACATTTAAGAACAACCACCAAAAAGGAAGTATGTTCACCATTTAATAAACGCATTCTGCACTTTTACAAAAGGATAACAGAACACACCATAAAACCGATAAAGTCTATAAAAACTTGGCGTTAATGGATTGATTAATAATTGAGCATTTTAACGCAATGCTACAATCAGAACCAATTTAAAGCCGTTCGGTTACATTTTTATTTTAGACCACCTTACAAAGGGCAACAAACTTCCGATGTGTGGTTATATTTATGTCCATGCAATAACTATACCAATTTTTTTTTAAAAAGCAAATATTTTAAAAAAACTTTACAAACTGATGAAAAAATAGACATTTTTTCTTTGATAATTGGTGGCAAACTGTGGATAACTGGTTGTTTTGGTGGATTTTTTATAAGAAAAAATTCAACTTATCAAAAATATTTTTTGTGTAAAATACAAAAAAACCAACCCATCAGCCCTGATAAATTTCCTGCCAAAAAATGAAATATGCTAAAATATGGCAAACTTTTTTGTGAGAGACACCATGACCAACTTAGCCCAAACCGCCCAAATGTGGGGTGGACGTTTTAGTGAAGCGACTGATGCTTTTGTCGCTGAATTTACCGCTTCGGTAAACTTTGATAAACGCATGGCAAATCAAGACATACAAGGCTCCATCGCTCATGCCACCATGCTCGGGCAATGCGGCATCATCAGCCAAGACGAAAGCCAGCAAATCATAGAAGGTCTCACCCAAATCCAAGGCGAGATAGAGCGTGGTGAGTTCGTCTGGTCGGTGGCCTTAGAAGACGTTCACATGAACATTGAGAGCCGTCTGACCGCACTCATTGGCGATGTTGGTAAAAAGCTACACACAGGACGTAGCCGTAACGACCAAGTGGCAACCGACATTCGTTTGTATCTGCGTGATGAAACTGATAAGATTGTAAGTTTGATTGGCAAACTACAAATCGGACTGTTGGATTTGGCAGAAAAGCACACCCACACCATCATGCCAGGGTTTACCCATCTGCAAACCGCTCAACCTGTGTCGTTTGCTCATCATGTGATGGCATGGTTTGAGATGCTTGTCCGTGATGGTGAGCGATTTGTTGAGACAAGAAAACGCATTAACCAAATGCCCCTAGGCTCGGCGGCTTTGGCAGGTACGACTTATCCGATTGACCGCACAATCACTGCCAAACTTTTGGGCTTTGAAGGCATTTGCCAAAACTCACTTGATGCGGTAAGCGACCGTGATTTTGCTATTGAATTTACTGCCAATGCGTCCATTTTAATGATGCACCTATCTCGCATGAGCGAAGAGCTAATACTGTGGATGTCGGCACAATTTGGCTTTATTCACATTCCTGACCGCTTTTGTACAGGCTCATCCATCATGCCCCAAAAGAAAAATCCTGACGTGCCAGAGTTGGTGCGTGGTAAGGCAGCTCGGGTATTTGGACAGCTCACCACCCTACTGACACTCATGAAAAATCAGCCACTTGCTTATAATAAAGACAACCAAGAAGACAAAGAACCGCTCTTTGACTGTGTGGATACTTTGACAGGCTCACTACTTGCCTTTGCTGATATGCTACCAAACATCACCCCAAATGCGGACAATATGCGTACTGCCACCATGAAAGGCTATGCCACGGCGACTGATTTGGCGGATTATCTGGTCAAAAAAGGTCTGCCGTTTCGTGATGCTCATGAAGTGGTGGGTTCTGCGGTGGCACTGGGCGTGGCAAAAGGCGTGGATTTGAGTGAATTATCGCTTGAAGAATTAAAAGAATTTAGTCCGCTTATCGGCGATGATGTCTTTGAATGCTTGACACTAGAAGGCTCACTCAATGCTCGCAACCATATCGGTGGTACCGCCCCAAATCAAGTGCTATTGGCAATAGAGCGAGGACGGGAAAGACTGGCAAAAATTTAATCATGCTGTTATGATATATTTACCGTCAATGATAGATTATTGGCGGTATTTTTATACCATCAAACCACAAGGACACACCATGAATAATCACTTTGAGCAAGAATGTCAAGCCCTAGCTGAAAAAATCATCAAACAACAAGAAGTCATGAATACCATCTTAACAAAAAATAACAAACTCAACATCATTCCCCATAAAGACTTAGAAGACCTTAAAGACTGTTACCAAAAAAATGATATATTGTTACATAAATTACAAAGCAAAGAATTTGAGATTGCCATTGTGGGATTGGAAAAAGCAGGTAAATCTACATTTGCCAACGCTTTGATAGAAAGTAATATTTTGCCATCTGCCCCTGAACGTTGTACATTCACATCAACTCGCCTAATTCATGGTAATGATGAAGCAAAGGTTACCTTTTATACCGAACATGAATTTAACGACATATTTATCAATTTATTAAAAGAAATTAATTATCCTATCGATAACACAACCAGTTTTCACAACTTATCTGTTTCTCAATTTGAAAGATATTTTGAAAATCTAGAACAAAAAGACAATCAGCTGTACAAAAATCATGTTGGAAAAACTGATGAAGAAATCAAAGACATTTTAAAATATCGCAAGGAGCTGACATTAACAGGAGAAACGAAAGGTTTTAATGGCAATCAACTAGAAGGTGAAGAATTTCAATCTTATATCCGAGGTCAAAAAAGACAGAACGAATCAAGCGGTCTTAGCGAAACGAATACTGCTCGCCCCAGAAGTGTTAAAAAAATAGAAATTGCATCATCTAAATTAAAACAGTTGAGTACCGCCATTATTTATGACGTACCCGGATTTGACTCGCCCACAAAAATCCATATTCGCCAAACCGAAGAACGCTTAAAAAATGCCGATGCCATCATCATGGTAACCAATGTTGGTAGAAATCCGAGTATTGTTGGCACATCACTCAGTGTGATTAACAAAAATACTGATGAAGATGGCATTCATTTGCGAGATAAATTATTTGTCTTTGGTAATCAGCTTGATACCGCTAATAGTGAAGAGCAAGCCCAAGGCAATGAAAAAATTTTAAAAGCTGATGTTGAAAAATACAAAATTGGCACAGCAAGTCGAGTATTTGTTGGCTCTGCTTTAAAATACCTAACAGAGAAAAATATCGCCAAAGATAAGTATCATGAAAACTATGCCATAGATTCAGGCATTGATGCGATTCGAACATCTTTAATTAATTATTATGAAACAGAGCGTTTTGAGGTTTTAAAGCGAAGAATTGACAAGAATCATCAATCATTATTGTCTTTCTTTGAAAAAATTATTAAACACTCAGAAAACACCTTCGCTAACGATAATCCACCATCCAAAGAAAGCGAAAAAAACTTAATCACCAGAGAAGAAAGTAAACGTATAGAAAAATCCATCAAAGAGGAATTAGAAAAATTTAAGTACGAATTAAAGATAGAGATATTTGATAAAAGTTTATTTTCAAAAAAATTTGCAGAAGACATACAATCTGGTGATTTTTTTACAAAAGTTACAGAGTACGATATAGAGAAAGCTGAAATCTCATGTAGCGAAAGTATTACAAACAACTTAGAGATAGAACGCATCAACAACAAACTGCGAGAGAGCCTACATAAAAAATTTTTACAAGATTTTTGTTGGCTTATCAAAAACCTAACCAATGAAAAATCCAAAGAAATAGAAATTCGCTTATTAAGAATTTTTACTAATGCAGTCATGGGTCATCAGGCAAATCATGACACATCTCAAATCGTTGAGACCCAGAGCAAAAAAGTCATTCAAAAAATCACGGGTGATATTGCCCATAATGATGATAGATTTGATTATTTAATAGAACGCTTTTCTCGTAATATTTTTGATATATTAATGGCTTACCCCCTAGGTGGAAACGACAGACTGCAAAAGTTTAATAGCGCCGAACAAGAGTTTAAATATTTAGACAGCTTTTTTAACAAAGGCAATGGCGAGCTAATAAACATTATCTTAACTCAAAATAAATCCCCTTTGGTAGATAGCACTAAAAACTTGGAGAGTGTTGTACATCAACTATATTCAGCAGCTAAATCATTATCGTCATCAAGTGCACGGGCTAAACAAACTACATTGGATTTAGAAAAAATGAAGCACCTTTTCAAAGGCAATGTAGTTTTGGGTGCCATTACAGCAGTAGAAATATTAAAAGATGTAAAAACCAGTAAAACTAAAACTAATGTTTTAAATGAGATTAATCAAGATATTGACAATCTGATTTTGATTTTACAACAAGCGGTTATTCCTGCAATTAATTTGGAGTTGGCATTTTTAAATGGTGTGGATAAACAAATAAAACGTCTTATTAATTCCACACAAGATACTGATAGTGAGCACGCTCGGTTGTTTAACCGCTTTATTGCTAATATCATTCCTGTAACAAAAAAATCAGAAATTGATAATATCAATGAAAGAATTGAGCTGCATCAACTAAGAATAAAACTGCTTGATGATATCAAAAATTTCAAATAGTAATAAGAAAATAAAGCATCTGGTTTTAGATGCTTTATTTATATTGATAAATTAAAGAGACTTTTATTTCAGTCTGCACGTAGCTGGGCTACCCACATCATGATAAGTAAAGATGGCTTCTGTGCCTTTTTGGTGCCATTCGCCACCTTTGCCATAGACACCTGTTTTTGACACATAACGCTCACCAGAACCTGAGACAGCGGCACTCATCAGCGTACCTTGACCATCAACAATCAGCTCAATTTGGTCTTCATTAATGCGGCGGACAACAGGCTCAGCATCATTGTTGCACACAAATTTTTGGGTGGTTTGAGTGTGCTGATGAGTGTGGTTGGGCTGTTGAGTATTTGGCTTGTTTTTGTGGGGCAACTGGGGCAAGCTGTTGCAACCTGCCAATGCTAAGGCAGCCAAACCAGTAATCAAAAGTGCTTTCATCATTTTTCCTTATTAAACAAAAAGGTGCAAATAAACATAATTGCACTGCTATTCTAGAAAAAAGCAAAATGACTTACAAGAGCCAATTACATTTTTACCCAAGATAGTTACAATATCTTGATATTGCTTTATCAGGCATGATGATACCATGTAGCGTTACATTTATAAATTTGATTAAATCATAACGCACTCATACAAAGATTTGTTAAATTTAGGTCATTTTTATGGCGGTGGCATATTTTTCTGACATTTGCTATACTAAACTTTTTAGGAGTGCATGATGGAAATTTTCAACCCCAAAGCCAACCTTGTTTTTTGTCGCAAATACCAAGAAAACCTACCCAAACTTCCCAACCCACCTTTTCCCAATGCCAAAGGGCAAGAAATCCAAGACACTGTCTCAGCAAAAGCATGGGGCGAATGGCTAGAACTACAAACCATGCTCATTAACGAAAAACACCTAAGCATGGTGGACAAAGAAGCCAAAAAATTCATCGCTGAGCAACGTGAACTGTTTTTAGATAATGACGACTATGAACGCCCAGCAGGCTTTAAGCCCAAAAATGACTGATAAGCACAATCAATAAAACTTAAAAAATCGGGCATTTAACCCGATTTTTTTGATTTAACAAGACACCCCAATAATCCACTCTGTGTGATTGTCATCAGATTTATCCAAATCCGTACGGCGTACCAAAGGCTCGGTACAGCCACGTGGCTCAATATAAGCAGTCGCCAATGTTTGGGCAGTATTTAGGTCAATCGCTTGACCATCGTTGGTGCGAACATGAATATAAAAAGGTTGCTCAAGAACAACAACATAGCTGTCTAGCAGATAAGTGGTGCCATGTTGGTTAATTTTGGCATGATAATCTTTAAAGTGCGACATAGGTACGCCATCAACAAAAGCATCAGGTGCTAACTGAGTGGTTTTATGAACGTTTGTTTTTACCAATGCTGATTGAGTGGGTGTGCCAGCATAAGCACTTACAGTTACTGCCAATGCTGTCAGTAAAGCCATCATGTGTTTCATGGTTTCTCCTTATCAAGCCGAATATTTTGGGTCAGCCGCCGCCGTAAATAACACGTCTGTTGATGAGTTAAGTGTTGTTTCAGCAGAATCTTGCACCACACCGATAATAAAACCAATGGCAATCACTTGCATGGCGACATCATTGGGGATATTAAACAAACTACATGCTAGTGGGATAAGCATTAGTGAACCACCTGCCACACCTGATGCCCCACAAGCACTGACTGCTCCCACAATGGCAAGTAGCAACGCTGAACCAAAACTTACTTCAATCCCCAAAGTATGAGCTGCCGCCAAAGTCAGCACATTGATGGTGATGGCAGCCCCTGCCATGTTGATGGTCGCCCCAAGCGGAATGCTCACCGAATAGGTATCTTCATTCAGACCCAATTTACGAGCCAAATTCATATTAACAGGAATATTTGCTGCCGATGAACGTGTAAAAAACGCCGCAATACCAGACTCACGCAAACAAGCAATGACCAAAGGATAAGGGTTTTTACGAGTTTTTAAAAAGACAATGAGCGGATTGGCAACAAGGGCAATAAACAACATACAACCCACCAATACCTGCAAGAGTTCTCGGTAGCTTTTTAACACATCAAAACCTGTTTTTGCCACAGTACTCGCCACCAAACCCAAAATACCAAAAGGAGCAATGGCAATAATCCAACGCACAACATTAGTAATCGCACCTGCCAAATCCATGACCACTTGGCGAGTGGTGTCTGTCGCCCCACGCAAAGCAAAACCAATCAGTATCGCCCATGTCAAAATCCCCATGTAGTTGGCATTCGCCAAAGCATTGATGGGATTGGCAACCAAATTCATCAGCAGGTTGGTCAAAACTTCTTTTAAGGTTTTGGGGGCGGATTGCTCCACCGCCGTTTGAGCGGTCAGTCCCACAATCTCTGTGGGAAACACAAAACTTGCCACCACCGCTGTCAATGCTGCCAAGAAAGTTCCCATCATGTACAAAATCAAAATGGATTTGATGGGCTTTGTTTCGCCCTGCGTGCTTTTGTAGCCTGCAATGGCGGACATCACCAAACAAAATACCAACACAGGAGCAACTGCCTTTAACGCCCCCACAAAAATATCACCCAAAATCCCAAGACTTGCTCCAACAGAAGGCACAAGCCAACCTGTCAGCACCCCCAAAATCAGCCCCAGTATAATCAGTGGCACAACGCCCACACTCAAATAAGTGTCCACAATTTTACGCATAGATTTGCCTTATTTATTCAAAAAAATAATCATTTAAAGCATTAATTTTACAATATTGTTACTATCATTGGGTAATTTTTATCATAATTTTACAAAAAATCTTTTTAATTTGGCGTGTTTGCCATAAAAAACCCACCGAAGTGGGTTTTGTTTTGTGATAATTTGATTTTGGCTTATTTTATCTTGGCACGATATTTAACCACCGCCGTGCCACCCAAACCAACATCTTCAATCGTCCAACGCAGTGCTTTATAATCAGACAAAGGCAGATTTTGTACCTGCCCATTAGCACCCTTTACCCGAATTGGCATACGCACAAAACGATTGCCATCCATACTGGCACTGGCGTGTTGTGGCATGACACCGCCAACAAGTTCCAAGCCATCAGCAATGCTGAGTGTTACGTCCATTTTACGCACTCTATCGCCTGTATTGGTAAATAAACCTTGATATTCCAGCACATCACCTGCTTGTACAGCCGTGCCAAGCGTTACAGGAATAAGCGTTTCTACGCCGTTGTTGCTTTTAACCACAAAGGCATTTACCACCGAAATAAAATCCGCCGAATCATCAGCGGTTTGCGTGCCAAGAGCATTTGTTGTGGCAGTATTTGCAGAGACGTTTAATGTGGGAGCATTGGGTTTGGCGATAGGATTGGCAGTATAACTGACTGTATCAGTAGTGGGATTTGGAAGCATGGCATGGGCTGACATACCACAGATTAAGGCAAAAACAGACAAATAACGCATGAGATTTCCTAAAAAATTAATGGTTTATAAACGGTCAAATATCATAGCATGAAAAATTAAAGCTTTCGTTAAGGGTGCGTTTTATTTGTGTTAAGACACATTGTTCAACCCACTCACAAAATCAGGTGCTTTGCCTGATAATCATTTTGTTATCAACGCATCTTAATTATCTTGATTGGGAAATGTGGGTATTTTTGGCAAATTTATAGTAAAATTGAGATTTTTACATCAAAGCCATGCCATGACCCAAAATCCAATCCATTGGTTTCGCCATTCTTTGCCTTATATCAACACCCACAGGGGCAAAACTTTTGTTATCATGATGGGCAGTGAGACGGTCAATAGCCCCAATTTTACCACCATCACCCAAGACATCGCCTTGCTACACAGTCTAGGCATTCGTTTGGTGTTGGTACATGGGGCAAGGCATGAGATTGATGCCACATTGGCAAATACGTCTATTGCAAGTGGCTTTTATGATGGGGTGCGTATCACATCCGACACTGCCATCACCCATGTGGTCAGTGCTGTGGCAAATGTGCGTACCAATATAGAAAGTCGCTTTTGCGGCGGATTGAGCAACACCCCCTTACATGGCTCAAAAATCACCACCATCAGTGGCAATTTTATCACCGCCAAACCCTTTGGGGTGCGTGATGGCGTGGATTATTTGCTGACAGGTGAAGTTCGCCGTGTGGATAAACACGCCATCAGCCACAACTTATCACAAGGTCATTTGGTCATCATCAGTCCGCTTGGATTTTCATCAACAGGCGAGCTTTATAATCTTGAAGCTTTTGATGTGGCAAAATGTGTCGCCATCGCTTTAAATGCTGATAAACTCATCATTTTTAATCAAGAGCAAGGTGTGTTTGTCAAAGGCAAACTCATCAAAGAGATGACCGTCAGCCAAGCCATGAGCCACCGCACAATCCACCCTGCCTTACCGAATGCCATCAGTGCTTGTCAAGCAGGCGTATCTCGGGTGCATTTGCTTAGCCATCATGATGATGGGGCATTATTAAAAGAGCTGTTTACCACAGATGGCTACGGTACGATGATAAGCCAAAACCCTTTTGATGCCATCAGATACGCCACGCCTGATGACGTGATGGGCATCATGTCGCTGATTAAACCCCTAGAAGAGCAAGGCATTTTGGTCGCTCGCAGTCGTGAACGCTTAGAAGAAGAGATTGAGTTTTTTTGTGTGATAGAGCGAGATGGCAAAATACTCGGCTGTGCTGGGCTGTACCCTTTGGATAATGACAGTGCAGAGATAGCCAGCGTTGCCATAGACCCCAATTATAGAGATGGTAACCGTGGGGCAGATTTGCTCAAATTTGTAGAAACATGGTGTTTATCACAAGGTCGCCATCGTTTATTTGCCCTAACCACACGCACTTTGCATTGGTTTTTGGAACGTGGGTTTTGTGAAACCACACCAAACTCCCTCCCCCCCAAACGCCATCAGGCATGGCATAATGGCAGAAATTCCAAAGTGCTACTTAAAAAACTTGGAGACCATCTTGTTTAGCATTTGTTATTTTTCATCAAACCCCAACCCACCAAACAAGCAATCCCTGCCCAAATCAGCCCAAAGCTAAGCAACATACCCACACTAAACACACCACCTAGCACCGTTACTGACAGCAAAAACAACAGTGCAGGCTCAAAATACCCAAGCATACCAAACAGACTGGTTGGCAGCAAGCGGTTGGCTTCTAAATTAAACTGCAACGCCAGCACGCTAATCACCCCAAGCCCCACCGCTTTGGCAAATAACGCCCCACTGCCCAGCACTTGCCCCCATGCCGCATCATTGTTAATCAGCACCAACAAACACACAGGAGCAATGAGCGACACATCAAGCCACAGCCCTGTCAAAGCTCGCACGCCTTGCTTTCGGCGTATCACATAATAAATCGGATAAGTCAAACACACCCAAAAAGTCGCCAAACTCACCTGACCTGTTCGCACAATCTCAAACGCCACACCAAGCCCAGCCAGCCCCACCGCAATCCATTGCAAACGTGCCAAACGCTCACCCATCAATGCCCCCACCATCACCATCACCAGTGGAAACAAAAAATAGCCCATAGATACCGCCACGCCATGCCCATTAATGGGAGCCCACATAAAAAGCCAAAGCTGACTGGCAAAAATCGGTGTTGGTAACAACAGCCAAAACCATGATTTTAGCCCCTTGACGGCTTTTAAATCAGCAATCACTACCCCAAATTTACCACTTATCAACAAAAATAAGCCCAAACAAGCCCACATCATCACCATTCGCCACAAAAACACGTCCGTGCCTGATAATGGTGTCAGCCACTTGCCATAAGCGTATAGCACCCCAAACAGCACATTGGATAATAACGCCAGCACAATCCCTGTGGTGAGTGTGTTTTTGGTGGGGTGGATTTTTGGAGTAATTGTGGCGTGGCTTGTGCTAGACGTATCGCTTTGCCCCAAAGTTTGGGGGGCTTGTGTGGTGTTTTGATAAATATTGGTCATGATGGCTCTGGGTATGTGATGGCAAATACAAAAATTGCTTTGGCAGATTTAAACCGTCTGAGTAAATCAAATGAATGCTTATTATAAAAATTTTATTTGTGATATTTTTAAAATTTTTGGCAAATTTATGAGAAAATTTTGCAAAAAATAGCTATTTTTGATAAAATTTTGCAAATTTCTCACCCATCATTACCATGACCATAGACGACACTGACAAAGCCATTTTAAACTTACTCCAAGACGATTGCACCTTACCACTAAAAACCATCGCCGAACACACAGGCACGTCAGTTGCCACCACCCAAAGACGCATCAGTCAGCTTTGTCAGCAAAAAATCATTCAAAGACAAGTCGCCATCATTGACCCCACCAAAGTTGGTCATCATTTGACAGTATTGGTATTGGTTAAAATGGCACATTCCAACACGTCCATGCAACATCGTTTTGAAAGGCTGATGAATGGCTCGCCACAGGTGATGAGCTGTTATGAGATTTCTGGGGATTATGATTTTATCTTGATGGTGCACAGTCCATCCATGCAGGACTATCACGCCTTTACCCGCAGTATGCTGACAGGGGAGAATAATGTCGCTCATTTTAACAGTCAGTTTGTGATGAACTTTGTCAAATCTGGCACAAAAATAGAACTTTAATTTGGAAAAATCATGAAACACATCAACATCATCACTGTGCTTGTCTGCCTAACTTTACTTAGCGCCTGCGACAAAAGTGCCACCGAACACAACCTAAGTCGCAACAACCCCCACGACTTAACCGCTTTGGTAGATGAGCTGTCTCAACATACAAATAACACCACAGATACCCCTGACATACAGCCCATCATCACCCCTGATGGCAAAATCAAGATAGACTTATCACACATCAAAACCACCCAGCCAAAAGCTGATTTGGCAAGCTATGATTATCCGATTGCTCTTGACACCCAAGCGGTCAAAAATTATGCCAAAGCCCACCATATCACCAACAAACAAGCCCAGCACAGTTTGGTGATTGGCATGGCAAGCCCCGAAGTATTGGGCAAAGTGCTAGACCAGTTAAAAGATGGCAAATACCTAGGTCATCGTCTGACAGATGGTGCTGATATGACACTCATCATCAACACCACGCCTGATGTGGTGGCAGACAGCTTTGATTATGTGTTTGCAGATAATTTTGGCAAAGGGTTGGTGTTACCTGTCATCATTGAACCTGCCATACCAAAAAAATAACCAAATAACATTTTATAAAAAGAGCTAATGCTTGCCATTGAATGATGATTAATGGCAACCAATTAAAACTTCCCAGAACTCCCAAATCAGGCTAAACAAGACATCAATCCATTTTAAACATTATTCACATTATTGTTCTCCTGAATATTGCTGGGATTTTGTAACAGCACATACATTGGCACACCCAAAACGTTTGCTAACTTACAAATATTTATCAGAGCGATATTACGTTTGCCACGCTCCACGCCACTTAAATAACTACGCGCGATGCCACTTTCTAATGCCAATTTTTCCTGAGAAAAATTTTTTTGTTTTCTAATCTCAACCAACCTTAAACCAAAATTTTTCAATGGGTCAGTGTGCATACTTTTACCTTTTTCATCAATCAAAAAATTAAAATCTCATCTTAACCAAAGATGACTGATAAGATAACGCTCTATAAGTACACGCTAAAAAAGTACACGCACTATAATTGACATTTTTAAAAATTTTGTTTATCATATGACCAATGTTACTTAAAGTGGTCATTTTGGTTTTTACGGAGTTTTTATGAAAAAATATAAAGTCAAATATCAAATTGCTGGTAGCTCTGCTTCATATTCATTAACCGTAACTGCCAGTAGTATGAGCCAAGCCAAAGAGCAAATTAAAGCACGCTATTCTGGCAAGCCAATTAAATTTTTATACGTTGTAGAATGCTGATTTAAACTTTAACCTCGTTATCAAAAAGGATAATCGTGATGACTGACAAACTTATGACTTGTAAACATTGTGGTTCTGATTCTGTTGTAAATATGCCCACTAAGGCAATGGGCGGTATTGCAGCAGGCGGTTTGGTTGGTAGTGTCGTACCAGTCATTGGCACTGGACTTGGTGCCATTATTGGTGGTGCTGCTGGTACTATTGCATCTTTGGTTTCAGATTCCAATTCCTATATTAAAGTATGCACCAAATGCAAAAAGACCAATTAAACCCCTAATATATCGGTTAATCTTAACCCAAACAAAAACCCAAATCCTAAGATTTGGGTTTTTTATTAAGCCAATCAGCCTGCCACCACAGGAATTTTACCGATTTTGGCTTGCCAGATTTTGGGAGCGGTGGCGTGTACCGATGTCCCATTGCTATCTACCGCCACCGTTACGGGCATATCCTTGACTTCAAACTCATAAATCGCTTCCATACCCAGCTCAGGGAATGCCACCACTTTGGCATTTTTGATGGCTTTGGACACCAAATATGCCGAACCACCCACCGCCATGAGATACACCGCTTTGTTGTCAGCGATGGCTTCACACGCTGCCTTGCCACGTTCAGATTTACCAATCATACCAAGCAAACCTGTTTGTTCAAGCATTTGACGGGTAAATTTATCCATACGTGTGGCAGTCGTTGGTCCTGCTGGTCCCACCACTTCATCACGCACAGGGTCCACAGGTCCAACGTAGTAAATCAGCTTGTTGGTAAAGTCCACAGGTAGCGTTTCGCCACTGTTGAGCATGTCTGTCATGCGTTTATGTGCCGCATCTCGTCCTGTGTAGATTTTACCGCTTAATAGTAGCACATCGCCTGTTTGCCATGTCGCCACTTCTTCTTTAGTTAAGGTATCCACATTGACACGTTTGCCATTATCAGGATTGTAAGTGATGTCAGGATACACACTCAAATCAGGCGGCGTTAAGCTGGCAGCACCACTACCATCTAGCTCAAAATGAATGTGGCGAGTGGCGGCACAGTTAGGAATCATTGCCACAGGCTTGGACGCGGCGTGCGTGGGATAATCTAGGATTTTGACATCTAGCACGGTGGTCAGACCACCCAAACCCTGAGCTCCGATGCCAAGGGCATTAACTTTTTCGTAAAGCTCCAAACGCAAACTTTCAGTGGTGGACAGCTCCACGCCGCTGTCAGCTTTGGCTTTGAGTTCATGGATGTCAATGTGGCTCATCAGGCTTTCTTTGGCAAGTAGTGTGGCTTTTTCTGGCGTACCACCAATGCCAATGCCCAAAATGCCCGGTGGACACCAGCCTGCCCCCATCTCTGGAATGCTCTTTAATACCCAATCCACGATACTGTCTGATGGGTTGAGCATGGCGAGCTTGGATTTATTTTCAGAGCCACCGCCTTTGGCAGCACAAGTAACATCTACTTTATTGCCTGCCACAATCTCCATGTGAATGACTGCAGGGGTGTTATCACGAGTGTTTTGGCGTTTGCCTGCTGGGTCAGCCAACACAGACGCACGCAAGGTGTTATCAGGGTGGTTATAAGCACGGCGAACGCCTTCATTGACCATCTCTGCCACGCTCATATCACTGTCCCACACCACGTCCATGCCCACCTTTAAAAATACGGTGGCAATCCCTGTGTCTTGGCAAATGGGGCGATGTCCTTCGGCACACATGCGGCTATTGACCAAAATTTGGGTCATGGCATCACGAGCAGCAGGGTTTTCTTCACGTTCTAAGGCTTCGCTTAGGGCTTTGATATAATCGGTGGGGTGATAATAACTGATGTACTGAAAAGCATCAGCAATAGAATTGATAAAATCATCTTTTTTGATGATGGTTTTTTGGCTGGTCATAAGTTTTCCTTTTGGCTGGTTGCAACTTTTATCATAAAAGCAACTGGCTAATAAAAAAGCGACTGACAGGTCAATCGCTTGGTATTGTATCATCTTTGTATGGCAATGTTAAGGGCGGTCTGCTGGCGTTTTTAAAAGTAAAATCATATCTTTTAATGTATCAATCTCGCTTTGCTTTTGTGTCAACAGTTCTTTTTGATGGGAGATAATTAGATTGAGTTTATCAATTTCACTGGCCAAAATAGGATTGCTTATGCCGTGATAGGTGGCAACGCTATGTTCTTTATGCTCATTATTTGAATTAACATAAACACAAACCCCACTTTCCCCAAACGTCATCAACTCAAAAATATCCACATCAAGCACTTGGGCGATTTGTTGTAATTTATCTATATGTAACTTAGTCTCGCCACGTTCAATCTTGGCATAACCATTGGGCGACATATGCAGTTGCTCTGCCATTTTTTCTTGCGACCAATGTTTACTTTCACGCATGAGACGGACTTTTTCGTGGATATTCATACCAATCCTTGATAGTTCTGTACAAAATGGGTAGTTTTCACTACAAATTGGTTAGAAAATATACATTATTTGTGTGTGGCTATTGTTATTTGGCTTAATTATAATAAATGACATCAATAAACAGCGATTTATTGATAATCCTTTGTCATTTTAAAGAAAATATAGGAGTTTTGCAATGAAAAAATTACTTGCTGTAGCGATGGTGGTTGTTTTGGGTATGGGCGGTACATCGGTATGGGCAAAAAACAATGATAAACACGAAAAGTGTACAGACTTATCTTACACTGCATATGCGATAACACACCTACGCCAAGCCAATGTTCCATTAGCCGAAGCTAAAAAAGACTTAAAAAAGATTATGGACGATGACGTGGCTGTGGCAATGCTAAATCTAGCGTATAACCAACCCATTGGTAAAACCAAAGAAGAAAAAGAGAAAATTGCCACAGATATCGCAGTCCAAATGTATAAGGCATGCCAAAATGGTTTATAATTTAATAGTCAAAATATCCATGTATGCAAAATTCTCAATTTTAATGATTGTAGGGCTTCTATCGAGCCCTTTTGCACAAGCAGATACTCAGCAGGACATTGAAGAGTTGTGCAGATTTTCAGAAGAATTTGCAGTAAAGACTTTACGACACAGAATTTTTCTTAACGAGACCCTAGACAATCAAATGCAAACAGTGCCTAGCACCTCTAGAAATGTAACTGTCGACAACCATTTTTTAGAAACCGTTAAAATGGCTCATAAAGAAAAGATTTCATCTAAAGCTAGTAATTCGCAAAAACTGGATAAGGTTATCGCATTTGGCGAAAAACACTATCAAGATTGCCTAGTAGTTATGCAACAAGTAGAGCGAGAAATTAAAAAATACCAAAAAGATGGTGGCTCAGTAAATGTAATTGCTGAATGTGACTACGGTTGTTCTATTAAAGACATTAGTATTGATACACCAATGTATGTAACAGCCAATATCCGCTCTAATTCAATGGTGGAATTGATAACACCCGTTGCATTTCCAACTCATGGCTACCACCTTCATGCCAAATTAAGCAATGGCAAGTATTGCTCAGCCCCCATTACCATTGACCCATCTAAACATACTAACATCTTTGTGTTTAATAGTAGTAGTTGTTATTTATACAGAGTACAATAAAGTTCTCCTATCACTTCCAATAGTCATCATGACCAAGCAAGCAAATAAAAAACACCTAGAAATAAAGTGTTTTTTATTTATACTTTAATAAATTCACCACTCACACAAACCCAAACCCGCCCTTTTGCTCTACTTCACGATACTCTGCTTCATCAATATGAGTCAGTTCCGCCAAGGTCATTGGTTTATCCACCACAATGTCCTTACCCAAAGATTGCAAATAAGCATGGCACTTATCAACAGCCAGTTTGTCAAAATGATATTCTGCAATCAGTCTGCCACGTCTAAGTAGTGCATGGTCAATGTCCATCAAATCAGCATTAAAGGTGCAAATAAACTGACACTCTAAGACATCAGACAATATGCCATCAGCAATGTTTAAAATGGTTGCCACCACATCACTTTGATTACCACCACCAACACGCTCAGCGATATAGTTTTCACAGTCTTCCAACACCAAGACCGAATTTTTCTTTTCTATTAACAGACTCATAAATTGTGGCTCTGCCAATGCCCCAATCAGATTATTTGGCACAAAAATAAAATCTTTGTCAGGAATTTGAGCAGTGAGCCATTTAATATAATTGGTTTTACCTGTGCCAGCAAGCCCATGCAATAAAACCACGCCTTTTTTACCATTGGTCAGTTCATCTTTGATTTTTTGATGAACAGGCAAAAAATTGTCATTATACATGCTTGCCAAATCTAATTTATAAGGTTTGATGGTCTGGTGTTTAAATACCAAATCATTTTGCTCTTTTAATAACAATAAAATCTTTGCCTCAGGTGAAACATATTTTTCCAAGTACTTATCATAAAAGGCTTGGGCTTTTTGCAAGACATTAGGCACGGTTGAATCATAAAAAATACCATTGACCTTTAAAAAGCCTGCTTCTATGACGCTTTTGTCATATTCATCAGATAAGTTTTCTTGTAGTATCAAAAAAAACTCATTATTAGGACAAAAATAGCACAATTCTTTTTCTAAAAATTTTTGTGATTGTTTATCATAATAAAAGGTCTGATAATCCGTGCATTTAACAAAATCTTTTAAATGCTCTTTTTTAATGACAATATCCGCCCCTGCCAAATAAACTCTGGGAAATAAAGATTCCAATAATTCAGCATAAGGATTATCATTGGCTGTTACTTCTTGTTCTAAATTTGTCAATTCAAGCTGATATTGATTATTCCAAAACGTCTCAGTAAATATTTTTCTTGGGCGATAATATTTAGAAGTTAAAATTTTCATTGATTTACCAATTTAATTATTAAAGAAAAGGGTTAGCAATTATAACACAGTTCATATCAAGCACAATTAATTATTTGTAATCATCTTTAAGCATTCGGCAGCCATAACCATGCCCACTGTACCAGTTACGGTAACTGCCGAACCATAGCCACCACAATTTAGTCCACTTTGGCATATCGTCGCCATTTTTAACTGCTCGGTGGAATAAACACATTTCATGCCAAATTTGCGTTTTAGGTCTTTATTGATATTTTTATCTTTTAAAGATTGGCGAAGTTTGGCAAGTAAGGGGTCTTGATAAACATCTTTTAAATCGCTTACTTTTATTTGTAATGGGTCTATTTTTCCACCCGCTCCACCTGAAATGATGAGCTTAACTTTATTAAAACGACAATATAAAGCAATTGCCAGTTTGGCATTCATATCATCCACACAATCTAATATCACCAGTGATTTATAATTGTCTTTATAAGTTTTTATCATGTCAGGTGTTGGTAATAATTGCGTGATATTATCAGGCGTAATAAACTCATCAACCACATGAACAATCATATCAGGATTAATCCCCAAAGCACGCTTTTTCATCACAGCGATTTTGCTTTCACCAAAGGTCTCACTCAGGGCGGGCAATTGGCGATTGACGTTACTTTCAACCAACACGTCCATATCAATAAGCGTCATCTCACCAATACCCGTGCGAGCCAGTGCTTCTGCCGCCCATGACCCCACGCCACCGATACCAATGACATACACATGAGCATTTTGAAATTTATCAAAACCATCATGATACAGCGTGCGTGTGCCTACAAAACGGCGGTTATTTTTTATGTCAGTCATCATAGGTGTTCGTTTGTATTTTTAATGGATAGGATAAGCAAAATTACTTTTTAAAGCGGTATTGGTATTTTGCCAAATTTGGTGTGCCAATAATGCCTTATCCATATTAAACATGGCAGATAATTCATTTAGCACATGAATTAAATGTTTAGGCTCATTAAAATAATTGCCTTCCATCTGAGCAGGCAAAGGCATCATATCAGGGCAATCGGTTTCTATGACAAAAGCAGATATGCCAAACTTATCATAAACAGATTTGATGGCATGGCGATATTTTTTGGCATTAGGATTGGTAATTTGCCCTGTAATACCAATTTTAAATCCCATTTTAACAAAAGCCAATGCTTCATTTTCGCCACCACTAAAACTATGAGCAATACCGCCTTGATTATCGGCACGATATTTTTGCTCTTTTAATAATTTAAGCACATCGGCATGAGATTTACGAATGTGTAATAAAATGGGTAAATCATAGTGTTTTGATAAATGAATCTGCTCTATAAAAAAGCCAATTTGTTTTTTATAAAGAGTGTCGCTTTTTAATTGCTTAGGATAAGTATCCAAACCAATCTCACCAATGGCAATGTTATTAAATTTTTTTAGATAATCATCTAATATGATTAAATCATTATCATCATGTTCATTGATATAAAGCGGGTGTAAACCACACGCCAAATGGTGCTTAATTGGATAATGATTGTCGGCATCAATTTTTGTTTTGACCATTTGGGGGAAATATTTCGCCAAAATACCAATTAAAATTAAATGACGCACGCCAACGTCATAAGCCGATTGATTGTATTTATCTCGCTGATTGTCATATTCTGGTATGTCAAAATGGGTGTGCGTGTCAAATAAAAACATGGCGGTATTTAATGATGATTTTATGGTTATTTTAAATATTGCTCTTTAATAATGCCTGTCAAATCTTCGTATTTGATGGTAAATTCTGGCATGCCCATATTATAAGGAGCAATCTCATCATGTTGATACAAAAATTTAATGCCATCTTTGGTAAACATAAAATTCTTAGTCAAATAAAATTGCCATGTTTTTTCATGCTCGCCGATATTTACTTTGCCTTTTTTTAGGGCGGTATGAAATTTAGCCTTAATGATGTCAGATAATTTTTGTTTTTGGTCAGGCAATAAAATGTCATCTAATTCTAGTTGGCGTTGCTCTTTAATATCAAACACATAATAATAAATACTGCCTGTACCCCGCCCCCCAAACTGATAAAATTCATTAATGGCAAATAGCTCAAAATTACCACGATGACCCAAATAGCTTGGGCGAGATGAAATGTCAATGATGGGCAAATGCTTACTGCCCTGCTCTTTGACGAGCTTTTGGTGTTCTTTGATGATGTTTCGCTCAGATTGTCGCAAAAAATCCGTCAGCTCCTTATCAGTGGGAGCGTTAAGTTTGGTAAACTCTTTGTATAACAAATCCTGCGACAAACTGCCATCAGTACTGGCAAACACACTTAATACGCTTTTGTTAATGGTGTGCTGCACCCACAAATCACTGCTACTAATCAGCCCGTAATTAATGGCAGGACACGCTTGACCGCACAATTTATCAAAATCATTGCCTGTACTTAGATATTTTGGTTCTACATAAAAACTGTTAGCAACACTTGCTGTACTAAACAAAAACACCACGCTCAATAATTTTTTTATCATGCTTGCCATGTTTAGCCCTTATCTAATACCATTTTTAAAAACCGACCAGTATGCGACTGTTCGTCCATCGCCACTTCTTCTGGCGTGCCAACAGCGACAATCTCACCGCCACCATAACCGCCTTCATAACCTAAATCCACAATGTGGTCAGCCGTCTTAATCACATCTAAGTTATGCTCAATCACCACTACCGTGTTGCCTTTGTCTCGCAGGGCGTGCAAAATATGTAGCAGTTTTGCAATATCCTCAAAATGCAGCCCTGTGGTCGGCTCATCTAGGATATACAAAGTTTGCCCTGTATCTCGTTTGGCAAGTTCTTTGGCAAGCTTGACCCGTTGGGCTTCACCGCCTGACAAGGTTGTGGCAGACTGCCCTAGGGTGATATAACCCAGCCCCACTTGCATGAGTGCTTCTAATTTACGATAGATGGCAGGTATCGCCTCAAAAAACACCAACGCATCTTCTACCGTCATGTCCAGCACATCAGAGATGGATTTGCCTTTATAATGGACTTCCAAAGTTTCACGATTATAACGCTTACCAGCACAAACATCACAAGGCACATACATATCAGGCAAAAAGTGCATCTCCACTTTAATCATGCCATCACCTTGACACGCCTCGCAGCGACCACCTTTGACATTAAAGCTAAATCTCCCTGCTTTATAGCCCCTGGCACGAGCTTCTGGCGTTTGAGCAAACAAATCTCGTATCAAAGTAAACACCCCTGTATAAGTGGCAGGGTTTGAGCGTGGCGTACGTCCAATTGGACTTTGGTCAATATCCACCATTTTATCCAAATGCTCCAAACCTTCAATACTGTCATATGGCTCAGGCGTGAGCGTGGTGGCATTGTTTAGCTGGGTGGCAGCTAATGGCATGAGCGTGCGGTTAATCAGTGTAGATTTGCCAGAGCCTGACACCCCTGTGATACAAGTCATCACGCCAATCGGAATGCTTAGATTGACATTTTTTAAATTATTGCCCTTTGCTCCATTTAAACGGATAAATAATGGCTCGCTGAGCGTTTTTTTGCCCTTTTTAATATTGGCAACTTTTGGGCTATGGCGAACTGTAGGAATGGCAATGCGTTTTTTGCCCGATAAATACTGTCCTGTCAAAGACCGCTCATGACTGGCGATCTCATCTGCCGTCCCTGTGGCAATCACACGCCCCCCATGCACCCCTGCCCCCACACCAATATCAATGATGTGGTCAGCAGTACGAATGGCATCTTCATCATGCTCCACCACAATCACTGTATTACCCAAATCCCTAAGGTGGGTGAGCGTAGATAGCAGGCGGTCATTGTCTCTTTGGTGTAAGCCAATAGATGGCTCATCAAGCACATACATCACCCCCATCAAGCCTGCTCCGATTTGGCTTGCCAGACGGATACGCTGAGCTTCACCCCCTGATAAGGTCTCAGCAGAGCGAGCCAAGGTCAGATATTCTAGCCCCACTTTGGTCAAAAACCCAAGGCGTTCACGAATCTCTTTAAAAATCTTGTCCGCCACTTCGCCTTTATGACCATCAATATACAAATTTTCATAATATTGCCACGCCTGACCAATCGGCAAGGCAATGATGTCGCCAATACCACGACCATCCACCTTAACATGGCGAGCAATGTCATTAAGACGCACACCATGACAGACATTACACGTCGTATCAGATAAATATTGAGCAAGCTCATCACGCACCAAATTACTGGTTGTGCCATGATAACGGCGTTCTAAATAAGGCAAAATCCCTTCAAATGGCACGGTTTTACTGGATTTACGTCCTGTCTCAAACACAAAATCAAAGGCGATTTTTTCTTTGCCAGAGCCGTATAAAATGATGTTTTGTTCTTTTTTGGATAAGGCTTGCCAAGGACTATCCATATCAATACCAAAATGATGACACACCGTTGTTAGCAGTCCAAAATAGTAGGCATGACGTTTGTCCCAGCCATGTATCGCTCCCTGATTGATGGATTTTTTGGGTTCTACAATCAGCTTATCAGCACTAAAATACTGGCGTTTGCCCAAGCCATCGCAAGACGGACACGCTCCTGCGGGATTATTAAAACTAAACAGACGTGGCTCAAGCTCGCTGACCGCCCTATCGCAAACAGGGCAAGAATGTTTGGCAGACAAAGTGGTTTGATTTTCACCATCCATCTCATGTAATATGGCGATGTCTGCCCCTAACCGCAGTGCCGTCTCCAAACTTTCTGCCACACGATTGCCCAAATCGTCTCTGACTTTAAATCTATCTATCACCACTTCAATCGTGTGTTTTTTGTTTTTTTCTAGGCTTGGCAGCTCGTCCATGTCATGGATAACACCATCAATACGAACTTTGGTAAATCCTTGGGCGTGTAAACTTTCTAATAGTGCAATGTGTTCGCCTTTGCGTTCACGCACCACAGGAGCAAGGAGCATGAGTTTTGTGCCATCGGGCTTAGCCAAAATGTCATCTACCATCTGGCTGATGGTTTGAGCCACCATCGGCAAATCATGTTCTGGGCAATGGGGCGTACCAACGCGGGCAAACAACAACCGCAAATAGTCATACACTTCGGTAATCGTACCTATCGTAGAGCGTGGATTATGGTTAGTTGATTTTTGTTCAATAGCAATGGCGGGGGACAAACCTTCTATGCTATCTACATCAGGTTTTTCCATCTGGCTTAAAAACTGGCGAGCATAAGCCGACAAACTCTCCACATAACGTCTTTGTCCTTCAGCATACAAAGTATCAAAGGCAAGACTGGACTTACCAGAACCTGACAAACCTGTAATCACCACCAATTTATCTCGTGGAATGTCCACGTCAATGTCTTTTAAATTATGGGTTCTTGCACCTTTGATGTAGATATGTTCGTGTGCCATAAGTCGCCTTAATATGGATAATAGGTCCAATATGGGGGCAAATGGCATTTTTTAAAGCACCCCATCACACCAAAACCCCCACCATCAGGCAGGGGTTTGTCTTACGACCAAGGACTGGGTTGTAT
>NZ_NKHK02000009.1 GCF_002224245.2 Moraxella sp. VT-16-12
TTTACCGTGGTCAACGTGTCCGATGGTACCAACGTTAACGTGTGGTTTGGTGCGTTCGAATTTGGCTTTTGCCATGATATTATCCTTCTTAAAATTGTGCAATATGGCACAAAAGATTAATTTAAAGTACTGGCTTACCCCAAAGCATTTTGGGATAAGCTTAATTCATACCAATCATCAAAGATTATTCATCATCATCTTTGGCAGTAAATTTCTTGATGATTTCATCTGCTACGTTCTTAGGCGTTTCTTGGTATTTTGCAAACTCCATAGAGTAAGTTGCACGACCCTGAGACATAGAACGCATGTCAGTTGCATAACCAAACATTTCAGCCAAAGGCACTTCGGCACGAATGATTTTTACGCCACCAGGCACATCGTCCATACCTTGCATCACACCACGGCGACGGGTAATGTCGCCCATAATGTCGCCCATGTAGTCTTCTGGTGTTTCAACTTCAACTTTCATGATGGGTTCAAGCAAAGCAGGAGATGCTTGCATAAAGCCCTTTTTGAACGCCATAGAACCTGCCATCTTAAACGACAGCTCGTCAGAGTCCACGTCGTGATAAGAACCATCATACAAAGTTGCTTTGACATTAACCACAGGATAGCCTGCCAAAACACCGCTCTTCATACGTTCTTGAATGCCTTTATCTACCGCAGAATGATATTCTTTTGGTACAACACCACCCACAATCTCTTCGGCAAATTCGTATTCCACTTCACCTGTTGGGTCAAGCGGTTCAAGACGCAACCAAACATGACCAAACTTACCACGACCACCTGTTTGACGGACAAATTTACCTTCCACTTCCACAGATTGACGGATGGTCTCACGATAAGCCACTTGTGGTGCACCGATATTTGCTTCTACACCAAACTCACGCTTCATGCGGTCAACGATGATGTCAAGGTGCAGCTCACCCATACCTGAGATGATGGTCTGACCAGACTCTTCATCAGTACGCACACGGAATGATGGGTCTTCTTTGGCAAGACGACCTAGGGCGATAGACATTTTTTCTTGGTCAGCTTTGGTCTTAGGTTCAACCGCAAGACTAATCACAGGCTCAGGAAACTCCATACGCTCCAAGGTGATGATGTTGTCTTGGTCGCACAGTGTATCACCTGTGGTTACGTCTTTTAGACCCACAAATGCCACGATGTCGCCTGCACGAGCTTCACTAACTTCTTCTTGTGAATTGGCGTGCATCTCTACGATACGACCAATACGCTCACGCTTACCTTTTACAGGGTTATAAACACTGTCGCCTTGTTTGGCAACGCCTGAATAAATACGCACATAGGTTAAGTTACCTACATATTTATCGTTTTGAATCTTAAAGGCAAGACCTGCAAAAGATTCATCATCAGATGATTTACGAGTTGCTTTGGTTTCGTCTTTATCATCCAACACACCTTCAATGTCAGCCACATCATTAGGTGCTGGCAAGAACTCAATCACCGCATCAAGCATGCGCTGTACGCCTTTGTTTTTAAAGGCTGTACCACAAAGCATGGGTTGAATTTCACACGCCAATGTACGCACACGCAGACCAGCCACAATGTCTTCACGAGACAAGTCGCCTTCTTCTAGGTATTTATCCATTAACTCTTCTGAGCTTTCAGCAGCAGCTTCCACCATGTTGTTACGCCATTCTTCGGCAACATCAACAAGGTCGGCGGGGATTTCACCATATTCAAACTTCATGCCTTGTGATTCAACATCCCAAATGATGGCTTTCATTTCAAGTAGGTCAATCACGCCTTCAAAGGTTTCTTCTGCACCGATTGGCACAACCACAGGCACAGGATTACCACCCAAACGAGTTTTTACTTGCTCAACCACACGGAAGAAGTTAGCACCTGTTCTGTCCATTTTATTAACAAATGCCAAACGAGGCACTTTGTATTTGTTGGCTTGACGCCATACAGTTTCAGACTGTGGCTGTACACCGCCAACCGCACAGTACACCATGCACGCACCATCAAGCACACGCATAGAACGCTCAACTTCAATGGTAAAGTCCACGTGGCCGGGGGTGTCAATTAGGTTAATGCGATGCTCAGGAAACTGTTTTGACATACCTGACCAAAAGCAGGTGGTTGCCGCAGATGCAATGGTGATACCACGCTCTTGCTCTTGCTCCATCCAGTCCATGGTGGCAGCACCTTCGTGCACTTCACCGAGTTTGTGGCTTTTACCTGTGTAGAACAAAATACGTTCTGAGGTGGTGGTTTTACCTGCATCAATATGGGCAGAAATACCGATGTTACGATATCGGTTTAGGGGGATTTTTCTTGCCATGAGTTTTCCTTATAAGAAAAAACTTGTGTAAATGGGGCTTATTTTATCATCAAACAGCACTATAAATGTATGACAAAACAGCCAAGGCATTTGGCTTAGCACGCACTAAGCCAAACCCGCTCAATCTGTTAATAAGATTAGAAACGGAAATGTGAAAACGCCTTGTTCGCGTCTGCCATACGGTGAACGTCATCACGTTTTTTGATGGCAGCACCTTTACCATCAGCGGCGTCATTAAGCTCACCAGCTAAGCGAAGTGCCATAGATTTTTCAGAACGCTTAGCGGCAGCGTCAGCAAGCCAACGCATGGCTAGGGCAGTACGACGGGAGGGACGCACTTCCATAGGCACTTGGTAGGTAGCACCACCAACACGGCGAGCTTTTACTTCCACTGTTGGGCGAACGCTTTCTAGCACTTCTTCAAAAAAAGCAACAGGGTCTTCTAGTTTACGCTTTTCTGCAACGGTTTGCAAAGCACCGTAAACGATTTTTTCAGCGACTGATTTTTTGCCATCAACCATCACTTGGTTGATAAATTTGGCAATGGTTTGGCTGCTGAACTTAGGGTCTGGTAGGATTTCACGGGCAGCAACGACACGACGTCTTGGCATAATAATTCCTTATGTCTTCAGGGTAAATCTGGCATACTTACTTAAAATAATCAAGCACTTAGCCAGCCTTACTGCATGATTGTGGTTGCATGGATTTGATTAACACACATTCTCACAAGCCATGCACAATTCATTAATATTTTAGTGTTTTGTCTTGGGCAGCGATTAAGCCTTAGGACGTTTTGCACCATACTTAGAGCGACCTTGTTTACGGTCTTTAACACCTGCACAGTCTAATGCACCACGCACGGTGTGATAACGCACACCCGGCAGGTCTTTAACACGACCACCACGGATAAGCACCACGCTATGCTCTTGTAGGTTATGACCTTCGCCACCGATGTAGCTTGACACTTCATAGCCTGATGTCAAACGCACACGGCATACTTTACGCATGGCTGAGTTTGGCTTTTTAGGGGTGGTGGTATATACACGAGTACAAACGCCACGACGTTGTGGGCAAGCTTGTAGTGCAGGAACTTTTGACTTTTCTGTAATGGTCTTGCGACCCTTACGGATAAGTTGGTTTGTGGTTGCCATAGGCAATTTCTCCCGTTGATTAAAAAAATTATGGGCGGTATAATACCCATAAAGTTAAGAACAATACATTATAAACTTTTTTTTTATAAAGTTCAAGCGTGGCAATATGAGCATTCGTCTTTTTTTTGGGGGGAGTTTTGACCCTGTACATGATGGGCACTTAGACATGGTACAAGCTGTACATGATAGGCTGACAGCTCAACATTTGCCATTTACCATCTATTTTTTGCCTACCGCAGGCAACCCTTTTAAAAGCAAGCCCACCGACCCCACTCACCGCTTAGCCATGCTAAATGTGGCGTGCCAACTTTTAAAAAACAAACACATCAGTGCCCATATTTGTCCCTTGGAAATCCACCAAACACCACCCATCTACACCATAGATACAGTGCAAACTTTGGCAACAATGTATCCTAATGACACACGCATTTTTATTCTTGGTGGCGACAGTCTGGTAAATCTGCCAACATGGAAACATCATGATAAAATTTTATCATTTATCAAAATTTGGGCATTTGGGCGAGCAGGCAGTAGCACCATTGATGATGAAGTTTTGGCAAATTTGACCTCTGATTTTGATGAATTTTTAGCAGACAAACCCATTTTTTATGACAACACGCCCATCACCACCGTCTCATCTAGCCAAATCCGACACGCCCTAATCAATAATGAGACACCTGCTCATTTACCCTTACCAATTTTAACTTACATCAAGCAGCACGGTCTTTATCGCTGATTATTTGCAAATATCAAAACTGTGCTATAATGATAAATTAACTTTAATTTAATTAAAAAATTATGAGCCACAACCTATCCTTAGATGAACAAATCGCCCTAGTAACAACCGCCCTAGACGACCTAAAAGCCAAAGAAATCACCGTACTGACAGTAGAGCATTTGACTGATGTTGCTGAGCGTATCATCATCGCTAACGCCACATCAAAACGCCACGTCAAAGCTCTTGCAGACAAACTTGGTGCCACCACCAAAGAAGCAGGGCTGATGCCACTGGGTCGTGAAGGTGATAAAGACAGTGATTGGACGTTGGTGGATTTGGGTAGAATCATCGTGCACATCATGACCCCACAGGCTCGTGAATTTTATGACCTAGAAGGATTGTGGTCATCACCAGAAGCTCTGCAAGCCTTAGCCGTACAAAAAGCTTAAAGCAGACAACACCGCTCTTTGGGCGATTTTTTGTTTGTTTAAATGATGGCTGTTAAAAATACGTCGGAAAACACATGGATTTACAGGATTTTGACCGCACCCATCTTTGGCACCCCTATGCCAGCTTACCGCCCACTTATGACAATCTTATCATCACTCATGCTGATGGCGTGCGTCTGTACACTCATGATAACCACACACTCATAGACGGCATGTCATCATGGTGGGCAAGCATTCATGGCTACAATCACCCACGCTTAAATCACGCCATCAGCAAACAACTTGACAACATGAGCCATGTGATGTTTGGCGGGCTGACCCACTTGCCTGCACTGGCACTTGGTGAACGACTACTTGGTATTACACCCAAAAATCTCACCAAGATTTTTTATGCTGACAGTGGCTCGGTGGCGGTAGAGATTGCCCTAAAAATGGCACTGCAATACCAACTGGCACGTGGATTTGCTCACAAAAATACTTTTGCCAGCACACATTCAGGCTATCATGGCGACACTTGGCACGCCATGAGTGTTTGCGACCCCATCAACAGTATGCACACACTCTACGGCAACAAACTGCCCACGCAGTATTTTTTACCAGCACCACCAATGGGCTTTGACACACCCTTAGATGATGACACACGTCTAAGCATGGACAGATTTTTTGGTCAATATCATAACAAACTGGCGGGGTTTATCATTGAGCCTATTGTGCAAGGGGCAGGTGGAATGCGGTTTTATTCGCCACAATACCTGCACCATTTACACGCTTTGTGCCAATATTATGACGTGCTACTGATTTGTGATGAGATTGCCACAGGGTTTGGGCGAACAGGGCAAATGTTTGGGGTCAATCATGCTGGCATTTGTCCTGACATCATGACTTTGGGCAAGGCACTAACAGGCGGATACATGAGTTTTGGGGCAGTGATGACCACCAACCGCTTGGCTGATAGCATACACAATAGCCCCTATCCTGCACTCATGCACGGTCCTACCTTTATGGGCAATCCGCTTGCTTGCTCGGTGGCGTGTGCCAGCATTGATTTGGTGCTAGAAAATGACATACCTTATCTTGCCAAACTCATGCAGTCCAAACTTAGCCATCATCTACATCAACTGCAAAACTGGCAAGAAGTGGCAGACGTACGCTTTCTTGGGGCGATAGGTGTGATTGAGATGAAACAGCCCATTGATATGCCACGCTTTCAAGGGCTTTTGACCAAATATGGCATTTGGGTGCGTCCCTTTGGTAAACTGGTCTATCTGATGCCCCCCATTGTGATGAGTGATGATGATTTGGCAAAACTTTGTGGGGGACTTGTGCAGTTACTCAAAGCATATTTCAAAGACAGATAACATGACCACCTATTTTATCACAGGCATAGATACTGACATCGGCAAAACAATCACCACTGGCATATTAGCCCGCCATCTTGGGCAAAGGGGCAAATCTGTCATCACCCAAAAATTGATACAAACAGGCACAACAAAAGCGGTGGCAGATGACATCATCGCCCATCGGCAACTGATGGGCATAGACTTACTTGATGTGGATACAGATGGCACCACCTGCCCTTTTGTCTTTGCCAAGCCTGCCAGTCCACATCTATCAGCTCGCCTAGAACATCGCAGGGTGGATTTAAACATCATCACAAACGCCACAAATACGCTCAATGCTCGCTTTGATATTGTTCTGTTAGAAGGAGCAGGTGGCGTATTAGTGCCAATCACAGACGTATTAACTTTGGATTATGTGGAGCAATGCGGTCATCGTGTGATTGTGGTTACGTCCGCTCGCTTAGGTAGCATTAACCACACCTTACTGACCTTAGAAGCCATCAAGGCTCGTGGCTTAATGCTGTTTGGTGTGGTGTTCAACCATCATTTTGATACAGACAGCGACATCAGTCATGACACTTTGGCATTTTTACAACAATATGTTTCCAAGCACTATCGGCAAGCAATGTTTATGCGGTTAAAGGATGACAAGATTTTAGGCATTGATGTGGATAAATTTTAACCCAAACGATAATACCAACGCCAGTTTACCCCAAAACCAATCTGCAAAAGGCTTGCCAATATGCGACCTGTCAACCCCCAAACCACCTCTGGCGTGCCATCATCATCGCAATCATAAACCCATGCTGGCGTGTGCAGTTTAGAGTCATTGGGGGATTGCCCATCAAACACATAATCCACAGGCTCATTTAGTAGCACCTCAAAAGGCAACCAAAACAGCCGAGCAATCTCATCTTCGCTAGGGATAAGTTTATCCACCATATCCACCCCAATGCACGCCACCACAGGACGCACCAACAGCCCCTTTTTGGAAATCTGCATGGGCAAATACCCCAAAATCTCACAATCTGTGCCATCTAACCCCACCTCTTCAAAAGCTTCTCGTAAAGCAACATCAGCAGAGCTTTGGTCTGCCTCATCACGCTTACCACCCACCAGCGACACCTCTCTTGCATGGCTAGACAGATGGTTTGACCGCCTTGTCAGCAGCAAGCGCGGCTTTGGCTCATCAGTCATGACAATCAGCACACACGCTTGTGGCATGGGATTTGACTTTAAAAGACTGTCATATCTTTTTATTGCCTGCTTGCGTGTCAGTCCTGTCAAAAGCTCATTGTCATCAACAAAGGAGAAAATATCCACGCCCTGATAGGCGGTTAGTTTTTGGCTTAATGAATAAAAATGGTGCGATGTTGGCAGGGTGATTGCTGTTTTGTCTATAAAATGATTTGTCATTTTGGTGCTTTTGCTTTAAACTTAGCTCACATTTATTTTATCATATCACCATGCCTTTTTGCCTACAATGTGGACAACCTGCCACTTATACCATACCAGATGATGACACACGTGAACGCTTGGTTTGTACCGATTGCGGTCATATCCACTACGAAAATCCCAAAATGGTCTGTGGCGTGCTTGCTGTGCATGATGGTTGCATTTTGCTGTGTCGGCGAGCCATTGAGCCCCGTTATGGCTACTGGACACTGCCAGCAGGCTTTATGGAGCTTGATGAAAGCATGAAAGATGGGGCAAAACGAGAAACAGCCGAAGAAGCAGACGGCATGGCAACAAATTTGCAGTTATATGCGTTATTTGATTTGCCTTATGTGGGTCAAATTCACGCCATGTATTTGGCAAATCTGCAAAATGGTCAGTTTGGCGTAGGAGCAGAAAGCTTGGAATGCGGGCTTTTTTTGCCTGATGAGATAGACATAGACAATCTTGCCTTTGAAACGGTCAAACAAACCATTTGTCATTATTTACACGATAAAAATCAGCTCATCAAAGACGGCAAAAATGCCGATGAATTTAGCAACTACCCCTTACATCAGATTACCTTAACCAACAAACCAGAATATTCATAACTCTCTTTGCAAAATCAAAGCGTCCACTTGACCGCCATAATAACGTGGGCGTTTATCAATCTGATAAAACGCTTGTTGTTGATACAGACCGATGGCAGAAGCATTATCCGCCCTAACTTCTAACAATAAACGCTCGGCTTGTTTGTTTTTTGTGAGCTGTATGAGCTTATCAAGCATCATTTTGCCCACGCCTTGTCTTTGATGGCTAGGATTTGTGGCGATACGCAACACTTCTGCCACATCAAATACAATCTGATAAATGCAATAGCCCACCACCGTTTTATCCGATAAACAAACAAGCACACCTGCCCCAAATTGGGACAATACTGACAAAATCGCCCCATCATGCCAATTGTCATCAAACAACAGTTTTTCTAGCTGAGCCATTTGACAAAGTATGTCAGCATTAAGCTCATTTTTTGTCAAATCCAACAAAACTACCATAAATTTTCCGTTAGCTTAGCAAATATGATATGATAACCCAAAATCAAGATTTAGCACACCATTAGAGCATAAACATGAAAAAAAACCACAATACCAAAACACCCAAATGGAACGACCCCAACGCCCATGATGAAGCCAACAAATACCAAAATCCCATCCCTTCTCGCCTGCTTATCTTGCAAACTGTCGCCCAAATGAACAATGATGGCAAACCTGCGACAATGGAAAGTTTGGGTTTGCATTTTGAGATTTTAGGCGATGAAGAGCGATTTTTTGCCCTAACCAACCGCCTAAAAGCCATGCTAAGAGACAACCAACTAGAACGCACAGACGGCATTCATTTTAGCATTGCTCCTTTGCCCCAAACCGTCATCGGCAAAGTATTAGCCAGCAGTAAAGGCTTTGGTTTTGTGGTGCTAGATGACATGCCAGACTTGTTTATCCATGAAAAACAGCTGCGTGTGGTCTTTGATGGTGATGTGGTAGAAGCGGTGGCAATAGAGTTTCGTGGCAAAGCAGAAGCCCGCATTCAACAAGTGTTAGAGCGTGCCAGTACTGAGTTTATTGGTGTGTTAAGCGAAGATGAAGATGGCTATTTTGTCCATCTTGCTGGGGCAAACGCTCATCAGCCCATCACACTTACTGACGATGATGTTGCTAAATTTGGGGCAACGGTGGGCGACAGTGTCAAGGTTGCCATCATTGACATGCCCACTTATCAAGAATACGCCACAGGCAAGATTACCGAGCTTTTGACAAGTCTAAATGACCGTGAGCTCATCATAGAAACCACACTATTAAACCACGCCATACCTTCTGCGTTTAGCGCCGCCACGATAGAGCAAGCAAATGCCTATACCGAGCCAAGCGAGCTTGACATTAAAGGGCGTGTGGATTTGCGACAACTGCCATTGATTACCATAGATGGTGAAGATGCCCGAGATTTTGATGATGCGGTCTATGCGTGCAAACGTGCTGGTGGCAATTATCGTGTGCTGGTCGCCATCGCTGATGTCAGCCACTACGTTACCCCCCAAAGCCCACTTGATGTGGATGCTTATGAACGTGGCACGAGTGTCTATTTTCCCCATCGTGTCATCCCCATGTTGCCAGAAGTGCTGTCCAATGGACTGTGTTCGCTCAACCCCAAAGTGGACAGATTGTGCATGGTTGCTGACATTAAACTGTCCAGAACAGGCAAAGTAACTGGTTATGAGTTTTATCCTGCGGTCATGCACTCAAAAGCTCGCCTAACTTATAACCAAGTCAATGCTTATTTTGATGACCCCACCAATGAAACACTCCCTGACAGTTTGGTTAAAAATCCTGACGTAACAAAGTCAGTAGATACTCTATTTGCTTTATACCAAATCCTAGACAAACGACGTGAAGAACGTGGAGCAATGGCGTTTGAGACCGCCGAAAGCTACATTGTCTTTGGTGAAGATGGCGACATCACCGACATCAAAAAACGCACGCGTGGAGATGCTCACAAGCTCATTGAAGAGATGATGTTGCTTGCCAATACCTGTGGGGCAAATTTTGCCCTAAAACACAAACTGCCTGCCCTATATCGCAACCACGATAAGCCCAGCGATGAAAAAAGCACCAAATTATCCGAATACGTCAAATCCTTTGGGCTATCCTTTCCCACCGAAAATCCCACCCATGCCGACTATCAACGAATCATCAAAGCCACTGAAGGCAGAGCCGACACACAAAGCATTCACGCCATGCTACTTCGTTCCATGATGCAAGCCAATTATAGCCCTGATAACATTGGGCATTTTGGGTTGGCTTATGATGAATACAGCCACTTTACCAGCCCCATTCGTCGCTACCCCGACCTAATGCTTCATCGAGCAATCAAAGACAAAGTAACAAACACCAAGCCCAAACAGACGATTTATAAGACCCTAGATGAAGCAGGTGAACAAACTTCCACCACCGAACGGCGTGCCGAAGAAGCCAGCCGTCATGTAGAAACGTGGCTAAAATGCCATTATATGCAGCGACATTTAGGCGATGAATTTACAGGCACAATCACCACCGTAACCAGTTTTGGATTGTTTGTTACTCTAAATGATTTGTTTATAGATGGGCTGATTCACATCTCAAATCTGTCAGCAGAATATTATGACTATGACGAAAGACAACAAGCCTTGATGGGTGAACGTGGCACAAGTTTTAAACTTGGCGAACAGTTGATGATTAAGGTGGCAGGGGTAAATATGGATTTGTTGCAAGTGGATTTTGCCTTGGTAGAAAAAATGAGCGACACCAAGACAAGCACACCCAAAAAGACAAAAAAGCAAAAATCATGAACCACAAAATTAAACAGCTAGGGCAAGTTACCGCCAACTGACTTGCCTGCAGGTTTTAAAGCATGAAAATACAATTGATTTATCACCCATGACTCTTCCAAATAACAAAACAAAGCATGACAGTTGCGATTTAACTTTACAAAATCAGGGGGACTTTTACATAAGCACTTCATGCATCTTTGACAATCCAGTTGGTGCAAACATCATCATTAATGATTATGAAAGTTTTATTCAAAAAGTGGCGTATCGGATTTTATCACCATAGCCGCACAACAAGGCACGCTCAAATCATCCATGCAATGCTTGATAAATCGTTCTTGCCAGCACTTTACCAATACCTTTGACATTGGCAATCTCCGATTCAGATGCACCCAACAGCTGTTGTATACCCCCAAAATGAGCCAACAAATCTCGCCTGCGTGTTGCCCCCAGATTAGGTATGACTTCCAACACAGATGACCCCCTTGCTTTGTCTCGTTTTTTGCGGTGGGCAGTAATGGCAAAACGGTGAGCTTCGTCCCTGATGTGCATGATTAAGTGCAAAGCCTTACTCTCTGGTGGCAAATCTATTGGCTCATGAGATAAAAAATGCAGCACTTCCAACCCTGCTTTTCGCCCTTCGCCTTTTGCCACGCCAACCAGTAATGTCTCATCCAACTTACCAAGCTCAGTCAGCACTTCTTTGGCAACGCCTAGCTGCCCCTTACCCCCATCAATCAATAACAAATCAGGCAAAGCGTGTTTGGTATAACGCCTTGTCAGCACTTGTCTCATCGCCCCATAATCATCACCACCGACCACGCCTTGTATGGCATACTGGCGATAATCTCGTTTTCTTGCTCCCCCATCATCAAACACCACACACGACCCCACCGCCATCTCACCCATGGTATGACTGATGTCAAAACATTCAATGCGGTTGATTACCCCATCAGACACCTGCGACAATACCGTTTGTAAAGCAACAAAACGGGTGTGCAGTTCTTTAAAATCAGACAGTTTAGCTGTTAAAGCATTGTTGGCGTTTAATATTGCCAGCTCTTGCCATTGTTTGCGGTGCGTTTGGGTGCGTGATTTGATGACGGTTTTTGTGCCAAATTGTTCAGACAACAATAAGACAATGGTGTCTTTTTGGCTCAATTCTTGATTGACCAAAATCTCTTTTGGCAAATCATCACTCACATCGGCATAAAAAGTGAGCAAAAACCGCTCCAACCGCTCAGACAACTCCAAACCTGCCACATCATCTATAAAATAATTTTTACCCCCCAGCACCTTCCCCCCACGCACCGTCAAAACGTGCACCACCGTCAAGCCCAAATGCTCACTAATGGCAAACACATCAGCACAGCTGTCATCACCCACCAAATACACCGATTGCTGAGCGGTAACCTCAGAAAGCATGGTCAAGCGGTCTCTATAAAACACCGCTTGCTCAAAAAGCATCTGCTCGGCAGCGTCATGCATTTTTTGTGTCAGCGTGTCATGCAGTTCACTTGATTTGCCATTTAAAAACGCCACCGCCTGCCCCACACTCTCATCATAGTCCGCCTTATCAATCAAGCCCACACAAGGGGCAGTACAACGTTTGATTTGGTATTCTAAACAAGGGCGTTTGGCAGCTTTAAAGACAGCATTGGTACAATGACGGAGCAAAAAAAGTTTTTGCAAAAGTAACATCGCTTCTTTGGCACTACTGGCAGACGGATAAGGACCAAAATAACGACCTTGTGCATGATTGCCCTTGCCACGCCCCACCCCAAGGCGTGGGAATTTATCCTTAGACAGATACAAATACAAATAAGACTTATCATCACGCAAGATGACGTTATAAGGCGGTCTGTGTTCTTTGATTAGGTTTTGTTCAAGCAATAACGCTTCGCTTTCGCCACGGGTGATGATGGTCTCAATGTCATGAATGCGTGCGACTAATGCCTGCGTTTTGGGATGCCCTATTGTTCCCACAAAGTAGCTACCGACCCGATTTTTAAGCGATTTGGCTTTACCTACATAGAGTATCTCGCCTGATTTACCAAGCATTTTATAAACCCCCGGTAAATTAGGCAAACTTTTTAGCAGTTGGGATAAATGTGCTGATTGAGACATGGCTTGATGTGTGCGATGAATTATTGTTTAAATAAGGGGAAAATACGGTTTTACAAGGCAAGTTACAGACATTTTATCATACAAAAACCCCACCAATGGCGGGGCTTGTCAAACTTAAAGGGCTTAAATAACCAACAATTAAGCGTCTTTTTTGACATTAAGTTTTTCTTTGATACGAGCTGATTTACCAGAACGCTCACGCAGATAGTACAGCTTAGCACGGCGAACATCACCACGGCGTTTCACTTCAATACCACCGATGATGGGAGAATGTAGCTGGAACGCACGCTCAACGCCCACACCGCTAGAAATCTTACGCACGGTAAAAGATGAATTAAGACCACGGTTACGCTTAGCGATGACCACACCTTCAAAGGCTTGCAGACGCTCTTTGTCGCCTTCTTGTACACGCACTTTAACAACCACGGTATCACCAGGAGCGAAATTAGGTAGGTTGGTTTTTAGTTGAGATTGTTCAACGTGTTGAACTAGGGGGTGTTTGTTACTCATGGAAATCTCCAATACATGACATAGGCTCATACCTTCAATAGTGGCTTAAAGGTCGCATATCATCTTATCATCAGATTGATAACTCAATCAGCGTCTGAGCCACACAGACATAAAACGGCTTATTATACTTATTCTTTGGGGGTAAATCAAGCTATTTATCCAGCTCTTTGAGCCATTTGGCTTGCTCTTTGGTGGGAGTGAATTTATCCCACAAATCAGGTCGATGTGTTTTTGTGCGTTTTACCTGCTCTAAAAACCGCCATTTTTTGATGTTGGCATGATGTCCTGTCAGTAGCACATCAGGAACTTTTTTATCCTTAAAAATCAAAGGCTTAGTATAATGTGGACAATCAAGCAATCCATCTACAAAACTGTCTTGCAAAGCAGAATCATCGTTCATCACATCAGGCAGACGGCGTATCACACTATCAGCCAGCACCATGGCGGGTAACTCTCCGCCTGTCAATACATAGTCGCCAATGGATATTTGGCTATCCACATAACTTTCAATGACACGTTCATCCACACCTTCATAACGCCCACAAAGTAATATCATGCCATCAAACTGACAACATGACAGCACCATTTGCTCATTTAAAGATGTGCCTTGGGGGGATAAATAAATGACAGGGCAGTTTGGATTTGGTATGCCTTTGTCGTCAAAATGCTGTTTTGCCAATGCTTTGGCGTACTCTATCGCTTGTGAAAGTGGCTCAGCAAGCATGACCATGCCCGGACCACCACCAAAAGGGCGGTCATCTATCCGCCGATAGTTATCGGTGGTAAAATCCCTAGGGCTAATGATGTGTATCTGCACTTGCCCACGTTCTACTGCACGAGCTGTGATGCCATGCTCTGTGATGGCGGTGAACATCTGTGGCATGATACTGACAAACGCCAAAAACATCAGTAATCAGAACCCCACGCCACCAGCATGGTCTTGGCGGTCAAATCCACATTTAGCACCACATCACCATGCCAAGGAATGAGCCTTTCTTCGCCATCAATGCTGTCTTTGGTAGGTTTGACGGCGATAATCTCATGAGCAGAAGTCTCAAACATTTGTTTTATCACCCCCAAATTTTCGCCTTGCTCGTTGATGACCGTCAGTCCGACCAAATCCGACCAATAATACTCATCATCATCAAGTTTGGGAAAATGGGCTTTATCCACCCATATAGTCGCCCCATTCATGGTTTCAGCGACATTGCGGTCAGGAATTTCCTTAAAACTTGCCACCAATCCTGCCCCCTGCTCACGCCAATTGGTTACGGTCAAAGGCTTAAATCCTGTGGCGGTCTTAATGTACCAATTTGGCATATTAAAAATATCAGCACGGTTATCCGTATCACTAAACACCCACAGCCAGCCTTTAATGCCATAAGGTTTTTTTAGTGTGGCGATTTTAATGAAATTATCAAAATTTTGCATGATTTGTTACTAACACAGACGGTTGATTTGGTGTAAAAAAACACATCACTCATAGGCAAAAACAACAAAATCGGCTTGCGATAATCACAAACCGATTTATCAATCATCAACGATTATTGCTGAGCTTGCTTGACAAGTTGTGCAATACGGTCAGTCGGCTGAGCCCCTTTTGCAACCCATGCGTTATAGCTGTCTAAGTCAATGCGAAAAGACTCTTCTTGACCACGAGCCAAAGGGTTGAAAAAGCCGATTTTTTGAATGTGGCGACCATCACGAGCGGCACGCTTATCAGCCACAACGATTTGATAGAATGGGCGTTTTTTTGAACCGCCACGAGCCATACGAATCACTACCATGATAACTCTCTTTAAAAACTTTAAAATGGGGGATAAATGCAAGATAAGTCATACTGGTTGCCGGTTGAGGATGAGCCGTTGGCAATACCAGACTTTTAAACTTCTATTCTATCAAAAAAAATCGCCAAAATCAATGTTAATTTTATGTTAAAATGACACAAAAAATCATCGGACACGCCCATGAAAAAACGTCATGATTTATGGTTGCTAAAATTTCGGTACTTTTTAAACTCCAACACCTTACACACCGTCATGATGATAAGTTTTATTGTCTTTATGAGTGTGGCGTTATCGTTGTGGGTATTTTGGCGAAGTTTGTATTTACCCGAGATTAAAAATCATGCCAACTACCTAGCAAGCGAGCTGAAACTCATTGACCAAGCCCATGTTCATCATGCCAAAAACCCACAAATGCTTGCTTGGGTGCGTCAGTATAGCCACATACAAGTTATTGATAATCCAAAAGATTTCCCCACCATCAATGATAAAATTGTGGCGGATTTTTTTACTGACCGCTTCGCTCGCCACGTCCAAGATGAGCTAGGCAGAGAAATTACGGTATATTTTAAATTTAAACCCACCCCACACCTATGGATACAAGACAGCAAGTATCCAAATTTATGGTTTCGTGAACCCATCAAATCCTACTCACAATACAGCACAGGCTTGTTTGTGGGATTTTTGGCAGGATTGCCTTTTTTAACCATTTTGGTGATTTTGGTATTGGTTCGCAGGCTAAACCGCCCCTTAAAACGCCTAGAACGTACCGCCACTGATTATATCAATTTAGGGCACGCCACCACACTACCCACCCACAAAGGCTCAAATGAAATTCGTAAGGTAAATACTGCTTTTAACCGCCTATTTCATACACTCGCCCAAGCCCAAAAAGAACGCACCATCATGCTCGCTGGCATCAGCCACGACCTACGCACGCCACTCACTCGCATGAGATTGACCGCCGAGATGTTGCCTGATGAGTTTTTTCGTGAAGGGCTGGTGCTTGATATTGAAGACATGGATGCCATTTTAGAGCAGTTTATTTCTTTTATGAAAGATGGTTCAGACGAAGCAATGCGAGCGATTAATTTGGACATGATTTTTCATGAAGTGATGGTACAGTTTAACGAAATCCGCTTCATTTATTTTAATACCATTGAACATGAAGTCATGGTGCGTCCATTGTCCATCAAACGTTTGATTATTAATCTGGTCAATAATGCCATTCGTTATGGCAGTCAGCCCATACATCTGTCAGCAACCATACTGCCACCTGATGACCCACAAAACATTCACCCCATACTGCTTTTGTGCGTGCGTGATGAAGGCGATGGTGTGGCAGACAGTGAGATTGAACGCATCATGCAACCTTTTGAGCGTGGTGAGACGGCTCGCACTACCCAAGGAAGTGGCTTAGGACTTGCGATTGTGGAACGGATTGTGCGACTACATCATGGTAAAGTAGAAATTAAAAATCATGCAGAAGGTGGCTTACAGGTGTGTGTTAAAATCCCCCTGAGCCATCAAACCATCTCTTAACAAGCTTATTTGTTGCCAATCTCAGGTGGTAAGGTGTTGGTGGTATTTTCAAAACTGGTGGGTGCTTGCAAGTTGGCGTGAGCTTGTTGCAAATATTCTGGTTCTTTTTTTGGCACAAGTAACAAATAGCCAAACAAACCCACATTCGCAACCACCAAAAAACTAAATAAATATGGCATATTTTTACCTTTACAAACACTTATTTTCAAATATTAGCATATTTTAACCAAAACACAATGCCAATAAACCCACATTAAGGCTCGCCAATCACCTTTTTTTCACTTCTTGCTCCTGTCAGCTCATCTGCTGCAATAACCACACCAAGCTGTTTAGCAGGCCATTCCATGATGAATCTTGCACCATGTAAACTTGGACTTTCATCCACTCTCATGTTGCCATTAAACCAAAAAGCAATCCGAGACACAATAGACAACCCAAGTCCATAACCACCTGACGCACGGGTACGGCTGTCATCAAGGCGAGCAAAGGGGATAAAGACCTTTTCACGGTCAGCCTTAGGAATGCCCTGCCCATCATCTTCCACACTCACAAAAGCAACATTACGATGAACCCCTGCACTGATAATGATGGTGCTATTGGCATATCTTAGGGCATTGCCTGCCAAGTTTTGCACCACCCGATGCAAATAACGTCTGTCTGCCATTGCCACCACTTTAATATCAGGTGCGTTAATTTTAACAGTGATGGGCTTACCCAAAGCGTTGGTTTCTCGCTCAATCTGCTCCAACAAATCACGCAAACCAACCATCTGCCAATCCATCTGGGGTGAGCCTTCTTCCAGTTTGGCGTAGGTTAAAATTTCATCAATCAATTCATTTAAAGACTCAATGTCTTCGTCAATATAATTTTTTTGTGATTGACGTGAGTCATAATCATCATCATCAGCCAACATATCCACCGCAAAACGAATGCGAGCCACTGGTGTACGCAACTCATGCGACACCGCACGTGTCAGCTCTCTTTGTGATTGAATGAGCCGTTTGATGTGCTTGGTCATGGCATTAAACGCAGATGACAGCCGAGCAATGTCATCACTGCCCACCACCTGCACGCTGGTATCTAGCTCACCATTTGCCACCTTATTGACGCCCATTTGTAAAAGTTGTAATCGGCGTTGAAGTGGAAAAATCAGCCCATAAACCCCCACACTAATCAACAACAAACAAATGATAATGACGCTCACAATAAGATTTAAAGGAAAATAATTAAACAGTGCCACAGGACCAACCATCACCGCCAAATCATCCATCTCAGACTTGGCAATGATGGAAATATTGGGGTCTTGGGTGCTAGCACCATCTCTAAACAGAACAACAGGTTCACGACTGTCAAGCTTGGTAACCTGCTCAGGGTCCAACTCCAACGCCTGCACCGACTCCAAAGTGATGGGGTGTCCAAATTTATCACTCAAAAATTCAAGTCGCCCCCGTTTGCTGTCAAATGTTGGATAATTGGACAAATCTTGGAGCAAAAATACCATCATCGCACGCACCTGTCGCTCCCCTAAGCGAGTAATGCGTGTCCATAAAACATTATTCTCATCGCCAATACGATGATACACATAAGATTCGTTAGTTTTGGGATTATGGCGAACAACCGCCCTTTCTTCTTCCAAATGTTTTAATTCACGAGCCTTAAAACCAATACTGTCTATGGGCGACACCTTAAACTCAGACCCAAACAAAGCACTGGTATTTTCTAGCCATAAAGTACGCTCCTTGGGGGTCTTTTGAATTTGAATGCTTTGGCTAGTCAGATAAAATGCTCCCGTTGCCACCGATTCGCGATAAGATTGGATGCGTTCTTGGTTGATGGTTTCTATCAACAGGTATGCAAAAAATGCCACCGCCATACACACAAGAAGCAATCCTGAATAAATGCGAAAAAAAATACTACGTTCAGCAAACGAAAATAAGGAAGTCATGCCAATTCACCCACAAAGATAAAAGCCAGCACAAAGCTGACTTTATCACACAACCCATACACATGGCTTGTAACCATTTGATGATTAACCACCATCTTTGACAAATAAATAACCCTTGCTTCTGACCGTCTTAATGCGTTTTGGATTTTCAGGGTCATCACCAATTTTTGGGCGAATACGTGAGATACGCACATCAATAGAGCGGTCTTGACCATCATACTCAATGCCACGCAAACGCTCAAAAATATCTTCACGAGATAAAATCCGTCCTGCATTAGATGCCAAGAGCCACAACAAATCATACTCAGCACTGGTGAAATCCACCAATCTATCCCCAAGCATGACAGAACGACCGCCATTATCAATCACCAACTCACCAAATTCAAGACGTTGTGGTGCTTCATGGCTAGGTGTGGCCTCAGAACGGCGGAGCAATGCACGGATACGAGCCAAAAGCACTCGGGGCTGAGCAGGTTTGGCAACATAGTCATCTGCCCCCATCTCCAAACCCAACACTTGGTCCATGTCTTCGGTACGAGCAGTTAGCATAAGTATTGGCTGACTGTAATGCGGACGCACTTCACGACACACCGTCAAACCATCAGAACCGGGAAGCATGACATCAAGCACCACCAAATCAGGCTGTTCACTAATGATACGGCGAATGGCACGAGTACCATCAGTTTCTATGGCAACATCTAAACCATTGCGTCTTAGATAATCTTGCGTTAATGTCGCCAAACGCTCATCATCTTCAACAATCAAGATGCGTGGTATGTCTTCTTTATCAGATACAGTTAATGCCATGTGTTATCCTTATAAATCAATGACCAAAGGGGGCGAAACTCACCATTAGTTTAGCACATTTATTAACCGCCAGCACGATTTTTGTATTTTTGAATGGTTTGTAGCTGTGCTAATGACTCCGCTAAGGCTGCTAAGGCTGCTCCTGTTTGTACATCACTGCTTTGATTGGCAAGTAATTGTTCGGCATGACGGCGAGCTTCGGCGATTTTTACTTCATCTAGGTTGCTAGCACGCTCCGCAGAATCTGCCAACACAGTAACCATATGGGGCTGAACTTCTAAAACACCACCTTTAACATAAATCACTTCATCTGTACCGTCTGCAGATTTTAAGTGCATGGGACCAGGTTTTAACAAGGTGATTAATGGCGTATGTCCTGCCAAAATACCAAGCTCGCCATCATGACCTGTCGCAACAAGCACATTAATATCCCCAACATATAACTCTTCTCTGGCACTTACCACTCGGCATTTAAAGGTTGCCATCACATACTCCTTTTCTCAACATCATGTTGATTGTATCAAAAATTTTCACTTTTGAAAATACAAACCAAACAAGAGATTTGCCACTATCATCAGTACACAAATCCCTTGTGGTGTTAAGCATAAATGACTTATGCTCCTTGTTGTAGTTTTTCGCCTTTTGCAACCGCTTCATCAATACCGCCCACCATATAGAACGCTTGTTCTGGCAGATGGTCGTATTCGCCATTGATAATCGCTTTAAATCCAGCAATGGTATCACGCAAAGCAACATATTTACCTGGTGCACCTGTAAATACTTCGGCAACATGGAATGGCTGAGATAAGAAACGCTGAATCTTACGAGCACGATAAACAACCAACTTATCTTCTTCTGACAATTCGTCCATACCCAAAATGGCAATGATGTCTTTTAGCTCTTTATAGCGTTGTAGCACTTCTTGCACGCCACGAGCCACAGTATAATGCTCATCGCCAATCACTTGTGGGTCAAGCTGACGAGAAGTTGAATCTAGTGGGTCAACCGCAGGATAGATACCTTGTGATGCAATATCACGGCTAAGTACGACGGTTGCATCCAAGTGAGCAAAGGTGGTCGCTGGTGATGGGTCAGTCAAGTCGTCCGCTGGCACATAAACCGCTTGCACAGAAGTAATAGAGCCAGACTGTGTTGATGTAATACGCTCTTGCAAAATACCCATCTCTTCTGCCAAAGTGGGCTGATAACCTACCGCAGATGGCATACGTCCTAACAATGCTGACACTTCTGTACCTGCTAGGGTATAACGATAAATGTTATCCACGAACAACAGAACATCACGACCTTTACCAGTTGCTTCGTCTTTTTCATCACGGAAATATTCTGCCATGGTCAAACCAGTCAAAGCAACACGCAAACGGTTTCCTGGTGGCTCATTCATCTGACCATATACCATGGCTACTTTTGATTTGGTGAAGTCTTCGGTATTAACAACACCTGCTTCTTGCATCTCATGATAAAAGTCATTACCTTCACGAGTACGTTCGCCCACACCAGCAAATACAGACAGACCTGAGTGTTTTAAAGCAATGTTATTGATAAGCTCCATCATATTAACGGTCTTACCAACACCAGCACCCCCAAACAGACCAACTTTACCACCTTTAGCAAATGGACACAGCAAATCAATTACTTTAATGCCTGTTTCTAGCAATTCAGTTGAGTTTGATTGCTCATCATAGCTTGGTGCATCACGATGAATGGACCATGTTTCTTGGGCATTGACAGGACCTGCTTCATCAATTGGGCGACCTAGTACGTCCATGATACGACCCAAAGTTGCTTGACCTACTGGCACAGAAATTGGCGCACCAGTATTTGAAACACTCAAACCACGTTTTAGACCTTCGGTTGAACCCATGGCAATGGTACGCACCACGCCATCACCTAACTGCTGTTGTACTTCTAAGGTTGTTTCGGTACCATCTACATGAAGTGCGTCAAAAATTTGGGGGACTTGACCACGACCAAACTCAACGTCAATTACTGCACCGATAATCTGCACAATACGACCGCTCATTGCGTTCTCCTAATTATTTATAACTTACTCTGCGATGCCTGCTTTTGTTTGATTGGCAGTTTCTCTAAATGTGTAATTAGAAACCACACCTTTACCATCAAACAAAATAACAAGCTCTTTTGTCTGAATATTCTGACCTTGAGAGAAGAAATTATAAGGGATAAAATTTCTTGCCATTGGTTTAGATTTTGAATGACGATACGTCCAAACTTCATTGCCACTGTCAGTAAAAGACACACTATCAGCAGAACCAAAAGCATTTGTAATGTCCTGCTTAGTTGTTTTACCTTTTACAATATGGGTGTCAATGCTTTGTTGTGTTTGCTCTTTCATGGCAACATTACCTGTTGAAACACAGCCTGTTGCTAGCAATGCCACTGCCAAAGATACGCCAATACAACGCAAACGAGTGTTCATAAAAACTCCAACTCTTAATATTAAGAAACAGCAGCCGCACCACCAACAATCTCCGAGATTTCTCGGGTAATTGCTGCTTGACGTAATTTATTGTAAACCAACTGCAACTCTTTAATTAAATTACCAGCATTATCTGTCGCCGCCTTCATCGCCACCATACGAGCCGACTGCTCTGATGCGATATTTTCAAGCACCGCTTGATAAACGATGGATTCTACATAAAGCCCCATCAATCTATCAATCAACGTCTTTGTGTCTGGCTCATAGATATAATCCCATCCATGAGTGGCAGTTTTTTCTTCCAAAGCACCTTCGGGCAAAGGAACGAGCTGGCTGATAGAAGGTTTTTGAGTCATGGCATTGATGAATTGATTGTATACCAAATAAATGCGATCCAAACGACCTTGCTCATAATCATCAAGTATGGCTTGAACAGGAGCAGATAATTGCTCATAATTTGGGCTGTCGCCATAATCAGTCAAAGCAGAGCTGACTTTGCCACCAAAGCTTTTAAAAAAACTCACGCCCTTTGAGCCAATGGCAGCAAACTCAATTTCAACAGATTGTTCTTGATATTCCTTTACAGACTTTAATAGTTTTTTAAACAAGTTAATGTTTAATCCGCCTGCCAGACCACGGTCTGACGTAACTACGATAAATCCCACTCTATTTACAGGGCGATTTATCATATAAGGGTGCTTATAGTCTGACTGAGCTTGTACCAAATGCGAAATCACACGGTACATACTCTCAGCATAAGGGCGACCCATCTCCATGCGTTCTTGGGCACGACGCATCTTACTGGCAGCCACCATTTGCATGGCACGAGTAATTTTTTGGGTGCTTTTAATGCTGGTTACTTTTGCACGTATTTCTTTTAAGCTTGCCATAAGTATTCCAATACTGGATTTTTTAAATGGGTTTATGGTGTATCATTAAGATACACCATATTGCTTCTTAGTAGCTATGAGAAGATTTAAATGATTCAATTGCAGACTTAATGCGTTTTTCAATGTCATCATTATAGTTAGCAGTCTCATCAATCTCTTTCATCAAATCAGCATGGTCGTTACGTAAATAACGAAGCAATGCTTCTTCAAAAGCACCAATCTTCTCAACAGGTACATCCGCTAAATAGCCTTCGTTTGATGCATAAATCACGGTTGCTTGGTCAGCGATGGACATTGGGGCGTATTGTTTTTGTTTCATCAGCTCAGTAACACGCTCACCATGTTCAAGCTGTTGCTTGGTAGCATCATCAAGGTCAGAAGCAAATTGAGCAAATGCCGCCAACTCACGATATTGTGCTAATGCCGTACGAATACCGCCTGAAAGTTTTTTGATGATTTTGGTTTGTGCAGCACCACCAACACGAGATACCGAAATACCAGCGTTTACCGCAGGGCGAATACCTGAGTTAAACAGGTTTGATTCCAAGAAAATCTGACCATCTGTAATGGAGATTACGTTGGTTGGTACGAATGCTGATACGTCCCCAGCTTGGGTCTCAATGATGGGCAGGGCGGTCAATGAACCAGTTTTGCCTTTAACTTCACCGTTGGTAAATGCTTCTACATAGTCAGCATTAACACGAGATGCACGCTCTAACAGACGTGAGTGCAGATAAAACACGTCCCCTGGATAAGCTTCACGCCCTGGTGGACGACGAAGTAGTAGGGAAATTTGACGATAAGCAACCGCTTGTTTAGACAGGTCGTCATAGACAATCAGAGCATCTTCACCACGGTCGCGGAAATACTCACCCATCGTACAACCAGAATAAGGAGCGATGTATTGTAATGCAGCAGGTTCAGATGCTGATGCCACCACGACGGTGGTGTATGCCAAAGCACCTGTTTCTTCTAATTTACGTACCACGTTAGCAATGGTTGAACGCTTTTGACCAACTGCCACATAAATACACTTAATGCCAGAATGCTTCTGAGCGATAATGGCATCAATTGCCAAAGCAGTTTTACCAGTTTGACGGTCGCCAATGATAAGCTCACGCTGACCACGCCCAATCGGAATCATGGTATCAACTGCTTTATAGCCTGTCATTACTGGCTCATCAACAGATTGACGTGCAATAACACCAGGAGCAATTTTTTCTACTTTATCAGTTAATTTGGCATTGATAGGACCTTTACCATCAATAGGATTTCCCAAAGCATCCACGACACGACCTAACAATTCAGGACCTACGGGTACTTCTAGGATACGACCTGTACAAAATGCCTTTTGACCTTCTTGCAAAGCCAAATAATCGCCCAACACTACTGCACCAACTGAGTTTTGTTCAAGGTTAAGTGCCATACCATAGACACCCCCTTCAAACTCAATCATCTCACCATACATGGCTTCTTCTAAACCATGAATTTGTACAATACCATCAGAGACACTGACGATGACGCCTTCGGTTTTTGCGGTCGCACTTACGTCAAGGTCTTGAATACGCTGCTTAATCAGATTGCTGATTTCGGCTGGATTCAATTGTTGCATTGCCTTGTTTCCTTTAAATTAGACAGCCACTTATGCAGTTAGCTGAGTCTTTAATTGTTTTAACTTGCCACGCACTGAGCCATCAGTAAACTTGTCGCCTACTTTAATGGTTGCCCCACCCAATAATGCTGGGTCAACTTCTTCATGTAAAAGAACGATTGAACCTGTTGAAATTGCCAGACTCTCTTGTAAAGTTTTGCGTTGCTCTTCGGTTAAGGGATAGGCTGAAGTAACGTAAGCATCAATCACGTTGAGTTCTTGCGATAGCAGCTTACTGTAATAAGAATGAATTTCAGGCAATAATGCCAATCTATCATGTTCTGACAACTGAGAGATAAAATTTGTCAGTGCCACAGAAGATTGTACTGCAACGCCATCTGAATAAATATCCATCAAAACAGTGGCTCGTTGTGTTGCAGAAATGGCTGGATTGCTAAGTAACGCAGAAAATTCTTCATTGCTGACAACTTGACTGGTCGCCGACAAAAAAGATTCCCATTCTTTAATCGCATTGTGTTCTTTAGCATAGTCAAATGCCGCTTTGGCATAAGGTCTTGCTAAGGTAGATAATTCAGCCATGATACCCTCTATTACAGATTAGCCGCCAACTCTTTTAGCATGCTATCGTGTTTTTGTTTATCGACTTTGTCTTGCAAAATCTTTTCTGCTCCAAGCACGGCAAGGTCAGCCACTTGCTCACTTAAATTTTTGCGAGCTTTTGCCACTTCTTGCTCCACGCTGGCATGAGCCGATGCAATGATACGCTCACCTTCAATGCGGGCTTGCTCTTTGGCATCTTCAATCATCTTATTGGCAGTTTTATTTGCTCTTTCAATGATGGAAGCCGCCTCGGTTTTTGCCGCCGCAAATTCTTGCTCAGCTCTTTGCTCAGCAGAAGCTAAATCCGCCTTTGCTTTTTCAGCAGCATTTAAGCCTTCTTCAATTTTGCGTTGTCGTTCGTTAATCGCTCCGATGAGTGGCGGCCATACGAATTTCATGCAAAACCACACAAAAAACGCAAAAGCAATCATCTGACCGATAAGAGTGGAATTAATATTCATCCAATCACCTCATGTGTTCGTGAAAGTCAGGTGATAGCCAATTCTGGTTTACGGCCAGAATTGGACACTGACCGCTTCAACTTACTTATGCAAGTGGGTTGGCGAATAGCAAAAGCATGGCAATACCAACACCAATCATCGGTACGGCGTCAAGAAGACCTGCCACGATGAACATTTTGGTTTGAAGCTGTGAACCTAGCTCTGGCTGACGAGCAGTACTTTCTAAGAATTTACCACCTAGTAGAGCAAAGCCAATACCGGTAGCTAGTGCACCAGCACCAATAAGAAGAGCCACTGCAAGTAGAGTGTACTGAGCGATAACTGGATCCATGATGTCTCCTTAGACCTATATTAAGGGTTAAAGTTTAAAAGGTTTCAAATTAATGTTCTGCTGTTTGTGAGATGAGCGATAGATAAACAATCGTCAGCATCATAAACACGAACGCCTGTAAAGTGATAACTAAGATATGGAAAATTGCCCAACCCAAGTGTAATGGCAGTGCCAATGCATTTACAAAGAAACTGTTTGCCATGTACATCAGTGCAATCAAAATAAAGATAAGCTCACCTGCGTACATATTACCAAACAATCGCAGACCAAGCGAGATTGGTTTGGCAATCAAAGTTACTGTTTCTAGGATTAAGTTTACAGGGATAAGTATTGCTTGTAAAATTGGGTTTTTTGCACTAAATGGGTGTAGGGTAAACTCACCAATAAAACCACCCACGCCTTTGTATTTTAGACCAAAGCCAATGATAAGAAAGAACACACAAAACGCCATACCAAGCGTGATGTTTGGGTCGGTACTTGGTACAATCTTAAAGTAAACATGATGTGGGTCATGTCCCATTGCCGCCCCAATCATCTGTGCAGAATAGGGGATAAAATCAACAGGAATCAAATCCATCAAGTTCATTAAGAAAATCCACACAAAGATGGTCAGTGCCAGTGGAGCAATCAGTTTTGATGTGCCATTATAGGATTCACGCACGCTGTTGTCCACAAACTCAACAATCATCTCAATGAATGCTTGCAGTTTTGTGGGTACACCTGATGTCGCCTTACGTCCTACTGCCAAAAATAATGCACAAAAAAAGATACCCAAACCAATAGACCACAGCATAGAATCTAGATGAATGGCTTTAAAGCCCATCTCTGCGGCTTCCTGAGCGGTGTGTGCCACTTTCCAGCCCTGTTCTGGGTGATAACCATACGTCCAGTTGGTTAAATGGTGAGCAATATAATCCGAAGATGTTTGTTCAGCTGCCATAATAAGCTCTTAATTCAAACAAAAAGGTTGTGTTTACACACGCCAAAAGAATCAAATATGGAAGGGAAATCCCGACCGAAATATCATGTGTTGTAAATCAATCCAACTGTTTTTAAAAACCACACATAGGCGTGTATTGTATTGTAAGCAAGACAATATGTAAAGAGAAAATGCACTTTTTCTTGCTGAATTTTTGCAATTTTATCGTTTTTTAGAAAAAATAAGCAAATTTTAAAATTTTGACCGCCACATCACCACATTATGCCCAAACTGCATGAGTATGTAGCCAAGCAACACCACAGGGGCGATGATGGGTTTTATCCACATAAAAATCATGGCAAAGCCCACAATGGTCAATACCCATTTGACCACTTGTCCTAAATATAAATGCAACACAATTGCTTGGCGTGCCTTCGCCCCTGTCAAACGATAGGCGATGAATGTAAATGCCATCTGAGCAACATAAGACAACAACGCCCCAAGCATCATGCTCTTTGTGGTAATCTGTGGCTGACCCATCACCAAACCAAGCAACAAACCTGCCACCATCAAAAACAACACACCCCAAAACTGGCGGATTTGTAGGGCAAAAATCTTCGCTTGATGTGTCTGCCGAGCAGGTTTGGTCATAAGATACCCATTTTGGACTAAAATCAAGCGTTTGGCAACAAAAACCATTAAAAATAAAATGATTATAAGAAGTTTTTAACGTGCTGACAAGTCATTTTACAATAAAAATACTGATTATTTTTAAATAAAATTATCCCGCCTGTCCGCAAGCATAAATTTTTTGTACCGATGCCATCCATGCCTGCACAAAATCATCATAATCGCTTAAATCTTCTTGCAATAATACCACCGATGTGCTACCTAGTTTATTTAAAATGCCTTGGGAGACATTTTGCTGAGACACAAGGCACATGGACGTTTGGGGGCGGTTGTCGTTTAACAGTTTGATTTGGCTTGCCTTAGGTGATAAATGATGGTCAGGCGTTAATGCTCCCACAAAGCGTAATTGGGCGGATTTTTCTAGGTATTGATAAGCATCATGATACGCCCAATAAGGCATTGGTTTGGGTGATATGGCACGTACTGCTTTGTCCAACTCTATGGCAAAATTTTGGGCGTTTTTTTGATAAAGGGCTTTATTGGCAGGGTCAGCATGGCCATGAATCACCGCCAACGCTCGTACGATGGCTTTGGCATTGGCAGGGTCTAGCCAAATATGTGGGTCAAATGTATTTGGTCGCACCACACCATCAATCTGACGCAAAGGCAGACGCTCAAAAGCTTTAAAACGATATAAAGCGATGGCGTTGGGGGTGTTTTGCAAAGCATTCACCAAATTTTGTTCAAGCTCTTGACCAAACCAAACCACAAAACGGCTGTCTTTAACCAGTTTTATCTTGCTGGGCGACAGCGAGCCATGATGACCGACATCGCCAGATGATAGGAGCATTTGAGCAGGCTGAGCCCCTTTGGTAACGGCATTGGATAACAACAAAAGCGGATAATTACTGACACTAACCACATCAGCATTTGCCATCATACACACGCCTAGCACCACACTCATCATTAAGGTTTTGATAAGACGGCTAATTTTTAAAATGGCTTTCACAATCTCACCTTTTTATCAATAAAATGAGTGTATTTTATCATAAGAGATGATAAATGTTATATAATATCATCATAAATCCTGACGATAAAAGTGAATATTTTCATTGGGATTGGGCTTTTTGGCAGTTTTAGTAGAGCATAATATGCGGTATAATATTTCATACCCAAACATACAGAGAGATTCATGTCAGACCATCACGACCATCAGCACCACGTTCACAGACACGACCCAAAAGAACACCTAGAATACGCCAAAGCCTACTGTGAAGCTCGTGGCACACGCTTTACGCCTTTGCGTGAAGAAGTGTTCTCTCTTATTTTATCTTCCAACAGGCCGCTTGGGGCGTATGACCTGATTACCGCCCTACAAAACAGACGTCAAGCCACAGATTCAAAAAACAAAAATGTCGCACCGCCAACCGTGTATCGCTCGTTAGAGTTTTTACTGAGTGAAGGGTTGATTCATCAGCTCAGCTCCATCAACGCCTATGTGCCATGTTGCCACCCCCGTTCAGCCCACACAGCAGCATTTTTAATTTGTCAAAAATGCCACAGCGTAGAAGAATGTAGCAACATCCCTGTTAATGCCATGATAGATTTTGTCAAAAATGATGCAGGGTTTGAGATTGAACATGCAGTCATTGAACTTCGGGGCGTATGCCGTGCCTGCCGATGACCTACTATTGACACTAGATGATATTGACTATCAGATTGGTGGCAGTCAAATTTTAAATAACGTGAGCTTATGTATCCATCAAAAAGACACCATCAGTCTCATCGGTCCAAATGGTGCGGGCAAATCCACCCTAGTCAAGCTCATACTCGGACTCATATCACCCACATCAGGCAAAATCATCAGGCACACATCACAGATGAGTTATGTTCCCCAAAAATTTAGTGTGCCAACCATCTTACCCCTACAAGTCAAAGATTTGCTCAAACAAAGCCATCCCAATCACCTAACTGCCCCCCAAAAGCAATTTGTGTTGGATAAATTATTTTTAGAGCCTTTACTGTCTCGGCAAATCCACACTTTATCAGGGGGTGAGACCCAACGTGTTCTAATGGCAAGAGCATTATTGGATAAACCCAGCCTGCTTATCTTAGATGAACCCATGCAAGGGCTAGACCCTGACAGCGAAACGCTGTTATATGAGTTTATTGACAATATGCCTAATTTTTTACAATGTGCCATGTTGGTTGTATCACATGATTTGCATTGGGTAATGAAAGGCTCACGCCATGTTGTTTGTCTAAACAAACATATCTGCTGTCAAGGTGTGCCTGCTGACATCGCCATTACTCCAGAATTTACCGCCTTATTTGGGCAATACCAAGTCCCTTACGTCCATCATCACGACCACTGTCAGCACCAATCCTAAGAAAACTATGAACGACTGGCTACCCATCATCGCCCCTGCTTGGATAGCAGGCTCACTACTTGCCCTACTGTCTGCCCCCCTTGGTTGCTTGGTGCTGTGGCGACGCATGGCTTTTTTTGCAGATATGCTTGCTCATGGGGCGTTATTTGGGGTCGCCTTGGCGGTATGGCTGTCTTTACCTTATGATTTGGGCGTCATCTTGGTGGGTGGCGTGGTCGTGGCAATCCTAACCATCATAGAAGATAAACGCCTGCCAAGCGATGCTGTGCTTGCTGTACTGGCATCTAGTTTGTTGTGTTTGGGGCTTTTGACCTTAACTCAGCTCACCCAACAACAAGCCAACGTCTTAGGATTTTTATTTGGCAGTTTGTTAGATGTGGATTGGACAGATTTACCACGTTTGGTGGCGATTGTGGTCATTGGGCTGATTTTTTTAATGTGGATTTGGCAAAAACAACTCAAACTCGCCACACATCTTGAACTTGCTCAAATTTCAGGCATCAATCCCACCACCCAAAAGCTCTTTTTTATGGGGCTGTTGGCAGGGTTTTGCACCGTTGCCTTACAAGCGGTAGGCAGCCTACTTATCACAGGACTGCTTGTGTTGCCCGCCTTAACCGCTCGCCTGCTGGCTGTTTCTCCCAAACAAATGGTGATATTTGCGATGATTATTGCCCAAATTGCTGTCAGTGCTGGTGTGTGGGGCAGTGTTTGGCTGGACGCTCCCACAGGGCTGTCCATTGTTTTGACTTTATCAATGGGATTTTTTGGGGTGCTTGGTCTTAGCAAGGTTTTTAATCAGCATTCGTGATGTGTTTGATGTGTTTATAAGCCACTTATCATCTGTATAAATCTTAGTCATGTCAATCTTAACCATACCCCCTTATCCCACTTGCTTGCACGCCACGCACAGCTTTACCATCGCCCAAATCAGCGATTTGCATTTGTCTGACCATGACAGCACAAGTTTTGATAAATTTTTGGCGGTATTAACTCTTGCTCAAAGCCACGCTCCTGATTTATTATTACTCACAGGCGATTTGGTCAATGATGGTGTCGCTAGGATTTATGATTGGCTATTTCATCAACTAAACAGCACCAACATTCCTTTTTTGTGTCTGGCGGGCAATCATGACCTGACACATGAGCTAGGGGATGATTTGCCCTTTTATAAGCGGATATTTTTGCCCATCAACGCTGATGGTCGCTTGATTGACACACATCGTCTTGTGATTGAGTTCCCCACTTGCCAATGGCAACTGTTGGCGGTCAATTCTGCGGTTAATGGACAAATTTATGGCAAACTTTGTAATGATACTTTATCATTTTTAAATGCCCATTTGACAGGCAACCTACCTACCATCATTGCCCTGCACCACCACATCATACCAGTTGGTTCGGCATGGATTGATAAGCACATACTTGTTAATCGCCATGAATTTTGGCAACTCATCACTCCCCAAGTGCGTGCCATATTGTCAGGTCATGTTCATCAGGCTTTTGCCATCACACCCCCACAGCGACCAAATTGCACCGTTTATACCACACCTGCTACCGCTCGTCAGTTTTTGCCTTTTAATGATGATTTCGCTTTGGATACAATGGCAAGTGGTTTTCGTCTGTTATGCCTACATAATGACCAAACCATCAGCAGTCAAGTGATACGCTTGCCATAATGGCACGAATATTGCTTATTTTTCGTCAGCAATTTTTGCTTGAAAAACAAAAATCCACCCCAATCTAGGCGGAGTTTTGCCCTTTTAACGCCAAACTAAGGATATTGCATGAGCTTTGCTCCCTATCAACCCACCAAAGATGAAGAATATATGTCAGATAAGCAGTTGGCACATTTTAAAGCCATACTGCTCAACTGGAAAAGTGAGCTTTTGGTGGAAGCTGAACGCACCAAGGACTATATCAACGAAGAAACCGAAGCGATGGCAGACATTAACGACCGTGCCACCCAAGAAGAAGAATTTGCCTTGGCACTTCGCACCCGAGACCGTGAGCGTAAACTGGTGCGTAAAATTGACAAATCCTTAGCTGAGATTGAGACGGGTGATTATGGGTTTTGTGAAACCTGTGGTACAGAGATTGGCTTACGTCGCTTGGAAGCTCGCCCTACTGCCACACAGTGTATTGACTGCAAAACCATGTCTGAGATGAAAGAAAAACAAAACCACGGACACCACTAAGCCATGACCACTCGCCCCATCGTTGGGCGATTTGCCCCATCGCCAACAGGACACCTACACTTAGGGTCATTAACCACGGCGGTGGCAAGTTTCTGTCATGTCAAATCCATGGGCGGGGATTGGCTGGTGCGAATAGAAGATGTGGATTTTGAGCGATGTAAGCCAAAATTTGCCACATCCATTTTAAATGATTTGGATAATCTAGGTTTGCACTCTGATGGCACAATCATCTTTCAATCACACCGCACCGACATTTATGAGACATACATTCATCAACTATCAGCCATCAGCTATCATTGCACCTGCTCACGCAAAGACTTGGCAAATCATGCCATACCTGCGGTGAGCTTTTATGATTTATCCATCAAAGATTTAAATCTTGCCCCCATTTATCCACGTTTTTGTCTGCACAAACAGTTATCAAACAATAAAATCCGCCTGTGCCTGCCTGATGTGCTTAGCGCCTTTTTTGATGGCATTCAAGGGGTGGTTTGGGACAATCCTGCCAAAAGCCTTGGGGATGTCGTCATCAAACGCCAAAACAACATGATAAACTACATTCTCGCCTGCACCATTGATGATGGATTACAAGGAATCAGTCATGTCATGCGTGGGCTTGACATCATGCCTATGACCATCGCTCAGCTATGTATCGCACGTTTATGTGGTTTGCCCCATGCTGATTATTTTTATCATCTGCCACTTTTGATGAATCAAGATGGACAAAAACTCTCCAAACAAAACCTTGCCACCCCCATAGACACCAGCACACCTGATAAAGCAAGCGACCTGTTATTTCAGGCTTTGACCCTACTAAATCAAAACCCACCAAAAGACCTACATAAAAACCCCCCTGCCGTGATATTGACATGGGGGATAAACCATTGGGACAATCAGCGATTACATGGAGCAACGCTCGGTGCTTTTTAGTACTCTCTGTTTTTGTTTTGGTTATTAATCTCATCGCTTTGATGTGCCACTTTTAGCACGATGGCAATCATCATCATAAACATGAGCATTGACGACCCCCCATAACTATAAAATGGCAAAGTCAGTCCTTTGGTGGGTAATGCTCCCATGGTCATGCCTGCATTGATGACGATTTGACCAAACAAAATCGTGGCAAAACCAAACAGCATATAACTTAGACGTAATTGACGCCGTTTTAGGGCAACATAGCTGATACGCATGATACAAAACAAAATGACACAAAGCAGCCCCAAAACAGATGCCACTCCCAAAAACCCCAACTCTTCGCCTGTGATGGCAAGAATAAAGTCAGTATGAGCCTCGGGCAAGTGCGACAGTTTTAGTACACTATCACCATAACCAACACCCGTCATCTCCCCACGCCCAAACGCCACCAACGAGCGAGACAACTGAAAATCAGTATTTTTGACATCATCAAAAGGGTCTAAAAAAGACATCATTCTAAATTGACGGTATCTTTCTATCCACAACGCAATTGCCAATAGTGGAATGACGATACACAATAACGCCAAATGGTGCCGAAATGGCGAACCGCTCACAAACAATACCACAAGTGCTGTGGCGGCAATCACCATCACCGAACCCCCATCGGGCTGAAAAAAAATTAAAACCAACACAGGGCCATACCACAAAAGCAGTCGCCACCCCGCCAACATACTTTGCCTAACCTCCGCTGAACGCCTGACCACATAATCTGAAATAATCAGCACCATCAGCAGTTTGACAAACTCTGTTACTTGTAAATTTATCACCCCAAAATCTAGCCAACGCCTTGAATAATTAATCGGTGTCGTAAACAGCGTCAGTATCAACAAAAGTATCACCAAAAGCCATGCTGACAACATCAAAGGAAAGCTAAAATACCACTTTAATGGAATGTGATACACCACCCAGCCTGCCACCAGCCCAACCCCAACATAAGTCGCCTGAAACCAAAAAAACCGCAATTCAGGCATGTCATGCAACACCGCAAAGGGAATGGACGCTGATGCAATCATCAATAAACTAATGACAATCAACATCAATAATGCTGATGCCAAAAGATTACTGGCTTTGGGAAAATAAGGCGAATCAAAAAAATTCGCCATCTTAAATTTTTGGGTAGGCGTGGTCATGGTCTAAGCATACAAATAAAAACAGCTTTATTATAAACCACTTCTGCCATTTTGCAAAAATAATGAGCGGTATTTTAATCACAGACAAGTGCTTGTACCAGTTGTACAAATTTATCCCCACGCTCACCATAGTTATCAAACTGGTCAAGACTGGCACACGCAGGCGACAAAAGCACCGCTTTGACATCGCTTTGACTGGCAAGCGATACCGCCTTATCAAGCACTTGCGCATGCACAATACGCTCACCAAAATCCACCACGTCCATCAGTGCTTGTGCAATCATCTGAGCATCTTGTCCAATCAGATAAATCCGTCCAGCAAATTTATCAGCAAATGGCGCCAACTGCCTAAAATCCTGCCCCTTGGCTTGACCGCCCAAAATCAATGCCAGCGACCGCTCACCATATACCACCCCAAGCCCATCAATGGCAGAGATGGTCGCTCCGATATTTGTGCCTTTGGAATCATTAAAATACGCTCGCCCACCAATGTCCGCCACAAACTCACAGCGATGGGGCAGCCCTTTAAATTTTTGTAAAGTATCTAGCATGGCACTCATTGGCAGTCCCACCGCACTTGCCAAGGCCAAGGCGGACAAGGCATTTAACAGATTATGTTTGCCCTTGATAAGTAGCTGTTTTGATGACAATAATTTTTCACCTTGATGACACAGCCAAATTTGCTCACCTGTCTCATCGCTTTCGCCTTTTAGACAAAAATCCGCCACAAACCCTTCGCCAATCTCACCACTGGTGCTTATCATTTGGCAATCTTTGGGCAAATGAGCAATACAAATGCGTGCCAACTCTTTATCATCAAGCCATACCACCGCATTTTTTGCTTGCTCAAAAATGCGTAATTTCTGGGCAAGATAACCCGCCATATCACCATGACGGTCAAGGTGGTCTGCTGATAAATTTAAAATAGTCGCCACATCTGCTGACAGCTCTGTCATCATTTCAAGCTGAAAGCTAGACAGTTCAAGCACAACCAGCTCCATGCCATCTATATCAAGCAAATCAAGGGCTGGCGTGCCGATATTGCCACCTACACCCACGATTTTACCTGCCGTCTTTGCCATTTCCCCAACAAGCGTGGTTACGGTAGATTTGGCATTTGACCCTGTGATGGCAATGATGGGTGTATGTGTGTTATTTTGCTCATCTTTTTGTCTTAATGCTTCAATAAACACCTGTACATCACTCACCACACTCACACCATGTTCCATCGCACGAGCAATTGGCATGATGGCAGGGTCAATGCCGGGACTGATGACAATTTTATCGGATTTTAAAAGTATGTCTGTATCAATGCCACCAAAATAAGTCTCCACACCCTGTGGCAGCTTATCCGCCAAAGCAGGAAAACCGCCGTCCGTAACCGCCACCGTATGTCCTTGACTTGCCAAAAACTTAACCGCAGAAAACCCTGAACTGCCCAAGCCAACAACCGTATAAACTGCCATCATATTATCCTTTTAAAAAGTAAAATTATTATTCTATCAGAATTGCTCTGGCGATTGTTGGTTTTTTGGCGAAATTCGCCTATAATAACCAAAGCTATTTTACTGATAGGATTTTTATGAAACTTGTAAGTGCCATCATCAAACCTTTTAAATTAGACGATGTGCGTGAAGCCTTATCAGACGTGGGTGTCAATGGCATTACCATCACCGAAGTGAAAGGATTTGGTCGCCAAAAAGGACACACTGAGATGTATCGTGGGGCAGAGTATGTGGTGGATTTTTTACCAAAAATCAAAATTGACATTGCCTGCACAGATGACATGGTGAACGAGATTGTACAAGCAATCATGACTGTTGCTAACACAGGCAAGATTGGTGATGGTAAGATTTTTATCACACCGCTTGAACAGGTGATTCGCATTCGTACAGGTGAAACGGACGAAAACGCCCTATAAAATAAAAAAATCCCTACTAATATGTAGGGATTTTAATTGCTCTTATTGTCTTACGCCAGTTTGCGTGCCTGCACGGCTGGTGATAGTGATATTGTTGCCATTGATGGTGATATTTGCTGTGCCAGAGATGGGTAAGGTTGGGTGTTTGCCTTTGCCTGCATATTTGCCACCACCTTGGGACTGGATTTCACGAATGACCACTGCCCCTTCACGCTTTTTGGCTTTTTCGGTCAAACCTTTTGTCATGACCGCCTGATAGCCCTTGCCTGCTTTACTGATGGTCAAAATCGCCTTAGCTTCACCCTTTTCACTCATCTTCCAAGTACCAACGATGGGGTCATTAGCAAATGCCACCCCTGCCATCATCAGACCGCCTAGCACAACCAAAGAACGTAACTTCATAATAACTCCTTGATAAAGTTATAAATTTTAAGTAATAAACCACCAAAACAGGTGTACGCTTATTATAAGCAAGCCCATCTAAAAAATCAAACACAAACCTTGCTGTATTTTGTGGGCTGTGTAGGATTTTTTTAATCATCAAAGGGATTGCTTACCAAGCCTTGTGCCTGCATGGGGGGTAAATCCTGTTTGGGCTTGTCCATGCTTTCTAACAAATTTTTGGCAAACTCATACAAAGCTTGGGCTTTTTTTCTGCCATCGTCATCATGACCAATTTGCACATCCCCCACGATAATTACGCTGTCGTATTGATTCTCAAAAGTCAAAGACCCAATTTGTAGAACTTCATGGTCATTTTCAAAAATATTCATATCAGCTACTTTAAGATGTTTATCAAAAATTTTAAAATCTCCATCACCATTGCCACCCACCCTGACACTTCGTTGGTGTCATTTTGGTTCTTTGGGGTTTGGTTGTCCGTGCCAACATCATCAGCAGTCATTGGCAAATCAAACGCCACAGACTGTGTCTGCTCTTTTAAGTTTGGCAAAGGATTGATGCCTGTCTTGGTGCTAAACTCCGCCACACTTAAAATCTTGGTGTCATGATTTTCGCCATTGACAGAATAATAGACGCCTGCTTTGTCTATGCTGGGTATATACACCGCCTTAAAAAAATGACTGGGAACAAGCACGCCCGTGCCAATGGTGGCAATATTTTTACCTTGAAACAGCACGCCTGTTACCACATAAATCTCACCATATTTAACCGCCAAAGAGCGAGTAGCGGATTCAATATTTCGCCAAACATTGCGGTTATGTGTACCATTTTGGGGAGCGATGTTGGCCAGACTAAAACTGTCAAATTGCTGAGATGTGCTCGCCATGTCGCCATTAGGAGCAAGATGTCCACGGTCAAAGCCTGAGCGAGAATAGTCCGACAGCTCTGCTCTTGACTCTGCGGGCAAGCGACTTTCTGCATGAAAGTTGTCTTCACGAGTCAGCTCTTTTGCCATCGTAATGCGGGCTTTGGTCAGATGCTCTGCTGACCAAATGGGTGTGCGTGAAACCCCAGAATGTAGCACAGCAAAGCCATCAAAGCACAACTCATGGGTGTTTTTGGCAAGGCGTTTGCCTTTTGTGCCTGTCAAAATGGGGGCTTGCCCTGCATAAAAATGATGTGAGCAAACGGCTAAATTTTGGGCAGTATTGGCATTGGTGTTGATGTTTTGACCTACATGGGTGGCAACTGCCGTCAAGGGCATCATCAACAGCCCCAATAAAAGATAATTTTTCATGACAGTATTATAGCAAATTTCCTATAAAAATCACAAAACAGCCCCATAAAGTATTTTTTATGTCAAATAATCTCATGAACAAAACCACTTTTGCCCCACGCCTACTGACTTGGTTTGCCACGCACGGACGACATGATTTACCTTGGCAGTATCACCATCAAGACACCGCCGACATTTATGCCGTATGGCTGTCTGAGATTATGTTACAACAAACCCAAGTGGCAACCGTGCTGACGTATTTTCCCCGTTTTATTACAGCTTTTCCCACCGTACAAGATTTGGCAAAAGCCGACTGGGACGATGTGGCTCATTTGTGGGCAGGTCTGGGTTATTATGCTCGTGCCAGAAATCTGCACCAAGGAGCAAAACAAGTCAGCACATTTATTGAGCAGTTTGGTCATTTCCCCCAAACGCTTGATGAATGGCAACACATACGTGGCGTGGGTCGCTCTACCGCAGGGGCAATTGTCGCCATGGGCGTGCGTGGGCGTGGCGTGATATGCGATGGCAATGTCAAACGAGTGCTGACACGTTGGGCAGGCATAGATGGCGACATCACCAAATCTGCCACCGACAAACAGCTGTGGGAGCTTGCCGAACAACTCACACCCAATGATGACAGTGGTAAATTTGCCCAAGCCATGATGGACTTGGGGGCGACCTTTTGTACTCGCACACGCCCCATCTGCACCACCTGCCCGCTATCTGCTGACTGCACCGCTTATCAAAATGGCAATCCCACCGCCTATCCCATTAAAACCAAAAAAGCCAAAAAACCTCACCGCCATTCGCTTGTTTTTGCCTTGCATTATGATGATAAAATGCTGTGGGTAAAACGTACCAGCAGTGCAGGTTTAGGCATTTGGGAAGGCTTGTATGCTTTGCCCATGCTAATGATTGGTGATGATGATAAAAATCTGACCATCAGCAATTTAACCCGTGCCAAAAATTTGTATGATAATTATCCAAATTCCCAGCCACTTAGTCTTGCTGAACAACAGGTTTTGGAGATTTTACCAAATATGGATTTACATATTGACAAATCCATCAAACACACGCTGACACATTTTCATTGGCAGCTGTCTTTGGTAAGCATACAGCTTGATAAGGTGTTATACCAAACAATCACGCACGCCCTAACCGCCATCAATGCAGATTTTGTTTGGCAAAATCACCCCCAAAGGCTTGGCATACCCAAGGCGATGGAAAAGTTATTGACAAACCCTTAATAACCCCTTTTTTGTAACCATGCCACCAGTTGTAACAGCAAATTATCATCACCAAACTGTGCCACTTGCTGTTTTGCTTTATCAAACAAGTCATCAGCATAAGCACGAGCTTGCTCAACACCAAGCAATGCCACATAAGTAGATTTTTGTAGTTTCTCATCGCTGCCCGATGGCTTGCCCAGTGTTTTGGTGTCTGCAACCACATCAAGCACATCATCTTGCACCTGATAGGCAAGCCCGATAAGCTGGGCATAGGTTTGTAGCTTAGCAAGCGTTTCATCGCACGCCCTAGCACATACCGCCCCCATCAGCACACTTGCTTGTATTAACGCCCCTGTTTTGTCTTGATGAATACGCTCCAACTCATCTTTACCAAGCCATCTTTGCTCGCCATTTAAATCCGCCTGCTGCCCTGCCACCATTCGCCGAGCGTTGATTGCCAAAATTTTGGTCAGCTTAGCAAACACCACATCATCCACATCGCCCCAAACATCATCACCAAGCACTTCAAAAGCAAGCGATTGCAAAACATCGCCCACCAGCATGGCAACTGCTTCACCATAGAGCACATGGCAAGTTGGCTTGCCACGGCGTAATTCATCATCGTCCATACATGGCAAATCATCATGCACCAACGAATAACTGTGTATCATCTCAATGGCAAGCATGGCACGGCGTACCTGCTGAAAATCTCTCTCATCGCCACCTAATGCCAAAAAAGTCGCCAACACCAACAATGGTCGCACACGTTTACCGCCATTAGATAATGCATAAACAGACGCTTCCCCCAAAGGATTTGGCAAATCTGTCCGCTTAAACACCTGCCCAACATCCGCCATCAAACATGTTTGCACAAAATCAAGCACGCTTGATAGCTTATTTTTATCCACTGCCAACCCATCAAACATCATACATCACACCCATTGTCATCAAAATGTCGTATCATACCCCAAAACCTGCTATTTTTGTGAAATTTACCCAATAAATCTCTAACATTTAAAAAAATTTAAAATTTTATGCAAAAAGTACTTGCAAAGTTCTCAAATTCATATATAATGTGCACCACTTAACCAATAAAGTTAGATAAACTTAGGTTAAAGTTTGGCGCGGTAGCTCAGTCGGGAGAGCAACGGATTGAAAATCCGTGTGTCGGCAGTTCGATCCTGCCCCACGCCACCATATATCAAGACCCCTTTTCTTTGAAAGGGGTTTCTTATTTACAAAGAAAGTAATTGCCAATAAAAAAGAGCTGAAAAATCAGCTCTTTTTGTACAAACCAAATTATTTGGCAGCTTCTTTGGTTGCGTCAGCAGTTGCTTGGGCAGCTTCTTTGGTTGCGTCAGCAGTTGCATTAGCGGCATCTTTAACAGCATCAGCAGTTGCTTGGGCAGCACCTTTGGTCGCGTCAGCAGCATCTACGGCAGCGTCTTTTGCTTCTTTGGCAGCAGCCTCAGCGTTTTCAGCAGTTGCTTCTGCTTGTGTAGCAGCATGACCTGCGGTTGCCTGAGCGTCGTTAGCAGCAGCTTTTGCAGTATCAGCAGCTTGTTGAGCAGTGTCAGCAGCAGCCTGAGCTGTGGCAGTACCTGCTTCCTTAGCAGCGTCTTTTGCTTCGTTAGCAGCTTGTTGAGCACCGGCGGCAGCGTCTTTTGCTTCTTCGGCTGGCTTTGAGCAAGCAGTTAGGGCTAATGAAGCGATAAGGGCAGTGATAGCTAATTTAGCTTTCATGAAAATTTCTCCTTGGAAGAAATCAAATATTAGACAAAAAACCCACACTACTCAATACATAAAAATGCAACAAATAGACATGAGCCTGACATACTTAAAACTACATTGGCGAATTATATCCGAATCTATTTAAAATAGAAAGAGCTTTTCGTAGCATTTCCCATAGAAAAAGTAACAATAGGTTGCTATTTTGGCTAATTTTTGAACATTAATTACATAAATTATACATAATTTATATTTTGTTACAATAATCAGTCCAACTCTATTGCACTTTTTTTGTCATATTACCAAAAAACTCATCATTTGTTTTGGCATCTTTTAGGCGGTCAAGCAAAAATTCAGTGGCTTGATAGTCGTCCATTGGTTGTAACAATTTACGCAACACCCACACTTTACGAAGCATCTCTTCATCAATCAAACGCTCTTCACGGCGTGTGCTGGATTTTTTGATATTGATGGCAGGGAAAATGCGTCTTTCGGCAAGCTCACGCTCTAAGGTAATCTCTTGGTTGCCTGTGCCTTTAAACTCTTCAAAAATCACGCTGTCCATTTTGGAGCCTGTGTCCGTCAAAGCAGTAGAGATGATGGTCAAACTGCCACCTTCTTCTACGTTGCGAGCCGCTCCAAAAAAGCGTTTTGGGCGTTCTAGGGCGTTGGCGTCCACACCCCCTGTCAAAACTTTACCACTAGATGGTATCACCGTGTTATAAGCACGAGCCAGACGCGTGATGCTGTCCAACAAAATAACCACGTCTTGTTTATGCTCAACAAGGCGTTTGGCTTTTTCAATGACCATCTCCGCTACTTGAATATGTCGCTGTGGTGGCTCATCAAAGGTGGATGCAACCACTTCACCACGCACTGTACGCTGCATTTCGGTAACTTCTTCGGGGCGTTCGTCAATCAGCAACACAATCAAATAACATTCAGGATGATTTTTGGCAATCGCTTGGGCGATGTTTTGTAAAAGTACTGTTTTACCTGCCTTAGGTGGTGCAACGATGATAGAACGCTGACCCTTGCCAATGGGAGCAATCAAGTCAATCACACGCCCTGTCAAATCTTCGGTGGTGCCATTACCCACTTCTAAGCGAAGTTGCTGGGTGGGGAAAAGGGGTGTTAAATTTTCAAAAATCAGCTTATGGCGTGAGCGGTCTGGGGTGTCAAAATTAATCTCACTCACCTTTAATAAGGCGAAATAACGCTCACCATCTTTGGGGGGTCGGATTTGCCCTGCGATAGAATCGCCAGTTTGTAGATTAAAACGGCGGATTTGACTGGGGCTGACATAAATGTCATCAGGACCTGCCAGATACGAGCCTTCGCTTGAACGCAAAAAACCAAAACCATCTGGCAAAATCTCCAAAACGCCATCGCCATAAATCGGCTCGCCATTATGAGCATGGGTTTTTAGTACGGCAAAAATGATGTCTTGTTTACGACTGCGAGCCATGTTTTCTAGCCCCATTTGTCCAGCAATGAACAAAAGTTCGCCAACAGACTTGCGTTTTAATTCGGTTAGGTTCATAAAATAGGTCTTACCATACACGATGGGTGTAAGCGGAAGTATTTTGAAAGATTTAGAAAGGATAAAAAGAAAAAGCAGACGATTGCCTACTTAGCCATTAATAATAAAAGATGACACCCTTTGTTGTCAAGTGATTTTTGGGATTATAAATAAAAAAGTTTGGCACATTCCCAAACTTTTTTATCATTGGCTAACAATTAAAGATGTTTGTTGAGCAGCTCCACAAACTCTGATTTTGGACGACCGCCAACCACAGTTTCTACTTTTTCACCGTTTTTAAAGACAAACAGCGTTGGAATGCTACGAATGCCAAAACGTGCTGATGTTTGTGGGTTGTCATCCACGTTTACTTTAACGATTTGAAATTTGTCAGCGTACTCAGTGTCAAGCTCATCTAAAATCGGAGCAATCGCTCTGCAAGGACCGCACCATGCTGCCCAAAAATCCACAAGCACAGGCTTGTCAGATTGTAGCACATCTTGGTCAAAGGTGGCGTCTGTGGTGTTAATGATACTCATGATAATGCCTTTGTAATGAATGTAAATGCTAATTAAGGACAGTTTTGGTAATTTCAAGTATGTCTGCAAAATCATACCAAGCCCTACCCATAACTCGTGCTATAATAACAAAATTTTGGCAATGATGACGATTAAATTTACCAAAAGATGAGTTTTAACAATTTAAGTGATGCCCATGACTGACCAGACCGCCAAGCCAGACCGCCTAACTGATGAAAAAATCGCCCTTTTAAACACCCAAGAAACCGCCCATCATGATGGGTTTTTTGATGAGTTTATCCGCTCAATCACGCTTTATGAAGATAATGACATTTGGGTGGGCGATAAACCTGCTGGACTGTTAAGTGTGGACGGACGCACCTTAAAGGTGAGCTTGCAATCTCGGCTACTTCGGGTCAATCCCAACATCAAACTCATTCATCGACTAGATATGGACACCTCAGGTCTGATTATTTTTGCCAAAAATGAACATGCCCAAAGCCACATTGCCAAACAGTTTATTGACCGCATGGTTAAAAAAGAATATCAAGCGGTGGTATTTGGTACAATCAGTCATGATGATAAAAAAGGCACCATAGATGTGCCTGTTCGCTATGAACCAAGCACCAAACCCCGCCACATTGTAGATATGACATGGAACAAACCTGCTTTGACGCACTATGAAGTCATGCACCATGAACTGCGTACCGACAACAAAGGCAAAGCTCATGCGGTAACTCGGGTGGCTTTATATCCTGTTACAGGACGTAGTCATCAGCTTAGGGTGCACATGGTACATATTGGACATGTGATGATAGGCGACCCCATTTATGCCCAAAATACCGCTTTGGAGCTTGCACCCCGCCTAAATCTGCACGCCCATAAATTACGCCTAAAACACCCCACCAATGGAGCATGGCTAGACTGGGAGAGTGAAGTGCCTTTTTGATGTGTTTTCATCACCCCACTTTGGTTTTATACTTGGGCTGATGGGCTGTTGTGTTATTGATGACAGCAACTTGCAGCGATTTTTCGTTATGACACATGCATCAAAAAATTTTGCCCTTTTTGGTCTAAAATGCTAAGATAACCCTTTAATTTACCACGGCATATCATCACATCATGAAAAAACTCACCATTGCCACACGTCAAAGCCCACTTGCTCTATGGCAAGCCAATTTTGTCAAAGACCATCTGATGGCTTTATATCCCAATCTTGAAGTTAATCTATTAACCATGGTTACTCGTGGCGACAAAATCCTAGATACGCCCCTTGCCAAAATCGGCGGTAAAGGCTTGTTTGTCAAAGAATTGGAACAAGCCTTATTTGATGGTACAGCAGACATCGCCGTGCATTCATTAAAAGATGTGCCAATGGTGTTGCCTGATGGCTTGATGCTCGGAGCATATTTGGCTCGCCACACGCCAACTGATGCGTTTGTTTCAAATAAATATCAGCACATAAACGACCTGCCCCAAGGAGCCATCGTTGGCACATCAAGCCTACGCCGTGAATGCCAAATCAGACGACACCGCCCTGACTTAGACATTCGCTCACTGCGTGGTAATGTTGGCACACGACTTGCCAAACTTGATGATGGTGAGTATGATGGCATTATTTTGGCGACCAGTGGACTACAAAGACTTGGGCTAAATGCACGCATTCGTCATGAATTAGACACCAATATTAGCTTACCTGCGGTAGGTCAAGGAGCGTTGGCGATAGAATGTCGTCATCATGATACAGACACGCTTGCCCTGCTTGCCCCTTTAAACGATGACAACACCCGTTTGTGCGTACTGGCTGAACGTGCCATGAATCATGCCTTAGAAGGTGGCTGTCAAGTGCCGATTGCTGGTTTTGCCACTTTGGCAGAAAACAGCCTACACATGGAAGGTCGTGTTGGCACGCCTGATGGACAAACTTTGCTGATTGCCAAAAGCAGTGTCGTTTTACAAGACAACCAAGCACAAAACGAACAAAACGCCATCCAGCTTGGCAAAGACATCGCTACCAACCTAAAAAACCAAGGAGCGACCAACATACTTACTGCTTTGTACGCATGAATGCCCTATTTATCAATACTCGCCCCAGCCACAAAGCAGATTTTGATTTGCCCATACCAAGCACACGCCTGCCTTTATTAAACATTCGCCATGTTGATAAATTAAGCAACCAAGAAAATGTGTGGCTGACAGAGTTTATCCAAGGCAAAATCCAAACGGTGGTCGTGGTTAGTACAGAAGCAGTCAAAGGGGCATTAGCACAGCTAAAACGACATGGCATACATCACGCACAAGATTTGCCCCATTGCCCAACCATGATAGCGGTTGGTAAACCCACCAAAAATGCCTTGGCAGAGTTTGGCTTTAACGTCATCACACCAAACGAACACGCTTTACCCATGAGTAATGAAGGCATGATACAAATGCCACAGCTTAGCTGTCTAGGTGATGGTGATACAGTGATGATATGGCGTGGCGTGTGTGGTCGTAGAGTGCTACATGATGATTTGGTAAAACGTGGCGTTAGTATCAAAGCGATGGTCTTTTATGAGCGATACACCCCACACAATCTGGCAGATGACATGGCTCAACTGTTTGCCAAGACACCAACAAACACGCAGTTATTTGTGCTTATCAGCAGTGCCATGGGTCTTAATGGCTGGGTGGCAAATGACCCACGCACACATCAGATAAGCTTTATCACTTTGGGCGACAGACTTGCCAAGCTTACCAAACGGCATTACCCAAACAACAACGTTTATCAAACGGACAAACTTAGCAATCAGCAAATCGTCGCCATCTTAGATGGTGTGATGCATTAAAATTTAAGCCACGCCCAAACATCATTCATTTAAAAACACAGCACCATGACAGACACTCCCCCCAATAAAGATGAGTTAAAACAACAAACCGAACAGGCTCGGCGTGTGCTGATGCGACTGCAATGGCTGGTTATTGTCCTGCTAGGCAGTGGCATTGTGTGGTTATATACCGCCTTTGAAAACATCAATATCCAAGTCAATGACAAACTTGCCAAAATTGACACGGTGGACACTCGCCTAAACAACATGGACGACCGTATTTTTGCCTTGACGTCTTTATATGGTCAAAAACCAAGCCAAAACAAACCTACCCAAGAACATGACCAAGAACTCATTAAAATTCAGCTGTCTCTTGCCAATCAGCTTTATAAACAAGGCAATTATGATGAAACCATTAATGCCCTAATTGCAATTCGTTGGCAACTGCCCAAAATGAGCGGTATCGCCACCCCCATCAAAAACACCCTAATTGATGGCCTAGATAAGGACATCAGCCACCTAAATGCCCAAAAAAACCAGCCTGACGCTTGGCAAGCTCATGTGGTAAAAATGCAAGATGTGCAGGCTTTTTTGCGTAAATACCAAAACAACACCACAGGCTCACTCAGCAATAAAGATTTGCTCATACACGATGCCAGCATGCTGCTGTCGCTTGCCATTGGCTCGGCAAATGCTCGTGATAAAAGCACGATGACCACTTATCTACAAGAAGTTAAAATTCGCCTAGAAAGTTACGTTATTTTAACCGATGGTAAATTATCCATTGGGCAAGTCAATCCTGACACACCTGCCACCCAAAACAATGAAACAAAAACCATCACACCACCCCTAGAAACGGTCAATGATGCTTTATATTGGGTGTATGAACTGCTTGCCAACAGCCCAAAAGACAAACATTTGCACAGCACACAGATACTGCCATAACCCCATCTACAAATAAGGAACAATATGCACGCCATCAAAGACATATTTAACCCCATACTCACAGGCGACAGTCGTCCTTTGGCTTTATTTGATTACCCAGTTGTTCATGTTCAGCCTGTGGCATGGGGAGAAATGGACACTTTTAACCACGTCAATAATGTTGCTTATTATCGCTATGCTGAATCCGCTCGTATCAGCTATTTTCGCCAAATTGGACTGACCAAAAACCGCAGTGATTTATCCACCATCTTAGCCAGTTCAAGCTGTCAATATCTTGCCCCTGTCAGCTTTCCTGACACCCTGCTGATTGGCGTGCGTGTCAAACACATCGGCACAACCAGTCTGATATTTGAGTATGAATTTGTCAGCCACACCCAAAATAAAACTGTCGCTCGTGGTGAGTCTGTCATCGTACGCACAGACCACAAAATGAAAAAAACCGCTTGGCGTGATGATGAGCGTGCTGTTTTTGAGCAGTTTGAAAATCGCCATTTTTAAAAGGGCAATTTGCCCTTTTAAAAATGTTTTGCCATCAGATACTATGGATGAGCAACCATCTCAACGATATTTAGTTCAAAGCCTGACAGATTAAATTTGGCGGTGCTAGATAGCAATCTCATATCTGACACACCCAGTAGCTTCAAAATCTGAGCCCCAACACCAATACTGCGATAAGGCTCGGCGGTTTCATGAACGCTCTCACTTTGTTTGTCCAAACGCTCACAGATATTGATGGGTTTGCCTGTATCAATCCACACAAACACCCCCTGCTCGCTTTTTGCAATCGTGGCAAGTGCCGAACGCATGTCCCAACTGTGTTTGTTATCACTTTGAGCAAACAAGTCCTTCAAAGGATTTAAACTATGTACCCTAACAGTACTCACGCCTGCTTTGGGGTTGCCTTTGACAAGGGCAATGTGGGTCTCGTCCGCCCCATACTCTTTAAAGCGATATAGGTCAAACTTACCAAACTCACTATCAAACTCCCCTTTTTGTACCATCTCCACGGTCTGCTCATTGGTCATGCGATAATGAATCAAATCAGCAATCGTGCCAATTTTTAGCCCATGTTCTTTGGCAAAAGCTTCCAAATCATCACGGCGTGCCATCTCGCCATCAGGCTTGATAATCTCACAAATGACAGATGCAGGCTCCAATCCTGCCAATCTTGCCAAATCACAACCTGCTTCGGTGTGTCCTGCTCGGTGCAACACGCCACCTTTTTTTGCCATGATGGGAAAAATATGCCCCGGCTGTACGATGTCAGCAGGTTTGGCAAATGGGGCAACTGCCGCTTGTACTGTTCTGGCTCTATCAGCAGCCGATATGCCTGTACTGACACCTTCTGCCGCTTCAATAGATAGCGTGAAGTTTGTGCTAAATTTTGCCCCATTTTTATCGCTCATCAGTGGCAATTCTAGCTGACGACAGCGAGCTTCGGATAAGGTCAAACACACCAAACCACGAGCGTGTGTAATCATAAAGTTAATGTCAGATGGTTTGACATGGACAGCCGCCATGACAATATCGCCTTCGTTCTCACGGTCTTCATCGTCCAACAGAACGACCATTTTACCCGCCTTAATGTCGGCGATAATCTCTTCGGTGGTATTAAATGCCATGATATTGCTCAGGTGTCAAAAAATTGTAGCCTTTATGGGGACGGTTTTGTAATTCACAAGTCATCAGCCATCCAAATCCACCAAATGATGAACAATCATGTCCAAATCAGGCACGATAAAAATTTCATCATTTATAGTAACTGCTTGATACACATGGGTTTTTTTACCATTTTTTAAGGAAAGATTTGCAGGTAGGCTGTCTGTAATCATCGCCCACTCTTCATCATCAAGCTCCACATCTTTCACGTCAGAAATTTTTACATCTAGCGTCTGTATCGCCCCTGATGTCTGCAATGCCAAGCGGTGAGCGTCTGTATTACCCTCCAAAATAACCACTTTATCTACGGGCAGCTCCTTGGACACTAAGGGATACACGGGTATCTCTTGACTGCCTTTATCGTGTTGCCAATGGTAATTCCACAGTCGCTCATTCTCATCAACCACCGCCAAAATCAGTGCTGTTGGCACCAGCCAGTTGGGCTGACCCAATGCAGGAATGATGCTGATGTTGAGCATGCCGTTTTTTGGGGTCAGCAGGCTGACTGCTTCAAAATGGTGTTTTTTGGTTTTCATGAATTATCCTTATGTTTAAAACAAAATTGTCATTGTAGCAGTTGAGTTACCTTGTTTGCCAGCTCCAAAGGCGACCCAACAAACTGACAAAATCCTGACTGTATCATCGCTTGGGGCTGACTGGTACAACTGCTGCTTTGGAGACTTTGCGACCACAGACGGCTATTATTTTGAGCAATTTGCGACAAGTCCTGCGAGCCGTCATTACCCATGCCAGAAAAAATAATGGCAATCAATTCATCGCCATACACTTCACTCATGTTTTTCATGATTAAGCTGATGTTTGGTTGATAACCTGCTTGCCATGTTTTATCTAGCACCCTAACCATGCCTGTGCTATCAAACACCACCTGATTTTCAGTTGGCACAATCAAACACTGCCCCGCCCTAAGGCTTTGGTTTTTGGTAATGACATGACACTCCCAGTCATTATGTGCGGTCAGTGTCTTAGGCAACATATGTATCATTTTGCCATCAAAATGATACGCCACCACCACCGTTAATGGCAACTGAGAGTCTACATGAGCCAAAAAATCTTTTAAAGCGGGAATGCCACCCATAGACGCTCCAAGTAGCAACACATACCGCCAACGCCTGTTGTGGCGAATCATCTTAGCCTTGGGCAATGCTGGCAAACCACAAGCCTTGCGTAACTGCCTAACCAGCACCCTTTGCCAACACTGATAGCCATCAAGATAACCAAGATTTGGGGCTTTATTAAACCCCATAAGCACCAAATATGGCTTACACGCCAAAATTTGAGTGTGCAATGCGGTATCTAAGGGCGTATCTATGAGCCACAACAACCCTGTTTCCAGCTTGGCAAAAGACAATCCATCAAGATACTCCACCCCATAACAGCCAACCACCGTAAAACCAAATTGGTATAACGTGTCTTCAAAGGCAAAACGTTGATTTTTATCATCAGTAATGACAATAACACAAATTTGATGATGATCATCTGCTTTCACGTTTGTCCAAGATTTCATAAATGCGACTTAATAGGTCAGACTCCTGATAAGGCTTGCCCATATAGTCTGTTACCCCAATCTCAAAAGCTCTTTGACGATGTTTTTCGCCAGTACGAGACGTAATCATGATGATGGGCAACTCTTTTAAGCGGGGGCTATTACGCACCTGTGTTGCCACTTCAAAACCGTCCATACGAGGCATTTCAATGTCAAGCAACATCAAATCAGGCACAGCGTCTTGAAGTTTTTCAATGGCATCAACACCATCTTTAGCAACCAGCACATCAAAGCCATGACGCTCCAAAAAGCGAGATGTTACCTTACGCACCGTTACCGAATCGTCCACCACCATCACCAAATCACGCTGTGTGCTCTTGGCTTTGTTGGGTTTTATCATGTGTGATTGTGGCACACGCATCAAAGCCAATAAATCCAAAATGAGCATGACCGAACCATCGCCCATGATGGTCGCTGCTGATATGCCTGACAAATGCGATAGCTGGCGACCCAAAGGTTTTACCACCACTTCGGTGCGTGAACCCACAATGTCATCAACTTGCAATGCCAATAATTGACCAACACGGTTTTTAATGATGATGACAGGCACGCTACTTTCGGCATTGATTGGCTCAAAACTGTTGTTGTTTAAAATCTCATCCAAATAACGCAAACGATAGGCGACACCTTCTATTTTTAGCACATTGGCAGACGATTCATAAAAATTCATCACCGTTTGGGTGTCCACCTGTATCACTCGGTCAATCTGAATCAGTGGCACAGCATACTGACGGTCAGCCACTCGCACCACCAACGCATCAGACATGGCAACAGTCAAAGGCACACGAATGACAAAGCGAGAGCCTTGACCACGCTCCGACTCCACCGATACCGAGCCACCCAACTGACGAATCTCACTGCGTACCACGTCCATGCCCACACCACGCCCTGAAATTTGGGTGATTTTATTGGTGGTGGATAGCCCTGAGTTAAAAATGTACTGCATGATGTCGTTATCAGCAAGCTGGTCGGTCGCTTGAATCAGTCCTTGGCTGATGGCTTTTTTACGCACCGCATCTACATTAACCCCAGCCCCATCATCGGACAGCGAAATGATAATCTCATCCCCTTCACGGCGAACTTCCAAAACGATATAACCCGTGGCAGGCTTGCCAATCTCACTGCGATAATCAGGCGACTCAATCCCATGGTCCACCGCATTACGAAGCATATGTTCAAGTGGCGAAACGATGTGGTCTAGAATGTTTCTATCCATCTCATCATCAGCATTGATGACCGTCAGCTCTACCGATTTACCAAGCTCGCCTGCGGTCTGACGTACGATACGTTGCAAACGTGGGGTCAGTCGTGAAAATGGCACCATGCGCGAGCTCATCAAACTGTCTTGGAGCTGAGCTTGGGTACGAGACAGTTGTAACAGCAAGTTTTCACTATCACGTGTTTTTTCCAGCAAAGTCATCTTAATGTCTAACAAGTCAGATGCCGACTCTGATAGTGATTTGGATAACTGGTTAAGCGATGAGTACTGGTCCATCTCCAATGGGTCAAATCCTGCATCTAACTCATCGGTATCAAGCTGTGCTAAAATCTGCTCTTCTAGCTCGCTGTCCATGCGTCTTAACTGGTCAGCAAGTCGCTGAGCAGTCGCCCCCATCTCTTCTATGCTTGCTGTTAGACTGACCATGTTCATGTCAATCCTAGCACGGTTAATCGCCGCTTCACCTGATAGGTTAATCATACGCTCCATCAACAACGCCGAGATGCGTATCATTTCAGCACTGGCACTTGTTTCGGTTTGCTCGCCAAACACGCCTTTGGCAGGGGGCATTTGCTCAATACTACGCACATCAGACAGCTCATCGGCAAGCTGTTTGTAGTGATTGACCGTCAAAATATCCTGCTCCAAGGAGATTTGTGGTACGACTGTCAGACTGTCTGGGTCTTGGGTAAAACCACGCAAAGCATCAATGTATGCCAAAGGACGGGGCGGATTATAGCGATTTTCAAGCAATCCTACCGCAGATGTAATCCAATCATGGCAAGCAAACAAAAGTTGTGTTACCATTTTGGTGGCAGGACGGCGACGATTGCCCAAATCCTCATAAATGGTTTCCATCTCATGTGCCAAATCCGCCATGCCATTAGCAGATACCATTCTTGCCCCACCTTTGATGGTGTGTAATTTGCGTTGTAATGATTGTAAAGCTTCCACATCACCTGTGTTGCTTTTAAACAGGGCAAAATCCTCAGCGCTGCTTTCGGCAAGCTCGCTGGCCTCCTCCAAAAACACCGCCAAAATGTCCTCATCAGGCATCACGCCTTGCCAAGAATCCTCAATCAGTTTGTCAAAACTCATTGTCTCATCAAAATCAGACACACTTTGAGCTTGATTTTCGCTAACTTCAAAGGCTTCGTCAAACACCTCATCAAGCTCAATTTTTGGGGTATAAATGGTGGCGTCATCAGCAACCTGACCACTTAACAACACATTTTTTAGCTCGGCGATGGTGCGTTCTGCAAAAAAAGACTGCTTGGCAGATTTTATCATCTCAAACTGCAATGACAACACATCAAAGAGCTGTCCGACAATACCAAACCACCCCAAGGACACCGTAAGCTCACCTGATTTTAGTTTGTCTAACAACAATTCAGATTCGCCCGCCAGCTCATCAATACTGATGATGCCTGCCAACTTTGCCCCACCTTTGATGGTATGCAGATGACGGCGTAAAGATTGAAGATGTTTGGTGTTATTTAAATCATCACGCCATGCCATTAAAGTTTTTTGGGTGATGTCGTCTAATTGTAAGGCTTCATCTAAAAAAATCTGCAACAGCTCATCATCTGTTCTGATTGGCTCAAAATACAGCTCATCCTCTGTTTGGGGTTTATTAAAGACAGTAACAATGGCATTTTGGGCATGGCTAATCTCTTGTAAATGTCTTTGGCGATGATAATCTACCGTCAGTCTGATGGTATTGTCTTGCAATGCTGACAGCACCACTTCATCAACTTTTAGCGACATACTGCCTGCAATGGCATCAAACAAACCAACCAACATCTCATGAGTAGACAACAATACTTTAACAAAAGTATCATCTTTGACACTCAAAGGATACACTTGTATCAGCTCATAAGCACCTTGCATGGGTGCAAGCAGACGCTGAAATTTAGGACGTTTTTTGGTGCGTTCTGACAAAAGTCGGATTTGAGCAAGCAGTGTGTCGGCATGGTTTTTGACGTCATCATAAGACTGCACACAAACCGCTTGCAAACTCACATCAGCATCTAACAGCTCATCAATACCTGCAATCAGCTCGCTGATGCTTGGCAGTTTTTCTTGCTCTTTTGGTAGCATGGTTTCTAAGACGTGTTTGTCTTCTTGAAAATGCTCATTATCCATACTGTCGGCATTTTCATAAGCGGTCAGTCTCTCTTGAATGAGTGTAACAGCATTATCCAAAGCACACAGGTGAGTCTGATTCATCGGCTGTTCATGTTGCTGCAAATCTTGAAGCACTCGCTCAATCATCGCCCCAACATCGCCAACATCTTTTAGTGATGGCAAACCTGATGCACCTCGCAACGTGTGAAATGCTCGCACCACCTTATCGCTGACAGGCACGCTTTGCTCTTCTTGATGAGTATTTAAAAACTCCTGCACGTCAGCCAATAGCTCTCGCCCTTCTTCAACAAAAATCTGCCCCAACATTTCTTCTTCGGCATCATGGGGCGTGATGGGCTTGACATTTTGGATAAGCTCACCTGCTTGTTTGATAGAAACTAAGGCATTAACCGCATGATTTTTTGGTATGGGCTGAATAGGCTCATCATGTTCTGTTTGCTGATTATCTTGGCTGATGGTTGCCACCTGAGAAGCCATCGCACCCAAATCAACATCATCTGTTGTGTCTGATGATTTTTGTATTTTTGCCAACGGCTCTTGTTTTAAATCTAATGTGGTCTCATCAGACGTTTGGGCAGACCAATCAGGCTCTATATAAACTGATTTTTGGCTTAATGTGCGATAATCAAACTCATTACCAAGCCCTTTTGCATAAGCATTGGCAGACGCTGTCCAAAGAATCATTAAATCAGGGTATTTTTCTGTCCCATCATCAAAGATTTTTACCAAACAGTCAAATTCGCCCAACACTTCTGATACAAGTGTGCACATACCTTCATTGATGGCAATGGTGTCATCTAGCACTCGGTTGAGCATATTTTCCATTGCCCACGCAAGCTCGCCCAGCTCCATCGCGCCAACCATACGCCCTGAACCTTTTAGGGTATGAAAATGACGGCGAACCTCCACCAAAAGCTCTCTTTTTTCACGGTCAGAGAGCCACAGTTTAAAGGTAGGAATGGCATCGTCTAGCACCTCTTGTGCTTCCTCAACAAATATCTCTTTGATGTCATCATCCACCTCACCAAAGATGGAAATCAGTGGCTGGCTGGCTTTTTCTACAAAGCGTTGTAATACGCTTGGAATTTCAATGATGATGGACTTGGAAGCGTGCTGTTGCTGGGTATTGGCTATACTATTGATGGCAGAAACAGGCTCAGAAACAGGCTCAGAAACAGGCTCAGAAACAGGCTCAGAAACAGGCTCAGAAACAGGCTCAGAAACAGGCTCAGCTTTATCCATGTGCACAGGATACAAAGACGCCCCTGCTGGCACACCATCATTCAAGGGTCGCTCTTTTAAAATATTATTGGCTTTTAGCACAATCAGAGCATTATCCACACTTGGGGGCTGGCTGTTAGCAAAATTTTGCACCATGATGGGCATGATGTCAGTTACTTCATTTACAAGCTTTGCCACATCGTTACTGACAGCTATCGTGCCATCTAGCACTCGGTTGAGCATATTTTCTATCGCCCAAGCCGTCTCACCCACACCAAACGCACCCACCATACGCCCTGAGCCTTTTAAGGTATGAAAATTACGGCGAACTTCTTTTAAGGGCGTTAGATTGCTGATATTTTTTTGCCAAGCATTTAGGTGTGCATGAAGCTCATCTATCGTTTCATCAGCTTCTTCCACAAAAATCGTCCGAAACTCCCTATCATGGCTAAAATCATCATCTTTTAAACTGGCTTTGGCAATCTCATAAGCGGTAGTGGTTATTTTTGGGGGTTCTTGACTGGCATGATATGCTTTGATGGCACTGACGGTTAAGTCGTTATCATTATTCATGCCATCACTTAGGCTGATGCTTGGTAGCGATAACACATCGGTCAATAAAATACCTTTGCTTTTTTCCCTGTCAGTCATCAAGGTAGCTGGGGCAGACTTTAAGGCGACTTGACGCTGACTAAAACTTAACACCTGCACATTATCGCTGATGGGAGTTTGTGTTTCTTCTTGGATAATGACATCTTCTATGTCTTCATCATCAAGCACGCCTTCGCCTTTGAGATGATATGAATGCACCACTTCCCCCACCACAGGTTCTATCGCACCACTGTCATCATATAAAATGGTATTTTCATGCGATTTCAACAGTTTTGCATAAATATCAAACAGCTCCAACACGTCATCGTTTTTGTCAGTCATTGCCAAAACGCTTTTTAAAGACACATCAATGGTCTCTTCGGCTTTGGTTAGCAATGCTTGGTCAAAAATTTGTCTGGCAAGATTGTCCAAAAACATCTCAAACAATGACAACCCATCAGCGATATCATGAGCCAACTGCCAACTGATACGATTTGGTGCTTTATCCTTTAATGTCAAAAACAGCGTGGTAAGTTTTTCGCTGACCACCACCACTTCATTCATCTGCATACCAACAAAATAATGAGTTAGCTGGTATAAACCATCAGAATCTGGCAAATCACCCACATCTTTGCTTTCTAGGTATTCACTAAAACTGTTTTTTATCTCTTCGGTGGCGATATATACTTCATTTAACACACCGCCATGATGGTGGTCATCGGCTGTTTGTGCCACTTCATCGGTTTTTTTAATGGCATCATATAAAGTTTGTAATTTGGCTTTAATATTGTTTTTGGCGGTCTCAAAACTCATCGTGCCTGAGCTGTTGGCATCTTCGGCATAAGCGATGATTTGGGTTAGGCTATTTGCATAAAATGACCAACCCCGAACGGCCAATCTGTCTTTTATTAAAGCCAACTGGTCAAAACGAATCACATCATCATCTAAGGATTTGATGATTTCTTTGAGCGTTAGTGTGATGAATGAAAAAAAGGTTTGCTCGGTTAGGATATTATTATCCACCCTGCTAAGCATGTCTCGCCCTGCTCGACTCACCAAAGACAGATTCATCAGACTGACATAAATATCAATCAACACATTTTCAAGCCACAGCATATTTGCCATGCTCACATCTTGGCTTTCTAGTCCAAAGGCACGATTAAGTTTACCCAACAAATAAACATCGTCAGCGTGCAGCTCTTCATTTAAAATCAAGCTATCAATCCACAGCACCGCCACCGTCCAAAGCTTTTTAATCAGCTCATCACTGACGTGTCCTGCCATACGATTGGCAATGCTGAGCAGATTTCCTAAGTGCAACACTCTATCTTGGGTGCTTTTGGCAAGCTTTTCAGAAACTGCATACCAAGTATCGCTCACCTGCTGATACTCATCTTCGCTCAGCTGATAAGGGGCAAGCTGCTCTACATGGATTTGGTCGCTAAACCGATGACCCTGAGCCATTTGCCACGGGCTTGCCTTATCAGTGCGAATGTCCAGCTCTTTTAGTAGCATGCCCAAATATTGACAACGTAACTCCAAAAGATTTTTACGGATAAAACGAGATTTTCGATAATGATTTAGCTCATGTTGTAGCAGTTTACTAGCGTGTAGCACCACAGGTAAAAACAATCTGGCTTCTGACTGTGATGTCTGGCTGACATGATTTGCCATCAAAGCAATCAAAGCTGCCAGCTCAAAAAAGTCAGGCAAATTTGCCATCATCAGCACGCCATGAATTTCTTTATATTTTGTGGCAATCTGTGCCAATGCTCCCAGTGCATCATCTTGCTGGCGGGCATACAAAGCATCAATTTGTTCGTTAAGTGGCTCTATCAACCACTCCAAAGCAAGCATTTCATTGTGCTGATGATTCATGTTCATTCCTACTGGCGATACCGCCTATCTTAACCTGCAAAAAAAAGAAAGGTAGCAGTCTGTTTAGACCCTACAACGCACCTAAAATCTGGTCTGACACAAACGCAATCGCCACCACAGCCTAGACTGTGGTGGACCTTATCATGTGCCATCAGTTGTCATCAGACAGTTTAAAGCCCGATACTGATTTTTGTAGCTGGGCAGACATTTCATTTAAACGCCCCACCGAACGAGCAGTTGCCAATGTTCCTGCGGTTGTTTGAGACGTAATGTCTTGAATCACATTCATCGTATTGGAGATATGACTGGCTGATGTTGCTTGCTGACGAGCAGCATTTGAGATATTTTGAATCAAATCCGCCAAAGTGTGCGAAACTGTTTGTACCTCATCTAGTGCCTCGCCTGCATCTTTGGCAAGTTTTGCTCCTTTGACAACCTCAGCGGTGGTGGATTCCATTGATGATACCGCCTCATTGGTGTCTGCTTGAATGGTCTTAACTAAAACCTCAATCTGACGAGTTGCCGCTGCTGAACGCTCTGCCAAACGCTGAACCTCATCAGCAACCACCGCAAAACCACGCCCTGCCTCGCCTGCCATAGATGCTTGAATGGCAGCATTTAACGCCAAAATGTTGGTTTGTTCGGCGATGTCATTAATCAAACCAATGATGTTGCCAATCTCCTGAGATGATTCGCCCAAACGTTTGATGCGTTTAGAAGTCTCTTGTATTTGGTCTCTGATGATGTTCATGCCCTCAATGGAGCGATGAACCACCTCTACCCCATTATGAGCAATGGCAACCGAACGCTGAGCAACTGATGCTGACTCAGTGGCGTTGGTGGAGACTTGGTCAATAGAAACCGCCATTTGGTTAATCGCTGCTGACACACCAGCAATCTCTTGGGCTTGATGTTCAGAAGCCTCAGACAGCTCCACAGCCGTCATCTGGGTTTGCTGTGATGATTGGGCGACTTTATCAGCAGTCATGTTGATGGCAAGTACCAACTCACGCAATTGGTCAATCGCTAAGTTTACCGAATCAGCAATCGCCCCTGTAAAATCTTCGGTAACAGTAGCACGTGTGGTCAAATCCCCCTCAGCTAAGTCCGCCAATTCGTCCAACAGTCGCAAAATTGCTGCCTGAGAGTTTTCTTTTTCACGCTCCATCTTACGAATGCGGTCAGATTCACGCCGAGACATTTCCGCTTCGGTTTCTAGCTCTTGATTTTGACGTAACAGCTCACGCTCTGTGGCTAAGCGTTCGGCACGGCTACGATTTTTAAAGAGTCTAGTCAGAGCATAAATGGCAAACAGCAAACTGACCAAAAATAACGTTGCAGGCAACAAAACACTCTTTTGATTAATAATTCCTCTATCTACATTAGCAAGTTTGGCCTGAGTGATGGTCGCAAGGTCGCTTAGGGCTTGGGCATTTTGGCGAGATTGAATGGCAGGCATACTTAGACTATCTAGCTCTGCTGATACAGGAGCTATCATTTGTTCATAGGTTTTTTTAATCGCTTGCAGTGCAGGAGATGCTTGTCCGAACGTCGCGATTTGAGTGTTTAGTACGCTGGCAAATTCATTGGTGTACTTTTTAAAACCATCTACATCTGCCTCAGTGCTGGTGGTTAATGCCGTCATCTCTTCGTTAATGCGTTCTAGGCGAATGGTCTGTGCTTGAATTTCACGCAAAGTTGCAGATGGCATACGAACTGCCATCGCTTGGTCTATCACTTGGATATATTGCTCTTGCATTTGCACCACAGCATCTTTGACCTGCTTTTGAAAGTCTTGAAGCTGATTGATGTTGTTTTGGTGTGCCACCACATAGTCAGCACTTTGTTTTTTGGCTTGCCACATCTCACCAAGCTCTTTGAACGCCCCGCCACTTATCAGCACGTCATTTTGCAAGCGTTCTAGTGAACTTTCGTAAGCTTGTATGTCAGTGGATAATTTGGTATAAGCGTTTTTACTGGTCTCAAAATCACGTGAAAATGTTGCGTCATTGACCGCTTTGACGATATTGACCGCACTGACTTCTAGGTGATTGACATCGCTAAGATAATCGGTGATTTTTAATAAGGAATACACAAGCCACACAAAACTGACCAAAGAAATTAGCCCAAAAACAATCAACGCCACCCACCATTTTGTATCTTTGGGTGTTGTAGGTGTTGTTGGTATCATTGACGTCTTACTGTCGCTCATGGTTGATTTCCTATAAAAAACAAAACAAGTTCACACACACCAAAAAATGATGTCTGTCTTCGTATTTGAGTGATGATTTAGGCGTATGCCACAGAAGCCCTAAACTAGGGCAGCATTTTGATAGTCTGTATTGGCAAATAATAACGATGGCATGATGACAAACCACTCTTCATTATCTTTTACAAACACGCCATGATTGTAAGGGGCAAATGGTGATGACTCTGGCAAAGAGCGGGCTTGATACTCACTTTGGGTAAACTGCATAATACCCAACACTTGATCCACCAAGATTCCTGAAAACACCCCATCTTCATCAATCACCATGACCTTGCGTTTTTTAAGAGATTCATGACTTCTTAGCCCCAAAAATCCCGCCAAATCCGCAATGGGTAATAGACGACCACGCACATTTGCCACACCAAGCAACCAAGTCTTTGTCAAAGGAATGGGGACAAATTCAGGCATTGCTAAAATTTCAGCGATTTCCCCCATTGGTGCAACAAATCTTTGTCCTGCTACTTCAAAACTAACGCCCCGCCATTGATGATATTGGTCATCATGCCGCCCAGACGACCTCGCTTTTGCAAGGTCAGCCAATCGCAACAGCTCAATAAATCCCAAAGAAGCCACAAGTTACCCCAACACTGAGCGAATCACACCGATGAGTTGTTCTTCGGTGATGGGTTTAACAAGATATTCTTTTGCCCCTTGGCGTTTACCCCAAACTCGGTCAGTTTCTTGGTCTTTGGTGCTGACGATGACCACGGGAATGTGGGCTGTTTTTTCGTCTCGGGTGATTTTGCGTGTCGCCTGAAAACCATTCATCTCAGGCATGACAATGTCCATCAAAATCAAATCAGGTTGTTGTTCACACGCTTTATCATAACCTTCTTCGCCATTAAAGGCTTCTATCAACTCAAAACCGTGCTTACCTAAAATCTCACGAAACCGCACCATTTCAGCAGGTGAATCATCTACAACCAGTATTTTCGCCATAAAATTCTCCTATCTTTTAAACACTTAAAAAACAGATTAGCGATAACGGCTGATGGTGGCAAATAAATCTTCTTTACTAAATGGCTTAGTCAAGTACTCATTTGAGCCAACAATGCGTCCACGAGCCTTATCAAATAATCCGTCTTTAGATGATAACATAATTACAGGCTTTGACGAATACTCTGGATTATTTTTAATCACCGAACACGTCTGATAACCATCAAGTCTAGGCATCATGATGTCCACAAAGATGATGTCTGGATTGGTCTCCACGATTTTTGATAAAGCATCAAAACCATCAACCGCCGTAATCACTTCACAGCCTTCTTTTTGGAGTAAGGCCTCGGCGGTACGTCTGATGGTTTTTGAATCATCAATAATCATGACTTTAAGACCAGCAAAATTATTCATAACGGTTTCCTTTATGGCAAGGGCCATTGACCCATAATATCAACTTAAATGCGTGGTATTTATCTGTAACATCGCAAAAATTTAGACTAAACACCCAACCTACTATTTTTATCACATATTGATAAAATTTACTAACACTTTTTAATAAAAACACCGATTAAAAATATAATTTTATACAAAACAACATATAAATAATCTATCATACATCAAAATATGCTAGTATAAATACCATCAACATTTTTGTATTTGGACACATCATGCCAAGACATTTTTTGTCAGTATGGGGTTTGATACTATCGTCAATTGTCAGTCTGTGTGCCTGCCGTCAAGATTTAACCACACAACATACCGAGCCTAACAGCATTTTTCATGAACGAAAAATTACCATGCCAACCGCCCAAGATGATGCAAAAATCGCCATCAATGCTCAAACTGTCGTCCTGACCAAAGCTCACCTAAGTGATGTGCATACCGAGCTGTATCAGCCCAGTTTTCGCCTAGAAGGTATTATCGCTCCCATAACGACCAGTAAAGTTTATCTGCCAAATAATGCCAGTTTGTACAGCTTATCAGTACGTCTTGGTGATAAAGTTACCCAACATACTGCCATTGCTCATATTAATGAGCAGATATTTGAGCTGGTGCATGAACCAGCAGACAAGTCCAAAGTGTTTAACGATGAGCTGCCTTTGTTTGATGATGAACCAAGCGATGACAGCCCCACCATACAACCTCTCACCAAAATTACTGCAATAAACGCTCCCATTTCTGGCAAAATTGAAGAAATTTTTATTCATGACACAACAACAATCCACCCAAAAGGCACCGCCTTGATGGTCATCAGCGATGATAAGCACTTAAAATTTATCAGTTTATTGCCAAAAAAATACAAAGAATATCTTGGCGTGGGCAAAGCGGTCAATTTTAGCACCAATGCTGGTCAAAGTTTTGTCGGTCAAATCGCCAAAATTCAGCACACCCCAAAAGACCCTGATAACTTAGAAGTTCATGTTCATATCAGCCCTGATGAAACCAAACAATTAGATTTGAAAATTGGCAATTGGGTGAGCGGTCATATCAATTATGGACAGATGAGTGTAGGAGCATTGGCGCCTGGTTTTGCCATTTTTGATGATGAGCTTAACCATATGGATTTATCCGCCCTAAACGAACCACCACACAAACCTGCCACGCCCATTCATGCCAATTTGTGGCTCATCGGTCAAGATGAAACCATCAGACTGACCGCCACCGAAGTCATAGAATACCGCCCAAATAGCGGTCAATATTTGGTGGCAGGTGTTCCGCCTGAAAAGCTGATTTGTCTGGCACGCTTACCCAAAGAAAGTTCTGGCAAGCAAGTTAGGCTAGACTGGTCATTTTGATTTGTGCAACATTTTTTACATTTTTTGCATAAATTGGCGAACAATGGCGAGAAATCTTGGGGTTTTTTATGTTTCATAACAAATTAGCACTTGTCAAGCAGGTTAATTCTTGGCAAGATATAGCAGTTTTATTTATCTTTAACATATAATTTTTAACAAGGCATTACCATGAGCAAACAAATCCTACTAATAGAAGACGACCCAGATTTGGCAGAACTTATCAGCGACTACCTGTCCATGAACTATTATGAAGTTCACCACGCCCCCACCGCCCAAGAAGGGCTTGATATTTTGGATGCCAAGGAGCGAGACATCAACCTTGTTGTGCTTGACCTAATGCTGCCTGACATGGATGGCATGCAGGTTTGTCAGCGAGTGCGTGGCTCAAAAAACAACCAAATCAATAAAGTGCCAATCGTCATGCTCACCGCCAAAGGCGACACCACCGACCGTGTGCTTGGGCTAGAAATGGGAGCCGATGACTATATTTCTAAGCCTTTTGAGCCCAGAGAGTTGCTGGCTCGTATTCGTGCCGTACTACGCCGTCATGAAACCCCCAACCAAGCCGATATTAACTCAGGTAGCCTGACCTTTGGACGTTTGACGGTATTTCCTGACAGTCATGAAGTTACCATTGATGACAAAATTGTCCGCCTGACCACCCACCAATTTCAGCTATTACACTATTTTGCCACCCACGCAGGCAAAGTGCTAAATCGTGAACAACTGTGGCAAGCCATGCCCAATGATGACAGCTCTGAAAACATTGACCGTGCGATTGATGTTCATATCTCTCGCCTTAGAGCACTGATTGAAGACAATCCCCGTCAGCCCAAACGCATTATTACTGTGCGTGGCGTGGGCTATCAGTTCGCCACTGACCAAGTGTAACCCCAAAAACCATCAGTTTGCCCATTCTGGTGGTTTTTTTATTCTTAAATTTTGGATAATCCATGACCACCCAAGAAAAAGACACCCAAACAGATTTTGGGCTACATTCGGTTTTTGCCAGACTGTTTATCAGTGTATTTTTAGCACTCATCGTCTTTGCGGTGGCGATGGTTTTGCTTGCTCAGCTTACCCACAATAACTCTGACAGTATGCGTTCTAAGGTCATCGCAGGGCAAATTTTAAGTCAAATTGACCCTTTACTCATGGAAGTGGATAAGCTCAATCAAGAAAACAGGCGAGTTCAATCACGCTTTGTGCTTGCCATTATTAAAAAAAGCTTTGACATCATGGACGACAGTCTCAATGCCAAAATCGGTCTATACAACCAACACCACCACTTGATTATCCAAACCGAAGATTCCAACTTGCCTGCCGAAGTCCGACCAGAAGACTCTTGGTCCTTTAACACCTTTTCTAAACTGATGGGTGATAACCCACCCCATGTTACCATCAAAAGCGTAACAGGATACACACTTTGGTATGAAAACCGCAATCCACCAAAAGAGTCGCCCCTGCTTGCCGTGTTCAACCTTTTTACAGGAACGATTTTACTCTTAACCATCATGTCAGCAGTACTGTGGCGAATCGCTCATTCTATCACTTGGCGGATAAACCAAATGAGCCGTCAGATGGCAAAACTTGGTGATGGTGATTTTAGCGTGAGAGTCAGTGAACATGGGGATGATGAGATTGCCATGCTTGCTTATGGTTTTAACCAATCTGCCCAAAAAATAGAACAGCTCATCAATGCCAATAATTTACTGCTTGCTCACGCCAGCCACGAATTTCGCACGCCCATCACTCGCATTCGCCTACAAATAGAGATGATGGATATGCTTGCTGGCAAGCTAGATGACGCAGATAAAGCCAAATTTGACAAAAGAGCTGCCGCCATCAATCGTGATTTAACTGGTTTAAACGACCTTGTGGAGAGTATTTTGCTTGTCAGCCGACTAGACGCAGGACACGCCCTACAAAATGCCGAGCAAGTGGATTTGTATGAGTTGGTGCATGGTGAATGTCAGCATTACTCCGATGCGACATTGTTTGCTTTGCCAGTTTGTATCACCGCCCAGCCCAAGCTATTAACCCATTTGGTGCGAAATTTATTAAATAATGCCATGATTCACGGCACACCGCCGATAGAAGTCTATCTGTATCACAGCATCAATCACAATGAAGCACGCATCATTCCCCAAACGCTTTTGGACATAGACAGCACCAATGACATAGCTGACGACAACCAAACGGCGGATAAGCCCAATAACAGCTTTTTAAAACGCTTAACAGGCAAAGACAAAAACAAAGCCGCCACCGAGCCAAGCTATGCCGTGCTGGCAGTCATTGACCAAGGGGCGGGCATTCCTGTTGATAAACGAGATGATATTTTTAGCCCCTTTGTTCGCCTAAAACAAGAGAAAAAAGGCTCAGGACTGGGGCTGTCTTTGGTTTCTCAAATCGTTGAAGCTCATCAGGGTCAAATTTTAACTGACACTTGGCAAGGCAAAACCAGATTTTTGGTTATTTTACCCATCAAACCAAAAAACAAACTGCTAGAAAAACCCAAAACAGAAAAAACCGCCAGCTCTTCAAATAAGCATGATGATAAAATCAATCAAAAACCATAATTAAGCTTAATAAAAGCAATTCACACACTTAAAATAAGCTGTTTATTGTGATAAGCATGTAAAGTGCTACGATGCCCCACACTGATGATGATAGAATTGTGCAATTTTTGTACCAATAAATCATAAAAATATCGCTCAGTTGGCTCATCCAGTGCAGATGTGGCTTCATCAAGGTACACAACATCTGGCTGAATTAACATCACACGAACAAAAGCAATGCGTTGAAGCTCGCCCAATGACAGACGATGTTGCCAATCTGCCACATCATGAATATAATCTGTCCATTTTTCCAATTTACACAGTTTCATCACATCTTTTAATGCGTCATCATCAACCACCAAATCAGGGTAGCAAATCGCCTGCCTTAGCGTGCCTTGTGGCGTATAAACTCGCTGTGGAATAAACAAATGCACCCCCTTTGGCATGGTCAATGACCCTGTTGTATTAAAAGGACAAATACCTGCCATTGCTTTGAGCAACATGGTTTTTCCTGTGCCTGACGTGCCTTGAATCAACAAGCGGTCGCCTTGATTTAAAATCAGGCTAATGGGTGATGTCATGGGAATATCATCAGGTTTTATGACCATAAATTTATGAAGCTTTACTTGATTACCATCATCTGTCATTTGTTGCAATGGCGTTTTATCAAGTGCATCCAACCTTGTCAAAAAACCATGCAAACGGTTTAGACGTGCTTGATACAATGTAAAAGTTTCATAAAACAACCGAAAAAACGACAACGCTCTCATCAAGCGATTAAATGATTGCACAGTTTGGTGCATATCACCAAGTTTAATCTCTCCTGCAAAAAAGCGTGGGGCTTGCAACATCAATGGCAGCAGTTGGGCGGTTTGTGTAACTCCCGTATTAAAGCCATCAAGCCCCAACAATCGCCTGATAATCCGCCAACGATTATCAATAATCATTTTAAACTTATCAGACAAATGACGTTTTTCTTGATGTTCACCATCATAAAAAGCAATGCTTTCAGCATTTTCTGCCACCCGTATCAGCGAATAACGATAATCGCCATGCAATCGCTCTTTATCAAAATTTAATTTAATCAAGGGCTTACCAATCCACACCGATAAAGCCGTGGCTGTGATGATAAAAACATAAATAAAAAACACCACACCTTTTGGAATGTGCAAGCCAAACACACTTAAAATACCAGACAAACCCCACAAAATAATCGTAAATTCTACTGTGGACATCACCGCATGAATGACCCCACGCCCCATCTCCACAGTGGTCGTGATAAATTCTCTTGCATCTTGCTCAATACGTTGGTCAATGTTATCAGGGCTTTGGGCATTAAATGCACAAGAATACTCAAAACGATAATAATTTTTATGCAGAAAATAGCGGTCAAGTAGCACCCCATTAAGACGCTCCCACCATTTAACTTCAAAAGCTTCGCCCACAAACCTATCCACAACTTCCTGAGCAACTTTAAACGCCATCAGCATCGCATTCAATAAAGCAAAAAACCAAAATGCCTGTGCGTCCATATCTTGCAATGAGCTGTATAATTTGTTGTAAAATTGGGTGTTAAGTACGCTGATTTTAACTTCCAACAATACAAACAAAATCAACAGCCCAACCATCACGATTGCTTTTATGGCGATGGCAGGCGACAAACAAGGCTGGGTAATTTTCCAAAATTTTTGCCCGACATTTGTCAATCTTAACAAGCATACACACACAACAAGTGATAAAACCACCCAAAAAAATGCTTTAAGTAACCAAAAAACTGCCTGTATCAGTTCTAACTGCCAATCCACAATCACCCCAAATGTTAGCTAAAAACAAAAACCCTTTTTCGCAAGATTTGGAAAAAGGGTTTTATGGCAAAACCATTAATACTTAAATGTTAAAGTTGCCCGAATATTGCGTGGCTCACCATAAGAGACAAGCTGACTGTTTGGTGTTGTGCCAATTAGGTAATCTTTATCAGTTAGGTTTTTAACCGCAAGTCCCACGCCCCAGTTTTTGGCTTCATAACCTGCTTTGGCATCAAGCACAGTATAAGCAGGCAAATCTATACTGCTGGTATTACGCCATGCTGTACGCTCACCTTGATAACGAACACCACCACCGACATACCACCCCAAGCGGTCTGGACTAAAATAATACTGACTAGAAACAGATGCAGAGTGTTTGGGGATTTGGCTAATACGCTTACCCACACTTGTGGCGGTTGTGCTTTCTTCTATCTTAGCAGTAGGAATATAGCTGTATGAACCTGAAATGTTCCATTGATTATTCATCACAAGAGCAGATTCAAACTCCACACCTTGGGTGCGTTGCTTACCTATTAAACCAGCATAGTTTAGGCTAACACCATGATTATCATAAACTGTCTCGGCAACATTTTTGCGAGTAATGTCATAGTATGACAAATAACCTTGTAAATGTTTATCAAAGCCTTGGAATTTTATGCCAATCTCCGCATTTTGTCCTTTTTCAGGGTCAAGCAACACACCGCCTGTCCCTGCATCTGTATTTTGCAAAAATGATGTGCCAAAACTGACATAAGGAGCAAACTTACCTTGATAATCATACATGGCAGACACATTGCCTGTAAACGCATTATCGGCATTTTTTGCATTGACTGTATTGGTTAAGGCATTGTAAAGCTCGGTAGAAGCCCAATCATGACGTGCGGTTAATCCAAAAATAAAATTCTTATAACGTATCGTATCTTTGGCATACAGTCCTGCATACTGCGTGGTAGTGATTTCCTGAGTGGGCTTGCCAAGCCTGATAGATGCCACATCATAACTTGGAGCATGGACATTAAAAGCAGGTGTTACAACATCATTTCGGCGATAATAGTCGCTTTTTTCACGAAGCAAATCCATCCCCACCACCACATCATGCTCAAATTCGCCCATACTTGCATAAGTCTCAAAGCGATTATCCATGGTGTACATGGTGTCTTTTTTAACTTGATTGTTGATTTGGCGAACGATGGTGCCATTATTCCAAAAGTTTGTAGAATTTCCTGACAGAACAGGTTTGCCATCTGTGTTGGTTTTATTGACTGCAAAGATGGATTTAAAGGTAAGTCCGTCATTAATACGATGTGTCAAATCATAACCAATTCGCAAAGTTTTTTGTTGATAGCCATTTTTAGGCAAGCCAAAAAACGTCTTGGCTGAATACCTTTGATGAGCATTACGCACCTGTTTTTCACCAGTTGCAAGATTGATGGTATTATTATGTGGCAAACCTTGCTGACGAATATATTTACGCCATTGGTAACTACCTAGTAGTGTCAAATCTGTTTTATCGCCCAGATTTACTGTATAACTTGGCGCAATATAATTGTCCTTGAAATAGACAAAATCAGTCGCATCATCACGGTCAGAAAAACGCCCATTTAAGCGAAACGCACCTTTTTTATCATAATTTGGGGCATAATTTAGGTCATAAGACAACTCTTTATTATTAAAACTTCCTAGCGTAATTTTAGTCTTAGCAAAAGTTTCATCATCTGGGCGTTTTGATGTAATATTTACAATGCCACTTGGCAACGTCATGCCATAAGTTGCAGTGGTCGTACCTTTGACCACTTCAATGCTGTCCGCTCCTGCTACATCCCACGCACGCAAATTGTTTGATGACATTTGCACTCTCATGCCATCTACATAAAACTGATTAGACGACACTTGTCCACGAATGATAAAATCATCCCAGCCACGACGTCCCTGTACGCCAGATGACACACCCGCTACATTTTCAAGAAGCTCGGCAACCGTGCTGGCTTGTTTTTGTTCTACTTGCTGTGGTGTTAAAACGCTGATAGATTGGGCGGTATGGTATAAAGGCGTGTCATCTTTTAGACTGTTTGGCGTAATAGCGACATATTTGCCCGCTTCCTTGGAAACCGTAGCACTCAATGCCTCTAAAGTCACATGTTGCTCATTTGCCATTTGTGCATTAGCAAATAAAGGCATCATAATACCAATGGTTAAAGCTGATAAAGGATATTTGTGCATGGGCGACCTAAGAATAGCAAATAGAAATAAATGTTCACTTAATATTACATATTATACTCAAAAACCCATAAAAAGCAATTTGTAAATGAAAATTAATTGCATCCTTTCCCATCCCAAACATACCCTATCGCCGTAATCGTAATCTTATAATCAAACTGCGACCTTTCTACCGAACAATACTTAATGTGTCCAAAGTGCCCCCTTGGCACACCAGAATCTCCAAAGTATTTCATATAATGCCGTCTTGCTGACACATTCATTTCTATGTTGCCATACTTGGTATTTAACGCATATTCCTTTAATAACTCATCGCCATCTAAGCGTTGATTATTATCATCATCTACAAATAAAATCACCTTATCCTTGGCTCTGTTATGACATTGATTGTCTTCGTCTGCCAAACACACAATAAGATTTTGTCTATGAGTGGCACTAACAAGTCTCGCTTCTTTTAATACCACCATCAAAGTATTTCTTATCCGCTTTGCTTCCATACCATGAAGCATCTGTCTAAAACTAGGATATGCCAGACTAATCAACACTACTAACACCACCAGCACAATCATCATCTCTAGCAACGACACACCCCTCTGCTTAAACACACCACACTCCATCAAATCATATCATTTTATTTTTATGCAATTTCCATACCAATTCCCCCCAACCAAAACCCCCACCAATCTCTTGGCGGGGGTAAATAAGGATGCTGACGATGACCTACTCTCACATGGGCAA